>NZ_JAGIOP010000001.1:0-1200000 GCF_017876775.1 Mycolicibacterium lutetiense | reverse complement strand
AGCGTCGCAGCCAGGCCGGACGCACATAGCGGATCAGCTCGCGCAGCGCCGTCGGCAACGGTGAAGGGAGCGAGTCCATGCCGCTGGTGGCGAAAACCACCGCGCCGGCGCGAGGTAACGCCGCCCACGCCCGCGGATCCTGGGTCGAGGCCCACCAGACGTCGCGGCAGGTCCACCCGATCCGGCCGATGAGTTCGACGTCCCAGCCCAGCTGCTCGGCCACGATGTTGGGCCAGATCCGCGGATCGTCGGACGGCAGCCCGCCGGTCGGGCCGAAATAGGACAGGGAGTCACAGAACACCAGCAGGGTGCGCCGGGTCTCTGACGGCACGTGATCAGAGGACATCGTTGGCCACCTGTGCCGAGGCATTCCACACATCCAGCCGCCAGCGGATCGCTTCGAAGTCCACCGTGTCCCCGGAATCCTCGGAATGTCCCGACAGCTGAACCCAACTGGCGTTACCCATGCCGCCGAGCACCGGCCAGTTGTCCACCGGCAGGCCGAGCAGGCCCGCGGTCAGCGCCGCGATCAGCCCGCCGTGTGCGACCAGCACCACCGGGCGGTCTGCCCCGCCACCGACCCCGTCCTGGCCCCAATCGGGTTGCCCGGCAACAAGTTCAGCGACAACCGGAATGCTGCGGTCGGCCACGTCGACGCGGCTTTCACCACCGTGTGGCGCCCACCGCGCATCCTCGCGCCACGCGGAGCGGGCGCCCGGGGATGCCGTGTCCACCTCCTGGTGCGTCAGACCCTGCCAGTCCCCCAGATGCGTCTCACGTAACCGCTTGTCCACGGCTACCGGGATCCCGGCACGGTCACCGAGGGCCATCGCAGTGTCCAGGGCACGCTTGAGATCCGAGGACACGATCAGCAGCGGCTGACGCTTGGCCAGCACCTCGGCCGCCGCCGCGGCCTGGTCGCGGCCCAGATCGGACAACTCGGTGTCGAGCTGACCCTGCATCCGACTGCCCGCGTTGTACTCGGTCTGGCCGTGGCGCAACAGCACCAGCCGACGGACCGTCATCGCGTCCTCATTCGTCGACCTCGGGTGATTCCAGCTCGACCGGAACCGTCGGGCAGTCGCGCCACAGCCGTTCCAGGGCGTAGAACTCCCGCTCGTCCTGATGCTGGATGTGTACGACGATGTCCACGTAATCGAGCAGCGTCCAACGCCCCTCGCGGGTACCTTCGCGGCGCGCGGGCTTGTACCCGGCCAGCCGCATCTTGTCCTCGACCTCGTCGACGATCGCGTTGACCTGACGCTCATTGGAGGCCGACGCGATCACGAAACAGTCGGTGATCACCAACTGATCCGACACGTCGATGACGACCACATCGTCGGCCAGCTTGGCCGAGGCGGCCTTGGCAGCCACCGTCGCCATCTCCACGGCCTCAGCAGTCGCGCTCATCGAACCGGCTCCATGATGTGTTCACCCTTCCCGTCAGCGGAATACAACCCGCGTTTGGCCACGTACTGCACCACGCCGTCGGGCACCAGGTACCAGATCGGCCGGCCTTCGGAGGCCCGCTTGCGGCAGTCGCTGGACGAGATGGCCAGCGCGGGCACCTCGACCAATGTCAGTGTGTCCGGCGGCAGCTCTCGCAGCGCCGCCTCGATGTGTTCACCGTCCAGCTCGTAGCCCGGTCGGCTCACGCCGACGAACCTCGCCATGGAGAACAGGTCCTCCCAGTTCTGCCACGACAGGATCGAGGCCAGGGCATCGGCTCCGGTGATGAAGTACAAGTCGTTGTCGGCATTGAGATCGTGCAGATCACGCAGGGTGTCCTTGGTGTAGGTCGCCCCACCCCGGTCGATGTCGACCCGGCTGACCGAGAAACGCGGGTTGGACGCGGTGGCGATCACCGTCATCAGATACCGGTCCTCAGGAGCGCTCACGCGCCGGTCGTGCTTCTGCCACGGCTGACCGGTCGGGACGAACACCACTTCGTCCAGCTCGAACAGGTCGGCCACCTCACTGGCGGCGACCAGGTGCCCGTTATGGATGGGATCGAACGTCCCACCCATCACACCCAGCCTGCGCCGTCTTGCCACAAAGAGGCAGCTTACGGGAGCGTTGACCCGCCCTGGCACCCGCGCGAATCCGGCCGGGCTCAGACCGGCAGCAAACCGTCGATCACCGCGGCCAACTGCTTGGCCGAGCGGCACTCGTGCATCGGGATGGTTTCGAGGTACTTCGGCACCGCCGAGTCCCCGCTGCCCCACAGGTGCTTGGGCTCCGGGTTGAGCCAGTGCGCATGCCGGCTGGCCGACACCATGTGTGCCAGCAGTGCCGTCTCGGGGTTGCGGTAGTTGTTCCGGCCGTCGCCCAGCACCAGCAGCGAACTGCGCGGGGACAACACGTTGGGGTACTTGTCCAGGAACGACACGAACGCGTGCCCGTAGTCGGAGTGCCCGTCGCGGGTATAGACACCTGCCTCGCGGGTGATGCGTTGCACCGCAACCGCCAGATCGGCCTCCGGACCGAACATATCGGTGACCTCGTCGGTGGTGTCGATGAAGGCGAAGACCCGAACCCGGGAGAACTGCTGGCGCAGCGCCGACACCAGCATCAGGGTGAAGTGGCTGAACCCGGCCACCGAGCCCGACACATCGCAGAGCACCACGAGCTCGGGACGGGCCGGATGGGGCTTCTTGAGCACGACGTCGATCGGCACACCGCCGGTGGACATCGACTTGCGCAGCGTCTTACGCAGATCGATCTCGCCCGACCGCGACCGGCGGCGCCGGGCGGCCAGCCGCGTCGCCAGCGTTCGCGCCAGCGGCTGCACGGTCTTACGCATCTGACGGAGTTGCTCGCCGGAGGCGCGCAGGAACTCGACGTTCTCGGCCAGCTGCGGCACCCCGTACATCTGCACGTGGTCGCGGCCCAACTGCTCGGCGGTGCGCCGCTTGGTCTCGGACTCGACCATCTTGCGCAGCTGGGTGATGCGCTGGGCGGCCAGCGCCTTGGCGATCTCCTCCTGGGTCGGCGTGGGCTCCTCACCGTAGGGGGCGAGCAGTCCGGCCAGCAGCCGGCCTTCCAGATCGTCGAGGCTCATGGCCTTCAGTGCCTGATACGACGAGTACGACGGGCCACGGCTGGAGTTGTAGCGGCCGTAGGCCTCGACGATCCGCGCGATCATCGCCGCCATGCGGTCATCGAGATTGGCCAGATCCTCGTTGTCGGCCAGCATCTGCACCAACGCGTCGCGCATCGCCTCGATGTCCTCGGGCGGGAGCTGGAGGCGGTCCGCTGTGTCGCCCTCTGCTCCGGTCTCGTCATCGGAGAGCACGGTGCGCGCGCCCAGCGCCGCCGGGAAGAACAGGTCGAACATCGCGTCGTAGGTGTCGCGGTGATCGGGGCGTCGCAGCACCGCGCAGGCAATGCCCTCGCGCAACGCCGCACGATCGCCCAACCCGAGCACGGTAATCACCCGCCCGGCGTCTACCGTCTCCGACGGACCGACCGAGATGCCTTGTCCACGAAGGGCTTCGACGAACTCGACGAGATGCCCCGGCAAGCCGTGCGGGGCCAGCGGCTGGGGCGGTCGAACCCGGCGGGGGGTCACTAGTTCAGTCCCATCAGTTCAGCCTCAGTTCGCCGGCCGCTTTGACTTGGTCGGACTGATGTTTGAGCACCACACCGAGGGTGGCGGCGATCATCTCGTCGTCGATGGTGTCCATGCCCAGTGCCAGCACGGTGCGACCCCAGTCGATGGTCTCGGCGACCGACGGCACCTTCTTGAGCTGCATGCCGCGCATCACGCCGATGATCTTCACCAGCTCGGCTGCGATGTGCTCGGGCAGTTCGGGCACGCGGGACAGCAGGATGCGGCGCTCCAGATCGGCATCCGGGAAGTCGATGTGCAGGAACAGGCAGCGACGCTTGAGCGCCTCGGAGAGTTCCCGGGTGGCGTTGGACGTCAGCAGGACGAACGGCGGCCGCTCGGCGGTGATGGTGCCCAGTTCCGGGACCGTGACCGCGAAGTCGGAGAGCACCTCCAGCAGCAGGCCCTCGATCTCGATGTCGGCTTTGTCGGTCTCGTCGATCAGCAGCACGGTCGGGTCGGTGCGCTTGATCGCGGTCAGCAGCGGGCGGGTCAGCAGGAATTCCTCGCTGAACACGTCCATCTTGGTCTGGTCCCAGTCGCCGCCGTTTGCGTTCTGCCCGGCCTGGATCCGCAAGATCTGCTTGGCGTGGTTCCACTCGTAGAGCGCGCGGGCCTCGTCGACACCCTCGTAGCACTGCAGGCGGACCAGTTCGGAGCCGGTGGTTGCGGCCACCGCGCGGGCCAGCTCGGTCTTGCCTACGCCCGCGGGCCCTTCCACGAGCAATGGCTTGCCCAGCCGGTCGGCGAGGAAAACCGCTGTCGCGGTGGCGGTATCGGGCAGGTAGCCGGTCTCCGCCAGGCGCCGCGCGACATCGTCGATGTCGGTGAACAGCGGAGCGGGACGAGCGGGGCGAGCGGGCACGCTCATGTGGTCTCCTGGTCTCTATCTGGTCGGCGGCTAAGCCGGGCGGGTCTGACCGTCTCCCCACACGATCCATTTGGTCGAGGTCAGTTCGGGCAGGCCCATCGGTCCGCGGGCATGCAGCTTCTGGGTGGAGATGCCGATCTCGGCGCCGAAACCGAACTGCTCTCCGTCGGTGAACGCGGTGGACGCGTTGACCATCACCGCGGCCGCGTCCACCTGTTCGGTGAAGCGCTGGGCCGCAGCAAGATCCGTAGTCACGATGGCCTCGGTGTGCCCGGTGCCGTACTCGTTGATGTGGGCGATCGCGCCGTCGAGCCCGTCCACCACCGCGACCGCTATGTCCATCGAGAGGAATTCGGTGTGCAGCTCCTCGTCCGTCGGGTCGGCGTGCACGGTGACCCCGGCCTCGCGCAGCGCGGCGGTGAGCCGGGGCAGCACGGTCGTCTGCAGCGCCTTGTCCACCAGCAGGGTCTCGGCGGCATTGCAGACGCTGGGGCGCCGGGTCTTGGAATTCAGCAGGATCTTCTCGGCCAGGTCGACGTCGGCCGAGGAATGAACGTAGACATGGCAATTGCCGACACCGGTCTCGATGGTCGGAACCTGCGCATCGCGCACCACGGCCTCGATCAAGCCGGCTCCCCCGCGCGGGATCACCACGTCGACCAGCCCGCGGGCCTGGATCAGGTGGGTGACACTGGCGCGGTCATGGCTGGGCAGCAACTGCACCGCATCCACGGGCAGACCGACCGAGGCCAGTGCCGAACGCAGCGCGGTCACCAGGGCCTGATTGGACCGGGCCGCCGACGAACTACCGCGCAGCAGAGCGGCATTCCCGGATTTGAGGGTGAGCCCGAAGGCGTCCACCGTGACGTTGGGGCGGCCCTCGTAGACCATGCCGACCACACCCAGCGGCACCCGCTGCTGACGCAGCTGCAGCCCATTGGGCAGGGTACGGCCCTGCAACACCTCGCCGACCGGATCGGGCAGCCCGGCGACCTGACGCAACCCGGCTGCGATGCCGTCGACCCGCTGCGGGTTGAGTGCCAACCGGTCCAGCATGGCCTCGGGTGTTCCCGACTCGCGGGCGGCCTCGACGTCGGCGGCGTTGGCGGCCAGGATCTCGTGGACATGGGCCAGCACGCTGTCGGCCGCGGCATGCAGCGCACGGTTCTTGGTCTCGGTGCTCAGGGTGCCCAGGGTGCGGGCCGCGACGCGGGCGCGACGCGCGGCCTCGTGCACCTGCTCGCGCAGGTCTGCTTGCGACACCGCCGGCGACTGCGTCTGAACGCTCATCTAGCCAGCGTATCGGAGGAGTTGACGCCCTTCGACAGGTGTCAGGCGCCCTAAGACAAGCACGCCGGGCTAGCCTTTTCGTTTATGGCCGCTGCGCGGGTTTGCGTCGTCGGGAGCATCAACGCCGACCTCACCTTCACCGTCGGCGCGCTGCCGCGCCCGGGACAGACCGTGCTCGCGTCGTCGCTGGTGTCCGCGCCCGGCGGCAAGGGCGGTAACCAGGCGGTGGCGGCCGCGCGGGCCGGCGCCGAGGTCGCACTGGTCGCCGCGCTCGGTGACGATGCCGCCGCGACAAACCTGCGGGAGCATCTCCAAGCCACCGGGGTCGCGACCGACGCCGTGACATGTGTGCCCGGTCCGAGCGGATCGGCCGCGATCCTGGTCGACGGGGTCGGCGAGAACTGCATCGTGGTGGCGCCGGGCGCCAATGCCCGGCTCGAGGTGGATTCCGCCGCGGCACGCACGGCCATCGTCTGGAGCGAGGTCGTCCTGATCCAGTTGGAGATCCCGGTGGCGACGGCGATCGCCGCGGCCCGGTTGGCAAAGGCGGCCGGGGCGGTGGTGATGCTCAACGCCTCACCGGGAGGTACCGCCGCCCATCAGCTGCTCGGCCTGTCGGAACTGGTCGACGTGGTGGTGGTCAACGAGACCGAGGCAGCCGAATGGCACTGGCCGGTACGACATCTGGTGATCACCCGGGGCGCACGAGGCGCCAGCTACCTGGGCACTGAAGAGCGGTTCGACGTGCCGGCCCCCGCGGTACAGGCCCTGGACACCGCCGGTGCCGGTGACGTGTTCGCCGGGGTGCTGGCCGCCAACTGGACCGCCGGTCACGAGTCGGCGCTGCGGCGCGCCTGCGCGGCCGGAGCGTTGGCCACCCTGGTGCGCGGGGCCGGCGGCTGCGCGCCGTCGGCTGCCGACATCGACGCCGTCCTGATGCCCTGACGCCGCCAACTGAAGCCGATACCGTTGGCGTTATAGTCGCCGACATGACCCAGGGAAACAGTCCACGACCACCCGAAGGCGACTGGCTCGGCACCCCGTACCTCAGGTTCGAACGGCAGGGACCGTTCGGCGTGGTCACCCTGGACCGGCCCGAGGCCCGCAATGCGATGACCCCGGCCATGTACTTCGGCATCCGGTACGCGGTCACCCACGTCGAGGCGGATCCCGATCTGGCCGGCCTGCTGATCACCGGAACCGGGGACGTGTTCGCACCCGGCGGCGACCTCGGCGGCGGCAACGGCGTCGACGACTGGATGAGCTTCGGCGCAGCCCTGTCGATGGACGTCACCCCGTTCGAAACGCTGCGCCAATCGGTCAAGCCGGTGGTGAGCGCGGTCAACGGGTTGTGCCAGGGCGGCGGGTTCCAGATCGCGATCTGCAGTGACATGGCGGTGGTCAGCGACCGCGCCACCTTCCGGGTGCCCGAGTTGTACCGCGGCATCGCCGACACCTACTACAGCCAGATGTTGGCCCGCCTGATCGGCCCGGTCCGCACCCGCGACCTGATGTTCACCGGACGCACGCTCAGCGCCCAGGAGGCCGTCGACTGGGGCTTGGTCGCCCGGCTGGTGCCGCACGACGAATTACTCTCTGCCGCAACCGAAGTGCTCGCCCAATGCTGCCGGACCGCACCCCGGGCCCGCGGGGTGGTCAAGTCCAGCCTGGACAGCTATATGGGCCTCTACGACCGGATCGGCATGAAGGCGAGCTACAGCGGCGACGAGGCAGCGGAGGGTTTCCGCGCCTTCAAGGCACGACGCTCACCGGAGTGGGTCCACCCGGATCTGCGCGTCGAGGGCCGGCTCTAGACGCTGACCAGGTCCTCCCTGGCAGCCGCCGCGGGCTGCACATTGGCTCCGGGTCCCGCGGTCGGCAACGACACCTCCACACCGGAAATGTTGATGGCGCCGAACTGGGTGAAGTTGAGGAACGACGTCGCCGACGTGGTGATCTGCACCGTGGCGGTGTGTCCGGGCTCCAGCGTGTAGGCCACGGCCTCCATCGGGATGGTGACGGTGCGTTCCCGGCCGTCGAGAGTGACCGGAATCGGTGTGACCACGTTGCCGATCACCTGCCCGGTCTGGTCGTCGACGATCTGGGCGTACACGTGGCGGCTGGTGCCGATGCCGGAGTAGGTCATCGTCAGCTCGGGCGCACCGACGATCTGGGTGGCGGTGCCCGACGGCGCGGTCACCTTGACGTTCACCGCGTTGGCGGCCTTGGTGCCGTCCCCGAGGCCGAAGGGGATCCCCGCCGCGCCCGGTCCGGAACCACCGAGGATCGGGACGATTCCGAGCAGCCCGCCGCTGCCCGATGCGGTGACCGGGGTCCCGGTGAAATTCGGGTCGGTCGGCAGGAGGTCGGACGTGTAGTGGTCGCCGTTCTGATCGATCCACTGGAACTTGGGCAGCCCGTCGTCGACGGCTTCGCCCTTGTGTTTGACGTAGGTGTCCAACCAGCTCAGCGTCGCGGTCTGAACCATCTCGGCACTGTCACCGGGCGGGGTCTCGCAGTTGCCGTGGCCGCCGCAGAACCAGACCATCTTCACCGGCACGCCGTTGGCGTCGAGGATCTGCGCGTTGTCCATGGCCTGCTGCAGCGGGAACAACACGTCGACGGTGCCCTGGATGATCAGCGTCGGTGCGGTGACTTTGTTGACCAGCGCGGTCGGGCCGCTGCTGGCCAGCAGGGCTTGCTGCTCGGGGGTCAGGATGCCGAGCAGCCCACCGGTGAAGATGCCGGTGTACAGCTGGCTGTTGATGTTCGCGCCCGACGTCACCAACGACAGCAGCAGCAGCGCCGCATACGACGTCTTGAACGCCTCGTTGGGGTACAGCGAACTGTTCAGGGAGTTCCACGAGATCGTCGGGACGATCGCGTCGATCCGGTTGTCGGTGCCCGCGGCCACCCACTGGATGCCACCGCCGTATGACGGGCCCACCATGCCCATCCGCGGATCATTCGCGGCGTCGAGTTGCGTGCCGGACTGTTTGGCGACGTAGTCGATCATGGCCGACACGTCGCGGCCCTCGAAGAACGGATTGTCGAGTTGCAGGAGCCCGCCCGAGTCGTGCTCGCCCCGCGAATCCCAGGTGACGACGTTGTAGCCCGCGTTGCGGAACGTGCCGACACCGGTGGCGCCGCCGGAGTACGGGTTCGTATCCCCTGCACTGGACAGGCCCGCGCCGCTGAAGATCGTCGGCGCCTTTTCCCCTTCCTGAAGGCCCGATGCCGGGAAATAGTTCATGCTGATCGGCGTGCCGTCGAAGGACGTCACCTTGACCGTGTAGGCCACCGGGGTACCCGCCGGTGCGAGCTCGCCGACGTCCACGTTGACGTCCACCATCTCCGACTTGCCGATGAGCGGCGCCAACAAGTCGTTGACGATCGGTACCTGATGCACGATCACCAGCACCTGCGGCACGACCATGCCCACTATCGGGATCTGTTGCAGTGCAGCATCAAACGCCGTGGTCTCAGCGACCAGGACGGTGAACTTCTCGGTGCCGCCGCTGGCGACGACGGTCGCATAGGGCAGGAACGTGAAGCTGCCGTTGGCCGAGTTGAGCCGGACCTTGCCGCCTCCGCTCGGGTCACCGATGACGGTGTAGCTGAGCGGCAGCCCACTCGAACTGGTGGCCCCGGTTTGGCCGCGGATGATGCCATCGGTGATGCCGACCGACGGGGCCGCGGTGATGCCGCCGGTGGCGCTCACGGAGGGCGCGGCGGCCGAGGTGGCGAACTCCCGGCGCGCGGCCGCCAGCAGAACCCACTCGGCGGGCGAATCAGTCGAGGGCGCGGTGGGCGAGTTTCCGGCCAGCGTCCTCGCGAGGTCGTTGACCACGGTCTCGATCAGGCCCCGCACCGGAGCCGGACCGGCCGAAGGTGGCGGCTCGGCCTTCGCGCCGGTTTCGATGGCGTCGATCGTCGGCTCTGCAATGGCGGTTGGCTCGGCGACCTGGGCCTGATCGCGCAGGGGGCGCGGCAGTGTGGGGGTGTCGAATGACAGGCTCCGCGGCGTCTCAGCGGGCTTGGTGACCTTGGGTTTTCCGGCGGCGGCGACCGGGTCCGAGTCACTGGCGTGACGGGTCACGCCGGCCTTGATCGTGTCCTGTGCCTCCGACAGCCGGTCGGTGATCGTTTGGACGACGTCAGACTTCGGCGTCGTCGCGCTGACGCGATGACGGCCGGGTTCACCGAGCTTGGTCGTCCGGTCCTTGATCGCCGTACGCACCGCGGCCTGCCGCAATGAGCGGGCACTCTGCCGGTCCTTGGCCCGACTCTTGTGGGCAGGCGCGGAGGCGGACTCAGACGACGTATCGGCCGAGCCGGGCGATGCCGAGGCCACCGGGGTGCCCAGCACCTGCCCGCCCAGGACGACGGCCGAACCGACCCCGAGCGCAACCGCCAATCCACCTACCCGACCGACGTACTTTGCAGCACCCAACACAACCCCCTCGACCCGACATCGGCGGCACCGAAATGTGACCCGACGCACATTAGCGCGGCGATGCGAGCCAGAAGGTTAGCTTGTCAATTTTTTGCGTCGTCAATTTGAATTGACCGTGGGGTGGACGCAAAAACTACTGCTCCGGGACGCCCCGTTCGATCTCGTCGAGCCAGATCCGCGCCGACATGTCCGACGGCGCGCGCCAGTCCCCACGCGGCGACAGGGAGCCGCCGTGCGACACCTTGGGGCCGTTGGGCAACGCAGAACGCTTGAACTGTGAGAACGAGAAGAACCGCTGCGCGAAGACCTGCAGCCAGTGCCGGATCTCGCTGAGCGAATACGCCGGACGCTTGTCCTCGGGGAACCCGGCGGGCCAGTCACCGTCGGCTGCGTCATGCCAGGCATGCCAGGCCAGGAAGGCCACCTTGGACGGGCGGAACCCGTAGCGCAGCACCTGGAACAACGAAAAGTCCTGCAGCGCATAGGGGCCGACCTTGGCCTCGCTGCTCTGGATCTCATCACCCTCGCCGGCGGGCACCAACTCCGGGGTGATCTCGGTGTTCAGCACCGATTGGAGTACCCCGTTTACCTCGGCCCCGAACTGATCGGATGAGATCACCCACCGGATCAGGTGCTGGATCAAGGTTTTCGGCACTCCGCCGTTGACGTTGTAGTGCGACATCTGGTCGCCGACACCGTAAGTCGACCAACCCAGCGCCAGCTCCGACAGGTCACCCGTACCGAGCACGATGCCGCCGCGCTGATTGGCCAGCCGGAACAGGTAGTCGGTGCGCAGGCCGGCCTGGACGTTCTCGAACGTCACGTCGTAGACCTTCTCGCCGCGGCCGAACGGATGGTCCATCTCGGTCAGCATCAGCTCGGCGGTCTTCTTGATGTCGATCTCGGCGAACGTCACACCCAGGGCCCGGCTCAACCGGATCGCGTTGTTCTTGGTGTGCTCGCCGGTAGCGAAGCCGGGCATCGTGAACGCGAGAATGTCGCTGCGCGGACGGTTCTCCCGATCCATCGCCCGCGCCGCCACGATCAGGGCGTGCGTGGAATCCAGCCCGCCGGACACCCCGATCACCACCTTGGGGTAGTTCAGCGCCCGCAACCGCTGTTCCAACCCGGACACCTGGATGTTGTAGGCCTCGTAGCAATCCCGTTGCAGTCGTTCAGGATCCGCCGGCACGAACGGGAACCGCTCGATCTCGCGCCGCAGTCCGATGTCACCCGTCGGCGGGTCGAGTTGGAACTCGATACGGCGGAACGAATCGACTTGGGCGCCATGGTGTCTGGCGTTGTCATCGAACGTACCCATCCGCAGCCGCTCCGACCGCAGCAACTCCAGGTCCACGTCGGCCACCGAGCGTCGTTCACCGCGCGGGAAGCGCTCGCTCTCGGCGAGCAGCAGCCCGTTCTCCCAGATCATGGTCTGGCCGTCCCAGGCCAGGTCGGTGGTCGACTCCCCCTCGCCCGCAGCGGCGTACACATAGGCGGCCAAGCACCGCGACGAGGCCGAACGGGCCAGCAGCGCACGGTCTTCGGCACGGCCGACGGTGATCGGGCTACCGGAGAGATTGGCCAGCACCGTCGCACCTGCCAGCGCGGCCTGCGCACTGGGCGGCACGGGCACGAACATGTCCTCACAGATCTCGACATGCAGGACCAGCCCGGGAAGATCGGACGCCACGAACAGCAGGTCCGGCCCGAACGGCACCTCGGCACCGGCCACCCGGATAGTGCCGCGCACGTCGGCGCCGGTGGCCATCTGCCTGCGTTCGTAGAACTCCCGGTACGTCGGCAGGTAGGACTTGGGAGCCACTCCGAGCACCGCTCCGCGGTGGATGACGACCGCGGTGTTGTAGATCCGGTGCCGGTACCGCACCGGCGCACCGACGACCAGCACCGGCGTCAACACCACCGAGGCCGCGACGATTTCGATGAGCGCCTGCTCCACCGACTCCAGCAGGGTGTCCTGAAGGAGGATGTCGTCGATCGAGTAGCCCGACAACGTCAACTCCGGAAACACCGCGACAGCTACCCCGTCGTCATGGCAGTCCTGCGCCAACCGGAGCACCGATTCGGCGTTGGCCGGCGGATCCGCCAGCGCCGTGTGGTGGGTGCAGGCGGCGACCCGCACGAAACCGTGGTGGTAGGCGCTGTAGAAGTCCATCGCGCCCATTGTCACCCGAAAAGTGTCACGATCGGGTCACTGGGTACCAATTGACGCATGAGTGATACCGCGATGGGTGAACTTCACGTCAGTGACGGAGACTCCCGCCAGGCCTCGATCATCGGCAGCAGTCCTTCGGCGAGCACCGGCAACTGAGGTATCAGCAAAGCACAGCTGACCATCATCAATCTCGCGGCGGCATCGACCAGGCTCTGCACTTCGGGATTCGTGGTGCGCAACCCCAGTTCTCGCGCCGCGTCGTCGTACTCGGCGACCGCAGCTGAGCCGGCCAGTGCCAGGTCCCACTCCACCGGCCCACAGGTGACGTCCTCGAAATCCGAGAACCGCACGCCGTCGGTTGTCCGGATCACATTGAGCGCCGGTCCATCCCCGTGAATCGTCTGCACACTCATGTCGGGGAACCTGGCCGCGAACGCGGCACGATCGGCCAGCACCGAACGCAGCACCGCGTATTCGTCGCGGACCCGGCCGATATCGCTCGGCAGCAGCAGGGACGCATCGTCCAACTCGTCGATCAAACCTCCGAGCGACCGGTTGAACGGGGTGAGAAACGGCAGTTCGTCCGGATGTTCCGCAAGCGCGGCGTGCAGCGTCGCGGTATGCACCATGGGGACGGCCGAGTACGGCTCGTGGTCCGCCGCAACATCGGCCAACTCCCAGAACGTCATTCCGAAGCCGCCTCGGCGCACCGGCGACCGGGGCAACAGTGGTGCCGGAGCTACGACCGGCACGCCCCTCCCCTCGAGCCAGGCCACCGCGTCCAGTTCGCGCTGTTGCCGCTCTGCCTGAGCGTGCGGTGTCATCCCGGGCGGCAACACAACCTGGACTCGCGCCACCACCGGAGTCGGTTCCAGGCGCACGACGACCGAGAACGCATCGTGCAGCACCGTTGTCCCGGTGGCAGGCAGGCCGAGCGCACGCCCGGCGTCCAGCGCTGCCGCCGCCGCTCGTCGAGTGCGGCCGGTCAGATCCGGAGAGGTGGGCACCCCGTCACCCTGCCACGGGAGGCAAACGCTTTTTCCCACCGATCTACCCTGGATGCGTGGATGCCCCCGAACTCGTCGCCCTGCTGCAGGGACGCCGTGTCGCGGTGCTGACCGGCGCCGGCATGTCGACCGATTCGGGCATCCCCGACTACCGCGGCCCGGACTCCCCGCCGAGCAACCCGATGACGATCCGGCAGTTCACCACCGATCCGGAGTTCCGCCAGCGGTACTGGGCCCGCAATCACGTCGGCTGGCGCCACATGGACGAAACCATGCCCAATGCCGGGCATCGTGCCCTCGCCACGCTGGAATCCGCCGGTGTGGTGAACGGACTGATCACCCAGAACGTCGATCTCCTGCACAGTAAGGCGGGTAGCCGATCGGTGGTCAACCTGCACGGCACCTACGCCCGGGTGGTCTGCCTGGATTGTGGCACGACGATGGCTCGCGACGAGCTGGCCGCCGCACTGGAGGCAGCCAACCCCGGCTTCCTCGAACGCGCCGAGTCGGTCGGCGGCATCGCGGTGGCACCCGACGCCGACGCCGTGGTCACCGAGACGGACTCGTTCGTCGTCATGGACTGCCCGGCCTGTGCGGGCATGCTCAAACCCGACATCGTCTACTTCGGCGAGAGTGTCCCCAAACCCCGTGTCGATCAGGCGTATTCGATGATCGACGACGCCGATGCACTCCTGGTAGCGGGGTCCTCGCTGACCGTGTACTCCGGATACCGGTTCGTCCGGCACGCGGCCGCACACGGTATCCCGGTGGGGATCATCAACCGCGGACCTACCCGCGGCGACGACCTGGCCACCGTCAAGGTCGAGACGGGCTGTTCGGAGATGCTGGTCCTGCTGGCCGGTGAACTCAGGAGAACGTGCACGGCATCGACCGGATAGCGTGCACGAAATTGCCCTCCAGGTAGGCCGGTTCGCCGGCGGCGATGTCGGGCAGTTGATGCAGCAGCTCACCGAAGATGGCCCGCAGTTGCGTCCGGGCGACATGCGCGCCCAGGCAGAAGTGCCGTCCGCCGCCGCCGAAACCGAGGTGTGGATTGGGCTTTCGGCTCAGGTCGAAGACCTCGGGCCGGTCGAACACATCGGCGTCCCAGTTGCCCGATGCATAGAACATCACCACCTTCTCCCCCGCCGCGATCTGCTGCCCACCCAGTTCGGTATCGACCGCAGCGGTGCGGCGGAAGGTCATCACCGGGCTGGCCCACCGGACGAACTCTTCCACGGCGCCGCCGATCCGATCATCGAAAGCCGCCATCAGCCAGTCCCTCTGGTCAGGGTGGTCGGTGAGCGCCTTGAGCGCGTGGCTGGTGGTCTGGCGGGTGGTGTCGTTGCCCGCCACCGCCAGCAGGACGAAGAACGCCGCCACCTCGGCATCCGTGAGCCGGTCCCCGTCGACCTCGGCGTGCACCAGCGCGCTGATCAGATCATTGCCCGGATTCTCCCTGCGTTCTGCGGCAAGCGCATTCGCCACCTGATGCAGGCACATCTGGTTCTGCAGCAGCACCTCCAGCGGGTTGCGCCCGGCCAGATAGACCGGGTCGGCCCAGGACACCAGCGCGTCCGCGGCATGGGCCACCCGCTGGCGTTCGGACTCGGGAATCCCGACCATGTCCGACAGCGTGCGGATGGGCAGTTCCTTGGCGCACTGGTCGACGAAGTCCACCCCGCTGCCGACTTCCTTGAGCTCGGCCACGATGTCGCGTGCGTTCTCCTTGATCGAGTCTTCGATGCGGGCCACCTGCCGGGGCGTGAACGCGGCGTGGACCAGTTTGCGGATCAGCGTGTGTCGCGGCGCGTCCATCGCCAGGAAGGACTGTGACGCCTCGAGCAGCTCTTCGGGAACGGATTCGAACAGCACCCCTTTGCCCGACAGGAATGTCTCGCTGTCACGGCTGACCGCCACGATGTCGGCGTGCCGGGTCACCGCCCAGAACCCGCGATCGTCGGGATCCTTCATGAGGGCGTCCTCGACGGGCGGATGCCAGCTGACCGGGCGGGAGGTGCGCAGTTCGGCGAACGTGACCTCACGATCGGCGGCCGTGGTGGCCCAGAACTTCCGCGACGACAGGTCGATCGGGTCGTAGGGGCGTGCGGTGGAAGGCCACGAAGGGGCTGATGTGATGGGCGACACAGTCATGTTGGTGACAATAAGTCTAGACACTATGTCTAGTCAAGGTGTGGCGAAAGCGGATACCCTGAGGTCATGCCATCGGTAACGCGAAAACCGCAGGCCAAGCGGGAGGAACGCCGCGAGCGGATCGAACGCCAACTGCTCGACGCCACCGACCGGCTGATGGCCGACGGCACCAGCTTCACCGAGCTCAGCGTGGACAAACTCGCCACCGCGGCCGGGATCTCCCGGGCCAGTTTCTATATCTATTTCGAGGACAAGGGCCATCTGCTGCGCCGGCTGGCCACCCAGGTGTTCGGTGATCTGACCCAGGCTGCCCAACAGTGGTGGAGCGTCGCCGGACGCCGCGACCCCGCCGACGCCCATTCCGCCATGTCGGGCATCGTCGCGAGCTATCGGCGCCACCAACCCGTGTTGATCGCACTCACCGAGATGTCGAGCTATGACCCACTCGTCGCACAGACCTACCGGGAACTGCTGGCCGGGATCTCCGATCAACTCACCAAGGTGATCGAGGACGGCCAATCCGACGGGTCGATCCGGCCGCAACTGCCTGCCGCCGCCACCGCCAGCACGTTGACGTGGATGGTGGAACGGTCCTGCCATCAGAATCTGCCGTCACACCCGGCGTCCTACGATGCCGAGTTGGCCGACACGATCACCCAGATCGTCTGGGGTGCGCTGTATCTGGAGTCCCCCAAGCTGTGATTTGTGCACCGCGCGTAACGGTCAGCGTTACCGGAGGTGCACAAATCGCTAGGTAGCGACCAGATCGTCGGCGTGAACGGCGGGGCGGCGCAGTTCGGCCGGCAGATCCGGCGTCGAACGGCCGATGATCGCGGCCAACTCCGAAGCCTCGTAGGCCACCACGCCCCGCGCGACGGTTTGCCCGTCAAGCGCCCTCAGATCCACCACATCGCCGCCGTGGAAGTGGCCGGTGACCTCGGTGATCCCGGCAGGCAGCAGTGAGCGCCGCTGCTGGACGACCGCGCGCACCGCACCGTCGTCGAGGGTCAGCGCCCCGTGCGACTCCGCGGCGTGGCGAACCCAGAACCGCCGCGCCGACATCCGCTCGGGACGCGGTGCGAACACGGTGCCGACCGAGGCATCGCTGAGCGCCGCACCGGCATCCGCCGCGGCGGCCAACAGCACCGGCACCCCGGCATCGGCGGCCAGCAGTGCAGAGGACAGCTTCGAGGCCATGCCGCCGGTACCCAGGTGGCTACCACCTCCGGCCACCACCCCGTCGAGATCCCCCTGCGCACCAACCTCAGGAATGAAGCGCGCGTTCCCTTTTCGGGGATCAGAGTCATACAGGCCGTCGATGTCGGACAGCAGGATTAGTGCGTCGGCACCGACCAGCTGGGCCACCAGCGCCGAAAGCCGGTCGTTGTCGCCGAACCTGATCTCATTGGTGGCCACCGTGTCGTTCTCGTTGACGATCGCGACCGCGTGCAGGGCACGCAACCGGTCCAGCGTGCGTTGAGCGTTGTTGTGCTGCACCCGCATCGCAATGTCATGGGCGGTCAGCAGTACCTGCCCGACCGTGCGGTTGTAGACGGCGAAGGCCGAACTCCAGGCGTTGACCAGAGCTACCTGCCCGACGCTAGCCGCCGCCTGCTTGGTAGCCAGATCCGTTGGGCGCTTGGACAGTCCGAGCGGTTCGATTCCCGCGGCAATGGCGCCGGAGGACACGATCACCAGATCAGAGCCGGCGCGCATCCGGCCTTCGATGGCCTCGACCAGGACAGCGAGCCGTCCGGCGTCAAACACCCCGGACGGAGTGGTCAGCGCAGTGGTGCCGATCTTGACGACGACACTGCGTGCGGTCCGAATCGCTTCCCGGTGTGCGGAACGCGTCGAGCCTGCACCGGTCACTCGTCTTCGCTCCCGGGCTGGCGCCGTTCGCGCCGTGCGGCCTTGCGTTCGGAGGCACCGGTCCGGTCGGTCTGTTCGAGCCGGATGTCAGTACCTCGACCGGTCAGCGGCATATCGATGCCGGCCGGGGTCTGCGGTTCCCAGTCGAAGGTCATGTCGCCGATGGTCACGGCGCAGCCGGGCTTGGCGCCGTTCTTGAACAACGCATCCTCGACGCCCAACCGCGCCAACCGGTCACCGAGGTAGCCGACGGCCTCATCGTTGCCGAAGTCGGTCTGGGCGATCCAGCGCTCGGGACGGGTACCGCGCACCAAAAATCCACCGGATCCGTCCGATTCCACGGTGAATCCGCTCTCGTCGATGGCGATCGGCCGGATCACCGGACGCCTGGGCACCGCCTCAGGCTGCGCATCGCGATACGCCTTCACCATCTCCCACAGTGCAAAGATCAACGGTCGCAAACCATCACGGCTGACTGTCGAGATCTCGTACACCGGCCAGCCGAACTGGGACTGCACCTCTTCCCGCACGAAGTCGGCCAACTCCCGAGCGTCGGGAACGTCGATCTTGTTGAGCACCACCGCACGTGGCCGCGACGCCAGGTCGCCCAGCGTGGAATCGCCTTGCAGGGTCGGGGTGTAGGCCGCGAGTTCGGCCTCCAGCGCCTCGATGTCGGAGATCGGGTCACGGCCGGGTTCCATTGTGGCGCAGTCCACGACATGCACGAGCACCGCGCAGCGCTCAAGGTGCCGAAGGAATTCCAGGCCGAGACCCCGGCCCTCGGATGCGCCGGGGATCAAACCGGGAACGTCGGCGACGGTGAAAGTGTTGTCGCCGGCCGACACCACGCCCAGGTTGGGCACCAGAGTGGTGAACGGATAGTCGGCGATCTTGGGCTTGGCCGCCGAGATGGTCGACACCAGAGACGATTTGCCCGCCGACGGGAACCCGATCAGGCCGACATCGGCAACGGTCTTGAGTTCCAGCGTGAGATCACGGGCCTGCCCCTTCTCACCGAGGAGCGCGAAGCCGGGGGCCTTGCGGGCCCGGGAAGCCAGTGCGGCGTTACCGAGACCGCCTCGACCACCCTGCGCAGCTTCGAACCGGGTACCGGCACCGACCAGGTCGGCCAGCATCCGGCCGTTCTCATCGAGCACCACCGTGCCGTCCGGCACGCGCACGATCAGATCGTCGCCGGTGGCACCGTCACGATTGCTGCCCGCACCCGGCTTGCCGGAGGGGGCGTCGACGTGCGGATGGAAATGGAAGTCCAGCAGGGTGTGCACCTGCGGATCCACGACGAGCACGATGCTGCCGCCACGACCACCGTTACCGCCGTCGGGCCCACCGAGGGGTTTGAATTTCTCTCGGTGCACCGACGCGCAGCCGTGGCCACCGTTGCCTGCACGCGTGTGAATGACGACGCGGTCGACAAACCGGGGCATCGGACATCCTCTCCGTCGAATGTGAAGCTATCGCGAAAGTTCGATCGAGAACTCGCAGCTGCTTCACATTCGCGGAGAATCCTCTAAGTTTCAGGCCTCCGGGCGCGGCACAGGAACGATGTTCACGTTCTTGCGGCCACGCTTGGAGCCAAACTCCACGGCGCCGGGGGCCAAGGCGAACAGCGTGTCATCGCCGCCACGGCCGACGTTCACGCCGGGGTGGAAGTGGGTGCCGCGCTGGCGGACGAGAATCTCGCCGGCCTTGACGACCTGACCACCGAAACGCTTGACGCCGAGCCGCTGCGCTGCGGAATCGCGACCGTTGCGCGAGCTGGAAGCGCCCTTTTTGTGTGCCATTAGATCGCTCCCTTGCTACTTGATACCGGTGACCTTGAGCACGGTCAGCTGCTGACGGTGCCCCTGGCGCTTGTGGTAGCCGGTCTTGTTCTTGAACTTGTGGATGCGGATCTTGGGACCCTTGGTGTGCTCCAGCACCTCGCCCGTCACGGCGACCTTGGCCAGGTCATCAGCCTTGCTGGTGACCTTGGCGCCGTCGACCACCAGGGCGACAGGCAGCGATACCGATGCGCCAGGCTCAGTCTCGAGCTTCTCAACCTTCACCACGTCACCGACGGCAACCTTGTACTGCTTGCCGCCGGTCTTGACGATTGCGTATGTCGCCATCGTGTCCTCTGCTCTGCTGCTCTCTGCGGGCGCGCGCTACCGGTCGGTGCGTGCGCGGGTCTTGGGTGGCGGGATGTCCCGCCGTCACCGGCCTGCGACTATTACAGGCACTGGAGACAACTGGTCAAGGGTACTTGACCAGCGGGTAGAGGGTCAAACCGCCCTCTAGTCCTGGCGTGGCGGCCCTGCGGGCCTGGCTGCGGCACGTCGACGAATACGGCCGCGGCTGGGTGCCACCTCCGCTACCACGGGCTCGGGAGCCTGGTAGACGTCGTCTTCAGACTCGTCAGAGTCGTCGCACTCCTCGTCCTCGTCCGAGTCATCCTCGTCCGAGTCGTCATCGTCGGATTCGTCGTCCTCGTCTGAGTCATCGTCCGAGTCGTCGTCGAGGTCCTCGTCGTCGTCATCGAGGTCCTCGTCATCGAGGTCGATCTCGTCTTCGTCCTCGTCCAAGTCCTCTTCTGATTCCTCATCAGATTCGTCGGACTCCTCGGCGTCCTGCATGTCGAAAACGCCGTCGGGAGAATCCTCGGTTACGCCCGAGTCCTCGGGAGTCACCTGCTCGTCGCCCTCGGCCTCGGTGTGCTCGACGCCGTGCTCGTGCTCGTCAATGTCCTCGTGACCTTCGGGGTCTTCGTCGTGGCGGTCGCTCGCCGCAGCCATGGCCTTGAACATCGGGTGCTCACCGACCGGATGGTCGGGCACCTTGACGACCGGCGCCTCTTCGGGCTCCGGACGGGCGTTGCCGCGCTTGCCCCGCTTGCTGCGTCGACTGCTGCCGCTGCCGCTGCTGCTGCTGCTACCGCCGCCACTGGATTCGGCCTTACGGCCGGTGTTCGACGACGAAGCCGTATCGACCGGGTCACCATGCAGCACGATGCCGCGGCCGGCGCAGTGCGTGCACGTTGTCGAGAATGCCTCGATCAGACCGGTACCCAACTTCTTTCGGGTCAGCTGCACGAGGCCCAGTGAGGTCACCTCGGACACCTGGTGCCGCGTGCGGTCCCGGCCCAGGGCCTCGGTCAGCCTGCGCAGCACGAGATCCCGGTTCGATTCGAGGACCATGTCGATGAAGTCGATGACCACGATGCCGCCGATGTCACGCAAGCGCAGTTGCCGCACGACCTCCTCGGCAGCTTCCAGGTTGTTGCGGGTGACGGTCTGCTCTAGGTTGCCGCCGGCGCCGGTGAACTTGCCGGTGTTGACGTCGACGACGGTCATCGCCTCGGTGCGGTCGATCACCAGGGTTCCACCCGAAGGCAGCCACACCTTGCGGTCCAGCGCCTTGGCCAGCTGCTCGTCGACGCGGTGTACGGCGAACACGTCGGGCGCGTCGGCGCCACCGGCGGGTTCGTACTTCGTGAGCCGGCCCATGAGGTCAGGCGCAACGGTGTTGACGTAGGCGTTGATCGTGTCCCAGGCTTCGTCACCGGAGACGATCAGGCCGGAGAAGTCCTCGTTGAACAGGTCACGGATGACCTTGACCAGAACATCGGGCTCTTCGTAGAGGGCGACGGCCGCGCCGGCCTTCTTCGCGCTGACCGCGGCGCCCTTGGCGTCGATCTCGGTCCAGCGCTGCTGCAGCCGCTCGACGTCGGATCGGATGTCCTCGGCTTTGACGCCCTCCGACGCGGTGCGGATGATCACTCCGGCATCGGCCGGAACAACCTCTTTGAGGATCTCCTTGAGCCGCTGGCGTTCGGTGTCGGGCAGCTTGCGGCTGATGCCGGTCGACGATGCGCCCGGCACGTAGACCAGGTAGCGGCCGGCCAGCGACACCTGCGTGGTGAGCCGGGCGCCCTTGTGCCCGACCGGATCCTTGCTGACCTGGACGACGACATAGTCCCCCGGCTTGAGGGCCTGTTCGATCTTGCGGTTCGACCCGCCGAGGCCGGCAGCCTCCCAGTTCACCTCACCGGCGTAGAGCACACCGTTACGACCGCGGCCGATGTCGACGAAGGCGGCCTCCATCGACGGCAGCACGTTCTGCACGATGCCGAGGTAGATGTTGCCGACCAGACTGGCGGATGCCGCTGACGTCACAAAATGCTCGACGAGGACGCCGTCTTCCAGCACGGCGATCTGCGTGTAGCGGGCACCTTGATGCGGCGGCTCGGTGCGGACCTTGTCGCGCACGATCATGGTGCGTTCGACGGCCTCGCGGCGGGCCAGGAACTCGGCCTCGCTCAGGATGGGGGGACGACGACGGCCGGCGTCACGGCCATCGCGGCGGCGCTGACGCTTGGCCTCCAGGCGGGTCGATCCGCTGATCCCCTGGATCTCCGAGTCATCGCTGCTCCGGCCCGAACGTTCGGGCCGGGACGGACGCTCGTGCACGACGGTGTTGGGCGGGTCATCCGGTGAGCTCGAGTCGTCACCGTCACCGGAGCCGGACTTGCGCCGACGCCGGCGGCGACGGCGACGGTTGCCGTCACTACCCGCGGTGTCCTCGTCGGTGCCCTCATCGGATTCATCGGACTCGTCGTCGGATTCCTCGTCGGAATCGCTCTGGTCATCAGCGGTGTCGGTATCGGAATCCGGGCCCGAATCGGACTCGTTGTCGTCTGCCTGCTCACCGCGGCCACGACCGCGACCCCGCCGGCCCCGACGGCGCCGGCGTGCGGCGGGTCGATCCGCCTGATCGTCGTCGGTATCCGAGTCGGCATCGGCGTCGTCGTCGGTATCCGTGTCGTCTTCGTCGTCGTCATCGTCTTCGACGAGGACCGGCACGAAGCTGACGGGCTGCGGGGCGACGAACAGCGGCAGGTAGTCGGCCCGTTCGGTGTGGGATTCCCGAGCCGCGGGGATGTTCGCGGTCTCCAGGATCAACCGCGACTCGGGCTCATCGCCCACCAGGACGGGGTCTTCCTCGGGAGCCTCGACCTCGGGGGTTTCGACCGGATCTTCTGCCGGGGCATCTTCTGCCGGGGCCGCGACGGACTCGGTCACTGCGACCGTGACTGCCTCGACCTGCACCGGTTCTGCCTGCTCGGTCTGAGCCGGCTCCGCCGAGTCGAGGGCCAGTGCGTCACGGACCCGCTCCGCGTCGGCCTTGTCGATCGTGGAGTGCGCACTGCGCCGACGGCCGTCGAACTCAGCCAGGGCGTCGAGCACCCGCCTGCTGGTGGTGCCGAGCACCCGCGCCAGCGAGTGGACTCTCAGCCGCTCGGGCAGTCCCTCCTGTTGCGGAGTCTCGGTGGATAGGTCGTCATTCTGGGCATCTTCGGCCACGAATTCTCCTCAAGCCCCCGGGCGCGTCGTATCGACGCGGCCACGCGAGGGCTTCCGCTATTGGCCCGGGACACTTTCCCCGGGCTTGTTGTGGTCTCGCTCCGGGCGGTTCGCTACCGAACCCACCCGGTGCCTGGCTGAATGATGGCTGGACGGCCCGCGCCGCACCGGATTGCGGTGGTCGCGCTCGTCGAAGTCTTCATTCGGGTACCCAGCCTCGGTTGAGGCTGGCTACCCGTACCCAGTATCCCACATCACTGACGCGGTACAGACCAGACTGCGAGAAGGATTATCAGGCGGAGGCTTCGCCAGGGAACCACAGGGCGATCTCACGGGCCGCCGACTCCGGCGAATCCGATCCGTGCACGAGGTTGTCCTGGGTGACAAGCGCCAGGTCACCGCGGATGGTGCCGGGCACAGCCTTCTCCACCGGGTCCGTGCCACCGGCGATCTGACGGAAGGCCGCGATAGCCCGCGGCCCCTCCACGATGGCGGCGACGACGGGGCCGGAAGTGATGAATTCCAGCAGCGAATCGAAGAACGGCTTGCCGTCGTGCTCGGCGTAGTGCTGCTTGGCCAGCTCGACGCTGACGTTCTTCAGTTCGAGCGCTGCCAGGGTCAGACCCTTGCGCTCGATCCGGCCGAGGATCTCCCCGACCAGGTGGCGCTGCACGCCGTCGGGCTTAATCAAGACAAGGGTCTGCTCAGTCACGAGCAGTGAGCGTACCGGTCGGTAACCCTGCCGTGCCACCGCGGGCTCCCGACGGGGTCCGCACCCGGCCGCGGCTATTCGCTGGGCGGTTGCTGACCGGGCAGCAGACCCCGATCCTGCCTGCGTTTGACCTCACCCCGCAGGTACACGATCAGCAGCCAGACCACGGCGAAGATCACACCGATAAAGCCGATCGCCCCATGGATCAGCGCTCCGGCGATCACCACCAGTTGGATGCCCAGGTTCGCCCAGATAGCCCAGGGCCGCCCCTGAAGCCCCGACATCAGGATCAACACGACGGCCAGGCCGATCACGAATCCGCCCGACGTCCAGGTCAGCCCGTCGTCACTGACACCGACCACCGGTAGGGCCAGAAGTACCACGATGGCTTCGAGGATCAACGTCGCTGCCATCACCCCACGGAAGCTCTTCCAGGGGTCAGTAGGGGCCGGCGTGTCGCCGGGTGTCTGATCGTTCATTGCGGGTCCCGTCCGAACAGGGTCCGGGCCACGCCGGCAGTCACCACCGAACCGGTGATCACCATGCCGGCCCCGGACAGGCCTTCCTCTGCGCCGGCCTCCTCGACCAACGCGGTGGCGGTTTCGATGGCATCCGACAGCGTCGTGGCGGTGATCACCCGATCCTGGCCGAACCTTTCCTCGGCCAACAACGCCAATGACTCGACGTCCATCGCCCGGGGCGAACCGTTGTGGGTGACCACGATCTGGTCGAACACCGGCTCCAGCGCGGCCAGGATGCCACCGGCGTCCTTGTCCCCCATCACCGACACCACCCCGACCAGGAAGCGGAAGTCGAACTCCTGCTGCAAGGTCTGCGCCAGCGCCGCGGCGCCGGCAGGATTGTGTGCCGCATCGATGAAAACTGTTGGCGCGCTTCGCATGCGCTCCATCCGGCCCGGGCTGTGCACGGCCGCGAAGCCGGCCCGGATCGCCTCGACGTCGAGTTGACTGCCGGCACCCGCACCGAAGAACGCCTCGACCGCGGCCAGTGCGAGAACGGCGTTGTGGGCCTGATGCTCACCGTGCAGCGGCAGGAAGATCTCCGAATACACCCCGCTCAGGCCCTGCAACTCCAACACCTGGCCGCCGATGGCGACCTGCCTGGACAGCACGGCGAACTCCGAGTCTTCGCGGGCGACGGCAGCATCGGCACGCACCGCCTCTTCCAGCAGTACCTCCATGGCCTCGGGAACCTGCGTGGCGATGACCGCCACCGTGTCGACCGGCACCAGGTCGTCGGGCTGCCGGGTGATGATGCCGGCCTTTTCCCCCGCGATCGCGGCGATCGTGTCACCCAGGTAGTCGGTGTGGTCGAGGCCGATCGGAGTGATCACCGCGACCGGGGCGTTGACGACGTTGGTGGCGTCCCAGCGTCCACCCATGCCGACCTCGACGACCGCGACGTCGATGGGCACGTCGGCGAAAGCTGCGAAGGCCATCGCGGTGAGCACCTCGAATTTGCTCATCTTCGGGCCACCGTCGGCTTCGGACTGCTGGTCCACCAGTTCGACGAATGGTTCGATCTCGGTGTACGCGTTGACGTATTGCGCCGGCGTGATGGGTTTTCCGTCGATCGAGATGCGCTCCACCGCGGACTGCAGGTGTGGACTGGTGGTGCGCCCCGTACGGCGGTGTAGTGCGGTCAACAGCGCATCGATGAGGCGTGCGACCGACGTCTTGCCGTTCGTCCCCGCGACATGGATCGACGGGTAGGCCTGCTGCGGCGAGCCCAGCAGTTCCAGCAGGGCTGCGATGCGCGCGGTGCTGGGGTCCAGCTTGGTCTCGGGCCAGCGCTGATCGAGTAGATGCTCGACCTGCAGCAGCGCGGCGATCTCGTCCGGAGTGGGGATCGGATCGGTCACCGGATCCTCATTTGAGTCCGGCCAGGCGGGCAGTGATCCGCTCGACCTCTTCGGAGGCCAACTGCTGGCGGCCGCGGATCTTTTCGACGACATTGTCGGGCGCCTTGGACAGGAACTCCTCGTTTCCGAGCTTGGCCGTCGTGGTGGCAAATTCCTTCTGCGCGGCGGCCAGATCCTTCTCCATCCGGCGCCGCTCGGCCGCGACATCGACGGTGCCCGAGGTGTCCACCTCGACGAGTACCGTGGCCTGCGCCAGACGCACCTCGACCGAGGCCGACGGGGTGAATCCGTCACCGGCATCGGTCAGCCAGGCCAGTGCGGTGACCGCGGGCAGTTGCTCGGTCAGGCCGGCCTCGGCGATAGCCGACAGGCGGGCCGGGACCCGCTGCCGGTCGGCCAGACCCTGGTCGCTGCGGAAGCGGCGAACCTCGGTGATCAGCTTCTGCATGTCGGCAATGTGTTGTGCCGCAACCGGATCGAGCGCGATGCCCGACGCTTCTGGCCACTGCGCGATGACGATCGACTCGCCGTCGGTGAGCGTCTTCCACAGCGTTTCGGTGACGAACGGCATCACCGGGTGCAGCAGTTTGAGCAGGGCGTCGAGGACAGCCGCCAACACCCCTGTCGTGTGAGCCACACCCTCACCCAGCTGCACCTTGGCCAGTTCCACGTACCAGTCACAGAATTCGTCCCAGGCGAAGTGATACAGCGATTCGCAGGCCCGGCTGAACTCGTAGCTGTCGAGCGCACCGTCGACCTCGACACGGACCTCTTCGAGCCGACCGAGGATCCAGCGGTCGGCGTCGGTCAGGTCGGCGGCAGCGGGCAACGGAGCGGGAGCGGCACCGTTCATCAACGCGAAGCGGGTCGCGTTGAACAACTTGGTGGCGAAATTGCGCGATGCGCGAGCGTGGTCCTCACCGATGGACAGGTCACCGCCGGGGCTGGCCCCACGTGCCAGGGTGAATCGCAGAGCGTCGGCGCCGAACTTCTCGACCCAGTCCAGCGGGTCGATGCCGTTGCCGCGCGACTTGCTCATCTTGCGGCCGAACTCGTCGCGGATCAGGCCGTGCAGGAAGACGTTCTCGAACGGCACCTGCGGGGGGCGCGCCCCATCGAACGTGATCGCCGGATCATCGGCGACGAAGGTGCCGAACATCATCATCCGGGCCACCCAGAAGAACAGGATGTCGTAACCGGTGACCAGCACCGACGTCGGATAGAACTTGGCCAGTTCGGGGGTGCGCTCGGGCCAGCCCATGGTGGAGAACGGCCACAGCGCCGAAGAGAACCAGGTGTCGAGGACATCGGGGTCCTGCTCCCAGCCCTCCGGCGGGGTCTCGTCGGGGCCGACACACACCGTCTCGCCGTGGGGACCGTGCCAGATCGGGATCCGGTGGCCCCACCACAGCTGCCGGGAGATGCACCAGTCGTGCATGTTGTCCACCCAGGCGAACCATCGCGGCTCCAGGCTCGGTGGGTGAATCACGGTGTCGCCGTTGCGCACCGCATCGCCCGCCGACTTGGCCAGACCGTCCACCTTGACCCACCACTGCAGGGACAGACGTGGCTCGATGGGTTCACCGCTGCGTTCGGAATGTCCGACGCTGTGCAGATAGGGCCGCTTCTCTGCGACGATCCGGCCTTGTTCGGCCAGCGCCTCGCGCACCTTGACCCGCGCCTCGAAGCGGTCCATGCCGTCGAACTGGGTTCCGGTGTCGGCGATCCGGCCCTTGCTGTCCATGATCGTCGGCATCGGCAGCTGATGGCGCATGCCGATCTCGAAGTCGTTCGGGTCGTGCGCGGGGGTGACCTTGACTGCGCCGGTACCGAATTCGGGGTCGACGTGAGTGTCCGCCACCACGATCATCTCGTGGTCGACGAACGGGTGCGGCAGGGTCTTGCCCACCAGGTCGCGGTAACGCTCGTCGTCGGGATGCACCGCGATCGCGGTGTCACCGAGCATGGTCTCGACCCGGGTGGTGGCCACGATGATGTGCGGCTCGTCGTCGTTCATCGAGCCGTAGCGGAACGAGACCAGCTCGCCCTCGACGTCTTCGTACTTGACCTCGAGGTCACTGATCGCGGTCTCCAGCACCGGCGACCAGTTGACCAGCCGTTCGGCCTGATAGATCAGGCCGGCGTCAAAGAGCCTCTTGAAGATCGTGCGCACGGCACGCGACAGGCCCTCGTCCATGGTGAAGCGGTCGCGGCTCCAGTCCACACCGTCACCGAGGCGGCGCATCTGCCCGCCGATGGTTCCGCCGGACTCACGCTTCCAGTCCCACACCTTCTCGATGAACAGCTCGCGGCCGAAGTCTTCCTTGGACTTGCCGTCGGCACCGAGTTGCTTCTCCACCAATGTCTGGGTGGCGATCCCGGCATGGTCCATGCCCGGCAGCCACAACACCTCGAAGCCCTGCATGCGCTTGCGCCGGGTGAGGGCGTCCATGAGTGTGTGGTCGAGCGCGTGGCCCATATGCAGGCTGCCGGTCACGTTGGGCGGCGGCAGCACGATCGAATACGGCGGCT
The DNA here is from genome assembly GCF_017876775.1 of Mycolicibacterium lutetiense. Taxonomy (NCBI): domain Bacteria; kingdom Bacillati; phylum Actinomycetota; class Actinomycetes; order Mycobacteriales; family Mycobacteriaceae; genus Mycobacterium; species Mycolicibacterium lutetiense. The sequence goes on along the minus strand of NZ_JAGIOP010000001.1, from coordinate 1,172,078 downwards.
TTTCGCTGGCCGGATCGGCGGTGAAGTATCCGGCATCCACCCAGCCCTGGTACAGGTCGGCTTCTACCGCGGCCGGATCCCAGGATTTGGGGAGGGCATCGGCACGATTGTCAGGGGTGGCGGTCACCGAGCCATTCTAAGAAGGACGGGCCCAAATACGCGAAAGCCCCCGATACCCGGTGCGTTCACCGGGCGTCGGGGGCCTTCGAGCTGGAGTTGGGCTACTTCTTGCCGCCGAGCAGACCGCCGAGGATCTCTCCGATGGCGTTGCCCTGGCTGCCACCGCCGCCGAGCACGCTGCCCAGGATGCTGCCGAGCGGGTTGTTCGCGGCACCGCCGCCGGTCGCGCCGCCCAGGATGCTGCCGAGGATGTCCCCGAGCCCGCCGCCGGAAGCCTGAGCCTCGCCCGCGGGTGCGGCGTTCTTCTGGGCGAACTGCTTGCCGATGTAGGCCAGCACGATCGGCGCCAGGATCGGCAGCAGCTTCTTGATCAGATCGCCGCCGGCAGCGCCCGTACCCGCCAACGCCGACGCGACCTGATTGCTGTCGTTGCCGCCGAAGATCTTCGAGACGATCTGGTTGCCTTCTTCGGCGTCGACCTGGTCGACGGCCACGCCGCCGTCGAGGAGGCCGCTGACGCCCTGTGCGCTGACCGCCGACTCGAGGTCACTGGAGTCGATGTTGTCAGCCTGTACGTTCTCAGCCACTCCGCCGACGAGCGCAGGAACCAGGGTCTTGATGGCGGCGTTCACCTCGCCTTCATCGGCACCGAGCTTGCTTGCAATATCCGCCACCGGGATCTGCGCGAACAGATCATCGAGACCGGCCATTTTTCATCCCACCTTCGTTGCCGACGTACTTGAAGTCCTCACCAACGACACTAGCCGAATCCGATCTTGCCCCACACGGGTTCGACTCAGGCCGATGCATCCATGTCGTGCCAGCTCAGCCCAGGGCAGCGGTTTCCAACGTCACGCCGGCGGCCGGTAGCCGGGTCATGAGCGCATCGCCCATCGCGGCCACCGGCGTCAGCACGCCCCGCAGCTCCGAGAGGGCATCACGGTCGGTAGCCAGCGCAAGTCCGCACTCCCCGAGCAACACTGCTGTCGCCTTGTATCCGGGATCTCCTTGCTGAGCGATGGTTGCCACATAGCGGGCACCCGATGTGGTGGTCGTGTACGTCTCGATGCAGTAGTGGCCGCGCTCGCGGGTCCGCTCACTGGGACCGGTTCCGGGTTTGGGCACAAGGCGCTCGACCAGTCGGCGGGGCAACCGGTTGAAGTAGCGGCCCCCCACACCGAGAGTGAAGGCGTTGGACCCGGTCATCGCCGCGGCGGCCAACGGCGCCACCACCGACCGGCCCACGCTCATCTGCTCGGCGTACTCGAAGCGGCGACCATAGGCATAGTCCAGTAATGCGTTGCTGCGCCGCACGATTCGGCTGTTGGGCGCCGCCATGGCGAAAGCCCCGGTCCAGTACCCGGCAAGCTCGGGCGCGATCTCACCGCCGCGACGCCACCGGACATCGGGCTGAGCACCCAGTTCGGGCTCGGCCGCACGGTCCGGGCTGAGGGTGTAGGGATCGTTCATCAGCGCCCTGGCCTCTGGATCCGACGACAGCGTGTCGAGCAGTTCCAGCATCGAGGCGACGGTGCCGCCGGACACACCGCCGGCGAAGGTACGCACCACCAGGTTGGTGTCACAGAGTTGGCCCGCGTCGTCTGCGGTAGCTCGCCGATGGAGTGCGTACACGGTGAGATCGGATGGCACCGAATCGAATCCGCACGAATGCACGATTCGCGCACCGGTGTCGACCGCCTGCTTGTGATACAGATCGATGCTGTCGCGGATGAAGGTCGTCTCACCGGTGAGATCGGCGTAGTCGGTCCCGGCCGCGGCGCAGGCGGCCACCAGCGGCATGCCGTAGCGGGCGTAGGGCCCCACCGTGGTCACCACGACCTGGGTACGCGCGGCCATCGCGTCGAGGGAGGCCGGGTCGGTCGCGTCAGCGGTCAGCAGCGGCCACGATTGCGCACCGGGTCCCAGTCCGTCGCGGATGGCCCGCAGTCGCTCCTCGGAGCGGCCGGCCAGGGCGATCCGGGCCGGTCCCCCGGCTCGGGCGAGATACTCCGCGGTCAGCTTGCCGACGAATCCCGTGGCGCCGTAAAGCACCAGATCAAACTCACGCTGGGTCACGTTCCCGACGCTACCCGAGCAGTTCCGGCGGCCGCGCCGGTTCGCCGCGTAGGTGCTCGCCCAAGAACGCGGTGACCACCTGGTACCAGATCTTGGCGTGCTGCGGGGCCAGCACCCAGTGGTTCTCGGTCGGGTAATACAGGAACCGGTGTGGGCTTTCACCGTTGTCATCAGCAGGCAGACCCGAGTAGGTCAGCAGCTCGTACCACAGCCGCAGCGCCTCGCCGATCGGAACGCGATAGTCCTTGTCGCCGTGGATGACCAGCATCGGAGTAGCGATTTCACCGACGGACCGGTGCGGCGAATTTTGATGTGTCATCTGCTCGGTCATTTCACGAGCCCACCAGTACGCACCATCGGTGGTAGGCCCGAACTGGTCCAGCGCCCACAGGCCGGCATGGGAGACGACCGCATCGAACCGATCGGTGTGCCCGGCGATCCAATTGGCCATGTAGCCACCGAACGAGCCGCCCATCGCGGCGGTCCGCGATGCATCGACACGTGGATGTGCGCACGCGGCATCGGTGGCGGCCATCAGGTCGGTGTAGGGCTCGCCACCCCAGGCGCCCCAGCCGCGGGCGATGAAGTCTTGTCCATAGCCAGTGGACAGCCCCGGATCCGGCATCAGCACCGCGTATCCCTGTGCGGTGAGCAGCCACGGGTTCCACCGCCAGTGCCAGCTGTTCCAGCTGCCCAACGGCCCGCCGTGAATCCACAGCACCAGCGGGGCCGGCTCGTCCCCGGCGGGCAGGGTGAGCCAGGACCTGATCGGGGTGCCGTCGGCCGCGGTCGCGGTCACCTCGGTCAGCGTGCCGGGCAATGCGGGCGCGTCGACGCACGGCAATTCGGTGACAGTGCCGTCGGCATCGATGCGGACAGGATGCTGCGGCACAGCGTACGAGCTGCGCAACGCATAGATCACGCCACCGGGTGCGGGCCTGACGTCGGAGTAGGTGAAGTCGTCGTCGGTCAGTCGAGTCACCGCCCCCGAGGCGGGGTCGACGGAAAAGATCGGACCGCGGCCACCGTCGTCGGCCGTCACGATCAGCGCCGACGAATCCGGCGTCCACGCCACCGAGGACGGCCACCGATCCCAGTCCGCCGTCAGCTCCACGGGATCTTCACCGAACCGCATGCGGCTCAGCGTGATCCGCGGCGGCGAGTCCGGGGTGGAATGGGTCTCCCTGGTGAAGGCCAGGGCGTGGCCGTCCGGCGCGATCACCGGGTGTTCCAGGTCCGCTCCGGGCTCTTCGGCGATCTTGGTGCGCTCCCCGGTGGCCCGGTCGATACGCACCAGGGTCCACCGCATTGCCGAGCCCGGGCCCGGCACCTGCCAGGACGTCACCACGAATCCGCCGTCGGCGCTGAGGTCGAAGGTCGCCTCCCGCAACGCCGCGCCCGGGTCGGCGGTCAGGTCCCGCCGCCCGTCGGAGTCGGCGCCGAGGTCGAAGAGGTGGGGTTGGTCCGGGCCGAGGTCGTGGTCCCACTGCCGGATCGGGTAACCGGTGTGCAGGATCGCCGACACCTTGTTTTCCTTGCGCGCCTCCCGCCGCGCCTTGTCGTCGTCGACTCCGGCCGATGACGGCAGCAGAGGCGCGGTCACCACCGTCGCGTCGGCGGCGCGGGCACTCACGGCCGCGGTGACGCCTCCGGGCATCGCCAGCACCTCGAATGCCTCGCCACCGCTCGCGGGGAGACGCCACAGGGCCGCGGGCGGCTTGCCCTCGTCTTCGCCGGGACGCACCGCCAGGAACAACAGATCACCGTGAGTGGTGAACACCGGCGCGGACTCTCCTTTGAGTCCGTGGGTCAGCCTGCGCGCCGGCTCCAGTCCTGCAGGGTCCAATTCCCATATGGCACTGAGAAATTCGGTGCGCTTGTCATTGAGCGTGCTGACCGTGGTGACCAGCCGCGAACCATCCGGCGACACCGCTAGACCTGATACCCGGGGCAAGGCGAAGTAGTCGTCGAGATCGTCGAAGGCCGTCATGGCTCCCCACGGTAACGGTGCAGCGGTCAGACCACCTCGGTGATCGCTCCGGTGACGTCCGCCCGAACCTGCTTGCTGCTGCGCTCGCCCTGGACGTTGATGAAGACGATCACGTTCTCATCGAACGGCATGTTGCGCTTGATACTTACCGTCTGGACCTTGCCGTCAGGGATCTCGCTGGCCGCCACGGCGCCGTCGATCGCGGCGACGATCGCACTGGTCGGCACGTCGGAGGAGGCGAACAGATTCTGTTGCAACGCCTCGGTGTCGTCGTCATAGTCGATGGGGCGTGGCGGTGCGACCACGCCGGACGTGTAGCTCCATTCGTTGAGCTCGGCCGGGGCGTTGGGGTCGATGGCCTCGACCTTGAGTACGCCGGGCGCGATCACGACGTCGACCACCTGCATCGGGTTGGCGCCGACCTTTTCACCGATCGCCGCGTAGGCGTTGTCGATGCCCTCCGCGGTGAACAGGTTGCCCGACACCGCTTCGGTGATCTTCTCGGTGCCTGAGGCGACGACCTTCTCGGCCGCCCCGGCGGCCGCGTCCCGGATATCGATCACCTTCGAGCAACCACTCAGTGCCGCGGCGGCAATCAGTGTGGCGCCGAGCGCGATACCGAAGCGGGTGAGTTTCATCTGACCTCATTCATTTGTTCCGTCCCGGCGAATTCGGCGCGGGAACCTGTAGACACACTGCGAGAACGCTGGAAGGCTACCCATTCCGACGCCGACCGTGGTGAGTCGCCCGTACCCGGCCCGGCTAGATTCGACCGATGGCACAGTCCGTCCTGGTCGTCGGCGCAGGCATCACCGGCCTGGCCACCGCAGTCGCGTTGCAGCGTCACGGGTTTGAGGTGTCTGTCGCCGAGGCTCGTACCGACACCACCACAGGTGCCGGCATCAGCATCTGGCCCAACGCGCTGGCGGCGCTCGACGAGATCGGCCTCGGCGACCAGGTGCGCGCGTCCGGCGGGCGGGTCACCGCGGGGGCCATGCGCTGGCACGACGGCACCTGGCTGCGTCGCCCGGCTGCCGACCGGATGATTCGAGCGCTCGGCGAACCGCTCGTGGTGATTCATCGAACGGCGTTGACCGAGATCCTCACCGGGGCGTTGCACCCGGGCACCGTCGAATACGGGGTCGGCGCGCAGACACTCGACGTACACGACGGCGCGGTGCGGGTGCAGATGTCGGGCGGAACTGTGCGGGCGGTGGCCGCGGTAATCGGCGCCGACGGAGTCGATTCCACCGTGGCGCGTCACCTCAACGGACCGCTGGAACGTCGCTACGCCGGGTACACGGCCTGGCGCGGGGTAGCCGACCATGCCATCGACCCCGAACTCTCGGGCGAGACGATGGCCCCCGGAATGGAGGCCGGCCATGTGCCCCTCGGCCCCGACCACACGTACTGGTTCGCCACCCAACGGGCTCCGCAGGGACACCGGAACGCCGACGGGGAGCTGAAGCACCTGCAACGGATCTTCGGCGGCTGGGCCGACCCCATCCCGACCCTGCTCGCCACGACCGATCCCGATCAAGTGCTCCGCAACGATCTCTACGACCGGGCCCCGGCCCGCTGCTGGGCCCGGGGGCCGGTGGTGATCGCCGGGGACGCCGCCCATCCGATGCGCCCGCATCTCGGCCAGGGCGGCTGTCAGGGGTTGGAGGATGCCGCCATCCTGGCCGCCCTTGCGGCCGGGGGCCCAGATCTGGCGACCGCCTTCTCCCGATTCGCGACCGTGCGACGCAGACGCGTGATGGCGATCGTCCGGGAGTCACAGTTCATCGGCCGGGTCGTGAACCTGCGTCCGCAGGTACTCAGCGCCGCTGCCACGCGGGCGTCAGTATTGGTGCCCGAGGTCGTGTTGACCCGGCATCTGGCCTCGATCGCCGCGCGCAGGGCATTCACCCCCGTGCGCTGAGCTCAGCGCGGCACACCGAACGCGGTCAGCGGGTCCAGGAAGGTCGTGCAGATCCGACGCAGGTCGAAGATTCCCAGCACCGCGCCGGGACGCACCGCCTGGCAGCCGGTCGGAGCGGTGGGCGCCGCCCAGCCCGCCGGCGCTCCGCCGCGGGCGCCGCACTTCGGCCAGGCCCCGATCCCCTGGGTGGCCAGGACGTTCTCGGCGACGCGGATCTGCTCTTCACGGGACGCCGAGGCAGGCGATCCGAATCCGCCGTTCGAGGCCCAGGTGGCCGGTTTGAACTGCAGACCGCCGTAGTGGCCGTTGCCGGTATTGATGGACCAGTTGCCGCCCGACTCACAGTCGGCGATCGCATCCCAGTTCACCGTGTCCGCGCCGGCGGTCGCCGTTACCCCCAACAGGGGCGTGAGCATAAGCCCGGCCGACGCTGCGGTAAGCCAGAAAGCCCTGTTCAAAGTCCTTCTTATGGTCATCTCACGGCCCTTCCCCGACCTTTGACACCAGGACCGCGGCAGATGCCGATCACGTTCGTGCAACTGTGCGGTCACTAATAGGTTCGTGTGACCAACGTCACGCGTTACAGGGGAGGCTGAAGTTTCATCGGAGGTTCTCGGGGCTGGAGTAACCCGAGAGCATTCTGATGAAACAGAAGCGGTGCCGGGCAACAGCCCGGCACCGCTTCGTATCAAGTATTTATTTGTGCTGGTGGCGCTGTCCTAGCCGCGCCGACCGCAGGTCGGCCACGCGCCGATGCCCTGGCTGCGCAGCACGTTCTCGGCGACCCGGATCTGCTCCGAGCGCGAGGCCTGGTGCGGCGAACCGGAACCACCGTTGGAGCGCCAAGTGCCCATGTTGAACTGCAGGCCACCGTAGTAGCCGTTACCGGTGTTGATCGCCCAGTTGCCACCCGACTCGCAGGCTGCGACCGCGTCCCAGTTGACGCTGTCCGCATTGGCGGTACCGGCGCCCAGAGCCACGGGAGCCACAGCGAGTGCTCCGGCGATGATGCCCATTCCAAACGTCTTGCGGATGTTCTTCACGTTGTTCCTTTCGCCAAGCGCGCACCATCCACACCCGCTCACACGGGTGCGGCGGCCTGACTCCAGGCCGGAGGGGTTGGTTCGCGCCGTCTCGGTCGGGCACGAAAGGGAGGGCCACAGTGCCCGGCCCAGGATCAGACCCAGGCCCCCGCGTCGGGCGTAATCGCCACCGCGGCCCCACTCACACGCAGGTTCATGCTGTTGAAATTGTTTGCTCCGTATCGGAGACGCTTTGGACCGTACAAAGGTCTCGAAGAGAAGTCATCTCGATGTAGAAGCGATAGCGGGAATATCACGGACAGATAACGAGGCGCCGGACGAATCGTTCGTGCAGGTCAGCGGGGCGGCGCCGCCGTTACCATTTCGTGATCGGCGCAAACTTAACGTGAGGCAGATCACGCATTTTTTGTGAACTGGCCCACTTGATTTGGGTGCGGCACTGCGGGCAAACAACGCCTGAGACAACAAATATGCTGGTAGATGCCATCGACGAGTGTCACGCCGGGCCGAACCGGGGCGATTCTGTTCGCTGCAGAAGTCCAGCCCTCGTAACCCGGGCCTGCTTCCGATCATCCTGGCGCACAAGGGATATCGAGCCCGTAGGCCACTGCGTCCGGGCCGGACTGCAACGTGCTCGACGCCCGCGGAGATGGTAACTGACGGTCTAAACATCTTGAACTACAAGAACTTTCGTCGATACATCCAGAATTGTCAGCCTGCCCGGCCAACTCTGCGGCGCGACTCGCAATCACTCAGATCCGACAAACCGAGCGGTCAGGGGTGTTGTGACACAAACTTAGACAGACTGAGCACATGCCGGAGCGAATAACGGGAAGAGTTCCCGGACTGCTCGGTAACATGAATGTTATTGAACGCCAGCGACTTTCGCGCACACCCGACGTTCACCCACTGATGACGTTTCCTGAATTAATCCGGCTTCCGAGACCCCAAATGCGGTGAAATAACCGACCAATTATCTCGAAACGGTAAATAGCGTCGAGTTCTGATGCGAATTCACAATTTGCTGAGCTATATCTGCCCGATAGTTCACGCTCAGGCCAGGTCGGCCGCAGTGTTCACGTTCGTCAGCCCTCGCTGCGGTGGCATCACGATCCGCTGCGTGTCGACGGACTCAGCCAGCGCGCGCATGCTGCGCCGGCCAGCGTGCACCAGGGCCGCGATCTGCTCGGTGAGCGCGCTGCGATAGATCCCCGCCAGGTAATGCGACCTGCCGTCCCAGGGCAGCACGATATCGGCCGGCACCCGATCGGCGGACGCCGCCAGGACGTCGATCAGTTCGGAATTCAGATACGGCATGTCGACCGCGCAGACGAAGGCGCGATCCAGGCCGGCTTCGGCGGTGGCACGTAGCCCACGGCCGGTCGCCACCAGCGGCCCGACGCCACGCACCTCGTCGCGCAACACCTCAGCACTCAGTTCAGGCAGTGGCTGGCCGGGCGCGGCGATGACAAAAACCGGTGAGCACCGCGTACTCACGGCGGCGACCACATGCTCGACCATCGTCGAACCGTCAAACGGCAGCGTCGCCTTGTCGCGCCCCATACGGCGCGAAGCCCCACCCGCCAGAACTACCGCGGCGAGCGGGGCTGTGCACAGATTGTTTCGGTCGGTCTGCTCAGCGCAACTAGTCGACTGTCCAGGTGTCTTTACCACGCAGCAAGGATTGCAGAGCCGCGGTGTCATGGGGCTTGGATTCGATCGCCGTGTTGACCTGCTGGCGCGCGGCGTCGTCGTAGGCCGGTCGACTGACCTTCCGGAAGATACCCATCACCATGTGATCGAGGTTCTGCTCGCTCAACCGTGACAGCGCGAATGCGTAAGCCGGATCGTCGATCTCGGCATTGTGGACCACGATGTCGTCGGCTGCAACCTCGGCGGTCTTGGCGACCTCCAGGCTGAACCCGGACCTGACCACGCAGTACTCGCCATCGGTACCGAACTTGATCGGCTCACCGTGGCTGACGTTGATCAGCCGCTCCTCGGCGCCTTCCTTGCGCAACGCGTCGAACGAACCGTCGTTGAAGATCGGGCAGTCCTGCATGATCTCCACCAGTGCGGCACCGCGGTGCTCGGCCGCACCGCGCAGCACCTCGGACAGACCCTTGCGGTCGGAGTCCAGTGCGCGGCCCACGAAGGTGGCCTCCGCGCCGAGCGCCAGCGACACCGGGTTGAACGGGTAGTCCAGCGAGCCCATCGGGGTGGACTTGGTGACCTTGCCGACCTCGGAGGTCGGCGAGTACTGGCCCTTGGTCAAGCCGTAGATCCGGTTGTTGAACAGCAGGATCGTGAGGTTCACGTTGCGGCGCAGCGCGTGGATCAGGTGGTTGCCACCGATCGACAGCGAGTCGCCGTCACCCGTGACGACCCACACCGACAGGTCCGGACGGGCCAGAGCCAGGCCGGTGGCGATGGTCGGCGCGCGACCGTGGATCGAATGGAAACCGTAGGTCTCCAGGTAGTACGGGAACCGGCTGGAGCAGCCGATGCCGCTGATGAACGCGATGTTCTCGCGCTTGAGGCCCAACTCCGGCAGGAAGTTGCGGATGGTGTTGAGGATGACGTAGTCACCGCAACCCGGGCACCAGCGGACCTCCTGGTCACTGGTGAAGTCCTTGCCCTTCTGCGGCTGGTCGGTGGTAGGCACCAGGGCGTTCTTGGTCAACGCCCCTTCGGTCAGCCCCAGATCTGCGCCGATCAGGTCAGTCATGCGTCCGCTCCCACAGCATTCGACTCAGTTGGTTCCTCGATAGTGGCCGCCGCCAGCCTCGCGAACTTGGCCTTGTCCGCTTCCTTCTCGGCCAGCGTGCCATCCAAGGCGCTGTCAATGATGCCTTCGACCTCATCGGCGAGGAAGGCCATGCCCTCCACCTTGGTCACCGACTGGACGTCGACCAGGTATATGCCGCGCAGCATCAGCGCCAGCTGACCGAGGTTCATCTCCGGCACCACCACCTTCGGGTAGCGGCGCAGCACCTCCCCGAGGTTGGCCGGGAAGGGATTGAGGTGGCGCAGGTGGGCCTGGGCGACCTTGACGCCGTTGCGGCGGGCCCGCCGGCAGGCCTCGCCGATCGGGCCATAGCTGCTGCCCCAGCCCAGCATCAGCAGTTCGGCGTCGCCGGTGGGGTCTTCGACCTCGAGGTCCGGCACCGTGATGCCGGCGATCTTCTCCTGGCGCAGCCGCACCATGAGGTCGTGGTTCTTGGGCTCGTACGAGATGTTGCCCGAGCCGTTGGCCGCCTCAAGACCACCGATCCGGTGCTCCAGGCCCGGGGTGCCCGGCACCGCGAACTGGCGGGCCAGGGTCTCGGGATCGCGCGCGTACGGCGCGAACGGCTCACCGGCCTTGGCCAGCTTGTGCTCGATCGGCTCGTAGGTGCTGATATCCGGGATCTGCCAGGGCTCAGAGCCGTTGGCGACGGCTCCGTCGGACAGGATGATGACCGGGGTGTGGTAGTCGATCGCGATGCGCGACGCCTCCACCGCGATGTCGAAGCAGTCCGACGGTGACTTCGGGGCCAGGATTGCCACCGGCGATTCACCGTTGCGGCCGAACAGCGCCTGCAGCAGGTCGGCCTGCTCGGTCTTGGTCGGCAGACCGGTCGACGGGCCACCGCGCTGCACATCGACGATGAGCAGCGGCAGCTCGGTCATCACGGCCAGGCCGATCGCCTCGGACTTGAGCGAGACACCCGGACCCGACGTGCTGGTGACACCCAGCGCGCCGCCGTAGGAGGCACCGATGGCTGCACCGATGCCGGCGATTTCGTCCTCGGCCTGGAAGGTCAGGACGTTGAAGTTCTTGTGCTTGGACAGCTCGTGCAGGATGTCCGACGCCGGGGTGATCGGGTAGGTGCCCAGCACCACCTGGATCTGCGCGAGGTGTCCAGCCGCCACGATGCCGTAGGCCAGCGCGGTGTTACCCGAGATCTGGCGGTAATCACCGGATTTGAGCTTGGCCGGGGCCACCTCGTAGGTGACCGCGAAGGCCTCGGTGGTCTCGCCGTAGTTCCAGCCCGCCTTGAGCGCCAGCACGTTGGCCTCGGCGATCTCGGGCTTGCGGGCGAACTTCTCCCGGATGAAGGCCTCACTGGCCTCGAGCTCGCGGCCGTACATCCACGACAGCAGGCCGAGGGCGAACATGTTCTTGGCGCGCTGGCCGTCCTTCTTGGTGGCGCCGATCGCCTCGACGGCACCCAGGGTCAGCGTCGTCATCGCGACGGAGGTCACCACGTAGTCGGACAACGTGTCATCCTCTAGCGGATTGGCGTCGTATCCGACCTTTGCGAGGTTCCGCTTGGTGAACTCATCTGAGTTGGCAATGATCAGGCCGCCGCGGGGCAGATCCGAGACATTGGCCTTGAGTGCGGCCGGATTCATCGCCACGAGCACGTCGGGGCGGTCACCGGCAGTAAGGATGTCGTAGTCGGCGATCTGGATCTGGAACGACGACACACCGGGCAGGGTGCCCTGTGGCGCGCGGATCTCGGCCGGATAGTTCGGCTGGGTCGCCAGGTCGTTGCCAAACAGTGCAGCTTCAGAAGTGAAGCGGTCACCGGTCAGCTGCATACCGTCGCCGGAGTCGCCGGCGAAGCGTATGACAACCTTCTCGAGCTTCTGCCGCGGCGCGGCGCCAGTGCCGTTGCCGTTCTCACCCACGGCTACCGCCTTTCACACTGCTTAGACCACGTCTTTCCGGGCCGCTGGCACGTAACCTGCCGCCGGATCGAACGTCCACCGAATTTTGATGTCACTACCAGTACCGATTATTGCACTGCTCTTAGGGTGCGATTCACCGCGCATCCCCCCGACACGCGGGTGAAGTCACGGCGAAGATGCTGCTCGAGTGCGTGAACAAGCCCGGGTTGAGACAAAACTGTGGTTTTCGTCACGTTTAGGAGAATGCCATTCTCTAAGGAAAAAGCTACCGGTCGGTAGCTCCCCGCTAGCAGCGCCAAACGCAAACTTGACACATGTCGAGTTTAGCCTCGGCCTACGTTCACCCGTGATCGGGGGTACCGACATGCACCCGCTTGTCCAACTCCCGCGCCACGAGCGCGCTCGCCGCCTCCGCGGCGCGGTCCGGAGCATGGCCCGCCGCGCGGTGCGCGACATAACAGGCGGTGAACATGTCCCCCGCCCCCGTGGTCTGGACATCCAGCACCCGCCAGGCAGCCGGCACTCGTTGCACCGCACCGTCGACGTAGATGTCACATCCCGCCGAGCCGTAGGTCACCAGGATCTCCGCGACGCCGAGTCGTTCCGCAGTCGACCCGTCGAACGCGCCGTCAGCGACGATCACCGCCTCATCCTCGGCGAGTTTGAGGATGTCGACGTTGACCAGCAACTCTGCGGGAAAGTCACGATCCTCGACCAACGGACCCAATCGGTCGGCCCGCACCAGGCCCTGCCCGTCATAGGCGACCCGATGGCCGCGCGCCGCCAGGGCAGCGAGCGTCGCGGCCGGGAAATCGGTGCGCAGCAACGGAGCCAGATGCACCCATGTCGTCGCCGGATCGGCCGCGTCGACCTCCGCCTCAGTCCAGACCGGGCCGATCGCCCGCACACCGATATGTCGGTGATCGGTGTCGTCGTAGTCGAGGCTGAACGAACTCGTCGCCTCCGACGGCAGGATCTGCACCAGCGACCCGAACCGCGCGCGAAGCCCGTCGAACAGAACGTGATCGCGTTCGGCACCCATCGCGACGATCCGGCCGGGCCCACCCGCCGCCTGCAGAGCGACTCCGGCAAACGAAGCACATCCCCCCGGGCTGGGCGGCGCCCCATTGATGGTGTCGATCGCGAGGTTGCCGAGCACGGTTACCCCGGGGACCAGCTCTCGTGACATGGATGAAGTCTCCCCGGCCGGGCCGATCTCCGCGCTCTCCGGCACCGTCCGGCCCCGACCCGAGATCGAAATGCGACTCAGTCGCCCCGATGAACATGGAATGCCGCGCGCCGAAGATGCATTCAATTAACATAGAGGTTCAATGCAAAGACGACGGAGGTCATGGGAAATGCGCACGGATTCGAGAACCAAGCTTCTCCTCGGCACCGCCGGATTGACGGCAGTCGCAGCCATGGCCGTACTGGGCGTCGAAACGGCCCAGGTCGACACCGCACCCGAGATGTCCGTTCCCGCCGCCGAACCCACCATGCACTTCGGCGAGACCGTGACCCAGTCCGCAGCGCCGTCAGCGCCCGAGACATCCGCCGCCACACCACCGGTCAAGGCCCAACCAGCCCCCACCGCTGAGCCCGGATAAATCGGCGCACCCCGATCCGGGCCCCGTCGGCCGCGCTTGTCGGTGGTCGAATGTATGTTCGAGTCATGCAGGCGGGTGCGGGTGAGGCGGTAGCGGCGTTACGCACCGCGTACGACGCGTTCGCTGCCTGTGACCTCACCGCCTTGACCCGCACCGAATTGCTCGGCGTGCTCGACGACTACGAGGCCCTGCTGTGTCAGCTGCCGTCCCCGTTGCATCGGTTGTTGGCCCAGCTGCAAGCCGACACCACCCCCCAGGAGATGGGCGCCAAATCCTGGAACACGGTGCTGCGCATCCGATGGCGCCTGTCCACTGCCGAGGCCAGCCGCCGCCTGGGTGAAGCCGCCGAGCTGGGGCCGCGACGCACCCTGACCGGTGAACCGTTGCCCCCGGTGTTGCCGGTGGTCGCTGCGGCTGAGGCTGCCGGGCTGATTACCGCCGATCATGTGCGGGTGCTGCGCGACGCGGTCAGCCGACTCCCCGGATTCGTCGACACCACCACCGCCGAACAGTTCGAAGCCGACCTGGTGCGCGTCGCCGTCGGGGTGGGCCCTAAAGAACTCAAAGACACCGCCGAACTACGCCTGTTCCTGCTCGATCAGGACGGACCCGAACCCGATGACACCGAACGCGCCCGCAAACGCGGCGCCACGATGGGCAGGCAGGGTCGCGACGGCATGACCGCGTTGACCGCGCACCTGGACCCCGAAACAGCCGCGGTGTGGGAAATCCTGTTCGCCAAATTCGCTGCGCCGGGTATGTGCAGCCCCGCCGACGAACAGCCCTGCACCAGCGGCACCCCCAGCCAAACCCAGATCGACAACGATCACCGCAACCTGGCCCAACGCCAACACGACGCCCTGCTCGTCATCGGACGTATCGCCTTGATGACCGACCTGGGTCAACTCAACGGGCTACCGGTATCACTGATCATCCGCACCACCCTGCAAGACCTCGAATCCCGCGCTGGGATCGGGATCAGCGGGGGCGGCACCAAAATCCCCATCACAGACGTCATCCGGATGGCCGGCCACGCCCACTGGCACCTCGCGGTGTTCGACCAGGCCACCGGATCAGCACTCAATCATTTCCGGGCCCGCCGGGTCGCCAGCCCCGCCCAGCGCATCATGTTGATCGCCCGCGACGGAGGATGCACCAAACCAGGCTGCACCGTGGGCCCCTACGGCTGCCAAGCCCACCACGCCGTTAGCGATTGGGCCGATGGCGGCAACACCAATATTGATGAGATGGCCCTGGCCTGCGGCCCCGACAACCGCCTCGTCCATACCGACGGTGGCTACACCACCAGCATCAACCCCGACGGTGACGTGGAATGGCGGCCCCCACCCCACCTGGAACACGGCCAGAACCGCATCAACTACCACCACCGCCCCGAACTCTTACTCACTCCACCCGAACGACCCGAACCCGAGTCAGCGCGACCAGTGCCGGCACCGGATCCCGACTGGAACCTCGACTGGGAAACCGAGTGGCAACCGGACTGGGACCTGGAGTGGGACCACCCCACACCCGCCCCGCCCAACATCGAACACCTCTGGGACACAGAACCACTCGACCCAGCCGACCTCCGACTCCCACCCGGCTGGACACTGCTCGACCCCCACCCACCACACCCCAACCCCAACAACCACGCCCTCAGCAGCAAGGCAGTACGCGGGCCCTAACGATCACTGCAAGCGCCCTGCCAAGCGGCACGTCGCTCGGATCTCGGGGACTAGATTGGGTTCATGACCAGCGCCAAGGACATCGATGCCGACTACGACGAGCACGCCGCGGTTGTCACCGAACCCAAAGATGAGGCCGCCGGGGTCAAGGCAGTCCTGGTCAGCATGCAGCGAGGATTCGAGCAGATGGGGCCGCTGCGAACGGCCGCTGCACTCACCCGGCTCAACCAGCGTCACGGCTTCGACTGCCCAGGGTGCGCCTGGCCTGAGGAACACGGCGGACGGAAACTCGCCGAGTTCTGCGAAAACGGCGCCAAAGCCGTCGCCGAAGAAGCCACCAAGCGAGTGGTGACACCGGAATTCTTCGCCCGCCACAGCGTCGCCGAACTCGATTCCAAGCCCGAATACTGGCTATCCCAGCAGGGCCGCCTCACCCATCCGATGGTGCTGGCCCCAGGCCACGATCACTACCGCCCGATCGCCTGGGCTGACGCCTACCGGTTGATCGCCGAGCATCTCAACGCGCTGGCCTCCCCTGACGAGGCGCTGTTCTACACCTCCGGACGCACCAGCAACGAGGCCGCGTTCCTGTATCAGCTGATGGTCCGCAGCTACGGCACCAACAACCTGCCGGACTGCTCGAACATGTGCCACGAATCCTCGGGTACCGCACTCACTGAATCGATCGGTATCGGCAAGGGCTCGGTCACCGTCGAGGACGTCACCGAGGCCGACCTGATCCTCATCGCCGGGCAGAATCCGGGCACCAACCACCCGCGCATGCTGTCGGTGCTGGAGAAGGCAAAAGCCAACGGCGCCAAGATCATTGCGATCAACCCGCTTCCCGAGGCCGGCCTGATCCGGTTCAAGGATCCGCAGAAGGTGCACGGTGTTGTCGGGCACGGGGTTCCGATCGCCGACGAGTTCGTACAGATCCGCCTCGGCGGGGACATGGCGTTGTTTGCCGGGTTGGGCCGACTGCTGCTGGAAGCCGAAGACAGTGCCCCCGGCACCGTCGTCGACCACGAGTTCATCGCCACGCACTGCGCCGGGTACGACGAGTACGCCGCCCAGACCCGCGGCGTCGACCTCGACACCGTGACCGAGGCCAGCGGCGTGGACCGTGCCCAGTTGCAGCGGGTCGCCGACCTGCTCGCTTCTTCCCAGCGCACCGTGATCTGCTGGGCGATGGGCCTGACCCAGCATCATCACGCGGTGGCCACCATCGGTGAGGCCACCAACCTTTTGCTGTTGCGCGGCATGATCGGCAAGCCCGGGGCCGGGGTGTGCCCGGTGCGCGGCCACTCCAACGTCCAGGGCGACCGGACCATGGGCATCTGGGAGAAGATGCCCGACCAGTTCCTGGATGCCCTCGATGCCCGGTTCGGCATCTCCAGCCCGCGCAAGCACGGCTACGACACCGTCGACGCCATCCGTGCCATGCGCGACGGCCGGGCCGGCGTGTTCATCGGGATGGGCGGCAACTTCGTCTCGGCCACGCCCGACACCGAGGTCACCGAGGCTGCGTTGCGCAGTTGCTCTCTGACCGTTCAGGTTTCGACGAAGCTCAACCGCAGCCACGTGGTGCACGGCCAGACCGCGTTGATCCTGCCCACCCTCGGCCGCACCGACCGCGACATCGTGGGTGGGCACAAACAGCAAGTCTCGGTTGAGGATTCGATGTCGATGGTCCATCTGTCGCGCGGCAGCCTGCACCCGCCCAGTGATCAGTTGCGCAGCGAGGTGGGCATCGTCTGCGAGCTCGCCCGCACCCTGCTGGGTCCGGACCATCCGGTGCCGTGGGAGTCCTTCGCCGCCGAGTACGACACCGTGCGCGACGCGATCGCCGCGGTGGTGCCGGGCTGCGCGGACTACAACACCAAGGTGCGCCGGCCTGACGGGTTCCAGCTCCCACACCCGCCACGGGATTCGCGCGAATTCCCTACCACCACAGGCAAAGCCAACTTCGCGGTCAACCCGCTGCAGTGGGTTCCGGTGCCCGAAGGCCGGCTCGTTCTACAGACCCTGCGTAGTCACGACCAGTACAACACCACCATCTATGGCCTGGACGACCGCTACCGCGGAGTCAAGGGCGGCCGCCGGGTGGTATTCGTCAACCCCACCGACATCGAACGACTGGGATTCAAACCCAACGATCGCGTCGACCTGGTTTCGGAATTCGAGGGCGAGGAGCGGTACGCCAAAGACTTCCTGCTGGTGCCGTACTCGACGCCGGCCGGTAATGCCGCCGCCTACTACCCGGAGACCAATCCACTGGTGCCGCTGGACCACACCGCCGCAAGATCCAACACACCGGCATCCAAGGCCGTCGTCATCCGGCTGCAGCGACGCGAAACGGATGTCCCCTAGTGGGCCGGGTAACCGCCCGCCGCCGCGCCCACCACTTCACCGGTGGGACGGCCGAGGCCCGGCCCGAGACCCTCGTGGTCGAGGAACCCTTGGAGATCCGGGTCGACGGCAGGCCCATCACCGTCACGATGCGTACCCCTGGCGCCGATGTCGAGTTGGCCCAAGGGTTTCTGCTGACCGAAGGCCTGATCGGGCAACGCGAGGATCTGGTGTCGGTGCGCTACTGCCGGGGCGCCGAGGCGGACGGAGTCAACACGTACAACGTGCTCGACGCGACCCTGGCCCCTGACGTGCCGCAGCCCGATGTGGACGTGACCCGAAACTTCTACACCACGTCATCGTGCGGGGTGTGCGGCAAGGCCTCCCTGGAGGCGGTGCGGTTGAGCAGCAGACACTGCCCTGGCGATGACCCGTCGACGGTTGCCGCCGCGGCGC
Organism: Mycolicibacterium lutetiense; assembly: GCF_017876775.1. Taxonomy (NCBI): domain Bacteria; kingdom Bacillati; phylum Actinomycetota; class Actinomycetes; order Mycobacteriales; family Mycobacteriaceae; genus Mycobacterium; species Mycolicibacterium lutetiense. The sequence goes on along the minus strand of NZ_JAGIOP010000001.1, from coordinate 1,154,151 downwards.
TCTCGGCGATGCCGGCCCAGCTGCGCGATGCCCAGAAGCTGTTCGCCAGCACCGGAGGCTTGCACGCGGCGGCGCTGTTCACCGTCGACGGCACCATGCTCGTCGTCCGCGAGGACATCGGCAGGCACAACGCCGTCGACAAGGTGATCGGCTGGGCCTTGGAACACCACCGGGTTCCATTGACCGCGACGGTTCTGTTGGTGAGTGGCCGGGCTTCGTTCGAGCTCACCCAGAAGGCCGTGATGGCGGGTATCCCGATCCTGGCCGCGGTCTCGGCACCGTCCTCGCTGGCCGTCGATTTGGCCAGCCAATCGGGACTGACCCTGGTGGCGTTCCTACGGGGCGACTCGATGAACGTCTACACCCGCCCCGATCGCGTGCAGCAGTAGATTTCGCCCAGCAGACGTAAAAGTGCCCCAAATCGTTTGATTTGGGGCACTTTTATGACTGCTCGCGAAGAGGGACCTAAGCGGTCTTTTCGCGGCGCTCCGAACGCGGCGGCTTACGCGGCACGATGGTCGGCAGCACGTTGTCCTGCACGGTCTCCTTGGTGACGACCACCTTGGCGACGTCGTCGCGGCTGGGAATGTCGTACATCACCGGCAGCAGGACTTCCTCCATGATGGCGCGCAGGCCGCGGGCACCGGTACCACGGTGGATGGCCTGATCGGCGATCGCATCCAACGCGTCAGCGTCGAATTCCAGTTCCACACCGTCCATCTCGAACAACCGGACGTACTGCTTCACCAGAGCGTTCTTGGGCTCGGAGAGGATCTTGACCAAGGACTCCTTGTCCAGGTTGGTCACCGAGGCCACGACCGGCAGACGACCGATGAACTCCGGGATCAGACCGAACTTGATCAGATCCTCGGGCATCACCTCGGCGAAGTGATCCTGGGTGTCGATCTCGGCCTTGGACCGCACCTCGGCACCGAACCCCAGGCCACGCTTGCCGACCCGGTCCGAGACGATCCTCTCCAGGCCCGCGAATGCGCCCGCCACGATGAACAGCACGTTCGTGGTGTCGATCTGGATGAATTCCTGGTGCGGATGCTTCCGGCCGCCCTGCGGCGGGACCGAGGCCTGGGTCCCTTCCAGGATCTTCAGCAGGGCCTGCTGCACACCCTCGCCGGAGACATCGCGCGTGATCGACGGGTTCTCGCTCTTGCGGGCGATCTTGTCGACCTCGTCGATGTAGATGATGCCGGTCTCGGCGCGCTTGACGTCGTAGTCTGCGGCCTGAATCAGCTTGAGCAGAATGTTCTCGACGTCCTCGCCCACATACCCGGCTTCGGTCAGTGCGGTGGCGTCGGCGATGGCGAACGGCACATTGAGCATCTTGGCCAGGGTCTGGGCCAGGTAGGTCTTACCGCAGCCGGTGGGGCCGAGCATCAGGATGTTGGACTTGGTCAGCTCGACGGGCTCGGTGCGGGAATCGCGGGACTTCTCCTGCGCCTGGATCCGCTTGTAGTGGTTGTAGACGGCCACGGCCAGCGTCCGTTTTGCCGTGTCCTGACCGATGACGTAGCCCTCGAGGAAGTCCCGGATCTCCATGGGCTTGGGCAGCTCGTCGAGCTTGACGTCGTCAGCGTCGGCGAGTTCCTCCTCGATGATCTCGTTGCACAGATCGATGCACTCATCGCAGATGTACACGCCCGGACCGGCAATGAGCTTTTTGACCTGCTTTTGACTCTTGCCGCAGAACGAGCACTTCAGCAGGTCACCGCCGTCTCCAATGCGCGCCATGTGGGGGGGTCCTACTTCCTGTTTGCAGTCGGTCGTTACGCCACTTGCTGGGTCACCTCGGGCGTAAACCCGACGCTACCCGTTCGTTCCGTTGCGGTGCGACCGATAAGGCCGAATCGCTCCGGTGGTATTTGGTTGTGTGCAGGAGAACATATCTCTCCTGGCGGCTCGCCACCCGTCGGCACGCTGACCGTGTCCCTGGCGTGTCGTTGCGATACGAAGACGTGACCTGCGCCATACACGGGCATTCGTCGGGGTCGACGATCCCTCCACGACGACGCACGCCCCGCACCGCAATAACGGGGCAGGGCGTGTGTCATCGGGCTGGGGATTTCCTAGCTGCTCTGCGCAGAGAGCTTGCGGTACTCCAGGACCGTATCGATGATTCCGTAGTCCTTGGCCTGCGCGGCGGTGAGGATCTTGTCGCGGTCGGTGTCCTTGCGGACCTGCTCGGGATCCTTGCCGGTGTGACGGGCCAGGGTGGTCTCCATCAGGGTGCGCATCCGCTCGATCTCGGCGGCCTGGATCTCCAGGTCCGAGAACTGTCCCTGGATCACCCCGCCCAGCGACGGCTGGTGGATCAGGACGCGGGCATTCGGCAGGGCCATCCGCTTACCGGGGGTTCCGGCGGCCAGTAGCACCGCGGCGGCCGAGGCGGCCTGACCGAGGCAGACCGTCTGGATGTCGGCGCGCACGTACTGCATGGTGTCGTAGATCGCCATCAGCGAGGTGAACGATCCACCGGGCGAGTTGATGTACATGGTGATGTCGCGGTCGGGATCCAACGACTCCAGCACGAGCAGCTGGGCCATGATGTCGTTGGCCGACGCGTCGTCCACCTGCACGCCGAGGAAGATGATGCGTTCCTCGAACAGCTTGTTGTACGGGTTGGATTCCTTGACGCCGAAGCTGCTGTGCTCGATGAACGACGGCAGGATGTAGCGGGCCTGCGGCTGCACGCGGGAGTCCAGTGAGGGATGAATGTGGTCGGTCATTTCTTCAGCCCTGCTCCCGGTCCGGTGCCGTTGACGTTGGCGCTCGTGATGATGTGGTCGACGAACCCGTACTCCAGCGCCTCCTGCGCAGTGAACCAGCGGTCGCGGTCGGAGTCGGCCTCGATCTGCTCGACGGACTTGCCGGTGAACTCTGCGTTGAGCCGGAACATTTCCTTCTTGATGACGTGGAACTGCTCGGCCTGGATGGCGATGTCCGCGGCACTTCCGGTGACACCACCGAGGGGCTGGTGCATCAGGACCCGGGCGTGCGGCAGGGCGTGCCGCTTGCCCTTCGTGCCCGCGGCCAACAGGAATTCACCCATCGAGGCGGCCATACCCATCGCGTAGGTGGCGACGTCGCAGGGCGCCAGCACCATCGTGTCGTAGATGGCCATGCCGGCGCTGATCGAGCCGCCGGGCGAGTTGATGTAGAGGTGGATGTCCTTGGTCGGATCCTCCGCCGACAGCAACAGGATCTGCGCGCACAGCTTGTTGGCGATGTCGTCGTCCACTTGCGAGCCCAGGAAGATGATCCGCTCGGCAAGCAAGCGCTCATAGACGGAGTCGACGAGGCTGAACCCGCTCCCGTTCGAACGCATGTCAGTCACGACTGGATACCTGCTTTCTCTTTCGCATTGGTACTGACGACACTAACGAAACTGCGGAGCCAGGCACTCCCGTACGGGGGCGCTTTCGCTCACAGCGTCACTCGGCGGCTTCGGTGTCCTTGTCGGCGGACTTCTCGGCGGACTCTTCAGCAGGCGCGTCGTCGGCAACCTCGGCCTGGGCATCCTCGGCCGGACCGAAGAACTCAGTGGTGTCGATCACGGTGCCGCCGGTATCGGTGACGGTGGCGGCGTGCACGACAGCGGCGATCGTCAGCCCGCGACGCACGTCGGCGAACATGGCCGGCAGCTGGTTGTTCTGCTGCAGGATCTGGATCAGCTGCTGGGGCTCGATGCCGTACTGACGCGACATCAGCACCAGACGCTCGGTGAGATCGTTCTGACCGACCTGGATGTCGAGCTTGTCGGCGACTGCGTCCATCAACAGCTGCGTCTTGACGGCCTTCTCGGCATTCGACTTGTTCTCGGCGTCGAATTCCTCACGGCTGCTGCCCTGTTCGGCCAGCTGCTCGGCGAACTTGTCCTCGTCGTGCTCAAGGCCGTGGATTGCGTTGTGCAGGGCGTCGTCGACCTGGGCCTGAACGATCTTCTCCGGCAACGGAACCTCGGTCTGCTCCAGCAGCGCCTCGATGGCCTTGTCGCGAATCTGCTCGGCCTGCTGCACGCTCTTGGTCCGACGCACCTGGTCGGTGAGGCTCTCCTTGAGCTCGCCGATGGTGTCGAATTCGCTTGCCAGCTGGGCGAAATCGTCGTCAGCCTCGGGCAGCTCGCGCTCCTTGACCGACTTCACGGTCACGGTCACGTCGGCGTCCTGACCGGCGTACTCACCGGCGGCCAGCTTGGTGGTGAAGACCTTGGACTCGCCGACCTTCAGACCGATGATCGCGTCGTCGAGGCCCTCGATCAGCTGACCGGAACCAACCTCGTGCGACAGACCCTCGGTGGCGGCCTCGGGCACCTCGGTGCCGTCAACGGTGGCCGACAGATCGATGGAGACGAAGTCGCCTTCCTGAACAGCGCGCTCGACGCCGGTCAGGGTGCCGAAACGGGCACGCAGCGACTGCAGCTCGGCGTCGACCTCCTCATCGCTCACCTGGATCGGGTCGACGGTGATCTTGAGTGCGTCGAACTCGGGCAGGGTGATCTCGGGGCGCACATCGACCTCGGCGGTGAACGCCAGTTCCTGGCCGTCCTCCAGCTTGGTCACCTCGATCTCGGGCTGACCCAGCGGCTTGACGTCGGAAGCGGTGACGGCCTCGCTGTAGCGGCTCGGCAGCGCGTCGTTGACGACCTGCTCCAGCACCGCACCGCGGCCGACGCGGGCTTCCAGCAACTTGCGCGGGGCCTTACCCGGGCGGAAGCCGGGCAGGCGGACCTGCTGGGCCAGCGACTTGAACGCACGATCAAAATCGGGCTCAAGCTCAGTGAAGGGCACCTCCACATTGATGCGCACCCGGGTGGGGCTCAGCTGCTCGACTGTGCTCTTCACTGTTCCTGCTCCTAGATAGTTCTTTCGTACTGGCGGGTGAGTCGGGGTGACAGGATTTGAACCTGCGGCCTTCCGCTCCCAAAGCGGATGCGCTACCAAGCTGCGCTACACCCCGTGCTGGTCGTCGATCCGCTGCGGCAAACCCCACAAACGGACCACGCGAGATACTACGTGCTCACGGCACGGAGCATTCAATTGGCTTTGGTCGGGGGCACACCGGTACAGTGCTGATGCTGCACATGCGGGCGTAGCTCAATGGTAGAGCCCTAGTCTTCCAAACTAGCTACGCGGGTTCGATTCCCGTCGCCCGCTCCACAAGGACCGCCCTGATGGGCGGTTTTTTGTTTGTTTGCCCCTGCTCACCGCCCCGTCGCGGCCGGCGACTCGATCGGTGTCAGCGATATCGGCACGGTATGGGTGCCTGGTCCCTCTCCTGGGCATCCGACTCCACCGATGACGAGGGTGCGCTCTCCGAAGAAGCTGCCGTCTGGGTTCGGAATCCAGTAATCCGAGCGCTGGGCCTTCACGGCGCTGTTGGGGTCGCTGCGGTCGCAGAAATAGGGATACTCGCCGCTTGTCTCCCACCGGCCGTTGTTCCAGCTGTACTCATAGGCCACGGGGGCACCTGGGTTGCGGGCATGGTCGTCCGTGTTGTCCATGCGCGCAGTGCATCCCTTCACGTCACAGTGGGTGGTGAATTCGACAGGCACCGTTATCGGATTCATCGGTGTCGGCATTCCGTTGAACGCCTGCTTCGAAAAGTCGATGACGAGGTTGTAGTAGCCGTACAGCGGGGGCGGTTCAGGTCGATCCGCATCTGCGACCGGCGATCCGATGGACAGAACGCTTGCCGCCAGCGCTCCGACGAGCATCGTTTTCATCGTGCTACTCGTCCTTGTCGTCATCACGGTGTGCCGCCTCGATCACCTCGGGCGGCACCGGCTTGGCGAGCCACGCACGAAGCCGCAACAACCCACCGGCGACGGTGCCGACGGCGAACACCGCGGCAATCACCCAGAGAACGACGGACACAAAGCCGATTATCCCGCTGTCACAGCGATCTACGTGCCGTTTCGATCCCGGCAACTGACCGGGTAACCCACGAGTAGGCCGCGGCTGCATATCGAGATCATCTCGGCGCGAGCAGTGAGCTGAGAATCGGAGGACAGTGGGTTACATCACACCGACCATAAGGAAGTCGGCTTGAACGAAAGGCAACGAGATGATCGGTGCAATTATCAGCGCAATCGTCGTCGGCGCGATTATCGGAGTCCTCGCGCGACTCGTCATGCCCGGTAAGCAGAACTTGAGCACACTCATGACCGTTGTGCTCGGGATCGCCGGAGCCCTGCTTGGCTCCTGGCTCACGTCGGCCTTCGGATACAGCAATGCGAACGGCGGGTTCCAGATCCTCCCGTTCGTGGTGGGCGTCGTGGGCGCAATCGTGTTGATCGCGGTCTACACCGGACTTTCGGGACGGCGCGGCACCCCCGTCGGTCACTGAGTCAAAAAACCCGCCGACTCCGCCGATCCTCCCCACGATCGGCGGAGTCGCTCGCGCATATGCAGTGACGGAAATACCTGCGGTCTGTTTCGGGTTCACCCCCGAAGCCAGCCGGTTTCGGTAACCGAATGATCAGTGTCCGCGCCCTGGCCCACAAGGAACGCCAGGAGTTCGCCGATCTGCTCGACGACTTGAGCCCGCAACAGTGGCAGGCTCCCACCTTGTGCCGCGGCTGGAATGTCCGCGACGTCGCAGGCCATCACGCTGAGCGGTCGGCCGGCCGCGGGCGCGAAGTCCACGGACCTGGCGAGGCGTTGTTGCTGGCGATGACGGGACGCGTCGCCGCGGTCGCTGCCGAGCTGCACGGTCCGGGCGTGGCTCACCTGGGCAAACGATGAAACCTCCGGTCTCGATCCTGCGTCGAATCGGCGCAGGCCCGACGCCAACCTCGTAACGATCCGACCGCGCCCATCGATTCAGTTAGCGGGCCGCCCCTAGCATCGGGGCAGTGACGTGTAGCGGCACTTCGACGCCATCGTTGCCCACGTCCATTGCCCACTGCTGGAGGACCGTTGAGAAGTCAGCCGATCGATACGATCGATGGCTTCTGCATGTCCGAATTCGCCCGGGTGCGCGACGTCTTCGAGGACAACTTCGCCCACCGGGGTGAGGTGGGCGCCGCTGTCGCAGTCTGGGTCGAGGGCGATCTGGTGGTCAACCTGTGGGGCGGATCTGCCGACGCGGGCGGCACCCGACCCTGGCAGCAGGACACCCTGACCAGTGTGTATTCCGGCTCCAAGGGGCTGTTGAGCACGTGTATCCACCTGTTGGCCGATCGCGGTGAGATCGACCTGGATGCGCCGGTGGCCCGGTACTGGCCCGAGTTCGGCCAGGCCGGAAAGCAGGACATCACCATCGCCATGGTGCTCGGTCACCGCTCGGGGGTGATCGGCCCGCGCGAACCGGTGGACTGGCGGCAGGTGACGGACTGGGACGCGGTGTGCGCCCGGATCGCCGCCGCGACGCCATGGTGGCCGCCGGGCAGCGCGCAGGGTTACCACGTGGTGACATTCGGCTTCATCCTCGGCGAGGTGGTGCGCCGGGTCACGGGCCGCACCCTGGGTCAGTATCTGCGCACCGAGATCGCCGAACCGCTGGGCGCCGACATCCACATCGGGTTACCTGTCTGGCAGCACCATCGATGCGCGGAGATGGTGAACAAGCCGTCGGTGCGGAGCCTGCTGGCCGACCACCAGGTCACCCAACCACCGGCCTCGCTCGATGACCATCCGATGGCCGGCTGGGCGGTGTCGATGGACTTCGTGCCGGACGACGAGTTGGGTGTGCAAGCTCTGGACACCTGGCGCGCCGCGGAGTTCCCGAGCACCAATGCGCACGTCTCCGCACTCGGCATGGCGACCGTCTACAACGCGCTGGCCCAGGAGAAGCTGCTGACCCGCGAGCACATGGAGCGCTGCCGGATCTCCCAAGGCGGTTTCGACGCCGACGTGGTGTTGGGCCCGCGAGTGGCCGACCACGGTTGGGGCCTGGGCTACATGCTCAACCAGCGCGGTGTGGCCGGGCCGAATACCAGAATCTTCGGGCACGGCGGGTCAGGTGGCTCGTACGCGTTCGTCGATCTGGAGCACCGGATCGGCTACGCCTACGTGATGAATTATTTCGACGCCACCAAGTGCAATGCCGATCCACGCACGGTCGCGCTGTCCAACGAGGTTTACTCCGCTCTCGGCGTAATTTGAGTTCGCTTCGAGGACCCGGAATCACCGATTTCCGTCGGTACGCTGGACGCCATGAACAGCGTTTTGCTGATACTCATCGTCCTGGTCATCGCCGCGATCGCGTTTGCCGTCTACAGCTCGTCGCAGGCCAATGGTCGCCGCTCCGCGGAGTCCCTGGCCGACGCCAAGGCTGACGCCCGCCGACTGATCGAGCGTCTCGGGGGGCAGGTGCTCAACCTCACCGGGTCCGACGATGCGTCCAAGCAGGCGCTGGCAGACGCCTCCGAGCGCTACACCGCGGCGTCCTCGCAGATCGATCAGGCCACCACGGGCAAGCAGGCCGCGCTGGCCAAGGAGAGTGCCATCGAGGGCCTCTATTACGTGCGCGCGGCCCGCACTGCGATGGGCATGGATCCGGGTCCGGAATTGGAGTCGTTGAGCGGACAGCGTTCGGCCGGCGAGGTCACCGAGGACCGTCGGATCAACTTCGAGGGCCGCGAGATCGAGGCCTCCCCGACCCCGTCGCAGCGCACCCCGAACTACTACCCCGGCGGCCGCGTGGCCGGGCGCCCGGTGCCGGCGGGCTGGTACTCCGAGCCGTGGTGGAAGCCGGCGTTGGTGGCCGGCGCCTGGGGCCTGGGATCGGTGTTGCTGTTCGATGCGATGTTCTCGGGTATGCACGGAGTCGGCTACGGCTCACAGGGTTTCGAGAACGGTTACGGTGACGGCTACTCCGACGGGCTCGCCGCGGGCCAGGACGGCGGTGGTTTCGACGGTGGTGACACCGGCGGCGCCGACGGCGGCGACTGGGGCGGTACGGACGCCGGCGGCTGGGATAGCGGTGATTTCGACGGTGGCGGGTTCGGCGACTTCGGCGGTGATTTCGGGGGCTTCTGACCTTCTGCCGAGCAGTCTCTAGAGGCGGCTCTCCAGACGCGCCGACACACCAGCCTCCTGGAGGTCCAGGCGTTCGAGCATGGCGCGCACCGCCTCATCCTCGATGCGCCCTTCATCGCGCTCGGCGATGAGCGCGCCACGTTGCGCCGACAGCACATCGCGATAGAGACCCGTGAACACCGCCGCTCGTTTCGTCAGCGCCTCGGGGTCGGGCATCTCGTCGGCGTCCTGCGAATGCCGGGCGATCACCGCGCGGATCTCGCTCACCACACCCCGGTCCAGGCCTTCGGGTGGGTCCGCCTCGAACGCGTCGAGCACCTCGTCGGCCGCATCGTGCACCACCCGTTCGGCCTTCAGTTCCTCTTCCCGGTCCGCCGCGTGATCGTCGCAGAACCGGGACAGGTTCAGTCGGCGGATCAGTAGCGGCAACGTCCAACCCTGGATCAACAGGGTGCCCACGCTCACAATGAACGCGATGGCCTGGATGGTGGCCCGTTCCGGGAACGGTTCGCCCGACGCGGTGGTGACCGGGATCGCGGCGGCCGCGGCCAGCGTCACCACTCCGCGCATTCCGGTCCAGGACACGACGACGCTCTCCCGCCAGCTCAACGACCGGCGATCGATCAGGGTGCGCCAGTGCGCCTTGGGCTTTCGTCTGACCCGGCCGAACAGGCCGCGGGTGCCGTCGGAAACCGGCGCGCTGAACTTGTTCTCCACGTGCCGGGACAGCTTGTTGCGCCCGAACATCAGGAACACCGACAACGGTCGGATCATCAGCACGATCACCAACACGATCGCCGAAGCGACCCCGACCACGGCAATGGACTCGTGGGCTTCCTGCAGATCCTCCAGGACGAAGCGCAGATGCAGACCGATGTAAGCGAACACGAAGGCCTCGAGTAACACGTCCAACGAGTTCCAGACGTACCGCTCCTGCAGTCGGGTCTGATACCCGGCGCCCATCGCGCCGTTGCCGACGATGAAGCCGGCGACCACCACTGCCAACACACCGGATGCGTGTAACTCCTCGGCGGTGATGAACGCCGCGAACGGCACCACCAACCCCTGCACGGTCTCCAGTCCTGGATTGTCCAGTTGCTTGCGAATCCACAACGTCACATAGCCCAGTAGTGCCCCGACCAACGGACCGATGACGGCGCTGTAGCCGAAGAGCAGGAACGGGTTCTCGATGAAGGTGTGGCTGCCGGCGACCTGTGCCACCGCGATGGAGAACAGCGTCAGCGCGGCGGCGTCGTTGATCAGGCTCTCTCCGGTGAGGATCGCCATCACGCGTTTGGGCAGACCCAGCTTGCGCCCCACCGCTACGGCGGTGACGGCGTCGGGTGGTGCGACGATCGCGCCGAGCACCAGTGCCAGCCCGAAGGTCAGCGGCACCAGCACCAACCAGGACGACACCGCCGCCACGGCGAAGGCCGTCACCACGACCAGCCCGATGCCGAGACCCAGGATCGGGCGGATGTTGCGGAAGAACGTCGGGAAGGAGAAGTCCAGGGCTGCCGAGTACAGCAGCGGCGGCAGCACCACCGTCAGCAGAATGTGCGAATCAAGTTCGGGCGGTTCGAAGCCCGGGAGGAACGACACCACGCTGCCGATCACCACGATGATCAGGGCAGGTTCGAGACCTCGCCGATGCGCGATTGCTGTGACGAGGATGGCTCCGACAACGACGAGGATCAATTCCACCGGGAGATTGTCCCGTGTCCGCTCCGCCCGCGCGCACTCACACCTGGCAGTCGGGACACCAGAACAGGTTGCGGCCCTCCAGTTCTGCGGTGCGCACTGCGGTCCCGCACACCCGGCAGGCCTCCCCCGCCCGGCGGTAGACGTAGGTGCGCGGACGGCCCGGACCATAGGCCGGCGCACCGTGATCGTGTTCTGGGCGGATGACGACGATCTTGCCCCGGCGGACCCCGACCTTCATCAGCTCGACGAGATCGGTCCACATGGCGCTGAATTCGTCCTGCCCCACATGCGTACCCGGCCGGTACGGGTCCAGGTGATGACGGAACAGCAGCTCACTGCGGTACACGTTGCCGACCCCGGCGATCACCGACTGGTCCATCAACAACGCACCGATCGACCTGCGCGACTTGCTGATTCGCGCCCAGGCCGACGCGGGGTCGGCGTCCTTGCGCAGCGGGTCGGGGCCGAGCCGCGCGACCACACCGGCAATGTCGGGTTCGGCGATCACCTCACACACCGTCGGCCCGCGAAGGTCGGTGCCGTACTCGGTGCCCACGATCCGCATCCGCACCTGGCCGACCGGCAGCCCCAGCGGGACGGGCACTTCGGTGAACGTGCCGTACAGGCCGAGGTGGATGTGCACCACCCGGCCGCCGTCGTAATGGTGGAACAGGTGCTTGCCCCAGGCGTCGGCCCGGGTGAACACGTGCCCGTTGACCGCCGCCGCACCGTCGGTGAAGCGGCCCTGCGGGCTGGAGACCAGCACCGGCGCCCGGCCGAAACGTTTCTGGTGCAGCCGGGCCAGCCGGTGCAGGGTGTGCCCTTCGGGCACGGTCAGGCGCCGGGCACCGGCGGGGCCACGTGGTCCTTCTCGTAGGCGGCGAGGATGTCGATGCGGCGTTGGTGGCGCTCGGCCTCCGACCACGGGGTCGCCAGGAAGGCGTCGACGATGGCCAGCGCCTCCTCCTCGGTGTGCATGCGTCCGCCCAGGCCCATCAGCTGCGCGTTGTTGTGCTCGCGAGCCAGCTTGGCGGTCTCGACGCTCCAGGCCAGGGCACATCGTGCGCCGGGCACCTTGTTCGCGGCGATCTGCTCACCGTTGCCCGAGCCGCCGAGCACGATGCCCAGGCTGCCCGGGTCGGCGACGGTCTTGACCGCCGCGTCGATGCAGAACGCCGGGTAGTCGTCGTCGGCGTCATAGCTGTACGCACCGCAGTCGATCGGCTCGTGGCCGGTCTTCTTGAGGTGTTCGATGATGGTTTTCTTGAATTCGAATCCGGCGTGGTCGGCACCGATGTAGACGCGCATGGCGGTCATTCTCGCAGACGACGCCCCCCTGCCCGGCATGCTCGCGCTCGGCGTTACCCGCTCATTCGAACTCGGGGCTCTCGGTGCGGGAGCGCTTGAGCTCCCAGAAATGCGGATACGACGCGAATGTCACCGAGGCATCCCAGAGCTTGCCGGCCTCTTCGCCACGCGGGATCTTCGAGAGCACCGGGCCGAAGAAGGCGACCCCGTTGACGTGAATGGTCGGGGTGCCGACGTCGTCACCGACGGCGTCCATCCCGGCATGATGACTCTTGCGCAGCGCCTCGTCGTATTTGTCGGACTCGGCGGCCTCCGCCAGTTCGGCGGGCAGGCCGACCTCTTCGAGTGACTGCGCGATCACCTCATCGAGGTCCTTGTTGTTCAGATTGTGAATCCGGAATCCCATCGCGGTGTACAGCGGACCGAGGATCTCCGGCCCCTTGAGCTCTTCGGCAGCGATGGCGACACGGACGGGGCCCCACGCCTTCTTCATCAGTTCCTGATAGTTCTCGGACAGGTCCCGGCCCTCGTTGAGTACCGCCAGGCTCATGACGTGGAACTGCACGTCGATGTCGCGGACCTTCTCGACTTCGAGGATCCAGCGTGAGGTGATCCAGCACCAGGGGCACAGCGGGTCGAACCAGAAGCCGGCGGTGTCCTGTTGATCGTTGGGTTGATCCTGGGGAGCCATCTACGCGTTCCTCTCGTGTGGTTCAAGGCACAACTGCGTTCAGCACAACTGTGCACCCTCGCCGAGATGTTCCCGATGCGAGTAACTATCCGGGGAGCGATTGCGACAATCAGGGTGACTGGCATGTCGCCGGCATGTCGACATGCATGATGAAGTCACGGCAGCAGCACAGGAAACGCATAGTGCGCGAACCTTTACCGAAACGTGGTGTTCCTGTGACCCTGGTGAACCACTGTTGCCCAAGTGAGCAGAGCGATGTACGGGTTCTGCGTGATATCTGAGGAGCTCAATATGGCCGCTCGTGCCTTCCTGGCGACGGCCGGTGCCGTCGCCGCCGCCCTCGCGTTGGCAGTTCCGGCGCAGGCCGACCCGGTGCCGGCCCCGGCCGATCCGACCGACAGCTCATTCCTGAACGCGCTGAACAACGCCGGGGTGGGCTACGGCGATCCGGGTACCGCAGTGCAGATGGGCCAGGACGTGTGTCCGATGCTGGTCGAGCCGGGCAAGGACTTCGCGTCGGTGGCCTCCCAGATGCGCGGCGACGGCGGCATGTCCCCACAGATGGCGTCGTTCTTCACCGGCATCGCCATCCAGATGTACTGCCCGCAGATGATGTCCTCGATCGGCGACGGGTCGATCCTGAACAACCTGGACGCCCTCAACGGACTGGCCGGGATCGCCGGCTTCCCCCGGTAGGCCGGGTCCGGCCGCCGTCCAGCCACTAGGTTGGACGGGTGGCACTTCCCAATCTCACCCGCGAACAGGCCGTCGAGCGCGCCGCTCTGGTCACCGTCGACAATTACCGCGTCGTCCTCGACCTCACCGACGGCTCCGGCAACCCCGGCGACCGCACCTTCCGGTCCACCACGACGGTGACGTTCGATGCCCTCGCCGGCTCCGACACCTTCATCGACCTGTCGGCCGACACGGTGCGCAGCGCCACGCTCAACGGCGTCGCGCTGGACGTATCCGGCTACGACGAATCCACTGGCATCACGTTGTCCGGGCTGGCCGCCCACAACGTCCTGGTCGTCGATGCCGACTGCCTGTACTCCAACACCGGTGAGGGCCTGCACCGGTTCGTCGACCCGGTCGACGACGAGGTCTACCTGTACTCGCAGTTCGAGACCGCCGACGCCAAGCGGATGTTGGCCTGCTTCGACCAGCCGGACCTGAAGGCCACCTTCGACGTCCAGGTCACCGCGCCCTCGCACTGGCAGGTGATCTCCAACGGGGCGACCGCCGCCGCCGAACCCGACGGGCCGGTCACCGTGCACACCTTCGCCACCACGCCGAAGATGAGCACCTACCTGGCGGCGCTGATCGCCGGACCCTACGCGGTGTGGCGGGATTCGTATTCCGATACCCACGGCGAGATCCCGCTGGGCATCTTCTGCCGGGCCTCGCTGGCCGAATTCATGGACGCCGAGCGGCTTTTCACCGAAACCAAGCAGGGCTTCGGCTTCTACCACGCCAATTTCGGCACGCCGTACGCCTTCGGCAAGTACGACCAGCTGTTCGTGCCCGAGTTCAATGCGGGCGCCATGGAGAACGCCGGCGCGGTGACGTTCCTGGAGGACTACGTCTTCCGCTCCAAGGTGACCCGGGCCTCCTACGAGCGCCGCGCCGAGACCGTGCTGCACGAGATGGCACACATGTGGTTCGGCGATCTGGTGACCATGCAGTGGTGGGACGACCTGTGGCTCAACGAGTCCTTCGCGACGTTCGCGTCGGTGCTCTGCCAGGCCGAGGCCACCGAATACGACACGGCGTGGACCACTTTCGCCAATGTGGAGAAGTCCTGGGCCTACCGGCAGGATCAGCTGCCCTCGACCCATCCGGTTGCCGCCGACATCCCGGATCTGGCCGCGGTCGAGGTCAACTTCGACGGCATCACCTACGCCAAGGGTGCCTCGGTGCTCAAGCAGCTGGTGGCCTACGTCGGGCTCGAAGAGTTCCTGTCCGGGCTGCGCGACTACTTCCGCGACCACGCGTTCGGGAACGCCACGTTCGGCGACCTGTTGGGCGCACTGGAGAAGTCCTCCGGGCGCGACCTGTCCGGCTGGGGTCAACAGTGGCTCAAGACAACGGGTTTGAACACGCTGCGGGCTGATTTCGATGTGGACGATTCGGGTGCGTTCACCCGGTTCGTCATCGCGCAGTCGGGGGCGGCGCCGGGCGCCGGGGAGACCCGGGTGCACCGGCTGGCCGTCGGCATTTACGACGACGACCCTGCCGGCTCGGGCAAGCTCGTGCGGGTACACCGCGAGGAGCTCGACGTGGAGGGTCCGGTCACGGATGTCCCTGCCCTGGTGGGTGTTTCACGCGGGAAGCTGATCCTGGTCAACGATGACGACCTGACGTACTGCTCGCTGCGGCTGGACCCGACCTCGCTGTCGACCGTGCTGTCGCGGATCGCCGATATCGCCGATCCACTCCCCCGGACCCTGGCCTGGTCGGCGGCCTGGGAGATGACGCGCGAGGCCGAGATGAAGGCCCGCGACTTCGTCGCCCTGGTGATGAGCGGTATCCACGCCGAATCCGAGGTGGGTGTCGCGCAGCGCCTCCTGATGCAGGCCCAGACCGCACTCGGTTCTTACGCAGATCCCGCGTGGGCCACCGAGATCGGCTGGCCGGCGTTCGCCGATGCGCTGCTCGATCGGGCGCGGGACGCTGCCCCCGGTTCTGATCACCAGCTCGCCTTCGTGAACGCGCTGTGCACCTCGGTGCTGTCGGCGAACCACGTCGCCGTGCTGTCGACACTGCTCGACAACGAACCGGCCGAGGTGAACATGCCCGGCCTGGTGATCGACACCGATCTGCGCTGGCGGATCGTCACCGCGCTGGCCCGCACCGGACAGATCGACGCCGATGGACCCGAGACGCCGTTCATCGACGCCGAGGCCGAGAGCGACCCGACCGCGGCAGGCAAGCGTCAGGCCGCGGCGGCATCGGCGGCCCGCCCGCAGGACGTCGTGAAGTCCGCGGCGTGGGAGCAGGTCATCGAGGACGACACGATCGCCAACATCACCACCCGTGCAATCGTCGGCGGCTTTGTGCAGCCCGGCCAGGCCGAACTGCTGGCGCCGTTCACGACTCGCTACTTCGCCGCGATCTCCGGGGTGTGGGAGCGGCGGTCCAGCGAGGTCGCGCAGACCGTGGTGATCGGGCTGTACCCGTCGTGGGACATCAGCCGCAACGGGCTCGATGCGGCTGACGCCTTCCTGTCCGATCCCGAGGTGCCGCCCGCGCTGCGCCGCCTGGTGATCGAGGGACGTGCCGGCGTGGAGCGTTCCCTGCGCGCCCGTGCCTTCGATGTGAGCTGATTCGTCTGCCCCCGCGAGCGTGCGCGTCTGCGCCCCGACACGCCGTGTCGGAGGAGCATTCTGCGCACGCTCGCGGGGCAAATAGGCTTGGCCGATGGCGGTCAGTCGAACCCGCGCGGCCCGGGCTTCCCGCAAGCGCAAGCGTCGGATGGACCTCGTGGTCCACGACCTCACCGACGAGCAGTGGGAGGCCATCAAAGCGGCGTGGGGCGGGTGCGCGTACTGCGGCGGCGCGGGTGGCCCGTTCCAGAAGGACTGCGTGATGGCCATCTCGCGCGGCGGGCGCTACACCGTGGACAACGTGGTACCGGCATGCGGGTCGTGCAATGCCAGCAAGTGCAACTTCGAGGTCAGCACCTGGATGCGGCGCAAACGGCTCGACGAGCGGATGTTCTTGACGCGCTATGTGGAGATCCGCAACGCGCTGGTGGGTTAGCCGACCCCACAAATGCAGCGAGCGTGCGTGGCCGTCGTATGACAACCACGCACGCTCGGTGCCAGGTATGGAAAATCAGGCGGGGGCAACGCCGGCCGACAGCACGCGCACGGCGCTGATCAGACCGTCGATCAAGTTGCCTTCCTTGAAGGAGGCGGCAGCCGCCGAGACGCCCAGCGGGGCAGCCTCTTCGATGCCACGGCCCTTGACGTCGGCGCCGTAGACCACCTCGATGGCGTGCTGATCGGGTGAGACCGCAAGCAGCACCGCATTGTTGGGGGTCGGCACCTTGGCCAGGATCTCGCGTGCCGTGGCCGCGGTGTCCGCACCCAGGTCGCCGATGTAGACCGCGAACCGGGCCTTGGCCGCCCGCGACCCGTACTTCAGCGCGTCGTCGAGGACGACGAGGTCCATCGTCGGGAACGGGTAGTGCACCGACAGCTCACCGGGCTCGGTAACTCCCGAGATCCGACCGCTGTACGTCAGGGCGTAGCCGTAGGGCAGGTCCAGGTCCTGCGTGGCAGTCGCCAGTTCACCACTTGCCACTTGCGCCGCCTCCGATCGTCACGCCGTGTGAATCATGCCCGCCGTGCCCGTGATCCTGCGGCTCCTCGGCAGCCCACAGGATGGGCTCGTGGGTCCACGGCTCGGACATCTTGTAGGTAGCCGGGTGCGGTCCCCTGCGGGTCATGAAGATCAACGCCAGGACCACGAACAACAACAGCGGAACCCCTCCGAGGAGGGAATGGGTAAGTGCTGTGCTCACGCGCAAACCGTATCAGTCGCGGTGCACCGACGCGCCGAGAGTGCCCCGCAAGTCGGGCATCATGCCGCGCCCTCGCCGAGATAGCGCACCCAGGCCGGGTCGAGCTCCTTGATCGTCGACAGCAGCCGCCAGTGCTGACCCTTCGGCGGCATCGGCGCGCACCGCAGTGACCAGCCCAGTTCAGCCAGCAACCGGTCCGCCTTGCGGTGGTTGCACGGCCCGCACGCCGCCACACAGTTCTCCCACGAATGCTCACCACCGCGGCTGCGCGGGACCACGTGGTCGACAGTGTCGGCTCGCCCACCGCAGTACGCGCAACGGAAACGGTCGCGGTGCATCAACGCGGCGCGGGTCATCGGGACGCGGGCCCGGTACGGCACCCGCACGAACGTGCGCAGCCGGATCACCGAGGGCACCACGATGGTGCGGGTGGCCGAGTGGATGGCGGGTCCCGACGGGTCGTCGTGCAGAACGTCGGCTTTGCCGCACATCACCATGATCACCGCGCGCCGCAGCGGAAGCGCGGTCAGCGGTTCATAGGTGGAGTTGAGCAGCAGGACGCGGCGGCGTCCCCACAGGGACGCGTCGGGCGCGGTGGTGGGAAGTACGTCGACGCTGTGGAGCGGGCGATTGGGCACATGGGGTCCCGATGGGCCGGGAACGTGGCCGGTCCGTCGTATATGGCTTTTTCTGCTGTGCGCCATGGAGCCTCCGAGGAGACAGTCCACCACGGATCCCCGCAATACGCACGGAAATTCTTCGGGTGTTCGCAGGTCAGTCCAATGAACATGAGGCGACCAGACCGCCATGACCGGCCCGGACGTCCGCTGCGGCCACAATGGACCACAATGAGTGACGTGACGCAGGTGCAGCGATCTTTCTACGACGAAGTCGGTGGCCACGAGACGTTCGCAGCGATCGTGTCGCGGTTCTACCAACTCGTGCGCGAGGACGAGATCCTGCTGCCGCTGTACCCCGAGGACGATATCGACGGCGCCGAGGAGCGGCTGCGGATGTTCCTTGAGCAGTACTGGGGCGGGCCCAGGACATACTCCGACCAGCGCGGCCACCCCCGGTTGCGAATGCGGCACGCACCGTTCCGGATCGGGTACCTCGAACGCGACGCCTGGCTGCGTTGCATGCACACCGCGGTGGCCTCCATCGACTCGGCGACGCTGGACGAGCCACACCGGCGCGCGCTGCTGGACTACCTCGACATGGCCGCAGACTCGATGGTGAACTCGGCGTTCTGAGATGCGCCGGTGGTGGGCGGACGCGGTTTTCTACCAGGTCTATCCCCGCTCATTCCGGGACAGCAACGGCGACGGGGTCGGTGACCTCGACGGGGTGAGCGCCGGGCTGGACTACCTGGCAGCGCTCGGCGTCGACGCCCTGTGGCTCAACCCGGTGATGGTGTCGCCGATGGCCGACCACGGTTACGACGTCGCCGACCCGCGCGACGTCGACCCGCTGTTCGGCGGCATCGAGGCCTTGGACCAGCTGCTCGATGCCGCGCACGCCCGCGGTATCCGGGTCACCATGGACCTGGTACCCAACCACACCAGTTCGGCGCACCCGTGGTTCGTCGAGGCTTTGGCCGATCCGCGGCGACGCGACCGGTACATCTTCCGCGACGGCCGTGGCCCGCACGGTGACAGACCGCCGAACAACTGGGTGTCGGTGTTCGGTGGGCCGGCCTGGACCCGCATCACCGAGCCCGACGGCCGACCGGGCCAGTGGTATCTGCACCTGTTCGACCCCGCCCAGCCCGACCTGAACTGGAACCACCCCGAGGTGTTCGAGGATCTGGAGCGCACGCTGCGGTTCTGGCTCGATCGCGGGGTCGACGGCTTCCGCATCGATGTGGCGCACGGCATGGCCAAGCCGGCCGAACTCCCCGACATGGCGGTCACCGACACCGCGCTGCTGCGGAACAGCGACGATGACCCGCGGTTCGACAACGACAGCGTGCACGACATCCACCGCTTCATCCGCACCGTATTCGACGACTATCCCGACGCGGTGGCCGTCGGCGAGGTGTGGGTGCACGGCAATGAACGCTTCGCCAAATACCTGCGGCCGGACGAGTTGCACCTCGGCTTCAATTTCCGTCTGGTGCAAGCCGATTTCGACGCCGGCGATGTCCACGACGCGATCGACAATGCGATGGCCGCTGCCGATCTCGCCGGGGCGACTCCGACCTGGACGCTGTCCAACCACGACGTGGAACGCGAGGTCACCCGCTACGGCGGCGGATCCCGGGGGTTGGCGCGGGCACGCGCCATGGCCCTGGTGATGCTGGCGCTGCCGGGGGCGGTATTCGTATACAACGGTGCGGAACTCGGGCTGCCCAACGTCGAACTGCCCGACGACGTACTCCAGGATCCGGTGTGGAAGCGCTCGGGTCACACCGAACGCGGACGTGACGGTTGCCGGGTGCCGATGCCGTGGTCGGGTGATGCGCCGCCATTCGGTTTCTCTTCCAGTGCCGAGACCTGGCTGCCGATGCCGGCCGAGTGGGCGCCGCTGACGGTGCAGCGCCAGCTCGGCGACCAGGCATCGACCTTGGAATTCTATCGTCAGGCAATCCAATTACGCTCCAGCCGTACGGAATTCGCCGGTAGCATCGAGTTGGCCACTTCCGGTGACCTTCTGACATTGCGGCGTGACGGTGGCCTGGTGTGTGTCCTCAACACGGGTACCGAGCCGGTGCCGTTGCCGCCCGGGGAGGTTCTGCTGAGCAGCGCGGCGTTCGGCGCCGGGTTGCTCCCGCCGGACGCCGCTGCCTGGGTTGTCTGAGCCGGTCCAGTTCCCTCGCCCGCGCCCGCCGAATGTCACGCCCGCGCCCGCGCCCGCCGAGTGTCACGCCAGAGTGGCGCTCACCTTCTACGGCCACTCTGGCGTGACAAAGCGGAGATGGCCCGGCCCGGCCGGCCACTCTAGCGTGACACTCGAGCTCGACGGCCACTCTGGCGTGACAAAGCGCCGCGACGAGGCGGGAAAATCAACCCAGGATCAGCGCGGCGCCGTCGCGGCGGCGGTACACCGACCCGAACCGCGCGT
Organism: Mycolicibacterium lutetiense; assembly: GCF_017876775.1. Lineage (NCBI taxonomy): Bacteria > Bacillati > Actinomycetota > Actinomycetes > Mycobacteriales > Mycobacteriaceae > Mycobacterium > Mycolicibacterium lutetiense. The sequence continues at coordinate 1,133,861 of NZ_JAGIOP010000001.1, read as the reverse complement.
CGATGCGCAACCACGACGGGTGCGCGCGGACCCGGACGATCTCCTCTTCACTGACCTCGTTGCCGGTCTGCGGCAGAAAACCCATGGCGGTCAAGGCGAAAACACATCGCATGGGCACCGCGACAGACACGTCGCCCGCGCTGACGGCGATGACCTCTTGATCCAGGAGCGCGGTCGGCGGCCCGTGGGCACTCCCGTGCTCGCGGGCCAGGGCACTGCCCTGCTGAGCCAGGTCGAGCATCACCCGCGCGGGAACGTCGTCGAGGTGGATGAATCCGTCCTCGGGTGGCAGGCCACCGCGCCAGGCCGAGTCCATCGGGAAGCCGGGATCGACGTATCCGTCTCCCGCAGTGGACAAGCCGGTCACCAGGGCGTCAGCTCCGGCGGACAGATCCGATGGGCGTACCCGAGCTGTCACCACCCGGCTGGCCAACACCTCCAACCCGGTCGCCACCCAGGCCACGACACCAGCTCCGCCGCCGCGTTCGCGGAGTCGCACCACCGCGGCATCGTCCAACCGCAGGGCACGGTCGAGGAACGTCGCGAGATCCTCCCGGTCGCGCGGATCGTCGATCCACAGACCGCGCTCGGGGGCGGTCATCGCAGGTGGCTCTCCAGATAGCTGCGCTGCTGGGCGGTCATACGTTCCAGACGCTGCTCACCGATGTGTACAGCGGCCAGTTGGGTCTCACCGATCACCGAGGGCTTGGAGTCAGGAGCCGCGTGCTGCGAGCGCACCTCGTAGCCGATGGTGAAGTCGACGGCGCGCACCCGCTTGGACCACATGGTCACCTGTAGCGGCGAGTCCACGAGCCGCAGCTGCCCCTTGTAGGCGATGCTGACGTCGGCGATCAGCAGGCCGATGGTTTCGATGGTGGCGCCGAAGGGCTCACGCAGAAACGGTATCCGGGCCTCTTCGAGAAGCGTCACCATCGTGGCGTGATTGATGTGCTGGTACATGTCGATATCCGACCAGCGCACGTGCACCGGAGTTGTAAAGCTCACGCAGTCGTTCCCGTTCCACTCGTTCGTGTCATGCTGCGGATCTGCCGCGCCGCCACAGACAGCGTCGCCAGGTCCTGCTCACCATCTTCGTATATCTCGCTCAGCGTGCGGCGGGCGCGGGTCACTCGGGAGCTGTTGGTCAGCTCCCACTCGGCGATCTTCTCCTCACCGGTCTCGTCGGGCTCACCGACCGCGAGCACGTCGAAGCACAACGACCGCAGTGAACCGTAGATGTCGTCGCGAATCGCCAACCGCGCCAGGGAATGCCACCGATCGTCTCTACTGAGTCGGGAGACGGCGGTGAGCAGCCCGTCGGAGCCGAGGTGGTCCATCAACGCGAAGTAGGTGTCGGCCACCTCGGCGGCATCACGGTCAACGATGTCGGAGATGTCGATTACATCGAGCAGGCTGTACCGGTACAGCCCGGTCGCCACCGCGTAGGCCAGGTCTTCGGGGACGCCCTGCGCGGCGAACTCGCCGGCCTCCTTCGCGACGATCGCCTTGTCGTCACCGCGCAGCCATTGCGGCATCTGCGGGCGCAGGGCGGACACCTGGGCGGCGAACCGGTTGATCTCGGCGCCGACGGCCAACGGCTGCGGACGGTAGTTGAGCAGCCAGCGCCCGGCCCGGTCGACCAACCGGCGCAGATCCAGTGTCATCCGGTCGGTGACGAACACCGGCACCCCGGCGGCGCCTGCGGCCTGGATCCGGCGCCACTCTTCACCGATTCCGAAGATGGCGTCGGTGGCGACGTAGCTGCGCACCGCGTCGACCGGGCCGACCCCGACGTCTTCGGTGATGCGGTAGGCGTAGCTGATCCCGCTGGTGTCGACGAGATCGTTGACCAGCATGGTGGTGGTGATCTCCCGGCGCAGCTGATGCGACCGGATCTCAGGGGTGAACTGTTCGCGCAGCTTCGCCGGGAAGTATTGCGGCAGCCGGGAGGCGAACACCTCCTGATCGGGCAGCTCACTGGCCAGCACGTCGTCCTTGAGATTGAGTTTGACGTGGGCCATCAGGGTGGCCAATTCGGGTGAGGTCAAACCGATTCCGGCGTCGACTCTACGCCGGATCTCCTCCTCCGAGGGCAGCGCCTCCAGCTCGCGGTTGAGCCCTCGGTTGGCCACGAATTCCTTGATCATCCGGGCGTGCACCGAGAGCATGCTCGCGGCGTTGGCCCGGCTGGTGCCCATGAGATCGTTCTGGTGCTTGTTGTCGGTCAAGACCAGGGCCCCGACCTCGTCGGTCATCGACAGCAGCAGTTCGGTGCGCTGCCCGGGTTCGATCTGGCCCGCGGTGACCAGCGAGTCGATCAGGATCTTGATGTTGACCTCGTGGTCCGAGCAGTCGACACCGGCGGAGTTGTCCAGCGCGTCGGTGTTGATCCGACCGCCGGCCAGGTCGAATTCGATGCGCCCCAGCGACGTCACGCCGAGGTTGCCGCCCTCCCCGATGACCTTGGCCCGCACCTCGTTACCGCACACCCGGATCTGGTCGTTGGCGCGATCGCCGACGTCGCCCTCGGTCTCGGCCTTCACGTAGGTACCGATGCCGCCGTTCCACAGCAGGTCCACCGGAGCCTTGAGGATGGCCTTCATCAGGACAGGCGGCGTGACTTCCTCGATGTCGTCGTCGAGGCCGAGTGCGGCGCGGACCTGGGGGCTGACCTGGATGGACTTCTGTTGGCGGCTGAAGACACCGCCGCCCTCACTGATCAGGGTGGCGTCGTAGTCCTCCCAGCTGGACCGCGGCAGCTCGAACAGTCGTTGGCGTTCCACCCAGGATCGGGCGGCATCGGGGTTGGGATCGACGAAGATGTGCCGGTGGTCGAAGGCGGCGATCAGCCGGATGTGCTTCGACAGCAGCATGCCGTTGCCGAACACGTCGCCGCTCATGTCGCCGACCCCGACGACGGTGAAGTCCTGGCTCTGGGTGTCCACCCCCATCTCCCGGAAGTGCCGCTTCACCGATTCCCAGGCGCCCCTGGCGGTGATGCCCATGGCCTTGTGGTCATATCCGATGGAACCGCCCGAGGCGAACGCGTCGCCGAGCCAGAACCCGTAGGACTTGGCGACCTCGTTGGCGATGTCGGAGAACGTGGCCGTGCCCTTGTCGGCCGCGACCACCAGATAGGCGTCCTCTCCGTCGCGGCGCACCACCTCCGGTGGTGTGATGACGGCACCGGTTCCCTTGTCGACGTTGTCGGTCACGTCGAGCAGTCCGGAGATGAACAGTTGGTAGCACGCAACGCCTTCGGCGCGCGTCGCTTCCCGGTCGACCGTGGCGTCACCGGTCAGTTCGGGCGGCCGCTTGACCACGAACCCGCCCTTGGCGCCGACCGGCACGATGACGGCGTTCTTCACGGCCTGGGCCTTGACCAGCCCGAGGATCTCGGTGCGGAAGTCTTCGCGACGGTCCGACCAGCGCAACCCGCCGCGCGCCACGAACCCGAACCGCAGGTGCACGCCCTCCACCCGGGGCGAGTACACGAAGATCTCGAACCTGGGCCGCGGCAGGGGCAGTTCGTTGATCAGGCCCGGGTTCAGCTTCATCGCCACCACACCGCGTTGACGCGCCGAATCCGGCTGCTGCACAAAATAGTTGGTGCGCAAGGTGGCCTGGATCAAGGTGGCGAAGGCCCTCAGCACCCGGTCCGTGTCCAGGCTCACCAACGCGTCGATGTCTTCGGCCACCGCAGTAGCCGCCCCCTGGGCGTCGCGGGTCCCCGCGGTGTCCTCGGACGGGTCGAACAGCGCCTCGAACAGCTGCACCAGCGACTGCGTGGTGTGTGGATTCTCGTTGACCACCGACTCGATGTGTGACTGACTGTACGGAAAACCGGCCTGGCGCAGGTACTTCGCGTAGGCGCGCAGAATCACCACCTGCTGCCAGGTCAAGTCGGCGCGCAGCACCAGCTCATTGAACCGGTCCACCTCGACCCAGCCGTGCCAGATCGCGGTCACCGCATCGGCGAACCGCTGGGCGGTGGCCGCACGCGAAGCCGCGTCGGGTTCATCGGGAATGCCACGCTGCCGAGCCACCTTGAACTGGTAGATCCAGACCGGCAGGCCGTCGGCGCGGCGCACGGTGTACGGACGCTCTTCGAGCACCACCACACCCATGGACTGCAGCATCGGCAGCAGCTCGCTCAGTGAGGCAGATTGTCCGCCGAGGTACCACGTGAGCTGGCCAAGCCCGTCGTCCTCCCCCTCGGCGAACACCAGTTTCACCGAATCATCTTCCAGGGCTTCGATGATCGCGATATCGGCAATGGCATCCGCCGGCGCGACGGCTTGCTTGTAATCTTCCGGGAACGCCGAGGCATAGTGCTCGACGGCGGCGGGACTGAGGGACGCGTGCGCCGCAGCGCTGGTCATCCGATCACCCCAGTTGCGGGTGGCCTCGGTCAGCAGGTTCTGGATCCGGTTCTCGTTCTCGCTGGAGGTGTCCACGGTGTGCGAGATCGCTCCGTCGGGTAAGCGAACCATGAAATGGACTACTGCCCAAGGAGATTCGCTGACCCGTGCCGAGTAGTCGATGCTCTCCCCGCCGAGCTCGCGCACCAGGATGTCCTGCATTTCCAGCCGCACCGCGGTGGTGTAGCGGTCGCGGGGCAGGTACACCAGGCAGGACACGAAGTGCGCCAGCTGATCCGCGCGCAAGAACAGCAGAGTACGGCGGCGCGACCCGAGGTCCACGACGGTCAGCGCCATGTCCAGCAGCTGCTTGGAACTCAACGCGAACAGTTCGGGACGCGGGATGGTTTGGACGATGTCACGCAGCAGCTGACCTGGGTGACTGGGGTCGCGCCGCGCCATGGCCAGCGCCTCCTCGACGCGTCGCGAGATCAACGGGATATCCAGCACATTGGCGTTCATCGCAGCCACCGTGAACAGGCCGACAAAACGATGCTCAACGACCCGAACGCCGGTCTCGCGGACGACGACGATGTACGGATTGGCGCCGTAGCGTACATAGCTCGGCATCGTGGCCTGCGCCAGCACCATCAGATCATCGGCGGCGGTCAGCGGCGGGAGCACATCCTCGTGCAGCTTGAGCACACCGAGCCGACTGGCTGAATCGACCGATGCCTGCCCGTCGCTGATCGCGCACTGCTGGTACCCGAGCAGCACGAAGTGTCCGTCGGACAACCAGCGCAGCAGTGCGGCGACATCCCGGCGGTCGGCATTGGGGAACCGGCCGTCGACATCGGTGGCCACGTCATTGGCCAGCGCGTGCAGTGCCGCACCCATGGCTGCGGAATCCAGCCCGATCTGTCGGGCCTCGGCCAGTACACCGGGCACCAGCCCGACCACCTCGGTCAGTGCCGGGCCGTCGGCCGCCCCGTTGACCGGGACCAGGATCCAGCATTCGTCCACGCCGTCGACGCCGGTGGCCTCTGCTGCGGGCTGGAAGTCCTGGAGCACCCCTTCGGCATCGCGGCGCACCCGCAAGACCGGATTCATGATGGCCGGGTAGGCGATCCCGTGGCGGTGCAGCAGCACCGTCACCGAATCGACCAGCATCGCTGCCTGCTCGGTGACAATCTGCAGCGCAGGGCCGGAATCACTGTCGCCCGGATACACGCAGACCTTGGTCTCCCCCGGTGCCCGCTGGCCGCCCAGCGCATACTGGGCGGCCACCGTGTCGTCGGAGACCAGACGCTCGGCAACACCGGCAGCCTGCGGACCGGAGGCGGTCATTCCGGGTGCGTCGGCCTGCGGAGCCCGATAGGTGGACAGGAATGCCAACGCGAGTCGGTGGATCGCGTCCGCCGACGGCTGCCGGGGGTCCCGGTCGTTGGTTCCCTGCCCTGGGAGAGCTCCCGGTTTGGCCGTCATACGGATCACTCCTGACTCACGCCCACACACCGGCATCGGTGCGTAGGTGCGACATTAGTAGCGTCACCGAGCCCGCAGCGCCCTTTGACCTGTCACGAGTCAGTCGCGGGTCAGTCTCCGGTGGGTCACCCGGTGCGGACGCGCGGCCTCGGCACCGAGACGTTGGATCTTGTTCTCCTCATAGGCACCGAAGTTGCCCTCGAACCAGTACCACTTGGCCTCGTTGTCGTCGTCGCCCTCCCACGCCAGGATGTGCGTGCAGGTGCGGTCCAGGAACCAGCGATCGTGGGAAATCACCACGGCGCAACCGGGGAACTGGTCCAGCGCGTTCTCCAGCGAGGACAGCGTCTCGACGTCAAGGTCGTTGGTCGGCTCGTCGAGCAGGATCAGGTTGCCGCCCTCTTTGAGGGTCAGCGCGAGGTTGAGCCGGTTCCGTTCACCGCCGGACAGCACGCCCGCCGGCTTCTGCTGATCCGGTCCCTTGAAACCGAACGCCGACACGTAGGCCCGCGACGGGATCTCGTTGTGGCCGACCTCGATGTAGTCCAGACCGTCGGAGACGACCTGCCAGACGTTCTTCTTCGGGTCGATGCCGGCGCGGCTCTGGTCGACGTAACTCAGCTTGACCGTCTCGCCGACCTTGACCTCACCACTGTCGGGCTGCTCGAGCCCGACGATGGTCTTGAACAGCGTGGTCTTGCCGACACCGTTGGGACCGATGACGCCGACGATGCCGTTGCGAGGCAATGTGAAGGACAGGTCCTTGATGAGCGTGCGGCCCTCGAAGCCCTTGTCGAGGTTGCTGACCTCGACCACAAGGTTGCCCAGCCTCGGCGGCGCCGGGATCTGGATCTCCTCGAAGTCGAGCTTGCGGGTCTTGTCGGCCTCGGCGGCCATCTCCTCGTAGCGGTCCAGACGGGCCTTGTTCTTGGCCTGCCGGGCCTTGGCACCCGAACGCACCCAGGCCAGCTCTTCCTTCAGCCGCTTCTGCAGCTTCTGGTCCTTCTTGCCCTGCACCTCCAGGCGCTCGGCCTTCTTCTCCAGGTAGGTGGAGTAGTTGCCCTCATACGGGTAGGCGCGGCCGCGGTCGAGCTCGAGGATCCACTCGGCGACGTTGTCGAGGAAGTAGCGATCGTGGGTGACCGCGAGGATCGCGCCCTTGTAGTCGGCGAGGTGCTGTTCGAGCCACAACACGCTCTCGGCGTCGAGGTGGTTGGTGGGCTCGTCGAGCAGCAGCAGGTCCGGCTTGGACAGCAGCAGCTTGCACAGCGCGACACGGCGCTTTTCACCACCGGACAAGTGGGTGACCGGGTCGTCGGGCGGCGGGCAGCGCAGCGCATCCATGGCCTGCTCCAGCTGGGAGTCGATATCCCAGGCGTCGGCGGCGTCCAACTCCTCCTGGAGCTGGCCCATCTCCTCCATGAGCTCATCGGTGTAGTCGGTGGCCATCAGCTCGGCGACCTCGTTGTACCGGTTGAGCTTGGCCTTGACGGCGACGCCCGCCTCGACGTTCTCCCGGACGGTCTTGGTCTCGTCGAGCACCGGCTCCTGCATCAGGATGCCGACCGTCGCGCCGGGTTGGAGGAAGGCGTCGCCGTTGTTGGGCTGGTCGATGCCGGCCATGATCTTCAGAACACTCGACTTACCGGCCCCGTTGGGACCGACGACGCCGATCTTGGCTCCCGGAAGGAAGTTCAGGAAGACGTCGTCAAGGATGACCTTGTCGCCGTGCGCCTTGCGGACCTTGCGCATCGTGTAGATGAATTCGGCCATGCCGTGATGTGCCCTTCTGCAGCTTGGGGGGTCGATTCAGATCGACGGAAATGCTCGGGCCCCATCCTAGGCGTGACCGAATCCGGCTAGGCCGACAGTGGCAGCTCACCCTCGTCCGGCTCGGTTTCCACCTCGGCCGGGTCGTCGGTCATCGGGCCGGGCTCAGGCTCGGGTGCCGGGCCGGCGGTCGGCTTCGGCAAGGGGGCGAGCTTGGCCGTGCAGCGCGACAGATCGGGCCCGACCGCGGTGGCCCGCACCTCCGACGACGACCGGCGCACGCCGTCCTTGTCGTCGTACTCACTGGTGTAGACGTGGCCGACCACCACCACGGCGTCGCCGCGCGTGAGCGAGGCGCTGACGCCCGTGGCCAGATTTCCCCAGCAGTTGACGGTGACGTACAGCGAGTTGCCGTGCTCCCACGAGCCGTCGGAATTGCGCCGGCGCGAGTTGCTGGCCACCCGGAACTTGTAGAGCTCCTGATCGCCGAACCTCAGCCGAACCGGGTTGGTGATGATGTTGCCCACGATCGTGAACGGGGTTTCGAACATTTTCTGGTTCCTTTCGCTTCATCGATTCCGGCGGCTGGTGCCGAAGCGTCGACCGCCTTACGCAGCCATTGACCGTCGGCACCCCGACAGCAGACGCGCAGCGGACCCGACGCACCCGTCGGCTGTGGATGAAACGCAGGCTGGGGATAACCCCGATTTACGACCGGTGACTAACGCGGCGGGGTGTCGCGCCGCGCCATCTCGGCGAGCATGGCGTTGTAGGCCGCCAGATCGGCGTCGTCATCGCGGTCAGCGGCGCGGTCGAGCCGCTTGGCGGTGCGTTGATCGCTGCGCCGCCACTGGATCAGCAACGCCAACATCACGATGACCAGCGGGACTTCCCCGGCCGCCCAGGCGATGCCACCACCGAGATGTTGGTCTCCGAGCAGATCGGTATGCCACGGCAATTGCAGTGACCGGTAGAAGCTTTCGCCGAGCACGGTCTGCATGCCCATCATCACCACGCCGAAGAATGCGTGCAGCGGCAGTGACGCGAAGACCATCCCGATCTTGACCAGGTGCGGAACGGGCCTCGGCGTCGGGTCCACACCGATCACCACCCAGTAGAAGAGGTAGCCCGACAAAAGGAAGTGCACGTTCATCAGGATGTGTGCGGCGTGGTTGCTGACCGCGGCGTCGAAGATGCCGCCGAAGTACAGGCCGTAGAACCCGGCCACGAACAGCACGGTCGCGACGATGGGCTGGGTCAGAAACTGCGACACCCGGGAATGCAGGGCCGCGAGGAGCCATTCCCGGGGGCCGGGTGGCGATCCTTTGCCCACGGCGGGAAGTGCCCGCAACGCCAGGGTCACCGGACCGCCCAGCGCCAGGAGAACGGGCACCAGCATGGACAGCATCATGTGGGCGATCATGTGCATGCTGAACATCGCCGGCATGTAGCGTCCGAGCCCCGAGGACGTGGTGAACAGCAGGGTCGCGCAGCCCAGCAGCCAGGCGAACGTGCGGCCCACCGGCCAGGCGTCGCCGCGTCGGCGCAGTCGGTACACCGCGCCCAGGTACACCGCGGCAGCGATGATCGCCGCGGTCCCGAACAGCAGGTCGAACCGCCAGTCGAACAACACCCGGGCGATCGTCGGCGGCCCGGCGAAGTCGTAACCGATCGCGACCTCGGTCGCGCTGGGAATCCTCGGCTCCGGTGGCGGTGGGGTACGGCCCAGCCCGACGGCGATACCGAACGTGACGCCGAACAGCGCAGCCTCGGTCAGCGCCAACCGGATGAGTGGTGTGCGCGCGCCGGGGTCAGTGGCCAGGGCGGTCAGGCTGACCCGGCGCTGTCGCCAACCCAGCACGCCGAGCAGACTCAGCGCGACGATCTTGCCCACCAGCAGCCAGCCGTAGTCGGTGCGGACCAGATCGGGCAGCTGGATCCGGACCAGTGCGTTGAGTGCCCCGCTGATGGCCATGGCAATGAAGCACCACAGCGCCAGTGCCGAGAATCGTCGCGCGGCCAGGGCGGTGTCGGCGCCGTCGGCCCCGCGCCCGACACGGATGGCGTGGGCCAACAACGCCAGCAGTCCCCCGGCCCACAGCGCGGCCGCCACCAGGTGGATGAACAGGCTGTTGGTGGCCAGATCGTGGGCGCCGCCCGACGACGAATGTCCGGTCAGGACCAGCGGCATCAGCGTGAGCAGGGATCCGGCCAGCAACACCGGCGTCCACCCCCATCGCAGCACCGGCAGGCTCGCGATGGTGACGCCGGCGGCCAGGATCGCCGTCCAGCGCCAGGCGACGGAGACGTCGACGAGGCTCGCTGCCGACCACACGTCGATCGGGTCGAGGTGATCGAGCACCGGCTGTCCGGACACGTCGGAGATCGTCAACGGAACCAGCAGAGCGGCGCATACCGTCCACACGCCCGAAGCCACCGTCCCGAGCCGAAGGGCCCGGTAACCGGCCACATCCAGCACACCGTTGGTCTGCGGTGCCACCAGGAACGCCGCGAACAGGAAGGCTCCCACCGCGACGACGGCGGCGATCTCGCCGGCGGCCCGGACGAACGGCAGGCCGTAGGTGGTGACCGGCCCGGGGTTGGGTAGGCCGGTCGCGGTCAGCGCGTCCGCCAGTGACAGCGCGCCGATGCCCGCGGCCACTGCCCCGGCCAACACGGCCACACCGACCAGGACGGGCCAGACCGCGCTGTTACGCACGCTGGATGCGGTCACCTGGCCGGCAGAAGTCATGGTCCAAGGGTATGGCGTGGGAGACACCACACCCTCGTCACCCTCGTCGCCTAGCCGGATGCGCGTCGCTCGGCGCGGCGCTGCCGCTCCCTGAGGGAGTACTGCTCACGCGCGATCTCGTCGACCTTGTCCATATCCGCGATGATCCCGCGCAGTTCGTCGCGGAAGGCATTGCGACGTTCCTGCAGATTCGGCCCGCTGTCCAGCAGGTTCTGATCGGCCGCCACCTGCCGCGCGGTGGCGAACAGCAGCGCCGAGACCGACTCGTTGCTGCCCACCCGCCCCTGGGCGACATACTGACGCCCGACGCCGAGCGCCCGTTTGGTCAGATCATGCTCCTTGATCTCGGCAGGCGCGTCGCGCAACACGTCGGCGACGATCCCGTAGGCCTCGAAGAACGGCCGCAGCATCGCGCCCGCCAACATCGGCCGTTTGAGACGCAGCATCTGATAGATGTGGTCGCCTCCGCCGGAAGCCTTCGCTTCCCAGCCTCCGGCCGCTTTTCCTTCCGGCGTGCGCTCGTACCACGACAGCTCTTCGGCGACGTTGTCGCGGAAGGCCGCCGAATCGGCGAAATAGAAATCGAACTTGAGCAGATCGCGCAGCCGCATCGCCTGGTCCCAGAATGCCTGCAGTGGGTCGCCGGTGACGCGGGCGGCATACGCCAGGGCCAGTTCGACGATCGAGGTCTCCTGGAAGGCATGGACCAGCGAATTGCGGTAGAACGCCGCTTCCAGTTCGTCCTCGGGAGCGATCCGCCACACCGGTTCACGTCCGCTGTCCACCAGCGTCACCGGGTGCCCGCCGGAGAGGGCGTCGACGGCTGAGCGCACTCCCTCGGCGGTCCGCAGCCGCAGCGCGCTGTTGGTCACCGGCGTGTTCTTGCGTTCCAGGTAGTCCAGCGAGTCCTGCAGCGTGTGGTGCAGCTGATCGACGGTCAGCGCGACGCCACGCGCGCCCAGCAACAGCGCCGACACCAGGTTGGTGGCGTTGACCGGGGTGACCCGCAGGATCCGCCAGGCCACCTCGAACGCCATCTTCTGCATCGCCAGGCGTTTGGCGGCCTCGTCGTGGACCATGTCGCCGCCCGGCTCACCGAGGTGCTCACGCATCGAAACCGCTTCGGGGAAGCGGACATAGATCTTGCCGTAGTTGCGTTCGCCCTGTGCCTTGATGAAGTTGTACAGCCAGCTCAGACCCTCGGGTGTCTTCTCGCCACCTCGCGCATAGGCGGCGTACTCGGCCGTCTCGTGCAGCTGGTCGAAACTGATCGACACCGGCTGCAACAGGATGTCTTCGCTGCGGCCGTCGAGGTAGGCGTTGGCGACGTAGGCGAGCAGTCCGAGCTTGGGCGGCAACATCTTTCCGGTCCGGGAGCGGGTGCCCTCGATGGACCAGTTCAGGTTGAACCGCTTCTCCACGATGTAGCCGACGTACTGCCGCAGCACGTACTTGTACAGCGGGTCATCGAGTTTGCGGCGCAGGAAGATGACGCCGGAATGCCGGAACAACGGACCCATCAGGCCGAACGACAAGTTGATCCCGGCGAACGTGTATACCGGAGGAAGTCGGTTCTCCTGCATGGCCACCGGGACGATGACCCCGTCGAGATATGACCGGTGCGAGAACAGCAGCACCGCCGGATGTTGTTCCAGCGCATGACGCATCGACTCGATCTCGGAGCGGTCGTAGTCGATACGCGGATCGAATCCACGGCTGAAGATGGCCCGGCCCATGGTCGGGATCAGATCCACCGAGAAGCGACTCCATCCCGTGGAGAGCTCGTCGAGCATCTCGCCGGCCTTCGCCACCGTCGCCCCGGGAATCTGTTCCAGGCCGTGCCGGAATCGTGCCGAGTCCAGCATCTCGGGCTTGACCAGTCGCGGCGACTTGTACTCGGGGCCCAGCAGGCGAAGCTCCACCCGCTCGATCGCCAGTGCCGCCCGGCGGAGTACGAATCGGGCGAATTCCCTGGAGTTCTCCGCGACCGTTGTCTCACTCCACTGCTGGCGCAGTTCCGACACTTTGGCCGGTTCACCGGCCACGACCCGCGCGCGCGTCGGGTTCTTGCGCAGAATACGTCGCTGCAGGATCTCCGGCGGGCGGTAGGTGTCGCGGCCCGAGATCAACCCGACCACTTTCAACCGGGTGGGTAGGCCGGCGGGCACCCAGAACACGCGGACCGGAACCACCATGCGGTCCTCGTCGGCCTCCAGTTCTTCGACCAGTCGGGCCACTACCCCTGGCGCCGGTTCGTCGGTGGCCGGCAACTGCAGTACCTCGACCGTGGAGTCGGGATGTTCGTGCCGCTGCGTCTTGAGCCAGTCGTTGAGCAGTTCCAGTTCGGCCGGCGAGGACACCGATGCGAGCACCAGCGCGTCGTCGGCGGTGCTGAAGCTGGCGAAATCGTCGACTCCCCTGGTCACGGTCGGCCCTTCGGGGTCGATCTGGGGGCAGCCTTTTTCGCCGGTGCTTTCTTGGCCGGCACGGTCTTGGCAGCCGCCTTCTTGGCGGTCTGGCGCGGCGCGGCCTTCTCGGCGGACGTGCGGGCATAGATGTCGAACGTGGGCAACTCGTCCTGCGGCCAGGATCTGAGGGTGTCGAGGTAAATCTGGCGGACCTCGGCGATGCGGTCGGTGAGGTTGTCGACGGTCCAGTCGTCCACCGGTATCGGCGGATACACCGCGACGTCCACCGTGCCCGGGTTGAACGTGCTGGAATCGCGGGCCGCGATCACCTCGGCGTTCCGGATCACGATCGGCACGATCGGAATTCCTGCGGCCATTGCGATGCGGAAGGGACCCTTCTTGAACTGCCCGACCTCGGTGGTGTCCAGACGGGTGCCCTCGGGGGCGATCAGGATCGACAAGCCTTTGCGGGCAAGCTCTTCCACGCGATGCAGGCTTTCGACGGCTTTCTCCGGGTCGTCGCGGTCGATGAATGCCGCATCCATGACCTTCCCGAGTGGCCCCATCAGTGGGTTGCGTTCCAGTTCTTTTTTCCCGACGCCGGTGAAGTCCACCCCGACCAGCCGGCCGGCAATCATCGGGTCGGCCTGGTTGCGATGATTGAAGATGAACACCGCGGGGCGTTGCGCGGTCAGGTTCTCCTCCCCCAGGACGTTGAGCTCGATGCCCGTGGTGAGCATGAGCAGTTTGCTCCAGTTCGAGGTGAAGAAGTTGACCCCGGTGCGCTTGTTGCGGGTCAACAACCCGAGTCCGATCGCGCCGGCCGCGACCGTCGGGATGGTCGCCAGGCTGGCCAGTGTGCGCAGTTGTGAGACAGGACTGCTGCCGCTGCGGCTGCTGAACTTCAGTATCGGCCAGCCGCGCTTGGCCGCAACGGCGGCCAACTTGCCGGCCGGATTCGTCGGCCGCGGATTGCCCACCAGGTACATCAGGGCAACGTCCTCGTCGCCGTCGGCGTAAAAGTAGCTCTTGGTCAGGTCCACCCCGTTGGCCGCCGAGAAGTTCTGCACCGCACGGGCTTTGCCCGGGCCCCAGATCACCGGTCTCATCACTTCGCCGGTGATCAGGCCGTCCTCGTCGGTCTCGAACTTGTTGCACAGCACGTTGTCGATGCCGAGAAAGCGTGCCACCGGCTCCACTTGCACCGTCAGCGCCGAGGAGCTCAGCACCACGGTGTGGCCTCGGGCCATGTGAGCATGGACCATCGCACGCATCTCCGGGTACATGCGGCCTTGGACGTGCTGGACGAACAACCGCTCGCCCAGCTCGTCGAGATCGCTGAGCGAGTTGCCCCGCAGCATCCGGGCGCCCTTGCCGATCAGGTCCTCGAACTCCGAACGCCCCAGCTGATGGTTGAGCCCGGCCTGCACCATTCCGATGAACTCGCCGACGCCCATCTGACCGCGACGCAACCGATCTCTGGTCATGATCACCCCGGTGAATCCGGCCACCAGGGTGCCGTCGAGGTCGAAGAACGCGCCGATCTCCGGACCCTGCGGGCTGCCCTCGATCTCGGCCAGGGTGCCGGGCAGCCGCATCTGCCTGGTACCGCGGGGCTTCGACGACGGATCTTCCGAGGTCTTCGAAGTCATTGTGCAGCACTCCCGTTCGTCGCCGAGGCGTCCCCATTGAATGATGCCGGTGTTGCCCGGGCGTCGCCACCTAGTGCCAGTACCTCGTCGAAGCCCGCCAGCAGGCACTGGGCGAACAGCTTCTCGTCGGTGATGGCGGCCCGGTCGTAGCGGGCGGTGACGGTGATGTATCCGCCCCTCGAGATCAGCACCACCATCATCGCGACCCCGGGCAGCGGACCTATTCCGTAGTGACGCAAGATCTTTGCCCCGGCGATGAAGGTGTCGCCCGGCCAGACCGGGACATTGCTGGCCTGCACGTCGGAGTTCACCACCGAACCGGCCACGGACTCGAGCACGGCGTCGGGCAGCAGGCTCAATACTGGAGCGATCGAGCCGACCACGTCGATGGCACGCTCTTCGCGTTTGCTCGTCATCTGCGACCGGACAGCCTTGATCCGGGTTCCCGGGTCGACGATTCCGACGGGTGCGGCGAGGTTGACGCCGGCGAAGCGATTGCCGCCGGCCGGGTCGTCGTCGGACCGCAGGTTGACCGGCACCGCCATCGGCAACGTCTCGATCGAGATGCCTTTGGCGTCGTGGTAGAGCCGCAGTGCGCCGCACAGCCCGGCCAGATAGGCGTCGTTGATCGAACCGCCTGCGGCCTTGGCCGCCCGGTGCAGGTCGGCGAACGGAATGTCGATCGCCTCCGAGCGCGACGACAGGCTTCGGCGGCGCAGCAACGGCGACGGGTGGGCGGCCGGCCCCATCACCCGGGCACCGGACATCGCGTAACCGACCACACCGTTGACCGCCGATACCGGATCGCGCACCACCTTGGTCACCGTGCGGGCCGCTTGCCCGAGCACGCCGAGCACACCGCCCGCAATCGATCCGGGGAGCCGGCTGATGCCCTCACGCATAAGGTCGTTGGGCGACAGGTCCTGCGGGATCGGTAGCGGCGCCACGGCGGTCGGTCCGGGATCGCGTTCGAGGTCATAGATGTTGGCGAACATCTCGACCATGCCGACACCGTCGGACACCGCGTGGCTCAGGTGCAGGATGGTCGCCGCACGCCCGTCGGCCAGTCCTTCGACCAAGGTGGCGTTCCACAGCGGCCGGGTGATGTCCATCGGCGACTGCAGGGCCACCTCGGCCAGGTCGAAGACGTCGCGCACCGTGCCCGGCGCCGGTGCCCGAACCCGCCGCACGTGGTAATCGAGGTTGAAATCAGGATCGACGACCCAACGGGGAGCAGCCGTGGGCAGAGTCGGCATGACCACCTTCTGGCGCAGCCGCAGAACCTTGCGCGACGCGTAGTCCAGACGGGCCTGGAAACGGTCCCAATCCGGTGTGGTGTCGAGAATCTCGACGCCGAGGATCCCAGACCGGGTGCGCGGGTTTGCTTCTCCCCGATGCAGCAGCTGATCGACTGCGCTCAGCTCTTGGGGCAGTCCGGCCGCGTCGAACTCCGGCACGTCGCTCATAACGTGGTCCCTCTCCCCTCCCCGGCCACCAGTGCAGCGTCCACGCTAGTCCGCCTCCGGCCCCGCGGGAGGGCTTTGCCGGGCGTCCGCCGCGCGTCACCGCCACTTCACGCCGAGGTACGGGTTTCGTCCATCGGCGGGAGGTGTTTGTCCGGTAGGTCGCGAAACGAGGCGGCCGCCAAAATCCGTTTCTGCTGACCGTTCTCGGTCGGCGTGATCCGGAGGTTGACGGAGACGCCGTGATCAGTGGGCCGGATGTAGTAGCACTCGTCGGTGTCCGGGCAGTAGATGCAGATGACGTCGATCGCGTCCTTGTCGATGGGCGTGCTGTGCGTGCCATGACGATCGGCCCAGGTGGACCGGAGGTTGAGTTTGACCGCTCCCGCTCGTGCCGACCGGTACTTCACCTGAATGCGGTGGAAGGTGCCCGCTGCGTACGCCACAAGGTCGAACGGCGCATGCTCGGTCGCGGGGAACAGCACGTAAAAACCCTTGCCAACCAGGTCGGCATGCGCTTTGGCGACGCCGAGGTCGCCCTTATCTTTGGTGTGATGTCGACCCACTGACTCGCTCGTTTCATCGGTTGCAGTTCGCGCAGCCCACGTGGTGCATATCTGTTTCGGTAACGACACCCACGCGGTGTAAATTGTGGTGGTCCGACTTTGCCCCCGTGGCGCAACGGATAGCGCATCCGGTTTCTACCCGGTCGGTTGCAGGTTCGAATCCTGTCGGGGGTGCCATGTCTCGTACGTTTGACGTGTGCTTCTCATTCTTGAACGCACCGTACCCCGCACATCCGACAACTCCATGTCGGTCGTTTCGGCGTTAGCCTCGCCGGCGTGCCCGTTCGGCGAAAGTGTCAAGCGCAGCAAGAACTTCAGGTGTACCAACGCGGCCCGTTCGGCCATAGCCATCGGTGAGGGGGCCTTCGACGTTGCCGTTTACTCGGCGCATATACCCGAGAACCGCCCTCCATCTGCATGAGGTCGGCTGATGGTTGACACCTGTGTCGGTTGATCCTTGACGCGGCGCAAGGCCCAATCTCCACCAGCGGAAGATTGACGTGCATTAAGGTCCTGTTTGTCCTGGTAACCGACAGTTCGGAGCTGACATGAGCACGTACCAGACGATCGTTGTCGGGACCGACGGCTCAGACTCGTCGCTACGAGCGGTCGATCGCGCCGCCATGATCGCCGCGCAGGAGAACGCGAAGCTGATCGTCGCGAGCGCACACCAGCCCGTGGCCGAGAAGGGCGGCTGGTCGCGACCGCCCTCGCCCGATCATGTGGTCGATACCCGTGCGGAGGACAGCCTCAAGAGCGAGGGCTACAGGATGCACGGCGCCGCCCCGGTCTACGAGATCCTCCAGGCGGCGCGCGACCGAGCCAGAGGCGCCGGCGCCACGGATGTCGTGGAGCGGGCGGTCGAGGGTGCACCGGTCGATGCACTGGTGAAACTGGCCACCGACAGCAAGGCAGATCTGATCGTCGTGGGTGACATCGGGTTGGACTCGGTCGCCGGGCGCCTGTTGGGCTCGGTGCCTGCCACCATCGCCCGTCGAGTGAATATCGACATCCTCATCGTCCACACTGCGAACTAGGGGCGCGCCGCCTTCCCGATACCGACTACAGCGGCACCCACATCAGCCGGTCGTCATCGGCGATGACCTTGCCCGCCGTCGGTGCGGCGAAGTGGGTACCGAACAAGATGGCCTGCTCATCGACGACGCGTTGCAGCAGGGCGTTACGGGTCGCGGCGGCCCCGGTCACATCCTCGTCGGGAAGCGCCTGCACGTCCGGATGCGTGATCTGGATCGGATGATGGATGACGTCGCCACTGATCACGGCCACCTCGCCGCCGGATTCGATCCGCAGCGCGACGTGCCCCGGCGTGTGACCAGGAGTCGATAGCAGCCCGATCTCGTCGGTGATCGCGTGGTCCACCTCGACCAACCGCAGGACATCATGTGAGACAAGCGGTTCGACGGTCTCATCGGCGGCGCGGTTCAGTGCCGAAGACTGCCGCCAGGACGAGTACTCGTCGGCGGTGAGCAGGTATGTCGCATTGGGATAGGTGGGCAGCCAGGCCCCGTCATGCAAGGTCGTGTTGCGCCCGGCATGGTCGAGGTGAAGGTGGGTGCAGACGACGGTGGTGACATCGTCGGGGGTGAATCCGGCCGTGGCCAGCGACTGCCGATACTGGTCGGGGTCCATGGGAATCTGATACGGCAGATCGTGGCCCTCCCCGAAGCAACAGTCGACCACGACGAGCTCGTCACCGGATTCGATGAAGAAGGACTGGATCGCCACCAGGAGATTGCCGGAGTCGTCGATGTAGTGCGGCTGCAGCCAGCTCGGTACATCCGACGGCAGACCGCGAAATATCCGGTCCGGCCGGGTCGGCACCACCGTCTCCAGGACGGTGTGGATCGTCAACGCGCCGATGGTCCACTTCTGCATGGCTCACCGTATGAGACAAATCATTTGGATACAAGGGTCCGCGCGGCCTCCCGGACGGCCGGTCATCTGGCACACTCGATGCGTGGCGCAGCCAAACGTCCGATTCCAGCGACTTGCCGAGCAGGTCGCCGACCAGTTGCGGCGCCGAATCCTCACCGGAGAACTGCCGGACGGCAGCATCCTCCCCAAGGAGGACGAACTTCTCGTCGAATACCCGATCAGCAAGCCGTCCCTTCGCGAGGCGATGCGCATCCTCGAGGCCGAGGGACTGTTGACGGTACGACGCGGAAAGCTCGGCGGTGCGGTGGTCCACCGGCCTGACTCAGCAAACCTTGCCTACACGATGGGGTTGGTGCTCGGCGCCGGCCAGGTCGGACTCGCCGACGTGGGTACGGCACTGCTGCAAGTCGAACCGGCATGCGCCGCACTCTGCGCCCAGCGCCCCGACCGGAAACGCACCGTCGTACCCATTCTCCGGGAATTACACGAAGAATCGGTCCGATCGGTATCGGATCTACTTCAGGCGACCTCGGCGAGTCGGCGGTACCACGAAGCGCTGGTGCGCCACTGCGGAAACGAGACCATGATCATCCTGGCGGGCGCATTGGAGGCATTGTGGTCCGCCCATGAGCAAAACTGGTCGGCCCAGGTTACCGATCACTCGACGGTGCCTGTCGAGGAACGCCGAGCGGTTCTGGAAGATCACCGGCAGGTGATCGACGCGATCGATATGGGCGATGCCCAGCGGGCCCGCGATCTCGCCGCGGCGCATCTGGTCAACGCCCAGCAGTACCCCGGTGTCGAGGGCGTCGTCGACCCGACGATGGTGCGCACCTGGACCCAGTCCGGCCCGCGGCGACCGTGAGCTCCCAGCGACAACGCTGTGACCGTTGACACAGATTCTTATTTTCATATGATTTGGTGATGAAGGCTGGCGACGTCGCCCCCGCTGCAGACGCAGCCCACTACCGCGCGGCCGGATGGTGGTCCGACCGCACCCTCTCGCAGACCGTGCGCGAACACGCCCTCACCCATCCCGACAAGCCGGCCTATATCGACTACCCCGCCACCACATTCACCTGGAGTGAGTTCGACTGCGCCGCATCGCTACTCGCCGCCCAGCTGGCCGGCCTGGGCATCGCCCCCGGCGACCGCATCGCGGTATGGCACGGCGACACCGCGGCCATCCACGTGTTGTTCGTGGCGATCGAGCGGTGCGGCGCCGTCGTAGTCGGGATCGGCGCCCGCGCCGGGACCCGCGAGGCCACCCAGATCCTGCGGACCACCGCACCGCGCCTACTGATCAGTGATGCGGCGCGCCAGGTGGAGGCTCGATCGGTGGCGTCGGGACTGACTCCTGAGATCAGCGCACTGGTGTTGGACGGTTTGTCCCTCGACACCGACACCCCGCCGCGACCACCGGCCGCGGGCGTCGGAGCCGACGACGTCTTCCTGATCAACTCCACCTCGGGCACCACGGGCCTTCCCAAATGCGTTGTGCACACTCAGAACCGATGGCACTACTTCCATCAGCAGGCGGTAGCCAACGGTGCCCTGACATCCGAGGACGTCTTCCTGCCGGTCATCCCCGCTCCGTTCGGGTTCGGCATCTGGACCGCCCACACCACCCCGATCTACCTCGGCGTCACCACGGTCCTGCTGGAAAAGTTCGACGCGGCGGCCGCGTGTGAGGCGATCGCCCGTCACCGGGTCAGCGTGTTGTGCTGTGTCAGTACTCAATTGATGATGATCATGGCCGACCGGGCGTCGCGTGAGCACGACCTGAGCTCGCTGCGCGTGGTGTTCACCGGAGGTGAGGCGCTGCCGTATCAGCGGGCCGCCGATTTCGAGGAGCTCACTGGCGCCACCATCCTGCAGTTCTACGGCTCCAACGAAACGGGCCTACTCAGCGGAACGACACTGCACGATTCGCGGGAGCGCAGGTTGCGTACCGCCGGACGCCTGGTACCGGAGATGACGGTCCGCCTGTTCGACGGCGATGACGACGTGACCTCGACGGGTCGTGGCCAACCGGCCTGCCGCGGACCGGCCACCAGCTTGGGTTACCTCGGCGGCGTAGACCACGACAAGCTGTACACGCCCGACGGTTGGATGCGGATGGGCGACGTCTGCGAGGTCGACGCCGAGGGCTACCTGTCGGTCACCGGCCGCACCTCGGACTTCATCGTGCGCGGCGGCAAGAACATCAGTGCGGGCGAGGTCGAGGATGCGGTGACAACACACCCCGCCGTCGCCGTTGCAGCCGCGGTGGCCATGCCCGATCCGGTCTTCGGGGAGAAGGTCTGCGTCTACATAGAGCAGGTAGCACCGGTAGCGCCCGAAAACGATGAAGCCATCGACCTGCCGGGGCTCGTCGAACACCTCCTGGCCCAGGGAATGTCGAAAGAGCTGCTTCCCGAGAAGATCATCGTGCTCGATGAGCTGCCCAGATCGTCAGGCGGGAAGATCGCCAAAGGCCAACTCCGCGAGGATATCCGGATTCGATTGGGAGACAGCTATGAGCGTCGGTGAGGTGCGCCAGGGCGGGCTGAAAGTGTGGTCGCCGTCGGTTACCCCACCGATCGGCGTCGACCTGACCGAGGAACAGGCGCTGGCCGTGGCGTTCCGGCACCTGGCGTCCATCGGCTTCGCCGAGAACATGGCCGGCCACATCACCTGGCAGCCCGAGGGCCGCACCGAGATGCTGGTCAACCCATGGGGGCTGTGGTGGCAGGAGCTCACCGCATCCGACATCTGCGTGGTCGACGAGAATGCGCACGTCATGCGGGGCCGGTGGGACGTCACCCCGGCCATCCACATCCACACCGAACTGCATCGCATGCGTGACGACGCCCGCGTCGTCATCCACAACCATCCCTACTACGTGAGCCTCATCGCGGCATTGGGAAAGTTGCCCGACCTGGTGCACCAGACCGGGTCGCTGTTCCTCGATGACATGCGCTTCGTCGAAACCTATGACGGGGAGGTCGATTCGGCACCGCGGGCCCGTGAGCTCGCCGAGCGGATCGGCGACGCCAACCTCACCATTCTGGCCAACCACGGGGTCATCGCCACGGGAGGCACCGTGGCCGAGGCCGTGTACCGGGCCGCCTCGATCGATCGGGTCTGCAAGCTGGCCTATCAGGTGATGCTCACCGGGCAGCAGCCGACCGAGATGAACCGCTCCGACATGTACGGCATGAAGGCCTCACTCATCGAGCGCGCGGCCGATGTGTACTGGGCCGGAGCGGCCCGCATGACCATCAAAGCCGACCCTGAAGTCTTGAACTAAGACCTGCCACTAGGAGATTCAGCCCATGAAGTCCATCGACGAACTCGCCGGCAATCTCGACTTCACCACCGCACAGCAGGGGGCCGAACGCACGGTGACGTTTCTGCCCGATCCGCAGCGGGCCGAACGCCTCTACACCGTAATCTCGGTCGACGATCACATCGTGGAGCCGCCGGACACCTTCACCGACCGCGTACCTCGTAAGTTCGCCGACCGCGCCCCGAAGGTCGTCGACACCGAGAACGGCGGCCAGACGTGGATGTATGACGGGCAGTCACTGCCCAACGTGGGTTTCAACGCCGTGGTCGGCCGCCCCGTGTCCGAATACGGTTTCGAGCCGGCGCGGTTCGACGAGATGCGCCGCGGGGCCTGGGACATTCATGAACGCGTCAAGGATATGGATCTCAACGGCGTGTACGCGTCACTCAACTTCCCGTCGTTCCTGCCCGGGTTCGCCGGCCAGCGACTGCAGAAGGTGACCAACGACCGGGACCTGGCGATGGCCGCGGTACGGGCCTGGAACGACTGGCACCTGGAAGCGTGGGCCGGGTCCTATCCCGACCGGATCATCCCCTGCCAGCTGCCGTGGCTACTCGACCCGGAGGTCGGCGCCCAGATGATCTATGAGAACGCCGAACGCGGGTTCCATGCCGTGACGTTCAGCGAGAACCCGGCCATGCTCGGGCTGCCGACCATCCACTCCGGGTACTGGGAGCCGATGATGGCGGCGTGCGCCGAGACGGGCACGGTGGTCAACCTGCATATCGGCTCCTCGGGTTCGGCGCCGTCCACCACCGATGATGCTCCGCCGGACGTGCAGGGTGTGCTGTTCTTCGCCTACGCCATCACCGCCGCGGTCGACTGGCTGTACTCGGGCCTGCCCAGCCGGTACCCGGACCTCAAGATCTGCCTGTCCGAGGGTGGAATCGGTTGGGTGGCAGGGCTACTCGATCGGCTCGATCACATGCTCAGCTACCACGAGATGTACGGAACCTGGAAGGCCCTGGGCGAAACCCTCTCCCCCGCTGAAGTGTTCGCCAGGAACTTCTGGTTCTGCGCTGTCGAGGATCAGTCCTCGTTCATCCAGCACGAACGGATCGGCACCGGCAACATCCTGCTCGAGGCCGATTACCCGCACTGTGACTCGACCTGGCCGCATACCCAGCGCACCATTCACGAACAGATCCAGGGCCTGCCCGCAGAGGTGATCCGGAAGATCACCTGGGAGAACGCATCCCAGCTCTATCAACATCCGGTGCCGCTGGCTGTGCAGAACGATCCGAATGCCTTCTGAGCGATGACCTCGCCGCTGCGGATTGCCGTCCTCGACGATTACCAGGGAATCGCCGACACCGTCGACTGGTCACCGATTCCCCGATCCGCCCAGGTCACCTCATTGCGCGACCACATCGCACCCGGTCCTGCACTGGTCGAGAGGCTGGCGGGGCACGAGGTCGTGGTCGCGATGCGCGAACGTACGCCTGTCGATGCGACGTTGCTCGCCCAACTGCCTGCCCTGAAACTGCTCGTGACGACCGGACCCTTCAATGCCGCCATCGACGTCGCCGCGGCACATAGGCTCGGAATCACCGTGTCGGGCACCGGCGGCGCCATCACCCCCACCGTCGAACACACCTGGGCGCTGATACTCGGACTGCAGCGCCACCTGGTCATCGAGGATCAGCGCATCCGCACCGGGCTGTGGCAGAGCACCGTCGGCGGCGACCTGCACGGGGCGACCCTGGGCCTGGTCGGGGTGGGCCGGATCGGGAGCCGGGTGGCCGCGATCGGCACGGCGTTCGGCATGAACGTCATCGCGTGGAGCCCCAATCTCACTGACGAGCGGGCCGCCAAAGCCGGTGTCACACGGGTGGATCGGGATGCCCTGTTCGCTGATGCCGACGTGGTGTCGCTGCACATGGTTCTCGCCGAGGCGACCCGCGGCCTGATCGGCCACGCCGAACTCGACGCGATGAAGCCGTCGGCGAGCCTGGTCAACACCTCGCGCGGTGGCCTCATCGACGAGACCGCGCTGATCGAGGCGCTGCGCGACAACCGGATTCGCGGTGCGGCCCTCGATGTCTACCTGCAAGAGCCTTTGCCCCCGGGACACCCGTTGGCCGCCCTGCCCAACACGCTGCTGACCCCGCACCTCGGCTATGTCACCGAGGGTGTCATGACGATCTTCTACCGCGATATCGTCGAGGACATCGCCGCCTACTGCTCAGGGTCCCCGCTGCGTCTGCTCACCGCGTAGCGTCGTCTCAAGCCGCCACCGGCAGATGGCGAAATCGGGAGGCGGGCGCATTCTCGGTTGTGGCGGCAAACCGGGCACCCCGTCGACCAGCATCCGGGGCAGCCGGCCGCGAAGCCCAATCTCGTTATCTGTGACCAGATCTCGGAGGCAGCGCGTGCTGCCGACTGCTTCGAGGGGGGCTAAAAATTCCGTTTGGGAAGCAAATGTGAGGTATATCAAAATTCCTTAATGGAACGTGGAGGATCCACTAAGGGCCTGTTACGTTCTGCCGATCAAACGCGGTCGGATGGGGTTCCGTCGGCGTGCGCCGAACCGGAGAGGTGGATTTGCCGTGGCTGCGGTATATCGGCTTGCGAAACGTTTCTGGATTCCCCTGGTGCTCGTGGCGGCGCTGACCGTCAGCGGTCTCGCGATGAACCGGATGCACGGGATCTTCGGCACGCACATCAACACCGACCCGGGACAGTCCGCCGGTGACGACATCGTGGAGTTCAACCCAAAGCACGTCGTCTACGAGATCGACGGCCCCAGCGGCGCCAGCGGCCATGTCAGCTACCTGGATGCCGATGCCCAACCCCACACCGAGAGTTTCAGCTCGCTGCCGTGGCGGCACGAGGTGGTCACCACCCTGCCGACGGTGTTCGCCAACGTGGTTGCCCAAGGAGATAGCGAAGTGATCACCTGCCGGATCGTCGTCAACGGCGAAGTCCGCGACCAACAGACCGTGAACCAGCATGATGCACAGGCCTTCTGCTTGGACAAGGCCGCCTGATGGGCAACCACGCGCACAACGGCACCGAACTCAAGGGCCCCGACCACAAGGGCTCCGACCGCAATGGCATCGCCCGCGTCATCCGCGTCGCCTCGATCCCGATCATCCTGGCGTGGGTGGTGCTCGTCATCGTCCTGAACGCCCTCGTCCCGCAACTCGAGGTCGTCGGCCACGAGCACGCCGTCTCACTGTCACCGCAGGACGCGCCGGCACTGGTGGCGATGAAGAAGATCGGCGAGCGTTTCGATCAATTCGACTCGGACACGATCGCGATGGTGGTGCTGGAGGGCGACGAGCCCCTGGGCACCGAAGCCCATCACTATTACGACGAGTTGGTCCGCACGCTGCAGGCCGACACCAAACACGTCCAGCACGTGCAGAACTACTGGGGCGACCTGATCACCGCAGCGGGCTCCCAGAGCACCGACGGCAAGGCCGCCTATGTTCAGGTCAACCTCGCGGGCAACCAGGGCGAGACGCTGGCCAACGAATCGGTTGCCGCAGTCCGCAAGATCATCGACGACTCGCACCCGCCTGCGGGCGTGAAAGCCTATGTCACCGGCCAAGGTCCGCTCACCACGGACATGAACGAAGCCGGCGACAAGAGCATGATCACGATCACCTTCGTCACGATCGCCGTGATCGCGGTGATGCTGATCGTCGTCTACCGGTCGCTCGCGACGATGTTGCTGATGCTCATCGTGGTGCTGCTGGAGATGTCGGCGGCGCGGGGTGTGGTGGCCGCTATCGGCAACGCCGGCCTGCTCGGCTTGTCGACGTTCTCAGTGAGCCTGTTGACCTCGTTGGCCATCGCGGCCGGAACCGACTATGCCATCTTCCTGGTCGGCCGATATCAGGAGGCGCGGCAGAAGGGTCAGGAACGAGAAGACGCCTACTACACCGCATTTCATGGCGTCGGGCACGTCATCCTCGGCTCCGGTCTCACAGTTGCCGGCGCCATGCTCTGCCTGCATTTCACCCGATTGAACTACTTCAGTTCGATGGGTGTGCCGAGTGCCATCGGCATGTCCGTCGTGGTGCTCGCCTCACTCACACTTGCGCCGGCGATGCTGGTGGTCGGCAGTCGGTTCGGCCTACTCGATGCCAAGCGCGAGATCCGTTCGCGCGGTTGGCGTCGGCTCGGCACCTCGGTGGTGCGCTGGCCGGTTCCGATTCTCGCCGCGGCCATCGCGTTCGCGCTCATCGGCCTGCTGGCCCTGCCCGGCTACCAGACCTCGTACAACGAGCGGCTCTACATCCCCAAGGATCTGCCGTCCAACGTCGGATATGCAGCCGCCGAACGACATTTCACGTCCGCTCGGATGAATCCCGATCTGCTGCTCGTGGATGCGGGACGGGATCTGCGCAACCCGGCCGACATGATCGTGCTGGACAAGATCGCCAGGGAACTGATCCGGGTGCCCGGCATCGCCCGCGTACAGAGCATCACCCGCCCGCTGGGCCGCCCCATCGCGCACAGCTCGGTGCCCTTCCAGGTGAGTATGCAATCGGTGTCGATGACCGAGAACCTGCAGTTCCTGCGGGAGCGAATGGGCGACATGAATACGCTCACCGACGATCTCGGCCGGATGATCACGATCATGGAGAACATGCTGGGGCTGATGAACCGGATGACCGGCATCACCCACGAGCTCACCTCAAGCATGAACGACATGCAGGCCAGCACCAACGAAATGCGGGATCACATGGCTGATTTCGATGATTTCATGCGGCCGATACGGAACTATCTGTATTGGGAGCCGCACTGCTACGACATCCCGATGTGCCAGTCCATGCGCTCGCTGTTCGACGGGCTCGACGGCATCGACACCATGACCGAGACCCTCGCGGAATCGGTGAAGAACATGAACGAGATGGATCAGCTGATGCCGCAGTTGGTGGCGCAGCTGCCACCGTTGATCGCCATCTCGAAGTCCATGCAGGGCACGATGAAGACGATGTTCAGCACGTTCAACGGGCTGGTCGACCAGATCGCCAAGATGACCGACACGGCATCGGTGATGGGCCAGGCGTTCGACGACGCCCGTAACGACGACTCGTTCTACCTGCCGCCGGAGGCCTTCGACAACCCCGACTTCAAACGCGGGCTGGACCTGATGGTCTCGCCGGACGGTCAGGCCGCTCAGTTCATCATCACCCACGACGTGGATCCTGCTACCTCCGAAGGTATTTCGCACGTCGACCCGCTCCTGAAGACGGCCCGCGAGGCGATCAAGACGACGCCGCTCGCCGACGCCAAGATCTACCTCGGCGGCACCGCGGCCACGTACAAGGACATCCAGGTCGGCGCCCAGTGGGATCTGCTGATCTCGGCCTGCGGCGCGATCACATTGATCTTCATCGTGATGCTGTTGATCACCCGTGCCCTGATCGCGTCTTTCGTCATCGTCGGCACCGTGATCCTCTCCCTGGCAGCATCGTTCGGCCTGTCGGTCCTGGTGTGGCAGTACCTGCTGGGAATCGATCTGCACTGGATGACGCTTGCGTTCTCGGTCATCATTCTGCTGGCGGTCGGATCGGACTACAACCTGCTGGTGGTCTCGCGGATGAAGGAAGAGGTCAGCGCGGGCATCAACACCGGCATCATCCGGGCCATGGGCGCCACCGGCGGCGTGGTCACCGCAGCCGGCCTCGTCTTCGCGTTCACGATGGCCTCCATGGCCACGAGTGACCTGATCGCGATCGGCCAGGGCGGCACGACCATCGGCCTGGGTCTGCTGTTCGACACCCTCGTCGTGCGTTCGCTGATGACTCCCACGATCGCCGCGATCCTGGGCCGGTGGTTCTGGTGGCCGCTGCCGATCCGGCAACGTCCGGCACGCAACCTGTCGGACCGGACAGCGCCGATACCGGTAGCAAGACCCTCGTGACATCCGTCGATACCATCGACGGATGACCACAGGCGAGCTCTCGGGCACTCAGGCGCGCACCCGCGGGGCCATCATCGAGGCCGCCGCCGCTGTCCTGGCCGACGACCGGACCGCCACCTTGCCCGACATCGCCAAGGCGGCCGGCGTCGGGCGCACCACCGTGCACCGCTACTTCCCTGACCGGGAATCCCTGATCAACGCGACGATTATCGACTCGGTACAGGTCGTGGCCGGCGCCGTAGCCGCTGCCGCGCCAGAGGACGGCTGCGCGATCGAGGCGATGCGGCGCGTCATCAACGCGATGATCTCGGTCGGTAACCGGCTGCTGTTTCTTTTCGACGACCCCACCGTTCTTCGTGGGCTGCCACCGGAGGCGGTGCCTGACAACAGCTATCTGACCAGCCTGATCGAACGCGGCCAGGCCGAAGGCGTGTTCGATCCAGAATCGAGCACACAATGGCTCGAACACGCGCTCTATGGTCTGGTGATGTGGGCCTGCCAGGACTCCAAGGACGGCCTCATGCCGCAGCACGCGGCCGCCCCTGCCGTCATCCGCACGTTCGAGCGCGGGGTGCGTTGCCGGGACTGACGCACGACCCGCCTGGCTCAGCGTCGCCAGAACAGGTGATGGGTGACCGCGCCGCCAGGGCTCGGGACCACCTCATGGTGGTACCGGTCGTTCAGCTCGTCCGGTGACTCCCAGAGGCGGGAACCGCTGCCCAGCTCTGTCGGGGCCACCGCCACATGCAGGGTGTCGACCAGACCGGCGTCCAAGAACTCCCGGATGGTGCTCGCTCCCCCGCCCAACCGCACATCCTTGCCCTGCGCAGCGGCCCGGGCCTGTTCGAGCACAGTTGCCGGATCGGCGTCGACGAAATGGAACGTCGTGTCGGACAGGGTGAACGACGGCCGCTCATGATGGGTCATGACAAACACCGGGGTGTGGAACGGCGGTTCCTCACCCCACCAGCCCTGCCAGTCGGCGTGATCCTGCCACGGGCCGCGGTACGGGCTGAACTTGTTGCGGCCCATGATCTCGGCACCGATGTTGTGGTGGAAGTCGCGGGTGAGGTAGTCGTCGAGTCCACGACTACCACCCGGCTCGGTGCGGTTGGGCCAGCTGGCCGTTGCGCCCACCCAGGCGAAAATCTCGCCCGGGTCGGCATGACCGAACGGACGCTCAAAACTCTGGTTCTCGCCGGCCCCGAAACCGTCGCTGGAGACGTTGAAGTTCTGGACTTTGAGCAGCTGGGTCACGCGTTTCTCCCGTTTCGTCAACAATGGATGCTGATAGGACTCGGGATGAGGGTAGAACTCATCGCGCCCGGCGTGCGCTACCGCGCCGCCTCCAGTTGACGACGGACCTCCAGTCGCCGGAGTTTTCCTGACGACGTGCGTGGCAACGACCCCGGCGACATCAGCACGACGTCGGCGGGCGTCACGCCGCACACCGACACGATTCGCCGGATTACGGCACTGCGAGTGGCGTCCTGCTCGGTGCCGATGAACTCCGCTGCCACCAGGAGCCGTGATTGCGCGGCACCGGATTCCGTACCGACAGCGACGACCGCTCCCTCACGCACGCCGTCCACCTCACCGACTACCTGCTCGATCTCCGTGGGGAAGATATTGCGTCCGGCGATCGTGATGATCTCCTTGGAGCGCCCACAGATCACCAGCGCACCGTCGACCAGATAGCCGATGTCACCCGTCGGGAACCACTCACCGCCCGTACCCGCGTCGACGGGTGCATCCCCCAGGTAGGACGTCATCATCGACGAGCCCCGAATCTCGACTTCGCCGACGGCAGCGGACTCGTCGTGCGAAGACGGGACGATGCGGATCTCCATGCCCGGTACCGGACGACCCAGCAGCGCATAGCGCCGGTCCTCGTCCGCAGCGTCCGGAATGTCGATGCGCAGGCCTTCGCCCGGAGCGGGAATGGTGACCGCGCAGGTCGATTCGGCCATCCCGTAGGACGGTGTCATCGCTGCGGCGTCGAACCCGAACCTGCTCATGCCGATGGCAAAGCGATCGACACCGGCACAATCGACGGGCTCGCCCCCGTTGATCGCGATCCGCACCGCACCGAGGTCGACATCGGATACGCGGTTCGCGAATCGACCGAGCACCGAGTAGCCGAAATTCGGTCCGGCAGTGAGGGTTGCGCCGGATTCGGACAGCCAATCGGCCCACCGCAGCGGGGCAGCCGAGAACGCGCCCGTCGGCGCCAGCCACAACGACCCGCCGGACATCGTCGATGTCAGCACCATGGCCAGGCCCATGTCGTGGTAGATCGGCAACCACGAGCACCCGACATCGTTGCGGCCCAGCGACAATCGCTGGGTGACGGCCAGAATGTTGTTCAGCACGGCTTCCGGACGTAGCACCGCAGTGCGCGGAGAACCGGTGGATCCAGCTGTGCCCTGCAGGATGGCCACGTCGGCACTGTCGGGATACCGCTGCTGGCCCGAGGTCGAGGTGCGCGCAGCATCAGCGATATCGCTCACCGTCAACGACATGCCCGCATCCCGCAGCAGCTCCAGGGTGACGCCGTAGCTGAACACCGTGGTCACACCGATTCTGCTGAACCGGGATAGCGTGGCTCGCGCCCACTCCGACGGATCGGCGCCCCGCTGGGGCCGCGGCAGGATCGATACCCCGGCGCCCGCCAGCCACGAACCCTGAATGGCGGCAATCAGTTCCACCGTCGGCTCGCCGACCAGTCCAACCGCGCCGGGCTGGTCCCGGCTCAGCAGGTAGGCCGCGACTTGCTCGGCGATGCCGTGCACCTCGGGCCATGGGCGACGCTGCCAGGTGTCGGTGTCGCGGTCCAGAACCACCAGGTCGTGCGGTGAGCCGACCATCGCCGCCCGCAAGGCGCCGGCGAGCGGGTTCATGCCCCGCTCCTGAGGTCGATCACCGACTGCAGATCACCCACAGTGCGGCAGGTGATGAGGTCTTCCTCGCTGAGCTGTACACCGAATTTCTCTTCGATCGTCACCAGGCCGACGGCGAACGAGACCGAATCCATCCCGAGGTCCTCGACGAGACGGGTACTGGTACTGAGTGATTGACATGGCAGTTCGAGATCGTCACGAAGAATCGAGACCAGCCCCTCGGACACGGCGGGCGTTGCGGGTGAATCGGTAGCGGTCATATCTGTATATCGGCGGGTCGATGAGACCCAGCCTCACCTTTCGTTTCCAGTACGGGATCGGTTGATTGCATTGGAACCGACTTTCAGCCAGTCACCTTGTCCTGCAACACTTCATCGCACGGCACATGCCCATCCCCCTTTGTCCGGCGCAGGCCGGGGTGCACCACCCATATGTGTGCGCCACGCCCGGATCCGCAGCCTCCTCAGATCAGCGAGGGTGAGACTAACCAAAACTCTCCCGATGATGGGGCTTCCCTTTCGGTACGCAGGCTGAGGCCAAATCCGACTCACAACAACCGTTGATATTCGGAGCGGTTCCAAACGCCCAGTACAACAGCCTTTCTCGCGCAGCCGTCGGGCACCGCGGGCTTCAGACCAGGACGGCCGCGCTTCGATGTGCGGAAGACGGCAGCTGCGACGCAATCGAGTCACGTCCGCGAACGCTACTGCGGAGCAGGCGGGGTGGTTGTGGTCGACTTTCTCCGGCGGCGGCTCGTCTCAGCCAATTCTGCACCGCCACAGCAACACCAGACGTGAGCTATCCCACACTCCGCGGCTCACCTGTTGATACCTGGGGTCCGACCTCATGGTCCCGGCGGTGGTCCCCAGATCGCCTGAACCATCGCAATGGTGTCCAGCGTCTCGGCGACATCGTGCACCCGGATGACGTCGACGCCCGCCGACCACGCCGGCGCAACCACGGCCAGAGACCCAGCCAACCGGTCATCGACTGCGCGTCCAGTGATACTGCCGATGAATGATTTTCGGCTCACTCCGAGCAACACCGGGAAACCCTGATCGCAGAACTCCGGTAGTCGGCGCAGCAACTCCAGGTTGTCCTGGGGGGATTTTCCGAATCCGATGCCCGGGTCGATCCAGACCGGCCCGGCACCGCCGGTGGCGGCCGCCTGCGCGACGCTGGTGACGTAGCACGCCACCTCACCGACCACGTCCTCGTACTCCGGGAATACTCCGGCGAGGACGGGCACCGTCTGGGAGTGCACGCTGACATATCCGACACCCAGCCGCCCTGCCAGATCGTAGAGTTTGCCCGAGACATCGTTGATGATGCCGGCGCCGGCTCGGACAGCCTCCTCGGCCACTTCACGGTTGCGCGTATCCACGGAGACCGTGCCCAGGTGCGCGAGCCCACCGACGACGGGTAGCACTCGAGCGAGTTCCTGGTCGACGGATACCGGCACAGCGCCGGGCCGGGTGGATTCTCCACCGATGTCGACCGCCCACGCCCCGGCGTCGAACATGCGTCGTCCAGCCGCAACCGCCAGTGCGCTGACATCAAATCTGCTGTCAGCCCAAAAAGAATCCGGTGTCGCGTTCAACACCCCCATGACCCGCATTTGAGTGGGCCGGAGACGCGCCGATGCTGCGCCGCGACGGTGGTAGTTCATCTGTGGTCCACTCAGGGCGCCGGTGCGGGTGACCAGTAGTCCAGCATCTCGGCGAAGGTCTCGAAAGCGGGCCGGGAAACACCGTATGGCGCCTCGAAGTGCAGGCTAAGGGGGTACCCGAAGTCGGCCACTCCATCAATGACCCGCTTGTAGAGGTCAACGAGCCGTCGCCGCTTGTCGGCGGGTTCACCCGCGGCCAGGGATTTCACGAAAGCCTGCTCCTGCGCGACGGTTTTATTTCCCGGGTCTTGGATCAGCCAGTCGATGAGCCCCACGTTCGTTTCCAGCTTCGGCACAAAGCCGAATGACAGCAGGACCTCGGGCCTGTGGTCACTTTCCTGCGCGAACCGACGCAGGAAACCGACCACCGCATCTGAATAGAGCAACTGGGTCATCGCGAAGGTGGCGCCTTTGTCGCATTTGAACGAGAAACGGCCCTGCTCTGCGTCACGGGTGGGGATCAGGATCACCCCGCGGTTCTCGACGAGGCCGTCGAATTTCGACAAGGCGTCGGTCGGTGCGATGCCGGAGCCTTCGCCGTCGCTCATCGTGCGTGGCACACCCACGAAGGTCACGCCGTCAAATCCCGCTCCGCGGAGGTCGGTCAGCCGGCTGCGCAATGACGTCTCGTCGGAAAAGGAGGTGACCTGGGTGCACAGCCCACGCACCCCGGGAAGCTGGGGCGCAATGATCGACCAGTAGTCGAGGACGTCCATCTTCGATTTCATCTCGATGGGTCGGTCGTCGTCTTCGGCGATCATCGCCGGGATCATGACGTGGCCGAGGTGTTTTCCCACAACGCTGCCCGCGGCGAGTCGCGCCACCTTCTGCGCTTCCTCCAATGCGTGGTCTGCTCCGCGATCCAGGTTGGGCGGCACCAACTCGAGCGCGACGGTGTTCAGGGACACAGGTACCTCCATAGGCGACGGCGAATCTTCCAGCCGCAGTGGGCTAAAGCGGTCATCGTGTTAAGTGATGACGAGGATCAGATCGCCGCCTTCGACCTGCGCGGTTCTAGCGACTGCGATGCGCTCCACGGTGCCGGTCTTGGGTGCGGTGATCGCCGCCTCCATCTTCATCGCCTCGATGGTGGCGATCGTCGCGCCGGCTGCCACGGTGTCCCCGGCCGCCACACCGACGGTGACCACACCGGCGAACGGTGCCGCGACATGATCCAGGTTGTTGCGATCAGCCTTCTCCGCGGCCGGGACCTCACTGGCGATACTGCGGTCGCGCACGGTGATCGGACGCAACTGACCGTTGAGGATGCACATCACCGTGCGCATCCCACGCTCATCGGCATCCGAGATCGCTTCCAAACCGATCAGCAGCTGGACACCCTTTTCCAACTCGACCCGGTGCTCCTCACCCCGGCGCAGGCCGTAGAAGAACTGGTTCGCGCTCAGCCGCGAGGTGTCACCGTAGGTTTCGCGGTGCGCCTCGAACTCCTTGGTCGGCGCCGGGAACAGCAACCGGTTCAACGCCGCCTGACGCTTGGGTCCCGGCGCGGCCAACAACTCCTCATCCTCAGCAGAGAGCACCTCGATCGGCCTGGCCGGACCTCGGCCTTCTAACGCCCTGGTGCGCAACGGTTCCGGCCATCCACCCGGAGGATCTCCGAGTTCGCCCCGCAGGAACCCGATCACGCTGTCCGGGATGTCATAGCGCGCCGGATCTGCGGCGAACTCATCGGCAGTCACGTCGGCGCCGACCAATGCCAGCGCCAGGTCCCCAACCACCTTGCTCGACGGGGTCACCTTCACCAGCCGGCCCAGCACCCGATCGGCCGCGGCATAGTTGGCCTCGATAGCTTCGAACCGGTCCCCCACCCCGAGCGCGATGGCCTGCTGCCGCAGATTGCTCAATTGCCCACCGGGAATCTCGTGCGTGTAGACACGACCCGTGGGTGCCGGCAACCCGGACTCGAACGGCGCGTACACCTTGCGCAGCGCCTCCCAGTAGGGCTCCAGGTCGCAGACCGCACCCAGCGACAACCCGGTGTCGAACGACGTGTGCGCGGCCGCGGCCACGATCGAGGACAACGCCGGCTGACTCGTCGTGCCCGCCAACGGCGCGGCCGCGCCGTCCACCGCACTGGCTCCGGCCTGCCAGGCCGCCAGATACGTCGCCAACTGCCCACCCGGAGTGTCATGGGTGTGCACATGCACCGGCAGGTCGAAGCGCGACCGCAGGGCACTCACCAACAGATGCGCAGAATGCGGACGCAACAACCCCGCCATGTCCTTGATCGCCAGCACATGCGCACCGGCGTCGACGATCTGTTCGGCCAGCTTCAGGTAGTAATCCAGCGTGTACAGGTTCTCGCTCGGGTCACTGAGATCCCCGGTGTAGGACATCGCCACCTCGGCGATCGCCGTACCGGTCTCGCGCACCGCATCGATCGCCGGACGCATCGATTCGACGTTGTTGAGCGCATCGAAGATCCGGAAGATATCGATGCCGGTTCGGGTCGCCTCGTCGACGAACGCCGACGTCACCAATTCCGGATACGGCGTATACCCCACCGTGTTGCGCCCCCGCAGCAGCATCTGCAGACAGATATTGGGCACGGCTTCCCGCAGGGCGGCCAACCGCTCCCACGGATCCTCCTTCAAGAACCGCAGCGCCACATCGTATGTCGCCCCACCCCAACACTCGATGGACAACAACTGCGGCATCATCCGTGCCACATACGGGGCGACTGCCAGCAGCCCGCTCGAGCGCACCCGGGTGGCCAGCAACGACTGATGCGCATCACGAAACGTCGTGTCGGTCACGGCCACTGAGGGTGAATCCCGCAGCCAGGACGAAAAGTCCTCGGGGCCCAGTTCGATCAGTTTTTGTCGTGAGCCTGGCACCGGTGCGACAGTGAGGTTTAGACGCGGGAGCTTGTCGTGCGGATACACCGCGCAGGGTCGCTGTCCGTGGGGCTTGTTCACCGTCACGTCAGCCAAGTAGTTCAGGATGCGAGTGCCGCGGTCTGCTGGGGTGTGCGCCGTCAACAGCTCCGGGCGTTCATCGATGAACGAGGTGGTGACCCGTCCGGCGGCGAAATCATCGTCATCCAGGACGGCCTGCAGGAAGGGAATGTTCGTCGAGACACCGCGGATGCGGAATTCGGCCACGGCGCGACGGGCCCGGCGCACCGCCAGACCGAAGTCGCGGCCGCGGCAGGTCAGCTTCACCAGCATCGAATCGAAATGCGCCGAAACCTCGGCGCCGACATGGGTTCCGCCGTCCAGACGTACGCCCGAACCGCCGGGCGAGCGATAGCCGGTGATCCGACCCGTATCGGGACGGAAACCATTGGCCGGGTCCTCGGTGGTGATCCGGCACTGCAGGGCCGCGCCGCGAGGTGTGATCTCCTCCTGACGGAGACCCAGTTCCGCCAGTGTCTGGCCACCGGCGATACGCAACTGGCTCGACACCAGGTCGACATCGGTGATCTCCTCGGTCACCGTGTGCTCCACCTGGATGCGCGGGTTCATTTCGATGAACACGTGACGCCCACGCTCGTCGAGCAGGAACTCCACCGTTCCGGCGCACGAATACCCGATCTCACGCGCGAACGCCACTGCATCGGCACAAATCCGGTCCCGCAGAACCGGATCCAAATTCGGGGCCGGTGCCAGCTCGATCACCTTCTGGTGCCGCCGCTGGACGCTGCAATCCCGCTCGTAGAGATGGATCACGTTGCCGTCGGTGTCGGCCAGGATCTGCACCTCGATATGCCGCGGATTGATGACCGCCTGCTCCAGGAACACGGTCGGGTCGCCGAATGCTGATTCGGCCTCGCGGGAGGCGGCTTCGATGGCCTCGGGCAGCGCATCCGGATGAGCGACCCGGCGCATGCCGCGGCCGCCGCCACCGGCCACGGCCTTGACGAACACTGGGAACGCCATATCCCGCGCCGCGGTGACCAACTCAGCTACCGAGGCAGATGGCTCTGAAGACGCCAGTACCGGCAGGCCCGCGGCCCGAGCCGCATCGATCGCCCGCGCCTTGTTGCCGGTCAACTCCAGCACCTGGGCCGAAGGCCCCACAAAGGTGATCCCGGCCTCCGCACACGCGGCGGCCAGCTCCGGATTCTCCGACAGAAACCCATAACCCGGATACACCGCATCAGCACCCGAATGCCGAGCCACCCGAATAATCTCGTCTACCGACAGATACGCCCGCACCGGATGACCGATCTCACCGATCTGATACGACTCGTCCGCTTTCAGGCGGTGCAACGAATTGCGATCCTCATACGGATACACCGCCACCGTCGCAATGCCCATCTCATAAGCAGCGCGGAACGCACGGATCGCGATCTCGCCACGATTGGCGACCAGAACCTTGGAGATCACGAGAGCGCGCGCTGCGGCAGTCCGCTGTAGTCACTGAGCGGACGGATCAGTGCGTTCGACGCGGCCTGCTCCATGATGTGCGCAGTCCAGCCGGTGATCCGGCTCATCACGAAAAGCGGTGTGAAGCTGGGGATGTCGAAGCCCATCAGGTAGTAGGCCGGACCGGTCGGGAAGTCGAGGTTCGGCTTGATCTTGGTGGCCGCGAACATCGCACTCTCCAGCACGTTATAGATGTCCATCCAGCGCTGTCCGTCCCGCGCCTCCGCGACTTCCTGCAGGGCAGCTTTCATCGTGGGTACCCGGGAGTCACCGTTCTTGTAGACCCGATGGCCGAATCCCATCACCTTGTCCTTGCGGGACAGCTTGCCGTGCAGCCATTCCGCAGCACGGTCGGCCGAGCCGATCTCGAGCATGTCGTGCATCACGGCCTCGTTGGCGCCGCCGTGCAGCGAGCCCTTCAAGGCGCCGATCGCGGCCGTGACCGCACTGTAGATATCGGACTGGGTCGAGGTGACCACGCGGGCGGCGAAGGTGGACGCGTTGAAGCTGTGCTCGGCGTAGAGGACCATCGACCGCTCGAAAGCGTTGACGATCACCGGGTCCGGCACCGCACCGAAACACATGTTGAGAAAGTTCTCCGAATACCCCATGTGGCTGTGCGGGGCAATCGGTTCCAGCCCGCGACGCCGGCGCATATCGGCTGCGACGATGGTGGGCAGCACCGCGAACATCCGCAACGACTTGTCGAAGTTGGCCGAGGGGCTGCTGTCGTCCTCTTCCGGATCCTCGGCGCCCAGGTAGCTGATCGCGGTACGCACCACATCCATCGGATGGCAGTTGTCCGGCAGCTTGGCCAGCAGGGACTGCATCGAGCGGTCGATGCGGCGCGAGGCCCGCTCCCGCTGGGTGAACAATGCCAGTTCCTGATCGGTCGGCAGTTCGCCGTGCCACAACAGGTAGGCCACCTGCTCGAAGCCGCAGTGGGCGGCCAGGTCCTGCACCGGGTACCCCCGGTAGGTCAGGGTGTTGGTTTCCGGCACGACCTTGGAGATGGCAGTGGTGTCGACCACCACCCCGGCCAGACCTTTGTAGATCTTCGGTGTGTCGGCGGTGCCGTTGGCAGTAATGGTCACTGCGTCGCCCCTTGCAGCGAGAAGTTGTAGATATCGGAGTCGAACTGGTTGTAATCGGTGTAGCGCAGCAGTTCGTAGAGCCGGCTGCGGTGCTGCATCTGATCCACAAGGCCGGATTGCGTTCCAGCCGATGAAATTTCGCGTAGACCGACCTCGACCGCGTGCATCGCCAGGCGCAGGGTCGTCACCGGGTAGATCACCGCGTTGTAGCCGATTTCGGACAACTGCCCCGCGGTCAGAAGTTCGGACTTGCCGAACTCGGTCATGTTGGCCAGCAGCGGCACGCCGACCGCCTCGCGGAACTGCTCGAAATCGGCTGGGGTGTGCAGCGCCTCGGTAAAGATCAGGTCTGCGCCGGCGTCGGCGTAGGCCTTGGCCCGGTCGATGGCCGCGGGAATCCCCTCGATACCCGCGGCGTCGGTGCGGGCGCAGATGATGAAGTTGGGATCTCTGCGCGCAGCAACGGCAGCCCGCAGACGCTTGACCATCTCGGAGGTCTCCACCACGGCCTTACCGTCGAGATGGCCGCACCGCTTCGGATTCACCTGGTCCTCGAGGTGCAATCCGGCCAAGCCGGCATCTTCGAGCAGCGTCACGGTGCGTGCGGCGCTCATCGGCTCGCCGAATCCGGTGTCGGCGTCGATGAACGTCGGAAGGTCGGTGGCCGAGGCGATCTGGCCGCCGCGGCCCACCACCTCGGTCAGGGTCGTCAACCCGATATCCGGCAAGCCCAGGTCGGCTGACAGGACCGCGCCCGAGACGTACACGCCGTCGAAGCCGATCTCGGCAACGAGCTTGGCCACCAGCGGAGAGAACGCACCGGGAAAGCGCAGGAGCCGACCGGACTCCAACCCGCGGCGGAACTTTCGTCGCTTCTCGGATGCCGGGGTGGCTGAGCCGAGCAACCCGCTCATCGGAAAATCCCGGAGGACACCGTGGGCGCCTTGTCCAGCACCCGCGGGTCGACGCGCACATTGAGTGCACCGAGGCCGCCGGATTTGGTCACCGAAATGTTCTCGACCGCACTCAGGAACCGTTGCTGCTCTTCGGCTTCCACGACACCTTCGGCCAATTCGGCGAACTTGGCGACGTACTGCGCACGTTCGAAGGGCCGGGCACCAAGCGGGTGCGCGTCAGCGATGGCCAGCTCGTCGACGATCGTCTCGCCGCTCTTGAGCGTGATGACTGCCTTGGCACCGAACGCTTTCTCCGCCGGATCATCGGAGTGGTAGCGCCGGGTCCACTCCGGGTCCTCGACGGTGCTGATCTTGCGCCACAGTTCGATGGTGTCGGGCCGGTGGGCGCGCTCGGGAGCATAGGACCGTTCGTGATGCCAGGTGCCGTCCTGCAGTGCGACGGCGAAGATGTACATCACCGAGTGGTCCAGCGTTTCGCGGGACGCGTCGGGATCGAACTTCTGCGGATCATTGGATCCGGTGCCGATCACGACGTGGGTGTGGTGGCTGGTGTGCAGCACGATGGTGGCGATCTGGTCCAGGTCGCCGATCCGCCCA
Source organism: Mycolicibacterium lutetiense (assembly GCF_017876775.1). Lineage (NCBI taxonomy): Bacteria > Bacillati > Actinomycetota > Actinomycetes > Mycobacteriales > Mycobacteriaceae > Mycobacterium > Mycolicibacterium lutetiense. The sequence continues at coordinate 1,094,728 of NZ_JAGIOP010000001.1, read as the reverse complement.
CGCATCCGGCGAGCCAGGTCGATCGGGGCCTGGCTCTGGTACTCCGCCGAATGCTCCTTGGTGTAGGTGTCGAGGATGGCCCGCTTGGGTTCACCCGGAGCCGGTAGCGGCACGCGGTAGGTGTGCTCCGGTCCCGAGAGCAGCCACGCGATGACACCGTCCTCGCCCTCCCAGATCGGCGCCGGTGAACCCTCGCCGCGCATCGCGCGGTCGACGGCTTCGATCGCGACCTTGCCTGCCCAGGCCGGTGCGAAGGCTTTCCAGCTGGAGATCAGGCCCTTGCGCGATTGCCGGGTGGCGGTGGTCAGGTGCAGCGCCTGACCGATCGCGGCGTAAATGGTCTCGGGATCCAGCCGCAACATGGTGCCCAACCCGGCAGCCACCGACGGTCCCAGATGGGCGACGTGGTCGATCTTGTGCTCGTGCAGGCAGATTCCCTTGACCAGGTCGACCTGTACCTCGTAGGCCGTGGCGATGCCGCGGATCAGGTCGGAACCCCCCACGCCGAGCTGTTGTGCCACCGCGACGAGCGCAGGGATGTTGTCGCCCGGATGCGAGTATTCGGCGGCCAGGAAGGTGTCGTGAAAATCCAGCTCCCGAACTGCGACGCCGTTGGCCCAGGCCGCCCACTCGGGCGAAACCGTGCCGTCGACGCCGAACACTCCTGCGCCCCGCGGTGTCTTGTGCGCCAGTGCCTGCGCGCGGGCGACCGTCACCGGCCGGCGAATCACCGACGCGGCCGAGACGGCGGCGTTGTCGATGATGCGGTTGATCACCATCGCCTCGGTCTCGGGCAGTACGCCCACCGGGTCGACGGCGATCTCGGCGATCTTCCAAGCCAGGTGTTCACTACGCGGGAAGGCCTCGGCGCTGCGCCGTGTTTTGACGTCATGTTCAAGCATGTTCCGCACGGTACGCAGGTCGATTTACCAGCGGAAGTACCTGTAAATGCGTATTTTTGTGTCCTGTGTCCAGACATTTTTGCAAATGTTGTGGAAGCCGATCGGCGTAGTGTCGCCGACGGTGACGAAAACATTCGCCGGCGCCCGTCTGCGACGGCTACGCGATGAGAAAGGCCTCACGCAGGTCGCGCTGGCGCGCGCGTTGGGCCTGTCGACCAGCTACGTCAACCAACTCGAGAACGACCAGCGACCGATCACGGTCCCGGTGCTGCTGGCTCTGGCCGATCGCTTCGACCTGCCGACGCAGTACTTCACCCCCGATGCCGACGCCCGGCTGGTGTCGGACCTGCGCGAGATTCTGGTCGACAGCCCCGCCACCGCCGCGCAGATCGAGGAGCTCGTCGCCCGCATGCCCGAGGTGGGCCAAACCATGGTGACCATGCACCGCCGGTTGCACGATGCCACCGCCGAGCTGGAGGCGGTTCACGGGCGGGCCAACCTGGACGCGCAGACCGGTACGCAACAGCCGATGCCTTTCGAAGAAGTGCGCGATTTCTTCTATGACCGCCGCAACTACATCGACGCACTCGACCGGGCCGCCGAGGATCTGTTCACCCGCCATCACCTCCAGATCGGAGGTCTCGACCGACAATTGGCCGACTTGCTGTCAGACGAGTTCGGCATCTCGGTGATCGTGGATGACGGCGATGTGCTGGGTTCCAGCGTGAAGCGGCGATACCAGCCCGAGGTCGGCACGCTCCATGTGGCGCGGTGGCTGTTGCCCGGCCAGCGCGCATTCCAGCTCGCTACCCAGATCGCACTGTTGCTGCATTCCGGGCTGATCAATTCCATCGTCGCCACGGATGACCAATTGAGCACAGAGGCAAGGGATGTCGCCCGAATCGGGCTGGCCAACTACTTCGCCGGCGCGTTACTGCTCCCCTACCGGATGTTCCTGGCCGCCGCCGAGGACCTACGCTACGACATCGACCAGCTGGCCCGACGTTTCGAGATGGGATTCGAAACGATCTGCCATCGGCTGTCGACACTGCAGCGGCCCGATGCGCGCGGCGTACCGTTCATCTTCGTCCGCACCGACAGCGCGGGAAACATCTCGAAGCGTCAGTCCGCCACAGCCTTTCACTTCTCAAGGGTGGGCGGGAACTGTCCGCTATGGGTGGTGCACCAGGCGTTCTCCCGTCCCGGGGAGTTCTCGACCCAGGTCGCTCAGATGCCGGACGGCCGGAGCTATTTCTGGATCGCGAGGACCTCGGGATCGGCACCGAGCAGGTACCTGGGGACGCCCAAGAATTTCGCCATCGGGTTGGGATGCGACCTCGCCCACGCGGACAATCTCGTCTACTCGGCGGGTATCGACCTCAGCGACCCTGAGGCTACCGTCCCCATCGGGGCGGGCTGCCGGATCTGTGACCGGCCGGCGTGCCCGCAACGGGCTTTCCCCTATGTGGGCAGACCGGTCCATGTCGACCCGCAGACCAGCAGCAATCTCCCCTACTCGCCGACGGTGTGACCAGCGTTGTCGATGTTCGGGCCGCCGAGCCGAGCAGGTGTGCAATCCCCGAGGTGAATGCGGGACAATGAGCCGGTGGACTGCGTGGTGGCACGAGAGGCGCTTTCGGCGCGCCTTGACGGGGAGCGTGAGCCGGTCCCCTCTGCCCGCGTCGACGAGCATGTGCGTGACTGTCAGGAGTGCGCCACCTGGTATGACCGGGCCGAAGTTCAGGCCCGGCAGTTACGCGACCTGGCCAACACCGGGCTGATCGGCACCGTGAGCGGACGCCCGCACGGCGGGACAGGTGCCGTGAGCGGGCTGCGGCAACGGCTGAGCCCCCACCTGCTGACCATCGCAATCCTTGTCATCGGGGTAGCCCAGGTGGGTTTGGCGATCGCGCAGGCCGCAGGCATCAGTTTCGGGATGGTTGCCGCGCACCACGGCTCGGCCAGCGGGGCTCACCTGCTGAATGAGTCCACGGCCTGGTCGGCGGCGCTGGGAATCGCGACGATTGCGATGGCGGTCCGCCGGCGAATCGCACCCGGTCTCGCCTGTGTGCTGGTGACCTACTGCGGATTCCTCTCCTATTACGTGGTGTCGGATGCACTGGCGGGGCAGGTCACCCCGGTCCGGGTCCTGAGCCACGTTCCGGTGGCGTTGGCCGCGGTCGTTGCATTGTGGGCGGCGCGCACCGAGCGCCCACATGACCCGTCGCCCAAGGCGCACGGCGAGGATGACGAATCGGGCCCGGTCGCGCCGACCCGGCGGCATCTCCGCGCCGCAGATGACCCCGCCGCCTGATCCGGTGCCGAGGTTCCCGGCCCGACACCACTACGACGCGTTGTCGTAGAATCGCGGTGCCGCGACGTTGGTTTATTTCCGCGGCGGAAGGCCGGTCCGACTATGGCGCGTATGCGTATGCCCGTTGCCGCCAGTGTGCGGCGGGCACGCCTGATGTTGATTGCCACCGTCGCAGGGTGCACTGCGGTGCTGTTCCTGTGTGCATTGCAGTTGGGCGCGCAGCGGCTGGCGGCAGCGGGGATCGCTGACCCGGGAACAGTCACCAGCGCAGCTAGGTTGCTCGGGCACTGGGCCGCCACCCTGGCCGGTGCGGTGTGCGCCGGAGCACTGGTCTGGATTGTGATGACTGCGACACCGCGCGACGACGGGCGAATCGACGCGGCATCGTTTCCGGCGCATCTACTCGTCGAACGTGTCGCCGCGATCTGGGCCTGCTGCGCCACCGCGATGATCGTCGTCTCGGCGTCCGCCGACGCGGGAATTTCCGTCGGCCAGCTCATCTCCGGTCCCGGCCTCGGCAGCGCCATCGCGGCCTCAGAGGTCGCCCGCGGGTGGTGCGTGGCGGCGATGTGCGCACTGGTGCTGGCCGTCGGCGTGCGTTTCACTCTCCGCTGGATCGGACATTGTCTGGCCCTGCTGCCGGCATTGATCGGAGTGGTGGCAGTACCGGTGACGGGCAATGCCGGGCAGGGCCCGGACCATGACATCGCCACGAGCGCGGTGCTCGTCTTCTCCGTGACGGTCGCGGTATGGGCCGGAACGAAGATCGTCTCCACTGGATTGCCGGGCGTCGTGGTTCGACGCCGGGTCCAGGTGCTGCAGTTGGCCTGCGGAGCGGTCACCCTCGTCTACGGCGCCGTTCTGGCCACGCTGATGTTGGGCGGGTTGCCGATCCTGGGTTCGGCCTACGGGCGGGCCGTGGTGGTCGCCGGGGCGCTGCTGGCGCTGGTGTGGGTCGGCGACGGCGCACTTCTGCTGACCCGCCGCACCCCGTCACGGCTTGTGGACACCGTGTCTGCGGCCGCGATGATCGTCGTCACCGCCGCGGTGGCGCTCGCCGCGAGCAGTGTGCCGCCACGATTCACCGTCCACGAGTTCTCAACGTGGGACATCTTTTTGGGCTATCAGCTCGATGCACCCCCGAATGTGGTCAACCTGATGACGGTGTGGCGGTTCGACCCGCTGATCGGGACGGCAGCCATCGTGCTCGCACTCGGCTATCTCCTCGCCGCAATTCTGCTGCGGCGACGCGGCGACCACTGGCCGGTGGGTCGCACGATCGCCTGGTCCCTGGGTTGCGCAGCGCTGTTGATCACCACGAGTTCCGGAGTGCGTGCCTACGGATCGGCGATGTTCAGCGTCCACATGGGTGAGCACATGGCGCTGAACATGTTCGTCCCGGTGCTCCTGGTACTGGGCGCACCGGTCACTCTCGCGTTGCGGGTACTGCCCGCCGCACCGAAAGGTGAGGCGCCCGGGCCCCGCGAATGGCTGGTGTGGTTCGTGCACGCCCCGGTGACGCGATTCCTGTCGCACCCGGTGACGGCGTTCCTCCTGTTCGTCGGGTCCTTGTACCTCGTCTACTTCACCCCCTTGTTCGACACCCTGATCCGGTATCACTGGGGCCACGAGTTCATGAGCGTGCATTTCCTGCTGACCGGCTACCTGTATTACTGGGGCATCATCGGCATCGACCCCGGCCCGCGGCGACTCCCCTTCCTGGGGCGGCTCGGGCTCCTGTTCGCCGTCATGCCGTTCCATGCCTTCTTCGGCATCGCCACCATGACGATGACGTCACCCCTGGGCGAGACCTTCTACCGGTCCGTCAATCTGCCCTGGTTGCAGAGCATTTCGGATGACCAACACCTGGGCGGCGCCATCGCGTGGGGTTCGAGCGAGCTGCCGGTGATCATCGTGGTGGTTGCCCTGGTGGCCCAATGGGCGCGCCAGGACCGCCGAACCGGAGCGCGGGAGGACCGCCACAGTGATCGCGGCTACGACGACGAACTCGACGCCTACAACGCGATGCTCAGCGAGCTCACCCGCAACCGCCGGTGAGGCGCGTCCGGCGAGATTACGCTCAAATTGAGGTCAGGCGGTCAAATACATTGATGAGCGAGGTATCTCGATGACTTCGAGACAGAACACCGCCACGGTCGAGACCGAACTGCGGGCGATCGAGCGCCGGGTATTCGAAGAGGTCTGGATCAGCGGCACGCGCTCCCGCGCCCTGGCCGCGCTTGCCGCCGCCTTGGCGGTGCTGGCCCTGACGCTGCGAGCGACCGGCGCGGCACCTGCCAGTGGTAGCGGCAACGGCCAGTGGATATCGCTGGTGGCCTTTTCGCTCTTCGCTTTCGCGGCATCGGCATCGGTATTCGCTCTGCTGCGTCGCCGATTTCGATGGTGCTGTATGGCGACGTGTGCGTCAGCACTCGCCACCGTGGTCGGCGCCGGGGCGTTCTGGTGGCATCACACCGCACATACCGCTTCCTGGATTCCGGCGGCACTGGGCACACTCACCGTTGCGGCACTGACCGTCGGCTGGCTGGGTGTGTGCCTGGCCCCGTTGGCCTCATCTCAGCCGGATATGCGCGCCGCCGGCAACTGAGCATCCTTGAACGTATTCGGTTGCACCGTACCGAAATTGCGTAACCGCAGGCTGTTCGAGACCACCAGGAAAGACGACACCGCCATCGCCGCACCGGCGATCAACGGGTTCAGCAGCCCCGCGGCGGCGATCGGGATGGCCGCGATGTTGTACCCGAAGGCCCAGATCATGTTGACCCTGATGGTCCGCATCGTGGCCCGGGCCAGGCCCAACGCCTGCGGCACCGAATCGAGGTTGTCGCGCACGAGAATGATGTCGGCCGCGCCGATGGCCACGTCGGTTCCCCGCCCGATGGCCAGGCCCAGGTCAGCACAGGCCAACGCGGGGCCGTCGTTGATCCCGTCGCCGACCATCGCCACCACCCGGCCCTGGTCGCGCAACTTCTCGATCACGCCGACCTTGTCCTCGGGCAACACCTCGGCGACCACATCGTCGATACCCACCGCTGCGCCGATCGCAGCGGCGGTCGCGGCATTGTCGCCCGTCAGCAGCATGGTTTTCATGCCCTCGGCGTGGAGTTGGGCGATGGCACCGGCGGCCGAGTCCTTGACGGCGTCGGCGACGCAGACGGCACCGCAGACAGTGTCGCCGGAGGCGACGAATACGACTGTCTGGCCTTGCGACTCGCCCACCCGGCGGGCGGCCGCGAGGTTGGCAGGCACCACCCGGTCCCGGGTGACCCAGGCCGGACGCCCGACGACGATGGCCACGCCGTCCACGGAACCGGCCACACCGTGGCCGGCGAACGCGTGGAAGTCCTCCACCGCGGCGACGTCACGTTCCGCGCACGCGGTGACGATCGCATGGGCCACCGGATGCTCGGACGCCGACTCAACCGCTGCCGCAAGTGCGAGGACCTCGTCCTCGCTCCATCCCTGCGCCGCGACAACCGTGATGACCTGGGGCTGCCCGGTGGTCAGGGTGCCGGTCTTGTCGAACACAACCGTGTCGACGGCGCGAATCGCCTCCAAGGCGCGGTGCCCTTTGAGGAAGATCCCCAGCTGAGCGCCGCGGCCCGATGCGACCATCATCGCGGTCGGGGTCGCGAGCCCCAGCGCGCAAGGGCAGGCGATCACCAGGACGGCCAGGGCGGCCGATACCGCTCGGTTGACGTCGCCATCGACCAGCAGCCAACCCATGGCGGTGACCGCCGCGATCACGAGCACACACGGCACGAACACCGCGGCGATACGGTCGGCCAGTCTCTGCGCATCGGCCTTCTGCGCCTGCGCCTGCTCCACCAGACGGACCATCCCGGCGAACCGGGTGTCGGGTCCAACCGCGGCAGCCTCGACGATCAGCCGGCCGTCGAGCACCACGGTGCCACCCACGACGCTCGAACCTTCCTGAGTCTGTACCGGTTTCGACTCCCCGGTCATCGCGCTGACATCGACGGCCGCCGCCCCGGACACCACAAGGCCGTCGGCGGCGATGGCTTCACCGGGACGCACGACGAAACGCTGGCCCTCTTTGAGTTCGTCGGCGGGCAGCACGAGCTCTCCGCCGTCGGCAAGCAACACCGTCACCGACTTGGCGCCGAGCGCCGCAAGCGCCCGCAGCGCTCCCCCGGCCCGCGAACGGGCCCGGGCCTCGAAGTAACGGCCCGCGAGTACGAAAACTGTTACGCCCGCCGCAACCTCGAGGTAGATCGCGTCGCTGCCGAGTAACGCCTGCCACACACCCGCAGCGTGGTAGGTCTGGTGGTCGAAGAAGATCGTGTACATCGACCACACGGTGGCCGCGGTGACACCGATGGAGATCAACGTCTCCATGGTGGAGGTTCCGTGCCGGGCATTGCGCAGCGCGCTGCGGTGGAACGGCCAAGCGGCCCACGTCACGATCGGTGCAGCCAACGCGGTGAGCACCCACTGCCACCCGGTGAACCGGGTGTCAGGCACCACAGCAAACATCACCGACAGATCGGCGAGGGGGATGAACAACACAGCGGCCACGGCGAGGCGTCGGAGCAGGCTGCGGGCGTGGTCAGCATCGGGGTCGACGTCCATCGTGGAGCGCTCGACCCGCGGGGCGGCCTGATAGCCGGCCCGTTCGATGACCGCACACAGTTGCTCGACGCCGATGTCCGCGGTGGCCTCGACAGTGGCGACGCGAGTGGCGAAGTTCACTGACGCGCGCACGCCGTCGACCTTGTTGAGTTTGTTTTCCACGCGTGCAGCGCAGGCCCCACACGACATTCCTGTGACGTCCAGCGCAATGCGCTGGGCCACCTCGTTGTCGGGGACAGTTGCTGTTGTCACCACCACTCCCAATTGCTCACTCACCACATCGGTGGCCTACGTCAGCGACATACGTCACCAGATATCTAGTCGGTCCGGCCCGATGCCGAGTTCCCGGCCCTCATCGAATAATGTCGACGGTTGTGACTACCGAACGCGACCAGGACCAGGTTACGCGGCTGGCCTTCGCCGCCGGCCGCGGAGATTCTGCGGCGCTCGAGCAGTTCATCCGGGCCACCCAGACCGATGTCTGGCGAACCGTCGCGTACCTCGGCGACTCCGGGTCGGCCGACGACCTGACGCAAGAGACGTTCCTTCGCGCCATCACCGCACTGCCCCGGTTCAGTGGCCGGTCATCGGCCCGAACCTGGCTGCTGTCGATCGCTCGGCGCGTGGTCGTCGACCAGATTCGGCACAAGCAGAGCCGACCGCGCACCCACCACGGGGTAGATGTCGAACAGGTCCTCGAGAGTTACCGCCCGGTCGGCGGGTTCGAGAAGATGGTCGAGATCCGCCTCCTGTTGGACGGACTGGACCCCGACCGTCGGCATGCTCTCCTACTGACGCAGGTCCTCGGCCTGTCCTATGCGGAAGCCGCGGAGGTGTGTGGCTGCCCCGTCGGCACGATTCGTTCACGCGTGGCACGGGCCCGCGAGGACCTGATCGCGGCGGCCGAACGGGACGATCTGACCGGCTAGGTCAGTCGACTCAGCCGCCCATGTGCCCGACGGTCACCCAGCGGATGGCCCTCGCCACCAAGGAGCGTTTCTGCGGCGCGCCGTCGGCTACCGATTCCGCGTTGTCGTCGACGGCGGTGCGCTCTTCGGCGTGGTAGCCGGCCTGTTCAACGGCATCGCAGAGGTCGGCGACACTGATGTCGGGGCGGGCATCGATGGTCGCGATCTTCGTCGAGATGGCCACCGAAGCGTGTACTCCGTCGATCTTGTTGAGTGTGTTCTCGACCCGGCGCGAGCATGCACCGCAGGACATTCCGGTCACGTCGAGTCGGATCTGCCGGGTACCTGATGTCTCGGTACGGTGTGCGGTCACGTCTGTCACTGTCATCCCTCACTGTCTAACGGAGTCTGGTTGATAGGTCGTTGGGCACGGGTGTTGAGTTCCCGAACATCCGTGGGCGAGCAGGGCCCGCACCGGCGGCGGTGTCGCCACGAGCTCGCCGATAGATCGGATCCCGAGCGGGACGGCCGGGTACGCGGCCAGGTAATCCGCGTACGAGCGTCCACCGAGCTGTGAGCCCAGGCCGATCCACGCGTCGATCACCGACCAGCGCCGCGGATTGGCTTTCGCCCAATCACTTTCGTCCAGCCGGCGCTTCCATTCGTGACTGTCGACCGCTGCGGAGGCAACCGTGCCCAGCAATTCCCGGTACGCGAGCGCCTGCCCGCGCAGCACGTCGATCCCCGATCCGAGCTCCTCCGGTCCACCGAACTCCGGCAACCTGCGAAGAATGCTCTCCGCCGCAGCGCGGCCGGTCGTCACCTGCTCGATCAACTCGACGGCCGGATAGGCCTGTAGGGCATGGCAGGCATCGGCAACGGACACCAGGATGTCGGTGGACCCGCGCACCTGTTCAGGTGTCCCCAGGATCCGGGGCAAACGCACGATGGTGAAGTCGAGGTCTCGGCCGGCCCCGGCCACTGCCAGTTCCGCGAGTGCCTTGGCGGCTGCGTACGGGTACGGAGCGTGACGCGGGTCGACCACCTGTGGCGCGTCGACGTCCGCATTGACGACGTACGTCGACAGATGCACCAGTCGGGCACCCGAAGACACGCACGACTCGGCCATGCTCGCCACCAATTCCACGTTGGCCGAGCGGAGTTCGCGGTACGGAACGACGACGTTGGTGTTCCCGATGCAGTTGACGAGGGTCCCGGTGCCGGTCTCGCGGATCAGGGCCTCCACGTCGCCCGGACCGAAACCGGGGACGAGACGTTCGATCCGCACGCCCGGGGTATCGCGAAGCTCGGTCCAGACCCGATTGTTCGGCGGGGCTGTCCTCATGGCCAGCACGATGTCGGGACGGGGTGCGCCTGATCGTGTCCGCTCCAGAATCGCTTCGGCGAATCCGGTGCCGAGAATTCCAGACGCACCCACCACCACGACGGGCTCTGTGCCACCGGCTGAGGTTCGCCGTGGGTTCGACACCGCAGGGGCGCGCCACGTCGACAGTCTGGTGAAGTCGCGTTCGATCTCGACCGCGGTGTCGGCGTCCATCCAGCTGTCTGTGATCGACATGTCGTCCACCAGGTTCGCCGCGGTATCGGCACTGATCAGGTCGAGAATCGAAACCTGTCGACCGAGATGCCTGCGCGTATCGGGCAGGATCCGCACGAGGTCCAGCGACCCGATGCCCTCGCACAAGAGCGACGCGTGCGGCGTGATCGGCCTGTCGAGGCGGGTGCTCCACAGGGCGGCGAGACCCGCCGCCAACTCTCCGGTTCCGTCGACGCGGGCTCCTGGTCCGGAAGCGGCAGGTGTCGGCAGCCGTGCCGTGTCGATCTTCCCGCCGGGCTTCCGCGGAATAGTTGCGACGCTGTACACGGAGAACGACGGCACCCGAGAATCCACCAGGACGCTCCTGATACGTGCTGCCACAGCGAGGTCTTGGTCCTCGTCACGTGTCCGCTGGGCCGCGAACCAGACCCCCAGCCCACCGTTGTGACGTTCAACGGCGACATCGACCACCGTCGGGTCGGCCGCGATGCGTCGGGTGATCTCGGCGGTGTCGACCCGCTTGCCCGAGATCTTGACGAGCGCGTCCTTACGGCCCGCGAAGATCGGGTATCCGTCGCCGTCGATCGTTACCCGGTCGGCGGTCGCAAACGCGCGCAGGCGCCGGCCGTCGGGAGTGGTGACCACGCCGAAACTGGCGCTGTCCACACCGAGATAGCCGTCGGCCACCATCTGCCCCACCACCACGACTTCACCGAACGCAATCACCACCGCATTCGCCGTGAGTGGTCGCCCCAGTCGCGGGCGCGCGTGGGGTTCCAGCACCTGGCCGCGATCGATGATCGGCAGGTAGGTCACCACGACCGTGGCTTCTGTCGGACCGTAGCTCGACACCAGTGAGATGTTCTCGGCGCCGGCGGTATTGATCCACTTGTCGACGGCAGTGGAGCGGATTGGTTCTCCGCCGATCACGATCTGACGCAGCCCCGAGTTGCCGACAAGCGACATCGCGTCGACGTCGTCACACCACAGCTGCCACACCGAGGTGGGCAGATCGACGATGGTCGCCCCCGCGGCGGCCAGATCGCTGATGAGTGCCTGCAGATCACCGGCTTTCAGGGCAGCCGAACGGACGATGGCCGCTCCACCGAGAGCGGCACCGAAGATTTCTTCGACGCTGATATCGGAGGTGAGCGGGGCACATTGGAGGACGGTGTCGTCCGGCCCCCAGCCGTACGCCCGGGCCGCTCCGGAGCAGAACGCCGCCAGCGAACCATGATTGACCTGAACGAGTTTGGGTTCCCCGGTCGAGCCGGACGTGGGCATGACGTAGGCGGTCCTGGTGGCCAGGTGCGGGTCCGTGGCCGCCTCGTCGATGCGGGCCGTCACCTGACGGCGGCGTTCCTCGTCGAGACGTTGCGGGACGGGGGCCGAGGCGACATCCACGATGTGCGCTGAGATGCCGTGGCCGTACTCGCTGATTCGTTCGGCCCGCACTCCCAGCTGATCCTTGCTGTCGCAGACGCTGTAGCCGCACCCGGCCAGGTGACATGCGAGCAGGAGGTCGATGGTCGTTTCGGTGCCGTCGTCGGTGAAAACCAGTACGTCACCTGGCTCGGCGTGGATCTGGAGCAACCAGGAGATCCAGCAGTCGATGTCGAGACGACGCTGACGCCATTCGCCGATGATCGCCGGGCGATCCAGGAACCACGCAGGTGGCAGCGGATCGCCTCGGTCATCTGCCGGTGCAACCGTCCCGTCATCGGCAATCCCGCACCACTCATCGACGGTCATCGCCAGGGGCAGATCCCACATCGTCGCCATGGACCTCAGCGCGGTCGAGATCCGTTCCGCCACACCGACTGTCTGGCGTAGCTGATCGGATCGGTTCCACACGTTGAGGGTGAGTGTGTGTCGCCGCTCGTCGAGGACCGATGCCACGGTCATGCCCTCGACGGGTCCGATATGCATCGTCACCGGTGCGGCGGCCAAGAAGGTCGACAGCTCGGGTGCGCAGGGCTCACGCAGAAAATTGAGGGTCAACGTTTCCACCGAGGTGGTCCGATTGATCGCCAGATACATTCGGCGGTAGTGCTCTTCGCGCAGCCAGCGGCGCCGCACGGCCTTGACGTAGCCCCGATCCAACGTGCGCACCACGTCGGCCACCGACGCAAATGCCGGGAACCGAACGGGTTGCGCCACCGAGTTGACCAGGCACGTCGCGGCATCGAGGTCAGGGTCCCCGAAGCGGTTGTCCACCGCGTGCACCAGGAGGCTGTCGGTGGTGTGACGAATGCTCGCGTCCACTGCCGTCGCCGCCGCCGCGACGAGCACATTGAGCGGCACGTTCTCCCGGTCAGCCACGTTGAGAATCTCGCGGTAGGCCTCGCCGGAGATCACCGCGGATTCGGCAAGAATCCCCTTGGCGGCCATGACCGGTTGTTCGGCACCAGGATGTCCATGACTGCCCTCGGCAAGCTCGCGTTGCACAGCGGTGGTGAGCCGCTCACGCGATTCGTCGATCCGAATCGCCTCGCGGCGGTGTGCGGTGGCGACACCGGTCAAACCTTCACGGACACCAGCGATATCAGTCTGGCTGCCGCCCGCGAGGAAGCGCCCCAGGTGGGCTTCGATGATCCCGATGGCACCCCCGTCGAGCAGAAGATGGTGCGCATCGGCGTCGAGACGACGCACCAGGCCATCACCGTCGAGTTGGACGCTGTAGCGCGCCAGCGGCTTCGCGAGAATGCCGGATCCCCACTCGCTCGCCAGCACCGTGCTGTCGTCATCGCGGTATACGTGCACGAGGTCATCGACGTCCAGTCGGGGCACGAGGTCCGGGTATCCGCCGGCATCCGCGGACGCCGCCAGAACACACAACTGAACGGGGTTGGCCAGGATGGCCTTGCGCAGAGCGGTCAGGAATTCCGCCGGTGGTGTCGGTTCGAAGCGGTAGCGCCTCCCGATCAGATACAGGTGGGGATCATGGTCCCGCAACACACCGTTGTAGATGTTCTGCTGTGATCGGCTCAGCGGAATACGTTGCGCAGGTGGATCTTCAGACGGGAGCATCCAACTTCTCCAACTCCTGGACCCAGCCGGCGATCGACAGGTTGTCCGCCAGGCGCCGCGGGACATCCGATTCCCGGTCGATACCGAGTTGCTTCATCAGCAGCACGAATCGAACCGAGTCCAGCCCGAGATCTCGCAGATCGGTCGCATCGCCGTCGACGAGATCTGATTCATCGACATACAGCACTTCCGAGAGTGCAGCGAGGACCCGGCCCCTCAGCCGCTCATCCACCGGCGGCCACGGCCAATGAGGCACGCATGATCTTGCCGGACTGGGTTCGAGGAATCTCGTGCACGAGCCTGATCATCGACGGTCTGGCCATCGGTTCGCACTCCTGCCGGAAGCGGGCCGCAATAGCGTGTTTGAGTTTTCTGGCCCCAGATTCGTCCAGGTCCGTCGACGCGACCACGGCCAGGCCCACCAGTGCCCCGAACTCCTCGTCGGGGAATTCGTAGCAGGCTGCCGCCTCGACGCCGGCCACCCCTTCGGCGATGCGATCAACCTCATCGGGCGCGATGTTCACGCCACCGGAGATGATCATCTCCGACGACCGTCCCCTGATGTAGAAAAAGCCGTCGTCGTGAAGGTCGAGAAGATCCCCGGTGTTCACCCACCCCTCAACAAGAACCTCAGCAGTCCGGTCGGGATTGTCCCAATATCCCAACATGTTCGCCGGGGACTTGATCCACAGTGTGCCCGACGAAGCCGAGTCAGAACCTGGGTGTCTGGGCGGTCCGCTGCCGTCTCCGTCCAGGTGAACTTGCACGCCGGGATAGGGCCGCCCGACTGCACCCGCTTCGATCCTGGCGATCGACCCGTCATCGGTCGGGAGACACAGTGCGGTGCAGCCGGTCTCGCTCAGGCCATAGACCTGCGCGGTACGAACGCCCGCCTTCTCCACAAAGTGCACGTCGGAGGCGACCGCCCGGGATCCGCCGTACCCCACCATGCGTAGCGACGGCGGGACCGGCTTTCCCGTGGACCGCAGCTCGGACACCAACCGGGTCAGTAGCGTGGGAACCAGACATGTGGTCGCGACCTCATTGACGGTGAGGATCTCGGCGATCGACGAGGTGTTCTCGCCGCCGGTGATGCACAGCCCGCCCTGCATCAGACAGTTGAGGATCCACCACAGCCCACCGATGTGCGTCGCGGGCAGTGGCGAGTACGTGGTTTCGCCGACGATCCAGTCAACCCATGCCAACTGCTCGCGCTGCAGAATGTCGGCAATGGAGTAGAAGGTTCGGTTGGGCAGCAGCACTGCTTTCGGCGTGCCGGTGGTTCCGCTGGTGAAAATCATGGCCATCGGGTGGTCTGCTCCACCACCTGGACTGCCGGGCAATGACGCTGAGACCGGGTCGCCGGTGCGGTCAGCCGCGCCGCCGGTGATGGTGACGTTGACGGCAGGGATCGATCGGAGAGAGCCGAGATCCGCGGATTGCAGCCGGCAGCCGGGCGCGATCAGAATCGCACCGGGAGCGGTGATCTCACCGAACCGGTCAATGGTCGCCGCGGGCAGGGCACCGTCCACCATGACGGCAATGGCCCCGACCCTTGCGCAGGCCAGCACCGCCAGGTAGGTCTCGGGGCCGTTGTCGGAGATGACGAACACCCGACTTCCCGGAGTGACCGATCGGGAGACGAGATCGGCTGCCAACCTGTCCACTTCGACCAGGAGGTCCCGGTAGCGAAGAGCACTGCTTCCGTCGCAGCGACGGAGGGCGATCGCCTCGGGCTGTTGTTCTGCCCGCTCAACGATGCGTTCCAACACCGTGGTCGGTGGGGGTGTCATAGCCATGCTGCTCTCGTGCCGGTGTCAGGGGATGTTGAGTGCTGCCAGTTCGACTTCGCCGGATGCGGCGCCGCCGTTCTCATCCCAGAATTCGACCGTGCACGGAATCTTGAGATAGCGAATCGTTCGATCGACGACCTCGAAGTCCTTGCACAGCAACCGTGCCGAGAACTTCTCGGACTTGATCGGGCGCCTGAACCGGGATGCTGTCGTTCTGATCAACATGCTGGGAAGTTGGTAGTTGAAGTAGTCCTCGATCGACCAGCCCCGGAATTCAGGTATCACCTCATTGAGGATTGCCGGTGCGAATGCGCTGTAGGCGAGTTGGTTGAAACACAGGACCCACTCGGCAGCGTTGAAGTGGCCGGTGTCCCGAATGTATGCAGGCTCTTTGATGCTGAAGTTCCCGATCGCCGACACGGAGGTCTCGGTGGCCTCGTACTCGGCGTCGAGAAGATAGCGGCACCCTTTGTAGGAGTAGGGCTCCAGCACCTTGACCAGCAGATCTTCGGGAATCGGCGCCATGCCGGTGGTGTCGTACCCGCTCGTGACGACAGAGAGTGTTTCGGCGGTGCTCATGCTCATACCCCATATCCCGGTGTCTTGAGGCCGTCCAGCATGGTCAGCCGATGAGTTGTCAAAGTGCCTGGCGTCGTGCCGTGTTTCGCCCGGTGCATCAGAACCCGGTTGTCCCACAACACGACATCGCCCACTTCGTAGTGCTGAGCGTGGATGAACGGTGAGGTGAAATCCGGATCGAGTTGCCCGGTGGCAGCCATGAGGTCCTGCAGCACAACGGGATCCAACACATGGCCGTCCTGGTCCTCGATCTTCGTGGTACCCGATGCGCAGATGTAGAGGATCTCCTGCCCGGTTTTCGGGTGCCTGATCACGGTTGGCCATTTGATCGGCGGCGTGGCCCTGGAGATCTCGTCCCACACCTCGCCGATCGGCTTGTACACATCATGCGGGCGAATCTTGATGTGACGCCGAGGGTCATGGGTGGCGAATGTGCCACGCACCGGGTCGCGCACAGTGTCGGGCAGGGACTCCCACACCTTGTTGAGGTCGATGAAGTAGGTCCCACGGTCACTCCCAGGCACCGCCAGTGGCACCACCATCGAGAATGCGAACGGCTCGGGCATGAACATGTAGTCGATGTGCCAGAACGCACCGGTCCTCGGGACGCCGTGCCCCTGCTCTGTCGAGGAGACAAAGATCTCTGGGTGGTCCTTGTGGTGATAGATCGGCTCGTAGTACGTGACCACATCGCCGACGATGCGACCCAGTTGAAGGAATTCCTCGGGAGTCGGATGAACATCTTTCAGAACCACCAGCTTGTTCTGATAGACGATCTCCCGGATCTCGCCCCTGGTGATGTCGTCGAGATTCTTGGGGTCGATTCCCGTGACTTGCGCCCCGAGCCCCTCCCCTTTCACATTCAGCGTCAACTTTTCTCCTCGTTCGGCACTGCGCAGCGCCGGCGGTGCAACTATCGGATTGGTCGAATCAAACCGGTTGAAAGTTCCCGCTATTCGCGGGTGACATCTGGATGACCGATCCAGGTGGCGGGAAGCATGGGGACGGATTCTCCGTCACTGCCGCGCGCATGCTGGACCATCCCTGCGGCCGACGCGCTCGTGGGGACCGGTACGACTCCGGAGAAGCCGAGGGTTGTTGCCCCCTGGTCGCTGGATGACGGTGACGAAGGTCGGACAGGGTCGGGAACGTCCGCCGCCTCGGTGGCGTCCAGAAATTCGTAGCGGTAGCTCCGCGCACGGTCTCGCTTGCGACCGGCCTGTTTTCGACGGTGACGGGCGCCGACGGCCGCCCTGGCCGCCGCGACGGTGGTGAGAACGTCCGTCATGCCATCAGGTGATTTCGCACCGATCCTCGGTCCTGCCGCCACTGCCGGCGGATCCAATCCCGGCACGGCGTAGCCGACCATGGATGGGCCTGCGGCACCCCCCGCGGTACCCGGACTGCTCGGGGTGGGCACACCAGACCCCGCACCGGTCTGCGGAACCGCCGTCGAGGTCGCGGACAGGGGCAACGGCACGCCGACATCGGCCGACCGGCCGGCCCTGTGCCCGGCGTCGACATCGACGGGCCCTGGCATCAGCCCCGGATCCGGAACCTTGTTCTGCAGCAGCGTCAGTGCACCCAGCGCGCTGAGGGCACTCAGCGCCGGCGCGAAGAACGGCAGGAGCAGTAGCGAGTACGACGCGTAGTAGGGATACCAGAGCATGTCGTAGAGCACCAGGGCGATGATGGCGAGGACGGCGGCCTCGGCCGGGTTGAATCCCAACTGCCCGAAGAACTGTTGAAACGTCTCAAGGAGCTGCTCGGGATTGCCGGCTCCCGAGATGAGATCCGAGATCAGTTTCCAGACGTTGTTCAGCGGCTGGTCCCCCGACATTGAGCCCGACGTGTTCTGCTGATCGCTCCGTGCTTCACCTCCCGGCACAAGGATCGACGGCGCCGGCCGAGTCGATGGAACCGCCGAGTACGCGCCGGCCGCCACCGCTTCGTAGGTGGCCATCGATTCGGCCGCCTGCAGCCACATCCGCACATAATCGGCTTCGTTGATGGCGATCGGTATGGTGTTCAGGCCGAAGAAGTTGGTGACCGTGAGCACGCCGTGAGTGATGTGGTTGGCAGCGAGTTCGGCCAGGGTAGGCATGGTCGCCAGAGCGGTGCTGTACGCAGCCGCTACGGTCCCGTGCTGCGCGGCGGTGAGCGCACTGTCGGCGGAGGACTGCTCCAGCCACGCCAGGTAGGGGCCGTGGGCAGCCACATACTGCGTGGCGCTCGGTCCTTCCCAGCTGCAGGCCTGCACCCCGGCCAGAATCTGTGTGAGTTCGGCTGCTGCCGCACTGTATTGAATGCTCAGCGCGTCCCACTCAGCCGCCGCCGCAAGCAGGGATCCGGGACCGGGCCCCGCGGTCAGCAGAGCCGAATGCACCTCTGGAGGCACCGCAAACCACAGCGGTGCGGTCACGCCATCACCTCCTCACATGAGCCTTGTCCTCGAGCTAGTCGGTCACGGCCCACAGAAAGTTCCCGGGATGTTCGTAGTGACCGGTGAACCGGGGCAACGACTCTCGACACCGCAGCACGGGTATGCCGCAAATCCACCGGCAGGTACGGTCGGCGCATGCCAGTCATCGACGCTCGTCACCTGACCGCGATCTCAGAAACCGCGCTACTGACACTGCACCAGAGAGCGACCGAGGCGGCCCGGCCCGACGGCATCATCGAGGACCCGATGGCGATCACCCTGCGCAACAGCCTCGACTATGACTACGACCATTTCGGCCGGACCCACCAGGCCACCGCCCTGCGGGCCGTCGCATTCGACACCGCCGCTCACCGGTACCTCCGGGCACACCCCCGCGCCACGGTGGTGGCCCTCGCCGAGGGACTGCAAACCAGCTTCTGGCGTCTCGACAACGGTGAAATCAGCTGGCTCTCCGTGGATCTGGAGCCGGTCGTACAGCTACGCCAGGAACTACTACCGGCGTCTGACCGGCTGCGCCATCTGGCACAGTCCGCACTCGACCACTCCTGGATGGATCAGGTAGACACCACCAACGGAGTACTCATCACCGTCGAGGGATTGTTCCAATACCTCGACGAAAGCTCGGTCTTCGATCTCATCGCGGCCTGTGCCGCCAGGTTCCCCGGGGGACAGCTGATCTTCGACAGCGTCCCGCGATTTCTGAGCTGGTACTCGCAGCGATGCGGCATCAAGCTCAGCAAGCAGTACACCGCACCGCCGATGCCGTTCTCGTTCACCGCCGATCGGTACGACGAGTTGCGTTCCATACCAGGAGTTATCGCGGTACATGAGCTTGAGATGCCGGCCGGTCGGGGCAAGATCTTGTCGCGTGCCGCGGCACTCGCCTACCGATCCCGCTCACTCGAGCGGTTCCGCGCACCGACCAACGTCATCGAGTTCGGCTGATGCACTGGACAGTAGGCCGCCGAGCGTGGGTCTGATGCACGGGGTTCGACCCCATCGCGTGCATGAGACCCACGCCCGGCGACCTGAACGGCGCTATCCGGCGCGCACTTCCGCGGCAGCGCTGACCATGTGCCTGAGTGCCTCGGTCACCTCATCGGTGGTGCGGGTCTTCAAGCCACAGTCGGGATTGACCCAGAGCCGTTCGGCGGGAACCGCTCTGAGCGCTTCACGTAGCGATATGGCAATCTCCTCCACGCCGGGAACCCGTGGTGAGTGGATGTCATAGACACCTGGCCCGACACTGTTGGAGAAGCCGGCCGCGTTGAGATCACCGAGCACCTCCATGTGGGAGCGGGCCGCCTCGATGGAGGTCACGTCGGCGTCCAGGTCGGCGATCGCCCCGATCACCTCACCGAACTCCGAGTAGCACAGGTGCGTGTGGATCTGGGTCGAGTCCGCAACACCGGAGGTGGACAACCGGAACGCATCGACGGCCCAGCGTAGGTACGCCGCCTTGTCTTTGGTGCGCAGCGGCAGCAGTTCGCGCAATGCGGGTTCATCGACCTGGATGATCGCGATGCCCGCCGACTGCAGGTCCACAGTTTCGTCCCGGATGGCCAGGGCAACCTGATACGCGGTGTCGGCCAATGGCTGGTCGTCCCGGACGAAGGACCAGGCCAAGATGGTGACGGGGCCGGTGAGCATCCCCTTGACCGGTTTGCCGGTCAGCGACTGGGCATAGGTGATCCAATCGACCGTCATCTGCTCGGGTCGGACCACGTCCCCGTAGAGGATCGGCGGGCGGACGCACCGGCTGCCGTACGACTGCACCCAGCCGTTCTGGGTGGCGAAGAATCCGTCGAGTTGTTCGGCGAAGTACTGCACCATGTCGTTGCGCTCCGGCTCACCGTGTACCAGGACGTCCAAGCCCAATTCTTCTTGCAGCTTGATGACGTCGGCGATCTCGGCCTTCATCCGTCGCACGTACTCGGCCGCATCGATATGCCCGGCCCGAAGGTCCGCACGGGCGATACGAATGGCGGAGGTTTGTGGGTAGGACCCGATCGTAGTGGTGGGCAGGGACGGCAGCTTCAGCCGGTCCTGCTGTGCGGTACGGCGCTGGTCGGCCGGTCCACGGGTGGAGCCCGAGGCCACGATCGCCGAGATCCGTGCCCGCACCTGGCCGTTGTTGAGCCGTGGATCGGACTTGCGCGACGCGATGGCCGCGTCGGATGCCGCGATCTCAGCCGAGATCGCGTCCCGCCCCTGTCCGAGACCGCGCGCCAGGGCCACCACCTCGTCAACTTTTTCCACACCGAAGGCCAGCCAACTGCGCAGCGCCCCATCGATATCCGACTCTGCGTCGAGGGTGTACGGCACATGCAGCGTCGAGCACGACGTAGACACGGCCACGGCGCCCGCCGACCCCTGCAGTGTGGCCAGGGTGCCGAGCGCATTCTCCAGGTCCGTGCGCCAGATGTTGCGGCCGTCGACCACCCCGGCCACGACGAGCTTGTCCTTCAGCTCGGGAACCGCGGCCAGCACCGCCGCAGAGCCGGCCACCAGGTCGACACCGATGGCCTCGATCGGAGCACGCGCCAGCGCCGGCAGGGCGTCGGTCAGCTCGCCGAAGTACGTCGCGACAAACACCGAAGGCCGCTTGTTCAGCGCACCGAGTCGGGAGTACGTCCGCTCGGCGAGTTCGGCAGCGTTGTCCAGGATGTCGGTCACCAACACGGGCTCATCGAACTGGACCCACTCGACTCCGTGGTCAGCCAGCAGTCCAAGCAGCTCGGCATAGACAGCGACGAGTTCGTCCAGCCGGTCGATGGGCGTGCCGGCACCGTCCACTGCCTTCGACAACGCCAGGAAAGTCACCGGTCCCACAATCACCGGCCGGGCCGGGATCCCTTGACTGCGAGCCTCTTCCAGTTCTCCCAGCACCTTGGCCGGGTTGAGCGAAAATGACGTGTCGGGACGAAATTCCGGCACGAGGTAGTGGTAGTTGGTGTCGAACCACTTGGTCATCTCCAGCGGAGCGATGTCGTCGTTCCCGCGGGCGGCAGCGAAATATCGGTCGAGATCGTCGGCGATGCCGTGGACCCGGGTCGGCAGGGCTCCGACCAGAACTGCAGTGTCGAGCACCTGGTCGTAGTAGGAGAACGTGTTGACCGGGACCGAGTCCAGTCCGGCGGCGACCAACGATGCCCAGGTGTCGCGGCGCAACGTGGCGGCGACGGACTCGAGTTCGGCGCGGTCGATGCGTCCGGCCCAGTACTTCTCGACGGCGCGCTTGAGTTCTCGGTGGGGGCCGATCCGCGGCGACCCGAGGATGGTGGCGGTGAAGGGTGTTGCGGTTGTGCTCATGTCGACGTCCTTCAACGTGCGAGGGATGGCCACCGCCAGGAGACGTCAAACCGAACGCAGCCACCCGCCACGAGTGACCTGCCTTCGGCCACTGCCCATTCCGCGAGGCGATGAACCACCGGGCGCGGCGCGCCCGGTACAGCTGGCAGGTCTTCGGACTCACAGGCACGCACGGAAACCGTGCACCTACTGGCCGTCGCTTCCCAGCCGCAGTTACCTGCGTGCCAGTGCTGATGACGGCGGTCGTTCCTGCATACCGCTGCGGGACAGTCCCGGATTCTCACCGGGTTCCCTCTCACGTCGCATCTCGATCAGCATGCGACGTTCGATGTCGGCACCGCGCATACCCCGGCGCCGACAGACCAGCTGCGTGGCTCAGACTACCCGGTGATCAGCACCGCTCACCGTGGCATCGCGGCCTTGATCTTCTCCACCACATCAGCGGCCTGGGTCACCGAGGATCCCGCCGGCTTACACGCCTGGATGTCCATGACGAGGTTCGCGGCGACGGCCAGGGCACGCTGGCAGTCGCGGGTCTGATCCCCCTTGACCCGGGTGAACGGCAGGATGAGCTCGGAGTCAGTCCTGGTCAGGTCGCCACTCGTCCACTTCGGCAGCGGTTCACCGTTGAGGGTGATGTTCACGTGGTGGTTGGTGCACTTGGACCAACGCTCCGCCGACTGATCGAGGAAGTCGTTGGCGTCCTGAGTGGATGGATAGATGACCACCGACTGCACCAGCAGGTTGTCCCAGTTGTCATTGTCCGGCGCCCTCAGCAGCACCTGGCGCATGGCGGTCCAGTGCTCCCCGTAGATGGCGGACTCGTCGACCTGCCAGGCACCGAGGCAGTTCAGGTTGGGCAGCAGATTGCGGTGATCACTCATCTCGGTGACCGGCGGATGAGCCGTCATCTCCTCGGTCCCCATCAGGGTGTTGGCCTCGTCGGTGCTCAGCAGCAGTCCTTCTAGTGCCGATTTGGGCACGTCCTTCGGCGGACCCTGGGCCTTGTCGCCGTTGCTCGTACAACTGGTTGCCAATAGCACGAGCGCAACCAAGGAGGTCACAAGCCGGATCACGATAGTCCTTTACTGAAGGCACGGTTCACCGCGCTTCGGGTGGGTGAGTTTCGAACCTGGCCAGCGCCGGACGGTCAGGCGTGAGTGCCCGCGGTGGCACAGGCCATCTGCGCGTTGTTGGCGTCGTTGTTGAGCTGGGTGGCCGTGTCGTTGAGCGACTGACCCCCGGTCCGCAGCCCCATCTTCAGCAGCAACTTGGTGGCGCCGAACGACCAGGACCGCATCGGGTTGGCAATGTCGGGTGGAAGTCCCGGCGTACCAGCGGCATTCATCGCCGATGCGGCGGCTTCGCGCAGCGCGGTCCGCCCGCTGGTGTTCGTGGTGCTGACGGTCGGATCCCCGTAGTCGGGACGCTCCACGCCTTCGATCGAATCCGCAAAATCGCCATAGAACGTCGATGCCGAATCGAGGGCATCGGCAAACTTCGAGCACGCCGTAACCGCCGGCACGCCAGGGTCATCCGTACCGGCGACGGGCACGGCCACCGGAGCGGCGGCCGGCACCCCAGGCACCCCAGGCACCACGGGCGGCAGTTCCGGCACTCCGGGCGCCGCAGGTCCCGCAACGCCGGCCTCATCGCCGGGTTCGGCGAGTGCCGTTGGCATGGCGGCGAACCCAACACTGAAGGCAATGAGGAGCGATGCAATTCCTCGCTCATACATCTGGGACGACCTCAACGATTCCTCCGTCAGTCGGATAGCAGTTCGACGTCAAGCGTCATAGTTGACGTCGACGCATCACGGTCGGCCGTCCAGATGTCCAAAAGGTGAACACCAGGCCACGTCATCCCCCCTAACGGTCGTCCATTGTGCGGGGCCGCGCGCCTCAGCCACGTTGTGTATGTAATGCAGTGCAGTGCAATCGCTTTGACAGGAGGTTCACAGGTTCGACGATGCCAGGTCGCCAGAAACGCGGTGGCAATTGTTGGGATGTTGTTCACCGATTCGAAACCCGATCGGTTCATGATTCGTCGCGACAGATTCGTTGGGCCCTTTGGCTTCTCGCGACCACGGCGCGTCGCAAGACCAAACAGGGCCCAGAACCACGAGAGGCGCAAGTTCACACATGTTGAGTCGTTTTGCCCCGCTGGCTGCAGTCTGCCTGTTGGCCCCTGTGGCGATTGCGCCCCTCGCGTCGGCAGATCCCCCGCCCCCGCCGGACCCCGCCGCTCCTGCCGCAGCCGCAGCCGCACCCGCCCCGCCCCCACCGGACACCGGCGCAATGCCGTCCTCAGCCCCCGGCGTCCTGGACACCCCCGACGGCTGGCACGTCACCGTAGCCGGCGCCAACGAGACCCTACTGCCGGTCGCCCCGCTGACCACCGCGGTGTCCTCACGCGAATACCTCGTCGGTGGCACCTTCACCGGAAAGGTCTCAGGTGCAGGCAAGACCAAGCTGACCGGCGGCACACTCGAAGCCGGTACTCAGATCGGCTGCGGCATCATCAACGACGAAACCGAGATCAACCCCGGCATCAGCTTCACACCGGGCATCAAAATTCCGTTCACCGGCTCCGCCGGTGACGGCAGCCTCGGTACCGGTATCAGCCTGCAGGGCAAGGTGTATCTCAAGCCGGGCACCGTCAGCATCGTCCCCATCGACAAGAAGTCGTTCAAAGGCACCGGTACCCGCGTAACCGTCACGGGCGTCCGCATCAAATTCGACCAATGCGCGGGTCAATCGTTCATCCGCACCTACGCGACCCTGACCAGCTCCACCGACAACACCGACGACGTCGTCACCTACCTCGGCGTCACCAAAACCGTCTGACCCCGGCCCGCAAACGACACCGACCATGACCCGCTCTGATCACCACACCGACCCCTCAGATTCAAAACCCATGAGAGGCACAAGTTCCCGCATGTTGAATCGTTTCGCCACCTTGGCCGCTGTATGCATGCTGGCCCCGGTAGCGCTGGCGCCCCTCGCGTCGGCCGACCCGCCACCACCCCCGCCCCCAGCCGATCCGGCCGTTGACGCCGGCCCACCACCGGACAACGGACTGGTCGCCTCCGCCGAGCCCGGTGTCGTCACCACCCCCGACGGATGGAAGCTCACCGTGGCCGCCACCAATGAAAGCCAGCTGCCCATCGCGCCGCTGACCACCGCCGCATCCTCCCGCGAATACCTCGTGGCAGGCACGTTCACCGGCACCGTCGCCGGAGGCGGGTCCACCTCGCTGACCGGCGGCACCCTCGACACCGGCTACCAGATCGGCTGCGGCATCGAACTGGGACAGGTCCGCCTGATCGGGTCGATCGGCCTGAGCACCTCGGGGTCAACGCTGGCCGGCATCATCCCGACCGGCGTGAGCATGCCAATGTCGGGCACCCTGGAAGTCCACCCCAAGCCGGGCACCGTCACCAACGTCTCGGTCAACAAGAAGTCGTTCAAGGCAGCGCCGGTGCGCGTCACGTTGAAAGACGTCCACATCAAGGTCGACGGCTGCGTCGGTCAGTCCTTCCTGCGCTCCTATGCCACCCTGACCAGCTCCACCACCGACACCGACGACGTGGTCGCCTACTACGGCATCACCAAGTCGGTCTGACGGGCTGCCGTGAACACGAAACACGAAGGCATCAGCGAGAATCTGGGCGCCACATACGCGGTCAAGAACGCAGTGGCCACCCTCGCCGCAGCCGGGTTGTTCGTGGTCGGCGCGGCGGTTGCCTGCTCGGCGACCGCCGCAGCCGACCCGGCACCGCCGGAGGTTCCAGGCCCACCCGCGGTCGCCGCGCCGGCACCCGAGCCACCACCGCCGGCCGGGCCCCCGGTGCCGCTGATGGGCGCACCTCTCGGGCCGAACGGGCTGTCGGTGCTGGGACAGACCGGCACCGAGACGGCACCCGGCCGATTGGGTGTCCCGGCCGGGATCGACATGAGTCCTGGTGCGCTGCTGGGCCAATACGTGGCTCCGTCGGCGCCGGGTGGGCCGCCGCCGACCGAGGCACCCAATCTCCGGGCGTTCAACAACGGGAACTTCTTCCCACAGAACGAGAAACCGTCCGCGCCTGGTCAGGGCACCGTCGTCGGCGTCGAGCCCGGTCAGGAGAACGCAGATATCTCCGGGCTCAACTGGATGCGGCAGATGCACACGCTGTACCGCGACGGGAACCTGCGCGGCGCGATGCTGGGTCAGGTACCCAAAGAGCAGCTCGGTGAACCGCTTCCCGGCACCGCGCCGCCGCCCGGGACGAATGTTCCTCCGGGTCTCGGTGAGAACCTCCCGGACCCGGCAGCTCCGCCGCCGGCCCCGGGGGCACCGCTCCCGCCGGCAGATCCCGTTCCCGCACCACCTGTTCCGTGAGACATTCGGGCAGCATCCGGAGATCCCGGATGCTGCCCGATTTCTATTCGGCCCGCCCCTCACCCCCCGCCGGCCAGACTCCCCGGCAGCTCAACTCTCTATGAATTTGGCAACCATCTGTTAACTTGCTGTCCATCTGGAATACACTGACTGGTAACGGTCGGCGCTACCAGTGAGAGCAGCAGCATGAGATCCGGCCGCGAGGAGGATCGACATGCCGACACGTATACGAAATTCGACAATCGCAGGATCGGCCGTGATCGTCACGGCCCTTGCGCTCGGGGGCGCGCCGTTGGCCGCCGCAGACCCGTCGGGTGGCCAGCGCGCCGACGAGACCATCTCAGCCCTGAATGCCGAGGGCTACAACGTGGCAATCAACTGGGTCGGCGGCAAGAGCACGCTGTCGCTGGCGCTGTGCCGAGTCAACTCGATCCACAACCCCAACCGCGGGTCGCCTGCCCTACCCAAGTCGGACGTAACGGTCTACGTGGATGTGCAGTGCCCGGACGAGTCCTCGAACTCCTGAATCGCGACCCCGGCACCGATCCGTCGAACACGACCGTCTACGTGGACGTTTCGTGCCCCAACGAGCCCGACGACGACGGCTGGGGCGGTATCGGAATCGGGTTCGGCTGACCCCGTCTACGCGCGATTCAGTCAGCTCGCATCAGAACGCGGCCCCGTTGGGCGCCGACGTGGTGGCATAGGGATTCGACATCGTCGTGGTCGGCGGCGCAGTGGTCTCCACCGTGACTTCCGGCGGTAGCGTTGGCGCACTTGGCATTCCGGTGCCTTCGCTGGCGCTCACCGGTGTCCGCGGCATCATGCTGGTGGTGGTTGCCTTCGACCGCGACGTCACCGGCTTCGTCGGCGTCACTGGGGTGAGCCGGTCCGGTTGAACGGGTAGCACCGAGTGGTGCGACGTCGCGAGAACCGCCAATACCAGGGCACCGATAGCCACCACGCCACCGATTCCGGCAACCACGATCGCCGCGGTGCTCTCATACCAGGGAGCACTCAGCGGGCCTGCTGCTGAACTGACCCGGCACTCCTGATCAACTTCCGGCATGCGGCGCCGAGATCAGGAGCAAAGACGCGGCTGCCAACAGGACCAGGCGACGCCACCTCGGCTGCGCCGAGGCGGTTCCCCGGACGCCGGGAATACCGGTGATGTCGGCCGTCACCGAATGATTGTCCGCTCGCCGAGGCAGCAGCGCTGAGCACAGCTGCTGACGTTTAGATGAACATTGCCGTCACCCGCGGTCGGACGTCACGGAGGCTAGGGTGACCTGATGTCGGATTCCGTTTTGGTCAGCGTCGACGATCACGTCGCACTCATCACCGTCAACGATCCCGATCGCCGCAATGCGGTGACGTTCGAGATGTCGGCGGCCCTGCGCGCTGCAGTCGAGGCCGCCGAGGCCAACCCCGACGTGCACGCCGTGATCGTCACCGGCGCGGGTAAGGCGTTCTGCGCCGGCGCGGATCTGACCGCTCTCGGCGAAGCCACCGAGGACGGACTGCGCAAGATCTATGACGGGTTCCTGGCGGTGGCGAACTGCACGCTTCCGACGATCGCCGCGGTCAACGGCGCCGCCGTCGGTGCGGGCCTGAACCTGGCGCTGGCCGCCGATGTGCGGGTCGCCGGCCCGGGCGCACTGTTCGATCCACGGTTCCAGAAGCTGGGCATCCATCCCGGCGGCGGTGCCACCTGGATGCTGCAGCGCGCTGTCGGCCCGCAGGTGGCCCGGGCAGCGTTGTTGTTCGGCATGCGCTTCGACGCCGAATCCGCGGTGCGCCATGGCCTGGCCCTGTCGATCGACGAGGATCCGGTGGGGGCCGCTCGCATGCTCGCTGCCGGGCCGGCCGGCGCGCCTCGTGACGTGGTGATCGCCACCAAGGCGTCGATGCGGGCCACCGCCAATCCGGGGACGGTCGACAGCGACCAACATGGGGCCGCCGTCGACATCGAACTCGGTCCGCAGGCCCGCTCCATCGAATCCCCCGAATTCACAGCGCGTTTGGCTGCCGCCAAGCGCAAGTAGCGGGCTACAACTCTCCCCTACAGGTCGAGCACGGCCAGCTCGGGCGCCTCGAGCCGTGCGCGCAGGTCACCGAGGAACGCGGCGGCCTGTGCGCCGTCGACGACACGGTGGTCGAAGACACAGGTCAACGACATGGTCGGGCGGGCCACCACCGCCCCGTCCACCACGACCGGGCGCGGCTTGATCGAGCCCATGCCCAGAATCGCCGCCTCCGGATAGTTGATCACCGGCACACCGTCGTCCAGTCCGAGAGCGCCGAAGTTCGACACGGTGAACGTCGATCCGCTCAGTTCGGCCGGGCTGAGCGTGCCTGCTCTGGCCTGCTCCGCCAGGCCCGCCACCGCCTTGGCCAACTGCCGCGTCGTCATCGCTTGCGCGTCACGGACCACGGGAACCAACAGGCCGCGCGGTGCGGCCACCCCGAAGCCGAGATGTACGGCCGGATGGCGGTGAATCTGAGCGCCTTCCGCGGTGTCCAGCCAGGTGGCGTTCAGCAGCGGATGCCTTCCCAACACCAGGACCAGTAGCCGCAGCGTCAGCACGAACGGCGTGACCGGCAACTCCGCGTCGGCGGCCCCCATTCGGTCGCGCAGCGCCAACAATGCGGTGCAGTCGATGTCCACACGGGCGTGCGCATCGGGGATTTCCTTGTGTGACAGCGACATCCGGCGCGCCATGGCCGCCTGAACACCGCCGACATCGAGAATCTCCGAACTGCCCGCGGCGGCAAGCACGTCGTCGCGGGTGACGATTCCCTCGGGCCCGGATCCAGGGGCAAGCACATCGAGGTCCACGTGCAGGTCGGCCGCCAGCTTCCGCACCGGCGGTTTGGCACGTGCCCGCGGACTGCCGGGCGTCGGCGTCCGTCTACTGGCATCCATCGTGTCGTCGGCACCGTATCCGACAAGTACCGATTTACGTGGTGTCACACCGTTTTTTGCGGTAACGGCTGGGACGCCTACCGGGTCAGTGGCGTCGATCCGGACCAGCAGCGCCCCGACGGTCAAGGTATCCCCTGCGGCACCGCCGAGTTCGAGCACCTGCCCGGCGAACGGGCTGGGGATCTCGACCTCGGCCTTGTTGGTCTCGACGGTGCACAGCGTCTGATTGAGCTCGACCGTGTCGCCCACCGCGACACTCCAACTGGTGATGGTGGCGTCCTGCAGGCCCTCGCCGAGATCAGGGACCAGGAACTCCCGGTTCACGGCTGTTCCAGCGCACGCTCGACGCAGTCGAGCAACCGGTCGACGCCGGGCAGCCACGCCTTCTCCAGTCGGGCCGGCGGGTACGGCGTGTCAAAACCGGTGGCGCGCAATACGGGTGCCTCCAGCTCGTAGAAGCACTCCTCGGAGATCCGGGCGGCGATTTCGGCCCCGAAGCCCAGGGTCCGCGGCCCCTCGTGCATCACGACGGCGCGCCCGGTGCGGCGCACCGAGGCCGCGACGGTGTCGAAGTCGAGCGGGTTGAGCGAGCGCAGATCGACGACCTCGAGGCTCCAGCCCCGATCGGCGGCCAGGTCCGCGGCATTGAGCGCGGTACCCACCAGCCCGCCATACGTGATGACCGTGACATCGGTGCCGGTGCGCCGCACCGCGGCCCGGCCGATCGGGGGTGCCGGCACGTTCGTGTCGACAAGTTCCCGGGCCCAGTAGCGCCGCTTGGGCTCCAGGAAGATCACCGGATCGGGGCTGCTGATCGCATACCGCAGCAGCCAGTAAGCGTCCGACGGGGTCGACGGCACAACCACCTTGAGACCGGCCGTGTGCAGCCAGTACGACTCGGTGGACTCCGAGTGATGCTCAACCGCACCGATACCGCCGAACGACGGAATCCGCACCGTCACCGGCATGTTCACGTCGCCGCGGGTGCGCATATGGTACTTCGCCAGGTGGCTGGCGATCTGGTCGAAGGCCGGATAGCTGAATCCGTCGAACTGCATCTCCGGAACCGGGATGAATCCGCGAATGGCCAGGCCGATGGAGATACCGATGATTGCCGACTCTGCCAGCGGAGTGTCGAAGCACCGGTCTGCACCGAAGGTTTCGGCCAGTCCCTCGGTGACGCGAAAGACTCCGCCGAGGGTGGCCACGTCCTCGCCGAACACCAGCACATGCTCATCGGCGGCCATTGCGTCGCGCAGCGCCTGGTTGATGGCGGCGACCATCGTCAGTTCGGTGGCCATCGGCATGGATTCCGGCGACGGGGGCATCCCGAGCGGAGTCAGGGCAGGCTCCCACGGCTCCGGCGAATCACCCTGAGCGGCAGGACGATCGATGATCTGAGTCATGGGTCTCACGCCTCCTTCGCCAGTTCGGCCAACAACTGATCGCGTTGGCGTGCCAGATCCGGGGTGATCTCGGCGTACACGGTGTCGAACACCTCGGCCGGATCGGCATCGGCGGCCCCGACGATGGCGTCGCGCAACTCGGTGCGCAGCCGGTGTGACCGCGCCGCCACCCGTTGGTCCAGACGGTCGTCGAGCACACCGATGGTCTGGAGGTAGGTGCGGTAGCGCGCGATCGGATCCCGGGCCAGCCAGTCATCGAGCTCACCGGCCGACCGATAGCGGGTGGGATCGTCGGAGGTGGTGTGGGGGCCGATCCGGTAGGTGACGGCCTCGATGAGCGTGGGACCGGCGCCGAGCCGGGCCCGTTCGGCCGCCTCGGCCATCACCGCATAGCAGGCCAGCACGTCGTTGCCGTCGACGCGGATGCCCGGCATGCCATAGCCGGTGGCCCGGTGCGCTATCGACGGGCCGGCCTGTTGTCGGCTGACCGGCACCGAGATCGCCCACTGGTTGTTCTGCACGAAGAACACACACGGAGCCGTGAATACCGACGCCAGGTTGAGCGCTTCGTGCGCGTCGCCCTCGCTGGTCGCGCCGTCACCGAGAAAAGCGACGGTCACCGAATCTTCGCCGAGACGTTGGGCGCCCATCGCCGCCCCGACCGCATGCAACCCGTGGGTGCCGATCGGAATCGCGATCGGGGCCACGCAGCGGCTGGTGAACTCCAAGCCACCATGCCACTTGCCCCGCCATACCGCGCCCATCTGGACCGGGGTGATCCCGCGCAGCAGAAACGCGCCGATCTCCCGGTACTGCGGGAACAGCCAGTCGGTCTTGCGCAGGCAGGCCGTCGCCCCGATCTGCGCCGCCTCCTGGCCACGACACGAGGCGTACAAGGCCAGCTCACCCTGGCGTTGCAGGTTGATGAATTCGGTGTCCAGATCGCGGGTGACGACCATGGACTCGTAAAGCCAGGCCAAAGTCTCGTGAGGCAGATCGCGGCTGTAGCGGGTCTCGCCGGTGGGTGATCCGTCTGCGTCCACCAGACATACCGGCTCCAGATCGACACTCGGTGCCGCATACAACCCAGCCATACCGCCTCCTTCTCGGGTGGCGGCATGTTGCGCCGCCAGACCATGAGGTGCTCAGGGCGGCGGCGGTACGCGCAAAACCCCTGGTGAGAGGCCTCCAACTAATGCCTGGGTGGGCGCTAGTCAGACGATCCGCTCGGCCCGTCGCAGCACTGGGGCATATCGCCATTATGCGCCCGAACCGAGAAGGCCGTGTTCATCGTGGGTGACGGACCTCCAGGCGTGTCGGTTTCCCTGCGCGAGCAGACGCTGCGGTACCCGAGATCAGTAGTTTTCGGGTACCTACGCGTCTGCTCGCGGTAGCGACTAGGGAGCCAGGGCGACGATGCGCTCGGCGCGGCGCAGCACCGGAGCGTCGACCATGAGGCCGTCGTGCTGGAAAACACCACGCTCTCCCGCCACCCGGTCGAGTACCGCCCGCGCCCAGGCGATCTGCTCCTCGGACGGGGCATAGGCCGAGCGGATCACGGCGACCTGCGTCGGGTGGATCGCCACCTTGGCATCGAAACCGACCGCGACCGCGTCATCGGATTCGGCCCGCAGGCCGTCGAGATCCACGATGTCGAGGTACACCGAATCCAGCGCCAGCTTTCCGTAGGCCTTGGCCGCCAACAGGGTCTGCGAACGCACGTGCTGGGCGACGTCACGGTACGAGCCGTCAGGCCGGCGGTTGGCGGTGCCGCCGGTGACGGCGAACAGGTCCTCGGCGCCCCACATCACCGCGACCGCATTGTCGGGCTGTACCAATTCGACCACGTTCAGCGCGGCCAGCGGCGTCTCGATCAGCACCACGACATCCAGTGGCGCCAAAGCCGTTACCTGATCGGCGTGCTCGGACTTGGCCAACATCACCGTTGTGTAGTCGGTGGCGGCGACCGCCTTGAGATCGAGCTCATGGTCGGCGGTGTTGGTCGGATTGACCCGCACCACCGTGCGGGCCGGGTCCAGCCGGGTGTCGATCAGGGCCTGACGGGCGGCCGGTCGGTCCTTGGCCGCGCACCCGTCCTCCAGATCGAGGATCACCACATCGGCTGCCGCCGCGGCCTTTTCGAACCGTTCAGGACGATCGGCCGGACAGAACAACCAACCCGGCCCGTTGTTCCCGAGTGCCACTAGGCCTCCTCTGCGGGGCGCATCCGCACCATGGTCTTGCGCGACGCCGTGGCGACGATGTCACCGTGCTGGTTGCGACCGGTATGGGCGAGGGTCACGATGCCCTCCCCCGGCCGGCTCTTGGACGCCCGCTTCTCGGTGATCTCGGTTTCGGCGTACAGCGTGTCACCGTGGAAAAGCGGCTTGGGGAAAGCGATCTCGGAGAATCCGAGGTTGCCGACGATGGTGCCCTGGGTCAGCTGCGCCACCGAAAGACCGACGAGCGTCGACAGGGTCAACATCGAGTTGACCAACCGGGCATTGAACGGCGGCAGGGCATCGGAGAACGCCGCGTCCAGGTGCAGCGCCTGGGTGTTCATCGTCAGCGTGGTGAACAGCACGTTGTCGGCCTCGGTGATGGTGCGCCCGGGGCGGTGCAGGTACCGCACCCCGATCTCGAACTCCTCGAACCACAGCCCGCGCTGCTCTACGACTTTCTTCGACCCTTCGGCTCGAGTCACAGGCCCGCCTCCCGGGCGATCAGCATCAGCTGCACTTCTGTTGTCCCTTCGCCGATTTCGAGAATCTTGCTGTCCCGGTAATGACGTGCCACCGGGTATTCGTTCATGAACCCGTAGCCGCCGAAGATCTGGGTGGCGTCGCGGGCGTTGTCCATCGCGGCCTCGCTGGACACCAGCTTGGCCACCGATGCCGCTTTCTTGAACGGCTTGCCCGACAACATCAGTGCCGCGGCGTCGTAGTACGCCGCGCGGGCCGCATGGGCACGCGCCTCCATCCGGGCGATCTTGAAGGCGATGGCCTGGTAGGTACCGATGGCCGCACCGAAGGCCTGACGTTCCTTGGCGTACTTGACACATTCGTCCACGCAACCTTGCGCGACGCCGACCGACAGCGCCGCGATGGCGATGCGGCCCTCATCGAGGATGCGCAGGAAGTTGGCGTAGCCGCGTCCCTGTTCACCGAGCAGGTTCTCGGCGGGCACCCGCACATCGTCGAAGCTCAGCGGGTGGGTGTCCGAAGCGTTCCAGCCGACCTTGTTGTAGGCGGGCTCTGCGGTGAACCCCTGGATGGGCACCGGCACCAGGATTGAGGAGATCTCCTTCTTGCCGCCTTCGCGCTCACCGGTAACGGCCGTCACGGTGACCAACTTGGTGATGTCGGTGCCGGAGTTGGTGATGAACTGCTTGGAGCCATTAATGATCCAGTGGCCGTCGTCCATCTTTGCGGTGGTCTTGGTGGCCCCGGCGTCGCTGCCGCCGCCGGCCTCGGTCAGGCCGAACGCACCCAGCGCCTTGCCGCTGGCCAGCAGCGGCAGCCATTCTTCCTTCTGGGCATCGTTGCCGAAGCGGTACACCGGCATGGCGCCCAGTGACACGCCGGCCTCCAGCGTGATGGCCACGCTCTGATCGACCTTGCCGAGTTCCTCCAGCGCCAGGCACAGGGCGAAGTAATCGCCACCCATGCCGCCGTACTCCTCGGGGAACGGCAGGCCGAACAGGCCCATATCGGCCATGCCGGCGACGACCTCGTACGGGAAGGAATGTTCTTCGTCGTGCTTGGCGGCGACGGGGGCGACCACGTTCTGGGCGAAATCCCGGACCGTCTTGGCCAGTTGCGCGTATTCGTCCGGCAGGGTGCCGGTGGACAGAAAGTCCGTCATTGCTCGTTCTCCTGTGTTGCAGCGGTAATCCGGGCCAACGGCTGGCCCACCTTGACCTGGTCGCCGACGGCGACGAGTAGTTCGGCCACACCGTCGGTGGGTGCGGTGAGGGCATGCTCCATCTTCATCGCCTCCACGGTGACCACCACGGTTCCGGCGGTCACCTCGGCGCCGCTCGCAACACCCACGGCGACAACCGATCCCGGCATGGGGCTGACAAGTTCGGCGTCGCCACTGTGCTCGTCGTCGGGCCGCACCGGCGCTTCGCGCACCTCTTCGACCACATAGCTGTGCCCGGCGCCGGAGAGCCAGAGCTGGCCGACTCCCCCGCTCAGCTGCGTGGCGACCAGATACTCGGTGCGCATGCCGTCGAGGGTGAGAGTGAACTGGCCGTCGACGAAAGTGGCACTGATGGTGTGAGTTTCACCGTTCTCCACCGCCGCGGTGGCGTGGCCGGGGGTGCCGGTGAGGTACACGTGGTCAGTGCGGTCGCCCGCTCGCAGCCGGAACGCCGCCGGGGCACGCTCCCCCACCCGCCAGCCCGTCGGACGGGCCCACAGATCGTCGCCGGCAGTAGACCAGTCGGTAACCCACAGATAGGCGGCCGCCGCGATCAGCTGAGCATCGCCGAGGGCCTCGGGAGCGAAATCCGGTGCGCGACGGTCCAACAGACCGGTGTCCAACCGGCCCGCGGCGACATCGGGATCGGCGAGCAGGAAGCGCAGGAACTCGGTGTTGGTGGTCAGGCCGAGCACCGCGGTGTCGGCCAGCGCCCGATCCAGTTTGTGCAGTGCCGCGGCCCGATCGGGGCCGTGGGCGATGACCTTCGACAGCATCGGGTCGTAGTCGCTGCCGACGACGGTGCCTGCGGCCAGTCCGGAATCCACCCGCACTCCCGGCCCGCTGGGCTCCCGCAGTCCGAGCACGGGGCCACCGGTGGGCAGGAAGCCGTTGGCCGGGTCCTCGGCATAGACCCGCGCTTCGACCGCATGCCCGGTCATGACGATGTCGTCCTGGCCGATCGCGAGCTTCGCCCCGGCCGCGATGCGGACCTGCTGTTCCACCAGGTCGACGCCGGTGACCATTTCGGTGACCGGATGTTCCACCTGAAGTCGGGTGTTCATCTCCATGAAGAAGAACTCGTCGGGCGCATCGGCGGACACGATGAACTCCACCGTGCCGGCGCCCGTGTAGTCGACACTACGCGCGGTGTCACAGGCGGCCTGACCGATGCGGGCCCGGGCGGCGGCGTCCAACAGCGGCGAGGGCGCCTCCTCGATGACCTTCTGGTGCCTGCGCTGCAGACTGCACTCCCGCTCGCCCAGATGGATCACGTTGCCGTGGCCGTCGGCGAGCACCTGCACCTCGATATGGCGGGGCCGCAACACGAACCGTTCCAGGAACAGGGTGTCGTCGCCGAACGCGGCGGCGGCTTCGCGACGGGCGCTGGCCAGCGCGGCAGGCAGATCGGCAGCCTGCTCGACCACCCGCATACCCTTGCCGCCACCACCGGCCGACGGCTTGACCAGTACCGGGAATCCGACCTCGGGAGCCCCCGCGATCAGATCCTCATCGGTCAGGCCCGGACGCGAGATCCCGGGTACGACCGGGACACCGAAGGCCGACACTGCGGCCTTGGCGGCGATCTTGTCTCCCATGGTGGCGATCGCCGCGGCGGGAGGTCCGATGAAGACGATGCCGGCGGCCTGCAGTGCGGCGGCGAATTCGGCGTTCTCGGAGAGGAATCCGTATCCGGGGTGCACTGCCTGGGCGCCGGTGCGCTGCGCGGCAGACACCACGGCGTCGATATCGAGGTAGCTCTGCCGGGCCGCGGCGGGTCCGATACGGACCGCCACATCTGCCTCGGCGACATGGCGGGCCCCGGCATCGGCATCGCTGAACACCGCGACCGACCGGATACCCATGGCCCGCAGGGTGCGGATGACCCGCACCGCGATCTCGCCGCGATTGGCGACGAGGACTGTGTCGAAATCAGAAGAACTCATCATCACATCCGGAAAACGCCGTAGGAGACCGGCTCCAGCGGAGCCTGGCCGACAACCGAAAGAGCAAGTCCGAGCACGGTTCTGGTATCCGCCGGGTCGATGACCCCGTCATCCCACAGTCGTGCCGTCGAATAGTACGGATTGCCCTGGTGCTCGTACTGGTCGCGGATCGGCGCCTTGAACTCTTCTTCCTCCTCGGCGCTCATGTCACCACGCACGGTGGCCAGCACCGAGGCCGCCTGCTCGCCACCCATCACCGAGATGCGGGCGTTGGGCCACATCCACAGGAATCGCGGCGAGTAGGCGCGTCCACACATCGAGTAGTTGCCCGCGCCGTACGAACCGCCGATCACCACCGTCAGCTTCGGCACCCGGGCGCAGGCCACCGCGGTGACCATCTTGGCGCCGTGCTTGGCGATGCCCGAGGCCTCGTAGTCGCGGCCGACCATGAAACCGGCGATGTTCTGCAGGAACAGCAGCGGCGTCTTGCGCTTGTCGCACAATTCGATGAAATGTGCTCCCTTGAGCGCGGATTCGCCGAACAGCACCCCGTTGTTGGCGACGATGCCGACCGGGTGACCGTGGATGCGGGCGAACCCGGTGACCAGGGTGGTGCCGTACTCGGCCTTGAATTCGTTGAACTCACCGCCGTCGACGATGCGGGTGATCACCTCGTGCACGTCGTAGGGAACCCGGGCATCGACCGGGACCACGTCGTAGAGCTCGGCCTGCTCGGCGACGGCGTCCACGGTGGGCGTCACGGCCCACGGCGGGGCCTCGGCCGGCCCGAGGGTGGCCACGATGTTGCGCACGATCCGCAGGGCGTCGCGGTCATCGTGGGCCAGGTGGTCGGTGACTCCGGAGGTCTTGGAATGCAGGTCCCCGCCGCCGAGGTCCTCGGCGGTGACGACCTCACCGGTGGCGGCCTTCACCAGTGGCGGGCCGCCCAGGAAGATTGTGCCCTGGTTGCGCACGATGACGGCCTCATCGCTCATCGCCGGCACGTAGGCTCCGCCCGCGGTGCACGAGCCCAGCACCGCGGCGATCTGGGCGATGCCCTGCGCGCTCATCGTGGCCTGGTTGTAGAAGATCCGGCCGAAGTGCTCGCGGTCGGGGAACACCTCGTCCTGGCGCGGCAGGAAGGCCCCGCCGGAGTCGACGAGGTAGATGCACGGCAGCTTGTTCTGCAACGCGATCTCCTGCGCGCGCAGGTGCTTCTTGACCGTGACCGGGTAGTAGGTGCCGCCCTTGACGGTCGCGTCGTTGGCGACGATCAGACATTCACGGCCGGAGACCCGGCCGATGCCCGCGATCATCCCGGCGCCGGGACATTCGTCGTCATACATCCCGTCGGCTGCCAGTGCGGCGATCTCCAGGAACGGACTGCCCGGGTCCAGCAGGCCGTCGACCCGGTCGCGGGGCAGCAATTTACCCCGATCGACGTGGCGTTGACGGGCCCGTTCGGGGCCGCCGAGGGCGGCGGTGGCGAGCTTGGCGCGCAACTGCCCAACCAGCGCCAGATGATCGTCGCGGTGCGATGACAAGGCGGCTCCCATTTCGGTTAATGACAACTAACTCGTGTTAGGTTAGTGTTCATTAACCGAGTTGTCTACCCCCCGGAGGCGCCATGTCCGACAGCGCCGTCACCCGCCGCAGCAAGGCCAAGTCCGACCGCCGCACCCAGCTGATCGCTGCCGCCGAACGGCTTGTGGCCGAACGCGGTTACCTCGCGGTACGCCTGGAGGACATCTGCTCGGCGGTCGGAATCTCCGCCCCGGCGATCTATCGGCATTTCCCCAACAAAGAGGCGCTCCTGGTCGAACTGCTCGTCGGGGTCAGCACCCGCCTGCTCGCCGGCGCGCAGGCCGTCACCGCACGGAGCGCCCCGCCCGCCGACACCCTGAACGGCCTGGTGGACTTCCACCTCGATTTCGTCTTCGGCGAACCCGACCTGATCCGCATCCAAGACCGCGACCTGGCCCATCTGCCGGACACTGCCAAGCGTCAGGTGCGGCGGTCCCAGCGGCAGTACGTGGAGATCTGGGTTGCGGTACTGACGCGGCTCAATCCCGACCTGACCGAGGACGACGCGCGCGTCATGGCACACGCCGCGTTCGGGCTGTTGAACTCCACCCCGCACATCGTGAGACCCGCTGTCCCCAAGACGCATTCACGCGCGGTACTGCGCCGCATGACCCTGGCGGCACTCACGGCCTAGACGCCGAACGCCTTCGACAGCCAACGGGTTGCGGCATCGACCAGGACCGCGCGGTTCTCCCGTTTGACGATCTCGTGTCCGTCATCGTCGAAGATCAGCAGTTCGACGGTGCGCCCGAGCTCCACCAGCGCGTCGTACATCTGACGCGATTCATCGGGCAGCACATTGGTGTCGTTTCCACCGTGGACCAGTAGCAGCGGGGCGATCACGGCATCCGCCTTCGGTAACGGCGAAAGCCGTTCCAGCAGATCACGATCCGCCACCGGATGCCCATACTCGGGATAGGACGCTGCCGCGATCCATGGCTCGGTGGTGTGGTAGAAGCTGTTCAGGTCACTCATCCCGCAGATGCTGATGCCGGCGACGAACAAGTGCGGATGGAAGGCCAGCGCGGCCTGTGTCAGATAACCGCCGTACGACCATCCGGTACAGGCCAACCGATCGGCCGGTGCAATGCCCCGGTCAACCAGATACTGCGCACAATCGGCAACGTCGTCGATCGCGGCGAACCGCAACTCCTTGTCATCGGCGTGCACGAACGCCCGACCGAATCCACCCGAACCGCGCACATTTGGCGTCAACACCGCGAAACCAGCATCCAGCAGGGCCGGGAATATCTCGTTGTATTCGGGCCGCGCCTGCCCCTCGGGGCCGCCGTGCAGGAACATCACCGCGCCCACCACCTCGACCGACGGCCGGTACAGCCACCCGGTGAGCTCCAAACCGTCGCGCGCGGTGATCCGTTCCAGCGTCGGCATCGAGGTCAGGGGCCCGCTGCTGGGCTCCCGGTCGATCCGCTCCCACTCCAGTGAGCGTGGGTCGACCAGCTCGACGGTGCGCGGCAGTGACGGCCCCTGCACGGTCACCGCCACCATGGAGCCGCCCGCACTGATGCTCAACTCGCCGGCGACCGGGCCGGGCAGCGGAATCGGCACCGACAGCGTCTCGTCGGCATACTCCAGGATCTGCAATTCGCTGCGGCCGTCGATGTTCCATAACAACGCGACAGTGGACAGGTCGTCGCTGACCACGAATTCATCAAGCTCGTAACCGGCCCGCTCGGCGACCACGTGATAGGTCACCCCCTCCGCGGTGACC
The DNA here is from genome assembly GCF_017876775.1 of Mycolicibacterium lutetiense. Taxonomy (NCBI): domain Bacteria; kingdom Bacillati; phylum Actinomycetota; class Actinomycetes; order Mycobacteriales; family Mycobacteriaceae; genus Mycobacterium; species Mycolicibacterium lutetiense. Next base: position 1,055,374 of record NZ_JAGIOP010000001.1, on the reverse strand, counting down.
GTGACCTCCAGGAGCCGGGCGTGGGCGGCACCGTTGTCACTGCGGATCAGCGCCCGCACAAAACCTTCGGCGCTGTCGGGCTCGTAGGCGCCGGCCGGCTGATACCGCGTGGTCTCACCGTCGTAACCGCTGCGGAGCCGGCGCGGGGTGTGATCGTCGAGAATCACACCGAAATCGGTGACCGAGCCGGGATCCGATGGCAGCAGCGCAATTTCGGTGAGTCCCCACAGCAGGATGAGTTCCTGGTATCCACGCGGACCGACCCGCACGAGCGAGGCTCCCGCCCACGCATCCACCAGCCGTCCGCCCGAGCGCCGGTCGAGCACAACCGTGTCCCCGGTGGCCGGATCGATCAGACACGAGCTGCCGACGCCGTCCTCGCCGGTGAGGATCGCCGCGACCTGGGTGCCGTCCCAACCGATCAGTTCCGCAGTGCCCTCCGCGTCTGCCGGCCAGTAGTCGATCCGGCGCGCGTCCCGATCGTCGGGGTCGGTCGTCACCACCCATATCTGGCTGCGGGTCCCGCCTTCGGGTGCGATCTGGCAGGCCAGCCAGTGGCCGTCGGCGGAATGGATGACTTTCGTCACGGGCCCGGCCACCGGCAGCTCGACGTCGCGCGAGGAACTGGCCCGCCATCCACGCAGGAAGCGCTGCACCGCGCGCGGATAGCCACCATCGTCGACCAAGTGGGCAAATGCCGTCGCATCCGGTGACAACGACGCGCCGTAGTTCACCCGCACGTGCCGATCTGCGGCCACCTCGCGTCCTCCCGTCACTTCCGCGTCCTCTTCAGCATCCCTCACCGCCGCTCGATCACCACGACCTCGGTCGCAGCGGACTGAGCATCTGCACAGGTACCCTCGCAGCCATGAGGTGGGCATGACCGATTCACCACGCCGCGACGGGTCCGACTATCCCGTGGACTATCCAGATCCGGCGTACTCGAACCAACCGCCGTATCAGGGCGTGTACCCGGCGGTGCCCCAAGCGGTGCCGCCGGCTGGACCGTCGGGACCGAATCCCACCCAGCAGCTGCCGCCCTACCCTCCCCCCGGGTACGACCCCAATGCCACTGGTCAGCCACCGGGCGCACCCACCCCGCCGGAACCCGGTGACCACCGACCCCGGCTGTGGCTGTGGATTCTGGCCGCGGTCGCGGTCCTGGTGGCCCTGGGCATGGTCATCGCATTGGTGATCGCCAACGGGTCGAGCCAGGAGACCGTGGTCGCGCCGCAACCGATCACGCCCCAGCCCGGCTTCAGCACGTCGCCGAGGCCCAGCACCACGACCTCGCGCGCACCGCGGCCGATCCCGCCACCGACCACCGCGCCTCCCACGGGGACCACCGGGCCCACGGAGACGGTCACCTACGAGGTCACCGGTGAGGGCCGGGCCATCAACATCACCTACCTCGACACCGGCAACATGCTCCAGACCGAGTTCAACGTCATGCTGCCGTGGAGCAAGCAGGTCGAATTGGCTCAACCGGCGACCGAAACCGCCAGTGTGAGCGTCGTGAATTTCGGCCCCGAGGTGGCCTGCACCGTGACCGTCGACGGTGTCCAGACCCAACATCGCAGCGGCTCGGGAATCACGATCTGCGTCGGGACTTCCTGAGCCGACGGCTCAGGGGGTCGTGACGACGGTGCCGTGCTGCCGTGCGGGCACCCGCACGGCCAACATGCCGGCCAACCCCAGCACCAGCACCAGCACCAGGCCGCCCATCCCGGCCCGGTCGGTGCCGAAGAAGTCGATGAACACGAAGAACAGCCACGGCGCCAGGAACGACGCCGCACGCCCGACTGTGGTGTAGAGCCCGAACGCCACGCCCTCCTTGCCGTCCGCGGTGATCCGCAACATCACGTTGCGGGCTGCGGACAGCGTCGGCCCGATGAACAGGCACAGGAGCAGGCCACACACCCAGAAGGCCACCGGTCCCGACAGGACCAGCAGGGACAATCCCACCGCGATCAGGCAGACCAGCGACCAGACGATGACGGGTTTGGAACCCACCCGGTCGTCGAGCACGCCACCCACCACCGCGCCCACGGCCGCGACCACACAGGCACTGATGCCGAACAACAGCACGTCGGCCTGGGAAATGCCGTAGACGTTGACGCCCAGCACCGCGCCGAACGCGAAAACCCCGGCCAGCCCGTCGCGGAACACCGCGCTCGCCACCAGGTAGTAGACGACGTTGTGGTCGCGTCGCCATTCACCACGGATCTCGGCCCACAACTTGCGGTAGGCACCGAAGAATCCGACCCTTTCCACCGGGGCGGCACCGGTCACCCGCGGCACCATCACGAATATCGGCAGCGCGAACAACACGAACCAGACCGCGGTGAGCAGCATCACCGCCCGCACGTTCTGCCCGTCCTGTATCGGAATGCCCAGCAGCCCACGGGTATCGCCGTCGCCGGCGATGAACCCGACGTAGGCCAGCAGCAGCAGCACCACGCTGCCCCCGTAGCCCAGCGCCAATCCGAGCCCGGAGATGCGACCAGACGTCTCAGGGGTGGACAACTGTCGCAGCATGGCGTTGTAGGGCACCGTAGCCAGCTCGTTGCAGGCCGCTGTACAGGCCAACAGCACCAGCCCCGGCATCAGATAGCGGTGATCGTCACGGATCAGGCTCATCGCCGACGTCAACAGCACTGCCGCACCGGTCATCACGGCCAGCACCCGACGCCGCCGCTGCGGCGCGTCGACCCAGATACCGGTGACGGGCGCCAGCAGTGCCACCGCGAGACCGGCGACCGCCATGGCGCGGCCCAGCCAGCTGGCCGGCGTGGTGTCCCCGGGAAGGTCCGCGCCGACGCTGCCGGTCAGGTACACCGAGAACACGAAGGTGATGGCGATAGCGTTGAGGCCCGTCGCACCGCAGTCCCACAATGCCCACGCGAGCACCCTCGCCCGCCCGGGGTTAGTCATGACCGCCACCCTATGGGTTCGGGCGCCTTCTAGGATTGGGCGCATGCCAGTACCTGCACCCAGTCCGGATGCCCGTGCCGTCGTCACCGGCGCCTCGCAGAACATCGGCGAAGCGTTGGCCACCGAACTCGCAGCCCGCGGCCACCACCTGATCATCACCGCACGGCGGGAGGACGTCCTGACGTCGCTCGCCCAGCGCATCACCGAGCGCTACGGAGTCACCGTCGAGGTGCGTGCCGTGGACCTCATCGACCCAGCCGCACGCGCGGCACTGTGCGAAGAGTTGGCCTCTCGCGAGATCTCGATCCTGTGTGCCAACGCGGGCACCGCCACCTTCGGCGCCGTCAACGACCTCGACCCGGCCGGCGAGAAGGCACAGGTGCAGCTGAACGTGCTCGGCGTTCACGATCCCGTGTTGGCAGTGTTGCCGGGGATGGTCAAACGCGGATCCGGCGGCATCCTGACCTCCGGATCGGCGGCAGGCAATTCACCGATCCCCAACAACGCGACCTACGCGGCCTCCAAGGCGTTCGCCAACACGTTCAGCGAGTCGCTGCGCGGCGAGCTCAAGGGGGCGGGCGTACACGTCACGGTGCTGGCGCCGGGCCCGGTGCGCACCGATCTGCCCGATGAATCCGAGCAGTCCCTCGTCGAACGGCTGATCCCCGACTTCCTGTGGATCTCAACCGAATACACGGCCAAGCTGTCGCTGGACGGCCTGGAGAAGAACAAGATGCGCGTGGTGCCCGGGGTGACGTCCAAGGCCATGTCGATGGCCAGCGGCTACGCGCCACGCGCGATCGTCACCCCGATCGTCGGTGCCGTCTACAAGAAGCTCGGCGGCGGCTAGCGGTTCTGCGAAGTCGAGATTGCACGGAGGGCTGTAGTTCGGCAAAAACCACAGCCCTCAGTGCAATCTCAATGCCCGGATCAGCGGCGGCGGCCCGTCCCGAAGATGCTGCGGGTGATCTCGCGGCCGAGGACGGTGCCCGCCGAGCGCATCGCGCTCTTGAACGCCGAGCTCTTGAGCACCTGCTCAAACATCCCCGGCTCTGCCGGTTGCGCCGGAGCCGGCATCGCCTCGATCTCACCCGAGGCCTCGATGCCGCCGAAGCCACCTGGATCCTCGGGCGCCGGCGGCGGAGCGAGTTTGGCGGCCAACCGCTCGTAGGCCGAATCCCGGTCCACGGTCTGGCCATACGTCGCCTGCAGCGGGCTGGCCTTGGCGGCCGCGGTGATGGCGTCGGTCCCGATGGTGTCCATCAATGACCGCGGCGCCCGCATCCTCGTCCAGGCCACCGGTGTCGGCGCGCCCTTCTCCGAGAGCACTGTCACCACAGCCTCACCGATACCCAATGAGGTCAGCGCTTTCTCCAGGTCGTAGACATCGGTCTTCGGGTAGGTGCGCACGGTCTTCGACAGCGCCTTCTGGTCGTCAGGAGTGAAGGCGCGCAACGCATGCTGCACCCGGGCACCCAGCTGCGAGAGCACCTGGTTGGGCACATCGGTGGGCAACTGCGTGCAGAAGAACACGCCGACGCCTTTGGAACGGATCAGCTTGACCGTCTGCTCCACCTGTTCCAGGAACGCCTTGGACGCGTCGGTGAACAGCAGATGCGCCTCATCGAAGATGAAGACCAGCTTGGGCTTGTCGACGTCGCCGACCTCGGGCAGGGAGGTGAACAGGTCGGCCAGCACCCACATCAGGAACGTGGAGAACATCACCGGCCGCGCGGCCTGCGAACCCAACTCCAACAGGCTGATGATGCCGCGACCCTGGGCGTCGGTGCGCAGCAGATCCTTGGGCTCCAGCTCCGGTTCACCGAAGAACGAATCGGCGCCCTCGGCCTCCAGGTTGACCAGGGCACGAAGGATGACGCCCGCCGTCGTGGTCGACACCGCGCCCAGCGCCTTGAGTTCGGGCTTGCCCTCATCGCTGGTGAGGAACTGGATCACCGAACGCAGGTCCTTGATGTCCAGCAGGGGCAGGCCCTTCTGGTCGGCCCAGTGAAAGATCAGGCCGAGCGTGGACTCCTGGGTGGCGTTGAGGCCCAACACCTTCGACAGCAGGATCGGGCCGAAGTTGGTGATCGTCGCCCGCACCGGGACCCCGATACCCTCCGTACCCAGCGAGAGGAACTCCACCGGGAACGCCGTCGGTGTCCAGCTGTCGCCGGTGTCCTTGGCGCGCTGATCGGTCTTGCCGTTGACCTCGCCGGGCTTCGACAACCCCGACAGGTCGCCCTTCACGTCGGCCATCACCACCGGAACCCCGGCCGCGGAAAGCTGCTCGGCGATCACTTGCAACGTCTTGGTCTTGCCGGTACCGGTGGCACCGGCGATCAACCCGTGCCGGTTCACCGTGGCCAGCGGGATGCGGACCTGTGCTCCCGGGTCGACGGTTCCGTCGACAACGACGGCGCCAAGCTCCAGCGCCTGGCCTTCGACGGCATAACCGGCGGCTATCTGCTGCGCGGGGGTGCCTGTCGATTCGGTGGTCATGCCGCGGTCCTCCCAGTTTTCGCATACGAGCCAATCGGGATCTGACACTACTTGTCAGGCGCCACACACGGTGGGTGTGACGCCTGCTTGTAAGGAATGGGCATACTGTGGACCTTCGTGCGAGACGAACTGGTATGGATCGATTGCGAGATGACCGGCCTCGACCTCAAGTCCGATCGGCTGATCGAGATCGCGGTTCTGGTCACCGACGCTGACCTGAACATCCTCGGTGACGGACTGGACGTGGTCATTCACACCGACGACGAGGCGCTGTCCTCCATGGTCGACGTGGTCAAGCAGATGCACACCCGGTCCGGGTTGATCGAAGAGGTCCGAGCGTCGACCGTCGATGTGGCCACCGCCGAAGAGATGGTGCTCGACTACATCCGCGGATACGTCAAGACGGCCAAGTCCGCTCCCCTGTGCGGCAACTCGATCGCCACCGATCGCGGCTTCATCGCCCGCGACATGCTGAAACTCGACGATTACCTGCATTACCGGATGATCGACGTCAGCTCGATCAAGGAACTGTGCCGCCGCTGGTACCCCCGGATCTACTTCGGCCAGCCGGAGAAGGGGCTGGCGCACCGCGCCCTGGCCGACATCCACGAGTCGATCCGCGAACTCAAGTACTACCGCTCAACCGCGTTTGTCGCCCAGCCCGGGCCGTCTACCAGCGATATCGCCGCGATCGCGGGCGAGCTCGGCCCGCCGAAGGACGACGCGACCGAAACCGATTCGGCGCTGGGACACTCAAGCAGTTAGTATCTACGAGCCACATATGCCGAAGGGCAGCGTGGCGATGGTGGCTGTAGTTCAGTTGGTAGAGCACCAGGTTGTGATCCTGGCTGTCGCGGGTTCGAGTCCCGTCAGCCACCCCGATATCGGGAACGCCGTCTGCGCAAGCAGGCGGCGTTTCTGGTTTCTGCCGGCATCCAACGGGCCCTACCGTCGGAAACATGAAAGTGCTTGTGGCCAAGCGCCCCTCACGACCGCTGGCCACGACCGACCCCTGGTCTGCCACCGAGGGCGAGATAGTCGTCGCACCACTGGTCTGCGATGACGTCACCTGCGGATGCGACGTCGTCCACCAGGGCATCACATCGCATGGCTACTCGACCCTGACTGTCGTCCGTGAGGTCGCCACTGCACCAGACGACCTGATCACGGCCTGCCGCCGGGTTGACCTGCGACTACTTCATCGAGCGATGATCTGACCGGCGAACTCAAGCAGCTGATCAAGGGTGGGGAACATCGCGAAGGCATCCACGATCGCCTCATCGGCACCGGACCCGGCCAGGCGCTCGAGCCTCCCGGCAACCGAGTCAACGGACGTTCCCGGTTCGAGGTTGATCCGCATGGCCGTCTTCAGCGCGTCAGGATCGCGGCCGGCGTCCTGCGCCGCACGGCGGGCAATCGACCACAGGTGGTCGGTGACCTCGTCCTGCAGCCCCTCGACCCCTAGCCAGCCGGTGCCGCTGCGCCCGACCCGGCGCATCGCGGCCTCACTGGCACCGCCGATCCAGATGGGCGGACCGCCGGCCTGGACCGGGCGCAGGTCGGCATGGACCGGCGGCAGGGAAAAGAACTCGCTTTCCCAGGACACCGGATTGGTCGTCCACCACTCGTGCAGGAACGCCAGCACGTCATCGAGCATCTGCCCGCGCCGGCGCCAGTCTGCGCCGCGGGCGATGTCATGTTCGTCCTTCATCCACCCGATTCCCACGCCGACGTCGAGACGGCCCTCGCTGAGCACGTCGAGCGTGGTCAGCAGCCGGGCCAGGTGAACCGGCTCGTAGTAGAACGTGCTGAGCGTGCTGGCGTTCAGCCGCACTCGACTGGTCGCCGTCGCGGCGACCGTCCACAGCAGCACCGGATCGAGGTAACGGGTCATCTGCGGCGGGTACGGCTGCTCTTTGCCCGGATAGGTGCTTTGCATTTCAACGGGCGTGACCAGGCGATCGCCGACCCACAGCGTGTCGTAGCCGAGCTCCTCGAGTCCTCGGCAGAACGCGCTCAGACCAGCGGCGCTGCTGACGGCGGGCCCGACTATGGGAATTGCGAAACCAAGCTTCATCGCGCGAATCCTTTCGGTGATCCATCAACCATCATTTGGGCGCAGGTGCCCTGTTCGTTTCCCTGCTCGAACCGGCGGCGGTTGCGGCTCAGGCGGCAGGGGTGGCGCCGAGGGCGAAGTCGAAGTGCCCTACCCCGTGGCGGGCGAGGCCCATCACGACCAGGCCCGTCCCTTCCAGCCAGTGCGCCATGTTCAGGCCGCCGACGTCCATCGGGCGCAGTCCGAGTGTCTTGATGAATTCCGCCACGCCGACCTTGGCGCGCGCGTCGTCGCCGGCGATGAAGACGTCGAGCGTCCGACCCTGCGCCAAGACAGCACCGAAAATCGTGTTGAACGCCTTCACCACACTGGCGCCGACCGGGGCGGCCTTGGCCACTTGCTGCGCGATCGAGGTGCCATCGGGGATGGCCAAACCGTCGGCCGCGGAATTGAACGGGTTACTGATGTCGACGATGATCTTGCCGGCGAGGGCGTCTCCGTACTGGGCGACGACCGGAACGACCCCGGCGTACAACAGGGCCACGATGACGATATCCCCGGTCGGGACGGCTCCGAACTCTCCCGTCGTGGCACTGTCACCGAGGTCCTTGGCCAGGTCAGCAGCCTTGGACTGGTCGCGGCCGATGATCTCAACGGTGTTGCCGCCCGCTACTGCCAGCGCGCCGATCGCGCGGGCCATATTCCCGGTGCCGATGATGCTGATGATGCTGCTGCTCATGAGGTATCCCGTCTAGACTTACGATCGAAAAGGTTGACACGTCCACCATAATCTTCGTTGGTTGATGGGTCAACCAATTGAAAGGTAGAGGCTGATGGAACCAAAATGGCTGAGCCCTCACGAAGACCGCGCCTGGCGAGCCTTCATGCACGCCCATCATCAGCTCGTCGCACACCTGAACCGGGGCCTGCAGAAATCAGGCCTGTCCGGGGCCGACTACGAGGTCCTCGCGGTGCTCTCGGCCCACGACGGGGACCGCATGTCCGCCCGTAACCTGTGCCACACGCTGGACTGGGAGAAGAGCCGTGTCTCCCACCAGCTGCGGCGCATGCAGAAGGACGGGCTGATCAGCCGCGAATCCAACCCCGAGGACGCCCGCAGCACCATGGTCTGCCTACTGCCGGCGGGCCGGGCCGCCATCGAGAAGGCGGCGCCCGGGCACGTGGAGGACGTCCGCCGGAACTTCATCGACTTGTTTACCCGGGCCGAGCTTGAAACCCTCGCCGCCCTCAACGAACGAGTCCTGCGCAACCTGGCGAAAGACGACGACTCCCCCGTCGAAGACGGGCCCTCGTAACCTTCACCAGCCGTGAGGCTTTCAGCTCCGCCCCGGGCGTCCAATAGGGATCCGGCCCGGTCTAGTCCTCGTGGTCTGGATCCCAGCTCGACGGCAACATCGGCGCCGTCGGGCCGGCATCAAACCCGGCATCGTTCAACGTCGTCAATCCCGTCGTCGTCGCATCCGGCTTGTCCCGCACGCCCGAAAACCCCAGTGGCCCCGCACCACCATCCGACACCGTCGGCGCGTCGCGCCCGGGTGACTCTGCCTCAAGGTCCATGTATTCGTTGCCGTGGCCTTTCTCCCGCATCGCGGCTCTTCGACGCCGGCGGGCCCGCGCCTCGCGGGCCTGTTCCCCGGCCCCGACAGCGGCGATATCGGGCTCGGGCGCTTTCTTCTTGGCGATGGCCACGGCATTGGTCCGTGCCGCGGCGGGGACACCGAAGCCTGGCGAACCGACCAGGTAGGGCGGGAAGAATCCTGGTCCACCGCCCGGGGCCGCAGAGGGTGCCGGCCCGGTGGCGACCGTTGCCGACGCCGACGCCCCGGTCGAGGGCGCCGCGGGAGCCGACGGCGCAGTCGGAGCCGGTGCGCCGCTCGGCACCGACGATGCGCTGCCGGCAGCCGGCCAGGATCCAGAGTCGGTGCCAGCCGGAACCTCCGCGACAACAGACGCCGGCGGCTGGATTGCAGCGAGGCCGGTGACCGCCCACCCCAGGTTGGCAATCACCACGCTCAGCGCCGGCTGAATCAGGGCCGGGGACAATTGGACAACGACCTGCAGCAGCTGAGCCGCATGGAAAGCCATGTCGGCCAACACCATCGGCAGATTGGTCAGCAGGGCAGCGGGATCATTCAGCAGGTTGTCGATCAGTAGCGCAATGTTCTCGATCTGCTCTTGGCCGACTTCCAGCCACCATCTCGGGTCGAGTGGGCTCAAGTCCCCGTGGCCATGGTCGTCGTCGTGATCATGGTCGCCTTCATGGTCATGGTCGCCGTCCTGGTCGCCGTCATGGTCATGGTCATGGTCGTCGTCGTCGTGATCGTGGCCGTCCTCGCTGTGCAGGATCCGCGGCGCCGCCGGCGTGGACGGGCTGGATGCCACCGCCGCCTCGGACACCCCTTGATAGACGGTCATCGTGGTGGCGGCCAGGATCCACATCCGCACATAGTCGGCCTCGGTGACCGCGATCGGAATGGTGTTGATGCCGAAGAAGTTCGTACCCACCAACGCCGCGTGGGTGGCATGGTTGGCGGCCAACTCAGCCAGCGTGGGCATCGTCGCCAATGCACTGGCATAGGCCGCAGCTGCGGTTTCATGCCGGACGGCGATCGCCGAAGTGTCGGCGCTGGCCTGGTGCAACCACGCCAGGTACGGAAGATGAGCAGTCACGTACTGTTCCGCACTCGGACCCTGCCATGCTCCTGCTTGTACCGCACCCAGAACGAGGGCGAGTTCTGTTGCCACCGTGGCATATTCGACGCTCAACGATGACCACGCGCCGGCAGCGGCCAGCATCGGACCCGGGCCTGGACCGCTGGTCAACAACGCTGAATGCACCTCTGGCGGCGAGGCCATCCATACCGCGGCCATGAGAAACCTCCCGTTGGTGACTAGCGACACGTGCCGCGGCTTACTGAATATGATTATCATTATCAGATGACCGGCACGATCTCAACCAACGGCCACTTCGGCGCAGGCGGGATCCAGGGGACAGTAGCGAGGGTGCACTACATGACATGTGCTGCAGTACTTAGTAATTCGCGTCAGACCGGCATGGCTCAACCCAGCTCACGGGACACTCGACGCTCAATCTGGTCCGGGCCCTCAGCCAGAACGATCGTCACTCCAGGTGCTCGGCAGCATCGGCTCCACCACACCGCCGCCGAAGGAATCACCGCCGAGAGAGGCAAATCCGGCCGGGTTCGCTGCGGACTTTCCGGGTTCTATCCCGCCGAACCCGATCTGCCCGGCGCCCCGGTCCGACGGCGCCACTTCGGGCTCCAGGTCCATGTATTCGTACCGGCGGCCGAGTTGCTGAACGCCGGTTCGGCGGCGTCGAGCCTTCCGCGCCTTCGGTTCCCCGGCCGGTGCGGGCACCCCCGTAGGGATCTCGGTGTCCTCGGGTGCGGATCTCTTCCTGGGGGCTCGGTTGCGCGTCGCCTGCCGCACCTCGGCCGGCAACGCGGCGGCCATGTAACCAAGCGCGTCCATGCTCCCCAGCGTTGGCGGTGACGTCGGCGCCGGCGGGAGGGCCGGGGGCGGGGACGGAGGCGCGGGCACTGACGCTGCCGGAGAAGCCGGAGCAGGTGACGGGGCAGGCGGAGCAGCCGGGGTCGACGGCAGCGTGAGGCCGACAGGCGGGGGCACCGGCGGAGAGATAGGTACTACCGCCACCGGGTCATGCAGTCCTATCAGCCCAGCCGCACCCACCACGCCCCCTGCCGTCAACACAGGTGCGGCGGCAACGGCCGCGGCCAGCATCGGCAGCAGCGCAGGCAGAACCGCGATGAGCACCGTCTCCAGCGTCGTCTTCAGCAGTGCGATGGTGTCGGTGGTGATCGCCACGAACATCGCCCCCGCCCCGAACAGCAACGTGTAGCCGATGGCCACCGGATTGCCCGAAGCGAACGCCAACCCGATATCGGCGGCAACATAGGCGGCGGTCTGCGACAGGTAGGCAACGTATTGCGAAATATCCATCGGATAGCCGAGAGCGAACGCGAGGTTGAGGGGATGAAAGAAGCTCAACGGATTGCCGGTCCACGGTAGGTATGGATCGATCCCCGCGAACAACTCCGCAAAGAAGGGATCGTTGTTGAGCGCCTGGATCAGCGGGTCCAGGACTTTGTTGTAGAAGTCGGTGTATCCGATCCGATCGAGCCAGTCGAGGTAGTCGTTCTGCCGGTCGGGTGGCGCGTCAGAGGTCGATGCCAGCGAGGCTGATCTCAGAATCTCTGGTGCGGCAACACTTTCCGGCGATGCGGCCAGCGCCGACGTCGCGACACTGTCATAGGCGTGCATCACGCCGGCAGCCTGAACCCACATCCGCACATAGTCGGCTTCGTTCAGCGCGATCGGAATGGTGTTGATGCCGAAGAAGTTCGTACCCGCCAACGCCGCGTGGGTGGCGTGGTTGGCGGCCAACTCGGCCAGCGTCGGCATCCCGGCCAGCGCGCTGGTGTAGGCCGCGGCGGCCGTTTCGTGTTGGACCGCGCGCGTCGCACTTTCGGCGCCCTGCTGCGTCAGCCAGGCCAGGTACGGGCCGTGCGCCGCGACATACGCTGTGGCACTTGGCCCTTCCCACGTCCCGGCCTGCACGCCGCCCAACACTGCGGTCAGCTCAGCAGCGACCTCGGCGTATTCGGCGCTCAGGGTGGTCCAGGCTCCCGCGGCGGCGAGCAACGAGCCCGGCCCCGGGCCCGCCGACAACAGCGCGGACCAGACTTCAGGTGGGGAGGCAAGATAAATGGGGGCGGTCATCGCTGACCGCCCCGTGTTTCGAATGACACGGGCGTTCATCGGCCTTCTCGGGGTGCTCCGCCCCGGGTAGCAGGATGCGATGACGCAAGTGTCCTGGCTCTCGGATCACAGCTCGCCTCGCCTTCCAGCTTGCAGCCGTGGCAGTTGAGGGTCGCTCCCCGATGACAGTGGCGGGACCGCGCCGGATTCGCACCGGCTTCCTACGTCGTCATCACCTAACCGACGAAGTATGGCACGCCCAGCGGGCGCTCAGATCTGCCGCACCACTACGCAGACGGGCGCCCGGCGCCCTTCTTGATCCGCGGGGCCAGTTGCACGATCTCGGGCACCACGGTCGGGTTCTCGTAGGCGCTGGTCACCAACGACACCAGGGTGTTGGCGACATCGCGCAGGGCCGACATGCGGGCGGGCAGCGCACCCTGGGCGACCCACGTCGTGACCAGCTGGTCCAACAGGTCGCGGTCGGCGCCGCGCAGGATCTCGGTGTCATCGGTGGGACCGACGCCGACGCGAATCAGCGACAGCTCGGGATGCTCGATGCGCCAGGAGTGCAGGATCTCGTCGAGGGCGGCCTTGCTCGCGCTGTACGCCGCCACCCCGGCGCGCGGGCGACCGACGTCATAGCTGGAGGCCACCATGACCACGCCATTCTCGGCCAGTCGGGGCGCCGCGGCACGCAGCACGTTGTTGGCACCGACGGTGTTGACACTGAACGCATGCAACCAGGTCGCCACGTCGGTGTCCTCGATGTAGGCGAACGGGATCACCGTGCTGGTGAACACCACGGCGTCCAGGCCGCCCAGCGCGTCCGCCGCCGCATTCACCACGCGGCCGATGGCCGCGGAATCCTCGACGTCAAGCTCGAAGGCGAAACCACCGATGGCGTCTGCCAGGGAATTCAGCAGATCGATACGTCGCGCGGCGACTGCGACCTTGGCGCCGCGTTCGGTGGCACTGACCGCAACAGCGTGGCCGATGCCCGACGAGGCACCGACGACGAGGAGACGCAGCCCGGCTGCATCGGCTCGCTGACCGCTCATTCTGGATCAACCTCCATGGTTCATCTCAAGGTGTTAGGTCACCCTTCGCTCGTCGGACATTACCGCCTGCGATGAGTTCCGGCCGCGCGGTGGGTCCACTTGAGAGACCGAGTTTCGTTGAACAGCCTTCAGGAGTCCCGATGACGACAGAAAAGCCTCCGATAGTCGACCAGCAGACGTGGCGTGCCGCGCTCGCGGATGTCCGACGTCGAGAGAAGGCCGCCACCCGGGAACTCGACGCGATCGCCGCAGCGCGTCGACGGCTGCCGATGGTGGAGCTGCCGGATTACACGCTGATCGGCGCGGACGGCCCGGTGCGCCTGGCCGACGTATTCGACGGCCACACACAGTTGATCGCGTACCACCACATGTGGACCGACGCCGCGGAATGGCAGTGCGGCGGCTGCACGTGGTTCACGTCGCAGTTCACCCGGCTCGATTTCCTGGACAACTACGACGCCCGCTTCGTCGTCATCACCAACGGACCGATCGACGAGGTGCTGACCTATCGCGAAAAAGTCGGCAACACGATGGACTGGTACTCGTCATCGGAGAGTTCGTTCGGCGCGGACGTCGACGCTGGGCCCGGCGAGGGTTTCGCAGTCAACACCTTCCTGCGTGACGGGGGCACCGTCTACCGCGCCTGGCACACCAACGGCCGCGGTACCGAACAGCTCAGTTACCTCTTCCCGCTCATCGATCTGCTGCCGTACGGCCGGCAGGAAGAATGGCTGGATTCGCCTGAAGGATGGCCGTCGCGGCCGACATACTCGGGCTGGCCGGACAGCCCCGACATCGCCCACCTCTACGGAAAGGCCGCACAATGACCGCCTCAGCCACCCGCGAGCGTTACGTCGTCACCCGCACCATCCCCGCGTCGCCGGCAAAGGTGTTCGCCGTCCTGGCCGACCCGGCCCGGCATTGCCAGACCGAGCCCGGTGACTGGGTGCGCGACGCGATCGACCCCACCCCGATCACCGGGACCGGCCAGATCTTCGCGATCAACATGTTCCTGCCCCAGGCCGGCGGACACTACGTCATGCACAACCTGGTGACCGAGTTCGACCAGGTCCGGACGATCGCGTGGCTGCCCGGCCAGCTCGACGAGCAGGGCAACCATGCGCCCGGGGGTTGGTGGTGGCGGTACGACCTGGCCCCCAACGGGGACCAGGTCGACGTCACTCTCACATACGACTGGACCGACACCCCGCAGAGCTTCCGGGACCAGATTGGCGGCATGCCACCGTTTGACACCGACTTTCTCGACGAATCGCTTGCGGCACTGGACCGCTCGGTCACGTAGTCAGGCAGGCACCCGGTCCAGGAACCCGAGCACGGTCTGGATCCGTCCTTCGGGATCAGTGGCGAGCACGTCGAAACCGACCACCACCGGCTCGACATCACGAGGTCCGAGCCCCCACTGGAAACGCGCCTGCCGGTGGCGCGCGTCCGGTCCGCTGACGAGGGTGAACACGAACCCCGGAAACTGGGCGTGCACGGCCTCGATGGCGCCGGAAACTTCGTCATGCCCGCTCACCTGGGCCAGCGGGTCGGTGTAGGTGACGCTCTGCGCCCAATGCCGTTCCAGCAGCGCCCGCCGTTCGGCGGCGTCGGTGGCATTCCAGGTACGGAGGTACGCAGTAACGGTGTCGTCGAACTCGGCCATGTCGCCTCTTTCGGTAATCAACTGGGACTCAGTCAGATTCACCGATTCGAGACGCCGTGTCGATTACCGCGCAGGTAATCGGGCGATAGCGAGAATCAGGTGCCGGCGTTGCCGGTGCGCCACTGGTCCCACGGGATGTTCCAGTCCCCCAGGCCCTCGGTGCCCGGCAACACCGAGCCCACCGTGTTGACGACCTCGACGATGTCGCCCCGTTTGGTGTGCTCGTAGAACCAGCGCGCGTTGGAAGTACTGACATTCAGGCATCCATGGCTGACGTTGCTGTAACCCTGGCTGCCGACCGACCACGGGGCCCCGTGCACGTAGATACCGCTGTAGGACATCTGGGTCGCGAAGTCGACTTCGGTGCGATAGCCGTTGGGCGAGTTGACCGGCACCCCGTACGTCGACGAATCCATCACCATGTGGTCGAAGCGATCGCCGACGATGTAGACCCCGTTGTTGGTCGGAGAACTGTTCTTGCCCATGGAGATCGGCATGGCTTTGACGACCTCGCCGTTGCGCCGAACGGTCAGAGTTTTGGTGGTGTCGTCGGCGGAGGCGATCACCTCGTCACCGATCGTGAAGTGGGCGGTGACATTGCCCTGGCCGAACAGGCCGTCACCCAACTCGACGCCGTAGGTGTTGACCGTGACATCCACCGAGGTGCCCGGCTTCCAGTACTTCGCCGGACGCCAACGCACTTCGCGGCTGTTGAGCCAGTAGAACGCACCCTCGACCGACGGATTGGTCTTGACGGTGATGGCACGTTGAGCGGCCAGGCGGTCGGAGATGTTCTCGTCGAAGCGGATTGCCACCGGTTGGCCCACCCCGACCACTTCCCCGTCGTTCGGCAGGAGGTAGGGCATCGTCAGATTGGCCGGCGAGTGCGTCTCGAACCGCAACCTGCGGTTGGCGACACCACCGAGGCCCAGTGACTGCGCGTTGAGGGTGTACTGCTCGTTGTAGTCGAGCGGGTCGGTAGTCGACCACGTCAGCCCGTCGGCACTGAACTTTCCTGCGACGTTGGCGCCCTCTTCATCGGTCATGGTGACCCCGCCGAGCACACCGTTCTCTGCGCTCACCGTGACCGGTGCGTCGACGGTCACCCCGACGGCACCATCGGTCACCGAGGCGTTCACCCTGGGCACCAACAGATCGCCGTAAGGAGTGCCCTTGTCGGTGATCACCGGCGGCGGTCCCTGCGGGTCTTCGCCCGCGCAGGCCGTCAGGCCCAACATCATCGCCGGCACCATGGCAACCACCGCCCGCCGGAACACACCCCGATATGGACGGGTCACCGTCTGGGCCTGCCCCATGTTCGTCCTACCCCTCCCACGGTCGAGCAAATCTTGGCAATAGTCTAAGGGTTCTGGTGGGATCGGGCCGACCTGAACATGGCCCATGCCCGCCACCAGCGGATTTCACTGTTGAGTGAAACTCCTGTTATTGTCTCTCTCGCGCGCCGTTAGCTCAGTTGGTAGAGCAGCTGACTCTTAATCAGCGGGTCCGGGGTTCGAAACCCTGACGGCGCACCAACCAAAAACCCTGCCTCGGCAGGGTTTTTGCGTTTCAGTGGTTCAGAGTTACTGGGACCGTGCATGTATCAGGCCCGGTACCGCTCGACCAGTCGATCGCCGATGCTGGATTCGGCCTCTTCCAACAGCATCTCCACGGCACCGGCCAGATGCGCGGCCGCATAGCCGCGGTCCCGGGATTGCTCGCTCTTGAACCGGTCGAGCTCCCGGCGTAGATCGCCAAGGGTTTCATCACTCACATGCGCCATATGGGTACCTCCAGTCGGTAGGACCACGGCCCACATCGCCATTGAAAGGTTCGACATGAGCCATCGGGTGTTGTCAGCGAATCCCGACGAGAAGTCCGTCGGGATACGCTCTACCGGCGACAGCCCATGCAGCAATCCTGGCAAACGGAAAATAAATTAGCTGCAACGTAATACCCCCTTGTCATGCGATCGACCCGTGTTGCGGTCGGGATCCAGACCCGGGTTCGCCTCCCAATCCCAACCCGACGTTGACCTTAGCTGTACACCTATGCGGTAGCAACCGGTTCGGCGAGAAAGGGCCGTTCCCGCCCTGCTATGCAGTAGATTTCAGCTACCGCACGCTGCTGGCGCCGAGTTGCACAGCATGCGGGCGATCATCAGACGGTCCCAGGTTTGCCAATCGGTTTTCCCACGAAATCAGCGTGGATCAAGGAATTGGGACCGACGGCGCGTCACACCGCGCCAAAATCCCAGCAAACTTCTTGCTGAATCAATCGGATCTCGTCCGACGCCACGCTGCCGCAGTTCATCCGCCACCGGAGTCGTCGCTCAAATTTGCGGTGGGCGACTCCAGCGACAGCCGGAAGGTTGGCGCCGACATGCCTCGATGATGTGCTGGCAATTGCGTGGTAACAGAACAAGTCATGGCGCGGTCAGTATCTTGACGCATACGTAAGTTACTGACTAGTATCTGGCCGCAGCGCTTTCGCTGGTCAGACGCCAGATATCGTGTTAGTCTCCAGTTAGCTGATGTATTGCGAACCAATACCGCGTGGCGATTGCGCCAAGATGAGGGGTGTTAGCTGATGGCTACCGCAAGCGGCGCCGGCCCCACAGCCATATCAACCGCCGCATTTGTTGCTGCAAACCCGCCTGTCATGGTGCACACCTGCACCCGGCTGGGTCGCGTCGCCAATCCCCCGAGTTTTTCGTTGGCGGACTGGCTTCTGTTCCGCCGCCGCTGAGCGGCGTATCAAGCTAGAGCCGCTGAGCGGCGTATCAAGCGCGAGCCGCTGAGCGGGGCAGGGCACACAACGTGCCCTGCCATCTGCTGCTCAGCGCCGCTTGATCAGTCGCACGACGACGACCACCACCAGCACTCCGGCACCGGCCAACGACGCCGTCACCGCAGGCTTCTTCAGGAAGCCGATCACCGCCGACTTGAAATCGTCGGCCAGACGCTGCGGGTTGGCCCGCACTGCCAGAGAGTCGACAGTCACCGCCAGCTGATCGCGAGCCTGATCGATGTCCCGCTTGATGCTCTCCGGGTCTCGGTTCGCCACTGTTTGCTCCTCCAAGCCGCTCCATGTCGTGCTGCCCTGCCGCACTACCCTAGATCAGCCGGCACCGAGACGACGGAACCGGTCGACACGAAGGGACACCCACGCATGCCGCCAACTCCGCGCCTCGAGGTGGGAGACACCGCCCCGGCTTTCAGCCTGCCCGACGCCGACGGCAACGTCGTCAAGCTCTCCGACTACAAGGGCCGCAAGGTCATCGTGTACTTCTACCCCGCCGCGTCCACGCCCGGATGCACCAAGCAGGCGTGCGATTTCCGTGACAGCCTCGCCGAGCTCAAGGGCGCCGGCCTCGACGTCGTGGGCATCTCCCCCGACAAGCCGGAGAAGCTGGCCAAGTTCCGCGACAAGGAGGAGCTCACCTTCCCGTTGCTGTCCGATCCTTCCCGCGAGGTACTTACCGCTTGGGGCGCGTTCGGCGAAAAAACCATGTACGGCAAGACCGTTCAGGGCGTGATCCGCTCCACGTTCCTGGTCGACGAGAAGGGCAAGATCGCCGTCGCGCAGTACAACGTGCGCGCCACCGGTCACGTGGCCAAGCTGCGCCGCGACCTTTCGGTCTAAGGGGCCAGCGCTTCGAGCAGGAGCGCCTCGGCCTTCGCCGCCTTCTCAAGAACTCCCAGGTGCAGGCTTTCGTTCACGCTGTGCGCCTGGGTGCCGGGGTCCTCGACACCGGTCACCAGAATCGTCGCGGCCGGGAACGCTTCGGCGAATTCGGCGATGAACGGGATCGATCCACCCATGCCCATGTCCACCGGATCGGTGCCCCAGGCGGTGCGGAACGCCGTACGGGCCGCGTCGTACACGGCCCCCGACGCGTCGATAGCGTAGGGCTGACCGACATCTCCGGGGGTGACCGTGACCTGTGCACCCCAGGGCACATGGGATTCGAGGTGACGGGTCAACGCCTCCAGATGCGCGTGCCCGTCACCGCCGGGCGCGACCCGCATGCTGATCTTGGCGCGGGCACGCGGGATCAGAGTGTTCGACGACTTGTCGACGGGTGTGGTGTCGATGCCGATGACAGTGACGGCGGGCTTGGCCCACATACGTTGCACCACTGAGCCGGAACCGATTTCGGTCACCCCGTCCAGCAGACCGGATTCCTGGCGGACCCATGCCGGCCCGCGGTCCACGTCGGCGGCGGTCACTTCGTGCAAACCGGCGACCGCGACATTGCCGTCGTCATCGTGCAGGCTGGCCAGCAGTCGTACCAACACGCTCAACGCATCCGGCACGACCCCGCCCCACAGGCCCGAATGCAGCCCGTGGTCCAGGGTGGCCACCTCGACTACGCAGTCGGCCAGGCCACGCAGGGTCACGGTCAAAGCCGGGATCTCGGTGCTCCAGTTGTCGGAGTCGGCGATGACGATGACGTCGGCCGCCAACGCGTCCTTGTGCGCGGCCAGCAGGGCGCCCAGTGACGGCGAACCGGATTCCTCCTCGCCCTCGACGAACACCGTCACGCCTACCGGCGGCTTACCGTCGAAGGCCCGTATCGCGGCCAGATGTGTTGCGATCCCGGCCTTGTCGTCGGCGGTACCGCGACCGTACAGTCGGCCGTTCCGTTCGGTGGGCTCGAACGGCGCGGAGTCCCACTGGTCCGGATCCCCCTCAGGTTGAACGTCGTGGTGGGCGTACAGCAGGACGGTCGGCGCTCCCGCGGGGGCGGGATAGTGCGCGATGACCGCTGGGGCGCCGCCTTCGCTGACGATGCGAACCTCAGGAAAACCTGCGTCCGACAACAACTTTGCGACAGCGTCGGCGCTGCGGTGCACTTCGTCGCGCCGGGCCGGGTCGGCCCACACCGATTGGATACGGACCAGATCCTCCAGATCGGACCGTACCGACGGCAACACCTGCTGCACCCGCGCCACCACGTCACTCATGGTGACGAGCGTAGTGGCTCACCCACCCGCGCGAGCCGGAGAAAGGTTAGAGCTCCTCGATGATCGCCACCGCGGCGGCGGTATCGGCCTCATGCGTGAGCGAGACGTGGATGGTCACCGTCTCAAGGTGCTTGGCGATGTCACCGGACAACCGCACCTTCGGCCGCCCCCACATATCGGTGACCACCTCGATGTCGCGGTGGATCCCCTCCGGCAGGGCCGGCCGCTTGGAGAACCGTGAACTCGACCAGGCCTTGATCACTGCCTCCTTGGCCGCCCACCGGGCCGCCAGGTGCCGGGCCGCCGACGAACTCTTGTCCGCGGCGTCCCGGCGCTCACCTGGCGTGAACGTCTCGGCGAAAACCGTTCCCGGCCGGTCCACCTGCTCGGCGAAATCAGGTATGGAGACCAGATCGATGCCTATGCCCACAATCGCCATGGAAGCGAACCTAGCTCACTTCTCCGTGCATTCACTCACCGCACGTAGAGATCGTCGTCACCGAGGCGGGCATCCGCGTTCAGCAACATGTCCGCCTCCTGACGCTTCTCCGGCACATCATGGTCGAAGCGACGGTCGGCGGGCTTCTCGTACATCGCGCGCCCACCGGCGATCGCCCCGGCCAGGCGACGCTGACCGGCCAGCGTGCGCTGCTCGGACCGCTTGCGGTAGTCGTCGCGCTCGGCTGGATCCAGCGCCGCGATGAACGCCTCCGGGTGCACCAGGGCGACCAGGCCCGACACGTGCCCGAACCCAAGGCTGGTGATCAGACCGGCCTTGAGCGGGAACTTGCCGCGCAGGTCGAGGGTCTCACGCACCCAGACGAAGTGGCCGGACGTGGCCAGCTCGTCATCGACGCAGTCCAGGCTGCGGTTCGGCGGGATGACGCCGTCGCGCAGGATCTGGCAGAGGCCCATCATCTGGAACACCGCCGCGCCGCCCTTGGCGTGTCCGGTCAGCGTCTTCTGACTGACGATGAACAGCGGCGCACCCTGCGAACGGCCCATCGAGTCGGCCAGCCGCTCGTGCAGCTCGGTCTCGTTGGGATCGTTGGCCAACGTCGAGGTGTCGTGCTTGGAGATCACCCCGATGTCGTCGGCGCCGACGCCCAGTTTGGCCAGTGAACGGGACAGCTGCGAATCCTTGCCGCCGCGCCCGGCGCCCAGGGCACCCAGGCCCGGAGCCGGGATCGAGGTGTGTACGCCGTCGGCGAAGCTCTGCGCGTAGCCGACGACGGCCAGCACCGGCAGCCCCATCTTGAGGGCCAGGTCACCGCGGGCCAGCAGGATGGTGCCACCACCCTGGGCTTCCAGGAAGCCCAGACGACGCCGATCGTTGGCTCGAGAGAATCTGGCATCGCTGATGCCCTTGTCGCGCATCATCTTGGTGTCGGCAGTGGCCGCCATGTCACCGAAGCCGATGATCGCTTCCTCGGTCAGGTCGTCGTAGCCACCGGTAACGACGAGTTCGGCCTTACCCAGCCGAATCTTGTCGACGCCCTCTTCCAAGGACACCGCCGCGGTGGCGCATGCCCCCACCGGATGGACCATCGAACCGTAGCTGCCGACGTAAGCCTGAATCACATGCGCGGCAACGACGTTCGGCAGCGTCTCTTGCAGAATGTCGTTCGGCTTGTTCTGGCCGAGCAGGTTGCCGTGGAACATGGTCTGCATCGAGGTCAAGCCGCCCATGCCGGTGCCCTGGGTGGAGGCCACCAGGCTCGGGTGCACCCAGCGCATCAGCTCGGTCGGGGTGAAGCCCGAGGACAGGAACGCATCGACGGTCGCCACGATGTTCCACAACGCCACCCGGTCAATGGAATTGACCATGTCCGGGGTGATGCCCCACACCGTCGGGTCGAACCCGGTCGGGATCTGGGCACCGACCGTGCGCGACAGCTTGGTCTTGCGCGGAACCCGAATCTCGGTGCCCGCCTTGCGGATCACCTGCCAGTCGCCGGAGTCCGGGACGGGCCGGGCCACCGTGTGCTCCGGGTCGAATTCTACGAACGACCGGGCGTCGGCCTCGGACGACACCACGAAGGAGAAGTCCTTGTCGAGGAACACCGAGACCAACAACGATGCCGAGTGATCTGGATCGATTGCGGCATCACCGACGAACTCCCGGATGCCGCAGCGTTCCACCACGGCGTCGTGGTAGCGCTCCACGATCTCCGATTCGGGGACCAGCTCGCCGGTTTGGGTGTCGTACCAGCCGGCCTTGGGATCGTCTTCCCACTTGACCAGTCCGGTCGTCCAGGCCAGCTCCAACACGCCGGCCGCCGACAGTTCGCCGGAGACCTCCATCTCGAAGCGGGTCCGCGACGAGCCGTACGGCCCGAGCTCGGCACCGCCGACGATGACCACCAGGTCGGCCGGGTCGACGTCGAGGTCGTCCCACACCGGCGGCGGGGCCGGGTCATATCCGCGCGGCGGGGACGGCAGGGCGGCAATCGCGCCTTCGTCCTCGTCATCCTCGGATTCGACAGCGGCACTGGACATGTCCTCGCGAGCCTTGGCGGCCAGCTCGGCCATGTCGAGTTTGATGTCTCCCAGACCGCCGGTCAGGTCCACCTTGATCGGTGTGCCGGCCGCAGCCACCTTGGACTCCACCGTGCACAGGTTCAGCAGCATGGCTGCCATCTCCGCGGTGCTGTACGTGGTGACGCCGGCCTCTTCGACCGCGCTGACGATGGCGTCGTTGTGGCCCATCAGCCCGGTGCCCTTGGTCCAGCCGATCAGCGCGTGCGCCAGGCTGACCCGGTCGGCCCACGAGGCTTCGGCACTCCAGCGGTTCACCAGCGCGTCGAGCGCAGCCTTGGATTCGCCGTAGGCACCATCGCCACCGAACATGCCGCGGTTCGGCGAGCCTGGCAGCACCACGTGCAGTCGCGAGGCGATGTCACGCTCGGCACCGATCGTCGACAGCCCACCGATGAGCCGCTGCACGGCCCACAGCAGAACCTTCATCTCCATCTCGGAGCGTGCACCCGCCTCCGAGAGGTCCCCGGCCACACGCGGCGCGGCGAACGGGAACAGCAGTGTCGGGGTCTGCGCATCCTTGAGGTGGATCGATTGCGGCCCAAGGCTTTCGACCTGCTCGCTACCGACCCACTCGACCAGCTTGTCGATGTCGGAGTAGGACGCCATGTTGGCCGGGACCACCCACAGGGTGGCGCCGAAGCGGGCGTTGTCGCGGTAGAGCTCCTTGTAGAACGCCAACCGGTCGTCGTCCAGACGCGAGGTGGTGGCGACGACGGTGGCTCCACCGTCGAGCAGCTGCCCGACGACCGACGAGGCGATCGAGCCCTTCGACGCACCGGTCACCACGGCGACCTCGTCGCTGTAGCGACCCTTGCCCGGGTTCTCAGCGCCGGCCGCGATGCGACCGAACAGCGAGGCATGGATTGTGCGACCTGCCGCCAGCGACTTGCCCTGCCACCAATTCGCCTGGGTGGCAACGACATGCCCGGCGCCCTCGAAGCGCTCGGACAGGCGCGGCCAGTCGGCGTCGATCTCGCCCTCGTCAGCCAGCCACAGCTTGACCAGATCCTCACGGGCGCTGGCCCAACGGTCGTCGAACACGACGGCCTTCTTGCCGTCGAACGCGGGGGCGACCAATCGCGGCCAGTCCGAACCGAGTTCGGTGGTGACCAGGTCGATCAGCTCGGCGTCGGTCGACGCCTCGGGGGCACCCACGGGGGCATCCAGACCGAGCTGACCCAGGATCGTGCGAGCGGCCGAGGCCAGCACACCGTCGGGACCGGTGACCTTCTCGGCGAACTCGTTGAGCGCGGCCGAATCCACCACACCGCCACCGCCGGCACCGCCGGCCGAAGGCAGGCTCACCGGCACACCCTGGCGGGCACCGACGGCAACTACCGCGGCATCGATGACCTTGTCGACGTCGGCGGCACTCGCCAGTGCACCGGGGTGCAGACCACCCAGGTCGCCGCCGCGAACGCTGCTGCCTTCACGGGTCCCCTGGGCCACCTCGAGGGTGACGTGCTTGGCCCAGCCCGGACCGAGCTCCCAGGTCTTGGCGACGCGCTCGGCGATGTAGGCCGGGCGCTTGCCCGACGGACCGAACACGGTGCGCAGCTGGTCGTTGATGGCATCCGAGAGCACCGGACCGAACGGCTTGTAGGTCCGGGCCAGCTTGCTGACCTGTCCCTTGAGTGCGGCCAGATCAGCCTCGGCGGCACCGTCGATCGCACCCAGGTTCAGCTCGGAACCCAGATCGACCAACAGCTGGTTACGGCGCGAGGACGCACCGTCGGTGATGGACTCGATGGAGTCCAACCCCTCGATCTGATCCATCCGCATCTTGGCGCTCAGTGCGATCAGGCCGACGGTGGCGTCGGCTGCGTCGAACGTGATGTCGTCGGGACGCGGGCCACCGGACGGAGCGGCCGGGGCGGCCGCCGGTGCCGGTGCTGCCTCGGCGGCCGGAGCGGCGGCTTCCGCTGCGGGGGCCGGTTCTTCAGCCTCGGGCTCCGGCTCCGGGTCCGTGTCGCTGGCGAAGAGCACCGCGGCATCGCGCTCGGCGTTGAGCACCTCGACGGTGCTGTGGGCGAATTCGGGCAGCTTGAGCGTGTTGGTGGCCAGGCCGGCGACCGTCGGCGCGTTCTTCACACCGATCTCGACGAACCGCTCCACCCCGAGTCCGCCTGCGGCCTCCTCGATGAACAGCAGATCCTGGGTCTCGATCCAGCGCACCGGGCTGGCGAACTGCCAGGCCAGCAGCTCGATGACGACCTTGCGCATCAAATCGCTCGGCTTCTCGTTACGCCAGGTGTCGTAGTCGGCGAGAATCTCGTCGAGCGGCTCGGCCGGCACCAGATCGCGGATCTCCTGGATGAAATCGCGGTCCAACGTGAACGGCCGGGGCACCAGGTTCGGGACGTAGCGGCCGACGACCAACTCCGGATCGCGGTCACGCGGCAGGACGCGTTCCAGGCTGCGCCGGAAGTCGTCCACACCCACTCGCAGCACGCTCGAGTGGAACGGCACGTCGATGCCGGGCACCAGGATGAAAGACCGCTTGCCGCCGCTGATCTCGCGACGACGCTCGACCTCTTCCTCCAGCGCATCCAGACCGCGGACGGTTCCGGCGATCGCGTACTGCGATCCGCGCAGGTTGAAGTTCACGATCTGGAGAAACTCGCCGGTATCCGCGGCGATCTGCGCGACGAAGTCCT
Source organism: Mycolicibacterium lutetiense (assembly GCF_017876775.1). Taxonomy (NCBI): domain Bacteria; kingdom Bacillati; phylum Actinomycetota; class Actinomycetes; order Mycobacteriales; family Mycobacteriaceae; genus Mycobacterium; species Mycolicibacterium lutetiense. The sequence goes on along the minus strand of NZ_JAGIOP010000001.1, from coordinate 1,030,226 downwards.
CGACATCTTCGTCGGCGAGGTCGATCTGCGACGGCCGGATCGCGGCCAACCGGTAGTTGGACCGGCCCCGCTCGTCGCGCGGCACGATGTCGTGCATCTTGGAGCCGCGGTGGAACACCGCCTCCAGCAGACCTTCGAGCTCGATGACGCCGGACACGCACGCCAGCGCGGTGTACTCGCCGACGGAGTGACCGCAGGCGATCGCACCCTCGACGAACGCACCCTGCTCACGCATCTCGGCAACCTGCGCGGCGGCCGTCGTCGCCATGGCGACCTGGGTGAACTGGGTCAGGTACAGCACGCCTTCGGGGTGCTCGTAGTGCACACCGGAGGCGATCAGCGACGTCGGGTTGTCGCGGACCACGTGGAGCACCGAGAAGCCCAGCGTGTCGCGGGTGAACTTGTCGGCCTTGTCCCACACCTTGCGGGCGGCCTTGGACCGGGCCCGGACCTCCATGCCCATGCCCTTGGACTGGATGCCCTGGCCGGGGAACGCATAGACGGTCTTGGGCGCGGCGAGCCGTGCGGTCGCGGCCATCACGAGCTCGGAGCCGATGCGGGCCTGAACCTCGACAACCTCTGCGCCGACGTCGATTCCGACCCGGTCGACGCGGAAGTCGACCTCGTCGCCCGGCTTGACCATGCCCAGGAAGCGGGCGGTCCAGCCGACCAGGTTGGCCGGGGGAATCGGCTTGCCGTCGGTGGCGGTGACGACGTGCTGCGCCGCGGCCGACAGCCACATGCCGTGCACGATCGGCGATTCCAGACCGGCCAGCAGTGCGGCGGCCCGGTCGGTGTGGATCGGGTTGTGGTCACCGGACACGACGGCGAACGGCCGCATGTCCACGGGCGCACCGATCGTGACGTCGCGACGGCGACGACGCGGGGTGTCGGTGGCGTTGTCAGAGATCGCGCCGCCGGCCCGAACGGGGTCGGTCAACTCGGCCTCACCGGTGCGGCCGCGGATCGCGAACCGCTCCTCGAGCTTGGCCAGCTCGGTCCCGTCTGCGTTGCGTACAACTACCGAAACCGGCACAACACGGCCAACTTCGGTGTCGTACGCGGCCGAAGCCGTTGCAGTGACGGTCAATTCGGCCAGATCGGTCGGCAATGCCGCCAACAGGTGCGCGGCGTGGTCCAGGTGCACCAGGCTCAGCAGACCCTCGACGACCGGGAATCCGGAGTCAGTGGCCGCGGAACCGATCGCGGCGAACACCGCGGGCCAGCACCGGCCGACCAGGGCGTCGGGAACGACGGTGAGCGTCGGCGCCAGCGGGGCACCGAAGGTGGCGGTGACGCCGGTGTGGTCGGCAACCTGCTCGGGGTTCCACGCGACGGTGACCGTGGCGGTCCCGTCGACAACCGGCGGCAGGGCGTCGGGTCCATCAACACCCGCGGCGATGGCGAGCACCGAACGCATGGCGGTCGCGGCGTCGGCGACCTCGACGACCGGTGCGCCGCCACTACGGATCGCGTCGGTCAGGGTGAACCGGATCTCGATCCAGGTTCCCGACAGCGGCACCGACAGCACCACGTGCCGATCGTCGGCAACCTCGAGCCTGGCACCCGTGGACGGGTTTGTAGCGGAACGGTTTTCGTTCACCTGCCACTCAGAGGCCGGCGCAATCCGATGCACGGGGTTGACCGAGGTGCGGCCTGCCCACAACACGTCGGGGGCGTCGAGCAGCACGGCCAGCGGGCCGGTGACATCGTCGCGGCCCTGACGGCGCGACTGCACGGCCTGCGGCTGGGCACCGGCAGCCAGGACCTGATCGACAGCGGCCTGTTCGAAGCGGTCCAGCAAGTCACCGACGGGCTCGTCGACCCGGGTGATGCCGGCGACGGCCTCGGTGCCGGGGATGACGCACACCTGATCGGCGGTGTAGCGCGCATCGTGGGCCTGCCACAGCGAATCGCTGCGCCACCACCGGCGCACATCTTTGTCGATCACGGGAACGAAGTTGACCGGCTTGCCCAGCGTCTTGCACAGCTCGATGAAGAACGGCACGTCGGCCGGGTGCAGCTGCACGGAGGCGACATCCGGGTAGGCCGAGACCAGCGCAGTCAGCGCGGCCTTGGGGTCTTCCAGCAACGCCTCGCCGTCACCGGCAGCGTCGAACAGCGTCTCGATCGGTCCGAAATCCTGTGCGTGCAAACGTGCTTCGGCACGCTTGAGCATCTGCTCGAAGCGGTCGCGCCAGGTGATGTCGAGCCACGGCGAGTCCCCGCGCCGGGAATCGGCGGTGCTGTTGCCGTCACCGATGGACAGCTCGACGTAGCGACGCAGCCACTGCAGGTACGTCATCTCGGCGACATCGCCGAAGTACGGCTTGGCTGTGTTGGCCATCGCGGCGATGATCTCGTCGCGGCGTGCTGCCACCGCGTCGGCGTCACCGGCAACCTCGTCGAGCAGCCGGCCGCAGCGCGATGCGGTGTTGTCGATCTCGTGGATGTCGGCGCCGAGCTGGCTGCGTCCGGAGGCCATACCGTTGACGGCCTTGCCCGCACCCACCCATGTATCGGTGCCCTTGGTGTCCACCAGCAGCTGCTTGACCGCGGGCGACGTGGTGGCCTCAAGCGTGGCCATGGCAGCGGTGCCGACCAGGATGCCGTCGACCGGCATCAGCGGGTAACCGTGTGCGGCCGACCAGCGGCCCGACAGGTACTCGGTGGACCGCTCCGGGGTACCGATGCCGCCGCCGACGCAGATGGTGATGTTGGATCGGCTGCGCAGCTCGGAGTAGGTGGCCAGCAACAGGTCGTCGAGGTCTTCCCACGAATGGTGGCCACCGGCGCGACCGCCCTCGATGTGGGCGATGACGGGCTTGGTGGGCACCTCCGCGGCGATCCGGATCACCGAGCGGATCTGCTCGACGGTGCCCGGCTTGAAGACCACGTGGCTGATGCCGAGGTCATTGAGTTCGCCGATCAACTCGACGGCCTCTTCGAGATCAGGGATGCCCGCAGTGACCACCAGGCCGTCGATGGGTGCACCGGACTGACGGGCGCGCTGCACCAGCCGCTTGCCGCCGACCTGCAGCTTCCACAGGTAGGGATCGAGGAACAGCGAGTTGAACTGGATGGCCCGGCCCGGCTCCAGCAGGGTGCTGAGTTCGGCGATGCGATCGTTGAAGATCGGCTCGGTGACCTGCCCGCCTCCGGCGAGTTCGGCCCAGTGGCCGGCGTTTGCTGCGGCCGCGACGATCTTGGCGTCCACTGTGGTGGGCGTCATACCGGCCAGCAGGATCGGCGAGCGTCCGGTGAGCCGGGTGAATTTGGTGGAGAGCTTGACCGATCCGTCGGGCAGGCTCACCACGGTCGGGGCATAGCTCGACCACGGGCGGGCCACTTCGGGCACCGCGCCGATGGTGAACAGGTTGCGCTGGCCGCCACGGGTCGCGGCAGGCACGATCCCGATGCCCAGCCCGCGCACCACGGGCGCGGTCAGCCGGGTCAGGATGTCGCCGGGACCGAGGTCCAGAATCCAGCGGGCCCCGGCCTCATGCAGGTCGGTGATCTCGTCGACCCAGTCCACCTGGCTGACAAGGATGGCCTCGGTCATCTGTCGGGCCAGGTCGACGTCGATGCCGACAGACTCGGCCCAGCGGGCGACGATCTCGACGCCGTCGGCCAGGCGCGGCGTGTGGAAACCGACCTCGACCTGCACCGGGTCGAAGACCGGGCCGAAGACGGCGCCGCCGCGGACTTTGCTCTTGCGCTCGGCCTCTTCCTTCTCAGCGATCTGGTTGCAGTACAGCTCGAACCGCGACAGCTGCTCGGGTGTGCCGGTGATCACAACGGAGCGCCGGCCGTTGCGGATGGACAGCACCGGGGGAAGCACGGTGCGCACGTCCTGGCTGAACTCTTCGAGCAGCTCGTAGATGCGCTCGGGCTCGGCATTGGTCACCGACACCATCGGCGGCCGGTCGCCCAGCACGGTGATCCCGCGACGACGGGCCACCAGGGTGCCTGCCGCCCCGATGAGCTGCGCCAGCGCCAGGATCTGCACGTCCTTGGCGCCCTTGGCGGCCAGTGCCTCGACGGCCAGCACACCCTGGGAATGCCCGGCAACGGCCACCGGCGGGGTGGCGGCCAGGTCCATGCCCTGGCGGGCCAGTGCCCGCACCGCGGCGATCTGGGTGAGCAGGACGCCCGGGACCGACACCGCGGCGGAGGTCAGCTGCTTGTCGGACGGCACCGGCTCCTCGGCAGCCAGCGCGCGGACCCACCGCAGCGGCTCGAACCCGATGGGCCGGACCACGACGAGTTCGGCGGCGACCGGCTCGAGCAGCAGCTCGGCCTCACCGGCCAGGGTCGCCAGTTCGGCCTCGATACCGGCCGAGGACACCAACTCCTCAAGAGTCTCCAGCCAGGCGCTGCCCTGGCCACCAAAAGCGACCGCGTAGGGCTCACCGGCGCTCAGCCGATCGACGAGGGCGTGGGTGGAGTCAGCCTGCCGACCGTCAGATCCTGAGTCGTCGTTGCGACCGGCGGACACCCGGTCGTGTTCATAGATCGTCACTGGCGCTATCTCCTCGGTGGTGCTGCGGTTCTGCGGTGAATGGTGTCGCGTGTGGCTGTCGCGTGCGGTCTCAGGTATTTGTCTGCATGTCTGGGGCGGTGTGACTGCCCGGCGACAAGCCAACGGCGATTCAGCGTCGAATCAGGTGGGGAACGCGGTGCCGCCGGAGCCCTCCGGACGGTGTCACGCACATTCCTGCCGTACTAAGAGTGTCATAAGAGCGTGTGGGCGTTTTCCGCTCAGATTGGTTACTGGCGAGTTCTACGCATGGGTAACCGCCGGTAACGTAACGCCGCGTCGAGCGACCCCCGAAGACATTCGGGACAAACGTCCTGTTGGCAGGTGGTTACGGTCGAGTAGCCATAACTGCGCAGATCAAGGCAGTACTGTTATCGAATCGTTATCTAAATTTTCCGTCACATCCGGGACCGTGAACCAGCGGCGAACCAGGAAGCAATCGGGCCAATTCTGGCCAGCGAATCCCGACCGCCCGAACCAAAAGTTTGCTGGAACATCTTACTCGTCAGTAACTATTCCATCCCGCCGATCGGAGCGCGGCCTCAGTCCGTCGGTCTATTCGGTGGCGGCCACGCCCGCGCGCAGGGCCCGGTCCACCCGGGCGGAGACCACCACCCGGACCAGCTCGGGCAGGCCGGCGTCCGAAAGACCGCCCTCGCATTCGGGGACCGCAGCGGCGGCCGACTCGGCGAGGTGATCGACCGCGGCGCTGGTGGCTCGGCAGAGCTGGGCCATGCCGCGCACGAGACGCCCATGGTCCTCTGCGCCGCCGACGAGCGCGACCAACGCGGGATCGGTCACCTCGACGGAGCCGTCCACGATGTGCACCAACCCGAATTCGACGAGTGTGCGGACATCATCGCCGGCTGGGTCCACGTTCAATGGCAGTGTCGTCGGCCGGCACCAGCCCGAGTCTTGGATCCCCAAGGCGCCAGACAGATCCTTGCCCTCACGCAAGGCGGCGAAGAACTCGGCGATGTGCGCCGAGTTGAAACCCTTGGCCAGTAGCTGGCTGATCGCTGTCAACTGATCAAGATGCCGCTCACCGTAGTACGCCGAGCGCCCGACGCGCCGCGGCGAATCCAGTAACCCGCGCTCACGATAGGCGCGGATATTGCGAGCGCTGACGCCGGAAATGCGCGCCAGGTCTTCAAGACGGTACTCAACCAAGCCGGCGTCCTCCGCGTCGGATTGAACAGCGATTCATGCCGACACCCTACTCTCCGGTTAATGTTGCGAGCGAATTCGTAGCTACAACTCTCTACCAACCGGCGACCTCATCGATAGCGCGCTTATCTGCGGATATAACGGACGACATCCCTCAAGTGCGACATGAGAGTGCATTTACAGCCAACTCGATGAATCCCGGAATACTGCGTCCGAGACCAATTTCACAACCGCGACAAAGAATCTCGCTCGCTTCGACGCCAACGGTGCGAGACCATGTACGTCTGCCGCCAGAAACCATTTTTGACGAAAGGTGCCCGCGTGCGTCCCTGGATCGTTTGGGCCACCGGACTACTCGCGTACATCATCGCGGTTCTCGACCGCACCACCCTCGGCGTCTCGGGCTTGCAGGCGGCCGACAGATTTGCCGCGAGCCCGGGTGTGCTGTCCACATTCGTGGTGCTGCAGGTGATCGTCTACGCCGCGGCACAGGTTCCCGCAGGACTGCTGTTGGACCGCTTCGGTTCCCGGGTACTCATCGTCTGCGGTGCCGCGCTGATGACCTCCGGTCAGCTCGTGCTCGCCCTCAGCGAGTCGCTACCCGGGGCCATCGGTGCACGGGCCATCGTCGGCCTTGGCGATGCACTGACCTTCATCTCGGTTCTCCGCCTGGTGCCGAACTGGTTCGAACCGGCCCGCGTCCCGCTGGTGACCCAATTGACCGGTATCTGCGGCCAACTCGGTCAGGTCCTCTCCGCGATCCCGTTCCTCGCGATCCTCACCGGCTCGGGGTGGACACCCGCCTATCTGTCGGTCGCCGCGTTCGGATTTGTGGTGATCGTGTTGGCCCTGGCCCTGATCCGCAACACGCCACACGGTTCCGCACTGACACCTGAGCCGATCTCGCTGCACACCACCCTGTCCCGCATCAAGACCGTCTGGCTGCGGCCCGGTACCAGGCTCGGGTTCTTCACCCACATGGGCACTCAGTTCTCGGTCACGGCATTCGCACTGATGTGGGGGGTGCCCTATCTGACAGTGGCGCAGGGACTTTCGGCTACCGCGGCCGGCGCCCTATTGACCGTCTCGGTGGTCGCCGCCATCGCGGCCGGGATCATGATCGGCATCTTCACCGGCCGTCATCCACACCGCAGGTCACACCTGGTGCTCTGGATCATCGCCAGTAACGCATTGGTGTGGACCGTGGTGCTGGCCTTGCCCGGCCCGGCGCCCGTGTGGTTGTTGGTGGTGCTCATCGTCGTCATCTCGGTGGGCGGTCCCGGATCGATGGTCGGCTTCGACTTCGCCCGCACCTTCAATCCGAGCCACACGCTCGGTACCGCCCAAGGCATGGTGAACATGGGCGGTTTCCTGGCCGCACTGCTGGTGATGCAGGCCATGGGGCTGATCCTGTCCGGAACCGACAGTTACTCGTTCGCGTCGTTCCGCGTGGCCTGGTCAGTGCAGTACGCGGTGTGGATCCTGGCCACGATCGGAATCCTGGTCACCCGCCGCAAGACACGCCGCCTGCTAGCGGCCGAGCAGGAGCGAATGCTGTTGGAGAGCTTCGAGACTCACCCCGGGCGGTGAATACCGCCGGACAATCGTGCGGAGATGATCGCCGCGGCGTGCCGGTGCCCGACCGCCTCGAACCCGACGACGACAACCACCGGAGCTGCGGTGACCACCAACAGACACACCGCCATCGATGTCCCGCCCGCCGCCAGTGCCACGGCGGCCACCAGCACCGCCCCCGCCAACATCAGCAACAGCGCGTGGAACAGATCGACCTCGCCCACCAGACACGAGTAGATGACGAACATCGAGAACAGGTAGATCGCCACCGGGATCGCCACTGCCAGCACCGTGCCCACAGAATCCAGCTTCGATTCGCCGTCTATGTAATAAGCCGCCACATGTAACCCCGCGCCGGTGGCAACGATCGCACCGAACACCGCCAGGTGCAGGTAGCCGTACCAGAACGAGAGCCGGCGTCTGGCGTGCAGCAACTCGCCGGCCGGAATCAGGAAATACACCCACCACATCCCGAAGGTCAGCCCGATTCCGGCGGCCACCAGCAGGATCGCGTCCGCGGACCAACCGTGCTCCCCCACCGCGGCCGTCAAGGACGCCACCGTGCCGACCACGCCTTCGCCCAATGCGATGATCGCGAGCAATCCGTATCGCTCGGCGACATGATGCGCGTGCCACGGGGTACCCCCCATCCGCCGCTCCGCCAGGATCGGCCCGCCGACCTCCACCACCATCAGCACCAGGGCGGAGACGAAGAATACCGTCAGCGAAGTCTGCACGAAGATCTGCACCACCCACCCGATCTGGGCGATGACGACCGCGCTCGCGTAGGTCAGGCAAGCGGACCGTCGGGGCGGATCCTGCACCGCAGCCCGTAACCACTGCCCCACCAACGCAATTCGCATGACCACATAGCCGGCCACCATCACGGTGTTATCGACGTGCCCGCCGCGTTCGATGGAGGCGAAGACCGGGGGGATGCCCAGCGCGAGGATGATGACACCGACCATCTGCAGCATCGTCATCACCCGGTAGATCCAGTCGTCGGTGTCGTAGGCGGAGGCGAACCAGGTGAAGTTCATCCACGCCCACCAGATCGCGAACGCTCCGAAGGAGAAGCCCGCCAAACCGGCCGACACATGACCCTCGGCCATCAGATGCGCGAACTGAGCCGCCGCCACCCCGAAGGCGATCACGAAGGTCAGGTCGAACAGCAATTCCAACGGACTCGCCACCCGGTGCTGCTCGTGCGGGTCGCGTCCGGACATCCGGTTCAGGCGGTGGGCTTGAACCGGACTGGGCTCGTTCTCGTTCAACCTGATATGCCCCTTTCTCGCCACGTTCTCCCCGCAATTCCATCTCATCGGAACCCCAGAGAGTGGATTGCCCACGGCGTGGTGGCAGAAACTCACCGAAACACAGGTAGTGCACTACTGATGTCAGGACTCCGACCACGCTCGAGGATGCGTATATGTCCAAGCAATTCAGGCTGAACCTCCTCGGCGAGTTCACCGTGTACCGAGACCTGGAGCCGCTGCTGTTGCCGCCCTCGTGTCGCCGGGTGGTGGCGCTTGCCGCCGTGAAGCGCCGCGAGCTGCACCGCAGCTGGGTCTGCGACTTGCTGTGGCCGGGCAGCCCCCCGCACAAGGCGGTGTCCTCGCTGCGTTCGGCGCTGTGGCGATTGCGACCGATGGGCGCCGACGCGTTGCTCGTGGTGCGACACCAATACGTCAGCCTGGCGCCCGAAGTGACCGTGGACTGGCACGAGGCGGTCGCCTTGCACGAGGCGATGACCCTGATCGAAGGACGACCGGCGCCTACGGGCACTCAGCCGACCCTGCGCCGGCTGATACACACCGGTGACCTGCTCGAAGGCTGGACCGATTCCTGGTGCATCGCCGAGCGCGACCGCTACCGCGCCATCCAGCAATCTGTGCTGGACGCACCCGACACCGTCGCGCCGAGGCAGGCAACGCACTACGCGGGGTGCCTGCCATGAGCGCGTTACTGCTTGGCCTCGTCGTGGTCAGCACGGTGGCAACCGCGTTTGCGGTACACGAGCTGCAGACGTGGCTGGAGCGGTGGGAGTACGAGCGGCACGCTCAGGACTGACTACGCGCGGGCTACACCGGGTCGAACGACGAGATCAACCAGTTGCCGTCGATCTTGCTCATCCCCACTTTGACCGCGCTCGCGGTGAAGCTGCCGTTGGGATTCTCGGCGCTGGTCGTGGCCTGGTTGACGAACACCAACACCACCGCTGAATCGGGCTTGATCTCCGAGACCGCCGAGCGCACGACTGCTGCGTTGGTCTTGACCGCCTTCTGCTTGGCGGCAGGGGCGACGATTTCCTGGGTGAACTGGGTGTAGTACGACAGGAAATCCCCGGTCAGGTGCGACTTGGCGGCCGAGAAGTCCCGGTCGAGGCTGTCCGGCGCGTAGCTCAGCAGGGCCACGGTGCCATCGCTCGCGGCTTTGAGTACCGTCTCTGACGCCGACGGCCCGGTCTGCTGGTCGACGCGGTACTCCGCGAAGTACAGCCATCCGGCCAGAGCAGCCGACGCGATCAACGCCACGACCAGTGCCAGCGGGAACCACAGGTTCGTCAGGTTCCGGCGCCACCCTGACGTGGGCTCGTCAACCACGGTGTCGGTGACGTCCTCGGCCACCTCGGCCTCGGTCTCGACGGCCGCCTCGGTGTCTTCGATCTCAGTCTTCTTCAGATCCACGGTCACGGCACGAACTCGACTTTCGTCAGCTTGATCTGGTCACCTTCGCGGACCAGGTCAACGGCCACCCGCCACGGCCGGGCTTGCTTGTTGGCACCGGTGGTGTTGGTGACGTGGGTGTTGACCGCGACCAGAACGACAGCGTTGTTGTCGCTCATGGTGTCCACCGCGGCGGCGGTCACATTCGCCTCGGTCACTACCTTCGCGTCCTGGGCCAGCTTGACGAAGTCTTTCGCCTGCGCTTCGAAATCGTCCCGGAACTCACCCGTCGAGTTGTCCAGGATGTTCTTGACGGCGTCCTGAGCATGGTTGAAATCCAACGACATGAGCGTCACGACGGTCTGGCGGGCCGCGGCGGTGTATTCGGCTGCGAGTTGCTGACGATGCTCGGCTTGGCGGTGCTGCCAGATCATCAAGCCGCTGGCGACCAGCAGGCCCACGATGACGATCAGCGTCAGACAGCTCGCCAGCACCTTCCAGAACAGGCGCGATACCCGCACCCGCGGCAGGCGCCGGGACGACGTGCCGTCGACTTCTCCCCCGGCCCCCGGCTCGGCCCCATCGAGCGGCTCGGCCTCGACGCCGGTGGTGTCGGTGATCTCGGGATCGTCGGCATCAGTGGCGTCGACGGCGGCATCTTCGGCCACGGTCGGGTCCGCGTCCGCATCCCCGTCTGCGGCCGCCTGTTCTGCGGCGGCCTGGTTACGTAGCCGAATGGCGCGTGCCCTGGCGCGGGCGGCGGTCGCTACGGCCTCGGCCTCTGCGGCCTCGGCTTCGGCCTGCTCGGCCATTTCCAGTGCGCCGCCTGGCGACGCGTCATCTTCGCTAGTATCGAGTACCGGCGACGAAGGCTTGCGGGACGGCATGCCGACCTCCTGTCCGTTCAGCAGCCTGCTTAACGAGAATTACGTTATCAGTTTGAGGTAGTGACCCGAGAGTACATCATCCAAAGCAGGCGCATACATGGCCATCTACCTGCGGTAATGATGTTTTCAGGCTGTGCAGTTACTTGGCGTTGGCTGGCATTTCCCGCGCTTCAAGCTGGTTCTTCATCACCTTGCCGGTGGCGTTGAGCGGCAGTTCGTCGAGAAATGTCACAAAACGGGGCACCTTGTAGCCAGCCATACGCTCGCGGCTCCAGGCAATGAGATCCTCGGCAACGACAGCCGAGACCCCGGGCTCGTCCCGCAGCACCACGAACGCCTTGCCGACCTGGCCCATCCGCTCGTCGGCGACGCCGACGACAGCCACCTGCGCTACCGCCGGATGCTCCAGCAGGAATCCCTCGATCTCGGCCGGGTAGGCGTTGAAGCCGCCGACGATGAACATGTCCTTCTTGCGTCCGACGATCCGCAACCGGCCGGATTCGGTGAACTCGCCGAGATCGCCGGTGTGCAGCCAGCCCTCGGGGTCGATCGCCTCGGCGGTGGCCGCCGGATCGTCCAGATAGCCCTGCATCACGTTGTACCCGCGCACCAGCACTTCGGCATCGTCGGCGATGCGCACCTCGACGTTTTCGCACGGCAGGCCCGCGGTTGTCGCCACGTCCTCGGCCGAGTCGCCGGGTCGTGACAGCGTGACGTTGCCCGCCTCGGTGAGGCCGTACCCGGTCATCAATGTCTGAAACGGCAACTCGTCGCGGATGCGTCGAACCAGCTCCACCGGGATGTCGGCAGCACCGGTCACCCCGGCGCGCAGTGTCGCCAGGCGGTCACGGTCGGCGACCGCCAATAGCGAGTGATACAGCGTGGGCGGTCCCGGCAACATCGTGATGCGTTCGCGCTCAATCAGTTCCACGACACTGTCGGCGTCGAACACCGCGACCGGCAGCATCGTCGCACCGCGCAGGAAGGACGCCACCAAGCCGGCCTTCAACCCGAACGTATGGAAGTACGGGTTGATCATCAGATAGCGGTCACCCTCGCGCAGATCGGCGAGCGTGGCCCACTCCTCGTAGGCCCGCAGCGTCTGGCGATGGTTCATCATCGCGCCCTTGGGTCTGCCGGTGGTGCCCGAGGTGAAGATGACGTCGGAGACGTCGGTGGGCTTCACGTCACGGACGAACGGCGACCCACTGCTCAAGAAGTCCGACTTCAGGTCGATGGCGGGGACATCGAGATCGGTCCCGGACAAGGTGAAATCCTGTCCGAGAAAACCATTTTCGACCATTACCGCCTTGGCGCCGCTGCGGGCCACCACATCGGCGGCCTCGTCGGCCTTGAACCGGGTGTTGACCGGAACCAGGACGCCGCCGGCAGCCATGATCCCGAACGCGGCGATGATCCACTCGGCAGAATTGGGGGCCCAGACCGCGACCCGGTCCCCCTTCTCGATGCCGAACTCGACGAACGCACCCGATGCCTTCCGGATGCGCTCGACGACTTCGGTGAAGGACAGACGCAGCGGACCGTCGGCCCCGATCTGATTGTCGCCATAGTCGACGACAGCCTCGGCATCGCCGAATCGGTCCGCTGCACTCAGGACCATCGCGGGGATGGTCTGCTGCGCTTCGATGTGTCCGGCCCCTTAGGTTGTGACGAGGCGACCGAGGTTTCCACCCATGATCTTGGCCTGATCCTCAACGGTGAGGTGCTCAAGCGCGGTCACGTAGTGGGTCGGCTCGGCCAAGCCCTCCGGGTGCGGCCAGTCGGAGCCGTACAGCACCTGGTCGACTCCGATCAGGTTGATCAGATCGTCGATGCCCTCTTCGTAGAACGGGCTGACGTAGATGCGGTTCTTGATCTCTTCGATCGGGTTGCCCAGGAAGGCCTCGGGTGCCTTCTTGTACACCTCGGCCATCGAGTCGAGCAGCGGGAACATCCACTTCGACCCGGCCTCGACGACGCCGACCTTGAGCTTCGGGTGCCGGAACAGCGCGCCGTGAATCACCCACGAGGCCACCGCATCCTGGATCGGGCGCCACTCGTTGAGGATGTTCATCGCGTTGGTCTGGAAGGGCAGCATCTCCTGCACGGAGCCATCCCATTCCGAGGTGTAGCGCGAGTAGCCACTGTCGGACGAGTGCATGCCGACGAACACGTCGTACTCGACGCACTTCTGCCAGAACGGATCGAACTCCGGCAGCGCGAACGAACGCGGGCCGCGGAATCCGGGCACCGGCGCCGGGCGGACCAGGATGGCACGGGCGCCGCGCTTGACCGCCCAGTCCAGCTCTTCGATCGCCTTGTCGACCATCGGCAGGGTGATCACCGGGGTGGTGAAGATCCGGTTCTTGTAGTTGAAGCCCCAGACCTCGTGCAACCACTCGTTGAGCGAGTGGACGATGACGTGGATCGCGACCGGATCGTCGCGCAGCCGCTCCTCGATCAGGCTGGCCAGCGTGGGGAACATCAGGGTGCGATCCAGGCCGAGCTCGTCCATCAGCTCCAGGCGCGGCGCGGGCTCGAAGAAGGCGGGGATCGACTTCATCGGCTCACCGAACAGCTCGCGCTTGCTCTTGCCGTCGGGGTTGCCGAACTTGAAGTACTCCTCCCAGGCGCCAGGCTTGGCGACCACCGAGAAGGTGGGGTTCGGGATGTAGTTGCTGATCTGACCTCGGATGGCGATCTTTGTACGCCCGTTGATCTCGACGTACTGAATTATGTCCTTGTACTCCTTGGGGAGGTACGTGGTCAGCGCCTCCGGAGGTTCGTACAGGTGGTTGTCCGCATCGAACAGCGGAAACGGAATGTCGACCCTATGTGACAGTTGCCCCATGAAAAACTCCTTTGCAATTCACGAGAATCATATTCTCACTTTTCGGCTGCCGCAATGCCGAACTCGCCCCTGAGGCTGCTCATCGGCTGATTTCAGCAATCTCCTGCCGGATGACGAACTTCTGGACCTTGCCGCTGGCCGTGCGGGGAAAATCCTCGGCCTGATATAGCTCTTCCGGCCACTTCTGCCGGGCGACGCCACCGGAGTCGAAATGCGACCGGACCTCGTCGAGGGTCGGCATCGTTCCGCCGTCACGCACCCGGAGGACCGCGGCGACCCGCTCGCCCAACCGTGCGTCCGGAGCGGCCACCACGATCGCTTCGATCACGGCCGGCAGGCCCAGCAGCACCTCTTCGACCTCGAGCGCGCTGATGTTCTCCCCGCCGCGGATGATGAGATCGGTGGTGCGATCGGTGATCGTCAGGTAGCCGTCGTCGTCCAGTACGCCGATGTCCCCGGTGCGATACCAGCCGTCGGAGTCGAAATGCTTTGCGGTCAGGGCATCGTCGGTATAACCCAGGCACAGGTCGGGTCCACGGCTGAAGATCTCGCCATCTGGCCCGAGTCGGATCTCCACACCGGGACGCGCGTTGCCGTCGGTGTACAACCGCTTGTCCTCCGGCGCCCCCGCTCCCGACCCCGTGATCGACGGATGCTCGGTACTGCCGTACGAGCGGAATACGAAGAGCCCCAGATCAGCCAAGCGCCGGGTGACGGCCGCAGGCACCGTCGAGCCGCCCAGACCGACAGTGGTGAACCGGGCCAGATGGCGTTCGCTGAACTGCGGATGGTCCATCAGGCTGGTCACGAAGTACGGCGGTCCACCGCCGATCGACAATTCGTCACGCTCGATCAAGTCCAGAACCTTGCCCGGGTCCCAGACGTCGCACAGATCGATCGGGGCACCCTCCAACACCGGGATCAGAAACGCACCGAGCATGCCGATGAAATGCCCGACGGGCGTGGCGGTGAGCTGACGGCCCCGGTCCGGCGGGTAGTTCTCCAGCAACTGGCGGGTTTCGAAGCCCAGCGTCTGATGACTGTGGACGACCCCTTTGGGGTCGCGGGTGGTTCCGGAGGTGAAGGCGATCAGCGCCGGCGCAGCCGGATCCGCGGTCAGGGTTCCGCTCATCGGCTCGTCGGCAAGGAGACGGGCGAATGAAGCTTGACCCCCGTCACACTCCTCGCGCGAGCGCTCGTCGACCAAGCCCACGATCGGGACATCTGCGCACAGATCCGGCTCGAACTTCATCCGGCCGAACTGCTCGGTGGTGATGAACACCTTCGGCTTGGCCGTGGCCATGATGTGGCCGAGTTCCTTGCGTCCGTAGAAGTGCACGATCGGCACGGTCACCGCGCCGAGGAACGCCGAGGCCCAGAACGCGACCGCGGCCTCCATCCAGTTGGGTAGCTGCATCGCCACGACGTCACCGGGCCCGACTCCACGCTCTCGAAGTCCCGCGGCCAGGCGCCGGGCGGCGTGCTCGACCTCGCCGAAGGTGCCTTGGTACGGGCGGGTGGCGGAGTGCACGTAGAACCCGGCCTCGGGACTGGCGGCCAGACCGTCGGCCAGCATCTGGCCCAGGGTTTCGGGCCGCCACCAGCCTTCTTCGACGTACCGTTTGGTCAGCTCAACGGGGATGTCGCGCACAACGGTGATGTTATTCTCATCAGACGAGAATGCCAATCCCGGAACTGGAGAACGTTTGATGGTCGACCTCGAAATCGACGGCGCACTGGCGATCATCACGATCGACCGCCCACAGGCACGCAACGCCATCTCGCTGGACACCATGGATGCACTGAACAAGGCGCTGGATGGCGCTGCGGGGGCGTCCGCCCTGGTGATCACCGGTGGCGGCGACCGGGCGTTCGTCTCAGGAGGCGACCTCAAGGAGTTGGCGGCGCTGCGCACCGAACTCGAGGCTTCCGAGATGGCCTGGCGGATGCGCACGATCTGCGACCGCGTCGCGGGCTTCGACGGACCGGTCATCGCCGCGCTCAACGGACACGCCCTCGGTGGCGGGGCCGAGGTCGCGGTGGCAGCGGACATCCGAATCGCCGCCGATGACATCCGGATCGGCTTCAACCAGGTGGCGCTGGCGATCATGCCGGCCTGGGGCGGAGCCGAGCGGCTCGCCACCCTGGTCGGCCGCAGCCGCGCGCTTCTGCTGGCCGGAACCGGCCGCATCCTTGGTGCGCGCGAGGCCGAGCAGGTCGGTCTGATCGATCAGGTGGTCCCCCGCGCCGAGTTCGCCGAGACCTGGCGGTCGACGGCACAGTTGCTTGCCAGCCGCCAGGCCGGTGAGGTCAAGCGGGTGATCAACGGGGTGCCCACCACCGAGGCCGTTTCGGCATTCGCCCGGCTCTGGTGCTCCGACGAGCACTGGGCCGCCGCGGACAAGGTGATGAACAAAAACAAGTAGGCCCCTCTGGGGTAGCGAGTGGCCACCTGTCACACAGTCCTCGCGAAAACCCGTGTCAGAAGTGGCCACTCAGCCGATGTCAGCCACCCAACTCCCGGACCGGATCACTGCCATCCCAGTCGGCGGCCTGCGCGCGCACATACGCGGCCATGCCGGCCGAGGACTCGGTCAGCTCCATGATCTCGATGATCGCGGCCCCGGTCGGCGGTTCGAAGTAGGCGAAGCGCACGCCCTCCCCTTCCCCGCCCGACCACACCAGTGGCCAGCCGGTCTCGGCGAGGTTGGCCATCGCGGAATCGAAATCGTCTGCCCAATAGGCGAGTTGGTGAAATCCGCCGGTGCCGGAACCGCCGAGAAACTCGGTGAAGACACTGGGGGTGTCATCGAGTTGTTGAATCAACTCGATCTGCAGGTCACCGCTGTTGGCTAGCGCGAGGGACAGTTTCACCTCGCAGGGCGCACCCCGGTAGGTCACCCGCTGGGGGAGGTTGCGGATCACGAACCACGGGCCGACACCCATCGTCAACCAGCTCGCGATCGTGTCGTCCAGGTCGGTGACCACGTACCCGATCTGGCGCACCTTCCCCGGTAGAACATTGCTCACGCCGTCTCCCTCCATTCATCCCGTTTGAACTGCCCACGAGAGCCTAGCGAGAGGCGGTTCTCACTAGACGAGAATCACATTTCCGGTTATCGTCAGCGACGTGTCAACACAGATTGCTCTGGCGCCCGAGATCTCGACGTGGCCCGATGCCGAACCCCAGCTGATCGGCAGCCGCTGCACCGACTGCTCGGCCACCACCTTCCCCGCCCAGGCCCGCTGCCCGCGGTGCAGCAGTGGCAACACCGAACAGGTGAATCTGCCCCGGCGCGGCACCGTCATCGCCTGGACCACCCAGGGCTTCCCACCCGGCGCCCCCTACAAGGGACCCACCGGAAAAGCCTTCGTCCCCTTCGGCGTCGCCCTGGTCGAACTGGCCGACGACACCGGACCCGTCCTGCGCGTCGAAGGCCGCCTCACCGAAAATGACCCCGCCAAACTGCAATTCGGCATGGACGTCGAACTCACCATGATCCCGTTCACCACCGACGAAGAGGGCAACGAAATTGTCACCTTCGCCTTCCAGCCGGTGTAGAGAGGCAAGAATATGACCAATGATGTAGCCATCATCGGCGTCGGCCTGCACCCGTTCGGCCGCTTCGACAAGACCGCGATGCAGATGGGTGCCGAGGCAATCCAATTCGCGCTCGAAGATGCGGGCCTGGAGTGGAAGGACATCCAGTTCGGGTTCGGCGGCAGCTATGAGGTGTCCAATCCGGATGCGGTCACCCGCCTGGTCGGGCTGACCGGGATCACGTTCACCAACGTGTTCAACGCGTGTGCCACCGCGGCCAGCGCCATTCAGCAGACTGCCGACACCATCCGGTTGGGCAAGTACGACATCGGCATCGCGATCGGCCTGGACAAGCACCCCCGCGGTGCCTTCACCGACGACCCGGCCAAACTCGCACTGCCGCAGTGGTATGCCGAGAACGGTCAGTTCGTCACCACGCAGTTCTTCGGCATGAAGGCCAACCACTACATCCACAAGCACAACATCTCCGAGGAGACGCTGGCGCGGGTGGCCAACAAGAACTTCCGCAATGGTGAGCTGAACCCGAATGCGTTCCGGCGCAAGGAGATCTCGGTCGAAGAGATCATGGCCTCGCCGGTGCTGAATTACCCGCTGCGGCAGTACATGTTCTGCGCTCCCGACGAGGGTGCCGCGGCAGTGATCATGTGCCGTGCCGATATCGCGCACAAGTACACCGACAAGCCGGTGTACGTGCGGGCCAGTGAGATCCGCACGCGCACCTACGGCGCCTACGAGGTGCACGGCACCTCGGCGCCGTTGGACGAGGATCCGTCGCCCACGGTGTACGCGGCCAAGGCCGCGTACGAAGCAGCAGGCATCGGCCCGGAAGACGTCGACATCGCCCAGCTGCAGGACACCGACGCCGGCGCCGAGGTGATCCACATGGCCGAAACCGGGCTGTGCGCCGACGGCGACCAGGAGAAGCTGCTGCTCGAAGGCGCGACGGAGATCAACGGCACGATGCCGGTCAACACCGACGGCGGCCTGATCGCCAACGGCGAGCCGATCGGCGCGTCGGGCCTGCGCCAGATGCACGAGCTCGTACGCCAGTTGCGCGGCGAGGCCGGCGAGCGTCAGGTGCCAGGTAACCCGCGGGTCGGTCTGGCCCAGGTCTACGGGGCGCCGGGAACGGCCTCGGCCACCATCCTGTCGCTCTAGTTTCCCTGCGCGAGAAGACATGGAAGTACCCCGAAATACCAGTTTTGGGGTACTTCCGCGTCTTCTCGGCAGGGGGAAGTCAGGCCGGCAATTCGAGTGGCTGCGGTTCACCTTCCAGGCGTCGCAGCCAGTCCTCACAGAACTGCAGCACCTCGGCGTGACCCGCCGTCATTCCGAGGGCCTGCTCCATGACCATCACCCGCGAGACGCTGGCCGCGATGAAGGTCCACACGACCGGCGGCACCTCGGACGCGTCGACGCCGTAGCGGTGGAGGGCGGCCGTGATCGCCTCGGTCTCGGCGGTGCGAAACATCTCGGCGTAGCGGCCGATCTCAGCCCGCAGCGCCGGTCGGTGGTTGGCCAGGCCCATGATCTCCATCGTCAGCCGGGTCGCGCTCGGATCGATGCCCAGCCGCCACAAGGCCCACAACGGCTGCGGAGACTTCAGCACCTCGGCCTGAACGGCCAATCCCTCCTCGGCACGCCGGACGAACACCGCCAGAAACAGGTCGTCCATGGTGCGGAAGTAATAGTGCACCAACTGGGGTTTGAGTCCGGCCTGCTCGGCCACCCGCCGGGACGTGACCGCGACATACCCTTCCCCGATCATCAGTGCCTCGGCAGCGTCGAGCAGCACGACCCGGTTCTTCGCGTCTGGCGCCCCGATCCTTCGCGCCGATGCCATAGACCATCCTCCTTACGCCCTGTCCCCGACGACAGCGTCTCGGCGATCGTAACTTTCGCCCTGCCGCGTGACCTTGACCACGACTCAAGCGCCATGCTAAGCAGGTGCTCAGCAATTTCGAAAAATCTTCGCGCGGTACGGCCCGCCGCGAAACTACCGCAGCGCATATCGATTTCGGGAGGCAGCGCACACCATGAGCGATTCCAACACGACCGACTACGACACCGTCGACTACTTCACCGACCCATCACTGGTTCCCGACCCACACCCCTACTTCGACCACCTGCGCAGCAAGTGTCCGGTGGTGAAGGAACCGAACTACGGCGTCATGGCGATCACCGGGTTCGAGGAGGCCACCACGGTCCTCAAGGACACCGAGCTGTTCTCCTCGTGCATCGCGGTGGCCGGCCCGTTCCCGCCGCTGCCGTTCACCCCCGAGGGTTCGGACATCACCGAGCAGATTGCCGCGCACCGCTCCCAGATGCCGATGTTCGAGCACATGGTCACCATGGACCCGCCCGAGCACACCGACGCCCGTTCCCTGCTCAACCGGCTGCTCACCCCGCGCCGGTTGAAGGAGAACGAGGACTTCATGTGGCGGCTGGCCGACCAGTGTCTCGACGATTTCATCGCCGACGGCAAGTGCGAGTTCCTCAGCGCCTACGCGAAGCCCTTCTCCCTCCTGGTGATCGCGGACATGCTCGGCGTGCCGGAAGAAGACCACGAGGAGTTCCGCACGGTGCTGGGCGCGCCCCGGCCCGGGGCCCAGGTCGGCTCGCTGGACGGCGACCTGGTTTCCAGCAACCCGTTGGAATGGCTCGACGAGAAGTTCAGCCGCTACCTCGAAGACCGTCGCAAAGAACCGCGCGACGACGTGCTGACCGCACTCGCGACGGCGAACTACCCGGACGGTTCGGTACCGCCCATCATCGAGGTGGTGCGGTCCGCGACCTTCCTGTTCGCCGCCGGGCAGGAGACCACCACCAAGCTGCTCTCGGCCTCGCTGCGGGTGCTCGGCGACCGCCCGGACATCCAGCAGGCCCTGCGCGACGACCGCAGCCGCATCCCTACCTTCGTCGAGGAAGCCCTGCGGATGGACGCCCCGGTCAAGAGCCAGTTCCGGCTGGCCAAGAAGGACACGAAGCTCGGCGACATCGATGTGCCGGCGGGGACCACGCTCATGGTGTGCCCGGGTGCGGTGAACCGCGATCCGGTGCGCTTCGAGGACCCGCACACCTTCAGCCTGGATCGCAAGAACGTGCGCGAGCACATCGCGTTCGGCCGCGGCGTGCACAGCTGCCCGGGCGGCCCGTTGGCCCGCGTCGAGGGCCGGGTGTCGTTGGAGCGGATCCTGGACCGGATGGCCGATATCGCCATCGACGAGGAGTTCCACGGCCCCGCCGACGATCGCCGGTACACCTACGAGCCGACGTTCATCCTGCGCGGCCTCACCGACCTGAACATCACGTTCACGCCGGTGCGCTGACCTGCCGCTGATCGTCGCAAGATTCCGCGGATCTCGTCCTCCGACGTGTTTGTTATTCTCCAAAAGCGAGAATCACAATCTCGCTGACGAGGACGAGATTCCGGTTTCGGCACGGTGAAGCCTGATCTCGTTCTATAGTCAGCCGACCAGTGCCCGATCCGTGGAGGTGTGCCTGTGAAGTCCAGCTTGATCCGCGTGGCGATGAGCGCCGCGCTGGGGTTGGGGACAGCAATCGCCTTGGCACCACCGTCATCTGCGATGTATTTCGGCAACTACAACCTCAACATGCCGGATCGCCGCGATTTCCATACCTGGATCTGGTCGGCGATCACGCCCTGCCACGAACCCGGGACCGACACCTGGGTGAAGGACTGCATCACCGTCATGACCATCCCGCAGCCGGTCGCCAAGGCGGTCCCCAACCGTGCCGACGCGAGACTGATCGACGGTCGATACACCTTGACGATCGATGAGTTCTACGGCCTGCGGTGCGGGGACATCTACTACGGGCCCACGATTCCGACCCACGACGTGTACTCGTGGGATGCCAACACACTCGCGGGCGAAATGGTGTCCTCGTTCGATGTCGGTTGCGACGGCGCCCCCGGCGGTTCCTTCACCTACCCGTTCACCCTGACGAGGATGTGATCGATGCGCGACTGGATGAGCCGACCCCTGACCATGGCGACGGCGGCCACGCTGGCCGCCGGTGCAATCGCCACCGCCGCACCGGCATTCGCCGACGATCCGGCGCCGCCCGGCCCGCCGCTGCACCACGTGCAGTACACGGTGACCGCTGATGCTCCGTACTGGGCCCACATCTACTACCGGGACAGCGAGCCCGCGATGTTCTCGGATTACAGCCACAATCCGTACGAGTTCAGCCCGAGGGCCGACGTGGACATCGCGCCGGACAAGCCGTGGGTGCTCGACGCGATGCTCGCCAATCCTGATCTGTGGGCCATGGTCCTGGTGCAGAGCGGTGAGTCACCCAATCTTCCGACGCCCAGGTTCAACTGCACATTGGCCGTCGACGGCGTCGTCGTCAAGACCAACAGCGGCCCCAAGGGCGCGCTGTGCTCGATCCGGAACTGGTAGGCCGCAGCTCACAACCAAAATGCCTGGGGGCGACGCTAATCGCGTCGCCCCCAGGCATTTCTCAAGCGTCGGGCTCAGGCATCGCCACGAAGCCAGCGCGTCTCACCGTTCATCGGCACGCAGCTCAGGAACAGCCCGTCCGGGGCCTGGGCCACCGAGTTCTGTTCGTTGATGCACAGGCTGTTCTCGTCCCGGATCCCCACCATCGGCGGGGACCGGAACCACCGCGGCTCATAGCGCCGCGGCGAGCCGCAGAACACCAACCGGCCCCACCCGTTGCGCGCGTCCACCCCGAACACGTAGTAGGAGGTGTTGTCGCACGGCGCGCCGAGCACCGCATTCGGGTTGATGCCCGGCGTGCAAAACGCGTCATTACATGTCTGCGGACCCGCATTCGCCTGCGGAGCACCCAGCATCCCGGCGACAATCATTGAAGCGGTCGCCATCACCGTCACACGCACGTTGTTACTTTCGCATAGCTGGAAATCAAACTCTCAGTTTTGGAGAATATTACTACGATTGAGCCGCCGCAGTTCTCGCCAGGCCGATCCCCTGACGGGTTGGCCTGGTCGAATCCGTCGTGGACCACACGTTGATAGTGATATTCTCCGAAACTGAGAACAAGGCTACCAATACCTCATGTGGGCCAGAAGGAGCATTCATGTCAGCATCCCGGGTGGGTGCCGGTGCGGTGAGTGTCGCCGCCGCGGCGTTGATCGGCCTGAGCGGTGCCGCCCCTGCCGGCGCCGCCGAGCAGTGGGGCATCAACGGCACCTTCGCCACGTCGTCCAACGGCGAATGGGCCAAGATCAACGAACGCTACGAGAAGCAACCGTCGACCCGCAGCAACTGGACCATCTCGACCCAGTGCATCTCGCCCACCGAATGCAGCGGCACGGTGACCAGCGACGCAGGTTGGACCGCACCGGTCTACACGACCAACGGCCTCTGGTACATCAAGCGGGTCGTACCCAACTGGCGCTTCTGCGCCGATGGCACGCCCATCGAGGGCATGCAGGTATACAAGTTCTACCCGGTGGGCTTCGACGGGCACGTAGACCCTGCCTCGACCGAATACGCCGGCGAGGACGTGACCAAGGGCCCCAGCGGTTCGTGTGGGCGTAATCAGTGGCCCGCCGTGCGGATGCCGTTCTACATGAGGCCCGCTTAGCAGCTGACAGCATCACGCCAGCACCAAAGCTGAAGACAGACAAAAGAACTGGCCCCGGGCTATTGCCCGGGGCCAGTTCTTTTCGCACGATCCGCTACGTCGGCATCAGGTCCTGCCACGACTTGGGTGTGGACACCAGATCCGTCTGCTTGTAGAGATTGCCGTCGCTGCCCATGTACTCCCCGGTGCGCGGGTTGTACTTGGCGATCGCCACCGACGGCCCATGGCCGCCGCCGTTGAACGCGCTCGGCGCCACGCCGGGCTGTGCGGGCAGGGGAAACTCAGGCGCATCCGGGAACACCCCCTGCCCATGTGGGACGGCCGGAAGCTCGGTTGCCTGCGGTTGATCCGCATCGGGCACGGGCACAGCATTGGGATCACCTGGAGGTGGGGGCGGCACGCCGGGCACCGGCGGCTCCAGGTACATCGGCTGTCCCGGCAGCAGCGAGCCTGGACCCGTGCCGGCGAAGTTCGGCGCCGGCTGCGGTTCGGGCGCTGCACCCGGCGGCGGAGCCGTCGCCCCCGGCGGCAGCGGCGTTCCACCGAGCGGCCCGAAGATCTTCTCGTCCGGCAGGACCCGGGTGTCCGGGGGCACGCCCTGGGCGATCAGGCTGGGGTCGAGTGGGTACGGGCCGAGTGCATGCTGACGCTGCGCGATCGGCTGGAACCCCTTGGGGTCGTTGCACAATTCGACCGTGGGAGCCCGCTTACCCGGATGTTCCATACACGGGTAATTGCGCGCACCGCGCACCCCGATCGGCGAATCCTGCGGCAACTTGCAGTAGATGTCGTCCGGGGTGTCGATCACGGTGGTGTCTGCCGGGGAGCGCCAGGCCGACGGCGGCAGGAATCCCACTGTGCAGGTCGGCGGATCACCCAGGCCCAGCGAGAAGTCGGCCATCGGCAGACCGCTCGTGTTATTGGTGTGCGCGTAGGTCTGCAGCTGAGCGACGTACGGCGGCAGCAACACCAGCAGTTGCTCGATCGACGGGTTGTAGGTGACGGCGATCTGGCCGAATGTGGTCAGATTCGCCAGCAGGATCGGCAGGGTCGGCTTGATCTGCTCGAGCAGCTTGGTGGTCTCCTGGGCGAAGCCCGGGCCGTTACGCAGCAGCGATCGCACCTCGGGATCGTTGTCGGCGACCTGCCCGGTAATACCGGCCAGGCTCGCCGCCCAGGTTCGGATCGAATCGGTGGTCTGGGCCTGTGCATCGAGGAAGGGCTTCGAGTCATCGATCAACGCCCGCGTCTGATCGGACACGGCGTTGGAGTCCCTGGTAATCGTCGATGCCGAGTCCAGCAGCGAACCGAAGTCGTAGCCGGTGCCGTTGAAGGCATTGTAGGACTCGTCCAGCAGCTGGCTGAGCTTGTCCTTCGGGATGGTGTCCATCAGCGCGCTGAGCTGATCCAGCATCGGACCGACCTGCTGCGGGATCTTGGTGTCCGACATTGCGATCACGGAACCGTTTTCCAGGTAGGGACCAGAGTTGGTGTGCGGTAACAACTCGACGTACTGCTCACCTACCGCCGACATGCTCCGGACCTCAGCCGCCAGGTCGGCGGGCACCTTCGGGGAGCGATCCAGGGACAGCGTCGCCTCGGCGCCCTTCTCGGTCAGCTCCACCGAAGTGACCTTGCCGATCTGGGACCCGCGATAGGTGACATTGCCGAACTGGTACAGGCCTCCGGTCGCCGGCAGTTCCATCTTCACGGTGATACGACCGATGCCGAGCAGTGTCGGCAGCTGCATATAGGCGAACAACATCACCGCCACACCGACGACCGAGGCGACGGTGAACAGAATCAGCTGAATCCGGATAAAGCGGGTGAGCATTACCCACCACCTTCTGTTGTCGATGGAGTAGGTGGTGTCGGTGGCGCCGGCTGTTCAGCGGGAGCCGAACCGCCTTGCTGCGCATAGGGTCCCGCGAACACCGATGTCGACCCGCCGGACGGGGCCACCGGCTGCGGCATGCCACCAGGCATGGTCATCGGTGCCGGTGGCACCACCGGGAGCACCGGGCCGGAATAGGTCGGCGCCGGGAGGTCCGGCGGGGGCGGCGCGTCCGGCGCCTCCGGAAACGCATCCGGCGGCGGCGGGGCGACACCGGTCTTGAGCGGGTCGTAGGTGTAGTTCAGATAGCTCGGATCCCCAGGCACCGGAACGTTTTGCGCGTCTCCCTGCTCCCAACGGGTTCCCATCATCAGGCTGCGCTTGAGATGCGGGACAGTCATGTCGAAGTAAGCGAACAGGTTGTAGTAATCGCCGCGGATCACCCGATCCATGAAGCTCTGGGTGAACGGGAAATGCGGCGCGTATTCGAGTACCGAAGCCAAGTCCGGCCCGACATTCGCCAAGGCCTTCAACGCCGGCTCCAGGTTCTTCAGATTCCTGACCAGATCGGCCTGCGACTCGTTGACGAACTGGTTGGCGGTGGCACTGAAGGTACCCAGCTTCTGCAGCGCGGTGGTGAATCTCGGCCGCTCCTTGATCAACACGTCGAGTGCCGGCGGAATCTTCTCCAGCGCACGGGTGATGACATCGCGTTGTCCGGCGAAGGTCGAGGCCAGGTGGTTCAGGCCCTCGATGGAGGCAACGATGTTGTCGCGCTGCGCATCCAGAGCGCCCACGAACGTGTCCAGCCGGGTGAGCAGGTCACGGAAATCAGTTTCCCGACCATTGATCGCGGCACTGAAGTTGTGGATGACATCACCCATTTGCCCCAGACCGCCGCCGTTCACCACGGCGGCCAGCGAGGACAACGTCTGCTCCGTCGTCGGATATGTCGACGAGTTGTTCAGCGCAATCGTCGCTCCCGGCGCGAGTTTCCCGTCCGGAGCCTGGCCAGCCGGCGGGTTGATCGCCAGATGCATCGAGCCCAGAAGGCTGGTCTGCCCGATGCTGGCCACCACGTTGGCCGGCACCACGATACCCGGCTTCACCGAGAACTCGACGTCGGCGTGCCAGTCCTTCACCGACAGGCTGCGCACACTGCCGACAACGACGTCGTTCATCATCACCGGTGAATTCGGTTCCAGCGTCGCCACATTCGCGATCTCGACGTGGTAGACGCTGGAGTCCGCACCCCGGCCCACCGCCCCGGGCAGGGGCAGCGAGTTGACGCCCTGGAAGGCGCACCCGCTGGTGGTCAGCGCAACGCAGGATCCGACGGCGATCGCCAGTCGTACCGGCTTTCCCCTGATCATGCTGGTGGCGTCCCTTCTGCTGGTGCGGGTGCTGGTGCCGCCGGGGCTTCGGCGGCCAGTGGACCGGGTGCGGGTCCAGGCGGCGGTCCCGGTTGCCCACCAGTCGGATTGAGCATGTCCGACACCGTGTTCGGCATGTTGGGCGGGTAGAACTCTCCACCCGGCAGCAGCTGCTGGGCCCCTGGCGGCGGCACCCCGGGCTCCCGGCCGGTGAACGGCGGAGGCGGCTCGGGACCAGGGTTGTAGGCCGAGATCGCCGGCGGACTCTCGGGAGGAGTCGGCGACCCACCAGTGCCGCCGGGCATCAGACTCGGCTCGGAGTACACGATCTGCTCAGGACTGGCCGATGGCATCAGGTAGGGGTCGATCGGGAACGGTAGGTAGTTGAAGTTGAGCAGCCGCAACGCCGGCCCGAGATACTGCGAGCAGAGTTTCGCCGTCTCCGGTGCGGTGGTGTTCTCGACGGCACCGATGGCGCCGCAGATGAACTCGACCGGGTTGGAGAAGTTGTTCATCACGAACTGGCCGACGGCGCTGCCGGAGTCCGGGTTGTAGATGTTGTAACCGTTCATGAACGCGTTGGGTGCGACGTGAAGCAGTTGCTCGATGTGCATCTTGTTGTCGACCAGGATCTGGGTGACATTCGCCAGCCGCTGCACCTGCTCAGAGGTCTGATCCCGACTACCCGCAACGAACCGCTGTACCTCGACAACCGCCACCGACAAGTTCGTCAGCGCCGCGTCGAGGTCGGACCGGCCGCCGTCGACCACGCTGGTCAGCGTGGCCAACCGGTTCTGGAACTGCACCACCTGTTGGTTGCTGTCTCGCAACGCGGTCATGAAGGCCTGCAGGTTCTTGATGATGTCGACGATGTTGCCGCTGCCCTCGGCCAGGACCCGGGCCACGCCGGACAACTGCGAAATGGTCTGGCGCAGTTTGTCACCGTTGCCGGCCATCGCGTCGGCCGTGCTGTTGATAAACCGCGACACCGACGTCCCGTCGACGCCACTCTGCGGTCCGAGGTCGGTGGACAGCCGCATCAGCTGTTCCTTGACCTGATCCCACTCGACCGGAACGGCGGTGTGGTCCAGGGCGATCACCGCGTCGTCGGCCAGCGTGGGGCCACTCGACCGGTACGCGGGCGCGAGCTGCACATAGCGTGCGGCGACCAGGTTCTGCGCCACGATCACCGCTTTGGCATCCGCGGGGATCGGCACGTCATGGTCGACCTTGAGGGTCACCCGGGTCTGCGTGCCCTCCGGCTTGATCGACTCGATCGTCCCGACCTTGACGCCGGAGACCCGGACATCGTCACCCGGGTACACACCGGTGGCCGAAGTGAACAGTGCCGAGATGGTCTTCTGGCCGAAGAAGGTCTGACGCAACAGCACGGCCGCGCCGACCACCAGCAGCGCCACCAACGCCACCGCAAGCCACTTACCGAGACGACTGCGGTTCATCAGCGTGAACCTCCGGGAATTCCGTTGTAGGGCAAGGGCAATTCGGCACGCGGGCCGGCATTGTCGGCCGGCTGACCGGCATTCGTCCCGCGCCGGAACCCGAACGCGTAGTCGAAGAACGGCTGCAGCAGCTGAGCCGGCTGCAGGTTGGGAACGTAGGCGTTGTAGTACGCCCCGTTCGCCAATGTCTCAGCCTGGGACAACTGGAACTTGTTCAAGTTCGGCAACGCCTTGCTGATGTTGTCGCGGTTGCGTTCCAGCATCGCGGTCACCGAGTTGAGCCGCTTGAGCGTCGGCGCCAGTTGCGCCTCGTTGTCGGCGACGAGCCCACTGAGTTGCTGCGAGACAGCCGCGGTGTTCGCGAGCAGATCGACGATGGCCTGGCGCCGGTCATTGAGCACACCGAGCAGATCATTGGCGTTGAGGATCAACGTGTTCAGCTGATCGCTGCGCTGAGACAGCACCACCGTCACGTCGCTGGCGCTCTTCAGCAGGCTGGCCAGACTTTCGTTGCGGCCGTTGATCGATTTCGACAGCCGGCTCAGACCGTCGAATGTCGGTCCCAGCTTGGGCGCGACCTGGTCGATGGTCGCCGAAAGCGTGTCCAGGGACTGGTTCAGCGACGCCGTATCGGTGCCTGCCGAGTTCGTCGTCAAGTCGCTGACCGCGTCGGTCAGCGAGTACGGCGACGACGTGCGCGAGGTCGGGATCACGTCGGTGGTGCGTAGTGAACCACTGCCGTCTGACTCCAACGTCAGCACCCGCTCACCCAACAGTGAACCGGTGCGGATGTGCGCGGTGGTCAGCGACCCCAGTGGGTACTTGCCCTCCGTGGTGAAGGTGATCAACGCGTCACCGTTCTCCAACGACACGTCGGTGACCGCACCGATCTTGATCCCCGACAGCGTGACGTCATTGCCGACGGTGATTCCGCCGGCCTCGCTGAACAGGGCCTGGTGACGCACCGAGGATGCCCATTGTTGCAGCCGCTCGGGCTGTAGCCCGACGGCGATGATGAGCATCATCAGCACGACGCCGATGAAACCCGCCTTGATCAGATTTGATTCACGGTACTTAAGCATCAGGGCTCCGCGCACCTCCCGCCTTCTTGTTTGATCATCGGGAAGTGCGCAGTGCGCCCCTGCAGATCGGTGACACGGATAGCAAGTCCGCAGATGTAGTACATGATCCAGCTGCCGTAGGAACCGAGCCGAGCCAGTTTGCGGAAGTTGTCGGGAGCCTTCTGCAGGCCCCGGTCCAGGACGATCTGGTGGTCATCGAGCAACGGAGCCAGCCGATTCATCTGATCGACCGTGCCCTTGAGCGGTGGACGCGCCTCGGTGAGCAGACTTGCGAGCGAAGCGGTTCCGTTGTCGAGTTGGGTCACCGCCGTGCCCAGCGGGTCACGATCCTGCGACAGGCCGCTGATCAACTGCTCGAGCCGGTCGACGGTTCCGTCGAACTTCTTACCGTCCTTGGCCAGGGTTCCGACCACCGAATTCAGGTTGTCGATCAACTGCTGGATCACCTGGTCGTTGTTGGCCAACGTATTCGAGAACGACGAGGTCTTGCTCAGCAGCGAATCCAGGGTCTCGCCCTGTCCTTGGAAGATCTGAATCAGCGAGGACGTCAACGCGTTGACGTCCTGGGGGTTGAGACCCTGGATCACCGGGCGCAGTCCACCGAGCAACAGATCGAGGTCGAGTGCACTGGCGGTGCGGTCCTTGGGGATCTGCGATCCGGCAGGCAGCAGTTTCGTCGATCCGGGGCTGTCGATCAGTTCCAGGTAGCGGTCCCCGACCAGGTTCAGGTACCGAACCGCGACGTTGGTGCTGGTGGTCAACGCGACATTGCGGTCGGTGTCGAAGTCGACCCGAACCGACTTGTCCGGTTGCAGCGAAACATCTTTCACCGTGCCGACCCGGACCCCGGCAACCCGAACCGAGTCGCCGGCCTCCAGCCGTGAAGCATCACCGAAGACCGCCGAGTAGCCCGAGTAGGAACCGCCGCGGTACTCCGAGAACGTCATGAACAGGAAGGCCGTGAGGACGGACATCACGACCGCGAAGGACGCGAACTTGATGAATGTGCTTCTGCCGCGGGTCATCCCGGTTGTCCGATCTGCATGGTGTTACGCGGCGGGCCGTCCAGCGGGCCGAACAGCGTCTGCTTCAGGCCATCGGAGTTCAACAGGATGCCCTGGTTTCCGTACTTCCACGGGTTGGCGTTGGTATCCGTGACGAGGTACTTGGCCTTGTTGCCGAATCCGATGTACGGCAGGCCCATGCAGTGCGGACCGCCCTTGGCTGCCACCTTCGGCAGGTTCTGCGGGTAACGGTAGCGCTCGATGCCCAGCGTGAATGCCACGTTGACCACGACACCGGGTTCCGGCTGCGGCGGCGTGTGGGCCATGTAATTCATGCCCTTGAGGCCGCATTCGATTCCGGGCGCGTACTCGTTGAGTAGATCGGTGGTGGGTACCAACACGTTCAGCGTTTTGCTCAGTGCCTCACGGTTGCCGCCGATGACCTCGTTACCGGCGTCGGCCAGGCCGATCGAGCTGATCAGGAACGTGTCGAGGTTCTGCTGCTCGTCGACAATGCTGTCGCTGAGGCGGGTGGTGTTGTCGAACGTCTTGAGCAGATCAGGTGCCGCGTCACCATAGGCCTTCGACACCGCGGCCATGGCTTCGATATCGCCGGTCAGATTGGGCAGGCTGGGCTCGAGTTTCTCCAACACGGCCTCGAAGTCGGACAGGGACTGCCCCATCGCCTCGCCGCGCCCGGAGAAGGCGGACGACAGCGCGCCGAGGGTCTCGTTCAGCTTTACCGGGTCGACCTTGTTCAGGACATTGGTCAATTGCTGGAAGACCGTGTTCATCTCGACCGTGACGTGATCACCCTGCAGGGTCTGGCCCGGGCGGAGCTTGTCAGACGACGGGTTGTCCGGCGCGACGAGCTGGACGTACTTGGCGCCGAACACTGTGGTCGAGGCGATGTCGGCCTGAACGTTGCCGGGGATCAGGTGCAGCTGTGCGGGGTTCATCGCCAGGTGCAGCACGGCCTTGCCGTCGGCGCGGTGCTCGATCGAGCTGACGGTGCCGACCTGCACGCCACGCATCTTGACCTTGGCGTCCGGGTTCATCACCAGGCCCGCACGGTCCGAGATCAGCGTGACCGGCTCGGTCTTGGTGAAGCTGCCGCGGAACAATGCGACGGCCAAGCCGAAGATCAGGCCTATCGCGACCACGGTCGCCAGGCCGGCCAGTGGCCGCGCCGAGCTGCGCGCACCGAAGCTGCGGCCGGGGCGTGCTGCCACCGGCGCTGCGGTACTTGTCGTTTCGGACCGGTGGGCTGGACCCGGTCCAATATTCTGCGTCAAGTCTTCTCCCTAACCCGACAGGTTGAAGTTGCCGTTGGAGCCGTAGACGGATAGTGACACCAACAGGGTCACCGAGACCACGACGATGAGCGACGTACGTACAGCGTTGCCGACTGCCACCCCGACCCCGGATGGTCCGCCGGAGGCGAAATAGCCGAAGTAGGTGTGGATCAGCAGGATGGTGATGGCCATCAAGACGGCCTGCAGGAACGACCACAGCAGGTCGATCGGATTGAGGAACGTCGTGAAGTAGTGGTCGTACAGGCCGCCCGACTGCCCGAGCAGCACCACGGTGGTGAACTGGGAGGCCAGGAACGACAGGATCACTGCGATCGCGTAGAGCGGGGTGATGGCGATCATCCCGGCCACGATGCGGGTGGACACCAGGTATTCGACCGGCCGGATCGCCATGGCTTCCAGCGCGTCGATTTCCTCGTTGATCCGCATGGCCCCGAGCTGGGCGGTGACGCCGGCGCCGAAAGTGGCGGCCAGGCCGATACCCGCCACCACGGGCGCGGCGATCCGGACGTTGATGAAAGCGGCCAGGAATCCGGTCAGCGCCTCGATGCCGATGTTGCCGAGCGAGGAATAACCCTGGATGGCCAGCACACCGCCGGTGGCCAGCGTCAGGAAGCCCACGATCACGACGGTGCCGCCGATCATGGCCAATGTGCCTGCGCCCATCGAGATCTCGGCGATCAGCCGGATCAGTTCCTTGCGGTAGTGCATGGCCGCGTGCGGAGTGCCTGCCAGCGCCTTGAGATAGAACAGCGTGTGATCGCCGACCCGGCTCAACGTCGACACCGGCTTGTTGAACTGCCTGGTCACCCGTGGATAGGTCGACCGCAGGATGGTCATGGTTCCCATATGTTCGCTACCTATCCCGACGTCATTCGGATGCCGATGGCCGTGACGACCACGTTGATGACGAACAACGCCATGAAGGCGTACACGACTGTCTCGTTCACAGCGTTACCCACCGCCTTGGCGCCACCGCCGCTGATCGTCAATCCGCGGTAGCAGGCGACCAGTCCGGCGATGAAACCGAACAGCGCGGCCTTGACGCACGAGATGATCACCTCCGGCACACCGGTCAACAGCGTGATACCCGCCGCGAACGCACCCGGGTTCACATCTTGGATGAACACCGAGAACACGTAGCCACCCAGGATGCCGATGATCACAACCAGGCTGTTGAGCAATAAGGCGACCAGCCCTGACGCGAGCATTCTGGGGGTGACCAGACGCTGGATCGGATTGATGCCCAGCACCTCCATGGCGTCGATCTCCTCGCGGATCGTGCGGGATCCCAGATCCGCGCACATCGCCGTCGCCCCGGCGCCGGCCACGATCAGCACCGTGACCATCGGACCGAGCTGAGTCACCGCGCCGAAGGCAGCGCCCGCGCCGGACAGGTCGGCCGCGCCCAACTCGCGAAGGAGGATGTTGAGGGTGAAGCTCACCAGCACGGTGAACGGGATCGCCACCAACAGCGTCGGCGCCATCGACACCCGCGCCACGAACCAGCACTGTTCGAGGAACTCGCGCCACTGAAACGGCCGCACGAACACGAACCGCACTGCATCCAACGCCATCGAGAACAGCGCCCCGACGGCCTGCATGGGGCCGGACAGGCCCCGTAGCGATATGCCGGTCGTCCACTTATCCGCCATTGGCCAGTGGTCCTTCCAGGAAAGTGGCTGCCGACACCGCAGTCGGTGCGCCGATGTTAAGTGCTTCACCGCGCCGGTGCTCGAACAGGTCTACTGCATGTGGTCCGGCCTGCCGGCCCACCGGGGTCATGCCGCAACCCCGGACTCTGCACGTGCCAACCGGCCGGTTGGGCACCTGTCGATTCGACTCTCGACCGAATTCAACTGAGCCCCGCTAACTTTCGCGTGCATTGCGGCACCCGTGCCAGGCAGCTCGACAACGGCCGGCGAGGTAAAGGTGCGTTCGGGCATCTCACGCACCTCCTGTTTCTCGCTGATCTTCTGCGCTCCACCGGACTCACCGTCGAAGCTGGACAGACTTGTCCTCGCGACCGCCCCTCGCGCGCCTGATGCTATCCGACTCGGTATCTGTCGCGGAGGCAAATAACGCAGAACTTGCTCGGGTAGTTGATATTTGGGCCGGTCCTCGACGAACGGGTGCACCGCATGGCCGTTCGTGTCGTGGGCTGCAGTGGCAGCGGCCCACGACAGCCGGGCTCCGTCGGGTGCGATGAAGGGCATGATGCGGGCGGCCTACGTGACCGCGCCGACGGTCTTGAGTTCGATGATGCGATCCCAGTCCAGACCGAGTTCACCCAGGATGTCGTCGGTTTGTTCGGCGAAGCCAGGCGCCGGCCCGGTACTCGGCGCCGTGACGTCGAATTGCACTGGGTTGGCCACCAACTCGAGCTCGCCGGCCTGCACCAGGTACTCGTTGGCCCGGATCTGGGCGTCCTGTCCCGCCTGGAGGGTGTCCTGCACCGGGGCCCATGGACCGGCCAGTGTGGCGAATCGCTCGCTCCACTCTGGCAAAGTTCGTTTCTTCATCGCCTCGGTGAGGATCTCGACCGCGTCGGGCGTGTTCTCCGCGAAGGATTCGGCCGTGGCGAACCTCGGATCGTCGATGTGGCTCTCCAGGTCCATGTGCCGGCAGACGTCGGCCCAGAACTTCGTCGGCTGCATCATCACGAACGAGATGTAGCGGTCGTCGGCGGTCGCGTACAACCCGACGAGCGGGTTGATCGGCGATCCGTGCACACCAGGCGGCGGTGTCACCATCACCTGGTTCAGGTGCTGGGTCAACGCCACGGTGTGGCCCATCGACCACAGGCCGCTGCCCAGGAGAGATACGTCGACCACCGACGGCTCGCCGGTGCGCTCCCGCTTGAACAGTGCCGCGGCGATGCCGCCGGCCAGGTTGGTCCCCGAGATGGTGTCCCCGTAGGCCGGCCCGGGCGGGGCGATCATGCCGTCCATCCCGGCCGGCGTGATCGTCGCGGCGGTGCCGGCGCGGCACCAGAAGGCGGTCATGTCGTAACCGCCCTTGACCGACTCCTCGCCGCGGGGCCCCAGCGCGCTGCCCCGGGCGTAGATGATGTTCGGGTTCACCGCACGGATGTCGTCGATGTCGATGCCGAACTTCTGTCGGTGTCCGGGCAGGAAGCTGGTGAGGAAGACATCGGCCTTCTTCGCCAGCTCCAGCAGGATCTCTCTGCCTTCCGGCACCGACATGTCCAGCCCGATACTGCGCTTGCCGCGGTTGGCGTGTTCGATGTTCGGGTTCGGATCACCCTCGACACGCAGCGGACCGGTCTGACGCAGACCACGCTGCGGGTCGCCGGTCACGGCGTGCTCGACCTTGATGACGTCGGCACCCCACTCCCCCAGCACCGCACCGGCCGACGGGACGAAGCCGTACATCGCGACCTCGAGGACGCGGATTCCTTGCAACGGACCGCCGGTCATGACAGCACCCGCGCAAACGTCTTGGCTTCCATGAACTCCTCGAGTCCGGCAGTGCCCATCTCGCGGCCGATACCGGACTGCTTGTATCCGCCGAACGGGCTGTCGGGACTGAAGTAGTTGCCGCCGTTGATCGAGAACGTTCCGGTGCGGATCCGCCGGGCCACGGCCAGGGCGCGGTCCTCGCTGCCGAACACCGCACCGGACAGTCCGTAGATCGAGTTGTTGGCGATGCGGACCGCGTCGTCGTCGTCCTCGTAGGCGATCACGGCCAGCACCGGCCCGAAGACCTCTTCCTGGGCGATCTCGCTGTCCGGGTCTACATCCGCCAGCAGCGTCGGGCTGTAGAAGTAGCCGGGGTCGACCTTCTCGCCGCCGGTGACCAGCGTGGCGCCGGCCTCGACCGCGCGCTTCACCATGCCGTCCACCTTGTCGCGCTGCTTCTCACTGATCAGCGGACCCATGTAGGTCTTGGGATCGGTCGGGTCGCCGAAGCGCACGTGACTGAAGTTCGTCTTGATCAGCTCGACGATCTCGTCCTTGTGCTTGGCCGGGACCAGCAGTCGCGAGGTCAGCGCGCAGCCCTGACCGGCGTGGGTGACCATGCTGAAGGCCGAGAACACCGCGGCAGTGTTGAAGTCGGCGTCGTCGAGGACGATCGCGGCGGACTTGCCACCCAGTTCCAGGAACACCTTCTTCAAGGTCTCACTGGCCGCGGCCATGATGCGCCGGCCGGTGGGCGTGGAACCGGTGAAGGTGACCATGTCGACGTCGGGGCTGGTGGTGAGTACCGCGCCCACCTCGGGATCCGCGCCCGACAGGACGTTGACGACGCCGGCGGGGATGTCCGTGTGGTTGGCGATCAGCTCACCGAGGGCGAGCGTGATCAGCGGAGTGTCCGGTGCGCCCTTGAGCACCACGGTGCAGCCGGCGGCCAGGGCCGGCGCCAGCTTGGCCAGTGCCAACTGGTTGGGATAGTTGTAGGCGATGATCGCGGCCACCACGCCGCCGGCTTCCTTCTCCACCCACCGGTGATGCTGCATGCCACGGCTCTCGATGTTTCCGAGGTCCTCGGTCAGCGGGTGGGTCTTGAGCAGCTCGGCGTAGTACCGGACGATGTCGATCGGCCCGTCCAGCTGCGCACCGGCGCACAGCGCAGCGGTGGCCCCGACCTCGGTGGTGGTCAGTGCGGCCAGTTCGTCGCGATGCTCGATCAATGCCTGGTGCAGCTGCTCCAGACAATGGATCCGCAATTCCGTGTTCGTGGACCAGTCGGTGTCGTCGAACGCCCGCCTGGCCGCGGCGACCGCAGCCTGGGCATCGGCGACCGTCGCGTCCGGCGCATAGCCGAACACCTCACCGGTAGCGGGGTTGACGGAAGGAAACGTCCGCGGCGTCTCGCGCAGCTCTCCGCCGATCAACAACTTCCGGTCAGCCCGCTGTTCTGCCGCGATGGTCGGCGCTTCCTGCTGCATCATCCTCCTCAGGCGATTCACTACTGTGATGGAAACTGCATTCTCATCACCGGCGAATCATACATTCGCTCGATGAGAACTCAAGTGAAAGCTAGATCAGCTAGTCATGCCCTATTCGCTGCAGATCGACCAGTGGCGCGGGCGGCACGCAGGTTACGCTCAGATCTTGCGGTGCACACCCGTCCGAGAGTACGGTTCTCATAATCGGAAGGATGATTCTTGACCCTTGAGAAAGTCCGGCGTCGTCCGGCGACCGGAGGACTGTCGTGAAAAATGCCGTTGTCACCGGAGGAGGTTCGGGTATCGGGGCGGCCATCGCCACCCGGTTGCGCGCCGACGGCCTCAATGTCGCGACACTCGACCTGCAGCCCTCGGATGATGAGTTCGCCCATGTCGCCGATGTGACCGATCGGGCCGCGGTCGACTCCGCGGTCAATGCGGTTCGCGCCCAACTCGGCCCGATCTCGGTGCTGGTCAACGCGGCCGGCCTGGACTGCTTCAAGCGGTTCAGCGATGTGTCGTTCGAGAAGTGGCAGCAGATCATCGATGTCAATCTCAACGGCGTGTTCCATTGCGTACAGGCGGTATTGCCCGACATGCTCGAAGCCGGCTGGGGCCGGATCGTCAACATCTCGTCGTCGAGCACTCATTCGGGCCAGCCCTTCATGTCGCCCTATGTCGCGGCGAAATCCGCGGTGAACGGTTTGACCAAGAGCCTGGCACTGGAACTCGGACCCAACGGCATCACGGTCAACGCGGTACCGCCGGGCTTCATCGACACCCCCATGCTTCGCAAGGCCGAAGGCAAGGGACTCCTCGGCGACACCGACAAGCAGATCGCGCAGACGCCGGTTCGCCGGATGGGCAAGCCCGAGGACATCGCCGCCGCCTGCGCCTTCTTCGCCTCCGAGGAGGCGGGCTACATCACCGGCCAGATCCTCGGGGTCAACGGCGGCCGTAACACCTAACGCGCAGGATCACCCGAAAAACATTGAAGCGAAAGGACAATTGTGGGAAACAGCGTAGAGGGCAGGGTTGCCGGGAAAGTCGCATTCATCACCGGCGCGGCCCGCGGTCAGGGCCGCAGCCACGCGATTCGGCTGGCCGAAGAGGGCGCCGACATCATCGCGGTCGACATCTGTAAGAACTACGACACTGTCGGCTATGCGATGGCCACGGCGGAAGACCTCGAAGAGACCAAGAATTACGTCGAGAAGACCGGACGGCGCATCGTCACCGCCCAGGCCGACGTCCGCATCGAAGCCGAGCTGCGTGCCGCGCTGGACGCGGGACTTGCGGAATTCGGCAAGGTCGACATCGTCGTGGCGCAGGCCGGCGTCGCCGCGATGAAGGGCGAGCCCGCGATGCAGGCCTGGACCGACGGCATCAACACCAACTTCGTGGGCACCATCAACGCCATCCAGGTCGCGCTGCCGCACCTCAAGGAGGGCGCGTCCATCATCGCCACCGCATCGGCCGCGGCCCTGATGGACGCCCACAACAAGCCCAACCCGGGCGCCGATCCGGGCGGCATGGGCTACATGATCTCCAAGCGCCTGATCTCCGAATACGTCCACGCGCTGGCCACCGAACTGGCGGTGCGCGGCATCCGGGCCAACGTGATCCACCCGACCAACTGCAACACCAACATGCTGCAGAGCGAGCCGATGTACCGCTCGTTCCGGCCGGATCTGGAGAACCCCACCCGTGCCGATGCCGAGCCGGTGTTCGGTGTGCAGCAGGCCATGAAGGTCAACTTCATCGAACCCGAGGACATCAGCAACGCGGTGCTGTGGCTGGCCTCGGAAGAGTCCCGCTACGTCACCGGCATGCAGCTGCGCGTCGACGCCGGCGGTTATCTCAAGTGGTACGACTACCACGTGTAATGCCGCACCCATTGATTCGAAAGGAGTTGGCGTAGTGAAGGTTTCGGTCGATGCCAGTCGCTGCCAGGGCCACACCCTGTGTGCGATGATCGCGCCCGACTCGTTCGTCCTCGACGACGTCGACGGTCACTCGTCGCCGGTTTCCGAGGTGGTACCAGCGGATCAGGAGGACGCGGTCCGCGAGGCCGCGCACTCCTGCCCCGAGCAAGCCATCGTCATCGAAGATTGACGCCGACCCGAATACCAAAGGGAGACAACGCCGTGAGTATCGATGAGCCGCTTGCGCGAAGAGAGTCAAGCACTGTGGATGTCACGACCGACGACGACCGTAAGAAGAACAACTACCACTTCGACCGGCACACGCCGGAATATCGGTTGCAGTTCGAGAAGATCACCGAGGAGATGCAGTCCGGCTGCCCGATGGCGTGGACCGACACCTACAACGGGCACTGGGTGGCCGCCGACAGCAAGCACGTCTTCGAGTTGGCCCGCTGCCCCGTCGTCTCGAACCATCACGACATCAGTGGGGAGACTCCCTACCAGGGCATCACCATCCCCAAGGCCAGCCGTGCGACGGTGGTGCGCGGCGGCATCCTGGAGATGGACGAACCCGAGCACAGTGCCTACCGCGGCGCACTGAACCCGTACCTGTCGCCGGCCGCGATCAAGCGGTGGGTGCCGTTCGTGGACGAGATCACCCGCGCCGCACTCGATGAGCACATCGAGTCCGGCGAGATCGACTTCGTCGAGCATCTGGCCAATGTGGTGCCCGCGGTGTTCACCCTCGCCATGATGGGCATTGAGCTCAACAAGTGGAATGTCTACAGCGAGCCCACCCACGCCTCGGTCTACACCCCCGAGCACTCCCCTGATCGCGAGAAGATCAACGCCCAGCACCGCGAAATGGGCATCGACATCATCAACAACATGATGGAGATCCGGGAGAATCCGCGGCCCGGTCTGGTCAACGCGATGGTGCAGTTGCGCATCAACGGTGAACCGGCACCGGACATGGAGATCCTGGGCAACCTGGGCCTGGTCATCGGCGGCGGATTCGACACCACCACCGCGCTCACCGCCCACGCCTTGGACTGGCTCGGGCAGCACCCCGGCGAGCGCACCCGGCTGAGCGATGAGCGCGCAACACTCCTCGACCCGGCCACCGAGGAGTTCCTGCGCTTCTTCACCCCGGCGCCCGGTGACGGCCGGACGTTCTCCGAGGACGTCGAGGTCGAAGGTCAGGAGTTCAAGCAGTACGAGCGTTTGTGGCTGTCCTGGGCGATGGCCAACCGCGACCCGTCGGTGTTCGACCAGCCCAACGACCTCGTCATGGAGCGAAAGGGCAACCGGCACTTCAGCTTCGGCATCGGCGTACATCGCTGCGTGGGTTCGAATGTGGCCCGCACGGTATTCAAGTCGATGCTCACCGCGGTGCTGGATCGGATGCCGGACTACGTGTGCGATCCCGAGGGCACCGTGCACTACGACACCATCGGCGTCATTCAGGGCATGCGAAATCTGCCGGCGCGCTTCACCCCGGGCAAGAAGCTGGGCCCCGGCCTGGATGAGACCCTGGAGAAGCTGCAGCGCATCTGCAATGAGCAGGAGCTGGCCCGGCCGATCACCGAGCGCAAGGACATCGCCATCATCGACTGATGTGGACCGGTACCGGTTTTGCGAGGACGCCTTGTACGTCTGCCGCCTGTTAACCTCGAACGAGGTCGGGTCCGGCACACGTACAAGGCGTCGTCATCTTGGGCGACAACATGGGGGTTCCAGCAGGTGATCAAGTCTTTCAAGTACATCGCGGCCACGCTCGGCGGGCTGGCTCTGTCCGTTCCGCTGGTGACGGGGGTGGCATCCGCCCAACCCGATTTCAGCGGCGTGGTCAACACGACATGTAGCTACGAGCAGGTGATGGCGGCGCTCAATGCGCAGCGTCCCGACTTGGCCCAGCAGTTCAACGCTTCCCCGTTCGCGCAAGGTGCACTGCGGAACTTCCTGGCCTCGGGGCCTGCCCAGCGCCAGCAGACGGTGGTCCAGCTGCAGGGCAGCCCGGCGGCCGCGCAGTACTTCGGGCCGATCAACTCGATCGCGAGCAGCTGCAACAACTACTGATTGCTCACCTGCGGATGCCGGGTCAGCGGGTCTTGACCGGCATCCGCGCCCAACCACGCACGCTTGAGGTGTGGGCCATGGTCGTGTGTTCGTGATCGACCTCCCAGTCGGTCCACCGCTTCAAGACCTCTTCGAAGGCCACCCGCGCCTCAAGCCGCGCCAACGCCGAGCCGAGACAGAAATGCAGGCCCTGACCGAAGCTGAGATGGCTGTCCTTGCGGTGGATGTCATAGCGGTCCGGATCGGTGTACCGGGTGTCGTCCCGGTTGGCCGAGCCGTTGAGCAGCAGCAGGTAGGACCCCTCGGCCACGGTCTGCCCGTACAGTTCGACATCGCGCGCCACGTAACGCGCCTGCACGGGTGACGGCGGTTCGAAGCGCAGTGTCTCCTCCACTGCCGAGGGGATCAACGACGGATCGGCGGCGAGTTCACGGCGTTGGTCGGGGTGCTCACCGAGCAACTGCCCCATGAAACCGATGAGCCGGGCCGTGGTTTCTCCGCCCGCGCCGGCGATCATGGCCGTGTAGGCGAGAACTTCGGTGCGGTCCAGGTGGCGCCGCGAACCGTCCGGCTCCTCCACCTCTGCGTTGAGCAGTTCGGTCATCAAGTCATCGGAAGGATGACTTGCCCGCCACTCGATGTACTCGGCGAACTCTGCGAGAGACTCGGCGAAAACCGTGGCACTGACGTCCCCGGCCTCATTCCCGACCGAGATGTTCCTGTCGGTGCGGTCACGGATCTTCTCCTGCCCCTCCTCGGGAATCCCGAGCAAGTACCCGATGGTTCGCATCGGCATGAACGCGCCAAGATCGGCGACGAAATCGAACCCGTCGCTGTTCATCAGTGGATCCAGTGCGCGAGAACAGAATCCACGCACCAGACCTTCGACGGCCAGCATGCGCCGGGGCGTGAAGACGCGCGACAGCAGACGCCGGTGCAGGTCATGCAGCGGTGGGTCCTCGAACAGCAGGATGCCCGGCGGCACCTCGATACCGCTGAACAGGATGTCCGCGGTCGTGCCCCGACCCGACCGGTACGTCTCCCAATCGGGCAGGGCCTTGACCACGTCGTCGTAGCGGCTCAGCGCGTAGAAGTTGTACCTGTCGTTGTAGTACAGCGGAGCTTCTCGACGCATGCGTCGCCAGATCGGATACGGATCGTCATCAATCGTGAAATCGAAGGGGTCGTAATACAACTCCACCGCCGGGTCGACCGTCACCCTGGTCCTGCCTTCCAATCATGCTGTGTGCGTGGCGATTCACTACAGGGTGTTACCTGGGCTGATTCGGCACCCCGGGGTAGTACTGCTCGGTGGGCCCCGCGGTCACCCACCCGCCGAGCTTGGTGACCAGGTGCGGCGCGAAAACCGAGGCGTAGACCACGTGTCCGACCACGATCACGGCGAACACCGACAGCACACCCGACTGCAGCCGGGTCGTCGAGATCTTGTCGGCCCATATCTCGATCACGTTGCGGCCCTCGGAATCAGTGCGCCCCAACAGATAGGTGAACACCATCATCTGCAGGCCCATCGCGATGGCGTCGTAGATCGGATACTGGTGTTTGGTCCCTTCCCACAGCCCCAGGCCCTCGATCACATAGCCGTAGTAGAACAGGCCGAGCCGCGCACCGATGATCGCGTTGAAGAACAACGCCCACAGGAACCCCACGGCGAAGCCCACCCCGAGGAGGGTCTGTGGTCGACGCCAGTTCCACTTCCGGCATGCCCAACGGCCCAGTGCCGCACCGATGATCGCCGGCAGGACGAAATACCCCATGTAGCCGACCGGAACCGCCGAGGGCAACCCACCGCCCCAGGTCATGTTGAGCGGCCACCAGGAAGGCATCCGCGGGAGTTCCGGCGGGAACTGCGCATACACCGCCCAGTCGTACGGGGCCTCGATCCAGGAGAACGAGAGCGCCGAGATGCACAACAGCAGCAAGGGGTGCAGCCGCCCGCGGCGCACGCTCAGGTAGACGCCGACGGCCAGAAACCCCAGGCCGCTGATGTAGGCGAATGCCACTCCGGCGTTGATCAGGAACTGCACGCTCACCGGCCCACCTCCGGCCCCGATCCGGGCTGCGGCCCGGGCGGTGTGCGACGCGCCTCCGGATCGAAATGCAGCACCAGGCCGACGATCAGGACAATCAGGCCAAACAGGGTGCCCAACATGATGATTGCGCCCACTGCCACCTCCTCGGGATACGACGTTTCAGGGTCTATTGCGGTCCGTTGGGCCATTTGAGCAGTGAACCGGCGTCGACGCGGATGTGCTGTCCGGTGATGTAGCGGCTTTCCTCGCCGGCCAGGAATACCCCGAGATTGGCCATGTCCTCCGGTTCGATGTACGGAATCGGCATGGCCTGGAACAGGTTGAACAGCGGTTCGGCGTCTTCGCGGGTGGCGGTCTTGCCCGCGGCCTTGAGATCGGGGCGGAACACCCCGTACATGCCCTCGTTCTGCAGCAGGTGGGTGTTGCAGTTGGTCGGGTGGATGGCGTTGACCCGGATCATCCTCGGCGCCAGGTGAAGACACATTTCGTCGACGTACTCCATCACGATGCGCTTGCTCCAGCCGTACCCGGCGCCACCCGGCCCCATGTCGGGACTGGTGGTGGTGCCACGGATCATGCCCGCGGTGGACCCGGTGACGATGATCGATGCGCCGTCGGGCAGGTGTGGGATCGCTACCGCGACGGTGTTCATCACACCGAGCAGGTCGACATCGGAGGCGTCGACAAAGCCCATCGGATCGGGATTGCCCATCGCCATCGGCAGGATGCCCGCATTGGCCACGACGATGTCGATCTTTCCGAGGTCGGCGATCCCGGCTTCGACTGCGTCACGCAACTCGTGCCGCTCGCGGACATCGGCGACCCGCGCCACGACGCGCCGCCCGAGTTCTTTGATCTTGCGCTCGGTCTCGGCCAGGTCTTCGGGGGTGGCCAACGGGTAGGGGTTGGAGGGGATGTCACGGCAGATGTCGACCGCGATGATGTCGGCGCCCTCCTTGGCCATCGCCACCGCATGCGCGCGGCCCTGGCCTCGCGCGGCTCCGGTGATGAAGGCGACCTTGCCATCGAGCTTTCCGGCCATTGGGTGCTCCTTTTCTCTGCTCGCAGTGTCAGTCGAGGGGTGTGAAGGTGATGTGGAGAGTGCTGAGCCCGCGCATGATGAACGTG
The DNA here is from genome assembly GCF_017876775.1 of Mycolicibacterium lutetiense. NCBI lineage: Bacteria > Bacillati > Actinomycetota > Actinomycetes > Mycobacteriales > Mycobacteriaceae > Mycobacterium > Mycolicibacterium lutetiense. The sequence continues at coordinate 987,216 of NZ_JAGIOP010000001.1, read as the reverse complement.
GGTTCGTAGGCGTAGTTGCGGTTGTCGGCCGGGCCGTGGTGCTCGGTGGAAATCGTGATGTCGGACATCCGGTCCAAGATCCGATTGAGCGAGATGCGGCCCTCGGCTCTGGCCAGTGGGGCACCTGGGCAGGAGTGGACACCGCGGATGAAGGCGATCTGCTCCCGCACGTTGGCTCGGTCAGTCTGAAATATGTTGGGGTCAGCGAACTTCCGCTCATCACGGTTGCACGCGCCCGGAAGTACCATGACGGTCGTTCCGGCCGGTACCTCGACATCACCGATGCGGGTCGTCTTGCCGGCCATCCGGAAGTGTGATTTGACCGGGCTTTCCAACCGCAGGGTCTCCTCGAGGAAGGCCGGTATCTTGCTGCGGTCCTCGCGCAGCAGCTTCTCGAATCCGGGGTTGTCCCCGATGAAGCGGACGGCCGAGCTCACAAGTTTTGTCGTGGTCTCGGTGCCTGCGGCAAACAGGAAGGTGGACAGGTTCATCACATCGTCGATCTCGGGTGTCGAACCGTCCTCGTACTTGGCCAGCGCCAGCCCGGTCAGCACATCGTCACGTGGCGCGCGCCTGCGATCCTCGATATAGGCGTAGAACTTGTCGTTGAGCCACTGCAGCGGGTTGTGCGTGGTCGGCGCCTCCTTGCCGAGCTCACCGACGGTCTCCAGGGCGAACACCGCCTTGAACTCCTCGTGATCTTCGGCGGGGACACCCAGCAGATCGGCAATGACCAGCAGGGAGAACGGCTTCGCGTAGTCGGCGAGAAATTCGCAGCCGCCCTTGTCGATGAACGTGTCGAGCTGCAGGTCGGCCAGCCGCCACATGAAGTCTTCGTTTTCTTTGAGGCGCTTGGGGGTGATCAGCTTGTTCATCAGGCCGCGGGTGCGCGTATGCAGCGGGGGATCCTGCGAGGTGATGTGTTCGCTCATCGGGACCGCGAGCCGGTGCTCCTCGATCAGCTCGGTGACGTCGTCACTGTCCCCCGGCCCGAACGGCAGTCCGGAGAACGGGCCGGCCACCGACACGCACGACGAGAACGCCGGATCCTTGTACACGGCCAGCGCCTCGTCGTAACCGGTGACGGTCAGGACGTTGAACGGCGTCGCCTGGGTCACCGGGCATTTGGACCGCAGGTGATCAAAATATGGATAGGGGTCGGGCACCAGGGACTCGTCGGTGAAGAAGTCCACCGCCTCGAAATCGGTCATCTCAGGCTCCTGACGCGTCGAACAGGACCGGCACGGAGGTCGGCGAACGGAATATCTGGCCACGAATGTGCGGATCGTCGCCGTCCGGGTCCGTCCGCAGGTTGGGTAACCGGTCCAGCAGAAGGTTGACGGCGGTGCGCATTTCGAGCCGCGCCAGGTGCATGCCCAGGCATACGTGTACCCCGTAACCCCACCCGAGGTTCCCCTTGGGCGTACGGAAGATGTCGAACTCGTCCGGGTTCTCCCACCGGTCCTCCTGCCGGTTCGCCGAACCGAGCATCGGCATGACCGACGATCCCTCGGGGATCGGGACACCCGCGAGTTGGGTATCGCAGGTGGCAGTGCGGGTGATGGTCAGCAGCGGCGGGTTCCAGCGCACCGCTTCCTCGATGGCCTGTGGCAGCAGCGACCGGTCGGCCCGGATGGCTTCCAGTTGCGTTGTGTCCGTGAGCAACGCGAACAGCAGGTTCCCCAATGACCGGTACGTGGTCTCCACGCCGGCCGGCAACAGCAGCCGCAGGAACGAGAAGATCTCCTCGTCGGTCAGCTTCTCTCCGTCGATCTCGGCCTCGGCGAGGAGGCTGATCATGTCTTCCTTCGGCTCGACGCGGCGGGCCTGCAGGATCGGCGCGAAGTACTCGCAGAGCGCAGCCGATGCCGCCAACCCGCGCTCCGGGTTCATGATCCAACTCAGCAGTGAGATGGACCACCGCTGGAACTGCGGATAATCCTCTTCGGGCAATCCGAGCAAGCCTGCGATGATCCGGCTCGGATAGTCGAAGGTGAATTGCTTGACCAGGTCGGCCTTGCCGTCGGATGCGAACTTGTCGATGAGCTCCTTGCCGACGCGACCCACCAGTTCGTCTTGCCAACGCATCAAAGCTTTTTGCGAAAATGCCTTCGACACCAACGAACGCAGGCGGCCGTGCACCGGTTCGTCCATGCCCAGCATGACCCGCTCACCGAGCACCGGACCGAACGCTGCGATGACCCCGGACGACGAGAAGGTCAGATTGTCTCGCAACATCTGTTGCGCGTCCTCGTAGCGATACACGATGAAGACGGGCTTGCCCTCCTCCCCTGGCATCGCAGACACGTCGATCCGCTGGATCGGTTCCTCACGCCGAAGCCTGGCGAGCTCCGGGTAGGGGTCCCGGACGTCACCGGACACGGCATCGTCGAAGGATCCGAAATCCTCCAGGTCTTCAAATAACTGGGGCAAAGCTTCCTCCTTAAGACTGTTGTCGCTAGAGGGCTGGGTAAGCGACAGACTTGATCTCGGTGTACTGGCCGAATCCCGCGAGGCCGTTCTGACGCCCGACACCGCTGTCCTTGTAGCCGCCGAACGGTGTATCTGCGCCGTAACCCGCGGTGCCGTTGAGCCCGATGAACCCGGCGCGAAGCCGACGCGCCACGGCGAGCGAACGTTCCAGCGAACCCGACATGACATTGCCGGCGAGTCCGTAGGCGCTGTCGTTGGCGATCCGGATCGCGTCCTCTTCGTCCTCGTAGGGGATGACCACGAGGACAGGACCGAAGATCTCCTCCTGCGCAATGGTCATCGAGTTGTCCACATCGATGAAAAGGGTTGGGTTGACCCAGAATCCCTTGTCGAACTGCGTGGGGGCCTCCATGCTGCCGACGAGCATCGTGGCGCCCTCGTCGACGCCTTTCCTGATGTAGCCGAGAATGCGGGACTGCTGCTTGGCCGAGATGACCGGACCACAGAGGGTGCCCGGGTCCTGCGGGTCACCGGCGCCGATGTTCTCGTAGATGGCCTTGAGGATCGTGACGCCTTCGTCATAGCGGGATCGCGGCAGCAGCATCCGGGTGGGTGTGGCGCAGCCCTGCCCGGCGTGCATCAGCGGGCCGATGCCGATTAAACATGCCGAGTTGAACGCTGCGTCATCCAAGTCCTCCAGCACGATCGTCGCCGACTTGCCACCGAGTTCGAGGAACAACCGCTTCATCGTCGCGGCACCCTTTTCCATAATCCGCTTACCCACGGTCGTGGAGCCGGTGAACGAGATCATGTCGACCTTGCGGGACAGCGTGAGTTCCTCGCCGACAAGATGATCCGATGCGGTCACCACGTTCACCACACCTGCGGGGATGTCGGTGTTCTCGGCGATGAGCCGGCCCAGGCGCGTGGCATTGAACGGGGTGTCCGGCGCCGGCTTCAGTACGACCGTGTTGCCAGTCGCCAATGCCTGTCCCAGCTTGTTGATGGTGACCTCGAACGGAAAGTTCCACGGCGTGATCGCACCGACCACGCCGACCGGCTCATGCCACACCTTGCGCGTGGTGTTCACCCCGGTGACGGATACGACGGTGTCGCCGAGATCTGTCTCCCAGGGGAATTCTTCGATGAGCCGGGCCGGGTATTTGAGCCCGTCGGCGAGCGGTGCATCGAGTTGGGGGCCGTGCGTCACCGCACGCGGTGCACCGACCTCGGCGATGAGTTCCTCACGCAACTCCTCCAACTCGCCTTCGATGGCCTCGTGCAGTTGTTCCAGGCAACGCTTGCGGAGCTGGTGGTCGGTCGACCAATCTGTCTCGTCAAATGACCGTCGAGCGGCATCGATGGCCCGGTTCATATCGGCCTTCGAGGCATCCGAGACCTCACCGAGAACCGCTTCGTTCGCCGGGTTGATATTGGTGAACGTGCCGGCCCCGCCGTCGACGAGCTTGCCGTCGATCAGCATCCTGGACTCGAAGTCAGCCATGGTCTGCGCCTTCTCTTCGGAGCGCCCCGAACCGCGGGATTCCCATCATCAGACGGGTCATCTGATGCAGGGCCGCAGCCGGAAGCATTCGGTTGGCGAGCAACAACATTCGGGCATCAGGCCCGACAGAGGTCTTGACGAAGGGCTTCGAGCTGTTGAGCGCCTTCGCCAGACCGACGGCGAACTCCTCGGGCGAGCGCGCGGCACGCTTCATCATGGCCCGGCCCCGTTTGTCCATTGTGCGGTGATGGGGGGCGTAGGGGCCGTCCATGTCCCGGTCGTCTGTCGTCCCCGCGTCGGTGATGATTTCGGTGTCGTATGTGCCGGTGACCAGAATGGTGACGCCGATGCCGAATGGCGCAATCTCCCCCGCCATCGCTTCGCCCCACCGTTCCAGTGCACCCTTGACTGCCGAATACGGTGCGGTCGCCGGCATTCCGCGTACACCCGCCGCACTCGAGATGAGGACGATGCGGCCACGACCGGCCGCGCGCATGGCTGGCAACAGCGCCTTGGTGAGCGCCACCGGACCGAAGACATTCGTCGCGAACATGCGTTCCCAGAGATCGGACGACGCCTCCTCGACCATTCCTGCCGCTGAGATGCCGGCATTGTGCACCAAGGCATACGGTGCACCGACGGTCTCCTCGATCGCCTTGGCGGCCGCGGTGATCGAGGCCCCGTCGGTGAGGTCGAGCTGGATCCCGATCAGCCTGTCGTCGTCTTGACCGGCTCCGGTCGCCTCGCGCAGCAGCGCCATTCCACGGTCCGGGGTGCGCATCGCCGCGACCACGCGCCACCCCTCGCGATAAAGGCGTGCGGTCGAGGCGAAGCCGAGCCCGCGGGATGCCCCGGTGACGACCACCGTTCGGGGCTCAGCCATTCTGGTTCTCCGGTGCGCACCGATCGCTCTTCGAACCCAACTCGACATCAGGGTTGCGGGACGGCCCCTGCTGCCAGGTGGACCATTTGCCCACCGAGTACGGCCCCTCGGCTCCGTTCGCCCGGTAATACCCCTGCGGGTCGTAGATCTTCGCCTCTGGATACGGCCACGGGCAGGCGACTGAGGTGGCCAGCCCGCTGGCCTTGATGGCCCAAAACCAGCTTCCGTAGGCGAAGTACGCAACGTTGACGATCGCGAACATCACCAGGAACGTGCCGAGCACCGGCTTTTTCGGGAACAGCCTGGCCTTCGCGGCGAGCTTCTCCGCCACCGCTTTGCCCGTGTCGTCGCGGTAGACCAGGATCGCCGCCGGAATCATCACGAAGGTCACCGCCAGCGACTCCCAGATCAACGGGAATTGGAAGGTGCTGCCGGGAAACAATGTGCCGAACGGGATTGCCTGGGAGTAGATGTACAGACCGGTCCGCACCAAGCTGACCTCGAGGAAGGCGTCGAAGATGAAGCCGATCACCAACACCAAGCCGCCCAGGCTGATCAGTGGATGCCTGCTGACGAACGCTTCCGGACCGCGTTTGGCCTGCCACTTGCGCAGAAGCCAGATGGCCGGGAAGTAGGGGCCGAAGTAGAACGTCACGTACCCGAACACGATGAACGGTTCGACCGTCGGCGACATCATGATCAGCGGCCAGTTCTCCGGCCAGTGCACCAACGCCGGGTTGTACACCGCGTAGGGCGCCCAATTCATGATCGGGTCCTGCCACACGATCACTGTCGTGACCAACACCATCAAGAGCACCGGGCTGCCGGGATTGCGCCGCCAGGCACGGATAAACACGATCGTCAGCACCACAACCATGAACAGGGCGCCGACCTGCGGGATGACCTGCCAGTGATCAAATGCCGTCAGAAACTCAACCGGACGCGGACGCCCTTCGATGTTCGGGTTGGCCACGCGCGGGTGGACGTCCGTCCGCGCCACGGAGAGGAACATCCCCCAGAAGCCCAGCCATCCGAACAACGCAATCCACCGGCCCCAGTTCGCCCTCTTGCGCGCAGGACGGTCGGCCTTCGTCTCGGGCGGTAACGATTCTTTCGTTGTCACGTCATTCCTCCCCGAACCGGTCGACCAGGTGCGAATTGATGCCGTCCTCATCGAGCGTCCGGGCCACCAGGTAGCCCGATCCCATCCATGCGCGCCGCGTCCACTTCCCCAGGGACACCCGGGTTCCGGGTGCACCGGAGGCTGCGGGGAGCATCTTCACCCGCTCAAGTGCCTCCTTGACGCCGCGCGGGCTCAGGGGGTGCGCATCGGTGAAGGCCCGCACCAGGGTGGCGGCGACATCGTGGTTGACGACCGAGACGCAGTACTCGGGGCGACTGCCGTCGTAACGCTCGGCATATCGGTCCAGCCACGCCTGCCCGACGGGGTTGCCCTCGTCGTATTGATCGACCCCGATCCAGCCCAGAAAGGCGTTCCACATGATCGGGTTGACCCACGCGTTCTGGAAGGCGGTGGTGGTGAAGCGCGGTGGATCCCAGTTGACGGCCTCGAGCGCCGGATTGACGAAGACGATGCCGAATCCGAAACCCAGGTGCACGATCGCCTCGGCCTTTGCCTCGTGCAGTGCGCTCACCGCAGCGTTGATGTCCTGCGCGGTCTGCGCAATCACTGCCTCGGCGACGATCCGAATCCTCTTGCGGGCACAGGCAGTTCGTAGATTCTTCAGATAGCTGTCCCCGATGAGACTTTGCTCGACGAGTACACCGATCTCGGTCAGGCCCCGTTTCGCGATCAGATCCGCAAGGAAGATGGGTTCGTCGGTCATCGATCCCTGGGGGAAGGCGAACGTCCACTCACCGAGCCAATCGTCGGTTCCCGTCACGCTGATCGCCGGCACCTTGAAGCGGTCCTCGATCGCTTCCCGGAGCGGCACGCAGTTGTCGGTGATGTTCGGTCCGAACACCACCAGGCAACCCTCGTCGACGAGCTCACCGTAGGCATCGATGACCGCCTTGACCGACCCCTTCGGCAACCCCTCCACCTCGCGGTAGATCATCTTCACGGGCCGATCCATCAACCCCTGCGCAACGGCTTCTTCGAACACCAGGTCAAAGGTCCGGGTGAACGAGGCCTTCAGTTCTTCCGGGAACCCCGGCGGCAAAGTGAAGTCCATCAGGTAGCCGATCTTGATGGGCTCGGCGGTGCTCTCGTACGACATCTGACCTCCGTACTGGGCGTTCATCGCGGGACGCCGGAGTAAACCTAATATTTGTTCTGACCCTAATAAGGGCCGGGCACAGCGTCAATGGCCGGACGCGGTTCCGCCCAGATAGACGTCGATCAACTCGCGCAGGGCAAGGCTCACCGCGACGTCGTCGGTCAACGGGCCCGCAATCGCGACGCGGGCCGCCACGGAAACGGGCAGCCCCTCGGAGATGAGACGGCCCGCCGCGATCAGCACCCGAGTCGACGCGACTTCGCGTAGTCCCCCGGTCTCCAAACGCCGGATAGCCTGCCCGAACCGCACCAGCTCGACTGCAGTGGCGCGATCTACGCCGGCCTCGTGGACGACGATGCCCTGTTCGACATCAGGATCCGGAAAGCCGAACTCGATGGCCACCATCCGCTGGCGCGTCGAGTCCTTGAGATCTTTGAGAACGCTTTGGTAGCCCGGGTTGTAGGACATCACCAGACCGAATCCCGGCGCCGCGTCGAGCGTGACGCCGAGCCGCTCGATCGGCAACTGACGCCGGTGGTCGGCGAGGGGATGTAACACCACGGTGGTGTCCTGACGGGCTTCGACCACCTCGTCGAGGTAACAGATCGCGCCCTCCCGCACGGCGCGGGTCAGCGGACCGTCCACCCAGACCGTCTCGTCGCCACGGAGCAGATACCGACCGACGAGATCGGCGGTGGTGAGGTCGTCGTGACAGGCGACGGTGATCAGCGGCCGCTCGAGGTCATACGCCATCGCCTCGACGAAGCGCGTCTTGCCGCAACCGGTCGGCCCCTTCAGCACCAGCGAAAGGCCCTGGCGGTAGGCAGCCTTGAACACGGCCTCCTCGTCGCCGACCGGCGTGTAGTAGGGACGCTCGCTCAGTGCCTGCGAACTGGTTCCGTTCTGGTGAGCGAGCCCCGGCTCGTTGGCCATCAACACACCTTTCGTTGCGTCCGCCACGCTGCGGCACCAATGGCAGCGTAACCGGAACAGATGTTTGTTTCAATGGTCGGCCACTGCGCGCCACCCCGAGTTCGCTTCCGCCAATATCATTCCGCCCCTTGATATCCCATTTCACGACACCCGACGGCGAACCTCACCGGAGCGAATCGCCGAGCGGAACATGGGCCCGACGACACCCGCCAACTGGTCAGGGCTGGAAATGGTCGCGTGCGCAGCGCTACCGAATACCCGCCGCAACGACTCCACATCGGTACTGGCGCCGATGGTCAGGCACACGCAGCCGACACCCCGGCGCCGCGCCTCGGTGAGGGCACGTCTGGCGTCGGCGGCCCCGTACGCCCGCTCGTAGCCGTGGTCGTACGCCAAACCATCGGACAGCACCACCAGCAGGCGCCGTGAGGTGCCGCCGCGCTTCTCGAGAACTGTCGAACCGTGGCGAATGGCTGCCCCCAACCGCGAATAGGCACCGGGTTCAAGGCTGTTCAGTCTTCGGATCACCTGCGCGTCGAGGTGATCGTCGAACCGCTTCACCGGAACCATGGTCACCGCCGAACGCCCCTGGGAGTAGTAGGCGTACAGCGACACCCGATCACCCAGATCGTTGAGCGCCACCATCAGATGAGCCACCGCCGTGCGCTGCTGCTGGTGCACCGTGCGGCCTGCCGTACCCGGCTCAGCAGCCGAACCCGAGACGTCCAGCAGCAACAACACCGACAGATCCCGCCGGCGCCGCAGATTGTCGATGTAGACAGCCTCATCGGGAACCGATCCGGCCCGTACCTCGACACGCGCTTCCAGAGCGGCATCGATGTCGATGTCATCGCCCTGAGGTTGGCGATGACGCCGATGCAGGCCCATGCCGAGGCGGGCCAGGGGCCGTCGCACACTGATCGCGTCCTCGATCTGCTGGGTGGCGTGCGCCTTGATCTCTGGATCGGACTCGCGCACGGTGCACCAGTCGAGCCGGTAGGTTTTGCGCTCGGCGTTCCATTCCGGGTACTTCACGCCCTCGGTCTTGATATCGACGATCTCCTCCGCGCCCGTCGAGGCCAGCGAGGACACCGCATGCAGGCCACGCCTGGTCGAGTTGGTCTGATGCGTCGGCGAGTCCGCCCCGGGAGGGCCACTACCGTTCCCGCCGGTCTTGCGCGCCGAGGACAACAGCTTCTTCAGCCACTTGCCGATGGCTCCGCCGCCGCCAACCGGGCTGGAGATCAGGTCGGGGTCATCGGAGTCGTCCCAGTTGTCCGGGTCGTCCTCGTCGAGTTCTTCCAGCTCCTGACGGCCCTGCCGCCGCGGCACGTGTCCTGGCGACTCCTGATCGGCCTGCCTTGTCGCCGCCGCACATCGGGCCAGCACTTTTCTGGCCCGGATCGCACCGAAGCCCGCCGGCGGGTCGGGCAGCGCATCGGTTCCCCGCGCGAGCGCCAACGACGCGGCGGCCGAAGCACTGAGCTCACCGATACTTCGATCTGCCAAAGCGCCCAGCATGTTTGGCAACAGTCCGGCGTTGGCCAACAACGCCCGGTGTCCTTCCACGGCCAGGTAGCGCCTGGCCAGCCGCCGGTGCCGAACCAGGGCGCCGACCACATCCGGGCCCAGGCTGCCCGCCGCGATCATCGACGCCTGGACGGCCACCGATTCCAGCTGCGCACGCGTGGACGCCGCGGGATCGACGAACACGGTCTCGCCATCGGTCCACGTCGGTGCGCCGGAATCGGCCGCGGCGACTGCGACCGGGCGAGCTGCCAGCGCAGACGCCAGCATGCCCAATCCGGGGTACCGGTTACCGCTTACGCCACCGTCACCGGGCACCTGACACCTCCGCGCTTCCGCACCGAATGTTGACCAAATATCTGTTCCACCGTAGAGTTCGGCCCGACCGGAGTCAATGGACAAGGTCGACCGACACGGTTTGGCGACCTCCGGTTCGCAGACCCGGTATGACACCAAAGGGTAAGGGCTGCACATTGATTGACTTCACCTATCAGGTCGCTGTGGTGACCGGCGCGGGCCGCGGCCTCGGTCGCCGGTACGCACTCGAGTTGGCCCGACGGGGTGCTGCCGTCGTCGTCAACGATCTCGGTGGTTCCATGGCCGGCCGGGGCGCAGACGTCACGGTCGCCGATCAGGTCGTCGCCGAGATCACGGCGGCCGGTGGCACCGCGGTGGCGTCCTACGACTCGGTCGACAACCCCGAAGGCGGCGAGGCGATCGTCCGCACGGCCGTCGACCGGTTCGGCCGACTCGACGCGGTGATCAGCAACGCAGGCATCTTCAACAGCATCCCGTTCGACGAACTGTCCGCCGAGGACTGGCGGCGCATGCTGAGCGTGCACCTCGACGGCGGCTTCTATCTGGCCCAGCCGGCACCGAAACCCTCGCCGATCCCAAAGTCCTTGAAGACAATGGCTTCTTCAAGGCGATCCGGCCGGAACTGGTCGCCCCGCTCGTCGTGTACCTGGCGAGCCGGGACTGTGAGTTGAGCCACCAGAATTTCTCGGCCTGTGCCGGCCGGTTCGCCCGCGTGTTCGTCGGTCTGGGTAAGGGCTGGATGACGCCCACGGACGATGACCCGACAGCCGACGACATCGCCGCCCACCTATCGGAAGTCACAGCGACAGAGCCGTTCACGATTCCGGGCGCAATCTACGACGAGGTTTTCGAGGTCACCGAACGGTTGGGTGTCACCGCGTGACCAGTGCGTTCGGCCCCGCTCGCTCCCGGCCGGCCGGTGCCGTTCTGGTAACCTCTAACCAAACATTGGGTCTGACCACCTGAAACGCATGACGGGAGCCGGCAATCATCGTGGAGCCGCTGTGGGTCGTACCCAGGTAACGCCTGGGGAGCGCAAGACGCTCAAGCGCACCCCAGGCCGCGCAACTGATGCCGGCAGCGGCGCTGAGGATGGCACCCGCCGGACCGAAATCCTCCAGACTGCTGCAACATTGATCGCCACATCGGGACTGCGCACCTCACTGCAGGAGATCGCCGACGCGGCGGGCATCCTGCCCGGCAGCCTGTACCACCATTTCGAGTCCAAAGAAGCGATCCTGGTCGAGCTGCTCGAGCGGTATCACGACGATCTCGACAGCATCGCCGAACGCGCGCAGAGCCGCCTCGACGACTCCGACCCGGCCGCACCGTTCGACCGGATCGCCCAGCTCGGTTCGGATATCGCCCGATGCGCCGTGGCTCATCGGGCGGCGCTCCAGATGTCGTTCTACGAGAGCCCGAGTTCCAACCCCGACCTCATCGCACTGGCCCAGCGTCGTCCCACAGCCACGTTGGAAGCCATGCAGCAGACGCTGCGGGCCGCCCGGTGGAGCGGCTACCTGCGTTCCGACATCGATCTGGCCGTGCTGGCGGACCGGATCTGCCAGTCCATGCTGCAGGTGGGCCTCGATGTCATGCGGCACAACGCCGCACCGGAGAAAGTTGCCACTCTGCTGTGCCGGATTCTGCTGGAGGGGCTGTCCACCGGACAGCCCACCGATGCCGAACTCGATCGATCCGCGGCGTTCCTGGCGGCCGATGCGGTGGTGCAGAGCTGGATCGAGGAAGCCAGATCCGAAGCCGACGACAAGACCACCCACATCCGGGCGGTGGCGCGGGCAGAGTTCGGCCGGCGCGGCTACGAGAGCACGACCGTGCGAGATATCGCCTCGGCGGCGGGCATGGGCACCGGCACCGTGTACCGGCTCATCGGATCCAAGGACGAGCTGCTGGCGGCGATCATGCAGTCCTTCGGCGAGAAGATCGCCGTGGGCTGGACGGAGGTCCTCCGCGCCGAGGGCACGACGATCGAGAAGCTCGACGGGCTGAGCTGGATCCACACGAATGCACTGGACCAGTTCGGCGATGAGTTTCGGATCCAGCTCGCCTGGATGCGTCAGTCACCGCCGGACACCCCGAATCCGGGCTGGCTGTTCACCAAACGGGTCAAGCAGGTGAAATCGCTTCTGGCCGAGGCGATCAAGGCCGGCGAGATCAGCATCGACAGCCCCTCGAACGAGATCCTGGCCCGGTCGGTGATCGGCGTCGGGTGGATCCCGGAGAACATCCTGCGGGAGCTGGGCACCCGCGCATCGCAGATCCACGTCCGCGACACCAGCCTGCGCGGTGTGATCGCGCGCTAACTGCGGTCACCCCTCTGCTCGCGGAGGGGCAGTCACCCAACGACGGTCAGCGGCGGGGCAACCCCAACACCTGGGTGGCGATGATGTTGCGCTGGATCTCCGAGGTTCCGCCGGCGATGGTGCCACCGAAGCTGCGGGCGTAGCGCTCGAACCAGCTGGAGAAGTAGTGGTCGAGGTTCATGTGCTCGTACGGGCCCGACGTGGCCGGGTGGATCAATCCGTCCGGACCGGCAGCGGTCAGCGCGTTCTCGAACGCGCTGCGTTCGGCTTCGGACCCGAACAGTTTGAGCACCGACACCGAGGCGGTGTCCATCTCACCGCGCGAGGCCTTGGCCAGTGCCGCCGATCCCATTGCCCGCAGCGCCTGGTAATCCATGACCGTGGTGGCATATTGGTCGCGCTCAAACTCGGTGCGCGGATGGAAATCGGCCAGCATGTTGTCGATTCGGTCGGCGAAGCCGAGCCACATCATGGTGCGCTCGTGCCCCAGCGATCCGTTGGCCACTCCCCACCCGCCGTTGAGCGGGCCGACCAGGTTCTCGGCAGGCACCCGGGCATCGGTGAAGAAGACCTCGTTGAAGTCGAGGTTCTCCTCGCCGGTCATGTCGGCGAACGGCCGGCACACCACACCGGGGGTGTCGGTCGGGATGATCAGCACGCTGATGCCCTTGTGCTTCGGCGCATCCGGGTCGGTGCGCACGAAGGTCAGCAGCCAATCGGCGTCATGGGCGCCCGAGGTCCACACCTTCTGGCCGTTGACGACGAAATGGTCGCCGTCCGAGTCGGTGGCGCGGACTGCACGAGTACGTAGCGACGCGAGATCCGAACCGGCACTCGGCTCACTCATACCCAGCGACGCGGTCTTCTCACCGCGCAGCACGGGCACGGCCCAACGCTGCTTCTGCTCGTCGGTACCGAACGAAAGCAGTGATGCCGCAATGATGTTGACGCCCTGCGGGTTGAAGCTGTGGTAGATCCGGCGTCGGCACAGCTCATCGAGGTGGACGAAGGTCTGCACCACGGTGGCGTTGCGCCCACCGAACTCCGGTGGTTGTGCGGGCAGCAACCATCCGTTGTCGAAGAGCAGCCGCTGCCAGTCGCGGGCCCACTGTGGCATGTGTGACACCGAGCGGGGCCGCTCCAGCGTCTGGGCTTCCGACGGCAGGTTGGCATCGAGGAATGCGGAGAACTCGGCGCGGAACTTCTCGACGTCGGTATCGAATGTCAGCTGCATTTACAGTCCCCTGTAGGTCGTGCGGTACTCGGCGGCGATCAACGCGCGATGCTCGGCGGCACCGCCCAGCAGCAGCTCGCCTGCCTTGGCTCGCTTGAGCGCGAACTGCACGTCGTTCTCCCAGGTGAAGCCCATGGCCCCGAACAGCTGCAGGCCGTGTCGGAAGACCACCGCCTGGCACTCCCCGGCGGCAGCCTTGGCCATGGCCGACGCCAGCCGCCGGCGCGGGTCATCGGCAGCGATGGTCAACGCGGCGAAATACGCCAGCGCACGGGCTCGTTCGATCGCGACGTGCATGTCGACGGCCTTGTGCTGCACAGCCTGGAACGACCCGATCGCCACACCGAACTGCTGACGCTGCTTGACGTGTTCGAGGGCCAGATCCAGGACTCGCTGACAGGCACCGACCATCGTGACGGCCATGCCGGTCACCGCCAGGTGATAGGCCTTCTCGGTATCGACGTGGACTCGGGCGGTGTCGTCGACGTGCACGTTGTCGAAGGACACCTCGGCCACGTGCAGCACCGGGTCGAAGATCGAACTGCGAACGACGGCTGCGTTGGCCGCGTCGACCAGGAACACTCCGCCGTCGGTCACCACCGCGAGGTTCTGTGCCCGATCGCCGTCCAGCACGTGACGGGCGGTGCCGGACAGCACCCAGCCGGTGGCATCCCGGTTCGCCGTCACGCCGCTGTACGCCGCGGCGCCGGCGGTGCCCGCATCGAAGCGGTCCCCCGCCAGCGGTGCGTATTGCGTCATGGTCGCAAGGTAGGGCGTCAGGTCGGTGGCGCGGCCGAGTTCCTCGAGCACGATCGCCAGCTCCACGGCGTTCTCGGAGTCGGTGAGTTCGGTCCAGCCCTGGTCGATGTAGCTCTGCCACAGCGGTGCCGGATCGACACCCTGCTCGGCCACCTCACGGACCAAGGTCGCCGGGCACTGCTTGGTCACCGCATCGCGCACGGTTTCCTGCCATAGCCGTTGATCGGCATCGAATTCGAGTAGCACCCGCCGCCTCCTGCTGCACTGTCGCGTCCGAGAGGAGAATAGCATTCTCTTTCTATGATGGGACCTTCTCCCCTAGCAAGTACCGGTTCTCCAAAGTAGCGCGCTGTGCGGGTGACCAGCACCGGCGCTTACCTGCGACAAAGAGCCGAGACGTTCCGAGAATTATGTTCTTGCCATAGAAGAATATGGATCTAGACTGGCTGTAAGGTCCGGCGTAACAGGCACGCCGCCATCCGCGTATGCACAGCTCGTTTCCGGACGGACATCGGAGGACAGTCTTGGCCATCAATGACCCCGCGCAACCCGGCAGTGCGGGAACGCCCGTGATTGACGCGAGCGTGCACGTCTTCTTCGGATCGAACAAGGACCTGCGGCAGAACTTCCTGAAGGAACCGTTCGCCAGCCGCGGCTTCCCCGACTACGAGATGAACTGGTACGGCGCGCCAGGCGGCGAATATGCCAGGGACACCAAGGGACCGGACCGTCAGTACCCCGGCTCCGATCCCGACATCGCCGCCCAGCACCTGTTCACCGACCGCGGCGTCGACATCGCGATCCTGCATCCCATGACCCGCGGCATCATGCCCGACCGTCACCTCGGCACGGCACTGGCCGCCGCGCACAACGCCATGATGGTGACTCGCTGGCTCGAACACGCCGAATACGGCGAGCGGTTCCGCGGCACCATCCGGGTCAACCCGGACGATATCGTCGGCGCCCTGCGTGAGATCGACAAGTACAAGGACCATCCGCGCGTGGTGCAGATCGGCATCCCGATGCAGTCACGCGAGCTGTACGGCAAGCCGCAGTTCTGGCCGCTGTGGGACGCCGCCGCGGAAGCGGGGCTGCCGGTGGCCGTGCACATCGAGGGCGGGGCAGGCATCCAGTTCGCGCCTACCCCGTCGGGCAAGACCCGGACCTATGAGCAATACCTGGGCTTCATGGCGCTCAACTACATCTATCACCTGATGAACATGATCGCCGAGGGCGTCTTCGAACGGACACCGACACTGAAGTTCGTCTGGGGCGACGGTGCCGCGGACATGTTGACGCCGTTCATGTGGCGGATGGATTGCTTCGGCCGCCCACACCTGGAGCAGACGCCGTGGGCGCCCAAGATGCCCAGCGACTATCTGCCCGGTCACGTGTACTTCGTCCAAGGTGCGCTCGACGGGCCCGGAGACACCGAGTTCGCCGGCGAATGGTTCGGCTTCACCGGCAAGGAGGACATGGTGATGTTCGGCTCCAGCTACCCGCATTGGCAGCTGAACGAGCCGGAGGTCCCCAGCGCGTTCAGCACCGAACAGCGGGACAAACTGTTGTGGCGCAATGCCGCAGGGCTTTACGGGCTGGAGCAGGATCTCGCAGGTCTGGTCCCATCGTCCGCGGTTGCGGCACAGTAGGTATCGGAGGGAGACCGTCATGACCATCACGACCAACCCACGGGTGCCTGCGGCCGAGCGGATCGCGGTTCGGTGCGTCGACTCCGACGTCCACCCCATGCCGCGGCGCGGCGAACTGATCGAGTACATCCCTGAACCGTGGCGCAGCAAGTACTTTCTGAGCCACAAGGTCGGCGAGCAGATCTACTACGACGCACCGGATTACGCACATGCCTACGCCATGCGCGTGGACGCGTTCCCGCCGGATGGCGAATTCGCCTGCAGCGACCCCGACATGGCACTGCGTCAGCTCGTCATGGAGGCCGGCTCCGATATCGCCATCCTGGAACCGACCCACACCGAGAGCCGCCTCGGCGAAGCCACTGCCGCCTACTGCACCGCGGTCAACCATTGGCTGGCAGACAACTGGTTGGACAATCACAACAACTGGCATGAACGGTGGCGGGGATCCATCTGTGTAGCCATCGAAGAGCCGCAGACCGCGGTCGCCGAAATCGAGCAGTGGGCCGAACACCCTTACATGGCACAGGTTCTGATGAAGGCCGAGCCTCGGCCGTCATGGGGTGACCCCAAGTACGATCCGATCTGGGCCGCGGCGACCAAGCATGACATCACGGTGAGCTGCCACCTGTCCCGTGGCGAGTACGAGACGCTGCCCACTCCCCCGGTCGGGCTGCCCAGCTACAACCACGACTTCATGGTCAGCTACTCGTTGCTGGCGGCCAACCAGGTGATGAGCCTGATCTTCGACGGGGTATTCGACCGGTTCCCGACGCTGCGCATCGTGTTCGTCGAACATGCTTTCACCTGGATCCTGCCGCTGATGTGGCGGATGGACGCCATCTACGAGAAGCGCAAGAGCTGGATGGACATCAAGCGCAAGCCGAGTGAGTACGTCAAGGACCACATCAAGTTCACCACCCAGCCGCTGGACTATCCCGAGGACAAGACCGAACTGTCTCGGGCCTTCGAGTGGATGGAGTGCGACAAGATCCTGCTGTATTCCAGCGACTATCCGCACTGGACCTTCGACGACCCGCGCTGGCTGGTCAAACACCTGCCCGAGCACGCGCGTGAGGCAATCATGTTCCGCAACGGCATCCAGACCTACAAGCTCCCCGAGACCGTTCCGGCACTCGAGGGACAGGCCCGGGTGTTCTGATGAGCGAGCCCGAGAAGCGCCCCCGACTCGCGCAGGGACGCGAGCATGTCGTCGCCAATGTCGATGAAATCCCGCCCGGCACACACAAACTCGTACCGATCGGCCGTCACGGCGTCGGCGTGTACAACGTCAACGGCACCTTTTACGCCATCGCCAACTACTGCCCGCACGAGGGCGGTCCGCTGTGCTCGGGCCGGGCCCGGGGCCGCACGGTGGTCGACGAGAAAGTGCCGGGCGACGCGGTGATGGTGCGTGACAAAGAGTTCATCTACTGCCCTTGGCACCAATGGGGTTTCGAGCTGGCGACCGGCACCACCGCGGTGAAGCCGGAATGGAGTATCCGTACCTACCCGGTCCGTGTGGTTGGAGAAGATGTGTTGGTGATGGCATGAGCGAGCTTGCGAGCGAATCATCGGCCATGACGGTTGTCTTGGGCGCCCCAGAACTCAAGCCGGGCGAGAAGATCATCGAGATCAACGGCGGCAACGTCGTCTACGAACTCCTCGGCGATAAAGGCGATTTCATCGCCCTTACCCCCGGTGGCCGGTTCAGTAAGGACATTCCAGGGCTACGACCATTGGCCGAAGCACTGGTCGAGGGCGGCTACCGGGTGCTGCTGTGGGACCGGCCCAACTGCGGTCGCTCCGATGTGCAGTTCTACGGTCAGAGCGAGTCGCACATGCGAGCCGAGACGCTCTACAAACTGATCACCGCCCTCGAGATCGGACCGTGCTTCATCCTCGGCGGCTCCGGCGGCGCCCGGGACTCGATGCTGACCACCATGCTCTATCCCGAGATCGTGCGAAAGCTGGTGGTGTGGAACATCGTCGGAGGCGTGTACGGGTCTTTCGTGCTCGGCGGCCACTACGTCACGCCAAGCATCCTGGCGGTACGCGGACTCGGCGTCGAGGGGTTGCTCAGCGTGTCCGAATGGCGCGAACGGATCGCGGAGAACCCGGCGAACCGGCAGCGCCTGCTCGACCTCGATACCGACGAGTTCCTCAAAGTCATGCTGCGGTGGCTCAACGCGTTCGTGTCGAAACCCGGCCAGACCATCCCCGGCGTGCCCGACGAGATGTTCGACAACATCACCGTTCCCACCCTGATCATCCGTGGTGGCGAGAACGACTGGGATCACCCCAAGCGCACCTCGCTTGAAGTGAGTTGTCTGATCAAGGGTTCCAAGCTGATCGATCCGCCCTGGCCCGAGGATGCCTGGGAACGCGCCGGCGAGAGGTTCGCACAGAGCGGCGGAAAGACGTTCTGCCTGTTCGACACCTGGGTCCAGGCCGCCCCGGCGATCATCGACTTCCTGAGGTCGGCGTGAGCACGACGGGCTCAAACCGCCCGGATCTGTACCTCGCAGTTCAGCGAAGCCTCCAGGGCGGTGTGGATGCGGCTTTCCGGGATGCGGGTCAGATCGGCCTTGTCCAGGGTCACCGTCACAATGTCCCAACCTTCGACGTCGACGGATCGGCTGATGTCGCCGGACAGGCCGAACCCGGCCAGCACACCGCGAACGTCCTCATCGGTGCCGCGGCTGACGAAGGTGACCACCCCCGCCGCGGGGGTGGTGCCAAACGCCTTGGCGCACAGTTCGATCGCGATGGCCTGCAGCTCTGGTGCGTTGTCGCCGGCGATCAGCACCTCGACCTCGCGGCGGTGCGCGGGCAGTTCGGCGAGCTGATTGTCCAACACCTCGGCGCCACGTTCACCCAGCAACTCACGGAGCGTTGCCATGCCGTCGGATAGCTGCTCCGCACCGAGCTCACCAGCCGGGTCGACTCCGACGCGCACCACCGCAGTTCTCATGCCGGTAAGCCTAGCCGGGGACGGGAAGTGACCATGACGGCCGAACTCACAGTCGCGGTATGGCCGGGAATCACCCCGCGCCTCCTCCGCGACGGACCGGAGAGCCTGGCTGAGTATCAGCAGGCCGGGGGCTATGGCGCACTTGCCGATTCGGAGTATCTGCTTTCCGAGGTCCAGGCCAGCGGACTGCTCGGGCGGGGCGGCGCGGCCTTCCCGCTGGCGGTGAAACTGCGCGCGGTGCGCGACAACGGGCGGGGCGCCTCGGGCACCGTGGTGATCGCCAACGGCGAAGAAGGCGAGCCGGCCTCGATCAAGGACCGCTGGTTGCTGCGCAACCGTCCACACGCGGTACTCGACGGCCTGCGACTGGCCTCCGGGATCGTCGGCGCGGACCGCGCCGTGGTGTACGTGTCGGATTCGACGGCCGCCGCGAGTGTGGCTCGCGCGCTCGACGAACTCCCCGGCGACCTGGACCGGGTGGCAGTCGAATTACTCACCGTCGCTCCGGGTTACGTCGCCGGCGAAGAGACCGCGGCCGTGCACGTCGTCAACGGCGGCCCAGCCAAACCCACCGACAAGCCACCGCGCCCGTTCGAGGAAGGGGTGGCCGGCAGGCCGACACTGATCAGCAATGTCGAGACGCTGGCGCACCTGGCCTACCTCCACCAACACGGCGCGCAGACGTTCCGGCAACTGGGCACCGAGGCCTCCCCCGGCACCTTCCTGGCCACGATCACCGGAGCCGGACGCGCCCCGGCGCTGTACGAGCTTCCGCACGGCATCGCGTTCGCCGATCTCCTGACGCTGCACGGGGTGTCCGCCGACCGCGTTCGCGGGGCGCTGATGGGCGGGTACTTCGCCGGGCTGGTCAACCACGACATCGTCGGCGCCACGCTGGATCACGAGTCCGTACGAGGACTCGGCAGCGGGCTGGGTTGCGGCGCGATCGGCATCCTCACCGATGACTGCCCGGTGGCGGTCGCCGCGTCGGTGCTGGCCTACTTCGACCGCGAGAACGCCGGCCAATGTGGGTCGTGCTTCAACGGGACGGCCGCGATGGCGGCGGTGGCCACCGGCCTGCGTGACGGCGTGGCCACCCAGGAGGATCTCGACCGGCTCACCCGGTGGTCGGTGGTGCTACGCGGCCGCGGTGCCTGCGCGACGCTCGACGGCGCAGCCAATGTGGCGGCCAGCCTGCTGGCCCAGTTCCCCGATCAGGTTCATCGTCACCTCGAAAAGGGCTGTCAGGCCTGCCGTTCCGGTGCATTCACCGCCGCGCGGCCGTACGAAGTGGAGTCTCTGGAGGCGGTGGTCTCGGTATGAAGGTCAAGCTTGATCGCACGTTGTGTGATGGCTTCGGGTTGTGCGCCAAACACGCGCCGGAGTACTTCCCGCTGGACGACTGGGGGTACGCCTCGCTTCAGGGTGACGGCGACATCCCCGAGGCCGACGAGGACGCTGTCCGGCGTGCGCTGCTGGACTGCCCGGTGCACGCGATCATCGAGTTGAAGGAGACGCGGGCCGAACGCGCGGCAGGCTGACCCCCAGAGTCCTGGATCACCTATCCCGGAAACTGGTAACGTGATTCTCCACATGGAATAACCCGCTTACCACCGGAGTCGAGTTGTCACAGATACCGGGGCGTCCGCTCCCCACGGTTACCACGCTCAACGAGTACTTCTGGACCGCGGGCGCCGACGGCGTGCTGCGAATCCAGGAGTGCCAGGACTGCAGCGCCCTCATCCATCCGCCGCAGCCGATCTGCCGCTACTGCCGCAGCCACAACATGGGTGTGCGCGATGTGTCGGGGCGCGCATCGCTGGCCGGGTTCACGATCAACCACCGGTTCGGCTTCCCCGACCTGCCGCCGCCCTATGTGGTGGCGGAGGTGGCCATCGCCGAGGATCCGCGGGTCCGGTTGACGACCAACATCGTCGACTGCGATTTCGACGACCTCAAACTGGGCATGCCCGTGGAGGTCGACTTCCAGCACATCGAAGACGTCTGGCTGCCGGTGTTCAAGCGGGCGGCTGACTCCACGCCGGCCCCTCCGATGGTCGCCGAACCCGTGGCGCCCCAGGATGTCGCCAAGTACGTCCGACCGATGCTGACCAAGAAGAAATTCGAGGACCATTCGGCCATCACCGGGATCGGGATGTCCAAGATCGGTCGTCGACAGATGGTGCCGCCGCTGGCACTGACCATCGACGCCGCCGAAAAAGCCGTCGCCGATGCCGGTTTGACGTTCGACGATATCGACGGCCTGTCCACCTACCCGGGTCTGGCCATCGCCGGCATGGGGGAAGGCGGCGTGACCGCACTGGAGGGCGCCCTCGGGCTCCGTCCGACCTGGATCAATGGCGGCATGGACACCTTCGGTCCGGGCGGATCGGTCATCGCGGCCATGATGGCCGTGGCCACCGGTATGGCGCGCCACGTGTTGTGCTTCCGCACGCTGTGGGAGGCGACGTTCGGCCAGCTGGTCAAGGAGGGCAAGATGTCCCCTCCGATGGGTGGCCGCAGCGACAGCTGGCAATACCCGTTCGGGTCCACCTCGGCCGCGCACACGTTGGCGCAGAACGCCGGTCGCCACTTCGACCGATACGGCACCACACGGGAAACGCTCGGCTGGATCGCGCTCAACCAGCGTGCCAACGCCGCACTGAACCCGACGGCCATCTACCGCGATCCGATGACCATGGACGACTACCTGTCGGCCCGCATGATCACCACACCGTTCGGCCTCTACGACTGCGACGTGCCGTGCGACGGGGCGGTGGCCGTCATCGTCTCCGCTGTGGACGCCGCACGCGATCTGCCCAAGCCGCCGATCCTGTTCGAGGCGGTCGGTACTCAGATCGTCGAACGGCTCGACTGGGACCAGACCACCCTCACCCACGAACCACAGGTCCTGGGCCAGAGCGCGCACATGTGGTCGCGAACCTCGTTGCGTCCCGGCGATGTCGACGTCGCCGAGCTGTACGACGGGTTCAGCTTCAACTGTCTGTCCTGGCTGGAGGGGCTCGGCTTCTGCGGCATCGGAGAATCCAAGGACTTCCTCGATGGCGGCCACAACATCTCCCGCGACGGCATCATCCCGCTCAACACCCACGGCGGCCAGCTCTCCCACGGGCGCACCCACGGAATGGGTCTGATCCACGAGGCCGTCACCCAGCTGCGCGGTGAGGCCGGTGAGCGCCAGGTCGCGAACGCCCGTGTCGCGGTGGCCAGCAGCGGTGGCCTGACCCCCAGTGGTGTCCTGCTGATGCGCAGGGACGACTAGGCCGTGACATCGACGGCGAACAAGGCCGATCCGCATCCCAGGGTGGTGATGGTCGACGGTGTCCCGATGTCGGCCCTGGTCGCCGAGTCGCCCGACCCGCGCGCCGTCATCGTCGCGCTGCACGGCGGGGCCACCACATCGGCCTACTTCGACTGCCCCGGCCACCCCGAGCTGTCGTTGCTGCGCAGCGCAGTCGACCACGGGTACACCGTGATTGCACTGGACCGCCCCGGCTACGGCGCTTCCGCTGCCTACCCTGATGCCATGGCACGGGCCGATCAGCGAGTCGCGTTGGTGTCAGGGGTGATTCAGCGCATCGCCGGTGCGGCCGACCTGTTCGTCCTGGGCCATTCGATGGGCTGCGAGCTGGCCATGCACCTGGCCGTGCAGCGGCCAGAGGTCCTCGGAGTCTCGTTGGCCGGGACCGGCCGCCGGTATCACCCGGCCGCACAGGAACTGCTCAAAGACGCCTCACCGCAGCAACGGCCGCGCGGCCTACGCGAGCTGCTGTGGGAACCGGCCCGGCTGTATCCGTCGGACGTGATCGGCGCCGGGCTGTCCGCGGGCGGCACCGCCTACGAGGGTGACGTCATCAGAACCTGGGCGCGGCACGAGTTTCCGACGCTGGCCGGACAGACGACGGTTCCGGTGCAGTTCCTGGCCGGCCAGTACGAGAACGTCTGGGAATCCGATCCCGAGTCGCTGGCCGCAATCGGTGCGATGTTCACCGTCTCGCCGCGGGTGCAGACCGGCGAACTCCCCGACAGCGGTCACAACCTCAGCGTGGGACTTACCGCTGAGACCTATCACCGCAAGGTGTTGTCATTTGCCGATGAGTGCGTGGCGGATCGCGCCCGCAGTGACATGGAAGTGGAGGCAGGTTGATGCGAGTCGGATTTATCGGGCTGGGCAGCCAGGGGGCGCCGATGGCCCGGCGGATCGCCGAAGGCGGCTTCGAGACGATCCTGTGGGCACGACGCCCGACCTCCCTGGAACCGTTCGCCGACACCGGCGCCAAGACCGCAGGCTCCCCCGCCGAACTGGCTGCCGCCAGCGACCTGGTCTGCCTGTGCGTGGTCGGTGACGACGACGTCCGCCAGGTGCTCGACGGTGAGACCGGTGTGCTCGCCGGACTGGCCCCGGGAGGCGTCGTCGCCATCCACTCGACGGTGCACCCCGACACCTGTCGCGAGATCGCAGAAAGGGCTGCTGCCCAGGGAATTTCAGTTATCGATGCCCCGGTGAGCGGTGGCGAGCCGGCCGCCTCGGCCGGGACCCTGTTGGTGATGGTGGGCGGCGACGAGGAGGTCGTCGAGCGGGTGCGTCCGGTGTTCGCCACCTACGCCGACCCGATCGTGCACCTGGGTGGCGTCGGCGCCGGCCAGGTTGCCAAGATCCTGAACAACCTGCTGTTCAGCGCCAACCTGGGTGCGGCCATGAGTGCACTGGAACTCGGCGAGGCGCTGGGTGTTCCGCGCCAGGCATTGTGCGAGGTGATCTCGCGCGGTTCGGCCACCAGCAAGGCACTCAACAGCATCGCGATGTTCGGCGGGACGCTGGACAACCTGGCGCCGATCGCCGGCGCGCTGCTGCAGAAGGACTGCAGGCATGCCGCCAGCCTGGCCGACGAGGCCTCAGTACCAGAAGGTGCCGTGTACCGTACCGTTTTCCAAGCCGCCGACAATGCCCTGGCCATCATGAACCATCCCCGCTGATGCGCGTCGGTTTCATCGGTGCCGGACGGATGGGCGCGCCGATGGTGCGCCGCCTGGCCGACGCCGGACACCAGGTGCGAGCCCTGGGCCGAGATGACGAAAAGCGGGCCGCGGTGGCCGAACTCGGCGCGGAGCCAGTGGCCTCGCCGCGCGAGGCCGTCAGCGATGCCGAGGTGGCGATCGTCTGCGTGTTCACCGATGAGCAGGTCCGGGACCTCTGCCCGGACCTGATCGACGAGATGCCGGAAGGTGCGGTGCTGGTGCTGCACACCACCGGCAGCCCCCGCACCGTCGAGGCTCTCGCCGAGCGTGGGGCCGCTCGCGGCATCGCGGTCATCGATGCCCCGGTCAGCGGCGGACCGCACGATATCGCGGCCGGATCCATCACGGTGTTCGCCGGGGGTGCTGAGTCCGCGGTGGCCCGCGCCCGCGCAGTCTTGAAGTCCTATGCCGATCCGGTGCTGCACGTCGGTCCGGTCGGAGCCGGGCAGCGGGTGAAGCTGGTGAACAACGCATTGTTCGCCGCACAGATCGGCGCGGTGGCCGAGGGCGTAAAGCTCGGCGATCGACTGGGTATCGACGAGGCGACACTGCTGACCGCGCTGACTCACGGCAGTGGGGCCAGCCGAGCGCTCGGCGCCATCGCTGCCACCGGCTCGGCGGACGCGTTCATCGCCCGGGTCGGCGAATTCATCGGCAAGGACGTGGCCGTGGTCCGCACCACCGCTTCTGAACTGGACAGCAACTTGGGCCGACTCGAGGGCCTGATCGACGCCGCAGTCACGTGATCTGACGCAGGGCCACGTCCTGATCAGCATGGCATTTCATCCTTTTCAAACACTCTCAAACGGATTACTGTTAGCGTTACAGTTCAACAGTTTCCCGTAACGTGTCACAACACTTCCGGCCCAGCCCGCCGCGAAGGAGGAGCCAGCCAATGACCAAGGCCCAGGTGATTTTCGATCCGTTCTCCGAGGAGTTCTTCAACAACCCGTTCGACATGTACCGGCGCATGCGCCAGGACGCGCCGCTCTACTACAACGAAGACTCTGACTTCTATGCCCTGACCCGGCATGAGGACGTGTCGGCGGCGTTGAAGGATCATGAGGCGTTCTCCTCGTCGCGTGGCTGCGATCTGGCCATGGTGCAGAGCGCCGAGCCGCCGCAGAAGTCGATCATCTTCATGGATCCGCCCGATCACCGCCACATGCGCAGTCTGCTCAACAAGGCGTTCACGCCGCGCATGATCCAGTCGCAGCGCGACACCATCGTCGAGCAGATCGACCATCACCTGGGATTGATCGACTCCGACGAGTTCGATGTCGTCCAGGATTTCTCGGGCCCGTTCCCGGTCGAGGTAATCACCCGGATGGCAGGTGTGGACCCGGATTACCGCCAGCAGGTGCGGCACTGGATCGATATCAGCCTGTCGCGTGAACCCGGGCAGATCGGTTACTCCGAAGCCGGAATGCAGGCCAACATCGACACCGGCATCTACTACTACGGGCTGGTGCAGAAGCGCCGGGAAGACCCGCAGGACGACATGATCAGCCGACTGATCGCCGCGGAGATCCCCGGCGAGGACGGCCAGATGCGTCGCCTCGACGATATCGAGATCACCGGCTTCGCCACCCTGCTCGGCGGGGCCGGTGCCGAGACCGTCACCAAACTCGTCGGCACCGCGATGGTGCTGTTCGCGCGCAACCCTGAGCAGTGGCAGAAGCTGCTCGACGACCGCGACAAGGTGCCGGCCGCGGTCGAGGAACTGCTGCGCTACGAGGGCCCGGTGCAGTACAACGTCCGCTACACCCTCAAGGACGCCCACGTGCCCAGCGGCACCATTCCGGCGGGCAAGGCGGTCTTCCTGATCAGTGCCGCGGCCAACCGCGACCCCGATGCGTTCACCGACGCCGATACCTTCGATATCGACCGCGACCGCACCGAGGCGCAGAACCTCGGGCTGGGTTACGGCATCCACAGCTGTCTGGGGGCGGCGTTGGCCCGGATGGAAAGCGTGATCGCCCTGGAGAAGCTGCTCGATTACATGCCGCGCTACGAGGTGAAATGGGACCAGCTGCAACGTGTTCAGATGCAGAATGTGGCCGGCTACTCCAACGTGCCGGTGCGGGTGCTGAGGTGATGACCAAGAAAGTTCACGTCGACTTCGAGATCTGCGAGAGCAACGCAGTCTGCATGGGGATCATCCCCGAGGTGTTCGACCTCGACGATCAGGACTACCTCCACATCCTGCAGGAAGATGTCACGCCGGAAAACGAGGCGCTGGTCCGCGAAGCAGTGCGGCAGTGCCCCCGGCAGGCCATCTCGATCAAGGACGAGTAGGCGTGCGGTTCGTCTTCGTACACGGCGGATTTCACGCGGCCTGGTGCTGGGACCGCACCATCGCCGAGTTGCAGAACCTCGGTCACGGCGGTGTCGCGGTGGACCTGCCCGGGCACGGCGCTCGGGCAGCCGAGGAATCAACCCTGGCCAACCGCCGCGCCGCGATCCTCGAGGTCATGCAACCCGGGGATGTGCTGGTGGGACATTCCGGCGGCGGGTTCGACGCCACCCTTGCTGCCGATGCCGCCCCAGAGCTGGTGGGCCACATCGTGTATCTGGCGGCCGCACTACCCAGGGAGGGCCGGACCTATCCCGAGGCGATGGCCATGCGTACGGCCGAAGATGAGTTGGGCGGCGAATTCGACGGAGATGTCGGCGAGATGCTGGGCTACCTGCATTTCGACGCGGAGGGCGCAATGCACTTCGCCGACTTCGACGGTGCGTGGCGCTACTTCTACCACGATTGCGACGAGGCAACGGCCCGTTGGGCTTTCGATCGCCTGGGCCCGGAGCGGTTCGGCGACACCACCGTCACGCCGGTGTCGGTGCCGCAGTTCTGGGCGGCCGATCTGCCCCGCAGCTTCATCCGCTGCCTGCAGGACCGCTCGATGCCGCAGTGGCTGGCCGACACCGTGACGCAACGTCTCGGTGTCGAGCAACTGACCATCGACGCGTCGCACTCGCCGTTCCTGAGCTGCCCCCGCGAGCTGGCCGAACTGCTGGTGCACGCCACGACGACCACGCCGATAGCCGCCGTGACGCCGGCCTGATTCCCCATCGACTCTGCGGCCACGGCGCTGCCTACTCGTACTTTTGCGCCCTCACCGCAGAGTCAACGCGAAATTACTGTCTTACCGAAGCTCTCGGTCGCCTCCAGCGCATGGGCCAAACTGTCGCCGGGCAGGGTCACGTGCAGCCAGGTGACCCCCAGCGCGGCGAGCTTGTCCACGCCGGCCAGGTAGGCGTCGGCATTGAAGTCGTCGGCGCCGGGGTTGCCACCCTCAAAGTTGTTGAACACGATGTCGATTCCGTCGGGATCGCGACCAGCAGCGGCCAACCGGGCCCGCAGATCCTCGATGCCGGCGGCCAACGCGTCGAGTGAGTCCATCGCTGCGGTGCCCGCGGTCTTGGCCAGGCCCGGCGGTGCGGCGAACGGGCACCACCCGTCGCCGTGTTTGGCCACCCGGGCCCGCGCCGCTGAGGTGTTGCCACCGATCCAGATTGGCGGATGCGGACCCGCCACCGGTCGGGGGTGCGCGGTGATACCGCGGGCGCTGAAGTTCTTGCCTTCAAACGTGAAATCGTCGGTGGTCCAGATGCCCCGGATCACCTCAAGTGCCTCGTCGAACAGTGCAGCACGGTCGTCGTAGGAAACCCCGAGTGCGGCGAATTCGCGCTTGAGGTAACCCACCCCGACGGCCAGTGTGAACCGGCCACCGGACAGCAGGTCCAGAGTGGCGCCGGATTTGGCCACCACGAAGGGGTTGCGGTATGGCAGCACCACGATGTTGGGCACCAGTCGCAGCGTGGTGGTGTGTGCCGCGGCGAAGGTCATCGCCACGAACGGGTCGACCGCGTCGTGACCACCGGCGTCCAGCCAGCGCTGCGACGGAGCGGGATGGTCGGTGAACCCGAAGCCGTCGAACCCCGCCGCCTCCGCCGCAGCCGCTACCGCGGCAACCCCGCTGCCACTCACCAGATCCGGGTGGTACGGATGGCTGTGCATCGGGTGAGTGATGCTGAAGCGCATGGGATCAGGCGGGGAAGCCGGAAAGGATGACGCCGTTGCACTCGGCGGCACCCTGGCGCACCTTGGCGGCCGCCTGGTAGGCATCGGAGTAGTACCACTCACGAGCGGCGTCTACGGATTCGAACTCCAGCACCACGGTTTGTGTGCCGTGCCAGGCTCCCTCGATCACCTCGGGCTTCTGATCCACGGCCACGACGGTCGCGCCGCCCATCGCCTTCGACGCCAGCTTGGCGTACTCGCCCATCCCGGCCGGGTCCTTGATGTCCTCGGTGATGATCACGTATCCCTTAGAAGTTCCAGCGGCCATATCCAAACCCCTTCGTCACTCGTTGATTTCGCTGATCGCCCGTTCCGGGCAGTTCTGTATCGCTTCACGTGCCGCATCTTCGAAGGCGGCCGGAACCTCTTCTGGATCGGCGACCGCCCAACCATCGTCCGACATCTCGAAGACCTCGGGGCACAGGGTCAGGCACATGCCGTGGCCCGCGCAACGGTCTTCATCAACCCGCACGCGCATCAGCTGTCGAACTCCAGATGCAGTTCGGTCAGCCCGCGCAGGATGAAGGTCGGGATGTAGTTGTAGCGCCGGTTGCCGTCCGAGCCATGCTTGGCCTCGGAGATGCGAATGTCGGTGGTCCGGTCGAGTAACCGCTCGATACCGACCCGGGTTTCGGCCCGCGCCAACGGGGCGCCGGGGCAGCTGTGGATGCCGCGGCCGAAAGCCAGGTGCTGGCGGGCGTTCTTGCGGGCCAGGTCGAACGTGTCGGGATCCTCGAAGCGCCGGGGATCGCGGTTGGCCGCACCGTTGAGCACCATCAAGGTGGTACCCGCACTCAACTCGGTCTCGCCGATGGTCACCGGGCAGCGCGACAGCCGGAAGTCACCCTTGACCGGGCTTTCGATCCGCAGCGCCTCCTCGATGAAGTTCGGGATCAGGCTGCGGTCGGCGCGGAGCCGCTGCTGGATCTCCGGTTGCTCGCCAAGGACTTTCAGGGCGGTGCTGAGCAGTCGGACCGTGGTCTCCTGGCCGGCCGAAAAGACGTTGGTCGCCACCCGCGCGACATCACCGACGTCGGGGATGCTGCCGTCCGGGAAGGTGGCCTCGGCCAAGCCGGTGAGGACGTCGCCACGTGGATTGGCCCGGCGATCCGAAACGTAGTCGGAGAACTGGCCGTAGAGGAACTCCAGCGGGCTGTGTGACAGCGATTCCTTGCTGGTGCTGCCGATGCCACCGCCGGAATGTTGCTTGATGCCGTTGACGAAACCTTCGCGGTCCTCGTCGGGAATGCCGAGCAGATCGGCGATCACCAGCAGGGTGAACGGGCCGGCGAAACCCTTGATGAACTCGCCCCCACCCGAGCCCAGGTAGTCGTCGAGCACGTCATCGGCCAACTGCCACATGGCGTCCTCGTTCTCCTTGAGGCGCTTGGGCGTGATCAGCCGCATCAACAACGAGCGATGATCGGTGTGGGTGGGCGGATCCAGCGTGGGCAGCTGATCGCTGAACGGCAGTTCGTTGCGGTGCTTGTCGATGAGCGCGGTGACCTCTTCGGCGCTGCGCCCCTCCAGCGGGACCGGGAAGCCCGGGAACGGTCCGGTGACCGAGAGGCACGACGAGAAGGTCTCCTCGTCGTTGTAGACCTGCACCGCTTCGTCCCAGCCCGTCACCATGGTGACGTTGTACTGGTCTTCACGGGTGACGGGGCACTTGTCCCGCAACGCCTCGAAGAACGGGTACGGGTCGTCGACCAATCGTTCATCGCGGAAAAAATCGATACCGGTTGGGTCGATCGCCATCTGCTGCTCCCGTTCCTGCCACACGTATGAGAATGTGACTCTCACCAATGGATAGTAGGTTTCCACAGCACCGGGTGTGCGTCAACGTCGGACCCCCACCTATCAGCGATAAGCAGAAAGAATAGGATTCTCACTCCCTCACCTAATGGGAACCGATCAGCGTGTCCTTGACGGGGATCTTGCTTCTGGAGCGGGACGCTGATCATCGAGCCGCTGGCCGGTGAGCACTGGCTTGACCTGGAGTGTGTTCGACTTCTAGGACTAGATCGTGCCCCGGCCGGTTGGTGAGGTCATCTATAGCGCTGATGGGGTGTCGTGCCACCGAGCACTGATCCATTAGGTTGCCGCCGGGTGCCCTTCGGCTCGAGCAGGTTTCACTGACCCCGAGCAGGGAGGCGAGATGACGATCTTCGTTGGGGACGACTGGGCCGAGGACCATCACGACGTGCATCTGATGGACGCCGAGGGGGCCAAGCTGGCAGCGCGCCGGCTACCGGAGGGCCTGGCCGGTATCCGCGGGTTCCATGAGCTGGTGGCCGCCCACGCCGAGGACCCAGATCAGGTGGTGATCGGCATCGAAACCGACCGTGGTCTGTGGGTCGAGGCGCTGTCGGGGGCCGGCTATCAGGTGTACGCGGTCAACCCGCTCGCGGTGGCCCGCTACCGCGACCGCCACCAGGTGTCGGGAGCCAAGTCCGACGCTGGAGACGCCAAGCTGTTGGCTGATCTGGTGCGCACCGACCGGCGCAACCATCGCCCGATCGCCGGGGACAGCGCCGAGGTGGAGGCGATCAAGGTCTTGGCGCGGGCGCATCAGAACCTGATCTGGAGCCGCAACCGCAACACCAATGCGCTGCGCAGTGCGTTGCGGGAGTACTACCCCGCCGCGTTGGAGGCTTTCGAATCTCTGGCCGACCGCGACGCCCTAGCCATCCTGGGCCGCGCCCCCACCCCCGCCGCCGCCGGGCGTCTGAGCCTGGCCAAGATCCGATCGGCACTCAAAGCCGCTGGGCGACAACGCAACCTCGATTCCAGAGCGTTGGAGATTCAGGCGGCGTTGCGCACCGAGCAGCTCGCCGCGCCGGCCGCGGTCACCGCCGCATTCGGGGCCACCACTCGCGCCGCGGTCGGGATCATCGCCGAGCTCAACCACCAGATTGCCGACCTCGAGACCGAGTTGGCGACACATTTTGAAGCACACCCGGACGCCGACATCTACCTCTCCCTGCCAGGACTCGGTGTCATCCTCGGCGCCCGGGTGCTCGGTGAGTTCGGGGACGACCCGAACCGCTACACCACCGCCAAGCGTCGCAAGAACTACGCCGGAACCTCACCATTGACGATCGCGTCGGGCAAGAAACGCGCCGTGCTGGCCCGCCACGTCCGCAACCGCCGCCTCTACGACGCGATCGACCAATGGGCATTCTGCGCACTGACCAACAGTCCCGGCGCCCGCGCCTTCTACGACCAGCACCGCACCAACGGGGATTCACACCATCAAGCGCTCCGCGCCCTGGGCAACCGCCTCGTCGGCATCCTGCACGGTTGCCTACGCCACCACACCATCTACAACGAACACCAGGCCTGGGCGCACCGCCACACCACCACCGACACCCAAGCAGCTTGACGACCTACGGCCCTGGGATGTCTAGTCCGCAACGTCTAGCGTTACGCAGGGTGAACCTCGAGAAAGTGGTGTTCGGCTTCTTCGTGGTGTTGGCGGCCACCTTGAACTTCGGGTTTTTCGTCGGCGACATCTCCGATCCGCTCGTGCACAACGTGTACGAGCTGTTCGCGGCCGTGATCGTCAACCTGATCGCGACCGCTCTGAAGCTCGGCGACCGGACCCAGATCGGCGCAATTCACCTGGCCACCAGCCTGGTCGCGGTGCTGCAACTGATCGCCGCTGTCGCGGTCTGGGTGTGGGCCACCCAGGTATCCCCCGGCGGTCTCGACGCCTCTCACACCGCGAGCATGGTGTCGCTGTCCGGCGGGGCTTTGTTGGCCAACCTGGTGGCGGTGATCCTGCTGGTGGTGGAAACCGTCACCTATCGGCGTCGTTGAGCCCCGTGGACTAACACATGCCCAAGCCGATCGACCTGCTCAACTTCCGACTGCGGAAGATCCCACCGCGGGCGCGTAAGCCGACACAGGTGCCCACCGGCGGTGAAACCACCGACGCGATGTTCGTGGTGCTGCGCCGGATGCGGGCCCCGTTCATCTTCGTGATCGTGACCTTCAGCATCAACGTCGCGGGCTTGATGCTGATGCCGAGCGTCGATGCCGACGGACATACTCGCCACCTCACGCTGTTCGACTCGTTCTACCAAATGGCGATAACCCTGACCACGGTCGGCTACAGCGAAGTTCCCTACCCATTTTCCTATCCGCAGCGAATGTGGCTGACCCTGTCCATCTTCACCCTGGTGATCGCCTGGGCGTACGCGATCGGCGCCCTGCTCTCCGCGGTGAACGACAGTGCGTTCAAAGACGCCCTACGCGCCCAGCGATTTCGGCGCCAGGTCCGCCGTCTCCGGGAACCGTTCCTGCTGATCTGCGGCTACGGCCAGACCGGGCGGGAGGTGGGGCTGGAACTCGATGACTGGCGCCGCCGCTTCGTGGTGATCGACAAGCAGCAGCGGCGGGTGGATTCGGTCGTCGTCGATGCGACGCACTCCGACATTCCCGCCGTAGTCGGTGACTGCCACAACCCGGCGGTCCTGGGCCTGGCCGGACTCGACCGCCCCACCTGTCAGGGCGTGTTGGCACTCACCGACGACGATGACTCGAATCTTGCTGCCGTCATGGCGGTCTCGTTGTTGCGCCCCGATGTCACCGTGATCGCTCGCTGCCATGATCGAGCGGTACAGCATCGGATGGAAGACTTCGGTCCGGCCGCAGTGATCAATCCGGACGACCGCTACGGCGGCTATCTGGCGCTGATGCTGCATCAGCCGATCACCTACCAGCTGATGATCTGGCTGATGGACAACGACGAAAATCAACTTCCGGACCTACGCGTCGGGTTGACCCGGGGCCGCTGGGTGGTGTGCGGGCACGGTGAGTTCGCCGAGCAGGTGACGGCGGACCTACGCGACTCCGGGCTGACCGTCGACCAGATCCCGCCCACCGACAACCCGCTGGACCTTGACGGCGTGGTCGGTTTCGTGGCCGGCACCGACAATGACATGACGAACATCGCGATGGCCGAGCATGCCCGACTGTCCAACCCCGGCGCATTCGTCTCGGTACGCCAGCAGGACTGCATGCACCGAGCACTGCTCGCGGCGCTGGACGTGGACTCGGTCTTCGTACCCACCGACCTGGTGGCACGGGAGACGCTGGCCCGGTTGGTCCATCCGAGCTTCTGGCGGTTCATCGAGGAAGCCGTGCAACAGGACGACGCATGGGCCGAACGGACTCGGGACCGCCTGCTGCAACGGTGTGGACCCGCGGTTCCCGAGCGCGAAGCCATCACCCTGACCGAACGAGAAGCACCTGCCGTCGTGCGCTGGCTCAGCGGCCATGAGCTGGCCCTGGGCGATCTGCTGCGACACCCCGACGATCGTTCCGAGACCTTGCAGGTGATGGCCCTGCTGCTGGTGCGCGGCGAGGAATTGATCCTGACCCCCGACGACGACGTCACGCTGCAGGTCGGCGACCAGCTGCTGCTCGCCGGAAAGTCCGACGGGCTGTCCGACCTGTCCGACGCGTTGTTCCACACGGCCACCATCACCTACGTCACCACCGGGCAGGTGCTGCCGTCCACCTGGGTATGGCGGGTGCTGACGGAACGACGGCCACCACGACGGCGATAGTTATACAGCCGTCAACTATTTGCAACCGTCAATTCTCCTGTTAAAGTTCGAAAATGGCCAAGGTGGCAGCGGAATCGAAGACTGACGGTGGTCAGCGTCGCGCCTCCTACCAACGCGCAAGGTCCACCAGGACCAAACGCGATCTGGTCCAGGCCGCGATGGCGCTCTGGCGCACGAACGGCTATGCGAAGACCACCGTCGCCGATATCTGCCGCGCCGCCGGGGTGTCCCGGGCGTTGTTCTATTTCTATTTCCCCGCCAAAGAGGACGTGCTGTTCGAGGTGGGCCTGACCTCCACCCGACTGGCGCAAAAGCGGGTGAAATCGTTGCTGGCCGGTGATTACGACATGATGGCTGTCGTTACCGAAGCACTGCGCAGCCTGGAACGGTCGATGGCACGCAATCCCCCCGATCTGATCGTCGAGACGATCCTGGAGGGGTACCGGCACGAACACCGCATCCTGGCCGGCGACGTCGACCCGGACACGCAGGACGCCGACATGTTCGGCGAATTGTTCACCCGAGCCCAGGCAGACGGCAAGCTCGGCAAACACGTCGATGTGACCCACCTGTCCCGGTTGGCCCAGATCCTGGTCAGCGAGGGCGTCCGGCACTGGGCCGGCGGGAGTTTCGGCGACCGCTCGTTCACCGAGCTCGTCGCACGCGATATCGGCGCGATGATCACCGGCTTCAACACCACTACCGACAAATAGATTCGGAGGACCCCCGATGGCGTGGGATTTCGAGACCGATCCGCAGTACCAGGAATTACTGGACTGGGCCGACGAATTCGTGACCGAACAGGTCGAGCCACTCGATCTGGCCTGGCCGCACCTGCAATTCACCCAACTGGAGGGTAAGCGCCGCGAGGCGATCAACCCGCTCAAGGCACAGGTGCGCGAAAAGGGTTTGTGGGCCACCCATCTGGGCCCCGAACTGGGCGGGCAGGGATACGGGCAGCTCAAGCTGGCGCTGCTCAACGAGATCCTGGGCCGCTCGCAGTGGGCCCCGATCGTGTTCGGCTGTCAGGCGCCCGACACCGGAAATGCCGAGATCATCGCGCATTACGGCACCGAGGAGCAGAAGAAGCAGTACCTGCATCCACTGCTCGAGGGTGAGCTGTTCTCCTGCTATTCGATGACCGAACCGCATGCCGGTGCGGACCCGACCCTGTTCACCACCAGCGCGGTACGCGACGGGGACGACTGGGTGATTAGTGGCTGGAAGTTCTTCTCCTCCAACGCCGCAACGGCGTCGTTTCTGATCGTCATGGTGGTCACCAATCCTGAGGTCAGCGCCTACCAGGGCATGTCGATGTTCCTGGTGCCCACCGACACCCCCGGCGTCAAGATCGTCCGCAACGTCGGACTGTACGGCGAACCGGACAACGAGGGCAGCCATGCGTTGATCCACTACGACAACGTCCGGGTCCCCGCCGAAGCCCTCCTGGGCGGCGAGGGACAGGCCTTCGTGATCGCGCAAACCCGGTTGGGTGGCGGCCGGATCCACCACGCGATGCGCACGATCGGCCTGGCTCAGAAGGCGCTGGACATGATGTGCGAACGCGCGCTGAGCCGGGAGACCCAGGGCAGCCGTCTGTCGGACAAGCAGTTCGTCCAGGGGTACATCGCCGACTCCTATGCCCAGTTGCTGCAGTTCCGGTTGATGGTGCTCTACACCGCGTGGGAGATCGACAAATACAACGACTACAAGTTGGTCCGCAAGGACATCGCCGCGGTCAAGGTCGCGATGCCCACCGTGCTGCACGACATCGCCTGGCGCGCAATGCAGATCCACGGCGCGCTCGGCGTCACCAACGAGATGCCCTTCCTCGGCATGGTCACCGGTGCCGCGGTGATGGGCCTGGCCGACGGCCCGACCGAAGTGCACAAGACCACGGTGGCCCGGCAGGTGTTGCGCAACTACCAGCCGACCACCGACACCTGGCCCAGCGAGTGGATCCCCCGCAAACGGGAAGCCGCGAAGGCGAAGTTCGCCGAGTTCCTGGAGTCCGACATCGAAAACACAGTAGGCAACCTGTGACGCAATCTGATTCTGCTCCTCTTGTGCGGGGCCTCGATACTGCTCGCCTTGCCGATTGGATGGACGACGCCGGGCTGGCGGGCAAGGGCGAGCCGTTGGAGGCCCGCTTCCTGTCCGGCGGAACCCAGAACGTCATCTACCAGATCCGCCGTGGCGAGCATTCCTGTGTTCTGCGGATGCCGCCGGCGGGCGCTCCACCGGACCGGGACAAGGGCATCCTGCGGGAATGGCGGATCATCGAGGCGCTCGACGGCACGGATGTCCCGCACACCGCCGCGGTCGGGGTGTGCGCCGATTCGCAGGTGCTCGGCCGGCCGTTCTATCTGATGGGATTCGTCGACGGTTGGTCCCCGATGGACACCCACGGCCGCTGGCCGGAGCCGTTCAACACCGATATGAGCAGCCGTCCAGGTTTGAGTTATCAACTGGCAGAGGGTATCGCGCTGCTGTCCAAGGTCGACTGGCAGGACAAAGGGCTGGGTGATCTCGGTCGGCCCGATGGCTTCCACGAACGCCAGGTCTCTCGCTGGATCGGGTTCCTCGAACGGATCAGGAACCGTGAGTTGCCCGGGCTTGAGGTGGCCACGGACTGGCTGCGGGCCCACAAGCCACTCGATTTCATTCCCGGCCTGATGCACGGGGACTACCAGTTCGCCAATGTGATGTACCAACACGGCGCCCCGGCCACGATGGCCGCGATCGTGGACTGGGAGATGGGTACGGTCGGCGACCCGAAGCTGGACCTGGCCTGGATGGTGCAGTCATGGCCTTCCGATCCCGATAACCCGGAGCCGTCCGAAATGGGCTACGTCGACATGCGCGGAATGCCCTCGCGTGACGACGTCGTAGCCCACTACGCCAAGGTGTCCGGACGTCAGGTCGACGACCTCGACTACTACCTGGTGCTCGCCAAGTGGAAGCTGGCGATCGTGCTGGAGCAGGGCTTTCAGCGGGCCGGCGACGACGAGAAGTTGCTGGCGTTCGGTCCGGTGGTCACCGAACTGATGCAGTCTGCCGCTGACCTCGCCGAATCCACCGATTACCGGTGAAGGCTGCCGTCTGCCCCGAATACGGCCCACCTGAGGTGGTCCGCATCGAGGAACTCCCCGCTCCCCCGCTCGCTTCCGGCCAGGTTCGAGTTCAAGTCGGTGCCGCCGCGGTCAACTTTCCCGACCTGCTGCTCGTCGCCGGCCAGTACCAGATCACGGTGCCGGTGCCGTTCATCCCCGGCAGCGAGTTCGCCGGGGTGGTGACCGAAGTCGCCAGTGACACTGATGGTTTCACCGTGGGCGACCGGGTGACCGGCACCGGATTGTTCGGTGCGTTCGCCGAACAGGTATGCGTTCCTCCCGCCGGGCTGGCTCGGATACCCGACGGGGTGGACGAACGCGTCGCGGCAGCGTTCGGAGTCGCGCACCGCACCGCGTATCACACGCTGCGCTCGGTGTTACGGGTCGAACCCGGCGACGACGTGATCGTGCTCGGCGCCGGCGGCGGTGTCGGTTTGGCAGCGGTCCAGCTCGCGACGATGCTGGGCGCCCGCGTGACCGCGGTGGCCTCCTCTGATGAAAAGCTGGCCACCGCAGCACAATACGGTCCGGCTTCGCTGATCAACCACACTCGGGGCGACCTGCGTGCAGCCATACGGGAGGCGCTGCCCGACGGCGCCCATGCGGTCCTCGATCCGGTCGGCGGGGACCTGTCGGAGCCCGCGTTGCGGACGCTGCGCCGCGGCGGCCGGTTCGTGACGATCGGCTACGCCTCGGGCGTCATCCCCCGTATCCCGCTGAACCTGGTGCTAGTCAAAGGGATTCAGGTGCTGGGCT
The DNA here is from genome assembly GCF_017876775.1 of Mycolicibacterium lutetiense. Taxonomy (NCBI): domain Bacteria; kingdom Bacillati; phylum Actinomycetota; class Actinomycetes; order Mycobacteriales; family Mycobacteriaceae; genus Mycobacterium; species Mycolicibacterium lutetiense. Next base: position 949,866 of record NZ_JAGIOP010000001.1, on the reverse strand, counting down.
TTCAATTCCAGGACATCGCCCCGGACGAGTTCACCCGCAACGAGGCCGAACTGGGAGAGCTATTGGCCACCGGAAAGGTGAAGCCGCACATCGGCGCGGTCTATCCGCTGGAGGAGACCACCGGTGCGCTACGCGAAGTCGCCTCCGGGAAAGCGGTGGGAAAAGTGGTCATTCAGGTGCGCTAGCACCGTCCACCCCAAGATCTTTCGGTGGGTAGAAGTACTCCCGCCAGGCCGTGATCTTCCCGTTCTTCACCTCGTAAGCGCCCATCACCGGCCAGCTCATCTGCTTACCGTCCACGATCCAGTAATCGGTACGCTCCATCAGCACCACATCACCGTCGACGGCCAGGTACAGGACTTTGAGGTCGACACAGTTCCCGCCGGCGAAGAACACCTTCATCATCTCGCGGATCGCCTCGTGCCCGGAGAGCTTCGGCCAGTCCGGCCCGATGTCGAAGGTGGCGTCTTCGGCGAAGTGGCTCATCACCTCGTCGACGTCGTTGCGACCCCACGCAGCGATCTCGGCACGCACGATTTCCTCAGCGGTCATCATTTTCCCGTCGGCCCGTTGTGACAACATATTTACATTTACTCCAGTGATCGTAATGTCGGTCGAATTTCTTGCCTAGCCGTCGGTGTACCGCAATCACCGACCGCCACTGATGGATTCGTTCATGAAATGAGTAGCGGTAGCTGCTCCCAGCCCCTGACGGTGGATGTGGGAGATAGATTTGCGGCCGCGAGGTCGACGTCCCATTCCGGGAAGCGGGTCAGCATCTCCTCGAGCGCGATACGCCCTTCGAGTCGGGTCAGTGCCGCGCCGAGGCAGAAATGCGCGCCCATCCCGAAGGTGAGCGGCGAAGCGACCTTGCGGTGGATGTCGAAGCGGTCGGGGTCTGCGTAGACCCGGTCGTCGCGATTGGCGGCGCCCGCCACGAACAGAATCGCGCTGCCGGCTGGAACAGCCTGACCGTGAAACTCCGTGTCCAGCGCGACGAATCGGCCGATATGCGGAGCAGGTGTCTCAAAACGCAGGATCTCCTCGACGGCATTCGGGATCAACGAACGGTCCTCGACGAGTTCGCGACGCTGATCGGGGTATTCGGCCAGCACCTTGGCCGTCCAGCCGATCAGCCGCGTGGTGGTTTCATTACCCGCGCCGGCGACGACCTGGACGTAGGCCAGGATTTCATCGCGGGTCAATCGCCGCTGGGTGCCGGTCTCGTCCTCGAACTCAAGGTGCAGCAGCTCGCTCATGATGTCGTCGGACGGGTTGTCCACCCGCCAGTCGAGGTAGTCGGCGAACACCCCGCCCCGAACCAGGGTGTCCTGCTTGAACTTCATCGCCTTGCCGGGGGCCACCCGCAGGTTCGCATCGCTGCGGTCGCGAATCTGCTCTTGATCCTCCTCGGGGATACCGAGCAGCATGCCGATGACCCGCATCGGCATCTGAGCAGCGAATTCGGCGATGAGGTCGAACCGGTCAGTGCCCACCAGCGGGTCCAGACAGGCCGCCGAGAACGCCCGAATCTTCGGCTCCAGCGACGCCACCGTCTTCGGCGTGAACATCTTCGACACCAGCTTGCGGTGGATTGTGTGGGTGGGCGCATCCTCGTAAATGACCAGCCCTGGCGGCATCTCGATGCCCGACTTGATCAGTTCGAGGATGTTGCCGCGGCTCGACTTGAACGTGTTGCGGTCCGACAGCCCTTTCGCTACGTCTTCGTGGCGGCTCACCGCATAGAAGTCATGCCGCTCGTTGTAGTACAGCGGCGCCTCATCCCGAAGCCGGCGAAAGGTCGGATACGGGTCGCGGTTGATGTCGAGGTCGTATGGGTCGTAATACACGTCGTCGGAGGGCACTACCTGTTGTGTGGACACCTGAATCCCTTCTACACCGGTCACGCTCCCATACCCCCATCCACCGCGATGGCCTGGCCGGTCAGATAGGCGGGAGCGTCATCGCACAACCACAGTGCGATATCGGCGATCTCGCTGGCCTCGGCGAGACGGCCGATAGGTGCTGCGTTGAGCAGGTTCTCGATCACTGCGGGCGACATCGACTCGCGGAACATCGGGGTGTCGACGGTGCCGGGACAGATCGCGTTGATCCGCAGACCCTGACTCGCGTACTCCCGCGCAGCCACCCTGGTCAACCCGACCACACCGTGCTTGGCGGCGGTATAGGCCGACACGGTGGGTGCGGCCCGCAACCCTGCTACCGACGCGCAGTTGACGATCGCTCCGCCGCCCGCCTCGATGATCGGGGGGATCTGATGTCGCATGCACGACCAGGTACCGGTGAGGTCGACGGCGATCACCCGGTTCCAGTTCGCCATCGAGCCCTCGGCCGTCAGTTTGCCGTGCTCGCCGTCGACGCCGGCCGAGTTGAATGCCGCGTCGAGGCGACCGTACAGCGCGACCGTACGGCCCACCGCGTCCGCGACGCTCCCATCGTCGGTCACGTCACACGGCACGAACGTACAAGCACCCCAATGACTCAGCTCCGCTTCGACCTTGGCTCCGGCCTCCTCGTCGACATCGGCGAGCGCTACCGCGTAGCCACGGCGGGCGAATGCCTCGGCTGCGGAGCGTCCGATGCCCGAACCCGCACCGGTGATGAAAACAACCTTCTGATCTTGCACTGTAGGCACTGCTCCTCGAATCTGGGTGCGAACTACCGGGCCAGCAGACTGTCGAGCTCCGCACCCGGAGGATCGGCTGCGCTGTCACCCAGGCGGTCGATCACCAGCACTCCGTCCCGGATGACGGCGCGCAGCGACTCGTTGGGACGGGCAAGCAATGAGGGATCGTCCACGGGGTTGCCGTCGACGATGATGAGATCCGCCAGGGCGCCGGGTTCGATCAGTCCGACCCGCGCGGGTGGGTCAACAAGCAGCTGACCGGCATTGAGCGTTCCCCAGCTCAGTACATCTTCGGGTGCGAGACCATCAATCTGGCTGTAATAGGCGAATTCTCGGCCATAGTTGCCGACCTGATGGTCCAGCGGATCGTCGTCCAACAGATCACGAAATACGCCGCTGTAATCGTCGCCGATCAGAATCCGGACCCCGGCGGCCTGCGCTGCCGGAAGCATGGCGCGGACGTGGTCGTACTGCTCCCGCCGCACACCCATACTCTCGCCGTACCCGAGCTCAAGCACACTCCGCAGGAAAATCAGGCTCGGCACCCAGAAGGCCCCGGTCTCGACCATCGCGGCAATGACCTCGTCGTCGACCTCATCGCCGTGGTCGACGACATCGAGACCGAGCTCGAGGCACTCCATGATCATCGCCTTGTCGGCCACGTGGGCCCGGACTTTGGCCCCTCGCTCATGTGCAGTGCTGATGATCGAGGAGATCTCCGAACGGGACATGTTGCGTACCGTTCGGTTCGGCTGGCCATGTCCGGCGCTGGCGAAGATCTTGATGGTCTCGGCACCGTGGTTGATCTCCTGACGGACCAACGTGCGCAGGGCATCTGGACCGTCGGCACACACGTCGGTTCCCGGCGTCTGATATGCCTTCCACCACCGGCCGCCGTTGTTCATGTCGCCGGTGGTACCGATGTGGTGTCCGCAGGCCCGAATCCGTGGCCCCGGGATGATGCCCTCGTCGATGGCCATCTTGAGTTGCGCGTCGATATCGTTCGAACACGATGCGCCGGAGAACCCGGTGAACCCACTCTCCAGCAGCACCCGACAGGTACGTACGCCGATCGCCATCAGAACCCCGGGTGGCCGTTCCTTGCCGAGTCGGTCACTGTCGGCGATGTTGAACTTGTAGAAGTCCGAGTGCAGATGACTGCTGATCAGACCAGGCATCAACGTCATGCCTGCGGCGTCGACGACCTCGACCGCCCTCGCCCCTGAAGCTACTGAAGCCACCGCGGATGCGTCGTCGATCACGGTGATCGTGTTCCCGTCCAGCGTGACATCATGCCTGCCGGGAAGCAGCCTGCGACCATCGAAGACCTGGGCATTGTTGATTACCAACATATTTGGCTCTCCTAGTGCGCGGCTCGGCCCCGCCGGCTCAGCCGCCAGTCCGGGGGGAACTGCCCATCGTTGTCCCTGACGGTGGCGGTCAGGTTGCCCAGCGTGCCCTCGTCCAGTTCCATACCGCGCGCGTCGGGATCAGGCCGCAACTGATCGAGGGTCGATTCGAGAAGGCCCGAGACGATACTGCCCATGTATTCACCCTGATGCTGTTTATAGATCTCGAAGAACGTCTTCTGGGCGAAGACGGTGTCGGTGGGCCGGGTACGCGAACAGGCCAGCGCGTACTTCTCGGTCATCGCCTCGAGCTCATCGAACGGCACCACGGCGTTGATGAAGTTGCAGTTGTACATCTCGTTGGCGGTGAACGGCCGGCCGGTGAACACCATCTCCATGAACTTGCGCGCGCCCATCGTGTTGCACCACTGCCATTGCCGTGCAGCGAATCCCGCATATCGCCAGGCCGCGTGGCCGAAAAGAGCGTCTTCAGCGGAGATCACGATGTCGGCGTCGGCAGCTTGATAGAAATGCCAGCCGTAGCAGTAGCCACGCACCTCCAGGATGCTGATCTTCTTGAAGTCCTGCAGGCTGCGCATTCCGGCGGCCGGATCGGTGTAGTACTGCACGGTCGACGCACGACGGCGGTAGGTTCCCACCGGCGGGTAGGTCACGTCCACATCATCGGGAACCCGAACAGCGTGGTTCATGCTGCCCTCACCGCGACCGGCCATGGTGTCCATCAGCTCGCTCAGGTCGGCACCGCTGCCCAAGTTGGGTCCGTTGGCCCGGATCACCAGAACCTTTACGTCATCGTCGATGCCGGCGTAGTGGACCAGATCGGCGTATCGGTGCTGGGCGTCGATGGTCATCGCATTGAGATCGTCGGCGCGATCGAGGGTGATCGTGGCGATCTTGGTCTTGGGGTCCTTCTCGTACAGCACGATCTCTTCCGCCGAAGGCCTGTCCCCGGGCTCTGCACTGCGCTGTGCCTGCTCTGTCATCTGCTGCGTCTCCTTGTCCGTTCTCGTCAACACGTCGCCAGGTGCGCCGTCACCAATTCGGTCAGCTCGAAGAGCCGCACCTTCCCGGTCGGTGTCCTGGGTATGTCGTCGTGGGTGATGAATACGATGCGACGCGGAACCTTGAAGCTGGACAGGGTTTCGCGCAGGGCAGTCCGTAGATCCGCCTCGTTCGGATGGCTACCCGCCACCGGAACGACTGCGGCGGCGACGAGTTCGCCGAGTTCTGGGTCCGGTAGTCCGGCGACCACCGCCAGCTCCACCCCGGGTAGTGCGTTCAGGGCAGCCTCGACCTCAAGACGAGACACGTTGGCCGAGTTGGTCTTGATCATGTCGCTGGTACGGCCGACGAAGAATGCGTAGCCGTCGGCGTCGATCCGGACCAGGTCGTTGGTCGGAAAGAAGCCGTCGGGGGTGAAGACCGACTCCCGGGGCACCTTGTAGAAGCCAGTCATCAGCGCACCCCCTCGCAGGTGCAACTCACCGACCGCGCCGGCAGGCACCTCGACACCGGTCTGCGGATCGACCACCCGACGCTCGATTCCGTTCACGGCACGGCCGGCGGCGCCGGACTTCGACTCGGGCAGCCGGGTGGTCACCGATTCTGCGCTGTGCGGCGCGAAGCTCTCCGACATCCCGAGCATCCGGGTCTGCAGGTGCCTCGGGATGGGTTGGCCATCCGCGTCACGGGTCGCCCCGGTGGTGACCTTGATGGCGTCGAGGTCGACACCGCGCAGCGTTGCCGCCGCCCGGAGCTTCGCCAGCATGTGCCAGATGACGACGTTGGTGACGTTGTGGCGTTCGATGATGTCGAGCACAACCTCGATGTCCGGACTGGTGGAATACACCAAAGTGCTTCCGGTGCTGAGCACCTGCAGGGCCGCCGAGATGCCGCCCATCCAGAAGGCCGGCAACAGCGACAGGGTGCGGTCACTGGTTTGCACGTCGAAGTAGGCGGCCAGGACCCGAGGCTGACGGGCGACCGACCACTGGCCGTGCACCACCGCCTTCGGTGCGGCCGTGCTACCCGAGGTGTACACAACGAAGGCATCGTCGCCAGGGGCGACCTCGGCTTCCACCGCGGCAAGCAGCGCGGCATCCGGGGCGTCGGGGGTGTCGGCCCGCGTCTGTAGGTCCTCGACTGACCGCGCCCAGGGCAGTCCCGCGACGTCGTCGAGCCACACCGAGCGTAGATACGGTGCCGTGGGAAGGCGAAGTGCCTCTGCCGTGCAGCCATTCAGACCCGGCAGGGCCGCTTCGAGGTTCTGGCCGAAGTCGCGGGTCAGGAACCCACGCGCCCCGATCAGAATCTGGGCGTCACTGGTACGGGCTATGTGGGCGAGTTCGCTGGGGGTGGTCAGCGTGCTGACCGGGGTGACGAGTGCACCGATGCGCAGTGCCGCGTAGAACGTGGTGAGAAACAGGGCGCTGTCGGGGGCCAGGATCGCGATCCGGGTGCCTTTTCCGGCCCCGATCGCCAAGAGCGCTCGCGCCATTCGGCCCGTCCGCTGATCCAGCTGCCGGTAGGTGAGCGTTTCCCCGGCGAAGATGAGCGCATCGTGGTCGGCGCGGTCGGCGACGACCTCGGCGAACAGCCGGGGGAATGTGGAAGGCGGCGCCGTGTCGCCCGTGTCGTCCATCAGCGTCAGAATCTGGCGATGGGATCGGCGCCGTCCCACGATTGCGCGGCAGCCCGCATCGCTGCGAACCCCTTCTCCCGCACCGGGCTCGGCTCAAGCAGCTCGACCATGAAGCCGAGTGTGGGTGTGGTGTCGACCCAGCAGGTGCGGCTGTTGCCGATCCGCCCCTCGAACGCCAGTTCCGCTCCCCCGTCAATGTAGGCGTCGCGCTCGGACTCGTAGTCGGTACAGATCAACGCCATGTGGTGCAGTCCCGACTGTCCCTTCCCGAAAACGTCGCGGAACACCCCCGGCTGGTCGTTGTCCTGGCTGACCAGCTCGATCTGCAGGTCCCCGGCGTAGGCGATCGCGGCCGTGACCGCCGGAAACTGGGCGGGTCGGCCACGGTGGCGCCCATCAACGCAGTCCACGCCATCGAACCAGAAGAACGGCCCCACTCCCGTACTGCGGGACCAGGATTCGATGGCGACCCGAAGATCGGACACCACCCAGCACACCTGCATGAAGTTTCTGTTGGGAAAAAGCGGAACGGTCGGCGTCGTCGGCGGCGTCGTCATTGGGGTGCCCTTCAGCCGATCAGCGGGAAGCGCTCGTCGTTCAGCGCCGCCCATGGCGCCATATCCGCGTGGTCGAAATTCGGGCACGGAGATCCGTTCCAGCAAACATCTTCGGGCTGGACGACCAGCAGGTAACCCCACCGGGGACGGTCCATCATGTTCGCACCGGCACCGTGGACCGTGAGGTGGGTGTGCACAGTGATGTCGCCCAGCTCGTAGGTCACCTGTTCGCTCATCTCCAGTTCGCGCAGTTCTGGAAAGGCCCCTAGTGCGTCGCCGCCGCCATAGGTGGTGTAGTCACCGAGTACCCCGAGGCGGTGTGACCCGTTGACGAACGACATGGTCCCGGCCTCGGGCCCGTAGGGCTCCAACGGAATCCAGAAGGTCATGCCCCCGGTCCGGTCGACCGCGAAGGTGATGTAGTCCTGGTGGAACGCGGTGGCACCGTTGCCTCCGTGTCGGGATGACTTGGTGGACGGCAATTTCGGCACGAAGAAGTCGTTGTAGTACCTGGCACCGACGGGTGAACCGTCGTTGGCGCGGCGATTCAACAGCTTCGTCGCGCTCTTGCCGATCTCGTCGATCAAGGGCCGCAACACCGGGCTGGCCAGACCACCGCTGCGCTCGGCGTTGAAGTACGCCAGCGCCCCCTTGGCCTCACCGTCGGTGGCGGCGGCCATGCCCGCCTTCAACGGATTGCTGTCCGCGTCGTCGCCCATCTTCGTGCGGGCGAGCTCGAGCATGCTGCTCAGGACGTCGGGGTCCACGAAGCGCTTCAACTGCACCCAGCCGTGTTCGCGGAGGTGTTCGACCTCCTCGGAGGTGACCAAGCGGCACGGTGATCTGAGACCGGTGACGGCATCCATGGTGGGTAATAATCTCCTCGTAGACAAGGGAATTAGGGACGTTGGGACTGCAACCGGCGTCGATCAGACGAAGATGCCCGGCCCGGTCCGGAACGCGTAGAGACCCACCACGGCGTCTTCGGGCAGCGAATAGGGCGTAGAAATCTCGTCGACCGTCGGGCCGATCCGATCGGCGATCCTCGTCAACTTGTCGCGGTCGAGGCCGTACAGGTCGATGGCGGTATTGCCCAGGAACTGCCGCGTGTGCAACGGATCGATGTCGGAGAAGGTGAAGCGCATCGCCTCGCGGGTGTCGGGGAAGGTTCCCTCGGCATGCGGATAGTCGTCGCCCCACATGACATTGTCGACGAGGTCATGTTCGACGGCCAGCTTGGCCTCGCCGTTGGACATGAAACTCGCCCCGATGTAACAGTTCCGGCGGAAGTACTCCGACGGAGGCTTGGGCAGCTTCGCGCGGATCGCCGCGCCGGTCGGACCGTGGTAAAGCCCGTCCATGTCCGCCATCGCGGCCGGGGCCCAGTCCACCCACTGCTCGGTGAGCACCAGCTTGAGATTCGGGTAGCGCTCGAATACGCCGCTGAAGATCATCACCCACAGGCCCCTCCGGGTCCGGAACGGCGTCTCCATCATGTACATCATCTGCGCGCCCTGCCCCTCATACGGGTAGTGCTCGCCGCCGCCGCCGTGGGTGTTGACCGACATTCCGGTCTCATTGCAGGCGGCCCAAAGGGGTTCCCATGCGGGATCATTGAGCATTGGGAAGTCCCCGCGTGGCGCCGGCAGGTTGATGCCTTTCAGGCCGGCCTCGGCCGCCCACTCGACTTCCTTGGCGCAGGCACTCAAGTCGGAGATCGGGATGTGTGCGATCCCGGCATGGCGTTCCGGGGCCAGCGAGACGAAGTCCGCCAACCACCGGTTGTAGATGCGGACCCCGACCTTTTCGAGATAGTCGTATGCGGTGTCCCCCCAGCTGATCAGACCGGTAGTCGAGAACGGGATCGATTGCCCGTTCAGTCCGCCGTGAAAGATCACGTCCGCGGCGACGCCCTGCGCATCCATGTCGGCGATCCGCGCGTCGTGGTCCTGCAGCCCGGGGGCCAGGCTGTGTTCGTAGCTGCGTTGCAGGAACCGGGCGCCGACCTGGTCGGCATTGCGGATCCCGGCCTGCTTCCCGAACTTCTCCGCCTCGGCCTGTCCAAGCTTTTCGGCTTGGACTTTGCCTCGTTCCGCTTGCGACTTGCCCAGCGACCAACTTTGTTTCCCACCGGATTTGGCCTCCGAGGACCGCCACGACAACAGCCCCTGGCTTTCCATATCCGTGACGAAGCGGTCGAAGTCGTCAAGGTGCTTCGCATCGCAATACGGGCGCAGCTGGTCCTTGACCGACGGACCGACGTGGCTGTCGATCGACACCGTGACGTAGCGCTGGGCACCGGAGACATCGCCGGCATTGCCGACGGAACCGGGCTGATCTTGCGGCATGTCTTTGAGGTGAGCCCTTCGTAGTGGTCCAGTCGTTGTGGGACTCTGTTGCCCAAGTGTTTGGGCAGGAAGAATCGACGACGACATGGCATCGAACAAGCGCCGGCGGCATACGCCGGATCAGATCATCCGCAAGCTTGCCGAGGGCAACAAGCTGCTCGGGACCGGCCAGGAACTGGCCGAGGTGTGCCGGCATCTGGAGGTCACTGAGTCGACGTGGCATCGCTGGGTTGCCCAGTACGGCGGTATGAAGGCCAACGATGCCAAACGCCTCAAAGAGCTGGAGGCCGAGAACGCTCGGCTCAAGAAGCTGGTCGCCAACCAGGCTCTCGACATCGACATGCTCAAGGAGATTTCGGCGGGAAACTTCTGACCCCGAACCGCAAGCGCAGTGCCGTTGCGGTGCTGCGTCAGCGGTTCGGGGTCTCTGAGCGCCGGGCGTGTGCGGTGGTGGGCCTGCATCGGTCCACGATGCGTCTGCAACCAGCACCGATCACCGACGAGGAGGCCGAGCTACGGGCCTGGCTGCGTACATTCTCCACCGACCGGCCCCGCTGGGGCTGGCGACGAGCGGCGATTGCAGCGCGAAAAGCGGGCTGGCAGGTTAACAACAAGCGCGTCCGGCGGCTGTGGCGTGAGGAGGGGCTACGAGTTCCTCAGCGGCGCAGGAAGAAACGCCTGACCGGTATCGGGACCGCGGTCGGGGCGATGTGCCCGATCCGGCCGAATGTGATCTGGGCGATGGACTTCCAGTTCGACACTACTGCCGACGGCCGAACATTGAAGATGCTCAACATCATTGACGAGTTCACCCGCGAGGCCCTGGCGATCGAGGTCGACCGTTCCATCAACGCTGACGGCGTCGTGGACGTCCTCGACCGCCTGGCCCTGATACATGGGGCGCCGACCTACGTGCGGTTCGACAACGGGCCCGAGTTCGTCGCTCACGCCGTCAACGACTGGAGCCGGTTCAACGGCACCGGCTCGCTGTTCATCGATCCCGGATCGCCTTGGCAGAACGCTTGGATCGAGTCGTTCAACGGTCGACTGCGCGACGAGCTGCTCAACTCCTGGCGCTTCGACTCCCTACGCGAAGCCCGGGTCATCATCGAAGACTGGAGGATCGACTACAACGCCAACCGACCGCATTCGGCCCACCGCGGACTCACCCCAGCCGAGTTCGTCCTACAGTGGACCACGACCCACCAACCCCAAGCCGCATAGCGACTGGACCACCGAATGGGTCCCCCTCATCTTCCCCTTGGTCCTGACGCAGGCGGGTGGGCCTTCGCGAAGCGATGCGCCTCGCGTTTCGGGTGGTTCGCTGGGGAGATGTTAGTCACGATCGGCCACTTTTTGCAACGGTGTTGTACTTTTGCTCCATCGTGGCAAACAGAGTGGCCAGACCAGCGCCACCGTGGCATTGACTAGGGTTTTCACTTATGGCATCGCGGGTCCAGGAGCGCACAAGTCGACATGTCCTCGACGCTGCGCGGGCCTTCATCGAGGTTCACGGCGTGGAGCAACTTTCCATGCGGCGCCTCGCCAGCGAGGCCGGGGTCAGTGTCCGCACGCTCTACAACCACTTCGGCGACAAGGACGGCCTGCTCACCGCGCTGGTCCAAAGCTCGCTGGACTCCATCGATGTCGCAGTCGGCCACCTGACCGCTACCGATCCGATCGAACGGATCTGGGAGGCGATCACCGTCTCGATCGACAAGACGGTGGCCGAGGTGCCCAAGGCTGTTGTGCGTGCCGTCGTCATGGACGATCGCCTGGTTGACCTGGTGAATGTCCGCTGGACCGGGTGGGACCTGATCGTCGCCGAGATCGGCGCCGCCACCAAGGCGGGGGTACTGCGCGCCGATATCGAACCGGCGTTACTGGCCGAACATGCCGCGATGGTGCTGTTTCACCTGCAGCGTCGGTGGACTGCCGGTGATCTCGACGACGCCCAACTTCGCACCGGCGCGTTGCATGCCTTCGACATCTGTCTGCTCGCCGTTGCCCAACCGCGAGCTCGCGCGCGGATCCTCGAGCACGCCCAGTCGCTCAGCGTCAATCGACCACGGCTGACCGGGGCATAACCAGGATTTGCCGAATCGCTGTCGCCGGAAGCTACTTTGGGCCCAGCCGGCTGAATATGTCCTCTGTCGAGGGGACCTGGGCACCATCGACATCCAGAACCGTACCGATGTTTTCGGCAATGCTCTCCGCGGTCAATGATGACTGCCGTAGACCCTTTGCCGCGACGAAGGCCAGGCGCGCGACACCGCCCATTCCGACCTGGAGCACCTCGCCGTTGAGCCGGCATGCCTCATGCGCCAGATAAGCGACCGCCGGGGCACACAATTCGGGCCGCATACTGGCATTGAGCTGCTCGATCTTCTCTGGCGACAGTCCATAGAGGTTCGAGAGGTTGTCGCAATGATCAACGGACAGCCGCGTGTAGGCGCGGGGCGCCACAGCGTTGACTCGGATACCGTCGGCCAGGCCCTCAGTGGCGAGGTTGCGAGTCAGCCCGTAAACGGCCCCCTTGGCCGATGCGTAGCTGGTCAGACCGGGAACACCGCCGAGCATGGCCTCCGAGACGGTGTTGACGATCCGCCCGTATCCGGCCGATCGGAAGTGTGGCCAGGCGGCCCTGATCACGTAGAGGGCGCCGTAAAAGTGCACGTCGAGCATGGCCCGGAACTGATCGATCGACAGCTCGTCGAAGTTTGCCGGGTCGTGGATACCCGCGTTGTTCACCACGATGTCCAGCCGGCCAAAGGTGTCGATCGCCGCCTCGATGATGGAGGTGGCCTCCCGCTCGTCGGCCACCGACGCACAGCACGCGACAGCCTCGCCACCGAGATCCCTGATCTCCTGCACTACTTCGTCCGCCGGGACCGATGACGTGCCCAAGCCGTCGGGGTCGACACCATAATCTGCGACGACGACGCGCGCGCCTTTCTGCGCCAACAACAGGGCGTGACCACGGCCGATGCCGCGACCGGCGCCGGTAACGATCGCCACGCGGTCGTCAAAACGCAACTCAGACATGACTTTTCCCTTCGCTGTACACCGGATTGGTTGGCGACCATACCCCCTCGGGGACCGAAGACCCCTAGTGTTGCGACCACGTCCGGTGGAATGTGTTGTGCACCAGACGGATTTGCGCCTCAATCCGCCGGAATCCTTGACCTAGCGGCCGCCAGTCTGCTAGGCAGGTGCTCAGCACTTTCAATCCGTTCAGGAGATCACTCGTGCCCACATCAAATCAATGCCAGCAAACACACGTCACGGTGAAGCGCTCATGACTGCGCCGGCCGCGGCCGATCTGTACTACGACCCGTACAGCGTCGAGCTCAACATGGATCCCTACTCGGTGTTCGCCCGAATCAGGGAAGAGGCCCCGCTGTACTACAACGAGCAGCACGATTTCTATGCGCTGAGCCGCTACGACGACGTCAACAAAGGCGTCATCGATCACGAGACGTTTATCTCCGGGCGCGGAGCCCTGCTCGAGATCATCAAGTCCGGCATGGAGATCCCGCCGGGCACACTGATTTTCGAGGATCCCCCGATCCACAACATCCACCGCAACCTGCTGTCGCGGGTGTTCACACCACGCAAAGTGCTGGCCCTCGAGCCGCAGATCCGCGAGTTCACCGCACGTTGCCTGGATCCGCTGGTCGGGACGGACCGGTTCGACTTCGTCAACGATCTCGGCGAACAGATGCCGATGCGCGTCATCGGCATGCTGCTGGGCATCCCCGAGGACCGGCAACGCCAGATCACCGACCACGGCGAAGAGATCCTGCAAGGGCAAACGGTCGACGGGCTGGCCACCGGTGAGGTGTTCGCCGAGTTCATCGACTGGCGCACCGAGCACCCCTCTGACGACATAATGACCGACCTGCTCAACGCCGAGTTCGAAGATGAGACCGGCACGATGCGCACGCTGCGCCGCGACGAACTGCTGTTGTACCTGACGGTCATCGCCACCGCCGGCTCCGAGACCACCACCCGGCTGATCGGCTGGGCCGGCAAGACGCTGGCCGAGTATCCGGATCAGCGCCGTGACCTGGTCGAGAACCCGGAGCTGATTCCCCAGGCCGTCGAGGAGATCCTGCGCTGGGAGCCCCCGGCGCTGCAGATCGCCCGATATGTCGCCCGCGACGTCGAGTACTACGGCCAGACCGTACCCGAGGGATCGGCGATGCTGATGCTCGTGGGCGCGGCCAACCGCGACCACCGCCGATTCGCACCGAATGGTGACGTCTTCGACATCCACCGGGAACAGAAGGCGCACATGACCTTTGGTGCGGGTACGCATTTCTGCATGGGCAATGCACTGGCCCGACTGGAGGGCCGCATCGCCCTGGAGGAGATCCTCAAGCGCTTCCCGCAATGGGAGGTCGACTGGGCAGGCGCGAAACCGTCAGAGACCGCGGCGGTGCGCGGCTGGGCCGCCATGCCCACCTTCGTTTCTTGATATTGGGAGGGATCGAATGCATCGCACACTCCTCAGCACGTTCATCATCGACGTTCCGTCGGACACCCAGGAAGCGGTGACCAACTTTTGGGCCGACGATCTCGATGCCGAGGTCGATCGTCTCAAAGGTCTGGGGGCGACGATGGTCGACGATTCATTCGTCGACCATCCCGGCAAATGGGTCATCATGGCCGATCCGGCCGGCAAGGAATTCTGCGTGGTTTGTGCGCTGAATCCGCTACGCCCCCAGGCCGATCGGGATGCGTTCGAGCGAAAGTCAAAGCCGGTCGGCTGATCTGAGCCAGCACACAGACGCGCGTACGGCCAGTCTCACTGGCCGTACGTGTGTCGCAGGTTGTCATAGTCAGGCGGTCGATGCTCGCACCCATCGACGTCGCCACGGCCGCGCCGGGCAGTGGGTGTTCGGACCAGACATGTGGCTGCCGAACGCATAGCGTCCGGCAGCCTGGCGCATCAGCTCGCTGGAATCAGGTCCGCAGGCACCGAGCGGCTGATCATCGTGCCGCACCGGAAGGCCTCGGTGTGTCCGACCCCGTGCGCTTCGGGATCGTTGACCGCTGCGAGCGCCTGCGCTTTGAAAGCGCGTGCGGCAGCTGATAGTTCGTGGCGGACCAGATCAACGCTCAGGTCCGCCGGACACGCGTCGCCCCACAGGGTCACCTCGGTGTGTCCCTGCTCCAACGCGCCCAAGACACCGCGTCGCACACGCTCGTCGGTGTTGAACAGATCGGCGGCCACTGCCACGGTCTGCGGGTGCGGGCGGTCCTCCCAGCACTCGAGGACGGACTCCAGGGCGATCGTCTCCACTCCGAGGATCGTCAGTGGCCGGACGTCCTCGTCGGCGCCGATCAGCACCGTGACATCCCAACCGGCCATCACCCGGTCGACCAGCCAGCCACCGGCGAACCGGACCGCGTCAACCACGCAGGGCGCGACCACATCGAGTCGATACCGCATGTCGTCCTCCAATCTCACTGGTCGGCCGCCCCGTTGCGGCCGCCCGGCTGCTCGATCTCCCGTCCCAGCATTTCGGCGTAGCTCTTGAACACGTCCGTCAACGGGAGCGAGGGATCGAGTAGCCATGAGGTCTCCATTCCATTGATGAATGCCAGGATTTCCACGGCCTTGGTGGCCGCGTCGATGTCGGTGCGGTAGCGACCGCTGAGCTGACCGCGAGTGATGATGTCGGCGACGATGTCGCGCGCGGCCTGCTGCCGTTTGAGCAAACGATCGTGCAGCGGGGCATCGGGCTGGATGTTCTCCACCAGCAGGACAGTGAAGGTGCCGACCATCTCCGGCGCCCGGACGAACCGTTCGGCTACCCGCCTGATCTCGTCGGCGAGGTTCCCGGACCGGTCCGCATGGGTGTCGTCGTCCAGGTCGCGCGCATCGAGCACCGCGTTGAGCAGTTGCTCCTTGGACTCGAAATGGTGGAGTAGGCCGGCGGACGTGACACCGGCTTCCCTGGCGATCTGAGCCAGCGACGTATTACGCCACCCATTGCGGGCCAGCAGCCTCTCAGCCACAGAAAGTATCCGCTGCCTGCGGTCTTCCCCTTTGGCCAGGAGCGTCGCATAGGGCCTCGCGCCCTGAGACTGCCCCTGCACACTTGCCACTGAAGCCACCGAACTCCTTCGTCGAACCAACCTAGTGAACACACAGTAGGTTGGTTTGACCGCTGTGACAAGCGTCTCAGTGAAAGAAGTTCCCGGCGGCCGTCACAACCGCCGGGAGTGCCGGTTCAGAGCCCCAGCGACTTGGCGATGATCACCTTCATGACCTCGCTGGTCCCGGCATAGATCCGGGCCACCCGGGCATCCGTGTAGAGCCGGGCGATGGGGTACTCCATCATGTAGCCGTACCCGCCGAAGAGCTGCAGGCAACGATCGATCACCCGGGCCTGCATCTCCGTGCAGAACAATTTCACCCGGGCCGCATCGGCACCGGACAGCTCGCCGTCGACGTGCAGGGCCACCGCCCGGTCGAGCATTGCCTGGGCCGCCTCGACCTCGGTCGAGCACGCCGCCATCTCGAACTTGGTGTTCTGGAAGGAAGCCACCGGCTGGCCGAACGCCTTCCGGTCCTTCGTATAGGAGATTGCCGCGGCGATCGCCGAGCGGGCCTGAGCCACCGAACCGACCGCCACGGTGAGCCGCTCCTGGGCCAGGTTGTGGCCGAGATAGCTGAACGCCTCCCCCTCGACCCCCAGCACGTTGGCCACCGGAACCCGGACATCGGTGAACGACAGCTCCGCGGTGTCCTGCACCTTGCAGCCCATCTTCTCCAGCTCACGGCCCCGCTCGAAACCCGCCATGCCGTCCTCGACGACCAGCAGGGTCAGCCCCTTGCGGCGGTTTTCCGGGTCGGTGGAGGTCCGCGCCACCACGACCACCAGATCGGCCTGGATGCCACCGGTGATGAACGTCTTGGCGCCGTTGAGCACGTATTCGTCGCCGTCACGGACCGCGCTGGTACGCATGCCGGCCAGATCCGATCCGGTCCCCGGCTCGGTCATCGCGACCGCGGTCAGCAAGGTGCCCGCGGCCAGCCCGGGGAACCAACGCTGCCGCTGCTCGTCGTTCGCGTAGTGCAGGAAATACGGAAGGATCACCTCGAGCTGGGTCCGCACCGTCGACAACGTCACCAGCGCGCGGGCCGCCTCCTCCTGCAGCACCACGTTGTAGCGGTAGTCGTCGATACCGGCGCCGCCGTACTCCTCGGGGATCGCCATCCCGAGCATGCCGAGTTCACCCAACTGCTTGAAGACGTCACGAGGCATGCGCCCGCCCTTCTCCCACTCGGGATAGGCGGGGACGACTTCCTTTTCGATGAAATCGCGGGCGAGCGCGCGGAAAGCCTCGTGGTCCTCGGTGAACAGATTGCGTTGCACTACTTCTCCCTGATGTCAGTCGATGAGCTCGACCAGCGTGGCGTTGGCGGTACCGCCACCCTCACACATGGTCTGCAAGCCGTAACGGATTCCGTTGTCGCGCATATGATTGATCATTCGAGTCATCAGCACCGCGCCCGACGCTCCGAGCGGGTGCCCCAAAGCGATGGCGCCGCCGAGCGGGTTCAGCTTGGCCTCGTCGGCGCCGGTCTCGGCCAGCCAGGCCAGTGGCACCGGGGCGAACGCCTCGTTCACCTCGAACACCCCGACCTCGTCAAGGCGCACACCGGCCTTGTGCAGCACCTTCTCGGTGGCCGGGATGGGTCCGGTCAGCATCAGCACCGGATCGGCTCCGGTCACCGCGCCCGCACGGTACCGCGCGATCGGCGAAAGACCCATCGTCACAGCAGCTTCGGCTGTCATCACCAGCAGGGCCGCGGCACCGTCGGAGATCTGTGAGGAGTTTCCGGCGTGGATGACACCGTCGTCGGCGAAGGCAGGCTTGAGGCCGGCGAGCTTCTCCACCGTCGTACCCCGACGCACTCCTTCGTCGGCGACGACCGGGTCCAGCTGATCTGCCGGGTCGGGAAACACGGTGATCATCTGGTTCTCGAAGGCACCGCGGTCCTGGGCCGCGGCGGCCCGCTCGTGCGAGGCAACGGAGTATTCGTCCAGCTGAGTCCGGCTGAAACCCCACTTCTGCGAGATCATCTCGGCCGAGATGCCCTGATTGAACGAAAAATCCTGGTACCGCTGAAATACTTTCGGTCCGTACGGCTGACCGGTGGCCCGGGCCGCTCCCAACGGCACCTTGCTCATCACCTCGACCCCGCCTGCGACGACGACGTCCTGCTGGCCCGACATCACGGCCTGGACCGCGAAATCCAGTGCCTGCTGGCTGGATCCGCAGGCCCGGTTGACCGTGGTGCCCGGGATGTGTTCGGGCCAGCCCGCGGCCAGCACCGAGTAACGGCCGATGTTGCTGGACTGATCGCCGACCTGCGAGACGCAGCCCCAGATCACGTCGTCGATGATGTCGGGGCTGATGCCCGCCCGTTCGACCAGCGCATTGAGCACCAGTGCCGACAGGTCGGCGGCGTGGAACCCGGACAGGCCGCCGTTGCGCTTGCCGACCGGGGTCCGGACGGCCTCGACGATGACAGTTTCGCGCATGGGATTCTCCTCTAGAACTATGACTGGTAGGCCGGGCCGACGGCACCCTGCTCGCGCAGGGCGTCGATCTGCTCGGCACTCAGGCCGATACCTCTCAGGATGGCATCGGTGTGCTCGCCGAGTCCCGGCACCGCACCCATCCCCAGCTCCACGCCGCTGATCACCGGCGGAGGCAACAGCGCGGAAATCTCCCCGTTGGGAGTGGGCACCTGACGCCACCGGTCCCGTGCTTTCAGGTGCGGATGCGTGATCACTTCGCTCGGCAGGTTATACCGCGAATTACCGATCCCGGCATCATCGGCGGTCTGTTGAATGTTATCGAGATCGTGTTGGGCACACCAGGATCCGATGGCCTTGTTCAGCTCGTCCCGATGCGCACAGCGGTCTGAGTTGGTGGCGAAGCGTGGGTCGTCGGCGAGATCGGGCCGCTCGATGATCTCGCGGGCCAACCGCTGCCATTCCCGGTCGTTGGTGGTCCCCAACACCACCGTCTGCCCGTCGCGGGTGTCGAACGACCCATAGGGCGCCACCGCCGGCGAGCTCATCCCCAGCGGCACCTGGTCGATCCCGGAATGCTGGGTGTAGGCCAGTTGGTATCCCATGATGTCGGTCATGGTGTCGAACAGGCTGACCGCCACGGCCGGTGCGGCACCGGTGTCACCGTTGCGGGCCCGGCCGAGCAGCAGCGCCATGATCGACAGGGCCGAGTACAGCCCGGTGGTGATATCGGCAACCGCCGCACCGGGTTTCGCCGGCATCCCGGCGTAACCGGTCGACGCGCACGATCCGGACTCGGCCTGCACCAGCAGGTCGTAGGCGCGCTTGTGCGACAGCGGACCGCCTGGGCCGTAGCCGTCGATCTCCACCGGGATCACCTGCGGATGACGCACCTTGAGATCCTCGGGCCCCAGTCCCAGGCGCGCGGTGGCGCCGGGAGCGAGGTTGGACACGAACGCGTCGGCACCGTCGAGCAACCGGTGCAGCACCGCCATGCCCTCAGTCGATTTCAGATTGAGGGTGACCGATTCCTTACCCCGGTTGGCCCACACGAAATGGGCCGCCTGCCCGAGCACGACGTCGTCGTAGTCACGGGCGAAGTCGCCGCCCTTGGGGTTCTCGATCTTGATCACCCGGGCACCGAAGTCAGCGAGCACCCGGGTGCACATCGGCGCCGAGACCGCCTGCTCCATCGCGACGACGGTGATACCGGCCAGGGGCAGGGCGGATTCCGCCGCTCTGCTTGATGGTTCGCTCGTAAACTCGCTCACAACGTCACATAACCATGCCGCCATCGACCGGCAGCACCTGCCCGGTGATGTACGACGCGGCATCGGAGGCCAGGAAGACGAACGCACCGGCGACCTCGTCGGCCTCGGCCCACCGCTTGAGCGGGATGCGGTTCATCATGTTGGCCGCGAACTTCTCGTTGGTGCGGATGGTTTCCGTCATCGGCGTTGCGGCGAGCGGTGCGAGGGCGTTGACCATGATGTTCTTGGCCGCCAGCTCCCGCGCCAGCGATTTGGTCATGCCGATCAGGCCGGCCTTGGCCGCCGAATAGTTGACCTGGCCCAAGGTGCCGGTGATCCCGGCGGACGAGGTGACGTTGATGACACGGCCGGTGCCGTCGGTGGGCATGTGCGGCAGCACAGCCTGGGTGACGTGGAAGGTGCCCATCACGTGGATGTCGAAGGTGACCCGGAACGTCTCGTCGGTCAGCTTGGGGAACATCGCCGGCGCGGTGACGCCCGCGTTGTTGACCACGATGTGCACGTTGCCCCCACCGAGCGCGGCGGCCTGCGCGGCGGCGGCCACTGCCGCGTCGCGGTCACTGACGTCGAGCGCTGCGCTGTCGGCCTTGCCACCCGCCACAGGGCTGGATTTGCCGCCTCCGGCAGCGTTGATCCGCTCGGCGACCGCGGCAGCCGCGTCACCACTGATGTCGGTGACGAGCACCGAGGCACCGGCAGCGGCCAGCGCCTCGGACACCGCGGCGCCGATCCCGGCACCGGCCCCGGTCACCAACGCCGAACGTCCGGTCAGGTCGAAATAGGTCCTCATGGAACTTCGAAATCTCCTCAGTAGCTCTTGGGCAGGCCCAGAACGTTCGCGGCGAGGAAGTTCAGGATCATCTCCTGGCTCACCGGCGCGATCTTCATCAGTCGGGACTCCCGGAAGAACCGGGAGATGTTGTATTCCTCGGAGTAACCCATCCCGCCGTGGGTCTGCAGTGCGCGGTCGGCGGCCCCGAATCCCGCGTCGGCGCACAAATACTTGGCCATGTTGGCCTCACGCCCGCAGGGCTTGCCGTTGTCGTAGAGCCAGGTGGCCTTGCGCAGGATCAGCTCGGCGGCATCGAGGCGGGCCAGCGAATCGGCGAGCGGGAACTGGATTCCCTGGTTCATGCCGATCGGCCGGTCGAACACGACCCGCTCGTTGGCGTACTTGACCGCACGGTCCAGCGCGACCCGGCCGATACCGAGCGCCTCGGCGGCGATCAGCATCCGCTCCGGGTTGAGCCCGTGCAGGATGTACTTGAACCCCTTGCCTTCCTCGCCGATCAGGTGCTCGGCGGGCACCCGCAGATCGTCGATGAACAACTCGTTGGAGCTCACCGCGTTGCGGCCCATCTTGTTGATGGGCCGGATCTCGACGTGATCGCGATCGAGGTCGGTCAGGAACAGCGATAGCCCGTCGGTCGGCTTCCCACCCCGCTTCTGGACGTCCTCGCGGGACTCGGTGCGGGTGAGCAGCAGGATCTTCTCGGACTCAAGCGCTTTGGAGATCCACACCTTGCGGCCGTTGACCACATAACTGTCGCCATCCTTCTTGGCGAACGTGGTGATCCGTGAGGTATCCAGGCCCGCACCGGGTTCGGTGACGCCGAAGCACACGTGCAGGTCGCCGTTGACGATCCGTGGGAGGGTCTCTTTCTTCATCTCCTCGGAGCCGAAGACGACCACGGGCTGCATGCCGAAGATCGACATGTGGATCGCACTGGCGGCGTTCATGGCTCCGCCGGACCGGGCCACCTCCTCGGCCAGGATGGTGGCCTCGGTGATGCCGAGTCCATGGCCGCCGTACTCCTCGGGGATGGTCATCCCGAGCCAGCCACCGCCCGCGATGGCGTCGTAGAACTCCTGCGGGAATTCGTGGGCCTGGTCCTTGGCCATCCAATAGTGATCGTCGAACTTGCCCGCCAGCTCCGCAACGGATTTGCGGATCAGCTGCTGGTCCTCGGTCAGCTCGAAGTTCATACCGCCCGACACTGTGTGTTCTCCCATTTTTCTCAGCCGTTCGTCTTGACGTTCAGTCTCGCGCGCCGGCAACGACTTTGGCGTTGGCCTGGAAGTCCGCGAAGCTCGCGCCGGTCTTCTCTTTCGTGCTCAGGGCGCGGATGGCGACATCATGACCTTCAGCAGCCTTTCGCAATGCACCGACCGTCGCCTGCTCCTTGGGAACGTGGACGAACGGTTCAAAGTGGTACAGCCGCATGGCGTTCTCGTGCGTGATCTTGTTGATCTCGTCGTCGGGTACCTCGTAGGTCTCGAATACCGCGTTCAACTCCTCGGGGGCCCCCGGCCACATCGAATCGCTGTGCGGGTAGTCCATCTCCCAGCAGATGTTGTCCACCCCGATCTCGTGACGGTTCTTCACGCCGATCGGATCGGAGATGAAACACGTCATGAAGTGCTCGCGGAACACCTCCGAGGGCTTTTTCCCACCGAAATCCTGCTTGGTCCACGTCGAGTGCATCTCATAGGTGCGGTCCACCCGGTCCAGGAAGTAGGGAATCCACCCGGTGCCGCCTTCGGACAGCGCGATCTTGAGATCGGGGTACGCCTTGATCGGTGCCGACCACAACAGATCCGCGGCGGCCTGCACGATGTTCATCGGCTGCAGCGTGATCAACACGTCCATCGGCGCATCCGGGGCGGTGATCGCCAGCTTGCCCGACGACCCGATGTGCACGTTCATCACCGTGTCGGTGTCGACCAGCGCATCCCACAACGGCTTCCAGTACTCCAGGTCGTGGAAGGACGGGTAGCCCAGCGTCGACGGGTTCTCGGTGAAGGTCAGCGAGTGCACGCCCTTCTTCGACACCCGCCGGACCTCGTCGGCACACAACTGCGGGTCCCAGATCGCCGGGATGGCCATCGGGATGAAGCGGCCCGGGTTGGACCCGCACCACTCGTCGATGTGCCAGTCGTTGTAGGCCTGCACCAATGCCAACGAGAACTCGGCATCCTCGGTGGCGAACAGTCGGGCGGCAAAACCCGGGAACGACGGGAAGTTCATGGTGGCCAGCACGCCACCGGCATTCATGTCCTTGACCCGCTCATCGGGGTCATAGCAGCCCTTGCGGATCTCATCGAGGCCCTGGGGCTCCAATCCGTACTCCTCCTTGGGCCGGCCCGCCACCGCGTTCAGCGCCACATTCGGGATCACGGTGTCGCGGAACTGCCACGTGTCGGACCCGTCGGGGTTGTGCACCAGACGTGGCGCCTCATCCCGGTACTTGGCCGGTAGATGGTTCTTGAACATGTTCGGCGGTTCGATGATGTGGTCATCGACGCTGATCAAGATCATGTCGTCTTTGTGCACTGCCTCGCTCCGTTCCATGGGCCGTCACATTGGTTCTCTATGAGAGAAAACTAGCTTCTCATCTGACGAGAATCAATGTCTGATGCCGCTGACGAGGAGATTTAGCCAGGTCGCGGCACAATCTGGCGCGTTCTTGTTGACCATCGGCGCAAAAGATGGAAACCTGTTAGCCGGAAATGAGAACCTGATTCTCGCAACCGAGAGTCACCGATGGGTCATCGAGAGGAGAACCGCCCCGTGCGCTTGGCCCCCTTGCCCGCCGAGGAGTGGGACGACGATGTGCGAAAAGCGCTTTCGGTCATGCTCCCCGAGGAGCGGCTGAACCCCGAAGGAGCAGGCACCGCGTTGTCGACGCTGGCCCGCCACCCTTCACTGACCAAGGCCTTCCTGCGGTTCAGCAATCACCTGCTGTTCCGCTCCACGTTGGACCCGCAGATGCGCGAGCTTGCCATTCTTCGGATCGCCCACCGCCGCAAGTGCGAGTACGAGTGGACCCACCACGCCTTCATCGGCAAGGCCGAGGGGCTCACCGATGAGCGGATCGCCAGCAGCACCAGCGGCGACGCGTCCACCGATCTCGATCAACTCGTCCTCAACGCCGTCGACGAGCTGGACGGCGACTCGGAGATCTCGGACGGCACGTGGGCTGCCCTGAGCGAGCACCTCTCCGAGCGCCAGCGCATGGACCTGGTTTTCACAATCGGCGGCTACGGCCTGATGGCCATGGCTTACAACACCTTTGGAATCGCGCCGGAATCCGGCCACTAACCTGAGAAGAAAGAGGTAGACAATGGCGCACTTCCCGAAGCCAGCTGCCGGCAGCTGGACCGAGAACTGGCCCGAACTGGGCACCGCCCCGGTCGATTACACCGATTCGATCGATCCCGAGCACTGGAAGCTGGAGCAGCAGGCCATCTTCCGCAAGACCTGGCTGCATGTCGGCCGGGTCGAGCGGCTGCCCAAGGCCGGTAGCTACTTCACCCGCGAGATGCCGTCGGCAGGCACCGGTACCTCGATCATCATCAACAAGGACAAGGAAGGTGTGGTCCGCGCCTTCTACAACATCTGTCGGCACCGCGGTAACAAGCTGGTGTGGAACGACTACCCGGGCGAGGAAGTCTCGGGCAGCTGCCGCCAGTTCACCTGCAAGTACCACGCCTGGCGCTACGCCCAGAACGGTGACCTGACCTTCATCCAGCAGGAGCAGGAGTTCTTCGACGTCGACAAAGCCGACTACCCGCTCAAGCCGGTCCGCTGCGAGGTCTGGGAAGGCTTCATCTTCGTCAACTTCGACGACGACGCCAAGCCGCTGGTCGAGTCGATGGGCGATTTCGGGAAGGGTCTCGAGGGCTACCCGTTCCATGAAATGACCGAGGTCTACAGCTACAAGGCCGAGATCAAGGCGAACTGGAAGCTGTTCATCGACGCGTTCATCGAGTTCTATCACGCGCCGATCCTGCACATGAAGCAGGCGACCAAGGAGGAGGCCGAAAAGCTGGCCAAGGTCGGGTTCGAGGCGCTGCACTACGACATCAAGGGCGACCACTCGATGATCTCGTCCTGGGGTGGAATGTCCCCACCCAAGGACCTCAACATGGTCAAGCCGATCGAGCGCATCCTGCACAGCGGTCTGTTCGGCCCGTGGGACCGCCCCGACATCAAGGGCATCCTGCCCGACGAGCTCCCGCCGGCGGTCAATCCGGCCCGCCAGCCCACCTGGGGCCAGGACAGCTTCGAGTTCTTCCCCAACTGGACTCTGCTGCTGTGGGTTCCGGGCTGGTACCTGACCTACAACTACTGGCCGACGGGCGTGGACAGCCACATCTTCGAGGCCAACCTGTACTTCGTCCCGCCGAAGAACACCCGCCAGCGCCTGAGCCAGGAACTCGCCGCGGTGACCTTCAAGGAATACGCGCTGCAGGATGCCAACACCCTGGAGGCCACCCAGACCCAGATCGGCACTCGGGCGGTCACCGAGTTCCCGCTGTGCGATCAGGAAGTCCTGCTGCGTCACCTGCACCACACCGCGCACAAGTACGTGGACAATTACAAGGCGGAGCAGGCCGAGAAGGCCGCCAATACCAACGGGAGTGTCGCGCATGTCTGAGACGAAAGCAGCCCTGCTACCTGCCGAGTTCGCCGACCTGGAACGGTTTTCCGACTGGATCCTGGCCACCGAGCCCGAGCGGTACGCCAAGCGCCTGGCGTCGACCATGGATGAGATGCAGGACCTCTACGACGTCGGCTTGGCCCGGCTCGAAGAGGTCATGGTGTATCTCGATGCGCGATTCCCGTTGTACGACATGCCCGATGACGCCAAACGGCTGATGCACCTGATGCAGTCAGTGGTCATGGTGAGCTTCCCGGTGGAAGCCTGGAAGCAGCCGCGCGTGCTGGACAGCGGTGCAGCCTGGGTCGAGATCACCCGGGAGCCGGTGGTCTGAGACATGTTGACCCTCAAAGCTGCGGGTCTTGTCGACGTCGATGCCGGGACGATCATTCGTCCCGGCATTGTCCGTGTCGAAGGCGACCGGATTGTCGGCATAGGTGGCCCGATTCCGGATGACGCCGAGGTGATCGATCTCGGCGACTCGATCCTGCTGCCCGGCCTGATGGATATGGAAGTCAACCTGCTGATGGGCGGTCGGGGCGAGAACCCGGGGCTGTCTCAGGTACAGGACGATCCCCCGACCCGGGTGCTGCGTGCGGTCGGTAATGCCCGCCGCACCCTGCGTGCCGGGTTCACCACGGTGCGCAACCTCGGGTTGTTCGTCAAGACCGGTGGCTATCTGCTGGATGTGGCCCTGGGCAAGGCAATCGACGCAGGCTGGATCGATGGACCGAGGATCGTCCCGGCCGGCCACGCGATCACCCCCACCGGCG
Source organism: Mycolicibacterium lutetiense (assembly GCF_017876775.1). Lineage (NCBI taxonomy): Bacteria > Bacillati > Actinomycetota > Actinomycetes > Mycobacteriales > Mycobacteriaceae > Mycobacterium > Mycolicibacterium lutetiense. The sequence goes on along the minus strand of NZ_JAGIOP010000001.1, from coordinate 924,254 downwards.
GGCATCTGGATCCGACGATGTTCGCGGCATTCATGCCGGGCGTGCTGGAGCTGACGATCGAGGAGGGCATCGCCAACGGGGTCGATGAGATCCGCAAGGCGGTGCGCTACCAGATCAAGCACGGCGCCCAGCTGATCAAGGTGTGTGTGTCCGGCGGAGTCATGTCCCTCACCGGAGAGGCTGGCGCACAGCACTATTCGGACGAAGAGCTGCGGGCCATCGTCGATGAGGCGCATCGCCGTGGGCTGCGGGTCGCTGCTCACACGCACGGCGCCGAAGCCGTCAAGCATGCCGTGGCCTGCGGTATCGACTGCATCGAACACGGCTTCCTGATGGATGACGAGGCGATCCAGATGCTGGTCGACAACGACCGGTTCCTGGTCACCACCCGCCGACTGGCCCAGGCCATGGACGTGTCGAAGGCACCGCAGGTGTTGCAGGACAAGGCTGCCGAAATGTTCCCGAAGGCCGAGACCTCGATCAAGGCGGCGTACGAGGCCGGGGTGAAGATCGCGGTCGGCACCGATGCGCCCGCCATCCCCCACGGCAAGAACGCCGATGAGCTCGTCACCCTGGTGGAGTGGGGTATGCCCCCGGTCGCTGTGTTGCGCGCCGCGACCGTGGTGGCCGCCGAATTGATCAACGTCACCGACCGGGGCCGGCTCGCCGAAGGTCTACTGGCCGACATCATCGCGGTGCCGGGCAACCCACTTGAAGACATCACCGTTACACAACATGTGGATTTTGTAATGAAAGGCGGTAAGGTCTTCCGCAATGAGCACATCAACTGATTCCCCCACGCGGACCGAGGATCTGATCGAGATCCAACAGGTGCTCGCCAAATACGCGGTGACCATCACCCAGGGCGACATCGACGGTCTTGTCAGTGTTTTCACCCCGGACGGCACCTACAGCGCATTCGGCGAGACGTACACGCTCAATCGCTTCCCGGTGCTCGTCGACGCCGCGCCCAAGGGCCTGTTCATGACCGGCACCGCCCTGATCGACCTGGTCGAGGGCGCGGATAACGCAACCGGCACGCAGCCGCTGTGCTTCATCGAGCACTCCAAGCACGACATGCGCATCGGCTACTACCGCGACACCTATGTGCGGACCACCGAGGGCTGGCGACTGAAGACGCGTGCGATGACCTTCATCCGGCGCAACGGCGATCACGACCATGGCCGGCCGCACGCGATCGGCAGGCCGGAAGCAGGATGAGCGAGGGAACCGCATGAGCGACCTGTTCGACACCGCGACCTTCCGCGCGGCGCTGCAGGATTGGCTCGCCGAGAATGACCTGACGCCGCCCGACGATCATTCACTGCAAGGCCACATGCGGCAGTTCGCCCGGGTGCAGAAGGCGCTGTACGACGGCGGCTGGAGCCGCTACGGCTGGCCCGAGCACGCCGGTGGCCTGGGCGGACCGGCGATGCTGCGCGCGATCGTCGGCGAGGAGGTGGTGGGTCGCAGGCTGGCCGAACCCGGGCCGTATTCGATGCTCGAGGTGCTGGCACCGACGATGATCGACTACGCATCGCCGGAGTTGGCCGCCGAGATGGTGCCGAAACTGCTGTCGGGCGAAGAACAGTGGTGCCAGGGGTTCTCCGAACCTGGCTCGGGTAGTGATCTGGCCTCGCTGACCACCCGCGCTGTGCAGCATCCGACGGAGGATCACCGCTACATCATCAATGGTCAGAAGGTCTGGACCAGCTTCGCGCAGTACTCGCACCGCTGCATCCTGCTGACCCGCACCGGCGATGCGGACACCCCCAACCACCAGGCCATCACGGCATTCTTCGTCGACACCGACGCCCCCGGCATCACGGTGCGGCCGTTGCACACCATGCACGATGTCGACGAGTTCTGCGAGGTGTACTTCGACAATGTCGAGGTCGACGCGAGCCGGATGCTCGGAAACCCGGGCGACGGCTGGCAGCTGGCGATGGATCTGCTGCCCTACGAGCGTTCGACCTGCTTCTGGCAGCGCATCGCCTACCTGTACTCACGGTTCGACGCTTTGGTCGAAGCAGTGAAACGCCAAGGCCAAGTGGTGGATCCGGACCTCGGCGAGGTCTACCTGGCCCTGCACATGCTGCGCTGCCGGTCGGCGGCCACCCAGCACCGGCTGGCTGACGGCCAGAAGCTGGGGCCGGACACCTCGATCGACAAGGTGCTGCTGGCCAGTGCCGAGCAGCTGCTCTACGACACCGCGCGCAACCTGCTCCCCGGCGTCATCGAACTCGAAGACTCCGAATGGCGCACCGAGTACCTGTATTCGCGGGCCTCGACGATCTATGGCGGCACCGCCGAAGTGCAGCGCAACATCATCGCGCGCCGACTGCTCGACCTCGGGAAGGAGTGAGGCGTGGATTCCACGAAGGATTCGGACATGGATATCGCATCTGATTCGGTGTCACTCGGCTTACTCGAAGACACCCTCCGCAAGACCATGCTGTCGGCATCGGGTGCCGAGCTCGACGCCGCGCTGGCCGAACTGGGCTGGGCCGAGATGCTGTCCGACATGTCGGACGTCGCCCTGCCGCTGGTGTTCCGACTGCTGGGCGAAACCGGTTCGCACGCCTCGATTCTCAACGATGTCCTGCTCGAGACCATCGGCGGCCTGCCCGGCGGCACCCCGCCGATGCCCTATGCCGGTGGCATCTGGGTGGTATGGGAACGCGAGAGCGGCGAAGGCAATCCGACCCTCGGTGGGCTCCCCCTGCGGGAGGTACCCGACGGTCAACTGCTCCGGGTATCGGAGGCCCGCCGGGCGCTGGGTTGGTGGCTGGTCGGTTCGGCCCGGGCAATGCTCGCCCTGGCCCGCCGGCACGCGCTGGACCGCGTGCAGTTCGGCAAGCCGATCTCGTCCTTCCAGGCAGTGCGGCACAAGTTGGCCGAGACCCTGGTCGCCATCGAGGGTGCCGAGGCGACGCTGAGCCTGCCCGGCGCGGACAACGTCGACCTGAACTCGCTGCTGGCCAAGGCCGCTGCGGGCAAGGCCGCGCTGACCGCAGCCAAGCACTGCCAGCAGGTGCTCGGCGGTATCGGCTTCACCGAGGAGCACGAGCTGCACAACCATGTGAAGCGGGTCCTGGTGCTGGACGGATTGCTGGGCAGCTCACGGGAACTCACCCGCAAGGCCGGTGCCGGGCTGCGCGCCCGCGGGACCGTGCCGCGGCTGGCCCAGCTGTAGCGTTTCCCTGCCGAGCAGACACAAAACTGTCCCTTTTCACTCGAAAAGGGACAGTTTTGTGTCTGCTCGCGCTAGGGGGTGGCAGGTTCGGCGAATACGGTGGCCGTCGAACGGCCACGCAGCACCGTCGACCCACGTACCACCCACCGTTGACCTTCATCGGCGTCGGCACGGGCCAGCGCGCTTCCCGAACACAGCACCGTCGACTCGCGATCCTTGGCGTGGTCGGCCAACCTCGCGGCTTCGTTGACGGCGTCACCGATCACCGTGTATTCATAACGATTCTCGGCACCGAGGTTGCCCGCGAACACCGAGCCGCATGAAATACCCACGCCGAATTCCACATCCGGCAGTTCGTGCAACCGTGGCACCAGCGCCCGCGCGGTGGCCAGCGCCGAGGAGGCCGGGTTGTCCAACTGCAACGGTGCACCGAACACCGCCAACACGGCGTCGCCCTGGAACTTGTTGATCAACCCTTGATGACGCTCGACGGTTTCCACCACGATCTTGAAGAACCCGTTGAGCAGTTGCGCCACTTCCTGCGGTGGACGCGAGGCCCCCAGCGCGGTCGAACCGACCAGGTCGACGTAGAGGACGGCGGCCTCACGGACGTCGCCGGTGACCGCGCCACCCTGCTGCAAGGCATGGCGGGCCACGTCTACTCCGACGTACCGGCCGAACAGGTCGCGCAACCGGTTCCGCTCGGCCAGGCCGGCCAGCATCCGGTTGAATCCGTATTGCAGTCGGCCGATCTCGGATGACTCGTATACCTTGACCGACACACCGGACCAGCCGCGTTCGACGGCTTTCATGGCCAGCACGACTTCGCCGATCGGATCGGAGACCGAACGGGCGACGAGAACCATGGACCGCAGACCGAAGACCAGCGAGATGACGGCCACCACCAGCACCGCGGCCTCGACCGGCGCCGTCTTCTGCACGAACCAGCCGTTGGAGCGGGCCAACACGATCAGGGCGATCCCCAACATCGGCAGCCCGCTGAACAGGGTCCAGATCGTGATGAGCCGGGCCAGCACGCCGGGCATGCGGCCGATCGTGGCCGAGGAGGCGGTCAGCGATGCCGCGACGATCGGCCGCAACATCCGTTGGGTCACCAGGAATCCCATGCAGGCGGCCGCGATGCCGCCGAAGAGGATCGCGCCACCCATGATGTAGGCGACACCTCCCCCCACATCGAGGTTCAGCAGCGTGTACACCAGCGCGCTCACCGCCCACGTGGTGAACTGGATGATGGTCTGCCGTGGTGCGATCCGCACGGCAGCACGCTGCTGTTGCGGCGTCGGACTCTCCCCCGCGGCGAACCATTTGAACGTCGGATGGACGTTGACCCAACCGACGACGGTGTCGACAATCGCGGCCGCGACCATCAGCGCGATCAGCGCAACGAGATTCGCCTGGGTGAGCAGCTGGCGCGCATCGCCGACGGTATTGCGGCTCAGCGCCAGCACCACGAAGGTCACCGCGGCCGCCGCGGTGGTCTGCGCGTAGATCTGTCGGGCCGCGTAACTGATGCTGAGCCGGATCGCCCCCACTCCGAGAGCCCCAGGCCTACTTGATGTTCTGCTTCATTCCGTCGATGTCCATCAACACCGGCCAGCCGCTGACGCTCAGGGCATTGCCGTGCCCGGTCTGGTGGATATCGAACACCGATTGGATGGCCGCGTAGAACCCTTGTACGTCGAGGGTCTGATTTACCGCCCGCTTGGCCTGGCGGAGAGCGAACGCCGGCATCTGGGCGATCTGCGCAGCCAACTCGGCAGTCTGCGCGTCGAGTTCGTCGCGCGGCACCACCCGGTTGACCATCCCGGTGCGCTCGGCCTCCTCGGCGGTCAACGCCCGGCCGGTGAACAGGATCTCCTTGGCCTTGCGGGCACCGAGTTCCCAGGTGTGGCCGTGGTACTCGACCCCGCCGATGCCCATCAGGGCCACCGGATCGGAGAACAGCGCATCGTCGGCCGCCAAGATCAGATCGCACGGCCAGCAGAGCAGCAGACCACCGGAGATACAGCGTCCCTGCACGGCTGCGATCGACGGCTTGGGCACATTGCGCCAGCGCAACGTGTACTCCAGGTAGCGCCGCGACTCATGCTCGATGAGAAACTCGAGCGTGATCTTGTCGGGCACCGGGCCACCGCCCCGTAGATCATGGCCCGCGGAGAAGTGCTTGCCGTTGGCGCGCAGCACGATCACCTTCACCTCGCGGTCGTCGGCGGCCCTGGTCCATGCGGCATCGAGTTCGTCGAGTAGTTCAGGATTCTGCGCGTTGGCGGCTTCCGGCCGGTTCAGCGTGATGGTGGCGATCGAATCGGCGACGTCGTAGTCGATATACACGTGTTTCCTTCTGCTCACCGCTGCCACACGACAGCCGTCTCCGCGACGCGCCGGTGACCGGCAAGCAGCGCCCCGGCGGCGCCAAATATTTGTACGAAACCCTTCTTCTCAAAGGACTTCTATAATTCCCGCAATGAGAATACTATTCTCACAGTACGAAAGTTACAATCTCCGACACACTGGCCGCGAGGGGGTCTGACACCACAATGGCAAGGCGTTCTCCGGTACAGTCAGTTCATGTTCTCCCCACTCGACAAGCGTCGGAGCCGCCAGTGACTACCGCTGGCGAAGAACCCGCGTGGAAGCAACGAGCTGTCGAGCGGTCGATCAAAACGGCCAAGTTGCGTGCCGCCCAGCGGGTGCAACGGTTCCTTGATGCGGCCCAGGCGATCATCATCGAAAAGGGCAGCACCGACTTCACCGTCCAAGAGGTCGTGGACCGCTCCCGCCAGTCGCTGCGCAGCTTCTACCTGCAGTTCGACGGTAAACACGAACTCCTGCTCGCACTGTTCGAAGACGCGTTGAGCCGCTCGGCCGACCAAATCCGGGCGGCCACCTCGACACAGGGCGAACCGATCGAGCGACTGAAGATCGCAATTCAACTGCTCTTCGAATCGTCCCGGCCCGATCCCGCCGCCAAGCGCCCGCTGTTCACCGACTTCGCACCGCGTTTGCTGGTCTCGCACCCGTCTGAGGTCAAGGTCGCGCACGCGCCGCTGTTGGCCCTGCTCACCGAGCTCATGGAGGAAGCCTCCGAGGCCGGCCAGCTGCGCTCGGGAATCAACCCGCGGCGGATGGCGGCGATGACCATGCAGACCGTGATGTTCGTCGCGCAGTCCAGCGGCGGCGCCGACGACGCATCGATCCATCCGATCAGCGCCGACGAGGTCTGGGATTTTGTGGCCAACGGATTCGCCGCCAGCTAGTTGAGAATTTCGTTCTCCTAACGAAAGAACTTTCCTCACCCTCAGGCGCGTGCCCGATCTCCGGACTGACCGCCACCGCGTCGCGCAATGGGCGACCGGCACCAACGGAACCCACGCATCGCGCTCGATCATCGAGCATCCGCACCTGGAACTGACCGCTGTTCATGTCTTCGGTGCCGACAAGGTCGGCACCGAAGACAGCGAACTGTGCGGCCTGGACCCACCGGCGTCACCGCCACCGACGCTTGCCTGCGTGTCAACGCGTCGCGGTATGCCGCCGGCAGTATCCCCGGGATCTACCGCGAATCGGGCGGCCTCGGCGGTGCCTTTCGTCTGCACCGCAGAGGCCGGCGTCCCACTCGACCATGGACCTTCCGCAGATCGGGGCCGACATGGCCGCTTGAGAATTCAATTCTTCCAAACCGAGAGCACAAATAGCCTGAAACGTATCTGTCGTTGACACGATAGGCGCCCGGTGACAGAGTGCTGAGCAGCTGCACAGATTTTCACCGAGTATGTAGCACGTCATGAAACAGAACTGGGGTAATCAATGACTGGACGGATGGAAGGCAAGGTCGCGTTCGTCACCGGCGCGGCTCGTGGCCAGGGACGTAGCCACGCGGTACGGCTGGCGCAAGAGGGCGCCGACATCATCGCGATCGACATCTGTGGACCGATCCGGCCCGGCGTGGAGACCGCCATCCCGGCCTCGACGTCCGATGACCTGGCCGAGACCGCGAATCTCATCAAGGCACTCAACCGCCGCGTTGTGACCGCTGAGGTCGACGTCCGCGACGCCGATGCGATCAAGGCGGCTGTGGACAGCGGTGTCGAGCAGCTCGGTCGCCTCGACGTCATCGTGGCCAACGCCGGTATCGGCAACGGCGGCGACGTCCTGCACGAGACCAGCCAGCTGGACTGGGACGAGATGATCGACATCAACCTGTCGGGCGTCTGGAAGTCGGTCAAAGCCGGTGTGCCGCACCTGATCGAGGGTGGCCGCGGTGGATCGATCATCCTGACCAGCTCGGTCGGCGGCCTCAAGGCCTACCCACATTGCGGCAACTACGTCGCCGCCAAGCACGGCGTCGTCGGCCTGATGCGCGGCTTCGCCGTGGAACTGGGCCAGCACAACATCCGTTGCAACACCGTGCATCCCACACACGTGGCGACCCCGATGCTGCACAACGACGGCACCTTCAAGATGTTCCGGCCCGACCTGGAGAATCCGGGTCCCGACGACATGGCGCCGATCTGCCAGCTGTTCCACACCCTGCCCATCCCGTGGGTCGAGGCCGTGGACATCAGCAACGCCGTACTGTTCCTGGCGTCTGACGAGGCCCGCTACATCACCGGTGTGACGCTGCCGGTCGACGCGGGAAGCTGCCTCAAGTAGGTCCCGGTCCAAGTGTTGCAGTACCGGTCTGCGGGTGGCGATACCAGCCACCCGCAGCCCGGGTGCCGCCGTCGACGTGAAGCGTCTGTCCGGTGAGATAGCCGGACATACTGGACGCCAGAAAGACTGCTGCCCCCGCAATTTCGTCGACATGCCCGGCTCGACCCAGCGGGATGCCATCGGCGATACCCGACGGCGGCCCATCTGGGGACAGAGCCATGAGCCCCTCGGTGAGGGTGAGGTCGGGGGCGATCGCGTTGACCCGGATATTGTGCGGCGCAAGCTCGAACGATGCAGTCTGGGTGTAATTGATGACGCCGGCCTTCGCCGCCGCGTACGCGGCATAGCCGGGGGCCGCCCGCACTCCCTCGATCGAGGTGAGATTGATGATGCTGCCCGGCAATTCGTCGGCCACCAGCCGGCGTGCCACCCGCTGCGTACACAACAGAACGTGGCGCAGGTTGCTCCGGTACAGCGCGTCCCATCCGTTCTCGCTCGTCTCCAGCAGCGGCGAGGCGAACACACCGCCGGCGTTGTTGACCAGGATGCGCACCGGCCCCAACTCGGCGACGGTCTGCGCCAGTGCGGCATCCACCTGCTCGGCGTCGCGCACATCGGTGACGATCCCCAGCGCACCGAGCGACGCTGCGGCATCAACACAGATTTCTACGTCGCGTGGCTCGCCACCGACGCCCCGAACGCTGCCAGGCCGGCCGCGATACCCCGACCGATACCGCTGCCGCCGCCGGTGACAACGGCCACCTGACCGGTGAGCAGAATGTCAGAAGGATTGATAGCCATGGTCAGCGGGCCGCCTTGCGACGTCCGCCGACACCGGGTTCGGTGCCGATCACGCCGTCCTCGGCCAGGGCGGTGATCTCCTCGTCGGACAGCCCCAGCTCGGCCAGTAGTTCGTGATTGTGCTCGCCGAGCAGCGGTGCGGCCCGCCGATGCAGTGCGCGCGGCCCATTGGCCAGTGACACCGGCAGCGTGCTGTGCGGGGCGGCGTTGTTCACCGGGTGCCCGACGTGCTCGAAGAACCGCCGGAACCGGACCTGTGGCAGCTCCAACTGCCGGTGCGGCTGCATCACCTTGGCCACCGGAACGCCCGCAGGCCATAAGGTTTCGACGATTTCATCGCCTGTTCGCGGTAGACACCAGGCCGCCAGCTTCCCGTCGATCAGATCGTGGTGTGCGCGGCGCCCGGCGGCCGAATCCAACTCCGGGTCAATGGCCCAATCCGGTTGCCCGAGCGCCGCCCGCAGCGCGGCCCACTGAGCATCAGTGCTGACCGCGATCGCCACCCAACTGTCTGCCCGGCCGAACTCGTCGATATCGGCGCACTGGTAGATGTTCTGCGGCGCGGCGGCCGGACCCCGGTTGCCGTCACGTTGCAGCAGCGCACCATACGCCGAGTACTCGATGACCTGCTCGGCGGCAACATTGAGCGCCGCGTCGACCATCGCAGCCTCGACGAGAGTCCCCTGCCCGGTGCGGCGGCGGTGCTCCAGCGCAAGCATCAGGCCCGACAGCGCGTGCACCCCGGCATTGGGGTCACCGATCGAATACGGCTCGAACGGAGTGCGATCCGGATAGCCGGTGAGCCAACTCAACCCCGAGGCATCTTCGATGATGTACGCGAATGCCGGATTCTCCCGCCACGGCCCGTCGAGCCCGAAGCCGGGCATCCGCACCATGATGATGTCCTCGCGCAACTCCCGCAGCGAATCGAAGTCGAGTCCGATCTGTTCGATCACCCTCGGGGTGAAGTTCTCCACGACCACGTCGCAGGTGGCGATCAACCGGCGCAACAGATCTCGACCCTGCTCGGTCTGGAAATCCAGTGTCAGGCTCTTCTTGTTGGTGTTGAGCGCGCTGAAGATCGGTGAGCGCTCCCACCACTGTTCCACGGTGGCCGGAATGCCGGCGATCAGCCGGGTACCGTCCGGGCGTGGGGTCGATTCGAGGTGGATCACCTCGGCGCCGAGCATGCCGAGCGGATGGGTGCACGAGGGGCCGGCCCAAAACGTGGTCATATCGAGCACGCGTAATCCACTGAACGGCAACCGATCAGTCCCGGACCTTTCGGTGAGGATGCGGCGCGGGGTCAGCTCCGCTGCTCTGATCTGCTCGGTGTGCTCGCCGAGGCGGGGCGCGGGCGCCGCCTCCCGCAGCGTCACACCGGATAACCGGTAGGGCGCGGCGGGTTGAGTGAACCCGTACTCCGGGTTGCGGACGAATGCCTTCCGCTCCGCGAAATGGTCCATGGCGGTGATGTTCTCACCGTTGCCGACCGGTGAATTCGGGATCCGGAAGGCCGACGCGAGTTCTCGGACGTCGTCCACGTTCTGGTCGCGCAGCCAACGGTACAAGTCCTCGGCGTGCAGGTTGGCCTGCTCGGTGATGGTGAGCTCGGAGTTCTCGTCGATCCACTCGTCATGGCCCGACATCGCGCACAGATCCCACCACTGTTGGGCGGTTCCACATCCGAGAGCCACCAAGCCGTCGGCGGCCTGCGCCACCCCGGGCACGGTGGGCCTGCGCTCGCTCCGCCACGGGTGGCCCAGCATCTCGAAGTAGGTGACCGGGTAGTAGGTCAGACCCAGGATCTGTGCCTCCAACGCCGACAGGTCCACCAGTTCGCCGTGGCCGTCACGCAGCGCACGCTCCCGGAATGCCAGGGTCATCGCCGCCGCGTAGGCGCCGGCGAGCCACTCGCCCACCTGCCCGCCGATGGATACCGGAGCCCGGTCCTGCACACCCCGGCCGATGCCGATCGCCCCGCCAGACCAAGCCTGCAGGGTGAATTCGGTGGCCGCCCGGTCACTCCACGGCCCGTCCAACCCGAACGGCGTGATCGTGGTGACGATCAGATGGGGGTACCGCCGGAACAGGTCCTCCGGGGCCAGTGACTGGGCGACAGGCGATTCCGGAGACCAGATGACGGCGTCGGCCGCTGCAACCAACCGGTCCAGCAACTCTCGGTCACCAGAAGCCTCATGGTCAATGACCACGCTGCGTTTCCCACCCGCCAGGAAGGCGAACAACGCGCCATCCTGGTCCTGGCCGATGTGTGCGCCCGATGCCGACCAGCGGCGTAATGGGTCACCTTCGGGGGCTTCGACTTTGATCACGTCGGCGCCGCCGTCGGCGAGAATCTTGGTGGCGTACGCACCGGCGATCCCGTACGACAGGTCGACGACGGTGTACCCGTCAAGTGGTGAGCTCATGCGCCTATTCGGGTTTCGCCCGGTTCTTCTTGGACAACCGGAAGTCGGGGGGGAACTTGCTGTCGTTGTCATTGACCGCGGCCGACAGACCGGAATCGATCGACTCGAACATGTCCAGGTCGTCATCGCTGTCGTTGGCCACCCCGTTGCCCATCGACTCGAAGAACGCGGACAGCAGGCTGCCCATGTACTCGCCCTGTTGTTGTTTGAAGATCTCGAAGAACATCTTCTGCTGAAAGACGGTGTCCACCGGCCGGTTCCGGGTGCAGGCCAGCGCATACTTCTGCACTTCGGCCTCCAACTGGTCTCGGGCCACCACCTTGTTCAGGAAGTTGCAGTCGTACATCTCCGCTGCCGTGAACGGCCGACCGGTGAAGACCATCTCCTGAAACTTGCGCAGGCCCATCATCTGGACCCATGTCCACATGCGTGGTCCCCAGCCGTGATACCGGAACGACGGATGCCCGAACAGCGCGTCGTCAGACGAGATCACCAGATCCGCATCGGCGCACTGATAGAAGTGCCAGCCGTAGCAGTAACCCTTGGCCTCGACGATGCTGATCTTCTTGAAGTCCTGCAGGGCACGGTTACCGGCCTGGGAGTTGGCATACCAGGCGCTGATGGTGGCTCCGTTGCGGAAAGAACCCTTCGGCGGGTAGGTCACCTCCCCCACACCATCGTCCTCCAGCCGCAACTCCGCCAGTCGCACCGCCGGATTGTCGTTGCCCTCCATGAACTCCGGCAGATCGGCCCCACTGCCCAGGTTGTCCCCGACACCTCGGATGATCACCACCTTGACGTCGTTGTCGGTGTTGGCCGCACGCAACACATCGGCGTAGCGCAGCCGGGCCATCGACGTCGGAGCGTTGAGGAACTCCGGCCGGTTGAACGTGATGGTGGCGATCTTGGTCTTGGGATCCTTCTCGTAGAGAATGATTTCTTCCGGGGTGGGACGCTCAGGCATGTGCCGCCTCACTGTCTGATCGGGATTGGGTGAGCACGTCGGGACCGTCGGTACCGACAACGACGGCATCGCGGGTGAATACCGCCCCGACGCCCTGCTCCCAGACGTAGCCGGTCACGGCCAGGACCATGCCTGCCTCCAGGATGTCGGCCTCGGCGGTCGCCCGCAGGCTCGGGGAGACCACGGGCGGGTCGAATCCCAGCCCGAGCCCGTGCGCCACCGGCATCGCCGGTACCGGTTCGCCGGCCTCGTCGTACGCATCGAGCAAGGCACTGGTCGGATTACCGGGTCGGCAGGCTTCAAGCAGCCTGTCCCACAGGGCATCCCGTCGTCGGTACAGCGATCGGACCGCATCGGTCGGTTCACCCACGCATACGGTGCGCGCGACCTCCGCGACATAGCCGTCTGCGAGCACACCCGCCGACAGGGCCACCAGGTCGCCTCCGCGCACCCGGCCGTCGCCTTCGGCACGACGCCAGGGATGGTCCTTCGAGGTGACCCAGGCGGCGTCCTGCGTAGCCGGGGTGCTCACTCCCCCGGCGGCTTCGGCCTCCAATATCGCCCCGACAAGGTTCTTCTCCGTGGTTCCCGGAGCCAGCTCGGCGACGCCCTTGGCCAGGGCAGCTTCGGCGACCGCCAACGCGCGTCGCAGTGCCGAGATCTCCTCGGGGGTCTTGACTCGACGCGCAGCCCGCATCGCCAGCTCACCGTCGACCAGCTCCGCGTTCGGGAAGGCCATCGGCAGCAGCTTGGCGAAGGTCGGTGTCAGAGCATCGGTTCCGATGCGCCACGCCGAATCGGATCCGTTGATGTTCTGCAGTACACCAACCAGAGTCATCGGGTTCCACGCGAAGCCGTACAGATTCTCGCGCGGAATCTCTTCGGGGATGCCCTCGTCCCAGGTGCTGTTCAGGTGGATCTCACCGGTGGCGCGGACGAACGTGCAGATCGGCCCGAAAGGCCTGGTACCCACCACCCACAGCTGTGGGGCGCCGGAGATGTACCGCACATTGGCCTGCCTTCCGAGTACGAGCGCATCGAGGTCATGGGCCTCCATCTGTGCAATGGCCCGCTCCCGCCGGCTGACGCGCAGCGCCCGGCCGTCCGCCTCGATTTCAGTTCCCACGGGACACCTCATAGGGGTCGTACGGATATGCGGTCAGCGGCATCCATCCGCCCTCGGTGACCACCACGATCTCCTCGCCGCGATAGCCACCGGTGCCGTCCTCCCAGACCACCGGCTCGAACACCAGCAGCATGCCTTCCGGAAAGACGAAGTTGTCGTCCCACTCCTGGCCGAGATCCGTGCCGATCATCGGCATTTCAGCTGCGCTGGTGCCGATGCCGTGTCCCAGGTAGAAGTGCGGAAGCCACGGCTTCTGACCGCCGCCGGCCGCGGTCGCCGCCCGGCCGAGGTCACCACACGTGGCACCGGCCTTGGTCACCGAGAGCACTGCGTCGACGACGCCACTCCATTTGTCGAATTGCTTCTGTTGGGCCGCCGTCGGGTCCTGACCGACGATCCAGGTACGCCCGTGATCGGAACAGTAGCCGTGGTAGGCGATGGACACGTCGGTCCACAGCACATCGCCGCGCTGCAATTCACGCTCGGTGGTCAGCAGCGGCAGTGCGAGATCGCCGGTGGTGGTCCAGGCGCCCTCCGCCTTCGATGCGGGCATGACCTGCCAGATCGAGTCGAACATGTTGGTCGTGGCACCGAGTTCGAAAGTGCGGCGCACGAATTCGGCAGAAAGGTCGATCTGCCGCACCCCGGGGGCCAGGGACTTCTGGATCTCGGCGATGGCCTGTTCGGTGATCTGACAAGCCCGTCGGACGCAGGCGATCTGGTCGATCGTCTTGACGAGTTTCGCCGCACCGATCACCGCAGCAGCGTCCACCGGTGCGTTGGGGAACAGGGCACTGCCGGCCAGCCGCATCGCCCCGCTCAACTCGTCGGTCGCGATCGTTGCACCTGCGGGCACCAGCTTGGCCAGGATCTTCGCGAACTCCGCTACGCCCTCGTCGAATTCGAGATAGACCGGCCCATGCAGGTGGTCATCGGGCAGATCTGACTCCATGGCCGCACCCTCACGGAACGGCAGAAACAGGTGCGGGTGTTCGTCGTCGGCCAGCACGACCGCGACCGGCCGCTCGACGTGCGACAGTCCCGCATCGGCCAGCGGCCAGGCGATGCCGGTGGCGTACATGACGTTGGAATTGCCGAGTAGCACGAGCGCGTCCACACCCTGGTCGGCCATCGCAGCGTGCAGACGCACCCCGACCTCTCGACGCATCCGGGCAAGGTCAGGCTCGTCGGGAATATCGAACGGCGTGTACCCGGACCGGGCGATCTGAGTGACGCCGGTGAGCGTCGAACTCGTCATGGCAGCCCCAGGAACTTCTGAATATTGGTCGACACGATCTTGACGGCGTTCTCGGGGCCGACCGCCTCGACGACTGTGGCCAGCGACTTCTCCGAATAGCCGAAGGTGGATTCGTTGTGTGGGTAGTCGCTCGACCACATCACGTTGTCGACACCGATCTGGTCGATCAACCGCAACCCCAGTGGGTCGACCATGAACGACGCACTCATGTGTTGGTCCCAGTAGTGCCGGACCGGGTGCTGCAGTTCATGGTTGAACATGTGCCGGTACGAGGCCAACATGTGCTCGGCATCCTGCAATGCGGTGGGAACCCAGGCGATTCCGCCTTCGAACCAGCCGATCTTGAGGCTCGGATGCCGATCGAGGATGCCGGAGAAGACGTACTTGGCGAACTGCTCGCGGAACGAGTCGACGTTGACCATCATGCCGACCACGACGCTGTTGTTCTGGCACGGGGTCTTGGGCGGCGTCTCGCCGATGTGGTGGCTGACCGGTAGGCCGGCGGCCTCGATCTCGTCCCAGACCGCGTCCATCTCGGTGCTGCCGTAGTCGTAGATGTTGCCCTCGTCGTCCTTGCCCGGATTCAGTGGGAGCAGGAACGTCTTGAGGCCCAGCGACTTCAGCTGCTCGAGGGTGCTACGGCAGCCCTTGGGGTCCCACCAGTTGATCAACCCGACACCGTAGAAGTGGCCGTTGCTGTTCGCCTGGAGTTCGGCCATCACCTCGTTGTAGATGCGGAACACCCGCTCACGGATCCCCTTGTCGGGGTAGTGGAACAGTGCGAGCACGGCGTTGGGGAAGGCGAGTTCCTTGTCGATGCCATCCTCTTTGAGCTCGCGGATGCGGGCCGCAATGTTGTTCGTGGCCGCACCGGCGAGATCGTCGTACTGCATGAGCACGCGACCGAAATCACCTCCGGTCCAGGCCTTGCCCTTCATGCCGACCATGTAGGCGCCGTCCTCGTACCAGATGCGCGGCGCGGCGCCCTTGAGGTCGTCGGGGAAACGGTCGTAGAAGATGTCGTCGGCCACCGAAATGTGGTTGTCGGCCGAGAAGATCACGGTGCCTGCCGGAAAACCTGCGAGGCCACCCTCCGTCGCATGGCCGCGGCGATTCTTCGGTGCACCGAAGCCTTCCGGCGGATAGAGAGTCGTCGAAGCAGTCATCTGTGGTACTCCAATCAAGGCTGTCGGTTACCAGGTCACGGGAAGTTCGTAGACGCCGTAGGCGAGGCGGTCGTGTTTGAACGGCACCTCGTCGAACGGGATGGCCAGCTTCATCGTCGGGATGCGACGCAGCAGGGTGTGGAACACGATCTGCAGTTCAGCGCGGGCCAGCTGCTGCCCGACGCATTGGTGGCGGCCGTAGCCGAAGCCCAACTGCTGTCCGGCATCCCGGCCGAGGTCCAATTTGTCGGGCTCCGGGTAGGCCTTGGCATCCCAGTTGGCCGGAGCCAGATCGATGATCACACCTTCGCCGGCCTTGATTGTCTCGCCGCTGATCTCGATGTCCTCGACGGCGATGCGGCGCTGGCCATTCTGGATGATCGACAGATAGCGCATCAACTCTTCGCACGCATTGGCGATCACCTTCGGATCATCGGTGTTGCGAAGGAAGTCCGCTTGCTCCGGGTTCTCCAGCAGCGCCAGGATGCCGATCCCGATCACGTTGGCCGTCGTCTCATGCCCGGCGATCAGCAGACCGGTACCGAGCTGCGCAGCCTCCTTGACGCTGATCTCGCCGGCCGTCACCCGCTCCGCCAGATCGGACACCGCGTCCTCGGCGGGATCGGCCTGCTTCTTCTCGATCAGATCGATCAGATACTGGTGCAGGCTCATCGCGCCCATCTGCATGGCGTCCGCGGCGGCGTAGCGGGCCAGGCCGGCATTGGCGTGCTCCTGGAAGAACTCGTGGTCTTCGTAAGGCACGCCGAGCATTTCGCTGATCACCACGGTGGGTACCGGCAACGCGAGTTCGGCGACCATATCGGCCGGCTTCGGTCCGGCCAGGATCTTGTCGATGCACTCGTCGGTGACCTTCTGGATGGCCGGCCGCAGGCCCTCGACACGCTTGAACGTAAAGGGCTTGGACAGCATGCGCCGGAACCGGGTGTGCTCCTCGGCGTCGGCAGTGAACACCGAGCGCGGCCGCTTGTCGACGGTGGAGAGCATGTGCTCGTTCCAGTGCGGAAAGCCTGACTTACGGTCGTCGACGCTGATCCGTGCGTCGGCGAACAGAGTGCGCGCCTCGTCGTGCCCGGTGATCAGCCACGGTGTGCTGCCATCCCAGATCTTCACCCGGGAAAGACCTTTTGCCCCTCCGAGCATCTGCGGCGGCGGCGCGAACGGGCACCGCACGTCCCGTTCCATCGGGTAGTCGGGGATATCGGTGGTGGTCACGGAGTCCGCAAGGGTTTCAGACACGTCATTCCTCGATGTTGATGGCTAGGGCTGGGCAGGCCGCTGCAGCGCGGCGGGCATTGTCGATGTTGTCCGGTCCGGGGGTGGGTTCCAGCAGGATGACGACGCCGTCTTCGTCGCGCTGGTCGAATACCTCGCCGGCGTTGAGCACGCATTGCCCCGACGAGACGCACTTGTCCTGGTCGACAGTGACTTTCATAGGATGTCGCTTTCCTGGGTAACCGGCGCCAGCCACAGGCCGACGATCGCGTCGATCAGTCCCGATGCTGCGCCCTGCCAGGATGTCCGGGGCACCTTGCCGCCTTCGGCCATCGCCCGTTCACGGTCGGCGCAGCTGTGCATCAACAGGTTGCGCGCCATGATGTTGCGTTCGGCGCGGATCTCGTCGGGCAGGTCCGGCAGGCAGTTGTTCATCCCGTCGACGACCTGCACCAGGGACTGCGAACTCAAGGCGTCGCGGACCACGATGCCGTGGTAGGCCGGATCGGTCATCACCTGCGCGGCGAATCGCGCGTACCAGGTCGGGTTTCCCAGTGCTGCAAGGTGATCGGTGAGCGGCTGCACCAGGCAGGCAACCCAGTCCCGCAGCTCGGCCGAGTTGCCGGTATCGGCAACCATCTGCTCACGTAGGTACTCGATCGGACCGCGGTGCTTGTGCTCGATCGCACGGACCAGATCGGTCTTGGTGCCGAAGTGGTAGCCCACGGCGGCGTTGTTGCCCTGGCCGGCGGCCTCGCTCACCTGGCGGTTGGACACCGCGAACACGCCGTGCTCGGCGTAGAGGCGCTCGGCCGCCTTCAGGATCGCCTCCTGGGTACTGCTGGCCCGGTCGGCGCGGGCGCTCCGATTGGCTGCTGTCACCGTTACAGTCAACGCCCCTCCTGTAATTAAGTCAAGCAGTTGATTTAAATCGCCCACACGCAAGTCGAAGTCGCAGGATCACACCTGACGCTCGGTCCAGACCGGCGTTGAGATTGCGGCCACGGTCGCGGTTCTGCGCAGGTCACGACCCTGAGCGCAATCTCAACCCGTCAAGACTGCGGCTTGGACTTGCGGACGATCACCTTGCCTGCGACCGTGCCCCCGTCGATCGGCAGCACGGTTCCGGTCACATACCGCGAGCGGTCCGTGGCGAAGTAGAGCGCCGCCTCGGCCACGTCCTCGACCGTGCCCTCCCGCTTGAGCGGGCGGTCGGCCTGCATCTGGGCCCGGATCCCGGCCTCGAACTCCTCGATGCGCTCGCGCTCCTCAGGCGACGCCGACTTGGCCACGATCGCGGTGCGGATATTGCCCGGCGCGATGGCATTGACGCGGATCTCGTAGTGGGCCAACTCGATCGCCGCGGACTTGGTGAACTGGATGACCGCGGCCTTGGAAGCGCGGTAGGTCATCACTCCACCACCGGCTTGCATGCCACCGATCGAGGTCAGGTTGAGAATCGAACCGCCGCCGTGCTCGGCCATGTACCGCGCGGCATCGCGGGTGCCGGCCATCACCGCACGGACGTTGACCCGCATCACGGTGTCGAAATCGGCCAGATCGTCTTCGAGGAAGCGACGGTGCATTCGGCCCGAGACCCCGGCGTTGTTGACCATGACGTCCAGGCCGCCGTAGGTCGCCACCGCAGTCGACACCAGTTGCCCGACCTGCTCGACGTCGCTGACATCGGTGAGCAGGAACCGCGCATTCTCGCCGAGCTCGTCGGCCAGCGCCTTGCCGCCCTGCTCGTCGACGTCGCCGATCATCACCTTGGCGCCCTCGGCGGCGAACCGGCGCACCAACCCTTCGCCGAGGCCCGACGCACCGCCGGTCACTACGGCAACTTTTCCGGCCAGTTCGTTACTCATCGCACCTCTTTCAGGAATTCCAGCAGCACCGCGATGAGCGCGGCGGGCTGTTCGATCTGCGGGCAGTGCCCCGCGCCGGCGATCACCGCACTGCGGGCATCGCCGATCTGACCGGCGATCTCGGCGGCCCAACCGGACGGCAGCAGCTTGTCACGATCGCCCTCGACGATCATGGACGGCACACCGATGCGGTCATATGCCCGCTGCGACGACGGCATCGCCGGCGCCTCCAGGCCGGGCCGCCGAAACCGGGCCGCGGCCAAGGTTTCCCAAGCCCCCGGCGCGATGCTCGACTCGTACCGCCGTTGCACATATGCCTCGTCGTCCGGATAGGCCGGATCGGCAAACAGTGCGGTGACGATGCGTCGCATCCCGTCGATGGTGGCGTCGTAGTCGTACAACGCCGCCGAATGTTCGTTGCGCTGGATCTCCCCTCCCCCGCAGATCGCGGTGAGCGATCGCACCGGGAGCCGCGGGGCATCCGAGGTGGCGTCGACGAGCAGGTTGATCGCCCCCATCGAGTTGCCGACGAAATGCGCTTCAGCGATGCCGAGTTCGGCGCAGAACGCGGCGATGTGCCGGATCCGCATGCCGCGGCCGTCGTTGAAATCGAGGACCTTGGCACTCTCGCCGAAGCCCAGCATGTCCGGTGCCAGCACCCGGTAGTGGCCGGCCAGGTCGCCGATGGCGCGCTCCCAACCCAGTTCGGCGCCGGCGCCGAACTCACCGCCGTGCAGCAGCACGACGGGGTCCCCGGATCCGGCTTCGAGGTAGCTGGTGGTCAGACCGTCGACGACGATCGTTCTGCGTGCGAAGTCCACGGCCACACGATACTGATATTTTCCGAATCGGAGAACATCATTCTCAGATTGGCGAGATGACCAGAGTGCTTAATCGAGTGGGGCCAGCCCGCCGCCGTTTGCGGCCGCTTCAAGCGCGGAGTCGCTCATCGCCGAAAGATTATCGACGTTCACCGCGTGGACGCCAGCGATCAAGGCATTTCGCGACAATGACGGCGTAACTCAAGTCCAATGGCGATTGAGGTTCCTCGGCAGCCTGCGCAATCGGTGTGAGCAATGGCTACGTCTCGCAGACCTTGACTCCTCATACCTTTGGCAGCCACCCCGACCACGACGGCGACAGGATAAAACCGCGACCCTGCCGATCTCTACACGCCGTAGTTTCTGAACCGTCCACCCCGCAGATCACTCCATCAACCGTGATCGAATGCATCGCAGGAAGGGTGTTGACACCAACGGAGCGGTCGTCCGACGGAACAACGGGCTTCAATCCCGAAGAAGTTCCAATCCAATTGACTCGTGGCGCACCTTTCGAAGTCGGAGACGCCGGGGGGAGACCGGGCAAATTGTTGCCAGTGCACTGCGCTTGCCCGGAGAGAAAGTTGCAGATAACACCATCTGGGGTCTCGAAGTACACCTGTATCGCTGGCATCCCGGGCGTTGAAGCATCTAGCGCATAGTCACTGACGTCGACCGGTTCGTAGCTTCCAATATCGGGAAACTTGGGCGGGTCCGCGTGGGCACTGCAGGCACTCACCACAGCAACAACAAGTACGCCCGCACCTGCCGTAAACGACTTAGCGATCATGCTGTCCTATCGGAATCAATGTGGGCAACGTTATCAACGGTCAGTCATTCGGGTTTACTCGGAACTGCCCGACGGTGTACGGGCTGCCGGTGTCGGTGTTCCATTGGCTTACCAGAATATCCATATTGTCTAGCGTGGCGCCGGGCAATATGTAACCGCCATAGTTCTGAGGAACCTTGCCAGGCTCGCCCCAATGGCCGCCCTGAGCCACGACGGTCTTGGCTGAGTCGGTGAAAATCTGAGTCGGGTCATCACCAGCTCCGACCAACACTTCGACATTGCCCGTACTGCCATTGAATCCCGATAGAACCGGCCGTCCGTCAACTTCACGGAAGCTCAACTCGCCGTATCGGTCAGGACTTATTGGCGTGGTGGCAACATCGCCCGGTTGACCCCAGTCCTGCCCAGTCCACGGCTGCCAGGCATCGCGGTTCGTAACTTGATCAGCGTCGACCTGATACATGGTGACACCCTGGTTGCGGTCAAAGGTATCGGCGGCGATGTACACATTGCCGTCATCTGCCTCGAATCCGCTGATCTGCGAGGGAACGCTACCGGGCGCACTGCCCGATGGTTCGGGTCGTTCGGTAGCGGGGCCGGAGCCGATTCCCATGGCCTCCATGAGTCCTTGCCTCCAGGCACATCGACAGGGACCAAGCCCCGCCCGTTCGAAAGGTCGGTGCCCTTGTTGACCTCCACCAGCCAGGATCCACCTTTGGGAGGCAGGCCTTCGTTTGTATTGGTGGCTCTTCCGACTTAGCAGGGGCGGAGCCTGGTTCTGGATGGCGCTCGCCGTGATTGGCGGGTGCAGGCCCACCGTACGCGGCGGCGTTGGTTGTCCGGTGTTCTGAATCCGAACGCGATTCGGCCGACGTGTTTGACGATTCTGTTGTAGCCCTCGCTGCGGGCGTTGGACAGCCCGGTGGTGATGGCCAGGATCATCGGTTCCTGCCACGCGGAGATGGTTTCGGCGAGCTTGACGATCTCGGGTACCGAGCACGCCGCGCAGAACGTGTAGAACCGGTACAGCGCGTCGCCGATCTCGTAGCGCAGACCGCCACGGTCGGTGCAGGCCAGCACATCTCGCAGCAGTTCCTTGGCGATCCAGGCCGCCGCGATGTCCCCGTTGGGGTCTGCGCAGGTCAGTTTCTCGAACAGCGTGTGGCGTTGATCGTCGGTCAGCCGTTCGGCGGCGCGCAGCAGCCGGCGGCGGTTGATCCACTCCGGATCGCTCTTGTGCCCGCGGCGTCCGCGGTAGGTCTGGGTGACGCGGCGGCGAACCCGATCGACCATCTCGTTGGCCTTCTTCACGAGATGAAAGCGATCCACGATCAGCTTCGCGTGCGGCAACGCCTCGCGGGCGGCCTTGGCGTAGGCCCCCGACATGTCGATCGCGACGAACTCGATCCCGTCCCTCCACGCCTGCTCGCGCTGGGTCAGCCAGTCGGTCACCGGCCGCGCGGCACGCCCGTTGACCTGGACCAGCAACCCGCCGGCGCCGGTGATGTCGACCAGGCCGCTGTCCCAGCGGTCCACCCACGCCCGGGCCCCGGTCTCCGGGCAGGTCTCCCACTTGGCCTTCCCGCGGCGGGTCTCATCGATGCCCAGCACCCGCACCGGGGGCGGTTCACCGGCCAGGACCGGATCCGCGGTGGCGATCACCGCGTCATGGCAGGTGTTCCAGCTACAGCCATACGCGGCGGCGACGGCCTTGACCGAGCGGTCGTCGTCGAGGACCGCCAGGGCCATCTCCGCCTTGGCTCGCACCGTCACCCGAGCCCGCGGCGGGATCGACGGCGTCGACTCAGTGAATGACCTGCGTTCGCAGGAGGTGTTGGTGCACAACCATTTCCGCTTTCGCCACATGATCAGCGGCCGGTCCGCACCGATCTTGATGTCCCGGGGCCGAGTCGTGACCCAACCCCTCGACCGCGACGATCTGGTTCGGCAGTCCGGGCAGATCCCGACCCACTCGAGCGCTGTGCCCACCTCAACGATGCGGACATCGCCGTCATCGACTTGCACGGACTCCACGGTGATGCCGTCGAGTCCAAGCAGCAGGGAACCACTATTGTCAGACATGCTCGCGCCTTTGCTCTGGATGCGTAGAGAACACCCAGTTGACAAGGGCGCGAGCCCTCAATCAGTCACCGACACGAACCCAATCGGTCACACCAGACCCCCATCAAGTCGGAAGAGCCGTATTGGTTCCCACCACCATCATGACGGTACGTCCGTCGCGCATCTGGATGCTGCCCGAAGGCAACGCATTGTTGGCGCCCGCCTTAGCCACCGCCTCCGGCAGGGGAAACAACACGTTGGGACTGCCGTCTGGTCCAGTGATTGGCTCGCCGAACTGTGGACGCCCATCTGCGTCGAATGTGACAGGTACCGCGACCGACGGATAATGGGTTCCATCGCCTTGTTTGTCACCTGTGTACGAGTCGCCGAATATCGCAACCTTCTGGCCATTCGGCAGTTCGATGATTTCGCCGAGATCGGCGGCCTTGATACCAGGGATTCCGGGGTAAGCGCCCGTCCCTGCCACAGGCCCCAGATTGCGGACTTCACCTTCCGTCAACGGTCCGCCGGAAATACCCGGCAACAGCAGATCTTGCAGCGTCGTCGGCGTATCTCCAGCAGCGACCCCTGTCGCGGTCGCAATCGCCTGTGCCAGATCACAATCGACCGCAGCGCCAGCGGCTAGAACCTTTGCGACCCGCTCCTGCAAATCGGTAACCTTGTCCGCGACATTCTGTGCGGCCTCGGCATCGAGGTGTGCCGTATCTGGCGCTACCACCTGATTGGTGTCCGTGTTGACCCGAACGCCGGGTGCCTCGGCGGCATAATTCAGCAGGTCACGAACATCATTCGCCACGGTCTCGGCGTCAGCCTCGCATCCGTCCATCGCAGCTGCCGCCTTCTTCAGCTGTGCTGAGGCGACATCGTGCTGTCCGGCGATCATCAACATCGAACTCATCGCCGCACCAGCAGCCTGCCCCTCCCACGTCGACAGCGTCGCCAGCGACCGGTAAAACTCCGACGAATCTGAGTGGTTGTCAGCCATGTCGCGGGTGCCCTTGGCCAACTCCGCGATCTCGGGCGGCAAGAAAAGCAGCTCCCGCAGCGTTAGTGACACCCAGAGTTCCTCACAGCTCCGAGCCCGCGTCGTCAATCCCCTTGGCGGTAATTTCGTCCGTCTTGCCATAGCCGGTTGCCGCCTCGCGGTGCCCCTCTGCATGCCGGGTGAAATGCGCCCCGAACTGCACGCCGCGCTCCTCCCACGCGGCCAGCATCTGCGGCAACGCGGCGGCCGCCTGCCCTGACCCCAGCACGCTCCCGCCAACCCGAGCATGCGCCCCCTGGCACTTCTCGGCGAAGCTACCAGCCTGGCCGTCCAACTGTTCCGCGGCCACACGTAGCTCGGAGGGACTCACCCGCAACGCGTGACCGATCGAGCGCAACTGCGCCAGCGTTCCCACCGCAGCCTGCCACCCATAGACGCAACTAATGCACCCCCACGGGGTGCTGTCGAGGTAGACCCGCGGGTCCTCCCGCAGATCCTCGATATAGTCCAGCGCATTCTTGACCAGACCGGAGATCGCGCCGTGGTAGCCGGGCGAACCCACAATGCTTAATCTCGCGTTACAACGCTCGGCGGATGGTGTCATGAGTAGCGTCATGAAGGTGCTGGAGAAGTCCGAGATCCGGTTCCTTCCCCTCGGCGACCGCCGCATGGCCTACGAAATGCGTGGGGACGGTCCAACGCTCGTTGCCCCGGCCTGGTGGGTGAGCCATCTCGAACTCGACTGGCAGAACGAGCGCTTCCGCCGATTCTGGGAAGGCGTCGCCGACGGCTACACACTGATCCGCTACGACCGGCTCGGGGTCGGCATGTCGGACCGCATCCTGCGAGATTCGGATCTCAGCCTCGATGCGGAGGTTTCGACGCTGCATGCGCTTCTCGACGAACTCGAACTCGAACGGGTCTCGCTGATCGGCGGCTCATCGGGCAGTTGTACCGCCATCGCGTTTGCCGCGGCGTTCCCGGAGCGCGTCGAGCACCTGGTGCTGTACGGGTCGT
This sequence comes from Mycolicibacterium lutetiense, assembly GCF_017876775.1. Classification (NCBI taxonomy): domain Bacteria; kingdom Bacillati; phylum Actinomycetota; class Actinomycetes; order Mycobacteriales; family Mycobacteriaceae; genus Mycobacterium; species Mycolicibacterium lutetiense. The sequence continues at coordinate 899,847 of NZ_JAGIOP010000001.1, read as the reverse complement.
ATCCCGACGGCGCGGCGCTCACCGCTCCGGGCGTGGGCGACGCGATTCTGGCTGCGGTACGCGCACATTGGGGACTCGGCTCGCGTCTGCTCAGCGGCCTGTTCCTCGGCACATCCGACGTCGCCGAACAGGAGCGCTTTGCCCGGTTTCAGCGCGAGTCGGCGACCGCCGAGACCGCCGCTGCCTTGCTGGAACTGGTCTATCGCCTCGATGTCCGGACATACCTCCCCCTCGTTCGCCGACCGCCGCTGGTCGTGCATCGTCGCGACGACCGCGCGGTGCCGTCCCGGCTCGGTCGCGAGGTCGCCGCAGCGATTCCCGGCGCCACGTTCATCCCCCTGCCCGGAGGTGCGCACTTCCCGTGGCACGGTGATACCGATTCCGTGGTCCGCGCCTGCCGCCAGGAACTGGCACCGACGCAACCGCCCGCCGCCGTTGTGGACGCACCAGAATCGGTGCTGCTGTCCCGTCGTGAACGTGAGATCCTCGCCTGCGTCGCGCGCGGTCTCGGCGATCGCGAGATCGCGGAGCAATTGGTGCTGAGCCCGCATACCGTGCACCGCCACGTCGCGAACATCCGTCGCAAGCTGGGCCGCACCTCACGAACGGCCGCCGTCGCGGAGGCCGCGCGTCTCGGCCTCTTGTGAGGTGGCCGGAACAGGCCATCCACTAAAAATGGCCCCGCTGAGCGATGCGCGCCCGATGCCGCCGCTCCTACGTTCGAGGCATGACCGACATCATCAGTACCGACCTCGAACCGAGCCCACCGTCCAAGGCGTGGCTACGCATCATGGCCCTCTTGTACGACCCGTTCCTGTCGATGGGCGAGACCGTAGGAATGCGTCGCCGGCGGCACACCCTGCTGGCCGACGCCCGCGGTCGCGTCGTCGAGATCGGCTCTGGGACAGGGCTGAATCTCGCGCACTATCCCGACGAGATCCCCGAGCTGGTACTCACCGAACCTGAGCCGGGCATGCGGCGAAAACTCACGCGGCGTCTCCGGCGGCACGGCCGTAGCGCGCAGATCATCGACGCGCCTGCGGAGCAACTACCGCAGGCCGATGGGTCTGTGGACACCGTCGTCTCGACGCTCGCCCTGTGCACCGTCGGCGACCCCGAACACGCGCTGCGCGAGATCGCCCGCATCCTCCACCCGGACGGGCAGTTCCTGTTCATCGAACACGTGCGGGCCAACTCACGGTTCCTCGCGGCATGCCAGGACAAGCTAGTTGAGCCGTGGCGGCACTTCGCCGGCGGCTGCTGCTGCAACCGCGCGACCGTAGAGCTGATGCGCGCGTGCGGATTCACGGTCGTCACCGAGGACGCCGTGTGGCGCGGCATGCCATCGATCGTCCATCCGCTCGTCGTCGGCCGGGCGACACTGTGATCCGAAGCTATCGCACCGCTCCGCCTGCCCGGCCGAAGGTGAGCAGCTGGGTAGCCAACATCTCGAGTTGGCCCCGCACGGTTCCGTCGGCCAATTCGCCTGTCTCAGCCCAGATCTTGTCCGCTGAGTTGATCGCCACCCCCAGCGGAGTGGGCCAGGCCCGCAACGCGTGGCCGATCGAGCGCAGCTGGCCCAACGTCCCCACCGCGGCCTGCCAACCGTAGGCGCAGCTGATGCACCCCCACGGGGTGTTGTCGAGGTAGACCCGCGGGTCCTCCCGCAGATCCTCGATGTAGTCGAGTGCGTTCTTCACCAGGCCGGAGATCGCACCGTGGTACCCGGGCGAGCCCACCACCACGGCGTCGGCGTCCCGCAGCGCGGAGACGAACTCCAGCGCCGCGGGCGTGCGCTCCAAGGAATGCGGCGCGTACATCGGCAATTCCAGGTCCGGCCCGGCGAACATCCGCGTCCGACCTCCTTGCCGCTCCACGGATTCCAGGCAGTAGCGCACCGCCCGCTCGGTCGAGGAGTCGGCACGCAGGGTGCCGCCGAGCCCGACCACGAAGGGCACCTTCTCAGTTGACGTCATGGTTCCTCATTTGATCGCAATGGGATTCACCGGCGAACCGACGGCGCCGGTGACCCGCAACGGTGGGGCGATGAGCTGAAACTCGTACACCCCGTCGGCCGCGCAGTCCGCGGCCAACGCACCCAGATCCCAGTACTCACCGAGCATCAGGCCCATGTCCCGCAGGCACAGCATGTGCATGGGGAGGAAGGTGCCCTCCACACCGTTGGCCGGATCGGGGTCCTCGACCATCAGATTGTCGGCGGCGACGGCGGCCACCTGTTGGTCGTGCAGCCACGAGGCGCAGTGCCAGTCCAGACCGGATCCGGGTTCAGCTCCGTCACCGGTGGCCAGAAACCTTGTCCACCAACCGGTATGCACCACCACGATGTCACCGGGCGTGATGGATACGCCCTGAGCCCTGGCCGTATCGTCGAGCTCGGCCGGGGTGATCGGATTTCCCGGTTCGAGGAACTGCTCAGCACCGCGATGCCGCACCACGTCCAGCAGTACCCCGCGTGACGTGATGCCCTTGCCGTCGACCTTGTCGATGCCACAGTGGAAGGCACCGAAGCTGGTGACCGAATCGGCCGGGAATCCGTTGTAGAGCTTGTCCTCGTAGTAGACGTGCGACAGCGCATCCCACTGCGTGGCGGCCTGCAGCGGCATGACGATCATGTCGTCGTTGAAGCGGAACGGGTTGTCGACGAAGAACCCGCTGACCTCATGGGCCACCGAATTGCGCAGCCACTGCGGGCCGTACTGCGCCAAGGTGTTGGCATCACCGCCGTCCACGGTCATCACATGGGTCGGGTTCTGGCGGAACTGGAACGCCCCCTGCGGTCCGGCGGAGGAAAAGTCACCGCCGAGCGCGAACACCTTGCCCTGCTTGACCAGCGACGCCCCCTCGGCGACCTTGTCGGCGGTGATCAGATTGAGCGTGCCCAGCTCGTCATCGGAACCCCAACGGCCCCAATTGCGCACTTCGTCGGCGACTTTGCGGAAGTCGCTCATCGTCCCGGCCAACTCAGCTCCTCTGCTCAGAGTCGTCTACAGCATCGACCAAAGCCGACTCCCGTTCACCGAGAATGCCGCCATCGGCCCAGATCACCTGACCGGTGATGTAACTGGCTGCCGGGCTGCCCAGGAATGCCAGCACCGCGGCCTGTTCGGCAGGCTCGGATTTCCGGCCCAGCGGGGTGGTGAACTGGGCGAAGAACTGCTTTCCGTAGGCCGAGCTCAACTGGTCGAGGATCGGCGTCTGGGTCACCCCCGGCGCGGTGCAGTTGATCCGGATCCCACGGGCGCCGAGTTCGGCCACCCGCCGCATCCCGTAGAGAATCATGGCTTCCTTGGACAACCGGTAGCCGCCGTCGGCCAGGGCCTCGGGATTGTCGGCGCACCACTGCAACCCCTCGTCCACCGAACCGGTTCTGAGCAGACCCGCTGTGGTGGTGAGGTTTTCCCGATACCCAGATGCCGCCAACGAGGACACCGAGGTGATCGATCCGCCCGCGGGAATGCGGCCTTCCAGCAGTTCGGTGAACTGCCGGGTGCCCAGGAAGTTGATCCGTACCACCAGAAGCGGGTTGCCGATGCCCGAGGACACACCGGCCACGTTGAACAGGGCGTCCACCGGACCACCGACCGCGCCGGCGGCACGATCGACGGACTCCGGGTCCGCCAGGTCCAGTTCGATGAACTCCTCGGGCAGGTGATCGGGCGGTCGAATGTCCAGACCCGTCACCCGGGCGCCGAGCTCACCCAACGCGCGGGTGACCTCGGCGCCGATACCCGACGCGCAGCCGGTGACCACGACGTGTTTACCGTCGTAGCGCACCAGCTCGTCCAGGGCGGTCACCTCAGCTCGCGTTTCCGCGGGCTTCCTTCTCCGCCTGCGCCGCCTTGACCCGGCCCTCGTTGATCTCGGCCATCGCCTCAGGGATCTCACCGGCGGTAAACTTGTCGCGGCCGGTGGGCAGGCCACCGAAGGCGTAGGTCTCGTCGAACAGCGGGGCGTCGGACGGACGGCGACGCGCCTCGACCTTCTCGATCACCGGCGCCAGACGCTTGGCCTTGTTCGCCACGGCCTTTGCGTCGCGCTCGATGAACTCGGGCAGGATCTCTTTGCCCATGATCTCGATGGATTCCATGGTGCCCTCGTGGCTGCGCGGGTTGAGCAACAGGATGATCTCGTCGACCCCGCTCGCCTCGTAGCTGCGCAGGAATTCGCGCACGGTGTCGGGCGAACCGATGGCGCCGCGACCGGGCCCGTAGGCCAGCGTCGGATCCTCCTTGACCGCTTCCTGGTAGCGCTCCCACACCTTGGTGCGCCCGGGGGTGTGCATGCCGGTCAGGTAGTAGTGCATGATCCCGAACGAGAAGAAGCCACCGCCGATGCCCAGCCGCTTGAGTGCCTCGTCGTCGGACTTGGCCACCATCATCGACAGGTCACCGCCGATGGCCAGGATGTTGGGGTTGATCGCCGGGGTGATCGGCGCACCGCGCTCTTCGAATTCCTGGTAGTAACCGTCGACGCGCTCCTTGAGCGCCTCGGGGCCGGTGTAGGCGAAACTCAGTGCACCGATGGCCTTCTGGGCCGCCATCTGCACCGACGACGGGCGGGTGCAAGCCACCCAGACCGGCGGGTGCGGGCTCTGCAGCGGCTTGGGGATCACGTTGCGGGCAGGCATCTCGACGTGCTCGCCCTTGAAGCCGGTGAACGGGGCTTCGGTCATACAGCGGATGGAGACCTCGAGGGCCTCTTCCCACATGGTGCGCTTGTCCGCCGGGTCGATGTCGAAACCGCCCAACTCGGCGACCGAGGAGCCCTCACCGGTGCCGAACTCGACCCGTCCGTTGGACAGGTGATCCAGGGTGGCGACGCGCTCGGCGATGCGGGCCGGGTGGTTGATCGGCGGTGGCAGGTGCATGACACCGAAACCCAACCGAATGTCCTTGGTGCGCTGGCTGGCTGCGGCCAGGAACATTTCCGGCGCGGTCGAGTGGCAGTACTCCTCCAGGAAGTGGTGCTCAGTCAGCCAGACGGTGGAGAAGCCGGCCTTGTCGGCCGCCTCGACCTCGGTCAGTCCGTTCTGGAACAGCTGATGTTCGTCATCCTCCGACCACGGCCGAGGCAGTGGGAACTCGTAGAACAGCGAAATCTTCATCGGTTTCCTCCTGGGGTGTTGCTGACGTTGTCCTGGACTTGATGATTGACGGTGTGTGAAGCAGGTTGTGCGACAAGCTGTTCAGCTTGGAGATCGGCGATGTGTCTGGCTGCCACATACCCGAAGGTCATCGCGGGCCCGATCGTTGCGCCCGCGCCGGCGTAGCTGCGGCCCATGACCGCCGCCGAGACGTTGCCCACCGCATACAACCCGGCCACGGCCGACTCGTCGGCACGCAGGACCCGGGCATACTCGTCGGTGCGCAGCCCGCCGGAGGTGCCCAGGTCGCCGAGGATGATCTGGAATGCGTAGTACGGCGGCTTGCCGAGTGGACGCAGATTGGGGTTCGGCAGGGTCGGGTCCCCGTAGTAGTTGTCGTACGCGCTGTCGCCGCGGTTGAAGTCGTCGTCGTGCCCGCTGTGCGCCAACTGGTTGAACCGCTCGGCGGTTGCCCGCAGATTCTGTTCCGGCACACCGATTTTACCGGCCAACTCCGCCCAGCTGTGCGCTTCGACCACGACGCCGGAGTCCATCCAGGCCTGCGGAACCTTGCGCCCGGTGGGAACCGGCGCGAACGGGATCTTGGGGATGGGCAGGTGCCCGCCCACCACGTAACGGTGAAACGAGTCGATGTCGGTGACGAGCCAGCACGGGATGTGGTCGATACCGGACTGCTGTCCCTCGATCATGGCGTGGGCGAAGTCCATATAGGGCGCAGCCTCGTTGATGAACCGCTTGCCCTCGCCGTTGACCACGAACTGCGACGGCATCATCCGCTCGTTGAGCATGAACTGCAGCCGTCCGTCGGGCCAGCAGATGGCCGGGAACCACCACGCCTCATCGAGCAGTTCGGTCGCGGCGCCGGCCTTCTCACCGGCCCGGATACCGTCACCGGTGGCCGCCGGATTGCCGAAACTCCAATCCTTCTCGAGCAGCGGCAGATGTTCCTTACGCCACGCCATGTCATGGTCGAAGCCGCCGGAGGCCAGGATCACTCCCCCGGTGGCCTGGATTCTGACCGCCCGCCCATCTCTTTCGATGACCGCGCCCAGCACCGCGCCGTCCGCACCGGAGATCAGCGAGGTCATCGGCGCGTCCAGCCACAGCGGGACGTCGTGCTGCTTGAGCGCCAGCCGCATCCGGGCGGACAGCGACTGGCCGATCGCCGCCATCCGGTCACCGAACACCCGGGCCCGCACCATCCGCCAGATGAGTTTCAGCAGCACTGCCTTGCCGCGCCAGTTCTGCCTGACCTGGTAGAACAGCCGAAGATCCTTGGGGGCAAACCAGATTCCCCTGGGGGCCAGCGCCAACGGGGCCAGCAACTCCTGCTCGTGCTCGCCGAGCCGGCGCAGATCGATTTCCGGAACATTGATCGTGCTGCCCTGGGCGGAGCCACCCGGCAGCTCCGGGTAGTAATCGGCGTAGCCGGGCTTCCAGACGAACTCGAACCAGTCGCTGTTGTGCTCGAGAAAGTCCATCATCTCGGGTGCGGCCTCGACGTACTTGCGCAGCCTGGCATCGCTGACGGTGCCCTCGGTGATCTGCTTGAGGTAGTCGAACACCCCGTCCGGTGAGGGCACATAACCGGCCCGGCGCTGCGACGGCGCCCCGGGCACCCAGATACCGCCACCGGAAAGTGCGGTGGAACCGCCGAAGTGGGAGGACTTTTCGACCACGAGGGTTTTGAGGCCGGCCGCATCGGCCGCCAGCGCAGCCGTCATGCCGCCGCCCCCGGAACCGACGACGAGCACGTCCACCGTTTCGTCGAAGCCCTCATCGGCCGTCTGTGCAGTGGTGTCTGAAGTCATGCTGCGATCCCTACCGCCGTCCTGATTGCGAATCCTGCGATCAATTCCGGTGCCGCCCGGTAGAAGTGATTTCCGGTCCGGTACGGCCCACTGGCTGCGAGCGCCGCGAATGCGGCTACCCAGGTGCGGATTTCGTGCGCCGAGTTACCCCCTTCGCTGGCGATGAAGCCATTGGACCAGCTGTCCAGATCGGTCAGCCGGCCCTCGTCGAAGATCTCCAGCAGGCCGTGGTCCCACTCCGGGTTCAGCGGCCGTAACGCACTGTCACCGTGTGCGAAGTCGTGCGCAGCCTGGCTCACCGCGCTCTGCCGGGCCATCCGCTGTTGGTCGGTCATCGGGGCCCCGTGCACGATCCGGTCCAGCGCGGCCGGCGGTGCGGTGGCCAGCGTAGGCACCGGCGGGTCATGTGACAGGCCACCGGATCCCAGCACCAGCACCCGCTTGTCGAGGGTGCCCAGGAACGTGCCGACGGCTGCACCGAGTGCGCGGGAGCGCGACAACGGCCCCAGCGGTGTGGCCACCGAGTTGATGAAGATCGGCACGACGGGATGCGCGGTCGCCTCGCCGAACAACTCCTGCAGCGGCTGCACGGTGCCGTGGTCGACATCCATGCTCGTCGAGATCGCAATGTCGACACCGGACTCCCACACCGCCTCCGCGCATTGCTGCGCGATGTCGCCTGCGACGTCCAGCGCACCCTGGTGCGTTCCGTAGTCCCCGACTCCGGACGCGGCGGTGCCGATACAGAACGGGGGCATCAGCCGGTAGAAGAACCCGTTGTAATGATCCGGGGAGAAGGTCACGACCAGTTCAGGGTCGTAGTCGGTAACAAAGTCACGAGCACGACCGAGCGCCGAGCCGATCTCGTCGAGGAGCTCAGCCGACGGTCCCGGAAGATTCAGCAGTGGGCTGTGGGACATACAGCACAGGGCTACTGGCACCGTTCACTCCTCCCTCCATCAGATGCAGGACGTCGAACAAGGCTGCGCTGAGCTCTGGGGCGCGCTGGGCGATGTCGGCCCCGGCGATACACCGGTCCGGGCGCAGCACCAGCACCGATTCAGCGTGTACGTCGAACCACGATTTCAGCGCGCCCGTACAGTCCCCGACGATCACCACGGACCCGTCATCGTGGTCGGCGTCGTGCCCGGTCCAGAACAGCTGGGTCTGCGGCCGGGCGGCAATGAACGTCGCGCCCAGCGCTTTCCAGCGTTCATAGGCCTCCTCGCCGAGCAGCGCGCGAGGATTGTTGTTCCAGCACAGCACCGCGAAGTTCAGTCCGATCACGTCATCGAGGAGCACGTTCGACTGTTCGCGGGTATCGACCCGAGGTTGGATGAACAAGGTGCCCACGGGCGAGTCGGCCGTCGGCGGCTTCGGGTGGTAGACCGCGCCCTGCTCGTAGCGCGGCATCGGCTTGAACCGCATCTCGAGTACGTAGCGCTTGAGCGCCGGAACCACCGAAGCACCGCGAATGAGCTTGTCCCGCAACACCGCGACCTTGCGGTTGGTGGGCGAGATGACCCGTCCCACCAACGTGGACAGGTCGATCATCGCCCGGGCGTGCTTGCGACGCTCGGTGTCGTAACTGTCCAGCAGCGCATCGCCGGCCTGGCCGTTGACCACCGCGGCCAGCTTCCAGCCCAGGTTGGCCGCGTCGCGGATACCGCTGTTGTAGCCCTGCCCCTGCCACACCGGCATCAGGTGCGCGGCATCGCCGGCCAGCAGGAACCGGCCCTTGCGGAAGTTCCCCGCGATGCGGGAATGGTGGGTGTAGACGCGGCGACGGATCACGTCGACCTTGTCGGGATGTGGGACGTACGGGGCCAGCAGCCGGGCCACGAACTCGGGATCTTCCGCCTGCTCGTCGGTTTCGTCGGCGTGGATCATGAACTCGAACCGGCGGATACCGTGGGCGATCGAAATTGATGCGTACGGCCGGTCCGGATCGGCACCGACCTCGCTGTTGGGATGCCCCAGTGGATCATTGGCCAGATCCACCACCACCCAGCGAGTCGCCGACGTTGTGCCGTCGAACGACACCCCCGCGATGCGGCGGGTGACACTGCGTCCGCCGTCGCACCCGACCAGGTAGCGCGCCTGTACCGTGGGGATCTCCGGACCGAAGTCGACTTTCACCCCGTCGGCGGTCTCGACGGCCGAATCCATCCGACGCCCCCAGGCCACCTGCACGTGGTCGAACCGGTCCAGCCCGGCCAGCAGCTGCGCGTCGACCAGCGGCTGAACGAATCCGTTGCGCTTGGGCCAGCCGAATCGGGCATCCGGGGGAGCCATTTCGGCCAGCAACCGGCGGTTGCCGTCGTAGAACCGCAGGATCTGATTGGGCACCGTGTGCGGAAGAATCCCCTCCACCAGCCCGATGGACTGGAAGGTACGCAGCGATTCGTCATCGAGGCCGACACCACGCGGGTAGTCGATGAGCGTGTCGCGTTCCTCCACCACGAGTGTCCGGACACCCTGGATTCCAAGGACATTCGCCAGGGTCAGGCCAACCGGCCCAGCCCCGACGATGATGACGTCGACCACTTGGTCAGTCACGCGAGGTCCCCAGCAGAAAGTCCAGATGCAGGCGGTTGAAGGTCTCGGGGTCTTCGTACTGCGGCCAGTGCCCACAATCCGGCATCACCTCGAATGCCGCACCCGGGATCATCGAGGCGATGCGCCGACCTTCGCTGACGTCCGCGGTCGGGTCGTCACTGGTCCACAACACCAGGGTCGGCGCGGTGATCGAGCCGTATTCCTTCTCCCCCAGCAGGTTCCGTGCGCGGATCTCCGGATCCTGCAGTGCCATGATATCGCTCATCGCGCCCACGAAACCGGGCTGGCGGTACACGGCCTGCCGGCTGGCCACGATGTCGTCGTAATCCTTTGTCTTGTCGGCCATCAACCATTTGATCCGGGCCTGCACGGTTTCCCACGTCGGGTTCTCGGCGGCCGCCATCGACAGCATGATGATCCGCTTCATCACCTCGGGATCGGCCTGCGATCCACCGGCGGTGTTGAGGACCAACCGGTCGATGCGGTCGGGATGATCGGCAGCGGCCCGCGCCGCCACCCAACCGCCCAGCGATTCACCCGAGATGTGGGCTCGCTGCGCACCGATGGCGTCGAGGAAGCCGATCAGGTGATCGACGTAGTGCGACACCTCCAGCGGGTGGCCCGGCTTGTCGGTGTAGCCATGACCGAGCATGTCGATCGACCAGGTCGAGAAATGCTCGGCGTGGGATTCCAGATTGCGCACGTAGGCCTCGGCATGGCCGCCCGAACCGTGCAGCAGAACCAGCACAGGAAGTTTCCGGTCACCGGCATGCAAGTAGCGGGTACGGACCCCGCCCACATCGAGGTAGCCCTGCGAGAACGCCACGCCCTGCAGGTCAGCCCAGACACTCTCGTGCCCGGGAGCCGAAACGGAGCCGGATACCGGTCCGGCGGCAGTGCTAGTCATGATCCCCTCTCCGGAGGTTGGGAGAATGATATTCTCCGAATTTGTAAGCACTTTGCTCACATAGCGCACACCCACGTGCATTATTATCAGAGCATCACTCTCGCGGTTCTATCTGTCAAGGAGGGGCGCGATGCCGGCCAAGGCAACCCAGCCGCAGGCACCATCGAAGACCGACGGCACTCCCACCGGAGCACCCGGTTCGCAGACGCTGGCGCGCGGACTGAGCGCGCTCGCGGCCATCGCCGCAGCCCCGACCGGGCTCACCGTGCAACAGGTCGCCGACCACGTCGGAGCCCATCGCACGATCGCCTACCGGCTGCTGGCCACCCTGAGCCAATTCCGTTATGTGACAAAGGGTGAAGACGGGCGCTACCGGCCCGGCGCCGGGCTGGTCGCACTCGGTTCGTCCTTCGACAACAACATGCGCCAACTCAGCGTCCCGACCCTGCGCGCACTGGCCGACGAGCTCGGCAGCACGGTGTCCCTGCTGGTGGCCGAGGGTGATCAGCAGGTAGCCGTGGCGGTCATCGTCCCGACGCAGGTGTTCTACCAACTGTCCTTCCACGAAGGCAGCCGGCACCCCCTCGACCGCGGCGCGGCCGGGGCCGCGCTGCTGGCGAGCATGCCGCCACGTCCCGGTGAACGCGAACTGGTCCGCGAAACCCGCGAACAGGGCTGGGTGATCACCCACGGCGAGATCGAACCGGACACCTATGGCCTTGCGGTACCCGTGCGTCGACGCCTGCCGTCGCCGCCCACCTGCATCAACCTGATCTCGCACCGCGAAGACGTCGTACTGGGCGGCAAGGACGCGGTGGTCCGAGCAGCGAACGAACTATCGGCGATCCTGTACTGAAAGGGAATGACAGTGACCCGTACCGAATATGACTGGGATGACGAGGTCGACGTCATCGTGCTGGGCAGCGGGGGCGCCGGACTCACCGCGGCGCTGACTGCCGCGGTCAACGGCGCATCGGTCGCGATCTACGAGAAGGCACCGACGGTCGGCGGCACGACCGCGGTCTCCGGCGGCATCGTATGGATCCCCGCCCACGACCGCAGCGCCGACGGTCCGCTGCCGGTTTCGGACGCGGTGGACTACCTGCAGGCCCAATCACTGGGCTACATGGATTCCGATCTGGTGGACACCTTCGTCCGGACCGGCCAGACGATGCTCGACTTCGTCGAGGAACACAGTGAGCTGCGCTTCGCCGTCGCCGAAGGCTTTCCCGATTACAAGCCCGAACTGCCCGGCGGGCGCCCCGGTGGTGGCCGCTCACTGAGCGCGGGTCCGGTGGATCAGGGCAAGCTCGGCACCTGGCGGGACCGGATCACCTCCTTCCCTGCCGATTTCAGCAATGTGGGCATCGACGCGGAAACCCGGGCCCGTATCCACGCCGTCTACGAGGATCCCGAGGCCGACCTGTGTGTGGCGGGCACCGCACTGATCGCCGGACTGCTGCGCGGGCTGCTCGACCGCGGTATCCAGCCGGTCACCGAGGCCCGTGCCGTCGAGCTGATCGGTGACGCCGACGGCATCGAAGGCGTGCACATCCGTGTCGACGGAGCAGATATCACCGTGCGTGCCCGCAGCGGCGTGGTGCTGGCCACCGGTGGATTCGAATGGGACGCCACCCTGGTTGAGGCCTACCTGCGCGGGCCGATGCGCGGTGCGGTGTCGCCACCGAACAACACCGGTGACGGACTGCGCATGGCCATGTCGCACGGTGCCGACCTGGCCAACATGGGTGAGGCATGGTGGGTTCCGATCGTGCAGATCCCCGGCGACACCATCGACGGACATCCACGCAGCCGCAGCGTGCGGCTGGAACGCACCCGCCCGCGCAGTGTCATCGTCAACCGGGCCGGCAAGCGCTTCCTCAATGAGGCAGGCGAATACAACTCCATGGCCGGCGCCTTCCAGTACCTCGACCCCAAGCTCGGGTACGCCAACGATCCGGCCTGGATCGTCTTCGATTCCGTGCACCTGCAGCGCTACGGCTTCCTCGGCGTCGAACCCGGCGAGGCGGTACCGGACTGGTTCTGCGAATCAGCCACCCTCGCCGAACTCGGCGCCAAGACCGGTATCGACCCGGTGGGCCTGGCCGAGACGCTGCACCGCTGGAATGACAGCGTCGCGGGCGAGGTCGACCCCGACTTCGGCCGCGGATCCAGTGCGTACGACGGCTACTGGGGCGACAATTCGGCAGCCACCCCGGCCGGGCAGACGCTGGGTCCACTCGACACCGCGCCGTTCTACGCGGTGCCGGTCAAGATCGGCGCGATGGGCACCAAGGGTGGCCCGCGCACCGACCGAGACGGCCGTGTCCTGCACGTCAACGGCTCCCCCATCCCAGGCTTGTTCGCCGCGGGCAACGCGATGGGCGGGGTGACAGGCAAGGCGTACGGCGGGGCCGGTGGCACGCTGGGGCCCGCGATGGTGTTCGGCTACCGCAGCGGATACACCGCAGCAACCGGCAAGTCGGTCAGCTGATTTCGGTGACTGCTCGAGACGCGCTCTGGGCCCCGCGCAGCGCTGCGCAGACCCGCATCCTCGATGCGGCTCTGGAGCTGATCGCCGAGCACGGGGTCAGTGGCACGTCGCTGCAGATGATCGCCGACACCATCGGGGTCACGAAATCCGCGGTCTACCACCAGTTCAAGACGAAGGAAGCCATCGTCATCGCGCTCACCGAGCGCGAACTCGGCCAGCTGGAGGAGTCGCTGGAGGCGGCCGAGGCCGAAGGGTCACCCACCCGGGCCCGCGAAATCCTGCTCACCCGGGTGATCGCCATGGCGGTATCGCGTCGCCGTGCCGCCAGCACACTGCAATTCGACCCGGTAGTGGTCCGCCTGTTGGCCGAACACGAGCCGTTTCAGCAGTTCATCGACCGGCTCTACGCGGCGATGCTGGGCGACCAGTCGGGAGACTCCGCGAGGGTCCATGCGGCCGTGCTGTCCGGGGTCATCAGCGTGGCGGTGATGCATCCACTGGTAGCCGACCTCGACGACGAGGCCCTGCAGGCCGAACTGCTCGCCACCATGCGGCGGGTGATCGCGCTCCCCGACTCAGCGGACTGAGTCGGCAATCAATTGCGCTGCCGCCGTGTACGGGTCGGTGGTGCCGTCGGCCACCGCGGTGGCCAGCCCGTCCAACTCCGCGTGGTTGCGCAGCAAGGTCTGGGCCAGTGACAAGATCTGGGTCCTGGCCCGCGCGCTACGACGCTCCGGAGTGTCGGCACGGTGGTGCGCGTCGATGGCCTCGACCAGCTCGGCCAGGCCCTCCCCTTGGGCCGCAACGAGTTTGAGCACCGGAACATGAGCCTCTGCCCGCAGATCACGGGCAGTCTGATCGGCACCCTCACGGTCCGCCTTGTTCACCACCACCAGGTCGGCGACCTCCAGCAGACCGGCTTTGGCGGCCTGCACCGCGTCCCCCGCACCGGGATTGAGGATCACCACGGTCGGATCGGCGATCGCGGCGATCTCGATCTCCGACTGCCCCACACCCACGGTCTCCAGGACGATCAGGTCGTAGGACAGCGCGGCCAGCAGCCTGATCGCCGCCGGCACGGCGGCGGCCAGCCCGCCCAGATGTCCACGGGTGGCCACCGAGCGGATCAACACGTCGGGGTCGTTGATGTGGGCCGCCATCCGGATCCGGTCTCCCAGCAGCGCTCCCCCGCTGTACGGGGACGACGGGTCCACCGCGAGCACGGCGACCCGCAGACCGCGCTCCCGGTAGGCGCCGACGAGAACGCCGACGGTCGTCGACTTTCCGGCCCCGGGCGGGCCGGTAATCCCGATGACGCGCGGCGACGAGGGACCCAGCACTGCGAGAACCTCGTCGCGACGGTCACTTTCGACCAGGCTCAGCAGGCGCCCGACGGCACGCTGAGACCCACCGCGCGCCGCGGTGATGAGCTCGTCGATCTTGTGCTTCGTCATTGGGAAAAAGCCTACGGCGCTGTATTTCATGTCGCCGCCGGGGCGGCTCCGTCCACCTCGATGACGGTCGCCGAGCCCATTCCGCCGCCGGCGCACATCGCGGCCACACCAATACCGCCGCCGCGTCGGCGCAGCTCGTGGACCATCGTGGCCAGCATCCGCGCGCCGGTGGCGGCCACCGGATGACCCAGTGAGCATCCGCTGCCGCTGACGTTGACGATCGCCGGATCGATGCCGAGCAGCTTGACTGTGGCCACGCACATCGCCGCGAAGGCCTCGTTGATCTCGAACAGGTCCACATTGGACAGTGAAAGTCCGGCCCGATCAAGGGCTTTCGTGATTGCTTCGACCGGCGCCAGGCCGGTGAACGCGGGGTCGACACCCACCGACGCCCAGGACTTGATGGTGGCCAAGGCGGGTAGTCCGAGTGTGTCACTCGCGATGGTGAGCAGTGCAGCCGCATCGTTGGCCCCGCACGCATTGCCCGCGGTGATGGAGAATCCTTCGATCTCGGGATGCAGCGGCTTGAGCGCGGCCAACTTCTCCAAGGTGGTGTCCCGGCGCGGATGCTCGTCGGTGTCGAACAGCCCGTGCGGAGTCTGGATTCCGACGATCTCCTCCTTGAACCGGCCCTCGTCAATCGCCGCGATGGCCTTGAGGTGCGAGTCCAACGCCCACTGGTCCATCTCCTCACGGCTCACCCCGGCCTTGACCGCGGCATTCCAGCCGACCGTGATCGACATGTCCATGTTCGGTGCGTCCGGACGGTCCGGATGGGTGGGTGGGAACCAGTTCACCCACTCGGCGTCCTTGGCGCTGCCGGCCGCGCGGATGAACCGGGGCGACGTCGAGGCCGAGTTGACGCCACCGGCCAGGATCAACCGGTCCATCCCGGCGCGGATGCCGGCGGCCGCGGTCTGCACAGCCGCCTGACCTGCGGCACAGTGCCGATTGATGGATGCACCGGGGACCGTGGTGAGGCCTGCGGTAATGGCGGCATGACGGGCGATGACGCCGCCGCCGTACAACCCCTCGCCCAGAATCACGTCGTCGACCGACGCGGCGAGGTCGGCAGGAAGGTTTTCCATCGCCGCCCGCACCACATGGTCGGCCAGCGAGTACGCATCGGTATCGCGCAGCGTTCCCTTCTTGGCTGTGCCGATAGGGGTACGCAACGCGGACACGATGACGGCTTCAGGCATAGATCTGCTCCCTGGTTTACCCGATAAGAGAATGTTATTCTCGCAGTCCGAGAGTCTTAGTTGCAAGAAGGGGAACCGTATGCAAATCGCCGGTAGTTCTGCGATCGTCGTCGGCGGTGCGGGTGGCCTTGGTGAAGCGACCGTCCGCCGCTTGCAGGCCGCAGGCGCCAAGGTGGTCGTCGCGGACCTGGCCGACGAGAAGGGCGCCAAGCTGGAGAAGGAGCTCGGTGTTCGCTACGTGCCCACCGACGCCACCTCCGAGGAATCGGTGCTCGCCGCCATCGCCGAGGCCGAGGCCCTTGCTCCCCTACGCATCTCGGTCGACACCCACGGTGGGCCCGCCGCCGGCGGCCGCCTGGTCGGCAAGGACGGGTCCCCGCTGGACCTCGACGGGTTCAAGAAGACCATCGAGTTCTACCTGACCGCAGTGTTCAACGTGATGAGACTGTCGGCCGCGGCGATCGCCAAGACCGACCCGCTCGAGGAAGGCGGCCGCGGCGTCATCGTCAACACCGCATCGATCGCCGGCTACGAAGGCCAGATCGGCCAGCTGCCCTACTCGGCTGCCAAGGGCGGCGTGCTCGGCATGACGCTCGTCGCCGCGCGCGACCTGTCGCCGCTGGGCATCCGGGTGTGCACCATCGCCCCCGGCACCATCAACACCCCCGCGTACGGCAAGGCCGCCGATCAGCTCGAGCAGTACTGGGGCCCGCAGGTGCCGTTCCCCAAGCGCATGGGCCGCTCGACCGAGTATGCCCAGCTGGCCCAGAGCATCATCGAAAACGACTATCTCAACGGCGAAATCATTCGTCTTGATGGGGCATTGCGCTTCCCGCCGAAGTAATAGTCTGTCGCGATGAACCTGACCGGAAAGGTCGCCTTCGTCGCCGGTGCCAGCCGCGGTATCGGCGCGACGATCGCTGCCGCACTGGCCGCCGAAGGTGCCGCAGTGGCCGTGGCCGCCCGCTCAGAGGAGCGGGGCAAACTCCCCGGCACCATCGGATCGGTGGCCGCAGCCATCAACGATGCGGGCGGACACGCGCTGCCGGTCGCCTGCGACGTCACCGATGAAGAATCGGTGAACAAGGCTGTCGCCAAGACAGTTTCGGAGTTCGGTGGTATCGACATCCTGGTCGCCAACGCCGGAGTGCTGTGGCTCGGCCCGGTGGAGAGCACGCCGCTCAAGCGCTGGCAACTGTGCCTCGATGTCAACCTCACCGGGGTGTTCCTGGTGACCAAGGCCGTCATCCCGGAGGTGCGCAAGCGCGGTAGCGGGTCACTCATCGCAATCACCACCACCGGCGTCGACATGATCGAGCACGGCGCCAACGCCTACTGGGTTTCCAAGGCCGCTGCCGAACGCCTTTACCTCGGGCTCGCATCCGATCTGCGCGGTGACAACATCGCTGTCAACTGCCTGAGCCCGTCACGTGTGGTCCTGACCGAGGGCTGGCAGGCCGGTGGCAGCGGGTTGAAGATCCCGCCGGAGATGGTCGAGCCGCCGGAGGCCATGGGCCACGCGGCCGTACGACTCGCCGGCCAGGACGCCGGCGGCGTCACCGGCACCGTCCAGCGCTCCGAGGCCCTCACCTTCTAGTGATCACGCCCATTGGCCACTTACAGCACGCTATTCAGTGATTCGCGGGCCATAAGTGGCCATTCGGCGCAGGGCGAGCGCGATCAGTTCTTGGCGATCAGGCCATCCACGATCCGATTGAAGTCAGCGGTGCCGAACGACACGTACTCGGCCAGGTTGGCGTAGTCCAGCGACGCCATCACCTGCTGCTCCAACTGGATGTTCATCAACCGCTTGGTGGCCTCGACGGCCTGCTTGGGCAGGTCGAGGAGCTTCTTGGCGCAGGCGATCGCCTCGGCCAGCGGGTCCTCGACCACGTGGTTGGCCAGGCCCAGTTCCAACGCTCGCTGAGCCTTGATCCGCACACCGGTGAGCGCAAACTCCTTGGCCTGCAACAGGCTGATCTGCGAACCCCACACCAGCGGACCACCGTCGGCGGCCACCAGTCCGATCTGCACATGCGGATCGGCGAAGTGCGCGGTCTCGGCCATGTAGACGATGTCCGACAGCGCGGCCAGGCTGCAGCCCAGGCCGACCGCCGGACCGTTCACCGCGGCCACCACCGGGATGCGGCAGCGCACCATACCGATGACGAGGTCCCGGCCGTGCTTGATCGTCTTCTGACGCAAGGCCTCGTCGCGGCGTAGCTCGTCGAGGTAGTTGAAGTCGCCCCCAGCCGAAAAAGCCCGTCCCGCACCGGTGATCACCGCGGCACGCGCGTCGGCATCCTCGTTGAGCGCTTCCCATAGCCGCGCCAGCCCGACATGCAGATTGTCGTTGACCGCGTTCAGCGCATCGGGGCGGTTCAGCGTGATGATGCGCAGCGCACCGTCGGCCTGCACATCGATTTCTTCTGGCATTCCGTACATCTGGCTAGACTCCCAGTCCGAGAATTCGTGACGCGATGATGTTCTTCTGGATCTGTGACGTGCCGCCCATGACGCTCTGGGCCCGGCTGTACAGATACGCGCTGAGCAGTTCGGGATCGGTGGTTCCGGTCACCGAGAGCGCGGCATGCCCGACCGACTGCTCGACCCAGGTCATCAGCAGCTTGTCCAGCGAGCCCTCCGGACCGTGCTTGAGTCCGTCGAGCTGTTCCGACAGCCGCCGACGCACGTGCAGACGCAGCATCTCGGCCTGCACCCCGGCCCAGGCCAGATCTTCAGGCACCTTGCCCTCGACGCGAGAAGCCATCTCCCGCACCAGTTTTCCATAGCGTGCCGAATACCCGAGGGTCGACGGCTCGCGCTCATGACTGACCACCGTCATGGCCAGGCGCCAACCGTCGCCCGGCTCACCCACCATGTTCGAGGCCGGCACCACCGCACCGTCGAAAGCCACCTGACCGAACTCCGTGGTGACACCGTTGATCATCTGCAACGGGCGCTGCTCGATGCCGTCCTGGTG
Organism: Mycolicibacterium lutetiense; assembly: GCF_017876775.1. Taxonomy (NCBI): domain Bacteria; kingdom Bacillati; phylum Actinomycetota; class Actinomycetes; order Mycobacteriales; family Mycobacteriaceae; genus Mycobacterium; species Mycolicibacterium lutetiense. Next base: position 881,312 of record NZ_JAGIOP010000001.1, on the reverse strand, counting down.
CATCGAGACGATGAACGCCGAGATGCCTTTGTGCCGTGCCACGTCCTTGTCGGTACGGGCCAGCACCAGGCACCAGTCCGCCACATCGGAGTAGCTGGTCCAGATCTTGTGCCCGTTGATGATGTAGTTGTCGCCGTCCCGCGTGGCCGTTGTGGTCAGCGAGGCCAGGTCCGAACCGGCGCCCGGCTCCGAAAAGCCTTGGCACCAGCGCTCGGTGCCGTTGATCATCCCCGGCAGGAACCGCTGCTGCAGCTCCTTGCCGCCGTGGTGACCCAGGCCCACCACCAGGTAGCCGAGGCTGGGCCTAGGTGGCGCGCCGGCCCGGGCCAGTTCCTCGTCGACTATGACGTCGTAGACCGGCGGCAAGTCCTGGCCGCCGAACTCCTTCGGCCACGAGGTGCCGAAAAACCCTGCGGCATAGAGGGCCTGATGCCACTCCCCCATGCGGGACCAGTAATCGTCGCCGGACGCCTTGAACGACGCGGCGTTATCCGCCAGCCAGGTCCGCAGCCGGTCCCGGAAGGCAGCTTCCTCGGATGAATCACGAAAGTCCAAGATCGATGTCCTCTACCTTGACGGGCCACAACTCGGTGGCCACCAGAACCCGACGCAGGTACACGTGCGCCAGGCATTCCCAGGTGTTGCCGATACCGCCGTGCACCTGGATCGAGGTCTCGCACACCGTGCGTGCGGCACGCGCGCAATAGACCTTGGCGATCTTGGCGGCCCGAACGGCTTCGGCCGCCGGCAGCTCGTCGACCGCCCACGCCGCATGGCGCAAGACGCTGATCGAACCCTCGATCAAGGCCAGGCCCTCGGCCAGCAGGTGCGCGACGGCCTGATACGAGCCGATCGTCGAGCCGTACTGCTCACGGACTTTCGCGTAGTCCACGGCCAGTGCATGTGCACCGCGTGCCGCACCGACCAGATCGGCGCTCGTCGCGGTCAGCGCCAACGCCTGCCAACGCAGGGCGTCCTCGCTCGACAGCTCGCCGAGCTCACCGGGTGACTCGACCACACCCGCCGTGCTGCGGGTCAGATCCACACCGGCAGTAGCAGCTTCGCCGGTGCCGGTATCCACCTCACGATCGAGCCGGCGCGCCAGATCGTCGGCCAGCACCGGTCCGAGGAACGGCACGTCGACGAGACCGCGCCCGAACTCCTCGGCGACGATCGCCACCTCGACGCCGGAGGCACCGTCGGACCGCAGGGTGCGCCACTCGGTGGCGGCGACCGTGCTTTCCAACCGGGCGATCCGGCCTTCATCCGACAACTCTCCGACCGCTCCCGGTCCCAGATCGTCGGCCAGTTTTGCTGCGGCCTCTCGCAGCTGCTGCTGTTCAGACGTCAGACGAACGTCCATGCCGCTCCTTCAGCACTCGTCGCAATACCTTTCCGGAAGGTAACCGGGGTATCTCGGTTACGAACTCCACGCGGCTGGGCCGCTTGTACGAGGCCAGCCGCTCACCGACGAGATCGATGAGTTCCTCGGCCGACACCGCAGAATGTGTGGTCACGGCGGCCACAATGGCCTCTCCGTCCGCCGCATCCGTCATACCGAATACCGCGCAGTCGGTGACGGCCGGATGACCGTGCAACACCGCCTCGACCTCGGCGGGCGCTACCTGAAAACCACGGACCTTGACCATCTCCTTGGAGCGGTCGGTGATGCGCAGGTACCCGTCGTCATCGAGATAGCCGATGTCACCGGTGCAGTACCAGCCGTCGCAGAATGCGCCCGCCGAGGCATCCTTCGGCAGGTAGCCGGCCATCACCGAGTCCGACTTCACCTGGATCTCGCCGTCCTCGCCGATACGGACCTCGACCCCACTCACCGGAGTGCCGACCGTGTCGATGTGGGTGGCGTCCAATGGATTACACGCGATCACCGGAAGCTCGGTGGTGCCGTAGGCAGTCAGCCACCGAACCCCGGCGCGCTCGGTGACCGCTTCGGCGACACTGCGGGTGACCGGGGTGGCGCACCACATCACATAGCGCAGCGAGGACAAGTCATAGCGCCCCAGATCGGGGTGCGCGGCCATGGCCAGAGCAATCGGCGCCACGGCCATCTCGATCGTGATCCGGTCGGATTCGATGTGGCGCAGCATGGTGTCGATATCGAAGCGGCGGTGCAGACGTATCCAAGCACCGGTGTCGAGCGCCATGGCGATGTTGAGCAAGCCCAGGATGTGCGAGGGCGGCGTCATGATCTGCATACGGTCGGCGGAGGTGAAACCCAGCGCGTCGCGCCAATGCCGGATGGCCGCGGCGAACCCGCGGTGGGTGTGCCGGACCGCCTTGGGCAGGCCCGTGGTTCCCGAGCTGAAGACGAACAGCGCGTCGACGTCCGGATCGGGCGGGTCGAACTGCCGACGGCCCGGGGTGATCGGCTCGTCAAGATGCAGCATCGGAATCTGTGCGGCAAGTACGTCGTGATCACCCACCGCATGGCTGGGCGCGGTCAGCGCCAGGACGTGGGCCACCTCCGTGGCCTTCCAGGCCGGGCTGATCAGTACTGCCACCGCTCCCAGACCCCAGATGGCTCGCAACGCCACCACGAATTCGGGGCGGTTGGACGACATCATGGCGACGCGATCACCCGGCCTGACGCCACGATGCTCCAGTGCAGTGGCCATCCCGCTGGTCAGCGCGTCGAGCTCGGCCAGGGTGTACTCGCGGTCGTCGAACGCGAGCACGGCGGGGTTACTCAAGATCCAACCCCTTTCCCCAGCGACCGCTGGGCGCCGAGCACACCGAGAAGATACTAACATTTAGCGAGAATGGTATTCTCTTCATATCAGAACGTACTTGCACAGGGGAGCAGCATGACCGCAGCAGCGATGGCCGGCAGCGAAGTGGACGGCAAGGTCACGATCGTCTTCGACCGCGAGCAGTTATCCGTGCCGCGCAGGCACGGCGAGACGCTGCTCGAGAGCGCGCGCCGGGCCGGTATGACGCCCCCGTTCTCCTGCGAGGCCGGCAACTGCGGCACCTGCATGGCCAAGCTCCTCGAGGGCACCGCCACCATGAGGGTCAACGACGCGCTCGACGACGACGAGGTGGCCGAGGGCTACGTGCTGACCTGCCAGGCCGTCCCCGACTGCGATTCGGTGACGGTCTCCTACGACGAGGACTGAGCTCGGGGGCGAGGCCGCCGCCGGTTTCTACCGCAGGGCCGCACGACCGAGCGGTCACGACCCTGGCGCAGAAACCGGCGAACTCTGGCCGTACTCATCGAACACCGGCGCGGATCGATAGTCCGGCGTATATCCGGCGACGTGCACCGGGCTACCCACCAATCGGAAATCCCCCGCGGTGACCAGCATCTCGGGTGTGGCGTCCAGCGCCTGCGGCAGAGTACGTACCGCCGCCGCCGGAATCCCCAGCGGCTTGAGCCGTGACTCCCAGCCCACCGCGGTATCGGTCGCCAACGCGGCAGTCACCACGTCGAGAACTTCATCGCGCCGACCGGCCCGCTCGGCCATGGTCTCGAAACCTGCGATCTCGGCCTCACCGGCGAACGACTTCCAGAACCCGTCGTGGGTGATGAACAACGCCAGATAACCTTCGGCGGTCGGAAACAGTTGCGCAGGTACGTAATAGGAATGGGCACCGAACGGATGGCGGCGCGGCGCGACACCGTCGTTGAGGTACGCCGAAGCGCGGTAGTTCAGTTGCGAGAGCATGACGTCACGAAGCGAGACGTCCACCTGCCCGCCCTTGCCCGAGACGATCATCGCCAGCAGGCCCAGCGCAGCGGTCAGCCCCGTCGAGTTGTCCGCCGACGAGTAGCCCGGCAGCGTGGGCGGGCCGTCGGGATCACCGGTCATCGCGGCCACGCCCGTGGCGGCCTGGATGACGTAGTCGAAGGCCGGGTCGTCTCCCCCGTCCAGCCCGAATCCCGTCATCGCGACACAGACGAGCTTGGGGTTGAAGTGCCGCAGATTCTCGTAGGTCAAGCCCAGCCGGCGAATCACCGACGGCTTCATGTTCACCAGCAGCGCATGCGAATCAGCCGCCAGCTCACCGAGTTTCGCCTGACCAGCCTCAGAGGCGAGGTCCAGGCAGATGCTGCGCTTACCCCGGTTGAGGCTGGCGAAATAGCTGTCGCTGACCTGACGGGAGATCTCCCCGCCCGGTGGTTCGACCTTGATCACCTCGGCACCGAGATCGGCCAGCATCATGGTGGCGTACGGGCCGGCCAGCATGACCCCGACCTCGATGACGCGGATGCCGGCCAGCGGACCGCTCATCGCACGCGCTTCGCGAGTTCGGCGATCACCTCACGCGTCCGGTACTTCGACGCGATCAACTCGTCGCGGGTCTCCCCGATCGGAAGCAGCCGCACCGACAGATCCGTCACGCCGGCATCGGCGAACATTTGGAATCGACGCAGGATCTGATCGATGTCGCCTGCCGCGCACAGATCGCCGACATTGCGGGCCTCACCCCGGTCGAGCAGCTTCTGGTAGTTCGGCGACGTCTCGGCCTCGGCCAGAATGCGGTTGGCCCGATCTTTGGCGGCCTCGATCTCGGAGTTGGCGCACAGCGTGACGGGAATTCCGGCGACGATGCGCGGAGCAGGCTTGCCCGCTTCGGCCGCGGCCTTGTTGATCTTCGGCGCGATGTGCTCGCCGATCGCCTTCTCGTCGGCCATCCACAGCGAGGTTCCGTCGGCGTGCTCACCGGCGATCTGCAGCATCACCGGGCCCAATGCCGATACCAGCACCGGCATCGGGGTGTCGGCGGCGAGCACCGTCGGGTTGTGCACGGTGAACGAATCGTTCTCGACGTCAACGGGTCCGGGACCGGCGATGGCGGTGTTCAACACCTGAAGGTAGTCACGCGTGTAGGCAGCGGGCTTCTCGTAGGGCAGACCCAGCATGTCGCGCACGATCCAGTGGTGCGAGGGTCCGACGCCCAGGGCCAACCGACCCGCGGACATCGCATGTACCGACAGCGCCTGGCGGGCCAGTGCGACCGGGTGCTGGGCCTGCAGGGGCACCACTGCGGTACCGAGCTCGATGCGGGTGGTGTTCGCTGCCATCAGCGCCACCATCGTCAGACAGTCGAAGTCGTTGGGCACCTGTGGCATCCATGCACTGTCCAGCCCGGCCGATTCCGCCCACTGGATGTCGGAGACAAGCTTGGAAACCTTGCGGGCCATATCGCCGCGCTCGGCCCCGATCATCACACCCAGCCTCATGACTCCGAAACCTTTTCTGTCAGCGCACGAACATCGGTCACCAGAGTTTCGAGCGACGTTCCGGTCGGGAACACCGCCGCCGCACCGGCATCGAGGAGTTTCTGGACGTCGGACTGCGGGATGGTGCCGCCGACGACGACGGCGATGTCGCCGGCCTCAGCGGCCCGCAGTGCCTCGACGGTCCGGGTCGTCAGCGCGACGTGTGCACCGGAAAGGATCGAAAGCCCCACCAAGGCAACGTCTTCCTGCAGGGCAATCGAGACGATGTCTTCGATGCGCTGCCGGATCCCGGTATAGATGACCTCGAAACCCGCGTCACGCAAGGTACGGGCGACGATCTTGGCCCCGCGGTCGTGACCGTCCAGCCCGGGCTTGGCGACAAGTACTCGAGTTGCCATCAGAACACCACCGGCTGCTGGAACTCGCCCCACACGGACTTCAACGTCGTCACCATCTCTCCCACCGTGCAATAGGCGTTGGCGCAGTCGATCAACCGGTGCATCAGGTTGTCGTCGCCTTCGGCACCCCTGGCCAACGCGGCCAGGGTTTCTTTGACCGCAACGTCGTCGCGCTCGGCCTTGACCTTCGCCAGCCGCTTCAGCTGTAGATCACGGCCCTCGGCGTCGAGCTCGTAGGTGTCGATGTCAGGCGCCGGCTCGTCGGTGACAAACCGATTGACCCCGACCACCGGACGTTCGCCCGACTCGGTCTCTTGGTGAATCTTGTACGCCTCGTCGGCGATCAGGCCCTGCAGGTACCCATCCTCGATACAGCGGACCATCCCGCCGTGCTTCTCCAAATCGTCCATGATCTCGATGATCTTGGCCTCGGTGGCATCGGTCAGCGCCTCGACGAAGTAGGACCCGCCGAGCGGGTCGGCCACCTTGGTCACGCCGGTCTCATACGCCAGGATCTGCTGGGTACGCAGCGCCAGCGTGGCCGACTCCTCGCTGGGCAGGGCAAATGGTTCGTCCCAGGCGGCGGTGAACATCGACTGCACGCCGCCAAGGACAGCTGCCATCGACTCGTAGGCCACCCGGACCAGGTTGTTCTGTGCCTGCGGGGCATACAGGGACGCACCGCCGGCGACACAACCGAACCGGAACATCGAGGCCTTGTCGGTGGTCGCGCCGTAGCGCTCCCGCACGATAGTGGCCCAACGGCGCCGGCCCGCACGGTATTTGGCGATCTCCTCGAAGAAGTCACCGTGGGTGTAGAAGAAGAAGGAGATCTGCGGGGCGAACTTGTCGATCGTCATCCGGCCGCGTTCGACGACGGTGTCGCAATAGGTGACACCGTCAGCGAGGGTGAAGGACATCTCCTGTACTGCGTTGGCGCCCGCGTCGCGGAAGTGCGCACCGGCCACCGAGATCGCGTTGAACCGGGGCACCTCACCCGCGCAGAACTCGATGGTGTCGGCGATCAGCCGCAGGGACGGCTCGGGCGGCCAGATCCAGGTGCCACGCGACGCGTACTCCTTGAGGATGTCGTTCTGGATCGTGCCGGTGAGCTTCTCGCGCGGCACGCCCTTCTTCTCCGCTGCGGCGACGTAGAAGGCCAGCAGGATCGCCGCGGTGCCGTTGATCGTGAAGCTGGTGCTGATCTTGTCCAGCGGGATGCCGTCGAACAGGATCTCGGCGTCGGCCAGGGTATCGACGGCGACGCCGACGCGGCCGACCTCTTCCCCGTACTCTTCGTCGTCGGAGTCGTAGCCACACTGCGTCGGGAGGTCCAACGCCACCGACAGGCCCGTCCCGCCCTGATCGAGCAGGTAGCGGTACCGGCGGTTGGATTCCTCGGCGGTACCGAAGCCGGAGTACTGCCGGAAGGTCCAGGTCTTCCCGCGGTAGCCGGAGGCGAAGTTGCCGCGGGTGAAGGGGTAGGTCCCGGGGGCAGGCGGCTCGACCGCACGGTCGTCCGGTCCGTAGACGGGCGCCAGCGGGATGCCAGACGGGGTCTCTACACGAGAGACATCTTGCTCGCTCATCAGTGGATAACGTACTTGCTAAAAATGAGAATGCCAATACCGCATGGTGGAAATGTGGCGCCTGTACTGGCCGGGAGCGCTCCGACCTGCACACCTAGGCTCCGCCGACGAGGGGCCGAACAAGTCTGGTGGACGCCGATTCGACAGGCGCCCCGCCCGACGATTACGCCACTTGCTAAAAATGAGAATGCCAATACCATTTGGGTACGGTTGATACACGGCGCATAGCGGACGCTGCGCTCGACGAGGAGGACCATGTCCAGCCAGCAAGAGTCATTCACCGATCGCACGCTGGTCGTATCCGGCGGCAGCCGCGGGATCGGGCTGGCGATCGCGCTCGGCGCGGCCCGCCGCGGGGCGAACGTGGTGCTGCTGGCCAAGACCGCAGAACCCCACCCCAAGCTCTCCGGCACCGTGTACACCGCTGTCGCCGAGGTGGAGGCCGCCGGCGGCAAGGGTGTCGCGGTCGTGGGCGATGTACGCAAGGAAGAGGATGTGGCCCGCGCGGTCGAGACCGCAGTCGAGCACTTCGGCGGCGTCGACATCGTGATCAACAACGCCAGCGCCATCTCGACCGACGCCACCGAGTCGTTGTCGGCCAAGAAGTTCGACCTGATGATGGACATCAATGTCCGCGGCACCTTCCTGCTCACCAAGGCCGCACTACCGCACCTGCGCAAATCGACCAATCCCCAGGTGCTTACGCTCGCCCCGCCGATGAACATGAACCCCTACTGGCTGGGCGCCCACCCGTCCTACACCCTGTCCAAGTACGGCATGACCCTGCTGTCGTTGGGTTGGGCCGCCGAGTACGCCGACGCCGGAATCGGTTTCAGCTGCCTGTGGCCCGAGACCTACATCGCCACCGCTGCGGTGACCAACCTGGCCGACGGCGACAAGATGGCCTCGCAGTCCCGCAGCCCCGAGATCATGGCGGACGCGGCCGTAGAGATCCTGTCGCGCCCTGCGGCCAAGGTGAACGGTCAGACCTTCATCGACTCGGAGGTACTCACCTCCGCTGGTGTCACCGACCTCTCCCGCTACGGCGGCGGGGATAATCCGATCATCGACATCTTCATCGACGCGCCAGGACAGGGCCTATGAGCATCTCGCTACTGCTGGAGATGGCGGTCTCGGGCGGGCCCGACCGCACCGCGGTGGTGTCCGACGATCTGCGCCTGACCACCGAGGAGCTCAGCACGCTGGCCGACGGCGGGGCCGGTGTCATCGCCGCGTCCGGGGCCGCCCACGTGGCCTACGTCGGCACCGGCGGCGCACTGCTTCCGCTGCTGCTGTTCGCCTCGGCCCGCGCCGCCGTCCCATTTACCCCGCTGAACTACCGCCTCAGCCGCGACGGCCTGCAGGAGCTGATCGAGCGCCTGCCCGAAGCGCTGGTGGTCGCCGATGCCGAGTACGCCGACGTGGTCGCCGGAGCGGGCAAGCAGGTCATGACTTCCGAGGAGTTCCTGGCCGCGGCGCGCAACGCCCAGCCCACAGCCGAGTTCGCCGATCCCGACGCCGTCGCGGTCGTGCTGTTCACCTCGGGCACCACCTCGCGTCCCAAGGCCGTCGAGCTCACCCACAACAACCTCACCAGCTACATCACCGGGACCGTCGAATTCGGCTCCGCGGCAGAAGAAGACGCAGCCCTGATCTGCGTCCCGCCCTACCACATCGCCGGGGTCAGCGCAGCGATGTCGAATCTGTACGCCGGCCGGAAGATGGTGTACCTGCGCCACTTCGACGCCACCAAGTGGGTCGAGCTGGTGCGCGCCGAGGGCGTCACGTCGGCGACGGTGGTGCCGACCATGCTGGACCGCATCGTCACCGCACTGGAGAAGGCCGGCCTCGAGCTACCTACCCTGCGCAACCTCGCCTACGGCGGCTCCAAGGTGGCACTGCCACTGGTCCGCAAGGCGCTGCAGCTGCTGCCGAATGTCGGCTTCGTCAACGCCTACGGATTGACCGAAACCAGTTCCACCATTGCGGTTCTGGGCCCCGACGATCACCGCGACGCACTGGCCGCCGAGGACGCGGCCAGTGCCCGGCGGCTGGGCTCGGTCGGCCAGGTGGTGCCGGGCATCGAGGCACAGATCCGCTCCGAGGACGGGGCCGTCCTGGGCGCCGGCGAGACCGGTGAACTGTTCGTGCGCGGTGAGCAGGTGTCGGGCCGCTACACCGACATCGGGTCGGTGCTCGACGCCGAAGGCTGGTTCCCCACCAAGGATGTCGCCATGCTCGACGAGGGCGGCTACCTGTTCATCGGTGGACGCTCCGACGACACGATCATCCGCGGCGGGGAGAACATCGCCCCGGCCGAGATCGAGGACGTGCTCGTCGAGCATCCCGAGGTCCGCGACGTCGCCGTCGTCGGCCCCGAGGACCCGCAATGGGGCCAGATCATCGTGGCCGTCGTGGTGCCCGTCGAGGGCACTTCTCCCGACCCGGATGCGCTGCGCGATCATGTCCGCAAGCAACTGCGCGGATCACGCACCCCCGACCGGGTGGTGTTCCGCGATGAACTGCCCACCAACCCGACGGGCAAGGTTCTACGCCGCCAACTCGTCGACGAACTCGCACCTGCTTCTAAGGAGTCAGCATGATCAAGAACGGCACCCGCCTGCAGAGCCAGGTGTGCGACACCCAGGTCATCGTGGTGCGCAGCGCCGACAGCCTCGACGATCTGCGGGCCGGCGGTGTCGCCATGGTTGCCCTCGACGCCGACAAGGATTCGGGCGCAACGATCGACGCGGCATTCTCCGACGGCAACCTGATGGGCAAGCGCTACGTCGACGACGCCGGTGCCGAGGTGCTCGTCACCAAGGCCGGCGCCGGCACGCTCTCGGTCGGGACCACCGCGCTCAGCCTCAAGGAAGCCAAGCCGCTTCCCGCCAGCGATTGAGTCACGGGTGACGGCTGGTCACTCCCCCGTCCACCACCAACTGCGTACCGGTGATGAACGACGCCTTCGGCGACATCAGGAACGCCACCGCGGCCCCGACCTCGTCGGGCTGACCGAGCCGGCCCAGCGGTGCGGCCTGTTCGAAGCTCGCACGGATCTCCGCGACGTCCACGGCGATCTGCAGCATCGGGGTGTGGATGAAGCCTGGGCACACCGCGTTGACACGAATTCCCAACGGGCCCAACTGTGCGGCCATCGACCGCGTCATGCCGAGCAGACCGGCTTTGGAGGCGCAGTAGGCCGGGATGAACGGATTGGCGGCCAGGCCTTCGATGCTGGAGATGCCGACGACCGCCGGTGATCCGCCGTCTTTCGCGGACTTCTCCAGGTGTGGCAGGAGCAGTTGCACCAACAGCGCCTGCGCACGCAGATTCACGTCCAGCACCGCGTCCCAGGACTCTTCCGTGTAGGCGCCTACCGGTTCGGGGAGTACCCGCCCCGCGGCGTGCACCAGTCCGTCGATACCGTCCAACGCCTGCGCCGTCTCCTCGACGGCCGCCGTCATTGCACCGGTGTCGCACACGTCGATCACCGCGCAGGGCATTCCCAAACCTTCGGCCACGTCGCGGACCTCGGGCGCCATGTCCCACAACGCAACGCGCCGACCATCTGCGATCAGCGCCTCCGCGCTGGCCCGGCCGATCCCTGACGCTGCACCTGTCACCACCACACCTGTCATGCCGGACACCGTAGTGGCTCGGCGGGTGTCCGGATCGACGATTCCCGTCAGGCGGTCCGTTTGACGGGACTAACCGATGAGATCGGCCAACGCCTGCGCGGTCTGCAGGTCCTCGTAGGCCGCGGAATATCGCTGCGCCAGCGCCAGTGCGATGTCGGGGCGCTGCCACAACTCGCCCGCGCTGGCCGTCGCCAGCCAGGTCATCAACCCGTGCGCCACCGACGCCCGGTAGCGCAGCCAGATCTCGTCCGGGGAGGGCAGTTCGTCGGCGGGCAGCCCGAGTTCGTCGCGATATTCCTCGAGCAGCGCACGCTCGCACACCCGGCGGTCCTCGGTGGTCAGCGCGCCCTGCAGGAAGTAACCGAGATCCAGGGAGAAGTTGCCGTGACGGGCCACCTGCCAGTCGAGGAACCCGAGATCGCCGTCGGGTACCAGGTAGGTGTTCCCGATGTGCGGATCACCGTGCAGCAGCGTCTGGGATGTGCCGGGCGAGGTCAACGTGCGGATGAAGGGCTTCCAAATCCCTTCCACCAGACGGTCGATGGTCAACTCATGCACACAGGCCGGGGCGTCGTCACCCAACCGCTCGAGCGCGGCGGGCAAGGGCGCCCACTGCATACCGTCCCACGGCTCGAACGGTTCGAGCCACTCCAGACCGGGCCGGTGCACGCGCTCACCCCAGAACGCGCCGTGCATCCGGGCCAGGCCGCGCACACCGCGCGCGGCCTGCTCCACGGTCAGCGGCCGGGTCGCATCGCGCGGATCGGCACCGCGGGCGGTGAGATCCTCCATGACCAGCACGAAGTCCTCGTCACCCTCGTCGATCGGCGCGGCATACACCGTCGGATGCTCCAGCGGCAGAGCCACTTTGGAGTTGAACAATCGCGGTTCGTGCAGCAGCCCGCTGGTGTACTTGATCATCTCCTTGTGGCCGGGGTCGACGGCCTTGGCGAACACCGTCTCCGGTCCCGAACCCGAGGAATAGGTGACCGACAGTCGCGCCCGGCGGTTGGTGCCGTCGTCGCGCATGTCGATGGTCACTCGGTCCACCACCGCATCCGGGTGGTGGTCGGCCAGCGCCGCCGTCATCCACTCGGGCGTAACCTGGGTCCAGTCCTTGGGGACGGTCAGCGCGGCCGTCACCGGATGAACGCCGGCATCGAATCCCAGCCGCGGACAGTCGAAGTCGGCGACAGCTCGGCGTTGTCGAGGTCGACATCCCACTCCGGGAAACGCTTGAGCATCTCCTCCAACGCGATCCGGCCCTCCAGCCGAGCCAGCGCCGAGCCCAGGCAATAGTGGGTGCCGACGCTGAACGCCAGATGCTGGCGCTGCTCGCGGTGGATGTCGAAAACCTCGCCGTCGGGCGGGAACTGGCGGCTGTCACGGACGGCCGCACCGATCAGCATCATCATCACGCTGCCCTCCGGAACCGTCTGTCCATGGAGTTCGACGTCGCGGGTGACGTACCGGGCAACGTGCGGGGCCGGCGGCTCGAACCGCAGCAGTTCCTCGATGGCCTGCGGGATGAGCGCGGGGTTCTCGACCAATTGCCGGCGCTGATCCGGATGCTCGGCGAGTACCTTGGCCGCCCAACCGATCAGCCGCGTGGTGGTCTCGTTACCCGCACCCGCCACCACGTTGATGTAGATGAGCAGTTCTTCGCGGGTGAGCTTGCGGGTGACGCCGTGCTCATCGGTGAACTCGACGTTGAGCAGGTCGGTCATGATGTCGTCGGACGGGTTGTCCTTGCGCCAGTCGATGTAGGTCTCGAAGATCGAGCCGTCGACCAGACCGTCCTGGGCCGCCTTCATCGGCTTGCCTGCCTCGGTGCGCATCTGATCGTTGCCGTGGTCGCGGATCATCTCCTGGTCATCCTCGGGGATGCCCAGCAGCGCGCTGATCACCCGCATCGGCATGACCGCGCCGAAGTCCTTGATGAAGTCGATCTTGTCCGCACCCACGAGCGGGTCCAACGACTGCGCGCAGAATTCCCGGATCTTGGGTTCCAGCGCATTGATCTTGCGTGGAGTGAACATCCGGGCCAACAGCTTGCGGTGCACGGTGTGGATCGGTGGGTCCTCGAAAATCAGGGCGCCCGAAGGGATGTCGATGTTGGCCTTGATCAGTTCGATGATCGCGCCGCGGGCGGAGCTGAAGGTCTCGTGATCGACGAGGCCCTTGTTGACATCGGCGAACCGGCTCAGCGCGTAGAAGTCGTACTGCTCGTTGTAGTAGAGCGGCGATTCCTCGCGGAGCCGGGCGAACGTCGGATACGGGTTGGCGTTGATCTCGACGTCGTAGGGGTCGAAGTACACGTCATTGGTGGTGCTCACACTCACGGCGGTCCGCCTCTCTGAGGGCTGCGGAGAGTTACTTACACGCGTAAGTTACACGCCGGGGCAACCACCGGACAAGGCCCCTACGGTTACGGCCTGCCGTTCACATGTAACGCTCAGGTGCTGTCCCGCACGATGAGCCCGGCCGGGTCACTGACCTCGACATCGGCGGGCGTGGGATATCCGAGTTCAGCCATCATGGCTGGCACTGCGGCATCGACGATCGTCTTGGCGTCGAACACGACCGACGTCAACGGCGGAGAACTCACCGCGCCCAGCGGTATCGCGTCGACCCCCATGACCGCGAGGTCCTCAGGGCAGCGCAGCCCGGCCCGGCGCATCCCGTGTAACACCACGAACGCGGTCTCGTCGCTTTGGGCGCAGACGGCCGTCACGCCTGCCGACACCCATTTCGAGACAACGGTGGCCGCATCGGACCCATCGGTGGCCACGCTATCGACCTCGATCTCGGGCAGGCCGTGCTCGCCGGCAGCCACCCGAAGACCCGACATCCAGTAGTCGCCGAGCGGCCGCAGCACCTCAGCACCGGAATAGGCGAACGCCAGGCGGGTGTGGCCGCGCGACATGAGATGTTCCACCCGCATCGCTCCGACGGTCAGATGCAGCGATCCGAGCGCGCGCAGCTTCTCGCTGCCCAGGTAGATCTGCGGGATCTTCGCCGCCGCGACCGCCGCGGCAGCAGCACCGGTGAGCGGGAACACGCCGGCGACAGCCACCGGGTTGAAGTTCGCCACCGCGTCGACGATGTTCTGGCCGTCGTCCGTCTCCAGCTGCATCGACAGCACGATGCCGTGCCGGCCCAGCGCGGTGGTGAGGCGACTGCCGACCTCCAGAGGCAGTTCGCCGAGGTCGGTCCGCGGCACGATGTAGAGCACCACCCCGCTGCCGCCGACGGCGAGGTTGCGGGCCGCGAGGTTGGGCCGGTAGCCCAGATCGGCCGCAGCCTTGCGCACCGCGGCCTGAGTCTGCTCCGAGATACGTTGTCCTTCAACATTGTTGAGGACATAGCTGACGGTCGCCGTCGAGACGTTGGCCAGCTTGGCAACGTCGGCCTTCGTCGGGCGCCCTCTCGTCGTGCTCACGGTGTCATCGTGGCACGTTGCTGACCCGTCGGGTCGTCCACGCCACACATTGGTTGCCCCGCACTCTCACGCAACGTCCACACGGTGACCACCGAGACGATGCCCGCGGCAACCAGGTACAGGGCGGGCGCCAGGTTGTTGCCGGTCGCGGCGGTGAGCCAGGTGACCACATACGGGGTGGTCCCGCCGAATAACGCCACCGCGATGTTGTAACCGATCGAGAAGCCGCTGTAGCGGACCCGGGTGGCGAACAGTTCCACACCGGCCGTCACTGCCGTTGCGACGTACACCGATTCGATGGCGGCCAGCAGGCAGTGTCCGACGATCGCCGCCGTCACCGAGCCCGAATTCATCAGCAGAAAAAGTGGATACGCCAGCACGACGAAGCCCACAGATCCCGCCAGCAGCAACGGTTTGCGCCCGATCCGGTCCGACAATGCGGCCAACGGCAGGATCAGGATCAGCGCCACCAGGCTGGCCAGGCTGATCGAGACGAACGCCTGGGTCTTGCTGAAATGCAGGGCCTTGATGAAGTAGGTCGGCAGGAAGGTGAAGACGACGTAGTAGCCGACGTTGAACACGATGAACATTCCGATGACCTGCAGGATCGCCCGCCGCGCTGTGCCCACCGCTTCGCGCAACGGCGAGGTGGACACCCGATCCGCCTCATCCAGCTTGGCGAACTCAGGGGTGTCATCGAGTCGCAGCCGAATATAGAGGCCGACCAGACCGAGTGGTGCGGCCACCAGGAACGGGATGCGCCAGCCGTAGCTCTCCATCGCCACCGACGGCAGATATGCCTGCAGCAGCGTGACGGTGACCGAGCCCAGCAGGAAACCCAGCACCCCCGACCACGCGATGAACGTGACGGTGAACCCGCGCCGTCGCGTACTCGCGTACTCGGCGAGATAGACTGCGCCACCGCCATATTCGCCGCCGGCCGAGAATCCCTGCAGACAGCGCAGCAGGAGTAGGAGCAGCGGCGCCGCCACACCGATGGTGGCGTAGGTGGGCAGCAGGCCGATGCCCAGCGTGGCGGCCGACATCAGCAGGATCACCACGGCGAGCACCCGCTGACGCCCCAATCGGTCACCCAGCGGGCCGAACACGAACCCGCCGAGCGGACGCATGAAGAATGCGGCGGCGAAGATGGCGAAAGTGTTGAGCAGCGCGGCTGTTTCGTTTCCGGCCGGGAAGAAGTTGCCGGCGATGTAGATCGCCAGGAAGCCGTAGATGGCGAAGTCGAACCACTCGACCGCGTTGCCGATGGACGCACCGATGATCGCCTTGCGCACGGTGGCATCGATATTGGGGCCGCGGGCACTTCTCTTTGATGCCGTCAACAGAAAACTCGCCTCCCGGATTTCGAGAGGCGAGTTTATCTGTTCGGTTGTGCGCGTCAGCCTGTTTGTTCAGGCTTCGGCATCAGACTCCGGCAAGCGCTTCCACGGTGAGCAATGCCTGAGCCACCCCGGCGACGATCGACGCCAACCGGATGGCTTCGAAGATCGCCGTGCGGGACACGTCGGCGTCGCGCAGCACCGTCTCGTGCGCGGACAGGCAGTGCGAGCAGCCGTTGATCGCCGAGACTGCCAGCGACCACAGCTCGAAGTCCGCCTTCGGCACACCCGGGTTGGCGATGATGTTCATCCGCAGCCCGGCCCGCAGGTCGTCGTAACGGCCGTCGAGCTGACCCTTGGTGCGGTAGAACACATTGTTCATGCCCATGATCGAGGCGGCGCCGAGGGCGGCGTGGTACGCCTCCTCGCTCAGCACGTCGAGGGCGTCCGCGGAGATCTCCTTCAGCAGCTGCTGCGATTTGGTGGCTGCCGCCGTAGCGACCAGCGCGCCCCACAGTTGCTGCTCGTTGAGCTCCGTGGACTTCACAATGCTGCCGAAGTTGAGCTTGAGATCCTTCGCGTACTCCGGCAGCGCATCCTTGATGCTGTCGATGCCCATGACTAGACCGCCTCGGACAGCAACTCACCGGCGTTCAGCGTCGGGTCGCCCTTCTTCCAGTTGCAGGCACACAGCTCGTCGGACTGCAGTGCGTCGAGCACCCGCAGCACCTCATCGACGTTGCGCCCCACCGAACCGGCCGTCACGGAGACGAACTGGATCTCGTTGTTGGGGTCGACGATGAACGTGGCCCGGTCGGCGACACCGTCAGCGTTGAGCACGCCGGCCGCAGCGGTGAGTTCCCGCTTGAGGTCGGAGACCATCGGGAAAGGCAGCGTCTTCAGGTCCTCGTGCTGTGCGCGCCACTGGAAGTGGACGAACTCGTTGTCCACCGAAACGCCGATCACCTTGGCGTCGCGATCCTCGAAGTCCTCGTTGAGCTTGCCGAACGCGGCGATCTCGGTGGGGCACACGAAGGTGAAGTCCTTGGGCCAGAAGAAGATGATCCGCCACTTGCCGTCGTCATCCTTGTTGGTGACGCGGGTGAAATAGTCGTCGGGCTGCTTGGCATCGACCTTGGACAGATCTCCGCCAACCACGGCCGTCAGGTCGTATTCCGGGAACTGAGAGCCAATCGACAAGAGTGCCATTTGCAACCTATCCAATCTCGCGTGATTTTCTGGAATGATTCCAGATTTACAACACAAGTCTGGCCTTCGCCGTTGGTTATATCAACTTGCCCGGCCGTGATTGTGCACACAACGCCATCGGTGTGAGGCGGGCCTCACGTCCCCGGCCGGCCGGCCGGGTCGGTCCACGTCAGCGACGGCCCGCGCCGAATGTCGTCACCAACAGGTAGAACTGGCTGAGGTGAATCGCGTGGAAGGCGGATCAGTTGGCGAGGCTTCGCTGGTGGCTCGGTCTGGCCTGTTGTGCGGCACTGCTGGCCGGGTGCGGGAACGCCACCGTGATCGGGGGCAGGCCGACCTCGATGCTGTTCCTACCCGACCGGGTGGGCGGCCTGCCGGTGACCGACGGCCACAGCGGCACCCGGCCCGAGGCGCCCGCGCCGACCCGCCGGGCCGAGCACACCGACGGCGGGCAGATCGATGATCTGGCCCTGCTGGCCGTCGACGACATCGAGGACTTCTGGTCGCAGAACTACAGCGGCGGCTCACTGCCGGGAACCTTCACCCCCGTCTCCCGGCTGGTGTCCTACAACTCCGATGCCTCCCCCGGGCTCGAGATCTGCGGCGAAAGCACGGTCGGGCTGACCAATGCCTTCTACTGCCTCAAGAGCGACGTGATGGCGTGGGATCGCGGCGTCGCGATTCCGGTGGCAGCGCAGTACTTCGGCCAGATGGGCGTGGTCGGGGTGATGGCCCACGAATACGGCCATGCCGTCCAGCAACAGGCACGGCTGATCAACGAGGGCACGCCCGTGCTGGTGGCCGAGCAGCAGGCCGATTGCCTGGCCGGGGTCTACCTGCGCTGGGTGGCCGCCGGAAAATCGCCGCGCTTCGAACTGAGCACCGGCGACGGGCTCAACCACGTCCTGGCCGGGCTGATCTACATCCGCGATCCCCTGATGACCCGGATCGACGCCACGCTCACCGGAAACGAGCACGGGTCCGCGCTCGATCGGGTCAGCGCCTTCCAGATCGGCTTCAGCGGCAACGTCGATCAGTGCGCGGCAATGGACTCCGACGAGATCACCAAGCGCCGCGGTGATCTGCCCAAATTCCTCGACTTCTTCGGCGGCCCGCAGACCGCCAACAGCACGATCACCGCGAATCTGTTGGACCAGACCATGCAGTCGCTGCGACAGGTCTACGCACCCACCAACCCACCCACATTGAGTACCGAGCCGAGCGCGTGCCCCGATGCTGGACCGTCACCGCCGGCGTCCTACTGCCCGGCCACCAACACCATCGTGGTCGACCTGGACGGACTGAAAGCCCTGGGAGAAGCCAGAAGCGAAAACGACGAACAGGAGCTCCTACAGGGTGACAACTCGGCGATCTCCGTCCTGACATCGCGATACGCCATGGCGGTACAGCACGAGAAGGGCCTGACGCTCGATACCCCCGTGGCCGCGATGCGCACCGGCTGCCTGACCGGCGTGGGTCAGGCCAGGATGGCCGAGCCCGGTCTGCCGATCACGCTGTCAGCCGGTGACACCGACGAGGCGATCAGCAGCCTGCTCACCAACGGGCTGGCCGCCAGCGACGTCAACGGCAGGGTGCTGCCGGCGGGGTTCACCCGCATCCTGGCCTACCGGTCCGGGCTGCAGGGCGATGACGCGCAGTGCTACCAGAGGTTCCCGTGAGCGGTCCCGAACAGCCCTGGTGGGCGCGGCCGGGCGGCGCACCCCTGCCGGGCGGCACACCGCCACGGGGCGCTCACCCGCCCCGGCCGGCGTGGACGCCCCCGCCCGCCCGACAGCCGTCGCCGCAGCACCATGCGCGGCCCGCAACACCGCCGTCGCCAACACCGCCGTCGCCGCAGCCACCCAACCCCCGACATTCCGACCGACGTCTGTTCATCGGTGCGGCGATCGCCGTCGTGACAGCCGCGGTGATCGGCGCCGGGCTCTGGGCCTGGAGCCGCGCGGACACCAACGGCACCCGGCTCGACGTCCGCCAGGCCGAGGCGGGGGTGGCTCAGATCCTGTCCGATCCGATCAACGGGTACGGGGCCAACCGCGTCGTCGCGATTGCATGCAATAACGGCCGGAATCCGGTCGTGCGGGCCGGCGCGACGTTCACGTGCGCGGTTGAGATCAACGACACACTGCGCCGGGTGATCGTGGAATTTGTCGACAATAACGGGACTTATGCCGTGGACGGGCCCCGATAAAGAGATGCACGCCACAATTTCCACAGCTCGTGACAACCCACACCCGACCGCGCTGCCATGCATTATTAGAGCAACTATTAGTCTTAGCGGCTATGGGTCGGGATCCCTTCGCAACCAGTGCTGTTGACACGTCGACGTCGAACATCGAGAACTATGTCCGCGACGACGGCACGATTGTCGTGCCCGACGGCGTCACGCTGACGTCGTTTCTGGACCGCAATCGATGCATCTACGGGGACGAACCGTCCTACCGATTCCTCGACTACTCGAGCGACCCGGACGGCCGCGCCGTCGAGCTCAGCTGGAACGCCCTGTGGTCGCAGGTGTGCGCTGTCGGCGCCCGACTGCAACAGGTCACCCAACCTCGCGACCGGGTGGCGATCCTGGCCCCGCAGGGTGTCGAATACGTGGCGGCCTTCTTCGCCGCGGTGCACGCCGGCAATGTCGCCGTCCCGCTGTTCGCACCGGCTCTGGCCGGTCACAGCGAGCGCCTGGCCGCGGTGCTGGCCGACGCCAAGCCGACGGTCGTGCTCACCACGACCACCGCGGCCGAATCGGTCCGCACCTTCATCAAGACGCTGCCCGCGGCCGAGCGTCCCCGTGTGATCGCCATCGACGCCGTCCCGGACACGCTGGCCGAGATGTACGTCAGCCCCGAAGTCGGCACCGACGACATCGCCTATCTGCAGTACACATCCGGGTCGACCCGCACGCCGGCCGGGGTGGAGATCACCCACCGCAATGTGTGCACCAACGTCATCCAGATGATCCTGGCCGGCGACCTCGACACCGACACCCGCAGTGTCAGCTGGCTGCCGCTCTACCACGACATGGGTCTGATCATGGTCATGTTCCCGGCGCTGTGCGGTGGCCAACTCAGCCTGATGGACCCGATGGCGTTCGTCCGCCGCCCGCATCGCTGGATCAAGCGGCTGGCCGAAGAGTCCGCCCACGGGCGCACCTTCGCCGCCGCCCCGAACTTCGCCTTCGAGCTGGCTGCCGAGCGTGGCCTGCCGCCCGAGGGTGAGGCGCTGGACCTCAGCAATGTGGTCACGCTGCTCAACGGGTCCGAGCCGGTCACCATGGCCGCCGTCGAAAAGTTCACCTCGGCGTTCGCCCCGTACGGTCTGCCCGCCACCGCGATCAAGCCGTCCTACGGCATGGCCGAGGCCACGCTGTCGGTGGCCAGCATCGCGCCGAGCGCCGCGGCCAGCGCGGTATACCTGGACCGCGACCAGCTCAGTGCCGGCCGCGCGGTGACCGTCGCCCCCACCGAAGAGGGCGCCGTGGCACATGTGTCCTGCGGGCAGCCGATTCCAAACCAGTGGGCAGTGATCGCCGGCCCCGACGGCGACGAGTTGGCCGACCGCACCGTCGGCGAGATCTGGCTGCACGGCAACAATGTCGGCCAGGGCTACTTCGGTCGCGCCGAGGAAAGCGAGCGGGTGTTCAGCAACAAGCTGCAGACCCGGCTCGGGACCGGTAGCCACGCCGCCGAGGTGCCCGACAACGGCCATTGGCTGGCCACCGGCGACCTCGGCGTCTACATCGACGGCGAGCTGTACCTCACCGGCCGGATCAAGGACATGATCCTGATCGACGGACGCAACCACTACCCCCACGACATTGAGACCACCGTCAGCGCGGCATCGCCCGCGGTGCGCTCGGGCTATGTCGCGGCGTTCTCGGTGAACGGCGACCGCGGCGAGGAACTGGTGATCGTCTCCGAGCGGGCAGCCGGGGCCGGACGCGCCGAGCCCGGCCCTATCGTCGATGCGATCCGCGCTGCGGTGTCACGCCACCACCAGATCCGGGTCGCCGATGTACGGATGGTCGCCGCCGGCGTCATCCCCCGGACTACGAGCGGCAAGCTCGCCCGAAATGCCTGTCGCGTCGAGTATTTGAACGGCAAGTTCGACAAGTAGTACTTAGAGCGCCTGCACTCCTACGTGCGTCAAGCTCAGCCGGACACAACGGTCCATCATTACCTTTGGCGACCGTGTTGCGATCAGCCATGGTTGGCGCAACCCTGCCAACTGCGATACCGAACCAGATTCTGTACTGCACATCGCCGTATGACCTGCGCTGCAACCGCTAAAATCGTCGAAACAGCGTGCTAGGGGGGGCCGGTGTCAGATCCACTACAGTTCAGCATCGAGGGACTCGGTTCGGCGTCGGCCGGGCTCAGCGAAAACGCAGACCAGGCAATTAGCGCCACCCGTACGACGGGCTCAAAGACTGGCAAACCATCGAGCGAAGGCATCACCGACGCTGCGACGGCAGTCGCTGCGTTCGGCCGAGCGTTCCAGAGCCGCATCCAGAGTCATGCCCAGTCGGCGCAAGCAGCGGCAGGCAGCTACTCCCATACGGACGACAGTGCGTCCGACGCCATCACAAGGACAGTATGAGCGCCAGATTCACGCACGCCGACCTTCGCAGACCACCTGGGTCCCCACCGAGGGTGGCAGCGCCAACCCGATTGCCCACCAGGACAGATATCGACCAGTGGACCGAGGCGATCAGCGACCTGACCACGGCCAGCGCAGACTACCGACGATGCGCGAGCAGCCTCGAAACCATCGCCGATGCACATTGCCAGATGCTCTCCTCGCCGGGTGGCACCGACTGGACCGGCGACGGCGGGGACGCAGCACGAGAAGCAGCGTACCGAGATCGCGGAATTGTGTGGCAGGCTACCGACCACCTCCGGAACAACCTAGCGAGAGTCGCCGACCAAGGCGCACAAGACATCAACGCCGCCCGGAACCGCGTACAGGAGGCAATCGACCTAGCCGAGCAAGACGGTTTCACAGTCGGCGACGATCTCTCAGTGTCCGACACTGACACCTACACAACGATGGCGGAGTACACCACCAGACAGACCAAAGCCGCCGAGCACAGCCAAGATATCGCCAGACAGGCTTCTGGACTCGTCGACGAGGACGCTCACGCCGGACAGAAACTCAGCGTGGAAGCTGCGGCGCTCGACGCTGTAGCGCCGGCGAGTTGGGGCGCCGGAGGAATACCCACCGATGGATCCACGCCGGGATTCAACCCAGTCGATCACGAGGTTGGTGATCCACAAACTGAGCCCCCACACCCAGTGCAGCAGGGTGCACCGCCGAACCGGTTCGTTGGCGATTCACGTTTTGGGCATTGGTCGCCCGTCCCCCTGACTCATGACGGGAGTTCGCCACCGCTGAAATCGGAGTATCGACCCCTGGACGTTTCTGATGATCCGACAAAGCTAGCCGGCACAACCGGTATGTATACACCGGGAAAGAACTGGATCCAGGATTCCTCTGCGCCGTATGCCCAGTACAAAGAGGAATACCGCTTTCGCATCGCTGGCCAAGAAGCTACAACCCACACACGGATGGTCAATGACAACGGAACCTGGAGGCAGGAACGCTGGGTTCAGAATGTATATGAATATCAGCAGAACAAACAGTTTGTAGCCGGTGGGGATGTAAGAGTCAAAGGCAAAGACGGCAGCTTAGGCGGTCTTCCACCTGTCACACTATATGACAATGATTGGAAGCGGATTGCACCGCAAGAAATCGTATCCCTTTCCGCTAACAATTCTGCCGTCAAGTACTATCTGCCCGATGGGTGCGGAGGGCAGTTCACTATCGAGAAGGGCGTTCCGGTGGGAGGCTACAGCGGAATGCCACCAGTATCTCTGACACCAACGCCCGGATCAGGGGAAGTCCCACCGATCATGCAGCGGCCCCGTTGATGGCCCGACGTTGGTGGTGGATCGCCGGCGGAATTGGCATTGTTGCGACGGTCCTATTTGCTGCGAGTGCATTAATACTGCGCGATCGCCCAGTCTCGGACTGTGCCGTTGCACGGTCGATGATCGCCTTCAACAAGCAGTTTGACCAGGACGTCAACTCCCGAACGGGCGCGGACGACGAAATCACCGACGCTGATTACTCCAAATGGGCAACACAACTGCAAGGGTTCGCCGATCAGATCCAGGATGACCCGGGTCTAGTCGAGCATGCCGACAAGATGGCCGATTTAGCGGACCAGACAGCCAAGTTAGCGCCGCGGATTCGAGCCGATTTGTCTGCGATGCCTCGGCAGGCCACGGCGCCCCCACCATCGGCTCGCGAATATTCACGTATCGCGAAGGAATTCAACGACAATCTAATCGCACTTGACAGCGCGTGCCCAAGCTAGCGTGAATCCACCCGTCCCTCATCGTCGTCGTCAGTCCAGTAAGCCCACTCTGGGAGTGGCGTGGGCGGAATAACCCACCGAGTCTGCAATGAACCGTCAGGTTCTTGACGAATTTTCACCTTAGGGCTCCGGCGGACGTAGGTGATCGCAAGAACCGCGATCCCGATGACAATGAAGGCCACCAGCGCGGACTTGAGAACTGTCAGCCACACGTGAATTCTCCGACGTGAATTGACTCATCGGATATTGGTGAACAAATCAACATTACGTAACCCTACCTGCTCCGCACTAGCGAGAAAATGCGTCGATCCTGCTCGTCGGCAAGCCTCTCGACGCGACTCCGCGGCATGGTTGGCGTGATTGGCCGCGCCGAGCGCGACGTGCACCCGCATGGGAGGCTTCTCTGGTGTATCTGCGTAATCGCGTCGATTGCCGCAACCGCGGGCGTCCGGCTAGTGTGCTGGCGAGCCGGACCACCTCACGATCGCCACGGTTATCGCGGACAGCAACGAGCCGCTCGTGAGGTCCCCATGTGTGATCACCGAACCTGGGCTACACCCGTTTCCCGTTGTGGTCGAACATGATCCATTCCAGCCGGTCGGCAGTCATCGGCTGCGGTAGCTGCTCGGCCCACCAATGCAGCGCGGTCAGGTAGGCGATGTAGCGGCTCGGATCGTGGCGCACCCCGGCCAACTGATTCAGCCACACATCGAGCGTGGTGTTCAGGGTGGACCGCACCCGGCTGTCCAGGATCAGTGGCTGCCAGCTGCGGCCGACGGTGACACCGGCGAAGGCGAACCATTTGGTGAAGAAGGCCTCCCCAACGCCGGCCAGCTCGAACCCCTGATAGGCGTCGGCGACCATCAGGTCGGTGATGTCCGCGGCCTTGCGGAGCATGACCGCGGACTCGCGCAGCGTCGCCGCCGCAGCCGCGCGGTTCTGCAGCGCCTTGCCGGTGTTGCGCAGCGAGCGACTGTTGCTGGTCCCCGATCCCCACGCCATGACCAGGACGAAGGCAGCCAACACCGCGTCGTCATCGGCGAGGTCCACTGACGAGCAGACGGCGGTCACCGCGTCGCGGGTGACCATCCGGTCCCCGAGGTCGCAGTAGTGCGCGCTTGAGGGTTCGGTAGTGACGGCCGGGTCGGACAGCAGCCGTGTCGGGCGCCCGGAGGTCCCGGCTAGCGCCGCCTCCCAGGAGGGCAGCCGGAACCGCACCGCCGACGGATTCTTGCCCTCGTAGCGCTCGACCAGGGCGGGCAGGGTCGCGGGCAGGGCGAAACGATCCTCGACGCTCATGCGCGCACGTTCTCACACACCCCCGACACCTCCGTGGCGACACCCCGTCGCAATATCGCCCCACTTGTCGGCGGGGTCCTATATACAGTTCGGTTCGGTTCTTTTCGGCAGCAAGGGGCAGTGCAGTGATCACGGGTGAGTTGAAGAGCAAGGTCGACCGGGTTTGGGACGCGTTCTGGTCCGGCGGTATATCCAATCCCCTGGAGGTGATCGAGCAGATCACCTACCTGCTGTTCATCCGGCGACTTGATGACCTGGAAATCCTCGCCGAGAAGAAGGCCCGGGTGACCGGCAAGTCCGAAGGGCTGCGGTTCGGACCGGATCAGCAGGGGCTGCGGTGGTCGCAGTTCAAGAACGCCGAGCCGGCGGTGATGTTCACGACGGTCGCCGACAAGGTGTTCCCGTTCCTGCGTGAGCTGGGCGGCGACGGGTCGACGTACTCCGAGCACATGCGTGACGCCCGATTCACGATCCCGACGGCGGCGCTGCTGTCCAAGGTCGTCGACATGCTCGACGACATCCCGATGGCCGACCGTGACACCAACGGCGACCTGTACGAGTACCTGCTGTCCAAGCTCGCCAGCGCCGGGGTCAACGGGCAGTTCCGCACGCCCCGCCACATCATCGAGCTGATGGTGAAGATGACCGCGCCGCAGCCCAGCGATGAGATCTGCGATCCGGCGAGCGGAACCGCAGGCTTCCTGGTCGCGGCGTCGGAGTATGTGCGCGAACAACATTCATCAGTGCTGACCGATGCAGCGCAGCGGAAGCACTTCCACTCCAGCATGTTCCACGGATACGACTTCGACTCCACCATGTTGCGCATCGGTTCGATGAACATGCTCATGCACGGCATCGAATCCCCCGACATCCGCTACCGGGATTCGCTGTCGGAAGGTGCGTCGGAGGACGCCGAGAAGTACACCCTGATCCTCGCCAATCCCCCGTTCGCCGGGTCACTGGACTACGAAGCGACGTCCAAAGATCTGCAGCGGGTGGTCAAGACCAAGAAGACCGAACTTCTCTTTGTGGCACTGTTTTTGAAGCTTTTGAAGCCTGGTGGGCGGGCAGCTGTGATCGTGCCTGACGGGGTTCTCTTCGGATCCTCCAAGGCGCACAAAGAGTTGCGACGAGTCCTTGTTGAGGATCAGAAGCTCGACGGCGTCGTGAAGCTGCCTTCGGGCGTGTTCCGACCGTATGCCGGGGTGTCGACGGCGATCCTGCTGTTCACCAAGACCAACTCCGGTGGCACCGAGAACGTGTGGTTCTACGACGTTGGGGCTGACGGCTTCTCGTTGGATGACAAGCGGAATCCCGTGGAGGCGAACGATCTGCCGGATGCATTGTCGCGGTGGGCATTACGGTCATCGTCGGAGTTGGATCGTGCTCGCACCGAGCAATCGTTCTGCGTACCCAAGGATGACATCGTCGCACAGGGTTACGACCTGTCGCTGAACCGGTACAAGGAGATCGTCCACGACGAGGTCGAACACCGGCCACCGCTGGAGATCATCGCCGAGATCGAGAAGCTGGAGAGCGAGATTGCCGCCGGGCTCGCCGAGTTGAAGGCGATGCTGTCGTGAGTCACGTCATGCTGCAGACGGTCGCGGATATCCGAGCAGGAGGAAAACTCGGCCTCAGCGGCAAAGACTTCGTGGACAAGGGAGTTCCGGCATTCGGAGCTGGTGGTCTCAACGGGTACGTTTCAGTCGTTGAATACGACAAAACCGCAGTCGTTCTATCATCAATTGGAGCACGGTGTGGGAAGTGTTTCCTTGCTGAAGGTAGGTGGACTTCACTCGCCAACACTCAAGTAATTGCCCCCGCTCTCGACAAAGTCGACCCAAAATTCTTGTGGTACCAGCTCAATGACGAATCACGTTGGCATCGTTCGGGAACCGGCCAACCATTCATCAAGCCCTCGGATATCAAATCGCATCGCATTTGGCTTCCGCCCCTTGGCGAGCAGCTCCGCATCGCCGCGATCCTCGACCACACAGACTCTGTACGCACCCGACGGCTGCAAACGATCACGCTTCTCAACCTCCTAGATCGGTCGATCTTCCACGAGTTATTCGGAGAGTTCTCCGAACCTCGGCTCAGATGGCCGGTCGTGGCGTTTCGGGACATCATCTCGGAAGGCCCACAGAATGGGCTTTATAAGCCCGCCAAAGACTACGGTGCTGGCACACACATTGCGCGAATCGACAGTTATCAGGACGGGTTGCCTATCGATCCTGCACGCCTGAAGCGCGTCCGCGTGTCTGACGCAGAGGTGGAACTGTACGCGTTGCTGGAGGGGGACATCGTGATCAATCGCGTCAACGCCCGCACCCATCTCGGCAAGACGACGATGGTTAGCGGCCTCCCCGAAGCGGCGATATTCGAGTCCAACATGATGCGACTTCGTCTCGATAACCGCCGCGCGCAGTCCGAGTACATCATCGCCGCGTTCGGAACCCCATTTCTAAAGAACCAGATTCAGGCAGCTGCGAAGGACGCCGTGAACCAGTCGAGCATCAACCAGAAGGACGTTACTGGTTTCAGGATCCCGCTTCCGCCAATGGATCTACAATGTCAGTACATCGAGCGTCGCAAGTGTGTTCAGCAACTTCACAGGTTGGGCAAACGGAATACAAGGGACCTAGACGAACTCTTCGCTTCCCTCCAATCTCGCGCATTCCGAGGGGAACTCTGATGTCGTTCGCCGTGATCGATTTTGAGACAACGGGTTTGGTTCCGGAGCGCACGGACCGCGTAGTCGAGGTCGGCGTCGTGTTGACCGACGACCAGGGACGCATCGAGCACGAATGGACGACCCTGCTCAACCCGCATCGCGACATCGGGGCCACCCACATCCACGGCATCCCGGCCGGGGATGTCATGGACGCCCCCGACTTCGGCGACGTCAGCGACTACCTTCTCGAAATGCTGGGCGGCCGTGTGCTTGTCGCCCACAACGCATCCTTCGATATGCGCTTCCTGCACCGCGAACTGCAGTTGGCGCGCTATGAGCTCCCGAGCCGCCCTACCGCACTGTGCTCGATGAAGTGGGCCCGCCGAATGATCGGCGCAGTCAAGCTCTCCCACTGTTGCGACGCGTTGGACATCCCGCTCACCAACGCCCATTCGGCGCTCGGCGACGCGCACGCCACCGCCGAACTGTTGTCCCGCTTGATCGGCAGCTGCGGCATTCACCCAGAGTGGCAAGCCGATCTTGCCCACTGCTCCTCGTACACCTGGCCGGCCTCGTTCGGCCGCGCCGCGCACGCGGTAGCGGTCCATCGCGGGCGGTCAACCGCGGACCCGCATGCGTGGCTGCGGTCCGTCCTTCGTGCAGCGTGGATTCCGGCCTCGCCCGAGGACGAGGCGAGCTACCTGGTCATGCTCGACAACGCGCTGCTGGATCGTTCGATCTCCCGCACCGAGGGCAGGCAACTGCTGGAAACTGCCGAGGCAGCTGGCCTTTCTCGCGGGACGGTGGCCCGGTTGCACCAGGACTACTTGCGTGCCGTTGCCGTCGAGGCACTCGCCGACGGTGTCGTCACCGATTTCGAGCGTGGCGAGCTTGATGCCGTCGCTCTCGCCCTCGGATTCGGCGCACCCTATGTGGACGAGGCACTCGCATGGGCGTCCACCGAGGCTTCCTCCCATCAGGAGGCCAGCACCAGCTTTGCCCTACACCCCGGCGACCGGGTTGTATTCACCGGCGACATGAATCGCAGTCGCGATGAATGGGTTTCAACCATCGCCGGGGCGGGACTGTCATCGGGAGGGGTCACCAAGGCCACCCGGTTACTCGTGGCCGCCGATCCCGATTCGCAGAGCGGCAAGGCCGCCAAGGCACGCCAGTACGGGATTCCGGTAGTGGGCGAGGAAGCGTTCGAGCAGCTGTTTGCGAAATACCAAGCTGCGCAATGAAGACCGTGCGATACCAGTGCCGACTCCACGAGTCCGCTCGACAACCAACACCGTGAGGGGTTCCGTGACGACCGACGCCGATGTCGTAGCACTGATAAACAAGCAGGGAGATCGCCTCGCGATCTGGCACGTCGTGATCGACCCGAGTTGGCCTATGAGCCGGTTGTGCGGGGCCTGGGTCGACACCGTGGCCCCAGCGCTCTACCAGCAGCGGTATCTGCTGCCGTTCGACGAACGTCTACCCGATGAACTGACCCACCTCACGCCTGAAAGTGCGGGCACGTTGGACGCCAACGCAACCCGCGAGGCGGTCATATCCGTCATCGACAAACTGGAAGCGCGGCACAAAGAGTCGCTCACCAAGGCCGGCAAGCCGCGTGCCCCGATCACGTGGCCGCGCCTGCCCGCACCGTTGGATTGGGCGAACCTTCCCGCGCCTCCCCGCGGCGTGGCCGACGACCCGTTGACCGGCGAGACGATCGCCGTCGCCGGCTGGGTCTCCCAACTGGCCGCCGCCTGGTCCAGCATCGAGGTAATTCGACTGTCACGTGACTACCTCGCTGATGATGACGTGACGCCCCGACCGATGCCCGTTGTCCTGCACAACTAAATTCCCATCAGCAGTAACGAATTTCGTCACCTACCGGCTGTCGATGTCCTCGCAGCCCGGGTGAATTGGATGTGCAGTGCCCGTCCCCCACCCTGTCGTGGCACGACAGCTAGTCAGGAGAAACAACTTCCCATGGATTTCGTCGCAATAGATTTCGAGACTGCCAATCCCAACTACGCATCGGTGTGCGCCATGGGCTGGGCGACCGTGCGCAACGGCGTCGTAACGGACCGGGGTTCGTGGTTGTGCCGACCGCCAGCGGGGCTGCACGAATTTGGACCGTATAACGTCCGGGTTCACGGTATTACGGCCGAAACGGTGGCCAACCAACCAACATTCGCCGAACGGGTACCCGAGTTCCTCGAACGCCTCAACACGGGACTGCCCATCGTGGCACACAATGCGGTCTTCGATATCGGTGTGCTGGAGCAGGCACTCGCTACCTGCGGCCGGTCAAGGCCATCGATTCCCCATCACTGCACGAAGGTTTGGGCGAAACGGCTGATTCAGCTTCCCAAGTACACCCTGCCCCAAGTCTGTGCGCATCTTGGTGTCGTTCTTGGCAAGCACCATGACGCCGGTGACGACGCCCACGCTGCTGCGCTGGTCGCGATCCGTCTCGCAGAATTTGCCGGCGTCTCGACAATTGGCGAGTTGGACGCCGCCTCCGGCATGGCCGTCGCTCCACGGTAGACGGCAACAGCGGCAGAGACGCACACCTACAGTTGGCTCATCGCCTCACCGAACAACCCCTCGCGCATCAACTCGATGCTGCGGGCCTGGGTGTCGACCCGGGTGATGCGCTGCACTGCGCCGCCGTGCCAGAAGTAGGTATCGCGGCTGATCGCCCCGCCGGGCGGATTCTCGGTCTGTCCGATCGTCGCCGAAGCGACCCACCCAGCCGCGTCCGATGTGAACTCACCGACGGCGTGCAGGAACAGCAGACTGCGGTGGGGCACGCTGAACACCACCCCTAGCGGCGCGGCTCCCCCCAACACCATCTCGATCAGTCGGGGCATGTTGAGGGCTTTCGAGGCGATGAAGAAGGAGCCGCCGGTCAGCGCAAACACGTTGCGGTCCAACGTTTGTATGGTCACGAGCTCGCCATCGGTGTTGCGCTGGCCCACCTCGTAGAGAAAGTCCAGGTCTCGGCCGGCGACGTCGTCGTCACCCACCGTCTTCACCACGGTCGGCAGGTCACGACTCAACTCGGCGACCAGACCGTCGAACGCCGGGCGGGCGTATCGCATCGAGATCATGCCCGAGGTGTCCGGCGTCTGCAGGCGCGTGCGAACCTGCGCCAGAAACTCGGCGTCCGCCAGTTCCGCTACCCCGGGGTCTGAGCGACTGGCGAACTGCTGATCGAAGTGAAACTCGACCGCGCCTACCCACTCGGCCGGCGGACGTTGCGCACATTGGAGCTGAAGGTTGTACAGCCGGTAGTGATTTCCCGTCTGGTCCATGAACCAGTCATCACCCAGTGCATCCTGCGGGGCCGGACGCACCCGTACCCCGCGACGCTCCAATGATTCCAACGCCAACCGGCGCACGTGCCGGCGCCGGCCCTCGTCAGTGCTGACGGTCGACTCGTTCCCGCTCATCCACGACTCCCCATGCTGAACCCCCGTAGTGGTGCTGATCGACTCAGCCATGGTCCCACCGTCGTGAACGCCTGACGGGCACCAGTTCTGTGGGCGTAATGACAGTTATTCGCGCCGACCAAGATTCGCACGACGGCGGGGGTTGCGACGGATGCAGAAGATGCCGTAAGACCTTCGGTATCCAGCCTGACCATGATGGCGACAACACAACGCATGGGCCGCCCCAAGATAATTTTGATCACTTTGATCACATCAGTCCCAAGCGGTGGATGTTATGTCTCAAGACATCGGTGACAGTTCTGCATCAGGACATCGGTGACAGTTCGGATGCTCTTGGTGGTGACAGTTCTGCCTTCAGGCTCGGGCGGTGGCCGTCAATGAACCCATCGATCCTCGCGTCCGCCTCGCCATCTCTCAGTGGCCTGATGATGCGCCCCGCGGGGCAGTCTCGACGTTCTGCCATGAGCACGATATATCCCGAAAGTCGTTCTACGAGTTACGCAAACGCGTCAAGGTCGACGGGCCGGCCGCGGTGCTCGAACCCAGGACGCGACGACCGAAGTCGAGCCCGGCGAAGCTGACCGACGAGGTCAAGCAGCAGGCTGTTTCAGTGCGTGCCGCCCTGGAGGCGTCCGGTCTGGACCACGGGCCGATCAGCGTTCACGACAAGATGTGCGCGATGGGCCTGGAGCAGGTCCCCTCAACGGCGTCGCTGGCACGTATGTTCCGCGAGGCGGGTGTGGCTCGTCTTGAGCCGAAGAAAAAGCCCCGCTCCGCGTGGCGGCGGTTCGTCTATCCGGCCCCGAATGCGTGCTGGCAACTCGACGCCACCGAGTACGTGCTCAGCGGTGGGCGTAAATGCGTGATCTTCCAGCTCATTGACGACCACTCCCGCTACGCGGTGGCCTCCCACGTCGCATGGGGTGAGACCGCCAAGGACGCAATAGTTGTGGTGGACAAGGCCATCGCTGCCCACGGCGTCCCGCAGCGACTGCTGTCGGACAACGGGGCCGCGCTGAACCCTTCCCGACGTGGACAGACCGGACAACTCGTCGCACATGTGTCCCGCCTAGGCGTGGAGGCGATCACCGGCAAGCCCTACAAGCCCACCACCCAGGGTAAGAATGAACGCTTCCATCAGACCCTGTTCCGCTACCTCGACAAACAGCCCCTCGCCGAGAAGCTCGAGGAACTGCAAGCCCAGGTCGAGGCGTTCGACCACATCTACAACACCGAGCGCCCTCACCAAGGACTGCCTGGGCGTGTCACACCACTGACCGCCTGGGAAACGACCCCCAAGGTTGATCCACCCCGCCCGAAACCGGACCGACCCCTCTTCCAGGCGCCCGCCCCGAGCCACTACCAACGCCCTCGACCACAGCCACCCGCTGACCTGCCCGCCGGAACACGCCTCAGAACGGTGGCCACAGGGGGCACCGTCTGCCTGGACCGCGTTCAGTACAAGGTCGACGTGAACCTCGCGTTCGGGCAGGTCCTCGTCGTCAGCAACGGCAACAAGCCCGGCGACACGATCATCGTCACCGACCTCCAAGGCGAAGTTCTCGCAGAGCACACCCGACCCGCACCCGGCATCCGATACGTCGGCAACGGCCGACCCCCAGGAACCAGACCGAGAAAAACAGGACTGTCACCGAAGTCCTGATACACCAACTGTCACCGATGTCCTGATGCAGAACTGTCACCAATGTCCTGATACATCACAGTCCCAAGCGGTGGATTCTTGTCGGACTATCGAACTACTGTTCGAATCATGAGCATCGGGGTGGTGCAGAACCGGGACATAGTGCAGACCGCGCTGGTGGGCCACCTGGCTGCGACCGCGACCCTCGTGGATGTTGATTTCACCGGGTTCGACACCGCTCAGTTGTTGGCAATCCAGTCCGAGCGCGAGCAGCTCGCCCGCACCCAGGTCATGATCGATCACCGCATCCAGGCGGCGCTGATGGCCCAGTCCAGCCCACACGAGATCGGCGGCAAGTCCTGGAAGGATGTTCTGGCCACCCGGATGCGGATCAGCGGCAAAGAGGCCGCACGCCGCGTAGCCGCAGCCGAAACTCTGGGGCCGCGCCACGGCCTCACCGGCGAGGTGCTCGGACCGTTGCTGCCCGCGTGCTCCGACGCGTTGGGGTCGGGGAAGATCAACACCGAACACATCACCATCATCGGCGATACATTGGGGAAAGCCGAAAAGTACGTCAATACAGCTGAACTCGCCCAGATCGAATCGGACCTCGTGGCCGCGGCAACCCGCGACACACCCGAAACACTGAAGGCCGCTGCCGACAAACTGCTCTATCTGCTCAACCAGGACGGCGACAGCCCCGATGTGGCGGCCCACCTGCGTGGGCTGCGGATCGGCAAACAGGACGCCGACGGTTTGGTTCACGTCCAGGGCTGGCTGGACCCCGAGACGGCGTCATATCTCACCACCGTCACCGACGTGTGGGGCGCACCGGGCATCAACAACCCCAGCGATCCCGAACCGATGCACAACCCCTCACCCAACCCGCTCGATGACCCAGCCGACGCGCCCGAGGCCACCGCGCCCGAGGCTGATGTGGCTGCCCCGCAGGCTCCCGACTCCGATGCCACCGATGCCCCTGCCGAACATGACACCTCCCACGAGCAGGACGCCTCCCCACACCAGCAAGATCAACAGGAGGCGGCCGAACGCGACACCCGGACCCAGTCCCAACGCAATCACGACGCGTTGAAAATGGCGCTGCGCGAAATTCTGATGTCCAAACGGCTCGGCCAGCACGGCGGCCTTCCGGTCACCGTGGTCGTCTCCACCACCCTGGCCGAGCTGGAAGCCGGGGCCGGTATCGCCGTCACCGGTTCGGGCATCTGGATGCCGATGAAAGACCTCATCCGGTTGGCGTCGCACAGCTTTCACTACCTCACCGTGTATAAGCACCACACCGCTGAACCGCTGTACATGGCCCGCACCAAACGCTTGGCCACCAAAGCCCAACGACTACTGCTCTACGACCGTGACCGCGGCTGCACCCGCCCCGGATGCACTGCCCCAGCCGACCACTGCCAGGTCCACCACGCCAAGGCTGATTGGCAACACGGCGGACAAACCGACGCGCCCGACCTCGCACTGAGCTGTGGGCCCGACAACCGACTCGTCGGACTCGGCTGGACCACCAGCATCGACCCCGACACCGGCCGCATCCACTGGCACCCGCCACCCCTGATGAACACCGGTCAAGACACCCTCAACCATCACTTCCACCCCGAGGAATTACTCGTTCCCCGCGAATGAAGCCGATGACGGATAGAACCCGCCCCGATTCAGCTCAACCACGCTGACATGCAACGTGATTGAAATTGTCACGGGCCTCCGGACATGCGAGGGCGATTCACATATCCGCATGCGGACCCGCTAGCGACGGGCGGTACTCATAGACCTTGCCGATCGCCGTCTGGATGTCACGGAGGCGGTCCCGCACAGACCGGCTCACAACGCGATGGCCTGCCGACGCGCAGCCTCAGACACCCCGTCCTTGAGCAGTTCCTCAGCGGCTCGCACCGTACTTCTGCAGGACATCGCGAACTTCGGCGTCATGACGCGTGAGCAATTCGCGTGCCCGCTCACTGTAGGCGCTGGTCACGAATGCGATTCTAGGCAAACTCTGAGGAGGCGGGTATCGCTTGACTGAGACGTCGCCTTCGCCGACACGAACCATCTGGCCCGTGTCGGTACCCCGTGCGACGCTGTGCGGTTCTCGAAACGAGCCGACATGGAAGGACCCGAGATGACCGGGCTTCAGCAGCAGAACTTCCGAGTGAATCTCGGCGGCGTGATCGCACTACTCAGCAAGAATCTGTATTCGAGTCCCAGTGTCTATGTCCGGGAGCTGATCCAGAACGCGGTAGATGCCCTCGCGGCTCGCGACGCCCTCGGCGGCGCTCCCGCCCCGCGCACCATCTCGATCTCGCCCTACGGGGTGGCCTCGCCGAACTCACCCGTTGACGAGCTTGCGATCACCGATGCCGGGATCGGGGTTAGCCCAGAGCAGGTCGAGCAGTTCCTGGCGACAGTCGGCGCCAGTTCCAAGGGTGACGAGCTCCAGCGGAGCCGTCGGACGTACCTCGGACAGTTCGGCATCGGCTTGTTGAGCTGCTTTCTCATCGCCGACGAGATCACCGTCGCCTCCCGCAGTGCAACGGGCACGGAACCGATCGAGTGGGTCGGCAGGAGCGATGGCACCTACACGCTGCGCGCCGTCGCCGACGACATCGCGGTCGGGACGACGGTGCGATTGCGGCCCCGCCCGGACATGATCGGGTGGGCCCGGGCCGAGCAGGTGCGCCCGCTCGTGCAGAAGTACGCCGAATTCCTGCCGGTCGAGGTCAGCGTGCTGACAAGCCAAGGCCCGAAAGATGTTTCGCGTGAGTACCCGTGGGCGCGCGATTTCGGTGCCCATCGTTCCACGGTGCTGCAAGGGGTTTCACCGGTCTACGGCGGCATGGGCGTGGGCAGGCAGTTCGACGCCATGGAGGTCGCCGATGCCGACCTCGGCTTACAGGGCGTGGTGTACATCAGTGCCGCATCGGGGCGGTCCAGGCACGTCGCACGCAACCGCATCTATGTGAACGACATGCTCGTCGACGACGCCGAGGGCGCGCTGCTGCCGGCGTGGGCGTTCTTCGCCTGGACCGCAGTCAACTCCACCAAGCTTGAGCCGACCGCCAGCCGCGAAGCCGTCATGAACAACGCGGCGCTGAACATGACCCGCCGCACGCTCGGGAAGGCCGCCCTGAAATGGCTGCGGTCCCTTGCCGACAACGACCCCGAGCGGTTCGCCGAGTTCGTCGCCGACAACGAACTGGAGCTCCGATCCGCAGCGACCCGCGACGCCGACGCGGAGAATCTGGAGCTGGCCGAAGTCGTGCTCCCGACGCTCACCGTGCAGACCACCGATGGGCAGATGCGATTGGTTGACGTGGTCGGCCGCAACCCGAACATCCTTTACGCCGCCTCTGTCAAGGAGTTTCGCACCATCGCGAGTTTCAACCCGGGTGGGCGGATCGTGGTGAACGCCGGCCACACCCTGGACCAAGAAGTACTGCTCATGCTGCCGCAAGTGATGTCCGGGGTGAGCGTCACCCGCGCCTACCCGGCGTCCGAAATCGCCGGGCTGGCAGTGCCATCCGCTGACTCCGCCGGGGAGGTTCTGGCGCTGGAGCAGCGCGGCAGTCAGGTGCTCGCGGCATCAGGCTGCGACGTTGTGGTGCGCCAGTTTCCGTCGACGGACCTTCCTGCCGTCTTCATCGGCCGCGGCCAGATCGACATGACGTCGCCCGGTTGCGGCGACCTGCCACACCTGGTGGTGAATTGGGACAACCGGGCCGTGCGGGCACTGACCCGCACCACTGACGACCTTGTGTTCAGCCGCCTCATGCAACTGCTGTTCGTCCAGGCCCGGATGGCCGGGCAGTGCGACGGACCCGAGGATCGAGTCCTGTTGTCGGAGGCACTCGACGACATCATCCTGCTCGCCGCCGGCGTGGACGGTACGGAGGTCACCCGATGAACGAGCGGGCCACGGAACTGCGCGCCGCGGTGGAAACATCCATGGAGGAAGGCGATCTCGCTCATGCCTCGCACATGAGTTTCCGGCTCGGCGAGACGCTTGAGGACCTCGGTGACCGCGAGGGTGCCGAGTCTGCGTACCGCCACGCTGTGGTGCTCGCGCGGGAAGTCGACGCGAACGACCCCGAGCTGATTTTGGCGGCGTTCACCTCACTGATCCACTTCCTCTCCCCCGCAGAGGAATCGGTGGCCCTTGCCCAGGAACTGGCCGGCTATCTGATCGACCGCGACGACATGTATCACCCGATGCGGGCGGCCGACGCCGCCTACCACTGTGCGATCGCCGAACTGAACTTCGCCGAGGTGGCTCCGTACCGGATGGATCACGCGATCGACGACATCGCGCGTCCCACCATCAAAGTGCTCGACGACATCTGTTTCCACGACAAGAGCCAGGCCCTCCAGCGTCACATAGCCGATGCCCTACGTAGCGTCGGCCGCGACGCCGAAGCGGACCAGTGGCAGGCCGATGCGGACAAGTACGAGGACTGGGAATGGTTCATGGAGCAGGAAATCCCGGGTCATGTCCACCTTTGGGACATCCGAATCGACATGCCCGACCACGCACGACCGGGCGAATGATGCCAGTCGCTCCGGTAGGGATCCACGCGCGCACCCGGGCATCGAATTAACCAATAAGACTAGTGCGACTAGTCCTAATTGGCGTAACCTGGCTCCATGAAGACGATCACCAGCACCGAGGCCAAGGCCCGGCTGAACGCGCTGCTGGCCGAGGTGGAGCAGACCGGAGTGTCGGTCACCATCACCAACCACGGGCGTCCCGTCGCGGTTTTGTCGCCCGCGGCCGCACAACCGCGTACGTTCGGCCAGCTACCCAACCTGATCGTTCCGGAGAACTTTGACGAACCGCTCCCCGCCGACGAGCTTGCCGCCTGGACACCGACCCTGTGACGTCGATCTTGTTGGACACCAACGCCCTGTTGTGGCTCGCCTCCGCTCCAGACCAGATCGCGACATCCGCTCTCGAGGTTCTCGAGCACCAAGCCAATGAGCTGTTCGTCTCGGCGGTGTCGGCCTGGGAGGTCGCGATCAAGACGCGGATCGGCCGCCTCAACGGTGCACCGCTGCTCTCCGCCTGGGGCGAAGTCCTGGCCGGTATGAATGCGACCGACCTGGTGATCGACTCCACCGACGCCACAATGGCCGGCCGGCTCGACTGGGAACACAAAGACCCGTTCGACCGCATGATCGTTGCGCAGGCGGCCCGCCGAGGCCTCACCATCGCGACAAGCGACAACCAAATAATCCACGGGGCATTGACGCCAGTGCTCGTCACGCGGTGAACCACAAACACGAAGCCCAAGCACGACCAGCAGGAAGGAGGAGACCCTGTCGGGCTCGTCAGGCCGCGGCCCACTCCTTGGCCGCATCGAGCTCACCAAGTCCAAAGACCTTGAGCTCCCCCGGAATCATCCACGCAAACGCATGCATCGCGTGGGCGACCCACTCCCTGTCGGACACAACGGCGATCCGCTTGAACGCCGAGTGATGCCCCAGCAGCGCGCCGAAACCGAGCTTCAGATCCTCGACCAGCCCGCCGGGCCCGAAGCCCTCGTAATCCGGCGAGATCACCTCGACGATCCGGATCTCGCCGGTCGCCAGCAATTCGTCCATCGTCGGCCGGAATTCGCGCAGATCGTCACCGCGCACTCGGCCGGACACCCGGATACCGAACACGCCCTGAGGCATGTCGGGAAGGACATCGATCATCGGTTCTCCTCCCGTCTCACACCTCGAGTCTGCCCCTGCCGACTCAAGAACGTGAAGACTCCCCGAGGCTGGAGATTTCCGGCGGTACGTTCTCGCGTTTGACGACGCTCCTGGTCCACCCGCCGTGACTGCCGGGAGCGATCCGGTAAACCCCCGCATCACCCGAATACACCCAGAGCTGTTCGGGTTCGGTTGGCAACCAGGTGATCATCACGCCGGGGGTGCGGTAGGAGGAATGGTCGTGGAAGACCTCCTGACCGGCTTTGTCGCGAATCACCACGACCCAGGTTTTCACCCCGTTCTCGTCGGGCCCCTCCTCGGCGACAGCGGTGTAAGCGTCCGACGGAGATGCCTGGTCGTGGCCGGGCGTGACGATCGCAGCGGCAGCGTTATCGCTTTTGCCGCAGCCCGCGACGATCACCATCACTGCCAGAATCACTGCGATCAACCGCTTGCCCATGTATCGATCCCTTCGGTGCTGACGAGCGCGCCGTGCTCCTTCGCCGCTCGACGAGAAGGAACGATACGGCCTGGCTGCCGCTGCGGCCAATAACCATCCGCCACAGCTCACCTGGTGAAAGACTCATGCGAAATTCTTGCCGAGAAATTGAAGTTCGGTGCACAAAGGGGGGACATCGAGTGTCGTCGGCGACGAAATTCGCAGCTGTGATTACCGCCTTGACCGTTGTCATCGGCGCTACCGCTGCACCGGTGGCACACGCCGACCCTGCGGTCCCGCA
This sequence comes from Mycolicibacterium lutetiense, assembly GCF_017876775.1. Lineage (NCBI taxonomy): Bacteria > Bacillati > Actinomycetota > Actinomycetes > Mycobacteriales > Mycobacteriaceae > Mycobacterium > Mycolicibacterium lutetiense. Next base: position 842,562 of record NZ_JAGIOP010000001.1, on the reverse strand, counting down.
CGCAGCGGGTAGCGATGGCTATTACCAGCCATACTCGAATGATTTCACCGGCATGGAAGGCGCCTGGACGGCCGAGAAGGATGGCCCACAACCGCACTCGGCGGTGCATATCGACTGGGATGTCCCGATCACCGTGAGCGACGGCGTCGTGTTGAAAGCCAACATCTATCGCCCGATGGACAACGGGGTGGTGGTCACCGACCCCCTGCCCACCGTCCTCAACGCAACGCCGTACACGAAATGGATGATGGCGATCGGTACCAAGCTGATGAACGCCCCGGGTATTCAGGATGGCATCCTGCGCGGCATCGGCAGCCTGGAAAGTTCCGACCCGGCTCTCAAGAACCTGATGCAACTGATGCAGACCATGGATGGCGGCATGACCCAGGTCATGATGGCCGACAAGCAGTTGATCAAGAGCGGCTACGTCTGGATCGATCTCGACGTGCGAGGTACCGGGTTCTCCGACGGGAAATGGCAGGTGACCGGCCCGCGGGAACAGCAGGACACTGTCGAGGTGATCGACTGGATCAGCAAGCAGGATTTCAGCGACGGCAAGGTCGCCGCGACGGGCGTGTCCTATGACGCGATCACTGCTTTGCAGGCCGCCTCGCATCGGCCGCCGGCGCTGAAGGCGGTGTTCGCCGTCGAGCCCGCCACCGACCTCGTTCAGGACGTGGCGCTGCGTGGCGGCGGGATCAACATCGGGTTCCTGCCGTTCTGGCTCTGGTTGGTCAACGGGCTCAAGCGCGTTCCCGACGTGCAGTCCATGATCCTGGGCACGTATCAGCAGGAGTATCAGAGGTGGATCGACGACCGCGCCGAGGACCCCACCACCATGTCGGACGCCATGTACACCGCGCTCAACGCCCGCACGATGGACGAGGTGTTCAACTCTGCCGAGGCGATGATGCTGTACGACGCACAGGGCCCGTGGCGCACGGCAACTCGAACCGACCTGGCCAACATCAACGTCCCGACCATGATCACCGGCGGCTGGAGCGACCTGTTCCGCAACGCCGAGTTCCGCTCCTTCCAAGACTTGACCGGGCTCAAACCCGGTGAGAAGCAACTGATCATGGGGCCGGGCTATCACGTCACCAGCTCTGGCGGATATGGCAAGCGGGATGCCCCGCCGAGGGCCGACGTCCTGCAGAAGGCGTGGTTCGACCACTGGGTCAAAGGGATTGACAACGGGGTCGAGCGCTTGGGGCCGGTGTTGGAGATGATGCCGGGCGCCCATGGTTGGCAACGGATTTCGCAGTTGCCGCGGCCGGGTATGACCAACCAGCGGATGTACCTCCGCAGCGAGGACAGCCACACCGCGGTACGCACCCTGCATGACGGGTCGCTGTCCGCCCAACCTCCGACGGCACCAGACCGGCTCACCGTCAAGGTGGGGGTGGCCAGCCTGTGTTCGGACATCACCAACACCCAATACCTGGGTATCACGGCGATTCTCATGGAGTGCGCCCAAAATGAGAACACGCATGAGATCGACGGTCTGACCTTTACCAGCGAACCGGTGTCGGTGCCGACGGTGATCTCGGGACCTGTTGCGGTGCACCTGAATACGCAACATGAAGGTACCGATGGATTCTGGATGGCCACCGTCAGTGATGTGGACAGCGCAACGGGGACGTCAGTTCCGCTGAGCACCGGCTGGGTGGTGTCCTCGATGCGGCAGGTCGACGAAGCCAGAAGCAAACGCGGACCCAACGGGGACTACATCGACCCCATCCAAACCCTGGATCTCAAACGCGGCTACGCCCCCGTCGTCCCGGGTGAACCTACGACCATCGATTTCGGCACCTATCCACTGGATGCGGTGTTGCAGCCGGGACACCGGTTGCGGGTAAGCATCTACAGCAGCAACTATCCCTCCGCGGTGCCGCCCATGCCGATGATGCTCGCCGCCGGCCTCACCCCGCCCCCGTATGACGTCCGTGACGTGGCACTGCTTTTCGACCGGAGCAATACCTTCTACCCCGAACATCTCAACATCGATCCCGCCGCACCCAGCTGGGTCAGCGTACCCACCAGCGACCCCATTGGCTGATGGCGGCATACGCAGTTTCGCTGCCTACAGAAACGCTCTATTGCCGTAGCGGTCGAGCGAGACGAATTCTCCGACCGGCCGACGTGTCGTGGGCCCGTACTTGCCCTTCGGCCAGCCCAGAGGGATGACCGCACACGGAGTGACGTTCCACGGCAAGCCCAGGGCGCGCCTGGCCAAGAACTTGCTCCACAACGGCATGGTGATCAGTGCCGCGCCCAATCCAGCCGCGCGGGCCGCCAGCAGGAGGTTTTGCACCGCGGGAAAAATAGAACCGTAGGCACCGCTCGCCGCCACCGACGGCCAGGGCGGAATGACGCCCTTGAGGCAGGCGACGACCACGACGGGGATCTCGTCGAAATGATCGGCCTGCCATTCCACCGCCTTCACGATCCGGAGCATCTGGTCATCCATGCGGCGCACAGCGCGCCGCTTATAGATCGGGGCGCCGACCTTCAAGGCCCGGCGATTCAAGCCGCCGAGTTTGGCGACGACCTCGCGGTCCCTGACAACGATGAACTCCCAGTTCTGAGCGTTCGAACCCGTCGGCGCCTTCATCGCGAGTTCCAGAATGTGAAGCAGAAGAGCGTCATCGACGGGATCGCCCTTGAGCCGACGGACGGCCCGTTGAGTACGCATCGCCTCTTCGAGTGGCATGGCCAAGGCCTCGTGCTGCGTCATGGCCACAATTTCAACATGGCCAGACGCATCAGGGGCCTTCTCGGACGAACGCTCAGTCCGTTGTATGCGCGGAACTCCAGGGCGGTCCACGGCATTGACCTAGGCCATGTCGGAGGTATCTGTTAGACAGTCCAGCACGCGGGGTGTTCCGAGCAAAGAACGCTCGAACGGCCGTTAAGTGACATCAATCCGAAGACAATGTCACACAAGTGCCAGTAGGGTGACATTGTGGACGTGACCATGTTCGTAAACGAGCAATCCGGCTCCCTCGTCGACATCGTCGGCTCGGATCCCTCGGCTGGCGAGTGGCGCCATAAGGCCTTTGTTCCAGCGCCGCTGCTCGACGATATGCCGAATCTCAGCACGCCCACATTTCTCGCAGTTTCCGCAGCTCGCGCCGCTTTGGCTGCACTCGACAGCACCGCCACTCAGCTTCCTGATCCCACGCTTCTGCGAATGCCGGCCCTACGGCGGGAGGCGCAGAGCACGTCAGCATTGGAAGGCACGTACGCGCCGCTCGCCCAAGTTCTGACGGCAGATGACGAAGAGCCCACCTCGGCCGAACTGGTCGAAATCTTGAACTACGTGCGGATGGCAAACTACGGCTTCCGGTCCGTAGCAGAGGGTCGGCCGATCTCTACCCACCTCCTGGAAGACCTACAGGGCCTGCTCATGCAGGGAACTCCCTTGGCTGACCAGTCGGGACACATTCGTGACACACAGGTCGTAATTGGTCGCCGCGGTGATGCACAGCCCGATCTGCTGCCGATTCATGCCGCGCGCTTCATCCCGCCACCGCCGGGCGACCACCTGACAACGGGACTCCAGGATCTCGTCGATTGGATGCGCCGTGACCACACCACGACGATCGATCCCGTCGTTGGGGCCGCGATGTCGCACTACCAACTTGAGACCCTGCATCCATTCAGGGACGGGAACGGCCGACTGGGTCGGCTGCTCATCGTTCTTCACCTACACGCATCGGGTGTCTTGACCGAACCGACGTTGACGGTCTCCCCATGGTTCGAGGCTCGGCGCAGTGAGTACTACGACCGCCTGCTGGCGGTGAGCACCGACGGAGCGTGGGACGCCTTCGTCCGCTTCTTCGCCCTGGGCCTACGGGAATCTGCGAACTCCACGCGACATCAAATGCTCGAACTCGTCAACGTGCAAGCCGAACTCAAAGAAGTCATCCGCGCGTCAGCACTGCGGGCGGACAGCGCACACGTCCTCGTCGATTTCGCCGTCGCGCATTCGTCGTTCACCGTCCGCAACGTCGAGGCCGGGCTCGCAGTTTCTTACGGTCGGGCTAATAAGCTCATCGGACAGCTCATGGATCTCGGTGTCCTCGATGTCGTGGACGCCGACGCATACAAGCGCCGGTTCTTCGCACCGCGGGTCCTGGACGTACTGACCGCAGGAGGAGGGTCGTGACTAACTTCGCTTTCGTCGGCGCCGCCGACTGGCCCGAGATCCATGAAGACTGTGCCCGCGCCGAAAGCTATCTCAGCACCGATCCACGCTCGGCGTGCATCTACAGCCGACGCGCCGTCGAACAACTCGTCGGCCTGATCTACGACATCCTCGATCTGCCGCTGCCCTACAAGAACGACCTGTCGGCCCGGATCAACGAGCCGCCGTTCCGCTCCAAGGTGCCACCGGCAATCGTGCAGAAGCTCAACCTGATCCGTAAAGCCGGCAATGCGGCCGCACACGAACAGAAGCCAATCGCCCCGAACATCGCGCTCGCCGTACTGCGCGAACTGCACCACATCATGGTGTGGGCGGTGTTCCACTATTCGGCCTATCCGAAGGCCGCGCCGCTGAAGTTGCCTTTCGACCCGAAACTGGCGGCCAAGGCCGCGCCGCTGACCCGCCAGGAAGCCGGCCAACTCGCCGCGAAATTCGCCGCCCAGGACGAGAAGCACGCCAAAGCGCTGGCCGAGAAGGACGAGCTTGCCGCCGCTCGGGATGCCGAGATCGATCGGCTGCGTGAGGAAATCAAGAAAGCCCAGGCCGCCAACAAGCAACCAGACGACCGCGACTACTCCGAAGCACAGACCCGCGACACCTTCATCGACCTGCTGCTCAACGAAGCGGGCTGGCCGCTCGCCGACGCCAAGGATCGCGAGTACGAAGTCACCGGCATGCCGACCGAGGGCGGACGCGGCTTCGTCGACTATGTGCTGTGGGGTGCCAATGGCCTGCCGCTGGCCCTCGTAGAAGCCAAGCGCACCAGCAAGAGTCCGCACATTGGTGAGCAGCAGGCCACGCTGTACGCCGACTGCCTGGAAAAAATGACAGGCCAGCGCCCAGTCATCTTCCTCACCAACGGTTATGAGCATTGGATCTGGGACGACGCCGCCGGCTACCCCTCCCGACAGATTCAAGGCTTCTACACCCGCGACGAGTTGGAACTGATGATCCAGCGTCGCCAGACCCGTCAGGCGCTCGCCGACGCTCCCATCGACTCGGCGATCGTCGAACGTCACTATCAGCACCGCGCCATCCGGGCGATCGACGAAACCTTCACCGGCAAGCGCCGCGAGGCCCTGCTGGTGATGGCCACCGGTTCGGGTAAGACCCGCACCGTCATCGCCCTGGTCAAGCAACTCATGGAGGCCAACTGGGCCAAGCGCGTGTTGTTCCTGGCCGACCGCACCGCACTGGTCACCCAGGCCGCCAACGCGTTCAAGACCCACCTGCCCGACGCCACCACGGTGAACTTGCTGACCGAGAAGATCACCGACGGGCGCGTCTACGTCAGCACCTACCCGACGATGATGAACCTCATCAACGACACCGGCACGGGGACAAGGAAATTCGGACCCGGATACTTCGACCTGGTGGTCATCGACGAGGCCCACCGGTCCGTCTACCAGAAGTACCGGGCCATCTTCGAGTGGTTCGACTCGCTGCTGGTCGGGCTGACCGCAACCCCCAAGGACGAGGTCGACCACAACACTTACCGACTGTTCCACCTCGAGGACGGCGTGCCGACCGACGCCTACGGTCTCGACGACGCGGTCAAGGAGGGATTCCTGGTGCCGGCAGTGGGAATCTCCGGTGGCACAAAGTTTCTCGACCGCGGAATCCGCTACGCAGATCTACCGGAGGCCGAAAAAGACGAGTGGGAAGCCCTGGACTGGGGTGATGACCCTCCCGAGGACGTCACCACCGAAGAGATGAACAAGGTCCTGTTCAACGAGAGCACCGTCGACATGGTGCTCGCCGATTTGATGGCCAAGGGGCACCGCGTCGCCGCCGGTGACCGCCTGGGCAAGACCATCATCTTCGCCAAGAACCGCGACCACGCCGAGTTCATCGCCCGCCGCTTCGACATCCAATATCCACATCTGGCCGGGCATTTCGCGCGGGTCATCACCCACGGAACCTCCCACGCGCAATCACTCATCGACGACTTCTCCGTCGCCGACAAGGTCCCGCACATCGCAGTCTCGGTCGACATGCTCGACACCGGCATCGACGTACCCGAGGTCGTCAACCTGGTGTTCTTCAAGCTGGTCCGCTCGAAAACCAAGTTCTGGCAGATGATCGGACGCGGTACCCGGCTGCGCCCGGACCTGTTCGGGCCGGGTCAGGACAAGCAGAACTTCTACGTTTTCGACTACTGCGGGAACCTCGAATACTTCAGCCAGGACCTGCCCGGCTCCCCCGGATCGTTGCAGAAGTCGTTGAACCAGAGACTGTTCGAAACCCGGCTGGGTTTGATCACCGCGCTCGATCACCTGCAGCCACCCACCGACGCCGATCCGGGCGAAGGACAGGGCACCGAGACAGACCGTGGTCTGCGCGTCGATGTGGCGTGGTCATTGCACCGCATCGTGGCCGGCATGACTCTGGACAACTTCCTGGTGCGCCCGCATCGACGCCTGGTCGAGCAGTATGCGCGGTGGGAACCGTGGGCGGGCACCCTGAGCACCGAGACCGCCGGCGACGTCGCCGAGTCCCTGGCCGGGCTACCGTCGACACACAAAGACGACGACGAAGACGCCAAACGCTTCGACATGCTGGTCCTGCGTCGCCAACTCGCCCAACTCGAAGGCGACGCCCTGGCCGCCGAACGGCTACGCGAGAAGATTCAGGACATCGCGTCAGGGCTGCTGAATCAGACCGCGATTCCCTCGATCGCCGCGCAGCAGGAGCTGCTGGACGAGGTCGCCGGCGACCAATGGTGGGTCGACGTCACGCTGCCGATGCTCGAACATGCACGCCGCAAATTGCGTGGGCTGCTCCGCTTCCTGGAGAAGGCGAAGAAGGTCGTCGTCTACACCGACTTCGCCGACGAACTCGGTGAGTCCACGCTCGTCGACCTGCCCGGCATCACGCCCGGCACCAATTGGGAACGATTCGAACTCAAGGCGAAGGCCTACCTCAAACAGCACCAGGACCACGTCGCGCTGCAACGCCTGCGCCGCAACAAACCACTCACCACCGCCGACCTGGCCGCCCTGGAACAGATGCTGGTCGACAGCGGCACCGGAGGCGCCGACGACATCGCACTGGCCAAGGAACAGGCGCACGGGCTGGGATTGTTCATCCGTGGGTTGGTGGGCCTGGACCACGAGGCTGCCGTCGACGCCTTCTCCACATTCCTGGACGGCGCCAAGTTCGGCGTCGACCAGATCCGTTTCATCAACCTGATCATCACCGAACTCACCGCCACCGGCGTGGTCGAACCGGCCCGCCTGTACGAATCGCCCTACATCGACCACGCACCAACCGGCCCCGATCATGTGTTCGCCGATGCCGACGTCGACAACATCGTGCAGATCCTCAACACCGTGAAGGGCAACGCCGTACCGGTCGACGGGGTCGCCTGAGCTCGCCGCGGATTTGTACCGCACACTTTTGCGGTGACGATGCAACAGCGCCTCGACAGGTGGGAGGCACGCGCCGAATGGCCACTGGCCTCGGTGGCCGCCGTGTTTCTCGCCGCCTACTCGGTGGAGGTGCTGGTGCAGCCCCACGGATTGGCGGCCCGGCTTGTCGAGTTGGCGACTCTGGTCACCTGGGCGGTGTTCACCGCCGACTATGCGGCCCGGCTGTATCTGGCCCCCAACCGCAAACATTGGTTCCGGACGCACCTCGTCGACCTGGCGATCGTGGTGTTGCCGCTGCTGCGACCGCTGCGACTGTTGCGCCTCGTCGTGTTGATCGGTGTGCTTCAGAAGGCCGTCGGCCACGCGATCCGCGGCAAGGTCATTGTGTACACGATCTCGGGCGCGATCCTGCTGGTGTACGTCGCGTCGTTGGCCGTCCTCCAGACCGAACGCGGCGCCCCCGACGCCCACATCACCGACTTCGGTGACGCGATCTGGTGGGCGATGACGACGATCACGACCGTCGGCTACGGCGACATGTATCCGGTGACCACGACCGGGCGAGTCATCGCCGCGCTGTTGATGATTGGTGGGATCAGCCTGGTCGGCTCGATCACCGCGACGATCGCGTCGTGGATCGTGCAGACCGTGGCCGTCGATGACGCCGCCAGCGCGGCCGTCACCGCGGCCCACATCAACGACCTGCGCGCCGAGATCGCGTCGCTGCGAGAGGAACTGCGGCGGGAGTCGGTCGTCGACGGCTGGAGAAACGACCACCGACCGTGAAACCGGTATCGCAAACGAAGAGTGCGGGCGGTGGGACTCGAACCCACACGCTCTTTCGAACACGGGCACCTAAAGCCCGGGCGTCTGCCAATTCCGCCACGCCCGCAGAGCCCTGATCGTACAGGTCCCGTGACAGCCGAATCTGTCGGTGGGCGCCAATATCGTCGAGGCATCCCTCAGCGAGAAGGATGCACCATGCGGCCAGCCGACGAATTCAGCACCGTGCAACAGCTCATCACGGTCGGCTTGAACGACTGTGAGATCTCTCGCCGGACGGGTATACCCCGAAAGACCATTTGGCAATGGCGCCGCAAACCCGGGGTATGGCCGCGATCTACAACTGACTCTTCAGGCCGTTGCGCCGTCCATGACTTCTCCGCGCTTCCTGCAAAGGCTTACTGCTACGTCCTCGGCATGTACCTCGGTGATGGTTGCATCTCTCGTGGACCCCGAACCTGGCACCTGAGGATCACGCTAGACACAAAGTACCCAGGCATCATCGACAGCTGCCGCGAAGCCCTCAACATTCTGATGCCCGGCCAGCACGCAGCTCTCGTTCGGCGGAAAGACAACTGCGCCGATGTGTCCCTCTGCTCGAACCACTGGCCGTGCCTGCTTCCCCAACACGGCCCAGGTAAGAAGCACACGAGACCGATTCGGTTGGAGCCCTGGCAGGAGAAACTCGTCAAGCTGGCACCCGAGGATTTCGTGCGCGGTCTGATCCACAGCGACGGTTGCCGGGTGGTCGCCAACGACCGCGGCGTCAAGTGCATCCGGTACCACTTCACGAATCACTCGGAGGACATCCTCAATCTCTTCACCGCGGCACTGGACCGCCTCGGCATCCCGTGGACACGTTCCACCAAGTACGTCGTCTCGATCTACCGCAAGGCTGCCACGGCTCGTCTCGACGAATTCATCGGCCCCAAGGTGTAGATGACCGGACGCGCCTAAGCGGCCCCACACCGCTCACCTCGACACATTCGTCGGTCCGAAGCACCTCGCGGTACCGTGGACGAATGTCCACTACACGGCGTAGGAGACCAGCGCTCATCGCGCTGGTCTGTCTTGGCGCCGCCGGCTGCCTGGCACTGGCGTGGTGGCAATGGACGCGTTACGAATCGGCGTCGGGCACTTTCCAGAACTTGGGCTACGCCTTGCAGTGGCCGATGTTCGCCGGGTTCTGCTTCTACTCGTACTACAAGTTCGTCCGCTACGAGGACGCACCGCCGGAGCGACCTGCCGGCGAGGTCACCGAGATCCCGGCCGGTCTGCTGCCGGAACGTCCCAAGTCCGTGACCGCAGACGCTGGCGACCAGGAACTCTCCGAGTACAACGCCTACCTTGCCGAGTTGGCCAAGTCGGACCAGTCCGACACGAAAGACAGGACCGATAGATGACCGAACCGCAGGCCGTCATCACCCCCAAGGAGACCATCCGCAAGGCGCTGGTCAAGTACCGGGTGTTGGCGTGGATCACCGGTGCCTGGCTGATCGTGCTGTGTGCCGAGATGGTCGCCAAGTACATCTTCGGAATCGACTACTCGTGGTTCAAGTTCATCGGCATGATTCACGGCGCGTTCTACATGCTCTACGTGTTCTTCACGCTCGACCTGGCGATCAAGGCCCGGTGGCCACTCGGTAAGGCCGGCGGGATAATCCTCGCCGGAACGGTCCCGCTGCTCGGCGTCATCGTGGAGCATTTCGAGACCCTCGAACTCAAGAAGCGCTTCGAGCTGTAACGCAAGCCAGGTTACAAACGCGACGTCGCCCTGCGACCGCCGCCGGTGAGACCCCTACGACCCGGCCAACTCCCGCAGCGCAGGCACCAACAATGCCAGCGCCCGGCCGCGATGCGATACCGCGTCTTTCTCGGCGGGCGTCAATTCCGCTGCGGTGTGGGTAGATCCGTCCGGCAGGAACACCGGGTCGTACCCGAACCCACCTTCACCCCTGGGCTCATGGGTGACGGTGCCGGGCCACTCGCCGCGCACCACAACCCTTTTTTCGGCCGAGCCTGCGCCATAGACCAACGCACACGCCGACACGAAAGCGGCGCCGCGGCGCGAATACGGCACATCGCCCAACTGCGCCAACAGCAACGCGGTGTTGGCGGCGTCGTCACCGTGTACACCCGACCAGCGCGCCGACAACACGCCCGGCATACCGTTCAGTGCATCCACCGAGATACCGGAATCGTCTGCCACACAAGCCAACCCGGTGGCCCGGAAGCCGTCCATCGCCTTGGCCAGTGCATTGTCCTCGAACGTCGCGCCGGTTTCGGGCGCCTCGTCGTATGCAGCCACGTCGGCCAGCGACAGCAGCTCCAAACCCACCACCCCGGCGGCGTCCAGGACCCGCCTCAACTCGGCCAGCTTCTTGGCGTTACGGCTGGCCACCAGGAGCGCAGGCACTCAGCTACCGAACGACTTCTTGGGCGCGGGTCCCTCCGGCAGCACACCCGGATACGGCAATGCCAATGCCTCCTGCTGGATCACGAACAACTGCTCGCAACCCGCCAGCGCGGCGTCGAGCATCTTGTCCAGGGTGGACCGCGGGAAGGTCGCGCCCTCGCCGGTGCCCTGGATCTCCACCAGGGTGCCGGTGTCGGTGGCGACGACGTTCATGTCCACCTCGGCACGCGAATCCTCGGTGTAGGGCAAATCCAGACGCACCCGGCCGTCGACCACGCCGACCGACACCGCCGCGATGGCGCACGACAGCGGGCGCGGATCGGAAAGCCGCCCGGCCGCAGCGAGATAGGTGACCGCATCGGACAGCGCCACGTACGCGCCGGTGATGGCGGCGGTGCGGGTGCCGCCGTCGGCCTGCAGCACGTCGCAGTCGATCGCGATGGTGTTCTCCCCCAGCGCACCGAGGTCGATGCACGCACGCAGTGAACGCCCGACCAGGCGGCTGATCTCCTGGGTTCGCCCGCCGACGCGCCCCTTGACCGATTCCCGGTCGGAGCGGTCATGGGTGGCGGCGGGCAACATGGCGTATTCGGCGGTCAGCCAGCCCTGCCCGGAGCCCTTACGCCAGCGCGGCACGCCTTCGGTGACCGAGGCGGTGCACATGACGCGGGTCTGGCCGAACTCGACCAGTACCGAGCCGGCGGGATGCGATGTGAAACCGCGGGTGATGGTTACCGGGCGCAGCTCGTCGTCGAGACGACCGTCTTCTCGCTTGGACACCCGCCAACCCTAGCGGGTCAGCGCCGGGTGACGTCGAAGGTCTCGCCGCTCAGCACGGCGTGCACCGGGCCGTCGAACTCGGCCTTGGCCTCGCTGATCACATCCTCGCGCGACGTCCACGGCGGAATGTGGGTGAGCAGCAGCTCACCGACGCCGGCTTCAGCGGCGGCCCGCCCGGCCTCGGTGCCCGACAGGTGCAAGTGCGGCGGCCGGGACGGGTCGTGCGTCCACGATGCCTCGCACAGGAAGACGTCGGCCCCACGGGCCAGCTCGACGAGCGCGTCGCAATACCCGGTGTCGCCGCTGTAGACCAGGATTGCCCCGGACGGATCGGTGAAGCGCATGCCGAAGGATTCGGTGGGGTGACACACCAGCCGCGGCGTCACGCTGAGCGTGCCGAGCTGCACCGGGACGCCGTCCTCCCAATTGCGCACGTCGAAGATGTCGGTGAAGTCGTCGATCTCGCCGCCCTCAGGCGATGACGCCGCACCGAGCCGGCCCCAGGTGTTGGCCGGCCCGTACATCAGGCCACGTTCGGTCGCCGGAGCGGGGTGATAGCGCCGCCACACGAACAGGCCGGGCAGATCCAGACAGTGGTCGGCATGCAGATGCGACAGCAATACGTTGACCGAATTCGGATCGGCGTAGCGCTGCAGCGCACCCAGGACCCCCCCGCCGAAGTCGACGACCATCGGAGTGGTGTCAGGTGCGGTGACGAGATAGCCGGAGGCTGCCGAATCCGGGCCGACGACGCTGCCGGAGCATCCGAGGATGGTCAATCGCACAGTGTCCAGCTTGCCATGCTCGGTGTGGGCGTTGCCAAGACATCGCCGGTTTGGGCGATGGAGATCATTTTCCGGCTCCCGCGTGACGCCGGACCTGTCGCGCACCGTCCAGCCCCGGCCCCAGGAATCGGGTGGCGAGCGTGGTGAACGCCTCGGGATCTCCGGTGGCCTCGAACACCCGTTGGGCCGGACCGGATTCGTGCGGTTTGAGCAAATCAAGCTCGGTAAGCACCCGCAGCAGGTCCTTGGCGGTCTCCTCGGCCGAGGACACCAACGTGACGTTGTCGCCCATGGCCAGCTGGATGAGCCCGGACAGCATCGGATAGTGCGTGCACCCCAGCACCAGGGTGTCCACCTCGGCGCGCTGCAGTGGCTCCAGGTAGCCCTCGGCCAGACCCAGCACCTGACGTCCACTGGTGACCCCGCGCTCCACGAAGTCGACGAACCGCGGGCAGGCCACCCCGAACACCTCGGTGTCGCGTGCTGCGGCGAACGCATCCTGATAGGCGCCCGAGGCGATGGTCGCGGCGGTGCCGATCACCCCGATGCGTCCGTTGCGGGTGGCGGCCACCGCGCGCCGCACCGCGGGCAGGATCACCTCGACCACCGGCACCGGTGAGTAGCGTTCGCGCGCGTCGCGCAGGGACGCCGACGACGCGGTGTTGCATGCGATCACCAGCGCCTTGACGCCGCGGGCCACGAGGTCGTCACCGATGGCCAACGAGTGCGCCCGGATCTCGGGAATGGTCAGCGGACCGTACGGTCCGTTGCCGGTGTCGCCGACGTAGATGATGTCCTCGTCTGGCAGTTGGTCGATGATCGCCCGGGCCACGGTCAGACCACCGACGCCGGAGTCGAAGATTCCGACGGGTGCGAGTGGGTCGCTCATATGTTCATGCACTCAGACGCGGTTGGACGGAACTCTTCCGTGCTTCCCGAGCCTTGCGTTCCGGTCCGGACAACAGGTAAGCCGCCACCACACCGGCGATGGCCCCGCACAGGTGCCCCTGCCAGGACACCCCCGCATTACCTGGCAGCACCCCGAACAGCACGCCGCCGTAGACGAACAGGACGACGACACCGACCACGATCTCCCACGCCTTGCGGGTGAAGAATCCGAACACGATCAGGAACGCCAGCCAGCCGAAGATCAGGCCCGACGCTCCGATGTGGGTACTCGTGCACTGCACCGACACGTAGGGACAGTGCAGGCCGATATTGCCGATGAGCCAGGTGCCGATGCCGCCGAGAATCCAGATGATCGCGGTCGCAGCGATGAACCGTCCCATCCCGGCCAGCGTCATGAGAAAACCCAGGACGATCAGCGGAACGGTGTTGGCGATCAGATGCGGCCATCCACCGTGCAGCAGCGGCGCCCAGAGGATGCCCCACAAACCATCGGTCTGCAGCGGCCGGATGCCGTCCTGGTCGAGCCGGTGGCCCATGGTGGTGTCGACGAACTCGATCACGTACAGCAGTACGACGAAACTGATGATCGTCACACCGCCGACCATCCATGCCGGCGGTTTTTTCGGTGCGCTGGACGCAGGTAGACCCGGCTGTGTCATGCGCGATCCGCCTCCGGCTTCTCGCTGGGTGTCATTCCTGCCCGCTCATGCCCATAGCTGTCCTTCCAACGCATCCTCTGCGTCATCCAGGCTACCGGCGTAGGCACCGGTCGACAGATACTTCCAACCGGCGTCGGCGACCACGAAGGCGATGTCGGCGCGCTCGCCGGCCTTGATCGCCTTGGCCCCCATCCCCAGCGCGGCGTGCAGCACCGCACCGGTCGAGATGCCCGCGAAAATGCCTTCGCGGGTGACGAGATCACGGGTGCGTTTGACCGCGTCGTAGGAGCCCACCGAGAACCGCGTGGTCAGCACCTCGGGGTCATATAGCTCGGGGATGAATCCTTCGTCGATGTTGCGCAGCGCGTACACGCCCTCGCCGTAGCGCGGTTCGGCGGCCACGATCTGTACACCGGGCACGTGCTCGCGCAGGAAACGGCCGGTACCCATGAGCGTGCCGGTGGTACCGAGCCCGGCGACGAAATGCGTGATCTCGGGCAGGTCGGCCAGCAGCTCGGGACCGGTGCCGTAATAGTGCGCGTCGGTGTTGGCCGGGTTGCCGTACTGGTACAGCATCACCCACGAAGGATTTTCGGCCGCAAGCTCTTTCGCGGTCGCGACGGCGGTATTGGACCCGCCCTCGGCCGCGCTGTAGATGATTCTCGCGCCGTAGAGTTCCAGGATCTGACGCCGCTCGACGGAGGTGTTCTCGGGCATCACGCAGATCATGTTGTAGCCCTTGAGCATCGCGGCCATCGCCAGCGAGATCCCGGTGTTGCCGCTGGTGGGCTCCAAGATCGTGGCGCCCGGGCTCAGCAGCCCGTCACGCTCGGCCTGCTCGATCATGCGGAGCGCGGGCCGGTCTTTGATCGACCCGGTGGGGTTGCGGTCCTCGAGTTTGGCCCACAACCGCACGTGCGGCCCGTCCTGGTTTTCCTCCCACCGAGGCGACAGGTGCTGCAGCCCGACCAACGGGGTGTTGCCGAGGGCCTGCAGCAGTGAGTCGTACCGTGCCATCGGCTATCCGCCTGCCACCGCAGGCAGGATCGTCACCGAGTCGCCGTCTGCGATGGTGGTGTCCAATCCGCCGGAGAACCGCACGTCCTCGTCGTTGACGTAGATGTTGACGAAGCGGTGCAGCTTGCCGTTGTCCACCAACCGGTCGGAGATTCCTGAGTAGTTGGCCTCGAGGTCGGCAATCACCGCCTGCAGGGTGTCGCCGGAGGCGCTGACGCGCTTCTGCCCGTCGGTGTGGGGACGCAGGATGGTCGGGATCGAAACGGTGACGGATTTGGACTCGGTCATGTCAAAGCCTTTCTAGTACTGCTCGACGATGTCGACGGGTTCCTCGGTGACGACGCCGTCGGTGATGCGATAGCTACGCAGTTCATGCTCGTCGGGGTCCCGGGTGGACACCAGCACGTAGTGCGCATCGGGTTCTTGGGCCAACGAGACGTCAGTGCGGCTCGGGTAGGCCTCGGTCGCGGTGTGCGAGTGGTAGATGACGACGGGTACTTCGTCGGCTGCGTCCATCGCGCGCCACACCTTGAGCTGTTCGCCCGAATCGAACCGGTAGAAGGTCGGCGAACGCTCGGCATTGGCCATCGCGATGAAGCGCTCGGGCCGATCGGAGCCCTCCGGCCCGGTGATCACCCCACACGCCTCGTCAGGATGGTCGGCGCGGGCATGCGCCACCATGGCCTCGACGAGATCCCGGCGGATCACCAGCACTTGATCACTCCTATCGCACTTCCTTCCCGGAGAACGCTCCGGGCAACATGCCACGGTAGGTCGGTATTCCGGCCACCGACTCGGCGGCCAGCAGCCCGACCAGCACGGCGTGGGCCAGCACGTCGGCCGCGGCCGCCCCGACCCTGGTCACCAGCGCCGTCTCCGGCGACATCGCCACCGGTGTCTTCGCGTCCGGATCGACGGTTACCGCGCCGGTCGCCAGCGCAAACACCGTATCGCCATCGATCGGGGTGTGACACGGCTGGATGGTCCGGGCCAGCCCGTCGTGCGCGGCGACGGCCACCCGGCGGCACCCGGCCGGGCTCAGCGCCGCGTCGGTGGCGACCACCGCGATGGTGGTGTTCAACGGACTCAGCTCGGTGTGAAGGCCGGCGTAGGCGGCGAGCTGATCGGCGGGCGGGGCGGTCAGCCCGAACTCCTCGATCAGGGCAGCCATCCAGGGCAGACCGGTGGCCGGGTCGACCACGTCACCGGCGGCGTTGAGCACGACCAGGGCACCGACGGTCACCCCGCAGTCCAGCATCACCGAGGCGGTGCCCACGCCGCCCTTGAGGATCCCGGCCCGCGCGCCGACCCCGCCACCGACGGTGCCGAGCGCGAAGTCGGTGGATGCTGCCCGGGCCGCCGCATAACCGAATTCGGCGGTCGGCCGGTTCGCCCAGCCGCCGACCGGTAGATCGAAGATCACCGCGGCCGGCACGATCGGCACCACGCCACCGTCCATCGCCACTCCGCGGCCCTGCTCCTCCAGCCAGGTCATCACCCCGTCGGCGGCGGCCAGGCCGTACGCGCTGCCGCCGGTCAGCACCACGGCGTCGACGTGGCGCACCGTGTTGATCGGGTCGAGCAGGTCGGTCTCACGGGTGCCCGGGGCACCGCCGCGTCCGTCGACGGCACCAACGGTGCCCGGCGGCGTCAGCACTACCGTCGAGCCGGATGCCCATCCCGAGCCCAGCGACACATCGGGGTCGATGCGGTGATGGTGGCCGACCAGGATGCCGCCGACGTCGGTGATCGAACCCATCAGGTTTATCTCCCCATCAGGCCGAGGACAAGGTATTCCTGCAGCACGGTCAGCCACTGATAGACGTCGACGTGCCCGGCCATCGGGTGCTCGGCCGGCAACTCTTCGGGCCCGTGCGAGCCGACGTCGAGCATGGTGCCCAGCGCCAGCCGGATGTCGTTGACTGCGGTCGCCCACGCCTCGGCGTCGTCCCCGGTCAGCTCGAACTTCCCGCCACCGTTCGGAATGGTGTCCAACAAACGTTGGGCTGCTTCACGTTTCGCATCGATGATGGCCGGCTCATGCAGTCCGCGTAGCGCGCTGTTCAGGCTCTCGGCGGTCCCCGAACCGGCGGGATGCTCAGTTTGCGGCCGGTAGAAATCCGGGAGCAGACGCTTCATCGTGGCGTCCTCCGGCGGCTGCGGATTGCCGGTCTTCATGCCGGTGATCATCTCGAGTTCGTCTGTGGGCCCCGATGATCCACGCTCGTCGAGCATCCCCAACATTGAGGTGCCCAGGCTCGACAGCAATGCAGCCTCGTGGGTCTCCAATGCCGAGCGATACCGCAGACCGTCGGCGGTCTCGACCCGTTTCCATTTGCGCACAGTCGATCAGCGGTCCTGCTGCAAGGTGGCCCACAGCCCCGCGGCGTGCAGTTTGGTCACATCGGTTTCCATCGACTCGCGGCTTCCCGCCGACACCACGGCCTTGCCCTCGTTGTGCACCTGCAGCATGAGTTTGGTTGCGTGCGGCTCGCTGTATCCGAACAATTTCTGGAACACGTAAGTCACGTAGTTCATCAGGTTGACCGGATCGTCCCAGACGATGGTCACCCACGGGCTTTCGGTGGCGGCATCTTCCCGTGGCGCCGCCTCGATGCTGCGCTCCTCGCGGGTCCCCGGTCGGGCCTTCGCCGGTGTAACCATGGGCCCACAATACCGGCAGGGGAGCCGCGATATTGAAGCAGCTGTGAACAGCTACGGTTGCTGGTGTGACCGTCGCGTTGCTCACCGACAAGTACGAGCTGACGATGCTCGCGGCCGCGCTGCGCGACCACACGGCGCACCGCCGCACCACGTTCGAAGTCTTCGCCCGCCGCCTGCCCGAAGGTCGCCGGTACGGCGTGGTCGCCGGCACCGGGCGATTTGTGGAAGCGTTGACGCAGTTCAGCTTCGCCCCGGATGAGCTGGCTGCGCTCGGATTCCTCGACTCCGCGACACTGGATTTCCTGGCGGGCTACCGGTTCAGCGGTGACGTCGACGGCTACGCCGAGGGCGAGCTGTATTTCCCGGGTTCGCCGGTGCTTTCGGTGCACGGAACCTTCGCCGAGTGCGTGGTGCTCGAGACTCTGGCGCTGTCAATCCTCAACCACGACACCGCGATCGCCTCGGCAGCGGCCCGGATGGCCACCGCTGCGTACGGCCGGCCGATGATCGAGATGGGCTCACGACGTACGCACGAGATGGCCGCTGTGGCCGCAGCGCGTGCGGCCTACCTGGCCGGGTTCACCGGTTCGTCCAATCTGGCCGCCCAGCAGCGCTACGGCGTGCCCGCGCTGGGCACCGCGGCACACGCCTACACCCTGCTACACACCACCGAGGCCGGCCCCGACGAACAGGCCGCGTTCCGCGGTCAGGTGGCGGCGTTGGGCATCGACACCACCCTGTTGGTGGACACCTATGACATCACCGCCGGGGTGGCCAACGCGATCGCGGCCGCCGGCCCGCAACTGGGCGCTGTCCGCATCGACTCCGGCGATCTCGGGGTGCTGGCCCGCCAGGTGCGCCAGCAGCTCGACGGCCTGGGCGCCACCGGGACCCAGATCGTCGTCTCCGGTGACCTCGACGAGTTCTCGATCGCCGCCCTGCGCGCCGAGCCGGTCGACAGCTACGGCGTCGGCACTTCGGTGGTCACCGGATCGGGCGCACCGACCGCGGGCATGGTCTACAAGCTGGTGGAGGTCGACGGGATCCCGGTGGCCAAGCGCAGCAGCCGCAAGGAGTCCCACGGTGGCCGCAAGCAGGCACTCCGGCTGGCCAAGGCCTCGGGCACGATCGTCGAGGAAGTGGTCCACCCGTACCGCCAGGCCCCGTCGGCGCCTTCAGGGCTCACCGCACGGCGGCTCACGGTGCCACTGGTCAGCGGTGGCGCCCCCGTCGACGGACACCATCCATCCGCCGACCTGATCGCCGCGCGCGAGCGGGTGGCGGCGGGTCTGCACAGCCTGCCGTGGGACGGTCTCAAACTGTCCCGTGGCGAGCCTGCCGTCCCCACGCGGGTCGTGGCGCCCCAGACATGACAGCCAAATCGAAGCCATCCCGTGAGGTGGCCAATGTGGTGACCAATCTCCTCAAGATCGCCGTGAAAGGGCTCGGTGGTGCCGGCCGCCCCGGTCAGGTCCAGATGGCCGAGGCGGTCGCCAACGCCTTCGAGTCCGGTGAACACCTGGCCGTGCAGGCCGGGACCGGCACCGGTAAATCGCTGGCCTACCTGGTGCCGTCGATCGCTCACGCGCTGCAGACCGAGCAACCGGTGGTCGTCTCGACGGCCACCATCGCCCTGCAGCGTCAGCTCGTCGACCGCGACCTACCTCGGTTGGTGAACTCACTGGCCGACGCACTTCCCCGCAAACCAACCTTCGCACTGTTGAAGGGCCGCGGAAATTATCTGTGCCTCAACAAGATCCACAACGGAAGCGAGGAGCCGGCCGACCGCCCTCAGGACGAGCTGTTCTCCCCCATGGCGGTCAGTGCCATGGGCCGCGATGTGCAACGGCTGACGGAATGGTCCTCGGACACCGAGACCGGCGATCGCGACGAGGTGACCCCCGGCGTACCGGACCGGTCGTGGTCACAGGTCAGTGTCTCGGCACGCGAGTGCATCGGGGTGTCGCGCTGCCAGTTCGGTACCGACTGCTTCGCCGAGCGGGCGCGGGAGAAGGCCGGGGCGGCCGACGTCGTCGTCACCAATCACGCACTGCTGGCCATCGACGCGCTCTCCGATTTCTCGGTGTTGCCCGAGTACGAGCTGCTGGTGGTCGACGAGGCCCACGAATTGG
This sequence comes from Mycolicibacterium lutetiense, assembly GCF_017876775.1. Classification (NCBI taxonomy): domain Bacteria; kingdom Bacillati; phylum Actinomycetota; class Actinomycetes; order Mycobacteriales; family Mycobacteriaceae; genus Mycobacterium; species Mycolicibacterium lutetiense. The sequence continues at coordinate 822,836 of NZ_JAGIOP010000001.1, read as the reverse complement.
CTGACCGGGTGACCGGGGTGGCCACCGCGGAATTGTCGGCGACGTCCATGGCGGTGGCGCACCGCAGGTTGTCCCGTTTGGTCGATGACGAACTGGCGCAGCGGTTCGAGGCCGCGTCCGCGACGTTGTCCTCGCTGCTGCACGAACTCGACGCCGGCCGTGTCGATGTGCTCGATGATGAATTGGGTACCTACCTGACCGCATTGCGCGACGCGGCCAATGCGGCGCGCACCGCGATCGACACCACGCCCAGCGACCCGCAGGCCGCCTCGGCCCGCACCGAGGCCGTCACTGCACTAAGCGACGTCAGCGACACCGCCACCCGGATTCTCACCTCGTTCGTCCCGCCCATTCCCGACCGCCTCGATGTGGTGTGGGTGGAACAGACCGAAGGGCCGGGCGCCGCAAACACCGGGGCGCCCCGGCCCGGGCGCAGCCTGCTGCGGGTGGCACCGATGTCGGTGTCGGGCCTCTTGCGCACCAGGCTGTTCGCCAACACCACCGCGGTACTCACCTCGGCGACGCTGACTCTCGGCGGCAACTTCGACGCCATGGCGCGTAACTGGGGGCTGGGCGGATTCTCCGACGACAAGGAGTCGGCCAAACCTGGCTGGCGCGGCCTCGATGTGGGGTCGCCTTTCGACCACGCCAAATCCGCAATCCTCTACGTTGCCAAACATTTACCGCCTCCGGGGCGGGACGGCACCGACACCAGAACCCTGGACGAGATCGAAGGACTGATCACCGCGGCCGGTGGCCGTACTCTTGGCCTGTTCTCGTCGATGCGCGCAGCCAAGGCCGCCGCCGAGGTCATGCGCGGGCGGCTGTCCACCCCGGTCCTGTGCCAGGGCGAGGACACCACTTCGGCTCTGGTGCAAAAGTTTTCCGATGATCCGGAGACATCGCTGTTCGGCACCCTGTCGCTGTGGCAGGGCGTGGACGTGCCCGGGCCGTCGCTGTCGCTGGTGCTGATCGACCGGATTCCGTTCCCCCGCCCCGACGATCCGTTGCTGACCGCCCGGCAGCGGGCGATCAGCGCACACGGCGGCAACGGCTTCATGGCGATCGCCGCCAACCATGCCGCGCTGCTGCTCGCCCAGGGCACCGGGCGGTTGCTACGCCACACCGATGACCGCGGCGTCATCGCGGTCCTGGACTCCCGGTTGGCAACCGCCCGCTACGGCGGTTACCTGCGCTCGTCGTTGCCGCCGTTCTGGTCCACCACCGACCCCGGCCGGGTGCGTCAGTCGTTGAAGCGGTTGCGCGGCGCGGACTGATATTCCCAACCTGGGCTCGCTCGGTTAACTAGTGTGTGCGGCAATTACCCGCGCGGACGGTTGTGGCCGCCAGAGTGCATCGGAAGGCGAAGACATGAGCCGACGCGCCCTGTTCGGGATCGCCGTTGCCCTGTGCGCGGTGTTGCCGCTGGCGGCCTGCTCGGCCCTGGTGGGCGGTACGGCAGTGTCGGTGTTCAGCGATCCCTTCTCGGTTGCCGGCATGCCCGCCACCGACGGTTCGAGCGGTTTGCGCCCCGACGCCGAGAAGCCCACGCGCAGGGTCACCAACGGCGACGGCGGGACGATCGACAGTCTGGCGGCCGGCGCTGTCAGTGACATCGAGCAGTACTGGTCGAACGCCTACTCCGAGGTGTTCGAAGGCGAGTTCGAGCGGGTGCGCGCGCTGATCTCCTGGGACGCCGAGAGTTTCGGCGACGCGTTCTGCGGGCTCGAGACCTACGGACTCGTCAATGCCGCGTTCTGCAAACCGGAGCAGACCATCGGCTGGGACCGGGGCGTCCTGATGCCCAGCTTGCGCCGGCAGAACGGCGACATGGGTGCGGTCATGGTGCTCGCCCACGAGTACGGCCATGCGATCCAGCAGCAGGCCGGGCTCGCCAACCGCAACACGCCGATCTTGGTCGCCGAGCAGCAGGCGGACTGTCTGGCGGGAAGCTACATGCGATGGGTGGCCGAAGGTGAGTCCCCGCGGTTCTCACTCAGCACGGCGGACGGCCTCAACAAGCTGCTGGCCGCCGTGATCGGGTTCCGGGATCCGTTGCTCACCGAGGCCGAGGCCCGGGTCGGGGTCGACGAGCATGGGTCGGCGTTCGAACGGATCTCGGCCTTCCAGTTCGGGTTCACCGACGGGCCCGCGGCCTGTGCCGCGATCGACGTCAAGGAGATCGACCAGCGGCGGGGCGACCTCCCCGTCCTGCTGCCCGAAGACCAGAGCGGCGATCTGGACATCACCGAGCACTGGGTCCGCTCGATGGTCGACGCGCTCAACATCCTCTTCAAGCCGGCCAGTCCCCCGCGGCTCAACTTCCGGCCTGAGACGGCAGCGGACTGCCCGAGCGCGCAGCCCAGCCCACCGGCCTCCTACTGCCCCGATACCAACACCATCGTGGTCGACCTGGCCGAGATGCAGGCGCTTGCCGCACCGTCCGACGAGGTCGACGTCGGTGGTCTGGCCGACGGGGACAACACCGCGTTCTCGGTGCTGATCTCGCGCTACGCCCTGGCCCTACAGCAGGCCCGGGGCCTGGTGCTCGACAACGCCGAGGCCGCGCTGCGCACCGCCTGCCTGACCGGGGTGGCGACGGCCAAGATGATCAAGCCCGTGAACCTGCCCAACGGCGACACCATCCTGCTGACCGCGGGCGACGTCGACGAGGCAGTGTCGGGCATCCTCACCAACGGATTGGCGGCCAGCGACGTCAACGGCGAGTCGGTACCCTCGGGGTTCGCCCGCATCGACGCGTTCCGGGTCGGCATCCTCGGTGACGAGGAACGTTGCCTCAAGCGCTTCGCGTGACGGCTCAGACCTTCTTCGTGGTGCCGTACCAGGCGAGCACCGCCTCGGATTCGTCGGTAGAGCGGGTCAGCACCGCATAGGACCTGATGAACGACTCGCCTACACAGCCGTCGATCTTCACCCGGAAGTTGCTGATCATCACCCACGGCTCGGTGCCCTTGAACTCCTTCTTGGCCACCGGGATGAGGTTGATGATGCCGGGCTTGAGTCCAATCGTGATGCCGCCGCCGATGTTCGCACCGACGCCCGGCAGGATGCCCTCGGGCCAGGGCGAGACCATATCGGTGCCGAGAATCCCGATGGAGCTGTTCAATCCGGCGGTGCCGGTCAACGAGACGCCGTTGGACGTGCTCATGTCGATGCCGCAGCCGATCTGATAACCGGCCTCCAGGGTGCCGCGCGGATCCTCACCGGTGTCGGGTCCGGCCATCGCACCGCGGTAGGTTCCGCCGACCACGTATTCGCGCGAGGACACCGCTGTCGTCAGGGGCGACACCACGGCCTGCGTCTCGTCGGCGGCCGACACCGTCAGGTTCCAGTCATCCGGAGTCTTGAGGGTGACCGGTGCGGTCGACTCGACCAGATCGGCGGCGGCCGGTTCGCCCGGCGCCGGCTCCACGTCGGCGACCACTTCGATCTGAGGGGCGACAGGGTCGGCACGGGCCGGGGCGACGGACGCCACGCAGGCCAGAGAGGCGGCCGTAAGCAGTCCCAACGAGCGAATCAACACAGGCGGCCTCTCGTTACAGTTCCCTCCGGGAACGTATCGCCACGTTCCCCGCGGGAACAAGACTGCCTATGTAATTACCCGACCGTCGCGACCCACCGGCACTCAGGTCGGCATTTTCAGGACGAACCCATACTCCAGCGCGACCCAGCAGGCGCCGTCGGGACCGATCGCCAACCCGTGCGGTTCGCTGCCGGCCGGCAGGTCGATGGTCACCACCTCGCCGTCACCGCTGATCCGGGCGATCTGGTCGGAGCCCCACAGACTGACCCACACTCCGTCGGTCGGGTCGGCTACCACCGCGTGCGGTTTTCCCGGCAGGTCGAGCTCCTGGATCGCGTCGCGGACCGGGATCCTGCCCACCTTGTCGGCGCGGATCTCGGTGAACCACACCGCATCGTCATGGGTGGCCGCGATACCGACCGGACCGGCTGCGGCAGTGGGCAATTCACGCAATGTGAGAGATCCGTCGACGGTCAGCCGGCCCACCGCGCCGGTCTCGTTGAGCGTGAACCACAACGCATCGTCTGGCCCCTTGGTGATCATCGACGGCATCCCGCCGACCGCGGCCTGGCAGCTGATCTCACCATCGATGCCGATCCGGCCGATCTCGCCCGACGACATCGTGGTGAACCACAGCGCGTCGTCGGGGCCCGCGGTGATGCCGAACGGCGCACTGCCCCCGGGTAATTCGAAGGAGCTCAACTCCCCCGTCGTGGTGATCCGGCCGATGCGATCGTCACCGGAGCGGGTGAACCACAGCGCCCCGTCCGGTCCGGCCGCGATGATCGACGGACGCGAGCATTCCCCGACCGGGTATGTGGCCACCTCGCCGGCGGCCGAGACCCGGGCGATGGCGCCGCCGTGCACCAGGGTCACCCACATCGCGCCGTCGCTTCCGGCTGCCAGCGCGTACGGTCCGCCGTCGAGCTGAACTTTGAGCGCGTTACTCAAGCCAGTGCCACCAGGCCCAACTCGTTGTCGGCGGTCAGTAGCCGATGGTGCGGCAATACCCGGACGGTGTACCCCACCGGTCCGGCGACCGGCAGCGGCGTGCTGGTCGAGAACACCTCGGTACCCCCGTCTTCCGAACCGGTGTGCGCCATCGGCACGGCCACCGGATTGACGATCACGTCACCGGCATCCACCCGGCCCAGCACGGCCTGCACCGTGACTTCGTCGGGTCGCAGGCCGGCCAACTGCACCGTCGCCGTCAGCGTCAGCTGTGATCCCAACAGTGGCGTATCGGGCAGGCCGTAGCTGTCCACATCGGTGATCTGGATCTTCGGCCAGGCATGCTGGGCGCGGCGCCGGTAATCGGCCAGTTCCCGGGCCGCACCGAACGGCTCGCCGGAGGCGGCCTCGACGGTCTGGCGCAACGACTGCGCGGCCGGCAGGTAGTACTTCTCGGTGTAGTCGCGCACCATGCGCGAGGCCAGCACCTTCGGCCCGAGCACCTGCAGCGTGTGGCGCACCATCTCGATCCAGCGGGTCGGCAGCCCGTCCTCGTCACGCTCGTAGAACTTGGGCGTGACCGCACGCTCGAGCAGGTCGTACAGGGCGGCCGCCTCGAGATCGTCGCGGCGGGCCTCGTCGTCCACCCCGTCGGCGGTCGGGATCTCCCACCCGTTCTCGCCGTCGTACCACTCGTCCCACCAGCCGTCCCTGATCGAGAGATTCAGCCCGCCGTTGAGCGCACTCTTCATCCCCGACGTACCGCAGGCCTCCAACGGCCGCAGCGGGTTGTTGAGCCAGACGTCGCAGCCCCAGTACAGGAACCGGGCCATCGACATGTCGTAGTCCGGCAGGAACGCGATCCGGTGCCGCACCTCCGGCCGGTCGGCGAACCGCACGATCTGCTGAATGAGCGCCTTGCCACCATCATCGGCCGGATGCGACTTGCCGGCCACGATCAGCTGCACCGGCCGCTTCTCGTCGAGCAGCAGTTTCTCCAGCCGCTCCGGGTCACGGAGCATCAGCGTCAGCCGCTTATAGGTCGGCACCCGCCGGGCGAAGCCGACCGTCAGCGCCGATGGATCAAAAGCCGTTGCGATCCAGCCCAGTTCGGCCTCGGACGCACCACGCTCCAGCCAGGACCGACGCAGACGGTCACGCACATCGGCGATCAACGTCTCGCGCAACTGCGATCGGATCCACCACATGTGACTCGGGTCGACCTCCTGCAGGCGTTCCCACACCGCCGGCTCGGCGGCCTCAGAACCGATCAACTCGCGCCCCAGCGCCAACCACTGCGGTGCCGCCCAGGTCGGGGCGTGCACACCGTTGGTAATCGAGCCGATCGGCACCTCGGCACGGTCGAACCCCGGCCACAGATCGTTGAACATCTCCCGGCTGACCCGACCGTGCAACAGCGACACCCCGTTGGCCCGCTGCGCCAGCCGAAGACCCATGTGCGCCATGTTGAACTTCGACGGATCGTCCTCGGCACCGAGCGCCACCACCCGCTCCAACGGCACACCGGGGAGCAGGCGACTGTCGGCAGGACCGCCGGGTGGGCTGCCGAAGTAGCGCCTGATCATCTCGACCGGGAACCGGTCGATCCCGGCGGGAACCGGGGTGTGCGTGGTGAACACCGTCGACGAGCGCACCACGGTCAACGCCGTGTCGAAGTCCAGCCCTGCTGCGACCAGCTCGCGGATCCGTTCGACCCCGAGGAAGCCGGCGTGGCCCTCGTTCATGTGGAAAACTTCAGGGGCAGATAGGTTTTCGATCTCGGCGAAAGCGCGGATCGCCCGCACACCGCCGATACCGGCCAGGATCTCCTGCCTGATGCGGTGTTCCTGATCGCCGCCGTACAGCCGGTCGGTAACCCCGCGCAGTTCGTGCTCGTTCTCGGGAACGTCGGAATCGAGCAGGAGCAGCGGAATCCGGCCCACCTGCGCGATCCACACCCGGGCCCGCAGCTCACGCGCATCCGGCAACGCCAGCTCCACCAGCACCGGCGCCCCGGACGCGTCGGTGAGCAGCCGCAACGGCAGCCCCTGCGGGTCGAGCGACGGGTAGGTCTCGTGCTGCCACCCCTCGGCGGTCAGGGACTGCCGGAAGTAACCCGAGCGGTAGTACAGGCCCACCGCGACCAACGGCAGACCCAGATCCGATGCAGATTTCAGATGGTCACCGGCCAGGATGCCCAGGCCGCCCGAATAGTTGGGCAGCACCTCGGCGACACCGAACTCCATCGAGAAGTAGGCGATGCCTTTCGGCATCGCGACCCCGTCGTCGAGTTGCTGCTGGTACCACAGTGGACGGCTCAGATAGTTGTCCAGGTCCGCAGCCAACTCGTCCAGGCGGCCCAGGAACGATTCGTCGCCGGCCAGTTCGTCGAGTCGTTGCGGACTGACCGCACCCAACAACGCCACCGGGTCCCCGTTGGTCTGCTGCCACAGCTCGGAATCGAGCACAGCAAACAGATCCTGAGTGGGCTTGTGCCACGACCAGCGGAGGTTGATCGACAGCCGTTCCAGCGCCGTCAACCGCTCGGGAAGGTGCGCGCGGACGGTGAACCTTCTGAGGGCTTTCACGCGACCCAACCTTACTGACAATTCCGTCTCGTGCAGCGGCGAGCGCGGCGGTCAGGTCGCGCTTAACCCCCACGAGATTGGGCAGCCCACTACGGTGGGTATCAGACGCGACAAGGCGAGTGCACACAGACAGCCGCTTGACCGAAGACGACGTGAGGAGTGGATGGGTGGCCGGTCGTATCGGGATTGACGACGTCGCGCCAGTAATCTTCGGCGGACAGTACCCGGCAAAAGCCGTGGTCGGCGAGGTGGTGCCAGTTCGGGCCACGGTGTGGCGCGAAGGCCATGACGCGGTCTCGGCCAACCTGGTGGTGCGGTATCTCGGTACGGACTACCCACGGCCGACCAGCGAACCGGACACCGCGACAGTGCCAGTGGCGATCGACACCGTGTTGCCCACCAGCCCAGGGGTGCGTCCTTCACAACGCATCAAGCCGCAGACCTTGCCGATGTCCACCGGACATATCCCCGATGTCTTCCATGGCCAGTTCACCCCCGACACCGTCGGATTGTGGACGTACCGGGTCGACGGTTGGGGCGACCCACTGGCCACCTGGCGTCACACCGTCGAAGCCAAGCTGGGTGCCGGTCAGAGCGAAGCCGAGTTGTCCAACGACCTGCTGATCGGTGCGCACCTGCTGGAGCGCGCCGCGGCCGGAATGCCCCGCAAACTGCGCGATCCGCTGATCGAGGCCGCCGCGGCCCTGAGCACCCCCGGGGACCCGTTCCGACGCGCCGGGGCGGCGCTGTCCGAGGAGGTCGGCGAACTGCTCGAACAGTATCCGCTGCGCGAGTTGGTTACCCGCGGTGAGCAGTACGGGGTCTGGGTGGATCGGCCACTGGCCAGGTTTTCCTCGTGGTACGAGATGTTCCCGCGGTCCACCGGCGGCTGGGACAAAGCCGGCCATCCGGTACACGGCACCTTCGCCACCGCCGCCGAGGAACTCCCCCGGATCGCGCGCATGGGCTTCAACATCGTCTACCTGCCGCCCATCCACCCGATCGGCAAGGTGCACCGAAAAGGACGCAACAACGCGGTCACCGCCGCGCCCGACGATGTCGGGTCGCCATGGGCCATCGGTAGTGACGAGGGCGGCCATGACGCCGTGCACCCGGCCCTGGGCACCATCGACGACTTCGACGACTACGTGGCCGCCGCCCGCACGCAGGGCGTCGAGGTGGCACTGGATCTGGCGCTGCAGTGCGCGCCCGATCATCCTTGGGCCGCAGCGCATCCGGAGTGGTTCACCGTGCTCCCCGACGGCACCATCGCCTACGCGGAGAACCCACCCAAGAAGTACCAGGACATCTACCCGCTCAACTTCGACAACGACCCCGCCGGGCTGTACCAAGAGGTACTGAGGGTCGTGCGTTTCTGGATCTCACACGGTGTCAAAATCTTTCGCGTCGACAACCCGCACACCAAACCGCCGAACTTCTGGGTCTGGCTGATCGCCGAGGTCAAGAACGAGGATCCGGACGTCCTGTTCCTGTCCGAGGCCTTCACCCGGCCGGCCCGGCTCTACGGATTGGCCAAGCGTGGCTTCACCCAGTCCTACTCGTACTTCACCTGGCGCACCACCAAATGGGAGCTCACCGAGTTCGGCAACGAGATCACCGCGAACGCCGACAGCATGCGACCCAGTCTGTGGGTCAACACGCCCGACATCCTGCACGCGTCGCTACAGCACGGCGGCCCCGGCATGTTCGCGATCCGCGCGGTACTGGCCGCGACCATGAGCCCGTCGTGGGGCGTGTATTCCGGCTTCGAACTGTTCGAGCACCGGGCCCTCCGAGAGGGTAGCGAGGAGTACCTGGATTCCGAGAAATACGAGCTGCGTCCCCGCGACTTCGCGGCGGCTCTGGCCGAGGGCCGTTCGCTCGAACCATTCCTGTCCCGCCTCAACGAGATCCGGCGTCTGCACCCGGCCCTGCGCCAGTTACGTACCCTCACCTTCCATCACGTCGACAATGACGCGCTGCTCGCCTACAGCAAGTTCGACCCGATCACCGGAGACACGGTGCTCGTGGTGGTCACGCTCAACCCGTTCAGCCCGGAAGAAGCCACGTTGTGGTTGAACATGGAGGCACTGGGTATGGAATCGCATGACCGGTTCTGGGTACGCGACGAGATCACCGGCGAGGAATACCAATGGGGACAGTCGAATTACGTTCGTATCGATCCCGCCAAGGCGGTGGCGCATGTGCTGAACATGCCACTCGTACCCTATGAGCAACGACTGGGCTTGCTACGCAGGGAATGAGAACACAATGACAACAAGCAACCACCTCACCGACAGGCATCTGCGGCCCGACCCATCGGATATCCAGCGGCTGCTGATCGGCCAACATCACGACCCTCATTCAGTGCTGGGGGCCCACGAGTACAACGGCCGAACCGTCATCCGGGCCTATCGCCCACACTCCGTCAAGGTCATCGCGGTGATCGGCGGTGACCGATTCCCCATGCAGCACATCGATTCCGGACTTTTCGCGGTGTCCGTACCGTTCACCGATCTGGCCGACTATCGCCTGGAGATCGGCTATCCGGGCGCCGACGAGACGATCTTCACCCACACCACCGCCGACGCCTACCGCTTCCTGCCCACGCTCGGCGAACTCGACCTCCACCTGTTCGCCGAGGGCCGCCACGAACGCCTGTGGGAGATCCTGGGCGCACATCGGCGCAGCTTCACCACCGCCGACGGGGTCGTCGAAGGTGTGTCGTTCGCGGTATGGGCACCGAACGCCAAGGGCGTCAGCGTGATCGGTGACTTCAATCACTGGGACGGCAACGAGGCGCAGATGAGGGTGATGGGCTCGTCGGGGGTCTGGGAGTTGTTCTGGCCTGGGTTCCCTCCCGACGGTCTGTACAAGTTCCGCATCCACGGCGCGGGTGGTGTCACCGCCGATCGTGCCGATCCGATGGCATTCGCCACCGAAGTGCCACCGCAAACCGCATCCCGGGTCACCTCCAGTACCTACACCTGGACCGACGCCAAGTGGATGGCCCGGCGCGCGGCGCAGAACCCGGTGTTCGAACCGATGAGCACCTACGAGGTGCACCTGATGTCCTGGCGTCCCGGTCTCAGCTACCGGCAGCTGGCCACCGAGCTCACCGAATATGTTGTGGAACAGGGTTTCACCCACGTCGAACTGCTCCCCGTGGCGGAGCATCCGTTCGGCGGATCGTGGGGTTATCAGGTGACGTCCTATTACGCGCCGACCTCCCGGTTGGGAACCCCTGACGATTTCCGATACCTGGTGGATGCGCTGCACCGCGCCGGGATCGGAGTGCTCGTCGACTGGGTCCCGGCCCATTTCCCCAAAGACGCCTGGGCCCTCGGCCGCTTCGACGGCACCCCGCTCTACGAGCATTCCGACCCGCGCCGCGGTGAGCAGCTCGACTGGGGCACCTACGTTTTCGACTTCGGCCGACCCGAGGTGCGCAACTTCCTCGTCGCCAACGCGTTGTACTGGCTGAAGGAATACCATGTCGACGGCCTGCGCGTGGACGCCGTCGCCTCGATGCTCTACCTCGACTACTCACGCCCCGAGGGCGGTTGGACGCCGAACATCCACGGTGGCCGGGAGAATCTGGAGGCGGTGCAGTTCCTGCAGGAGATGAACGCCACCGTGCACAAGGTGACCCCGGGAATCGTCACCATCGCCGAGGAGTCGACCTCCTGGCCCGGTGTCACCCGCCCGACCAACCTTGGCGGCCTTGGCTTCTCGATGAAGTGGAACATGGGCTGGATGAACGACACGCTCGACTACGTCAGCCATGACCCGGTGCACCGCAGTTATCACCACCACGAGATGACGTTCTCGATGCTGTACGCCTTCAGCGAGAACTATGTGCTGCCGATCAGCCACGACGAGGTCGTGCACGGCAAGGGCACGCTGTGGAGCCGGATGCCCGGCGACGACCACGCCAAGGCCGCGGGCCTGCGCAGCCTGCTGGCCTATCAGTGGGCCCACCCGGGCAAGCAACTGCTGTTCATGGGCCAGGAATTCGGACAGCGAGCCGAGTGGTCAGAGGAACGCGGGCTGGACTGGTTCCAGCTCGACGAGCAGGGCTTCTCCGGTGGCGTGCAACGGTTGGTCCGCGATCTCAACGGGATCTACCGCCGCCACCCGGCGCTGTGGAGCCGCGACACCAGCCCGGAGGGTTATTCGTGGATCGACGCGAACGACTCGGCCAACAACGTGCTGAGCTTCCTGCGGTTCGGCGCCGACGGTTCCGTGTTGGCCTGCGTGGTCAACTTCGCCGGCGGCCAGCACAGCGAATACCGGCTGGGTCTACCGCACGCCGGCGACTGGCAGGAGGTTCTCAACACCGACGCCACGATCTACAACGGGTCGGGCATCGGGAACATGGGCACGGTGCAGGCCACCGACGAGCCGTGGCACGGCCGCCCCGCGTCGGCGGTGATGGTGCTGCCGCCGCTGGCGATGCTGTGGTTCGAGCCCGCCTGACGCGCCGGTTCTCGACGAGCTAGTACAGCGCGTTGGCCAGATTGCGACGGCCGGCGATGACCTCGGGATCGGCCGGGTCAAAAAGGTCGAACAACTCGACGAGCCGGGTCCGCACTTTGGTCCGGTCGTCACCCGCGGTGCGCTTGATCAGTGCGATGAGCCGATCGAAGGCTGCCGACACATCTTGGGCCAGGAGCTCGGCGTCGGCAGCGGCGAACGCGAGGTCGATGTCGTCGGGAGCTGCGGCAGCGGCGGCCACCGCGTCGGGGCTCGTCGCGCTGGCACGTTCGAGGAATGCAATCTGGCGCACCGCGCCCTTGGCCTCGGCGTGATTGGGCTGGGCATCGAGAATCGCCTGATATGCCGCCGACGCTGCGGCGAAGTCACCTTCGTCCAGGTGGGTCCGGGCCGCGGCCAACTCGGGGTCGACCTGCTCCTCGTCACCGTCGCCGTCGCCGTCACCGGATCCGGTCAACTTGCCCGCGGTTGCCTCGAGCAGCGAATCGACCCAGCGGCGCAATTCGTCGGCAGGTTGCGCGCCCTGGAAGCTGGCGATCGGTTGTCCGCCCGCGAGGGCAACAACCGTCGGCACGCCCTGGATGCCGAACATCTGCGCCACCCGCGGAGTGGTGTCGACGTTGACCAGCGCCAGCGACCACTTGCCATTGTCCGCCGCAGCCAGACCGGCCAGGGCATCCCCCAGCGCCGCACTGGACTCGCTGCGTGGCGACCACAAGAGCACCACCACCGGCACCTGGCCCGAGCGGACCAGCACCTCGGCTTCGAAGTTGGCTTCGGTGACCTCGGTGGCATTCGGGCCGCCGGCCGCAGCGGGGCTGCCACCGCCCGTCCCGCCCGACGCGGCGGGCCGCTGCTTGAGTGCCGAGAGGTCAACCGCACCGGCTAGCGCCGGACCGACAGAAGGTCGTGGACGAGTCACGCCATCAAGTCTGTCACGTCGTCGTGGGGGCCGGTTCGCCTGGCTGCGCGGCGGCCGACTCGGCTGATTCCAGCTGACCGGCCCGGTCGGCCGACATGACGAAGAACACACTGCCCAGCGGCACAATGCCGCCCAGCAACGCCAGCAGCCAGGTCTTGACGCCCCAGCCGACAGCCATCCCGACCATCAGGGCGGTGAACACGTACAGCAGGAACAGCACGCCGTGCACCGGCCCGAAGACCTGCACCCCGATCTCGGTGCCCGACGAATGGACCCGCTTGAAGTACACGCCGATCAGCAGACCGGCCCAGCTGATCGCCTCAGCGATCGCCACCAAACGGAACCGGCCGGCCTCGGTACGAACATCGAATGTGCTTGCCATGGCCACCATTGTGCCCAACCGGGGCGCCAGCTACTACACAGCGTCGTTGTAATTCGCTGGTTAGCTGTCAGCGACGCAGGATCAGCGCATCACCCTGGCCACCGGCACCACAGAGCGCAGCCACCGCGTAGCCGGACCCCTTACGGGCCAGTTCCAGCGCCGCATGCAGCGTGATACGGGCACCGGACATCCCGATCGGGTGGCCGATGGCGATCGCGCCGCCGTTGACGTTCACCTTGGCTGGGTCGACACCCAGCTCCTTCGTCGAGGCCAGCGACACCGCAGCGAACGCCTCGTTGATCTCGAGGACGTCCAGCTGATCGATGCTGATGCCCTCCCGCTCGACGGCCTTCTTGATCGCGTTGGCCGGCTGGCTCTGCAGCGTGGAGTCCGGACCGGCCACCACGCCGTGCGCCCCGATCTCACACAGCCAGTCCAGGCCAAGCTCCTGCGCCTTGGCCTTGCTCATCACCACGACCGCGGCCGCACCGTCGGAGATCTGAGACGACGAGCCGGCCGTGATGGTGCCGTCCTTGCGGAACGCCGGGCGCAGGCCACCCAGCGATTCGGCGGTCGTGTTGGCCCGGATGCCCTCGTCCTCGGCGAACTCGATCGGGTCGCCCTTGCGCTGCGGGATCGACACCGGCACCACCTCGTCGGCGTACACCCCGTCCTTCCACGCCGCGGCGGCCTTCTGGTGCGACTGGGCAGCAAATTCGTCCTGCTCGGCGCGGGTGAACTTGTCGACGTCGTTGCGCTGCTCGGTGAGCGCTCCCATCGGCTGATCGGTGAACACGTCGTGCAGACCGTCGTAGGCCAGGTGGTCGACCAGCGTCGCATCGCCGTACTTGTAGCCCTCACGGCTCTTGGGCAGCAGGTGCGGGGCCTGGCTCATCGACTCCTGGCCACCGGCCACCACGACCTCGAACTCGCCGGCCCGGATCAGCTGGTCGGCCAGCGCGATCGCGTCGATGCCGGACAGGCACATTTTGTTGATCGACAGCGCGGGCACATCCCACCCGATGCCCGCGGCCACCGCGGACTGGCGGGCGGGCATCTGGCCGGCGCCGGCGGTGAGAACCTGGCCCATGATCACGTAGTCGACCAGCGAAGCATCGACCTTGGCCTTCTCCAGGGCGCCGCGGATCGCGATCCCACCCAGGTCACTGCCGGAAAAGTCCTTCAGCGAGCCCATCAACTTGCCGACCGGAGTACGTGCTCCAGCAACGATCACCGACGTGCGAGTTTCCGCAGTCATTTCCTACCTCCAAGGCCTGGTTTCCAAAGCTGTGTGGGCGATCACACATACGCAAACGTTCAGGTAGAGGTTACCGTTACGTTATGACCGCCGATCAGGTTGATGCCCGTCCACTGCTCGCCAGCGCGCTGGTGACGGCGATCGATCACGTCGGCATCGCGGTCGCCGATCTGGACGCCACCGCCAAGTGGTACCACGACAACCTCGGCATGATCGTCCTGCACGAGGAGATCAACGAAGAGCAGGGCGTACGTGAGGCGATGCTCTCGGTCCGCGGCGCGCCCAAGGGCAGTGCCCAGATCCAGCTCCTGGCCCCGCTCAACGAGAAGTCGACGATCGCCAAGTTCCTCGATACCCGCGGCCCCGGCCTGCAGCAGCTGGCCTACCGGACCAGCGACATCGATGCCCTGTCCGAGCGACTGCGCAGCAACGGCGTGCGGCTGCTCTACGACGTCCCCCGCAAGGGCACGGCGAACTCACGTATCAACTTCGTCCACCCCAAGGACGCCGGCGGCGTGCTGATCGAGCTGGTGGAACCCGCAGCAGACGAGCACTGAGAAGCTCAGGACCACTTTCTCGTCGGACCGCGGTTGGTCCGGTTCGCCCAGCAGGCGGTGTGCCAATGCCTGCGGTCCTCAACATCACCGACGTCGATCGGCAGCACCACCACATGCGCGGTGGCCACACGAATCTCGTGATCACAGCCGGGGCATCGATAGACCTTCACCGCGCGCGACGCGGCGACCACCCGCACCTCATAGTCGTAACCGTCGGGCCCCGTCTCGACGCGACGCGACGGCGGAAAGGGCGCCAACCGACGGTGTTCACGCGGTCGGCGGCTCATCAGAACAGCCGGTATTCGTCGCTGTCCATACCCCGCATCTGGTCATAATCCAAAGTCACGCAACGGATTCCACGGTCAGTAGCCAGGGTTCGGGCCTGCGGTTTGATCTGCTGGGCGGCGAATACTCCTGCCACCGGGGCCAGCACGGTGTCGCGGTTGAGCAGGTCGAGGTACCGGGTCAGCTGCTCGACACCGTCGATCTCGCCGCGACGTTTGATCTCCACGGCCACCGAACGGCCCAACTCGTCACGGCACATCAGATCCACCGGGCCGATCGCGGTCGGATACTCGCGGCGCACCAGGCTGTACCCGGCGCCGAGCAACTCGACGTGCTCAGCCAGCAGTTTCTGCAGATGGGCCTCCACGCCGTCCTTGACCAGGCCGGGATCGACACCCAATTCGTGGCTGGAGTCGTGCTCGACGTCCTCGATGGTGATCCGCAGCTGCTCACCAGCCTTGTTCTCCACCACCCAGAGGAGAGGTGCGCCGTCCCCGGATGATTCCGGAGCCGACTCGACGAGCCAGCACGGCGGACTCATCCAATTCAGCGGCTTGTAGGCACGATCATCGGCGTGGACACTGACGGAACCGTCGGACTTGAACAACAACAGCCGGCGGGCCGAAGGAAGGTGGGCGGTCAGCCGCCCGACGTAGTCGACGGTGCACTGGGCAATCACGAGGCGCACCCGATCCACCTTAAGGGCAGATCGGACGAACTAGGCTGACGCCACAATGAACTCCGACAAATCGCTGGCACGACGGCTGGGCCGAGTCCTCGAAGGTGTCACGCGCCAGAACAGCCGGATCCCTGCCACACCGGAATACGGATCGTGGGTGCTGGGCCGGGTATCGGAAAGTCAGCGCCGCCGCAGGGTGCGCATCCAGGCGATCCTCACGACGTTCGTGATCGGCGGGAACCTGGTCGGCATCGGCATCTCGATGATCATCGTCACGCTGTTGTTCCCGACACCCGACGTGTTCGCTCCGCCGGTCCGCTGGATCACCTTCATCGTGGCCCCCGTCTACATGGCCATGGCGCTGATCGTCGGGGTGTTCTGGGCGACGACGCGGGTGATCGACAACGTGCGCTGGGCCATCGAAGAACGACCGCCCACCGTTGCCGATCAGCGCAACACCTTCTTCGCCCCGTTCCGGCTCACCCGGGTGCTGCTGGTCCTGTGGGGTCTCGGCGCCGCCCTGCTGACAACGCTGTACGGGGTCGTCGACACCAATTACATTCCGAAGTTCCTGCTGGGCATCACCTTTCCGGGAATCGTGGTGTCGGTGAGCTGCCATCTGCTCACCGAGTTCGCACTGCGGCCGGTCGCCGCGCAGGCACTGGAGGCCGGCCCGCCGCCGGTCCGGCTGGCTCCGGGCATCATGGGCCGCATCATGGTGGTCTGGGCGCTCAGCTCGGGTGTGCCGATCCTGGGCATCATGCTGGCCGCGATGTTCGCCCTGACGCTCAACAACCTGACCCCGACGCAATTCGCCTACGCCGTCATCGGCCTCGGCTCGTTTGCGCTGGTGTTCGGTTTCCTGCTGATGTGGATCCTGTCGTATCTGACCGCAACTCCGATCCGCGTCGTACGTGCGGCCCTCAACCGTGTCGAGCAGGGCGATCTGGACACCAACCTGGTGGTGTTCGACGGTACTGAACTCGGGCAGCTACAACGCGGATTCAACTCGATGGTCCACGGCCTGCGCGAGCGGGAACGGGTACGTGATCTGTTCGGTCGTCACGTCGGCCGAGAGGTGGCCGCGCTGGCCGAGCAGCAGAAGCCGGTCCTGGGCGGCGAAGAGCGCCACGCCGCAGTGATTTTCGTCGATGTCATCGGTTCGACGCAGCTGGTGACCACGCGGCCCGCTGTCGAGGTGGTCGACTTGCTCAACCGGTTTTTCGCGGTCATCGTCGATGAAGTCGACGATCATCGGGGCCTGGTCAACAAATTCGAGGGCGATGGGGTACTCGCGGTGTTCGGCGCACCGGTGTCTCTGGACAACGCCGAGGACGAAGCGCTGGGCGCTGCTCGAGCTATCGCGCGGCGGCTGCGCGCGGAGGTACCCGAACTCGAAGCCGGGATCGGGGTGGCCGCCGGTCAGGTGGTGGCCGGCAACGTCGGCGCCAAGCAGCGCTTCGAGTACACCGTGATCGGTGAACCGGTCAACGAAGCCGCGCGGCTGTGCGATTTCTCCAAGCAGGTACCGGGGCACCTGGTGGCTTCTTCGGACACGCTCGACAATGCGTCCGAAGCCGAAAGGGCCCGTTGGTCACTGGGCGAAATGGTGGCCCTGCGGGGTCTGGCCGAGCCGACGCGGGTGGCGGTACCGACCTAACCGGTGCCCCACTTCCGCGCCGCGTCGACCGCTTCGTCGAGGGTCCGGAACACGATTGTGTCGTAGTCGTCGCGCCGGTCGGCGGGCACCACGCGACCGTCGGGGTCGACGAGGCACGCGTCCTTGCCCACCGCGGCCAGGCTGGCGCGCATTCCGGTCAGCATGCCGCGCGCGGCGTCGTTGATGTCATCGACCCGGGTGACGTCCAGCACGGCCACCTCGTACCCGTCGCGGTCGTGCTCGGCCGTCCGCAGTACCTGCTCCGCCCCGGCGAACAACAGATCGCCCTGAACCTCGTAGACCCGGATACCCGGGCTGGCGTCGTACACGGCCCGCAAAGTCGACGACGACTCGCGGCCGACCGTGAGAAAGTGCAGTCCCAGCTGGGAGGACAGGTTGCGGCACACCTGCACCCCGCGCACACTGTTGCCGCGGGAATCCAGACGCGGTGAGTACACACCGATGCCGAGTTGCCCGGGGAGCACCGCCACAATCCCACCACCGACGCCGCTCTTGGCGGGCAGGCCTACGGCACTGACCCAATCGCCTGTCGCGTCGTACATTCCGCAGGTCACCATCACGCTGAGGGCGCGCCGAACCACGTTCGCCTCGATGACCCGCCGGCCGGTCAACGGGTTGAACCCGCCGCGCGCCAATGTGGCGGCCATCCGGGCCAGGTCCGTACTGGTCACCCTCACCGAGCACTGCCGGAAGTACACGTCCAACACCTCGTCTGGATCACCGTCCAGCACACCGAAACTGGCCAGCATGTAGGCGATAGCCCGGTTCCGGTTCCCGGTTGCCTTCTCTGAGGCGTAGACATTCATGTCGATCTCGAGCCGTCGGCCCGCACACGCCGAGTAGAACTCGTGGATGCGATCGAACCGCTCCTCGGGACTCGCGCCGGGGATCAGCGAGACCGCCGCAATCGCACCGGCGTTGATCATCGGGTTCTTCGGGGTCTTGGTGACGTCGTCGACGCTGATTTCGTTGAACGCCTCACCGGAGGGTTCGACACCGATCTTGGCGTCGACGGCATCCTGGCCCATCTGGCCAAGCGCCAGGGCATAGGTGAATGGTTTGGAAATCGATTGGATGGTGAATTCGATTGCAGCGTCGCCAGATTCGTAGACATAGCCGTCCGAGGAAGACAAGCTGAGCCCGAAGTCCTCGGGGTCGACGTTGGCAAGTTCGGGGATGTAATCGGCCACGGCGCCGTCGCGCACGTCGACCTGCTCGGCACGAATCCGGTCCAGATATTGCTGCACCAACTCGGCCACAGGTCGGAGTCTAGCCGCGAGCCCACCACCACGACCATGTCGTTTTCCCGCTAGTCAAGTGCGCGAGGCCGTGCCATCGTGGAACCCATGCACGAAGATTTCGACCGCTGTTACCGGGCAGTCCAGTCCAAGGACGCGCGGTTTGACGGTTGGTTCGTCACCGCCGTGCTCACCACCGGAATCTACTGCCGCCCCAGCTGCCCGGTCCGCCCACCTTTCGCCCGGAACATGCGGTTCTATCCGACTGCCGCGGCCGCCCAGGCAGCCGGTTTCCGGGCCTGCAAACGGTGCCGTCCTGACGCCTCCCCCGGTTCCCCGGAATGGAATGTCCGTGGCGACATCGTGGCGCGATGCATGCGGCTCATCGCCGACGGAACGGTGGACCGCGAAGGGGTGACAGGGCTGGCCGGCCGTGTCGGCTACACGACCCGCCAATTGCAACGCATCATGCAGGCCGAGCTGGGGGCCAATCCCCTGGCGCTGGCCCGGGCACAGCGCACCCAGACCGCACGCGTTCTGATCGAAACCACCGGGCTGCCGTTCGCGGACGTCGCGTTCGCCGCCGGCTTCGCCAGCATCCGGCAGTTCAACGACACGGTGCGCGCGGTGTCCGACCTGACACCGACCCAGCTCCGGCTACGGGCCCGGAGCCGATTCTCCACCGAGGTATCCGCCGCTCCCGGCGTCCTGTCGCTACGGCTGCCCGTACGGACCCCGTTCTCCTATGAAGGGCTGTTCGGCCATTTGGCCGCCAGCGCAGTCCCCGGGCTGGAAGAGGTGTGCGACGGGCAGTTCCGGCGCACCCTGCGGCTACCGCACGGACATGGTGTGGTCGGCCTGACACCGGCGCCCGACCATGTCCGCTGCCAGTTGACGCTCGATGACTTCCGCGACCTGTCGGCCACCATCGCGCGGTGCCGACGATTGCTGGACCTCGACGCCGACCCCGAAGCGGTCGTCGACGCACTCCAGGCCGATCCGGGGTTGGCCGCGGTGGTGGCGAAGGCGCCGGGGCAGCGCATCCCCCGCACCGTCGACGAGGCGGAACTCGCGCTCCGGGTGGTGATCGGCCAACAAGTGTCGATCAAAGCCGCTCGCACCCACGTGGGTCGTCTCGTCGCCCGTTACGGAACACCGATCTCAGATGAGTCGGGCGGACTGACCCACGTGTTTCCCAGCATCTCCGATCTGGTCCGTCTGGATCCTGCCGATCTGGCGATGCCGGCATCCCGGAGGCGCACCGTGACCGCCCTGGTGCAGACGATCGCCGACGACGACCTGATCCTCGATCCCGGATGCGACTGGGACCGCGCCCGCGAACAGCTGCTGGATCTCCCCGGTATCGGCCCGTGGACGACTGAGGTGATCGCCATGCGCGGACTCGGTGATCCAGATGCCTTTCCCGCCACCGATCTCGGCGTGCGCGCGGCTGCCGACCAACTCGGACTCCCCGCAGACGGGCTCGTGGAGCACAGCACCAGATGGCGCCCATGGCGCGCGTACGCGACACAACACCTGTGGACCACCCTGGACCATGCGGTGAACGAATGGCCCCCGCACGATCGACAGGAGAAGTCATGACGACCTTGCATTACCGCACGATGGACAGCCCGGTCGGCCTCATCACTTTGGCCGGCCGCGATGGGCGGCTCATGCATCTGCGGATGGTCGATCAAACGTATGAGCCGAGCCGCGACGGCTGGGAGCGCGACGACACCGCCTTCGTCGATGCTGTCGACCAACTGACGGCCTATTTCGCCGGCGAACGTACTGAATTCGACCTCAAGCTCGACATGGTGGGCACGCAGTTTCAGCGCCGCGTGTGGGACGCCCTGCAGACCATTCCCTACGGCGAAACCTGCTCCTACGGGGAGATCGCCCGTCAGATCGGCTCACCGGCCGCCTCGCGCGCGGTCGGCCTGGCCAATGGGCACAATCCGATCGGCATCATCGTGCCGTGCCACCGCGTGATCGGCGCCAATGGCAGCCTCACCGGGTACGGCGGCGGCCTGGACCGCAAACGGGCCCTGTTGGAATTGGAGAAAAGCCGCACAATGCCGGCGCTTTTCAATTGAGTTGTGACTGAGGCGCGTTTTCAATTGCCGAATTGAAAACGCGCCTCAAATACATTTGTACCTACATACACAAATGCCCGAGCCCTCCAATCGGAATTGGAGGGCTCGGGTCTTAATTTGTGTTCGGCGGTGTCCTACTTTTCCACCCGACAGGGTAGTATCATCGGCGCTGGCAGGCTTAGCTTCCGGGTTCGGGATGGGACCGGGCGTTTCCCTGCCGCTATGGACCGCCGTAACTCTATTCACTCGTTATTGAGTGTAAACCTTGTGTTTTGGTGGTGGGGCATGGGGAACCATGTCCCGACACAAGTGTCGTGTGTGGTTTGTGGTGTGGTTGCGTAGCAGATGTGCGTCTTACTGAAACTCATCAAACATTGGTTGTTTGTTGGTTGTTGTAAGTTTTCGGCCGGTTAGTGCCAGTTCCCTTCACCCATTACTGGGCTTCCAGGTCTGACCTATCAATCCCGTGGTCTGCGGGGGGCCTTATCCCTCTAAAAGGGTGAGAAGCCTGGTCTTGGAGGGGGTTTCCCGCTTAGATGCTTTCAGCGGTTATCCTGTCCGAACGTGGCTATCCAGCCGTGCTCCTGGTGGAACAACTGGTACACCAGAGGTTCGTCCGTCCCGGTCCTCTCGTACTAGGGACAGATTTCCTCAAGCTTCTGACGCGCGCGGCGGATAGAGACCGAACTGTCTCACGACGTTCTAAACCCAGCTCGCGTGCCGCTTTAATGGGCGAACAGCCCAACCCTTGGGACCTGCTCCAGCCCCAGGATGCGACGAGCCGACATCGAGGTGCCAAACCATCCCGTCGATATGGACTCTTGGGGAAGATCAGCCTGTTATCCCCGGGGTACCTTTTATCCGTTGAGCGACACCCCTTCCACTCAGAGGTGCCGGATCACTAGTCCCGACTTTCGTCCCTGCTCGACATGTATGTCTCGCAGTCAAGCTCCCTTGTGCACTTACACTCAACACCTGATTGCCGTCCAGGTTGAGGGAACCTTTGGGCGCCTCCGTTACATTTTAGGAGGCAACCGCCCCAGTTAAACTACCCACCAGGCACTGTCCCTGAACCGGATATACGGTCCGAGGTTAGAGGCCCAATACGATCAGAGTGGTATTTCAACAATGACTCCACCCACACTGGCGTGTGAATTTCACAGTCTCCCACCTATCCTACACAAACCGTATCGAGCACCAATACCAAGTTGTAGTGAAGGTCCCGGGGTCTTTTCGTCCTGCCGCGCGTAACGAGCATCTTTACTCGTAGTGCAATTTCGCCGAGTCTATGGTTGAGACAGTTGAGAAGTCGTTACGCCATTCGTGCAGGTCGGAACTTACCCGACAAGGAATTTCGCTACCTTAGGATGGTTATAGTTACCACCGCCGTTTACTGGGGCTTAAATTCTCCGCTTCACCCCGAAGGGTTAACGGGTCCTCTTAACCTTCCAGCACCGGGCAGGCGTCAGTCCGTATACATCGTCTTGCGACTTCGCACGGACCTGTGTTTTTAGTAAACAGTCGCTTCTCACTGGTTTGTGCCACCCCCTCCCGCTGCCGGCCGCAAAAGCCTTGACGATATGGGGGTCCCCCTTCTCCCGAAGTTACGGGGGCATTTTGCCGAGTTCCTTAACCATAGTTCACTCGTACGCCTTAGTATTCTCTACCTGACCACCTGTGTTGGTTTGGGGTACGGGCCGTGTATGTCCTCGCTAGAGGCTTTTCTTGGCAGCATAGGATCACCGAATTCGCCTCAAACGGCTATGCATCACCTCTCAGGATTAATGCCAGACGGATTTGCCTATCTGACTCCCTACCGGCTTACCCCAGTACAACCACTGACTGGTACGGCTACCTTCCTGCGTCACCCCATCGCTTGACTACTACCCACCGGGGTCCCACGCAGCCCCGTCAACGCCTCACCCCGAAGGGATCGGTCACGACGGTTTTGGATGGTTAGCACAATGGATTCATCATGGACGCACATACACGGGTACGGGAATATCAACCCGTTGTCCATCGACTACGCCTGTCGGCCTCGCCTTAGGTCCCGACTCACCCTGGGAGGACTGGCCTGGCCCAGGAACCCTTGGTCTTTCGGCGGGCAAGGTTCTCACTTGCCTATTCGCTACTCATGCCTGCATTCTCACTCCCACACCCTCCACAGCTAGATCACTCTGCTGCTTCACCGGATGCAGGACGCTCCCCTACCCAACGAAACTAGTTCGTTGCCGCGGCTTCGGCGGTGTACTTGAGCCCCGCTACATTATCGGCGCACAATCACTTGACCAGTGAGCTATTACGCACTCTTTCAAGGGTGGCTGCTTCTAAGCCAACCTCCTGGTTGTCTTCGCGACTGCACATCCTTTTCCACTTAGTACACGCTTAGGGGCCTTAGCCGGCGATCTGGGCTGTTTCCCTCTCGACGCACGGAGCTTATCCCCCGCCGTCTCACTGCCACACTCTTAGACTTGTCGGCATTCGGAGTTTGGCTGACGTCAGTAACCCTGTGGGGCCCATCGGCCATCCAGTAGCTCTACCTCCAACAAGAAACATGTGACGCTGCACCTAAATGCATTTCGGGGAGAACCAGCTATCACGGAGTTTGATTGGCCTTTCACCCCTACCCACAGCTCATCCCCTCAGTCTTCAACCTAAGTGGGTTCGGGCCTCCACGCGGTCTTACCCGCGCTTCACCCTGGCCATGGGTAGATCACTCCGCTTCGGGTCCAGAACACACCACTACACCAACCCCTCTGGATTGGATACGCCCTATTCAGACTCGCTTTCGCTGCGGCTACCCCACACGGGTTAACCTCGCGACATGTCCCTGACTCGCAGGCTCATTCTTCAAAAGGCACGCCATCACCCCACCACGAAGGAGGGCTCTGACGGATTGTAAGCGCACGGTTTCAGGTACTATTTCACTCCCCTCCCGGGGTACTTTTCACCATTCCCTCACGGTACTAATCCGCTATCGGTCACTGGGAAGTATTCAGGCTTACCGGGTGGTCCCGGCAGATTCACAGCAGATTTCACGGGCCCGCTGCTACTCGGGAACACTGTTCAAGGCAGATGTCAGGTTTTCACGTACCGGGCTCTCACCGTCTACGGCAGGTCATCCCAAACCACTTCCGTTAACCACGACATTTTCTTACTACCCTCCAGTCAGGTAGAACTGGAAAAACAGGTCCCACAACCCCGCACACACAACCCCTACCCGGTATCACATGCATACGGTTTAGCCATCTTCCGCTTTCGCTCGCCACTACTCACGGAATCACTTTTGTTTTCTCTTCCTACGGGTACTGAGATGTTTCACTTCCCCGCGTTCCCTCCCACTACCTATGTATTCAGTAGTGGGTAACACGACATCACTCGTGCTGGGTTTCCCCATTCGGACATCCTCGGATCAACGCTCGGTTGGCAGCTCCCCGAGGCATATCGCAGCCTCCAACGTCCTTCATCGGCTCCCAGTGCCAAGGCATCCACCATGCGCCCTTAAACACTTACAACACAAACACCAAAAATGAGTTTCAAAAGAAATTGCACATCAATTGTGCACAAAAAGAACACCCACCCGAAGGCAGATGCCACATTTTGCGTGCTAGATGCTCGCAACCACTATCCACAAATCAAACACCACACCCCACCACCAAAGATGGAGCAACAACACGCCTCCCACCCCACACAGGGGCCAGGGAAAAACGGGCCTGTTGTCTCAAAGCCCAATAGTGTGTTCGATGATTTTCCCCAGGACGCTTTCCCGCATCCCACGCAAAGTTTGTTGACTGCACCCACCAGAAATCCACTACAGATCCCTGACTGAAATATCCCAACCGCACTGATCCCACAGTCGTGGGGGCGGGGGAATCAAAATGGTGCTCCTTAGAAAGGAGGTGATCCAGCCGCACCTTCCGGTACGGCTACCTTGTTACGACTTCGTCCCAATCGCCGATCCCACCTTCGACGGCTCCCTCCCACAAGGGGTTAGGCCACCGGCTTCGGGTGTTACCGACTTTCATGACGTGACGGGCGGTGTGTACAAGGCCCGGGAACGTATTCACCGCAGCGTTGCTGATCTGCGATTACTAGCGACTCCGACTTCACGGGGTCGAGTTGCAGACCCCGATCCGAACTGAGACCGGCTTTGAAAGGATTCGCTCCACCTCACGGCATCGCAGCCCTTTGTACCGGCCATTGTAGCATGTGTGAAGCCCTGGACATAAGGGGCATGATGACTTGACGTCATCCCCACCTTCCTCCGAGTTGACCCCGGCAGTCTCTCACGAGTCCCCACCATTACGTGCTGGCAACATGAGACAAGGGTTGCGCTCGTTGCGGGACTTAACCCAACATCTCACGACACGAGCTGACGACAGCCATGCACCACCTGCACACAGGCCACAAGGGAACCGACATCTCTGCCGGCGTCCTGTGCATGTCAAACCCAGGTAAGGTTCTTCGCGTTGCATCGAATTAATCCACATGCTCCGCCGCTTGTGCGGGCCCCCGTCAATTTCTTTGAGTTTTAGCCTTGCGGCCGTACTCCCCAGGCGGGGTACTTAATGCGTTAGCTACGGCACGGATCCCAAGGAAGGAAACCCACACCTAGTACCCACCGTTTACGGCGTGGACTACCAGGGTATCTAATCCTGTTCGCTCCCCACGCTTTCGCTCCTCAGCGTCAGTTACTGCCCAGAGACCCGCCTTCGCCACCGGTGTTCCTCCTGATATCTGCGCATTCCACCGCTACACCAGGAATTCCAGTCTCCCCTGCAGTACTCTAGTCTGCCCGTATCGCCCGCACGCCCACAGTTAAGCTGTGAGTTTTCACGAACAACGCGACAAACCACCTACGAGCTCTTTACGCCCAGTAATTCCGGACAACGCTCGGACCCTACGTATTACCGCGGCTGCTGGCACGTAGTTGGCCGGTCCTTCTTCTATAGGTACCGTCACTTGCGCTTCGTCCCTATTGAAAGAGGTTTACAACCCGAAGGCCGTCATCCCTCACGCGGCGTCGCTGCATCAGGCTTGCGCCCATTGTGCAATATTCCCCACTGCTGCCTCCCGTAGGAGTCTGGGCCGTATCTCAGTCCCAGTGTGGCCGGTCACCCTCTCAGGCCGGCTACCCGTCGTCGCCTTGGTAGGCCATTACCCCACCAACAAGCTGATAGGCCGCGGGCCCATCCCACACCGCAAAAGCTTTCCACCACACACCAGGAAGTGCGCGGTCATATTCGGTATTAGACCCAGTTTCCCAGGCTTATCCCAAAGTGCAGGGCAGATCACCCACGTGTTACTCACCCGTTCGCCACTCGAGTACCCCGAAGGGCCTTTCCGTTCGACTTGCATGTGTTAAGCACGCCGCCAGCGTTCGTCCTGAGCCAGAATCAAACTCTCCAAACAAAAACTTCCCAGTCCAAAAACCAGGCAGAATTCAATCAGAAAAATCCGATCACAAACAAAAGACACCAACAAACTGGCATCAAAAAAACAACAAAACCACACCCTAAACGGGAAAAAGAGCGTGGCCAAAAACAACAAACAAAAACCACCAAACACACTATTGAGTTCTCAAACAACAGACTTTTCTTCTTTGTCACCCTGTTTTGGGGCAACCTCACCAGCTTAATTTGAACCTTGCCGGTAAGTCAAATTGCTTCATTTTGGCTTGTTTCATCCGGTCTGAGGCAACCTCGCCAGCTTAGTACAATCTCTGCTGACTTGTCAAACCGCTCTGGTCCGGGGTGTTTCACCCGCTCCGCGGCGACTCCAAAAGATTAGCCCGAGCTAGCCTGCAAGGTCAAATCAGCCGGTCAGTGCAGGTTCGAGGTCTGAAAGCCAGGCTCGAACGTGTGCCTACGAGCCTACTCGCTCGATCTCGGCGCCGAGGCTCAACAGGTTTTCCACGAACAACGGGTAGCCGCGATCGATGTGGAACACATCGTGAACCTCGGTCTCGCCGTCTGCGACCAGGCCGGCGAGCACCAGGCCGGCGCCCGCCCGGATGTCCGAGGACCACACCGGGGCACTCGAAAGCTGCGGGATCCCCCGCACCACCGCGTGGTGACCGTCGGTCCGTGCATCAGCTCCGAGCCGGATCATCTCCTCGACGAAACGGAACCGGGCCTCGAACACGTTCTCGGTGATCATCGAGGTGCCGTCGGCCACCGCCGCGAGCCCGATCGCCATCGGCTGCAGATCCGTCGGAAATCCGGGGAACGGCAGCGTCGCCACGTTCACCGCTTTGGGTCGCTCGTACTGGACCACCCGGAAACCGTTGTCGTTCTGGGTCACTGTCGCGCCGGCGTCGTGCAACTTGTGCAGCACCAACTGCAGGTGTTGCGGGTCCACGCCCGTCACCGAGATGTCTCCGCGCGTCATCGCCGCGGCTATCCCCCACGTGGCTGCCACGATCCGGTCACCGATCACCCGGTGTTGTGTGGGATAGAGCCGGTCGACTCCGGTGATCGTCAGCGTCGATGTCCCCGCACCGCTGACCTTGGCGCCCATCTGGTTGAGCATCGCGCAGATGTCGACGATGTCTGGTTCGCGCGCAGCATTGTGGATCGTGGTGACACCTTCAGCCAGTACCGCGGCCATCAGGATGTTCTCGGTCGCTCCCACCGACGGGAACTCCAGCTGAATCTCGGCACCCCGCAGATGATCGGCCTCGGCCACCACACAGCCGTGCTCGATATTGCAGGTCGCCCCCAGCTGGCGTAACCCGGCCTGGTGCATATCCAGCGGCCGCGACCCGATCGCATCACCCCCGGGAAGCGCGACCTTGGCTTTCTTGCAGCGACCGACGAGTGGTCCCAGCACGCACACCGACGCACGGAACTGGCGGACCGCCGCGAAATCGGCGTCGTACTTGGGTTCGTCGGGCGACGTGATCCGGACGGTGTCACCGTCAAGCTCCACGGTCGCGCCCAAGCCCCGCAGCACCTCGGCCATCAGCGGCACATCAAGAATGTCGGGGCAGTTGGTGATGGTGCTGGTGCCCTCGGCCAGCAGTGCGGCCGCCATCAGTTTCAGCACACTGTTCTTGGCCCCACCGACAGCAACTTCGCCTGACAACCGGTTTCCTCCGGTCACCAAGAAACGCTCGCTCACGCCGGTCAGTGTAGACAGCCTGGCGTCGAGTTTCCGCCTGCTCGGACAGATCCGGTGAGCCCGGCGGGCTTCTCTTCCCGCCCGGTACCGTTCAGCTATGGCGGTTCATCTCACACGTATCTACACCCGCACCGGCGACGACGGCACGACCGGGCTGAGTGACTTCAGCCGGGTTTCCAAGAATGATTCGAGGTTGGCGGCCTACGCCGACTGTGACGAAGCCAACGCAGCCATCGGTGTCGCAGTCGCGCTGGGAGAACCTGATCAGCAAATCCTGAAGGTATTGCGCCAGATTCAGAACGACCTGTTCGACGCCGGTGCCGACCTGTCCACCCCGGTCGTGGAAAACCCCGAGCATCCGCCGCTGCGCATCTCCCAGGCCTACATCGATCGGCTGGAGACGTGGTGCGACGAGTTCAACGAGGGGCTTCCGGCGCTGAATTCGTTCATCCTGCCCGGCGGCACTTCCCTGTCCGCACTGCTACATGTGGCCCGAACAGTGACTCGCCGAGCCGAACGGTCAGCGTGGACCGCAGTGGACCAACACGGGGATTCGGTCAGTGTGCTGCCGGCGAAGTACCTCAACCGGCTGTCAGATCTGTTGTTCATCCTGTCGCGGGTCGCGAACCCGGATGGGGACGTCCTCTGGAAACCCGGAACGGGTCAGTAGTTACGACGGCGAGCTCGCGGGGAAGGCCGTGACTCGAGCCAGGACGTGAACGCCGTCAGGGCGCCCCGGTCCAGGGCGATCTCATACCCTTGCCGGCGTTCGGGACTGCTGTCACGTAGTTCGAGGATGACCGTTGCATCGGTCATGATGTCGAACTCGTCGCCACGGGGGGCGCGGCGCGACACCACTTCCAGCCCCCGGCGGCTCAATCGCCGGTCAGGCCACCACCGCATGCTGGACAGCCGGTAGAAACCGGCTTCCCCTCCGCGATAGCGCATCACCCCGTGGCGCCAACCGCTACCGCCCTCGGCGGGAAAGTCGCGCAGGATCGCCGCAGTTCCGCCAACCTGACGCAACTTCCACAGTCGGTAACTCAGGGCAGCGACTACCAGTAGCAGAACGCAGACGAGCGCGACCATGGAAATCATGGGCGCGCTCATCTGTCGTCTCTGTCGTCAGTCGATCTGGCCGAGTGCACGCAGGCGCGCCCGACCCCAGGCCGCTGTCTGCTCGTCGTCAGACTCCGCGTCCCGCTTGGCGGAGTCCGCGTCGATCTCGGATTCGAACTGAGCGTTCTCCACCAGGATCCGGACCGTCTCCTCGGTCACCGACAGGAAACCGCCGTCGACGGCGATCCGCAGATCGTCCTCGCCGTCGCGCTCGACCCGCACCATCGCGTCGTCGACGAGCTGCGCCACCAACGGAATGTGCCGCGGCAGGATGCCGATTTCACCAGCGGTGGTCCGGGTGAAGACGAACGTAGCGGTACCGGACCAGAGCTCGCGCTCGACGGCAACGATCTCGACGTTCAAATCAGCCATGTCACACCACCTCTCGGGCTAGAGCGCACATCACAGCTTGGCGCCGAGGCTTTCGGCCTTCTTCGCCAGGTCGTCCAGACCACCGATGAGGAAGAACGCCTGCTCGGGCAGGTGATCGAACTCGCCCTTGGCCAGCTTGTCGAAGGCCTCGATGGTCTCCTTGAGCGGCACGGTCGAACCGGGCTGACCGGTGAACTGCTCGGCCGCCATCATGTTCTGGCTCAGGAAGCGCTCGATCTTGCGGGCGCGGTACACCAGCACCTTGTCCTCTTCCGACAGCTCGTCGATGCCGAGGATGGCGATGATGTCCTGAAGATCCTTGTAGCGCTGCAGGATCCGGATGACTTCCTGGGCGACGCGGTAGTGCTCGTCGCCGACGACGCTGGGGTGCAGGATCGTCGAGGACGAAGCCAGCGGGTCCACAGCGGGGAAGATGCCCTTGGAGAACACCGCACGCGAAAGCTCGGTGGTGGCATCCAGGTGGGCGAACGTGGTGGCCGGCGCCGGGTCGGTGTAGTCGTCGGCGGGCACGTACACGGCCTGCATCGAGGTGATGGAGCGACCACGGGTCGAGGTGATGCGCTCCTGCAGCTCACCCATCTC
This sequence comes from Mycolicibacterium lutetiense, assembly GCF_017876775.1. Taxonomy (NCBI): domain Bacteria; kingdom Bacillati; phylum Actinomycetota; class Actinomycetes; order Mycobacteriales; family Mycobacteriaceae; genus Mycobacterium; species Mycolicibacterium lutetiense. The sequence goes on along the minus strand of NZ_JAGIOP010000001.1, from coordinate 792,942 downwards.
GTCGGCCAGCGTCGGCTGGTAACCCACGGCCGAGGGCATACGACCCAGCAGGGTCGACACCTCGGAACCGGCCTGGGTGAACCGGAAGATGTTGTCGATGAAGAGCAGCACGTCCTGGTTCTGCTCGTCGCGGAAGTACTCGGCCATGGTCAGGGCCGACAGGGCGACGCGCATACGCGTGCCTGGCGGCTCGTCCATCTGGCCGAACACCAACGCGGTGTCCTTGAGAACGTTGGCGTCCGCGAGCTCGACCCAGAGGTCGTTGCCCTCACGGGTGCGCTCCCCCACGCCGGCGAACACCGAGGTGCCACCGAAGTTGCGGGCGATGCGGTTGATCATTTCCTGGATCAGCACGGTCTTACCCACGCCGGCACCACCGAACAGGGCGATCTTGCCGCCACGCACGTACGGGGTGAGCAGGTCGACGACCTTCAGGCCGGTCTCCAGCATCTCGGTGCGGGGCTCGAGGTCGGCGAATGCCGGCGGCTTGCGGTGGATCGACCAGTGGTCGAATTCCTTGCCGTAGCCGGGCTCGTCGAGGCAGTCGCCGAGGGCGTTGAACACGTGGCCCTTGACGCCGTCGCCGACCGGCACCGAGATCGAGGCGCCGGTGTCGCGGACGTCGGTGCCACGCACCAGGCCGTCGGTGGGCTGCATGGAGATGCAGCGCACCAGGCTGTCGCCGAGGTGCTGGGCAACCTCAAGCGTCAGCGTCTTGGCGAGCGCGCCATAAGTGATGTCGGCGTGCAGCGCGTTGAACAGCTCAGGCACGGCACCGCGCGGGAACTCGATATCCACCACCGGGCCGGTGATGCGGACTACGCGGCCCGCGGTCTTTTCTGCAGTAGCAGTCATTCTCTCTTCGCTTTCCTACGAGGCTTTCGTCTTTATCCGGCTAGCGCGCGTCGGCCAGCGCGTTCGCGCCGCCCACGATCTCGCTGATTTCCTGGGTGATCTGCGCCTGACGTTCGCGGTTGGCCGCGAGCGTCAGTGCCTTGATCAGATCGTCGGCGTTGTCGGTGGCCGACTTCATGGCGCGCCGGCGCGAAGCCGACTCCGAGGCCGCTGCCTCCAGCAGTGCTGCGTACACGCGCGTGGCGATGTAGCGCGGCAGCAGCGCGTCGAACAGGTCCTCGGCATTCGGCTCGAACGAATACAGCGTGTGCGGACCGGTTTCCGACTCACCGACGTACTCGACGACCAACGGTGCGATCTGATGTGCGACCGCGGTCTGCGAGAGCATCGACCGGAATTCGGTAGAGACGATGTGAAGTTCGTCGACACCCAGAATGCCGTCGGCGCCCGCATCATCGCCGTCGTCGTCGGCGCCGGACATGAACGTCGTCACCAGGGTGTCGGCGATCTCCTTGGCGTGCTCGTAAGTGGGCCGCTCCGAGAAGCCGGTCCACGATTCGGTCACCGTCCGCTGCCGGAAGCTGTAGTAGCCCAAGGCTTTCCGACCGACGACATAGAGCACCGGGTCCTTGCCCTGTTCCCGCAGCAGCGCGAACAGTTCTTCGGCCCGACGCAGCACGTTGGCGTTGTAACCGCCGCAGAGACCGCGGTCCGAGGACACCACGAGCACACCGGCCCGCTTGGGGTCCTCCCGCTGAACGAGCAGCGGGTGATCCAGCGCGCTGGCACCGGCAAGCTCGGTCAGCATGTTGGTGATCTCGGTGGAGTAGGGCCGGGCCGCATCGACCCGGGCCTGCGCCTTGGCGATCCGCGACGTGGCGATCAGCTCCTGTGCCTTCGTGATCTTCTTGATCGACGAAGCGGATTTGATACGCCCGCGTAGCTCGCGAAGTGTGGCTGCCATTGGTTACCTAGGCCTTCTTGGGAGCCGGCTTGCGGACCTTGACCGATTCCTTCTCCAGGTCCTCGGGATCCAGTGCCTCGGCGCCGGCCTCCTTCACGACCACGGAGCTGCCGTCGGTGGCGGCGAAGCCCTTCTTGAACTCGTTGATGACCGAGACCAGGTTGGCCTCGTTCTCCTCGGAGAGCTTCTTGGTCTCCTTGATGCGCTTGAGGATGTCGGAGTGGCTGGCCTTGACATGCTCCAGCAGCTCGTCGACGAAGCGGGTCACGTCTTCGGCCGGAACCGAATCCAGGTGGCCCTGGGTACCGAGGAAGATCGACACGACCTGGTCCTCGACCGCCAGCGGGCTGTACTGCGCCTGCTTGAGCAGCTCGACCAGGCGGACACCGCGGTCCAGCTGAGCCTTGGAGGCCGCATCCAGATCCGAGGCGAAGGCCGCGAAGGCCTCCAGCTCGCGGTACTGCGACAGATCCAGACGCAGTGAACCCGCAACCTCTTTCATGGCCTTGATCTGCGCGGCGCCACCGACACGGGACACCGACACACCGACGTTGACGGCCGGTCGCACACCCTGGTTGAACAGGTCGGACTCCAGGAAGCACTGGCCGTCGGTGATCGAGATGACGTTGGTCGGGATGAACGCCGAGATGTCGTTGGCCTTGGTCTCGATGATCGGCAGACCCGTCATCGAACCACCGCCGAGTTCGTCGGACAGCTTGGCGCAACGCTCCAGCAGACGGGAGTGCAGGTAGAAGACGTCGCCGGGGAATGCCTCGCGGCCCGGCGGGCGGCGCAGCAGCAGCGAGATGGCGCGGTAGGCGTCGGCCTGCTTGGAGAGATCGTCGAACACGATCAGCACGTGCTTGCCGTCGTACATCCAGTGCTGGCCGATGGCCGAACCGGTGTACGGCGCCAGCCACTTGAAGCCGGCCGGGTCGGAGGCGGGGGCCGCGACGATGGTGGTGTACTCCATCGCGCCACCCTCTTCCAGCGCCCGCTTCACGCTGGCGATGGTGGTGCCCTTCTGGCCGATGGCGACGTACACGCAGCGCACCTGCTGCTTGGGGTCGCCGGTCTCCCAGGCCTCACGCTGGTTGAGGATGGTGTCGACGCAGACCGCGGTCTTGCCGGTCTTGCGGTCACCGATGATCAGCTGACGCTGGCCACGGCCGATCGGGGTCATGGCGTCGATGGCCTTGATACCGGTCTGCAGCGGCTCGGAGACGCCCTGGCGCTGCACCACCGAAGGGGCCTGCAGCTCGAGTGCGCGCCGGGTCTCGGACTCGATGTCGCCCTGGCCGTCGATCGGCTGACCGAGCGGGTTGACGACGCGACCGAGGAAGGCGTCACCAACCGGGACCGAGAGCACCTCGCCGGTGCGCTTGACCTGCTGGCCCTCTTCGATCTTCTCGAACTCACCCAGGATGACGGCGCCGACGCTGTGCTCGTCGAGGTTGAGCGCCACACCCAGCACACCGCCCGGGAACTCGAGGAGCTCCTGGGTCATGACCGAGGGCAGGCCCTCGACGTGGGCGATGCCGTCACCGGCGTCGATGACGGTGCCGATCTCTTCGCGCTCGGTGTCGGCGGAAAACGAGGATACGTAGTCCTCGATGGCACCTTCGATATCAGCAGCCGAGATTGTCAACTCTGCCATGGTTTTCGTCTTCCTACCTTGTTCTTGGGGTGGTTCGTGGGGTCTGGTCAGTCCGGCAACTGGGTCGCCGCTGCGGCCAGTCGGGACGAGATCGAGCCGTCGATCACTTCGTCACCGACGGTGATCGACAGACCACCGAGCAGTTCCGGGTCGACATGCAGCTGCACTGACACCGGGTGTCCGTAGATGCGGGTGAGCACCTCCGACAGCCGGGTCCGCTGGGCATCGGTCAGGTCGGCCGCGGCAGTCACGTGAGCGACCACTTCACCTCGGCGGGCGACTGCGAGTTCGGCGAGGTCGATGACGGCCTCGTCGGCACGCTCACCGCGCAGCAGTCCCACGGTCTGGGTCAGCAGCGCTGCTGCCGTCCCGCTCGCGGCGCCGCCGAGCACCTTGTTCAGCAGCGCAACTCGGCCGTCGACCGGGGTGGTGTAGTCGCTGAGCAGGGCCGAGAGCTTGGGCTCGGCGTCGAGCAGGCGGCCGAACCGGAACAGCTGGTCCTCCACCTCGTCGACCTCACCGTTGATCTCCGCGCGCTTCAGCAGCGCCAGACGTGCGGTGTGTTCGATGGCATCGACCAGATTCGACTCGGTCGACCAGCGCTGCGAGACGGCGGTCCGCAACACGTCCAGAGCGGTGGCGCCGACTTTGCCGGACAGCAGGGTGTCCAGCAGACGCACCTTGGGGGCAGCCTCGTCGGTCGGCTCGGCCAGATGCCTGGCCAGTCCCGACTCCGACAGCAGCAGCCTGGCCACCGAGGCCAGGTCGTCGGCGAGCGTGGTCAGCCCGTCAGCATCCAGACCGCTTGCGACCGAGTCGAACTTGCCCGCGACTACCGCCAGCGACTCACGGCTGGCCGCACGCAGCTTGGCCGTCGCGGCGGTATCGATCACCACTGCCGACGGGGCCATCTGGTCCAGCTCGGCCAAGAACCGGTCGACGGTGGCCGCCTGCGCGGCCGGGTCGGCGACATGTGCCCGGACCAGCGCGTCGGCTTTGGCCACCGACTCAGATCCGAGACCGGACCGCAGCTGACGGATGAGCTGCTGGCGCATCAGCTGAACCTGCTGGGCGCCCTGCGACTTGATCCGCTCGGCCTCGGTGCCGGCCTGCTCGGCCAGCTGCTCCGAGATCCGCTCAGAGTCCTGCGCGGCCTCTACGGTCACCTTGGTCGATTCGGCCTTCGCGTCGGCGAGTGCCTTGGCATGCATCTCATCGGCATCAGCGAGCTTCTTGGCCGCTTCGGCGCTCTCGGCGAGCGCGACCCGCACGGCTTCCTGCTGCTTCTGCATCAGGGTCCGCACCGGCGGCACAACCCACTTGATGATGATGAATGCGATGACGGCAAAGCCGATCAGCTGCCCGATAAATATCGACATCTACTGCGTCCCACCTGATTTCACGTCGATGCCCAAGATTCGGTTGGCCAGGGTCTGCGAGAGTCCGTCCACCGACGACTCCAGACCCGATCGCACACCGGCACTCTGGGCAGCAAGCTGCTCATCGGCCCGGCGCACGGTTTCGGCCACTTCGGTGCTGGCCTCGGCACGCTTGGCATCGACCACTTCGCGGCCCGCTGCGCGGGCCTCGTCACGGATCGCCGACGCCTGGGTCCGTGCCCCGGCCATCGCCTCGTCGTAATCGGCTTGTGCCGCAGCCACCTGCTCGGCTGACTTCCGATTGTCGGCAGCGGTCTTGGCCAGCATCGCTTCGCGCTCTGCCAACACCTTGCCGACCGGTGGCACAACCCATTTCGCGATCACACCGAGCGTGATCAGAAATATGATCAGCACGGCGAAGAAGGTGCCGTTGGGGACCAGGAAGTTGCTCTGGCCCCCACCGCCTTCTTCCGCTGCCTGGCTTGCAGCCAGGATCGTTGCGCTCAGTTCACCCATGCTGATGGACTACTGCAGGCCCGGGGTGGCGAAAACGAACAGCGCCATGAAGGCCAGGTTGATGAAGTACGCGGCCTCCACCAGACCGACGGTGATGAAGAACGGGGTGAAGAGCCGGCCCTGGGCCTCGGGCTGCCGGGCGATGCCCGAGATCAGCGCGTTACCCGCGATACCGTCACCGATACCGGCGCCGATGGCGCCGCCGCCCATGATCAAACCGCCACCGATCAGCGCGCCGGCCGTGATGAGGGCGTTGGGGTCGAGTTCCATTCCTTTTATCCTCCTTGATAACTGGTGGCTGTGCCGCCAGAGGTTCGTGTTGTGCAGTTGTTCAGATCAGTAATGCGGGTCAGTGCGCGTGTTCTTCGTCGTGGTCCAGCTCCATCGACTGGCTGAAGTACAGGATCGTCAACAGCGAGAAGATGAATGCCTGAATCAGGCCGACGAACAGGTCGAAGGTCTTCCAGATCGCGTTGGGCGCCCACTGGATGTACCAGGGGAACATCGCGATCAGCGCAACCAGGATGCCGCCGGCGAAGATATTGCCGAAAAGACGGAGGGCCAGCGAGATCGGCTTGGCGATCTCTTCGACGATGTTGATCGGCGCGAGGAACGCGACGTGGCCCTTGATCACCTTGATCGGGTGCCCGATGATGCCGCGACGCCAGATACCGGCGGCGTGGTAGGCGAGGAACACGAACAAGGCGAGTGCCAGCACGAAGTTGATGTCGGAGGCCGGCGGCTTGTACCACTCGGCCGCGGCGCCATCGGCTCCCCCGTACTGCAGCGGCAGTACCGCCAGCCAGTTGGAGACCAGGATGAAGACGAAGATCGTCACCGCCAGCGGCAGCACGAAGGGGGCGACCTTCATACCGATCGAGCCCTCGATCTGCTGACGCATCTGGATGGTCAAGGCCTCCCAGAACAGCTGCACACCGCCCGGCACGCCGGTCGAGGTGACCTTGGCCCGCAGGACGAACGCCAAGGCGATCACGATCACCGCGGTGACCGCGGTGGCCAGGATGGTGTCACCATTGAACGTCATCCCGAACAGCTCGAACACCATCGTGTGGTGGCCGACGTGGATGGCGGCGCCACCCTCTTCGGCGGCGAGCATGGTCGTCGTCTGAGTCATTTAGGTCAGCTCAACCCTTCGATTCCGTATCCAAGACATCCAGGCCGTTCGAGCGGATCTTCCGCAACACGGGGATGCTGGTGCTCATCACCAGCAGGGCCTGGAAAATAGCCAGCCCGAACAGCACCGCGATGCCGTCGTGCTTCTTGAAGAAAAATGCGATGGCAAGTGCGATCGCGGTGATGATCAGCAGCCGCGTCGCGGAGTTCACGGCCATCTTCTTCTTGAGCGGGTGATCTTCGGCCGTGATCGCTTCGACGGCCCGGCGCACCAGCAAGGCGTTGACCAAGCCGAGCAGGAGGCCCACACCGAAGAAGGCGCCGAAGAAAATATGCCCGGCGAATCCGGCGGCCACGACGGCCAGCGCGGTCAGTACTACGCAAACGATCAGCAGACGCAGCGGCCGGAAGGCCACCGATGGGAACACCAACGGCGCGTCCTGCGCTGGCGTCGTCACTGATTCACCCCAATCCCGCTGTCACGAAAAGCTGCACCCTCGGAGATGCCAACGGTTGCTGCCCCCTGGCAAGACCCTGTGCGTGCCCGACGAGAATATCGGAGGGCGGCGGGCGGGCTCGATTCACCCACGGGGTAGCTCCCTTTGTCGGTCGTTGATCGGCACCTGACGGTTCGTCGAACCGATTGGGCCGGGCCGGCAACCCGCGAGGTTTTTCGGGTTCTGGCAGCAGACTAACACATGGTAGGCACCCCTAAACGAGGCCTACTACTTTTCGTCGTACTTCGCTTCGTGCTCGTCTACGGGGCCTTCGTTCCCCCGTTGCAACAGCGGTATCAGTGTCACCACGATCGCCACCAGAATCGCTGCCACGACAACCGCTCCGGTGTAGCGCGGATCGAAGAAGATCGTCGCCGCCGCACCGAAGGCGATGATGCCCACCCACAGGTAGATCAGCAACACGGCGCGGCGGTGTGAGTGCCCGATCTGCAGCAACCGATGGTGCAGATGCATCTTGTCGGGACTGAGCGGGCTCCGGCCGGCCCGGGTGCGCCGCACGATCGCCAGCAACGTATCCAGGGCGGGCACCAGCATCACGGCGATCACCAAGAGGAACGGCGACATCAGTGCGAAGACGTCGCGGGCGCCATAGGCGTTCTGCGAGATCGGCCCGGCGGCCGTGGTCGACGCCGCACCCAGCATCAGGCCGATGAGCATCGACCCGGAGTCGCCCATGAAGATCTTGGCCCGGTGGAAGTTGTGCGGGAGAAAGCCCAGACAGGCACCGGCCAGCACCACCGAGATCACCGCGGGCGGATAGAACAGGACGTCACCACCGTGATCACGCAGTAGCCCGACCGAGAACACGCAGATGGCCAGCGCCGTGATGAGTCCGAGGCCGGCGGCCAGGCCATCGAGCCCGTCGACGAAGTTCATCGCGTTGACGATCGACACCGTCAGCGCAAGTGTCAGCAGGATCGAGGACACCTGGTCGAGCACGATGGTGCCCACGCCCCCGAATGGGATGTAGAGCACGCTCCAGGCCACACCCATCGTGACCAGCACGCTCGCCGCAGTGATCTGTCCGGCGAACTTCGTCAGGGCATCCAGACCCCAGCGGTCATCGATCAGTCCGATGGCCATGATCAGCCCGCCCGCTACCACGACTGCCGGCATGCCGGTGGAATAGACGAAACCGCGCGTGAGTGCCGGTAGTTGCGAGGCCAGCAGCACCGCGGCGAGCACCCCGATGTACATCGCCAGCCCACCCATGCGCGGGGTGGGTTGCACATGCACATCACGTTCACGCGGATAGGCGACAGCGCCGAGCCGAATGGCGAGCACGCGCACCCAACCGGTGGCGAAATACGTGATGATGGCGGCGGTCAGTCCGACCAGCGCCAGCTCACGCAGCGGAACGCCGGCACCTTGGTCCGACAGAGCGAGGAGCCCGGTATTGACCGCGGGAATCACTGCGTCACCGGCCGACATCACCGATGAACCGTACTGCAGCAAGCTGAGATCACTCCGTAGGTGTTGTTGTGAGCGTGGACGTTTCCACGCCGACGACCCTGGCGATGTCCCCCGCGCTGATCGGGCCGGTCCGCAGGATGCGTGGCTGGACGCCGGTGAGATCGACGATGGTGGAGGCGGCCTGTTGTTCGGCCGGCCCGCCGTCGAGATAGACCTCGACGTTGTCGCCGAGTTGTTCGTAGGCCGCGGCTGCCGTCACCGCGGCCGGCTGGCCCGAGACGTTGGCACTGGACTGGGCCATCGGGCCGGCTTCCCGCAGCAGTTCGATGGCCACCGGGTGCATCGGCATCCGGAGCATGACGTTGCCGTTGGCGTCCCCGAGGTCCCACTGCAGTGACGGTGCCTGCGTGACGATCAGGCTCAGGGCACCCGGCCAGAATGCCCGGATCAATTCGCGGGCGGCCGGGGGCACCGAGTAGACCAGACCGTCGATGGTGTTCCACGAGCCGACGAACACACCGACCGGCATGTTGCGGCCACGGCCTTTGGCGGCGAGCAGACTGCCGACCGCGTCGCGATCGAAGGCGTCCGCACCGATCCCGTAGACGGTGTCGGTCGGCATCACCACCAGCCGGCCGCCTTTCACCGCGCTGATCGCCGAGGCGATGCCGGTCGCACGCTGATCGGCATCGGCGCAATCAAAGATGGTCATGTCGGCTCCCCGGTCGGTGCGCGCATCATCTCAGCTTCTCCCAATCCGGGTCGCCGTCACAAAGCGGGGTCGTCCGGCCAGGTCGCGGTGCGCGGCGACGTCGGTGAAGTGCCCGTCGCCGGTGAATGCCTCCGCGGACAGCTCGGAGGTGGTGTCGTCGTGCTCGACGGCGCAGGACGCACCATCGCGCAACCACCGGGCGGCGAGCGTGACGATCGGCCGGATCACCGACATGCCGTCGGGGCCGCCGAACAGCGCCTGAGCGGGATCATGTTCGGCCACTTCAGGTTCCAGGACCGCAGCCTCGGGGATGTAGGGCGGGTTGGACACCAGTAGGTCCACCCGGTCGTCGAGTTCGGGCAGCAGGCCGGGCGTGGTGACATCGGCGGCCAGAACCTCGACGCGCATCCCCGCGGCGTTGCGTCGTGCATATTCGAGTGCCGCCGGCGAGTTCTCGACGGCCAGTACGCGCGCATCGGGCCACCTCGCAGCCAGTGCCAACGCCAACGCACCTGAGCCTGTGCACAGGTCGACGATCAGCGGTTGATGCGGAGGATGTTGTCCTGGACCTGATTTCAAAGCCCATTCGAGCAGCGACTCAGTCTCCGGGCGCGGGATGAACACACCGGGACCGACTGTGAGCGTCAGGGGGCCGAACGGCGCGGTGCCGGTCAGATGTTGCAGGGGAATCCGGCGGGACCGGGCGCCGACGAGCTCGTCGTAGGCCTTTTCGAACTGTTCATCGACGTCGTCGAGAAACATCAGCCGACCACGATCGACGCCCGCCACATACGCGGCCAGCAGCTCGGCGTCGATGCGCGGAGAGGCGACGCCGGCGGCGGCCAACCGTGCCGTTGCGGCCTCGATCGCTCGCCGCACGAGGGTCATGACCTGGCTGGGGGGCCGGCCGATGCCTCCTGCTGAAGCCGGGCCTGCCGGTCAGCGGCAGCCAGCGCGTCGAGTAGCGCGTCCATGTCTCCGTCGAGCACCTGGTCGAGGTTGTGCGCCTTGAAGTTGATGCGGTGGTCCGCGATCCGGTTCTCGGGGAAGTTGTAGGTGCGGATCCGTTCGCTGCGGTCGACCGTGCGGATCTGGCTGGCCCGGTCCGCCGATGCGTCGGCTGACGCCTGCTCCTCGGCCAGCGCCTGCAGGCGGGCGGCGAGCACCACCATGGCCCGGGCCTTGTTCTGCAGCTGCGAGCGCTCGTTTTGGCAGGTCACGACGATGTTGGTGGGCAGATGCGTGATGCGGACCGCGGAGTCGGTGGTATTAACTCCTTGGCCGCCCTTCCCTGAACTGCGGTAGACGTCGATGCGCAGGTCGGACTCGTCGATCTGTACCTGCTCGACGTCCTCTGGTTCGGGGTATACGAGCACCCCGGCCGCCGACGTGTGCACGCGACCCTGCGATTCGGTGACGGGCACCCGCTGGACGCGGTGGACACCACCCTCGAACTTCATCCGCGACCACACGCCATCCGCGGAATCGCCCTTGCTGGCGATGGTGATGGTGGCGTCCTTGTAGCCGCCCAGGTCCGACCAGGTCTCGTCGAGCACCGTGACCGTCCAGCCGTGGCGCTCGGCATAGCGGATGTACATGCGGGCCAGGTCGGCGGCGAACAGTGCCGACTCCTCGCCACCTTCCCCGGACTTGACCTCCAGCACGATGTCATCGGCATCGTGAGGGTCCCGGGGAGCCAGCTGGTCGGTCAGCTGCGCGTCGAGTTCGGCGACCTGGGCGGTCAGCTCGTCGACCTCGTCGGCGAAGCTGGCATCGTCGGCGGCGAGCTCACGAGCCGCCTCCAGGTCGCCGCGGGCCGCTTCGAGCTTGCGGTAGGTGCCCACGACCGGCGACAACTGGGCGAACCGCCGGCCCACCTTGCGGGCAGCGCCGGCATCGGCATGCAGATTGGGGTCGGCGAGCTGGCGCTCAAGGTCTGCGTGCTCGGCGAGCATCGCCTCGATAGCGGGTGCGGTATCCGTCACGTCAGCCTCCTCCTCCAACTCTGTCCAGAAACGAGAACAGCGCCCGGATCTGACGCAAATGCGACAGATCGGGCGCCGTTGACGTAGCTACTTGTCGGCTGCGGCAGCCTGATCACCGGCGGGCTTGCGCTTGCCGTACCGCTTCTCGAAGCGGGCCACGCGGCCGCCGCTGTCGAGGATCTTCTGCTTACCGGTGTAGAACGGGTGGCACTGCGAGCAGACCTCGACCACGATCTGGCCGCTCTGCTTGGTGCTCCGGGTGCTGAAGGTATTGCCGCAACCACAGTGCACGGTGGTCTCGACATACTCAGGATGAATGCCTGTTTTCATGGTTCCTCTTCATTCGTTGGCCCGGGTCGCCCGCAATTCAGATGGACGTGAACCGGGACCGAGGGTCGGCGGTTCATTATGCCAGGTCAACCGCCAACCGCCTAAACGTCGGATGACCGGCACCTATTCCCCACCGTTACCGGCTCGGCGCCCGGTCGAACGACGACAGCCCGGTCAAATTTGGTTGTAGACCGTGCCGTCACGCCTCCACAACACCCGGCCGGCCGGATCGGCCCCCAGAGCGACGAGTTCACGCTTGAGAATCTTGTTCGTCGCCGTGCTGGGCAGGTCATCGGCCAGCCACACGTAGCGCGGCCAGGATTTCGGTGACAGATCCTGCTGCTGCGCCAGGAACGCGCTGAACTGCTCGGGCGTCAACTCCTGACCGTCGCGCAGCACGACGGCGGCCATCACCTGGTCACCGACGAACTCGTCGGGCACCGGATAGACCGCCACCCGACTGACCACCGGCTGCCGCAACAGGATGCGTTCGATCGGGGCTGCGGTGATGTTCTCGCCATCCACCCGCATCCAGTCCGCGGTGCGCCCGGCCAGGTAGATCCAGCCGTCGGCATCGCGGTAGGCCAGATCGCCCGACCAGTACATGCCGTGGCGCAGCCGTTCATCGGTCGCACCCTGGTCGTTGTGATAGCCGCGGAACATCCCACTGCCGTTGGTGTTCACCAGCTCGCCGGTGGCGGCCTCGGCGTTGACCAGGGCCCCGGTGTCATCGAATTGTGCGGGCGGACATTCTTCAAGGGTCTCCTGGCCGTAGATCGCCACGCCCGGAAACCCCTGGCCGACACTGCCGGCGGGGGTGCCCTCGGAACGGGTGATGATGATCGCCAGTTCCGTCGAGCCGAATCCGTCCCACACGCTGCACCCGAACCGGCGGCTGAATTCGTCGATGTCGCGGTCGGCGGCCTCATTGCCGAACGCCACCCGCAGGGTGTTGTCGTGGTCGTCGGGTTGCTCGGCGGTAGCCAGGATGTAGGCCAGTGGCTTGCCGACGTAGTTCATGTACGTCGCGCCGTAACGGCGGACGTCCGGGAGGAAACCCGATGCGGAGAACTGCGCCGGCGCCATGGCCGCTCCCGAGCTGAGCGCGACACCCCATCCGGCGTACACCCCGTTCGAGTGGAACAGCGGCATGGCCAGGTAGCAGGTGTCCGCCTCGGTCAGGCCGTAGCGCTGCACCAGCGCCGCCGCGGAGAACAGAACGATGGAATGGGCCACCTCGACGGCCTTGGGCTCGCCGCTGGTGCCCGAGGTGAAGATCATCATGAAGGTGTCGTCGGGGCCGACCTCGCGGTGCGGGGTGAGTTGCCGCGCCGGCCAGGTCGTATCCGATACGTCGATGACGGTGACGCCTGGCAGGTCGAGGCCGTCGAGCAGCCCGCGATGGTGTTCGTCGACCAGGACGACCTGACATTCGACACGGGCGATGTCGCGGGCCAGTGCCTCGCCCCGACGGGTGTTGTTGATGCCGCACAGCACGTAGCCGCCAAGTGCTGCGGCCGCCAGTGCGGTCAGCATGTCGGGCGTATTGCCCAACAGGGTGCCGACATGCAGCGGACGCTGCGGGTCGGCCACCCCGATCAGGGTCGCAGCCTGGGCCTTCGCCTCGTCGATGTGCTCACGCCAGGTCCACGTCCGGTCGCCGTACTTGATGGCGACCGTGTCGCTGCCTTCCCGTTCGCGGAGCAATTGTTGCAGCGTTTCGGCCATCGGAATGATCCCCAAGCTCGGTAAATAGTGAACAGATTAGGAAAACTGTCTACCATGGATGTGGCGCAACACGAAGCACCCTTGGCAGAATCATGTACCTACTGCCCCGAAACTGCCCCCGAAGTTCAGGAGACGCCACAGGTGACCAGCACCACGGCACCCCGCAGCGTGCGAGATCGACTGATCGACGCTGCCGAAGAATGCCTGCGGACCAAGGGCATTCGCGCGACCACCGTCTCCGAGGTCGCCGAGGCGGCAGGAGTGTCCCGCGGATGGCTCTATCGCCATTTCCCGGACAAGGTGACGCTGCTGGGCGCTGTGATCGTGCGACTCAACGACACGTTCTGGTCGGAAGCCCAGGCCAGGCTTGAGCAGATCGAGGGGCTGGACCGCCAGATCGCCTGGGGTGTCGGCAATGGCCTGCGAGCCTATGACGATCCGGGCACGGTGTTGATGAAACTCAGGACCGATGAACCCGAGGAATTCGCGGCCTGTGCGGGCGCCGGCGTGCAGGGCATGATCCCCGACCTCGCCGAATTCTGGTCTCCCTACCTGGCGGCCGCACGTGACCGTGGCGAGGTCCGCGCCGACATCGACCTCCCAGAAGCATCGGAATGGGTTGCGCGAGTATTGATCTCGCTGGCAACGGTGCCGGGGAGCACACTGGATCCGAGCGACGGAGACGCGGTCCTCGCCCAGGTTCAGCGCTATTTGATGCCCGGGTTGCGCCCGGACACAACTTCCTGACGGTACGCAAAAGGCCCCCGCGAACGGGGGCCTTTCACGTTGCCGAGGTTAGTCGGCGTCCATCGAGCCCGGAGCGGTCTTGGAGACCTGCACCAGGAACTCGTAGTTGGTCTTGGTCTTGCGCAGCTGGCTCATCAGCAGATCGATGGCCTGGTGGCTGTCGAGACCCGAGAGCACGCGGCGCAGCTTGTGCACGATCGCGAACTCCTCCTTGGACAGCAGCAGCTCGTCCTTGCGGGTACCCGACGGGTTGACGTCGACCGCCGGGAACACGCGGCGCTCGGCGATCTTGCGGTCGAGCTTGAGCTCGGCGTTGCCGGTGCCCTTGAACTCCTCGAAGATCACGGTGTCACCGGTCGAGCCGGTCTCGACCATCGCGGTGGCGATGATCGTCAGCGAGCCACCGAATTCGATATTGCGGGCCGCGCCGAGGAACCGCTTCGGCGGGTACAGGGCGGTGGAATCCACACCACCGGACAGGATGCGGCCCGAGGCCGGGGACGCGTTGTTGTACGCGCGACCCAGACGGGTGATCGAGTCCAGCAGCACGACGACGTCCTTGCCCTGCTCGACCAGGCGCTTGGCCCGCTCGATCGCCAGCTCGGCGGCCTGCGTGTGATCTGACGGCGGACGGTCGAAGGTCGAGGCGATGACCTCACCCTTCACCGAACGCTGCATGTCGGTGACCTCTTCAGGGCGCTCGTCGACGAGCACCACCATGAGGTGGCATTCCGGGTTGTTCTGGGTGATCGCGTTGGCGATGTCCTGCATGATCGTGGTCTTACCGGCCTTGGGCGGCGACACGATCAGGGCACGCTGCCCCTTACCGATCGGCATGATCAGGTCGATCACACGGGTGGTCAGCCGCTCGGGCGTGGTCTCCAGGCGCAGCCGCTGGTTCGGGTACAGCGGGGTCAGCTTGGTGAAATCGGGACGGTTCTTGGCCGCCTCGACCGGACCGCCGTTGACGCTGTCCAGACGCACCAGTGGGTTGAACTTCTGCCGCGGGTTCTGACCGCCGCCAGTGCTCTCGCCCTCACGGGCCACGCGGACCGCACCGGTGACCGCGTCACCACGGCGCAGACCGTTCTTGCGGACCATGTTCATCGAGACGTAGACGTCATTCGGCCCGGCCAGGTAGCCCGAGGTGCGAACGAATGCGTAGTTGTCCAGGACGTCGAGGATGCCGGCGACCGGCTGGACGACGTCGTCCTCGCGCAGCTCGGTCTCGTTACCGCCGCCCTCGGTGCCGCGGTCGCCACGGCGGCGACGGTCACGGTCACGGAACCGACGGCCGCGGCGGCCCTGGCGGCCGTCGCCATCGCCATCGTCATCGTCGTTGGAGGATGCGTTTCCGCCCCGGTTCTGCTGGTTGTCCTGCTGATCGGACTGGTCGCGAGCCTGACCGCGGTCCTGCTTCTGGCCCCGGTCGCGGTCCTGCCTCTGGTCGGGGCCCTGCTTCTGGTCCCGATCCTGCTTCTGGTCGCGCTTGTCGTCCTGCTTGTTCTCGGCCTTGTTCTCGGCCTTGTCAGCATCGGACTGCTCACGCTTGTCGCGCCGCTCCTGGCGGTCACGCTTGTCCTGCTTGGCAGGCTTTTCCTGCGGCTCAGCGGCAGGCTCAGCGCCCTTGGTGTCGGCCTCGGCCGACGAATCGGCCTTCGCCTCAACCTTGGCCTCGGTGCCTGCTTCGGCAACCGGAGAACCGGCCTGGCGCGAGGAACCCCGACGCTCACGGCGACGGGCCGCGGGCGGCTCGGCAGCCTCGGCACCGGCGTCCGGCTGGACATCGGCGGCGGCCTGCTTGGGCTCGGCGGCGGCCTGCTTGGGCTCCGCAGCGGCCTGCTTGGGCTCGGCGGCGGCTCCGTTGGATTCGCCGCGGTGGGCGCGGATAGCTGCGATCAGCTCGCTCTTACGCAAACCGGACGCGCCTTCAACACCGATTTCCTTGGCCAGCGCTCGCAACTCAGGCAGCACCATGGTCGACAGCGACGCGGGCCGGGCGCTCGAAGCGCGCCGCGCGGTGTCTGATCCGGGCGCAGAGGCAGCAGCCGGGCTTTCAGTAGTCACGGCGTTGGGCAAATCCCCCGCGCCGTTGGCGTTGTCAGCCGTGAAGAGGTCCGTATCTGTCACGGATTTCCTTTCTTTCCCTTGCCAATCAGGTCGTGCGAGGGATTCCCAAAGTTCGATGCGCGTTCAGCTGACCGCTGAGCGCGTAGCTCACACCGTCGCCTGCGCAACGGCGATCGCCAGGATCCGCCGATATACGGCGAACCGTCAGTCCACGAGTAGAACACAAGAAGATTGGGTGTCGTCCTGGTGTCGACGCAGGCAGAGACCCTGCGAGTGCTGGACGAGAGCGAGAATAACTCGCTTTGGTGAAGTAATCAAGCAACACCGACACCCGGCGTGTGTCGGGCGGCTCTCCTTGTGTCGCACATCGTCAGCTCTTGGCGGCCACGCCTGACGTCCAGCGGACGCCCGCTCCAACCGACATTTCCTTGACGGTGAACCCTCTGGCAGTGCCGTAATCCACGGCCTCACCAGGCAGTCCTACCTGCGAGCTCAGCCCAAGAACCGTAGGTCCGGCCCCGGATAGCACTGCTGCAATTCCACAACGCCGGAGTAGCTGCAGGTATTCCGCCGAGGCCGGCATCGCCGCAGCGCGTTGTGGTTGATGCAACACATCCTGCGTGGCGGTCATCAAGAGATCGGGCCGCTCGGTCAGCGCCACCACCAGTAACGCCGCCCGGCTGAGGTTGAAGCGCGCGTCGACGTGGCTGACCTGCTCGGGTAGCACGGCCCGGGTCTCGGCGGTGGACGACCGCTGCTGCGGGACCGCGGGGAACAGGCGGATATCCGGATGCACCCGCACCGGCACCGCGCGGTACCTCGGCCGGCCGTCGTCATCGGTTTCGGTCCAGGACACCACGGCCCCGCCCAGCACCGCCGCCGCCGCGTTGTCCGGGTGACCTTCGAACTCACTGGACAGCTGGATCAACTGATCTTCAGTCATGGGATCCGAACCAGATTGCGCCACAAGGCCGTTGACTACCGCCAAGCCGCCGACGACGGCTGCGGCCGACGATCCAAGTCCACGCGAATGTGGAATCCCATTGCGGCAGCGCACGATCAGACCGGCAGCGCGGTGGCCTGTGGCCCGCAACCCGGCCTCGATAGCGCGCACCACCAGATGTGTCGCATCCAGCGGAACCTGACCCGCACCCTCGCCCTCAACCTCCACCTGAAGGCCGGATTCGGTTGTCTCGACGATGATTTCGTCGTAAAGGCTCAGCGCCAACCCCAGGCTGTCAAAGCCAGGTCCGAGGTTGGCGCTCGAGGCTGCGACGACGGCAGTGGCCGTGAGTCCGGCGGGCAGGGTCTGATTCACCAGGGTCAGACCAGTCCGAGTTTGGCGACGACGGCGACGGGATCGACGGGAACCGGGGTGACAGTGGGCATGTCCTTGAGCGCGGTGTCCGGATCCTTGAGGCCGTTGCCGGTGACGGTGCAGACCACCGTCGAACCACGCTTGACCCAGCCATCCTCGATCGACTTGAGCAGACCTGCCACGCTGGCTGCCGACGCAGGCTCGACGAACACGCCTTCGCTCCGGGCGATCAGGTGATACGCCGCGAGGATCTCCTCATCCGTGGCGGCCAGGAAGCGGCCCTTGGACTGCTGCTGAGCCTCGACCGCACCGGACCACGACGCCGGCGAACCGATGCGGATCGCGGTGGCGATCGTCTCGGGCTCCTTGACCGGCTCACCCAACACCAGCGGGGCCGCGCCGGCGGCCTGGGTGCCGAGCATCCGCGGAAGCCGGTCCGACAGACCGTCGCGGTGGTATTCGGTGTAGCCCTTCCAGTACGCGGTGATGTTGCCCGCGTTGCCCACCGGCAGCGCATGCACGTCGGGGGCAGTGCCCAGTGCGTCGACGATCTCGAACGCCGCGGTCTTCTGCCCCTCGATGCGATACGGGTTCACCGAGTTCACCAGTGCGATGGTCGGGAAATCCGCGGTGATCTTGCGGGCAAGTTCCAGGCAGTCGTCGAAGTTGCCGTCGACCTGGATGATCTTGGCGCCGTACATGACGGCCTGCGCCAGCTTGCCCATCGCGATCTTGCCCTGAGGGATCAGGACCGCACAGGTGATACCGGCCTGGGCGGCGTATGCCGCCGCCGATGCCGACGTGTTGCCGGTGGAGGCACACATCACGGCCTGCTGTCCACGAGCCAGTGACTCGGTGACCGCGACGGTCATGCCGCGGTCCTTGAACGATCCGGTCGGGTTGAGCCCCTCGACCTTGAGATGCACTGTGCAGCCGGTGAGTTCACTGAGGCGCTTGGCATGGATGAGCGGCGTGCCGCCCTCGAGCAGCGTGATCGGTGTCCAGTTGTCGCCGACCGGCAGGCGATCTCGGTACGCCTCGATCAATCCCGGCCACGGCCGGTGCACCGGCCCTGCGCTGTTCTTTCCTTGCGTCCCGGGATTCATGCGTTCGTTCCTTCCATACGCAGCACGCTGTTGATGGTCTGCACCACATCGAGATCGGCCAGCGCCTCGACGGTTTCCGAGAGCGCGGCATCGGTGGCCTGGTGGGTGACCACCACGATGCGTGCACCACACGGCTGCCCGTCGTCATCGACCATGCCCTCCTGGCGCACCTCGGCGATGCTCACCTCGCGCTTGGAGAATTCTGCTGCCACCGCGGACAACACGCCCGGCCGATCCGAGACATTCATGTTGACGTAGTAGCGGGTGGGGATGAATCCGATCGGGGCGATCGGCAACTTGGCGTACTTGGATTCCCGCGGACCACGGCCGCCCTGGACCCGGTTGCGGGCGGCCATCACGACGTCGCCCATCACGGCTGATGCGGTTGGTGCTCCCCCGGCGCCCTGGCCGTAGAACATCAACCGGCCGGCTGCTTCGGCCTCGACCACCACGGCGTTGAAGGCCCCGTTCACCGCGGCCAGCGGATGCGTCAGCGGCACCAGGGCCGGGTAGACGCGGGCCGAAACACGTTGCTTTCCTTCATCACTGGTGAGCCGCTCACAGATGGCCAGCAGTTTGATGGTGCAGCCCAGCGCCCGCGCGGACTCGAAGTCGGCGGAGCTCACCTTGGTGATGCCTTCGCGATAGACATCGTCGGCGGTGACCCTGGTATGGAACGCGATCGAGGCGAGAATTGCCGCCTTGGCCGCAGCGTCGTAACCCTCGACGTCGGCGGTCGGATCGGCCTCGGCGTAGCCCAGCGCGCTGGCGTCGGCCAGCGCCGAGTTGTAATCGGCTCCGGTGCTGTCCATCTCGGACAGGATGTAGTTGGTGGTGCCGTTGACGATGCCGGCCACCCGCAACACCGTGTCACCGGCCAGCGACTGGGTCAGCGGGCGGATGACCGGGATCGCACCGGCCACGGCGGCCTCGAAATACAGGTCGACGCGAGCTTTTTCGGCTGCCTGCGCCAGCTCACCGGTGGACTGTGCCATCAGCGCCTTGTTGGCGGTGACCACTGACTTACCCTGCTCCAAGGCCGCCAGGATGGCCTTGCGAGCCGGCTTCACCGGACCCATCAACTCCACCACGATGTCCACGTCGTCGCGCGACACCAGCTCGATGATGTCATCGGTGAGCAGATCCATCGGCACGCCGCGGTCACCGGAGACCTTGCGCACCCCGATGCCACGCACCTCGAGCGGGGCGCCGATGCGGGCGGCCAGATCGGTGGCGCTCTCGTTGATGATGCGCACCACTTCGCTGCCGACGTTACCCAGCCCCAGTACCGCTACGCCGATGGGCTTCTCACTCATTGACCACTCACCTCCAGGCTCAAAAGATCGTCGACGGTCTCCCGACGGAGCACCAACCGCGCCTTGCCGTCCTTCACGGCTACCACGGCAGGTCGGCACAACAGGTTGTACCGGCTCGACATCGAGTAGCAGTAGGCACCGGTGGCGGCAACGGCCAGCAAGTCACCGGGCGTGATGTCATCGGAGACCCAGGTATCGCGGACCACTATGTCGCCGGTCTCACAATGCTTCCCGACGATACGCGCCAGAGTCGCGGTTGCGTCGCTGGTTCGCGACACCAGGCGGGCGTCGTACTCGGCGTCGTACAGCGCCGGGCGGATGTTGTCACTCATCCCGCCGTCGACGCTCACGTAGCGTCGCTGTGCGGTGGCGCTGATCGCCACATCCTTGACCGTGCCGACTTCGTAGAGCGTGATGGTCCCCGGCCCGGCGATGGCGCGGCCCGGTTCCACCACGAGCTTCGGTGTCGGCAGTCCGACGGCCTCGGACTCGCTGCGCACGATGGCCTTGAGTTTGTCGGCAAGTTCCTTCATCGGCGGCGGGTCATCGGACGGGACATACGAGATCCCCAGCCCCCCACCGAGGTCGATGACCGACATCTGCGACGTCTTCTCGACGCCGAATTCGGACACGACGTCGCGCAGCAGGCCGATCACGCGGTGGGCAGCCACCTCGAACCCGGCCACATCGAAGATCTGGCTGCCGATGTGGCTGTGCAATCCGATCAGTCGCAGGTTCTCGGTGGCGAAAACCCTGCGTACCGCTTCCATCGCCGCACCGCTGGCCAGGGACAGCCCGAACTTCTGGTCCTCGTGGGCGGTCGAGATGAACTCATGGGTGTGAGCTTCCACGCCCGGCGTCACGCGAACCAGCACGTCCTGGACGATGCCCGCCGCACCGGCGACTTCGTCCAGGCGCTCGATCTCGATCAGGGAATCGACCACCACATGCCCAACCCCGGCCTTGACGGCGGCCGTGAGCTCGGTGACGGATTTGTTGTTGCCGTGCAGGGTGATCCGCTCCGCCGGGAAGTCGGCGTGCAGCGCAACCGCGAGCTCTCCCCCGGTCGCCACGTCGAGCGACAGGCCTTCCTGGTTGACCCAACGAACGATCTCACTGCAGAGGAACGCCTTGGCCGCATAGTGCACGTACTCGCCGCCGCCGAAGGCCGCCGCGATGTCGCGGCAACGCGACCGGAAGTCGTCCTCGTCGATCACGAACAGCGGGGTGCCGTACTCGGCCGCCAACTCGGTGACCGACACTCCGGCGATCGACACGACACCGTCGTCGCCGCGAACCAGGTTGCGCGGCCACACGTTCGGAGCCAGCAGCAGGATTTCGTCAGGAGACTGAGGTTTGACGGGAGCACCGGAGTGGTGGACTTCCTCGGCGTGCCGGGGGCCGGCGGGATGAGCGTTCACATCCGCTCCGGGGCAGTGACGCCGAGGATCGCCAGACCGTTGGCGATCACCTGGCGGGTGGCCTCACACAGTGCGAGGCGCGCGGAATTGAGTTCCCCTGGGTCTTCATCACCCTGCGGCAGCACACGGCAGGCGTCATAGAACCGGTGATAGTCGCCGGCCAGGTCTTCCAGATATCGGCAGACCCGGTGCGGTTCACGCAGTGCGGCAGCCGCTTTGAGCACCCGGGGAAACTCACCCAGGTTGCGGATCAGGATGCCCTCTTTGTCGTGGGTCAGCAGATCCAAGTGGGCGGTGTCGGCGGTGACGCCGAGATCGGCGGCATTGCGGGCCAGCGCCGACAGCCGGGCATGCGCGTATTGCACGTAGTAGACCGGGTTTTCGCTGGACGCACTCGACCACAGCGCCAGGTCGATGTCGATCGGGGTGTCCACCGAGGAGCGGATGAGGGAATACCGGGCGGCATCGACGCCGATGGCCTCGACCAGATCGTCGAGGGTGATGACGGTGCCGGCGCGCTTACTCATCCGCACGGGTTGGCCGTCGCGGACCAGGTTCACCATCTGGCCGATCAGCACCTCGACGGTGTCCGGGTTGTCACCGAGTGCCGCGGCGGCCGCCTTCAGCCGCGCGATGTAGCCATGGTGGTCGGCACCGAGCATGTAGATGCACAGGTCGAATCCGCGTTCACGCTTGTCCAGGTAGTAGGCGAGGTCGCCGGCGATGTAGGCCGCGTTACCGTCGCTCTTGATGACGACGCGGTCCTTGTCGTCACCGAATTCGGTGGTGCGCAACCAGGTTGCGCCGTCCTTCTCGTAGATGTTGCCGGTCTCGCGCAACTTGGCGATGGCCTGATCGACCCGGCCTGAGGTGTGCATCGAGTCTTCGTGGGTGTACACGTCGAAGTCGGTGCCGAACTCGTGCAGGGATTCCTTGATGTGGGTGAACATCAGGTCCACGCCGATCTCACGGAAGGCTTCCTGCTGCTCATCAGCGGGCAGGCTCATCACCTCGGGCCGCTTGGCCAGCACGGACGCGGCGATGTCGTTGATGTAGGAACCGGCGTAGCCGTCCTCCGGGGCCGGCTCCCCCTTGGCCGCAGCGACCAACGAGCGGGCGAACCGGTCGATCTGGCCGCCGTGATCGTTGAAGTAGTACTCACGGGTGACGTCTGCGCCCTGGGTCGACAGCAGCCGCCCCAGCGCGTCGCCCACCGCGGCCCAACGGGTGCCGCCGATGTGGATGGGCCCGGTCGGGTTGGCCGAGACGAACTCGAGGTTGACCTTCTCGTTCAGCTCGGCGGAGTTGCCGTAGCCAGCACCCGCATTCAGCACGTTGGTGACGATGACGCCCTGCGCGGACGCCTCGATGCGCAGGTTGACGAAGCCGGGTCCGGCGACCTCGGCGGCGGCGATGCCGTCGGCGGCGGTCAGCGCGGTGGCCAGCCAGCCGGCGAGCTCGCGCGGATTGACGCCGACCTTCTTACCGAGCTGCAGCGCGAGGTTGGTTGCGTAGTCGCCGTGCTCGAGGTTGCGCGGGCGCTCGACCGTGACGGTGTCGGGCAGCGCGGCGGTGTCCAGGTCATGTTCGGTCAGCACTGCGGCGGCAGTGGCCTTGAGCAGCTCTGCGAGGTCGGCGGGGGTCACGAGGGTCCATCCTATGGTCTGGGGTCCCCGCGCCCCGAATCCGTATTCGCTCTGCCATGCGCTACGCTATGCAAGCCCAATCGGCGCTGCTGGTCTCCAGCTCGCGCCCCCGTAGCTCAGGGGATAGAGCGTCTGCCTCCGGAGCAGAAGGCCGCAGGTTCGATTCCTGCCGGGGGCACCCTTTCTACCAGGCAAGACACGGTTTCACGCCACTGCCCAGATTTCGTTCGAATTGCAGAAACGCAGGCCCGAGAGGCAACCGCCTCGCGGGCCTGACGTCATTGGGTCGTCATCGCCAGAACGCACCCGGGGTCGATTTGCGGTGCAGCACCCACACGGTTCCGGTGAGCAGGATGGCGGTGAACGCCGCGAGCGCAATCAGGCTGGCGCCGGTGCCGCCGCTGAAGGTGTCGCGGTATCCCGACATGGCAGGCAGCGTGGCGGTGAATCGGTCGAGGTCGAGGTCTCTACCGAGCGCTTCGAACGCATGCCGATTGGACAGGCCGTAGCTCATCATCCGTCCCGGGGCGGCCATCTCGTGGACCGGCACGATCGCACCGCCGAACAGCACCTGCGGGAAACACAGCATCGGCAGCGCCAGGGCGGCCTGCGCGGCGTTGGAGACCGCGGCGGAGGCGAACAGTCCCAGCGCCAGCGCCGACGTCGCCTCCACGAGGATCGTCACGAACAGCAGCGCGTACACATGCCATCCCAGTGCGGGCAGCCGGCCGAGCGCTCGCAGTACGCCGAGCAGTACCGCGCTCACCAGCGCCAGTACCGGGAGCAGTGCGGTGACCTTGGACCCCACATACGCCGTGATGCTCACGCCGGACAACCGCTCACGCCGGAAGACCGACATCTCCCCGACGATCTGCAGCAGGCCGTAGGTCAGGCCGAAGAAGAAGCCGTCGAACGCGATCCAGAAGACGATCTGCGCCGGTCCGATGTCGGCCGCACCGGTCGTATCGAAGGCGCCGCGCCGGAACAGCGTTGCCATCATCGCGGTGACCAACACCGGTGAGCCCAGCAGGATCGTCAGTGTCAACCGATTACGAAGCAGGACCTCGATATTGCGCCGCGTCAATGTCCACCACTGCTCGATCACCCTGGGTGTCTTGACCTTCGACGGGGCGGCCGGAGTCGGCGCTGGCTCGTCGTGGTGGCTCGGCACGACTGCGCGCAGCTCATCGAATCGCTGCGCCCACGCTGCCGGACTGCCCTCGGTGGCAAGTTTCTCGTAGACCCCGGCCAGATCCTGGACGCCGAAGTAGCGCCGGGCATCGGCCGGACTCCCTGTGAAGGCCAGGAATCCGTCGCGAGCGAGAAACACCACCCGATCGCACAGCTCGATGCCTGCCGGCTCATGGGTGGTCAGGACAACCGTGACTCCGCTGCGGCTCAGCCGATACAGCAGACGCATCACCTCGGCCGCGGTCGCCGGATCCAGACCGGAGGTGGGTTCGTCCAGGAAGAAGATCCGCGGCCGGGTCAGTAGTTCCACGGCGATGCTCGCCCGCTTGCGCTGTCCACCGGACAACGCGCGGACCGGTACCTCGGCTCGGTCAGCCAGGTCGAGGTCATGCATCGTCTGTTCGACGGCGCGGTCGGCCTCAGCTGCCGAGGTACCCGCGGGCAGCCTCAACCGGGCGGCGTAGCGCAACGTCCGGCGCAACGGCATCTCCAGATGGA
Organism: Mycolicibacterium lutetiense; assembly: GCF_017876775.1. Lineage (NCBI taxonomy): Bacteria > Bacillati > Actinomycetota > Actinomycetes > Mycobacteriales > Mycobacteriaceae > Mycobacterium > Mycolicibacterium lutetiense. Next base: position 768,438 of record NZ_JAGIOP010000001.1, on the reverse strand, counting down.
TGATGTCGTCCTGCGGCACGTATCCGATCCGGGTGCTGTCGTGCCGCACCTGCCCACCCGAGGGCGGCTGCAGTCCGGCCAGCGTCTCGAGCAGTGTCGTCTTGCCCGCACCGCTGCCCCCGGCGATGGCGACCAGTTCGCCCGGCCGCACCGTCAGCGAGAGCTCGTGCAGGAGCTGCCGGCCGCCGGCGTGCCGGCTCACCCTCAACGCGTCGATTCGGCCCTCGGCGAGCGACGGCTCGTATGCCAATTCGGTCATGATCGGTCCCTCCGAAAGTGCTGAAATAGCTGGTCAGGTTCTGATCATCGAACGGAAGCACCGATGGCTACATGGGGCAATCGCCTCAAATGCGCGCTACGCCGATCCCCCGGCGGTGTCGAGCGCGGGGCCGGCCAGACCTCGATCGATGGCCGCCAGAGTCGCCTGGGTGCGGTTGCTGACGCCGAGCTTGGCGTACACCCGCTCGACGTGGTTGCGCGCTGTCTTCTCCGCGATGAACAGAGTGGAGCCGATCTCCCGGTTGGATCTCCCCTGCGCGACGAGCCGCAAGACTTCGACCTCGCGGGCGGTGAGCCTCGATGAGGGCCCGGACCGGGGCTCCGACCGATGACCCGCCGCCGTCAGCACCGCTTCCACCGACTCCGCGTCAAGTCGTCCGTCGCGCGCCTCGCGACGCAACAGTCCGGCAACATCCGCATGCCCCGAATCCTGCTCGTGCAGAACCTGATATGTGACAGCAGCCGCCAGTATCCGATCGGCCATGGTGAGCTCCGGACCCGCATTGCCTCGGGGGAATCCGGAGCCGTCGATCCTCTCCTCGTGCTTGGTGGCCAGCGAGACAACCGATTTCAAACCGTCGACGCGATTCAGGATCCGCCCGGTCAGGTACGGATACATCCGCAGCCGCTCGGTCTCGGCCGTCGTCAACGGGCCCTTCTTCTCCCAGATCTGGTTGGATACGCCCAGTTTCCCCAGTCCGTGGACCAGGCCGGCGCGGTACAGTCGCGTCACCTCGGCCTGCGACAGCCGCAACTGGCGGGCGGCTGCTGCCGCCAGGTCGGCGATGCCGCGCGAGTAGCCCGGTGAGACCGGGCATTTGAGATCGACGAAATCTGCCATTGCTCGAAGGAATTCATCGATCTCGTCCTCGCTCAGAATGCGATCGCGGTCAGGTGCGAGCGCCAGTGCCGCAGTCCAGACATCGATGTCGAGCAACCCCTCGACGATCGCGGCGGCATCACGCTCGAACACGTCCGCGACGTCGGGGCTGAACTGGGTGCCACTGCGGGATCGCACGACCTCGATCGCCTGCCCCAGACCGCCGGTACGCAGATGCACCTCGACCACGTCAGCCAGGCCGACGATGTGTATCTCGATCGGAATCTTCTCGCCACCAACACCATTGGGCATACCGCGGCCATCCCAGCGCTCGAAGACATAGGCAAGTGCCGCACCGACGTCGCGATCCAGCCCCATTCGGTCGGACAACGCCCCAGCCGAGCTGCAGTGCGAGTTGATGAGCCGGGCCACCTGGTTGCGCGCGGTGAGAACGAATATCGCCGATCGGATTCCGCGTTCCCAGCCAGGCAGATCCTGCCCGACATGGCTGACCATCAACCGCAGAAATGGCATCCCAGCCCGGTCCACCCCGTAGGTGTCGGCCCGAAAACCGATGTCGTCGCCGAAAAGAGCTGACAGTTCATGCGAGTCGGCGTGGCAGCCGATCCAGCCGACCAGATTTGCGTAGTACACCGTCGCGCGCTGTCGCGCATCAAGACCTATCCGCTCCGCGAGACGTGTGGCGATCAGCGACGATCGGAGCATGTGTTCCATCGGCTGGCCGAGACCAAGGTCGATCGCCAGCGAAACCGCCGCCAGCAACTCGGCCTTACACAGACCGTTTCCCGAGTCGTACCGCATCCGAAGCGGTGGCACGTCCCTATTCTGCGCCTTTCGCCCACGCCCACGCTGTCAGCCGCCAACCGCCGCCATCGGGTCATCCGAATCGGACATACTCAAACTCTATAGAATATTTTCCATAAAGCTTCCAGGAGGAACTCAGTGATTACCTTGTCCACCGAAGAGCAGGCCATCGTCGACACCGTCCGCGACTTCGTCGACAAGCAGGTCCGGCCCGTCGTCCGCGAACTCGAACACGCCAACACCTATCCCGAGGCACTCATCGAGACGATGAAGGAGATGGGCATCTTTGGTCTGGCGATCCCGGAACCCTATGGTTTCGCGGCAGTTTCGATGCCGTGCTACGCGCAGGTCACCGAGGAGCTCGCGCGCGGCTGGATGAGCCTGGCCGGCGCGATGGGCGGGCACACCGTGGTGTCCAAGCTGTTACTGCAGTTCGGCACCGAGGCGCAGAAGCAGAAGTATCTGCCCCGCATGGCCACCGGCGAACTGCGCGCCACAATGGCGCTCACCGAACCCGGCGGAGGCTCCGACCTGCAGGCCATGCGCACCGTGGCAACCAAAAACGAGTCGGGCTACGTGATCAACGGGTCGAAGACCTGGATCAGCAATGCCCGCAAGGCCGGCCTGGTCGCGCTGCTGTGCAAGACCGACCCCGCCGCGCTCCCCGCCCACAAGGGCGTGTCGATTCTGTTGGTGGAGAAGGTTCCCGGCTTCGAAGTCTCCAAGGATCTGCCGAAACTCGGATACAAAGGCGTCGAGAGTTGTGAGATCAATTTCGTTGACTGCCAAGTGGATTCAGATGCGCTACTCGGTGGTGCCGAAGGACGCGGATTCGCCCAGATGATGAAGGGTCTGGAAGTCGGCCGGATCCAGGTGGCCGCCAGGGCAACGGGCGTGGCCCGCGCCGCGTTTGACGACGCACTGCAGTACGCGCAGGACCGCGAGAGCTTCGGCGTGCCGATCTGGAAGCACCAGTCGGTCGGGAACATGCTGGCCGACATGGGCACCAAGCTCTACGCCGCCCGCAGCCTCCTGCTCGATGCGGCCGAGCGGATCGACGCCGGCGGCCGCTGCGACATGGAGGCAGGCATGGCCAAGCTGTTCGCCTCGGAGACCGCGATGGAGATCGCGCTGAATGCGGTGCGGATCCACGGCGGCTACGGCTACTCCACCGAATACGACGTCGAACGCTATTTCCGCGACGCGCCCCTGATGATCGTCGGCGAGGGCACCAACGAAATCCAGCGGGGCGTCATCGCCAAGCAACTGGTCAAGCGCGGCGGACTCGACATCTGAGGTCAGCCTGACATGAACGGGAATCCCAAGAAACACCTCATGCGGTTGTCTGATGTCGCGTCGTCGCATGTGCGCGAGCTCATCGTGTCGGGACAGTTGCACTCTGGGCAGTTCATCCGTCCGGAGGTGGTCGCCGAGGAACTCGGAATCAGCGCCACGCCGGCCCGCGAGGGCCTGCTGCAGCTTCAGACCGAGGGCTTCTTATCCGTCGAGCCACGCCGCGGCTTCATGGTGACGGCGCTGTCCAGCGACGACATCCGCGACATCTACGACGCCCAAGCCCTGTTGGGCGGTGAGCTCACCGCTCGCGTCGCCGCGACGATCACACCGACGACGGTAGACGAACTCGAGCGAATCCAGGATGCGCTCGAACATGCCGCTGCTGCAAATGATTTCGACGAGGAAGAACGGCTCAACCACCAGTTCCACGAACTGATCTACCGGCTGAGCGGGTCACGCAAGATCCGGTGGCTTATCAAGACCACGCTGACGTATGCACCCCGCAAGTTCTTTGCCGCCGTGGAGGGTTGGCCCGAGGCATCGGCCCAGGATCACCGGGCCATCATCGAGCACTTGCGCGCCAACAACCCCGAGCAGGCCCGCGCCGCCATGGCCCGACATATCCGGAATGCCGGTGCGCTGCTCGCCGATCACCTGGCCCAGAACGGCGGACTGAGGTAGTCATTCGCGATGGCCCCGCCGCCAGCAACGCAGGGGCGGGGAAAAAGTCGCCCGTCAGCCGAGCGCCCTAAGGCGCAACGACAGAAGAATCTGCGAACGCAAAGACCCAGGTAACCGATCCACAATTGGTGCGGAGCCACACCAGGGAAGGGTGCCCACGCGTCGCGAATCTGTCCAGAAGAAGGGTCTTCAGCAAATGGCGCTCAGGGTATACAGTCAAGCTGAATTACTTGTGGACCGGTGGTGGTGATCCGGGGGAGTAAGCCTCCAACACCGCCCACGTATCAGTGGTGACCCGTTTACAGCGGGTCACCACTGATCTGTTTGGGACTGTTGTGCACGGGCGGGAGGTCAGCCCAGCCCGGTCCACTTCTTCAGGACCTTGCCCGGGAAGCCGCCCCACTTCTCGGCCGTCTTACCGGGGAAGGTCGCCCACTTCTCGGCCGTCTTACCGGGGAACTTCACCCATTTGTCGACTACGGGGATCTCGGGCAGGTCGACCCCGCCGGTGATCGCACTCTTGGCGGCGTCGGTGGCGGCGTCGGTGAGCGAGGAGGTCACGCGGTCGCACGGCGAGCACCCGACGGTGCTGTTGCCCTTGGAATCGGCCGATGCCGGCGCAGACAGCGCCACGGCGGCACTGACGATCCCCGCTGCCAAGGTCGTGGCGATCAAGCTCTTCTGGATCATGAGTTCCCCAACTGTCGTATTCGCCTCTGCCTGACCACGTCGTCGATCAATACGCTAGTACCGATATCTGGCGCGTGCTGATCCGTAACGCGCCCTTGACATCGTTTGCTGTAGCCGGCCTGCACCGGATTTCACTCGAACGTTTCCGAGAATGCCTCGGGCCTGGGGAACCCCGCCCGAATAGTCGGCAACCGACCGGTGAACAACTCGGCAACCGCACGTCGTCGTGCCTGATGGACAGGTACGACATCGAATAGTCCGACGCTGGCCACCCCACGCGTGCCGAGCTCGAAAACATCGGGCACCTAGGGGCAGAACAGAGACGCAGGCCACGTCGACGCCGATTCCATGACCTTGCTCACGTATTGCTGAAATAGTCCGATCGGAGAATTTCAGACGAAGGCTTTGGCCACCTCAGCCACTCGCCGCAGCTGGTCGATATCGGAGCTGGTCGGGATCAGGTGCACCTCGTCGGTGCCGATGCTCTCGAACTTGCCGAGCACCTCGACCAGTTCCTCTTCGGTGCCGGCCCAGCCGGTCATGGGAGCCATCGCGTCGACGTACTCGGCCGGGATCCAGTTCATGTACCGACGCAGATGCCGGCGTACCTGATCGCGGGCCTCCTCGGGCTTACCGAGCGCGAACCAGAACGAGGTCGCCAGGTGCGGCTTGGGCTTGCCGGCCTCGGCCCACGCGGTCCGGGCGACGTCGAACAACTCGGCCTGGCGAGTCAGATCCAGATCCAGTGTGGTGCCGGCGACGCCGTCGGCCCAGACCGCGGCATCACGGATGGTCTTGGGCCCGATGCTGCCGATCTGCAACGGCGGCCCACCGGACTGAACCGGCGGCGGCCCGACCGGAAGCACCGATTCGGTGACCTTCTCGCCGGCCCACACCCGCTTCATCACCGCGACACGCTCAGCCAGTCCCCGCCGGCTCTGGGTCCCCGGGTCGGCGCCGACCGCGTGATAGTCCTCGTGGCGGCCACCGACACCGATACCCACGGTCAACCGCCCACCACTGAGCAGGTCACCGGTGGCCAAGCCCTTGGCCAGCATCACCGGATCGTGCAACTGCGGTACCACCACGGTGGTCACCAGCCGCACCCGGTCAGTCCAGGCCGCCAGTGCGCCCAGCAGGGTCAGGCTGTCCGGATTGTCGAAGGCGATGCGCTCGCCCCAGCACAGCGACGAGAACGGCCCTTCGTCGATGACTTGCGCCCAGGACCGCAGCGTCGTCGCATCCAACAAAGGTTCCATGACCGGCATCGTCATCCCCACATGCACGCACGGATTCTATCACGTCGAGGTGGCAGCATGAACCCCATGGCCATCACCACGTCCTCCGTCGCGCATTTGCGGCTCACGGTCACCGACATCGAACGGTCCCGGCAGTTCTACGAGAGCGTCTTCGGCTGGCCGATTCTGATCGAGCTGCTGCAGGACGCCGACGTCGCCACCCGCGCCCGGCTGAGTTTTCTGTCCGGCGGGGTGATCTACGACGCCGGGGCAACGTTGATCGGCCTGCGCCCGGTCGGCCGGGATGCCTTCGACGAAGACCGAACCGGGCTGGACCACCTGGCCTTCCGGCTCAGGAGCCTCGCCGAGTTGAACGACGCCGCACTGCATCTCGACGATTTGGGTATCGGGCACGAGCCCGTCAAAGACATCGGCCCGTCCTACATCCTGGAGTTCCGCGACCCCGACAACATCGCGCTGGAGCTCACCGCACCGAAGTAGGCTTCACCGCCGTAGGCCGGCGACCCTGAGCAACTCGGGGCGTCGGAGCACCAGTCCGATCCACATCAGCACACCGAGGTAGACCGCGAACAGCGTGTGGCTGAACAGCGGTGCTTCAACGCGCATGTTCGCAGTGACCGCGCCGCCGAGGTAGGCCGTGATGCCCACCGCGCCCAGCACCGCCGTGCGCGGGACGATGTAGACAACGACGCACGCCGCCAGGACGATTCCCATCACCAGCGCCTGCCCAGTGGGAAAACCGAGAGCCGCAGTTCCGTCCTTGACTTGCTGGGGAAGCGTGAACTTGCCGAACGCGTCGAACACGAGGAAGGCGCCGACGAGCCCGCTGATCCCTATGCCGATCTTGCGCCTCAGCGACTTGTCGGCGTGGCCTTGGGCATCGGTGTCGGGTGTGGACAGAACAGCCATGGGTTGCTCCTAGCGTTTCGAGAGGGTGACAGCGGGTAGACCGGACCGCCCGGCGAAACTCATCGCCGGAGATTGGGGGGTGGTTATCCCCCAGCGGGGTCTGGGGAAAACGCTGTATCGCCGCGCCGCACAACTTCGTAGGTTGGAAGGCATGGTCGCAATCAGCGAAACCTTCGTGCCCGCACCTGCCCCGTCGCCGCCTGAGCCCGTTTCGAGATCGCGCACCATCGGCGTCGTGCCGACCGCATCGATGATCACCGGTGCCGCCGTCGCGCTCGTGTGGTTCTGGATTCCGTTGTCCATCATGGTCATCGGATTCTCTTCGATTCCGTCCGTGATCGGCTTCCTGCTTGCCGCGGTGGTGTTCATCTACCTGATGCGCGGCGTGGAGGGGTTCGAGCGGACCCGCAGTGAAGCGGTGTTCGGTTTCGGAATCGGCATCCCGCCCCGCCGATTGTCACCGCATACGGGCTTCCAGGGCTGGGCGCATCAGCTCTGGCTGGATATCAGCAGTACCCGGTTCTGGAAGGGCTTCTGCCATCACTACCTGCGGATGACCTACGACATGCTGGCCACCGGCCTCGCCTTCGCCCTGCTGACGTTCGCCTTCCTCGGCCCAGCCGCGGCCGTCGCCATCCGTCACAGCGACAACGCCGCCGGTCTGATCTTTCTCTCCCTGCCGATCGCCGTGCTGCTGGCGGTCGTCGCCGTCATCGCCGCGGCAGCCATCCTGATCCTCGCCCCGGCAGTGGATGCCGCGATCGACCGATGGCTCCTGTCGCCGTCGCCCACCGCGGCCCTGGAATATCAAGTGAGTGCGCTGGCCGATGCCCGGCAGGGTGCGGTGTCCTCGGCGCAGACCGAACGGCACCGCATCGAGCGGGACCTGCACGACAGCGTGCAACCCCGCCTGGTATCTCTGGCGATGACGATCGGGCTGGCGCAGACAAAGCTGGATTCGGATCCGCCCGCCGCCAAGGCCCTGATCGCCGAGGCTCACGCCGACGCCAAGGCCGCACTCGTCGAACTTCGCAACGTGGTGCGGGGCATCGCGCCGACGATCCTGTCGGACCGGGGCCTTGACGCGGCACTGTCGTCGGTGGTGCAGCGCGCCGAAACCTCGGGGGTACCCACCACACTGCACATCGAACTGCCCCGCAGGCTGCCCGACGAAGTGGAATCGGTTGCCTACTTCGTGGTCGCCGAGGCGTTGACCAACATCGCCAAGCACGCCAACGCCACTCAGGCCGTGGTCACCGTGCGCCTGGATGACGCCGCCGACGTGCTGCACGTCTCGGTATTCGACGACGGTCAGGGCGGTGCCGCCGTCGACGCCGACGAGACCGCGACCGGCCTGCGCGGACTCGAGGAACGAGTACGTGCCGCCGGCGGATCGTTCGCGGTGTCGAGTCCCGCCACGGGTCCGACGATCGTCACGGCGGTGCTGCCATGCGCATCGTGATCGCCGAGGATTCGGCGCTGCTGCGGGCCGGTATCGAGCGGATCCTGGCCGACGCCGGACACGAGGTGGTGGCCGGGGTGCCCGACGCCACCAACCTGCTGCGCCTGGTGAATGAGCTTCACCCAGACCTGGCCATTCTTGATGTCCGGATGCCACCGACGTTCACCGACGAGGGCATCCGCGCCGCAGCCCTACTGCGCAGGCAGAACCCCGAGTCCCCGGTGCTGGTTCTCTCGCACTACGTCGAGGAGCGTTACGCGACCGACCTGATCGCCTCGGACACCCGAGGATTCGGCTATCTGTTGAAAGACCGGGTGGCCGACGTTCTGGCCTTTCTCGACGCCGTCGAGGTGGTGGGCGGAGGCGGCACGGTACTTGATCCAGAGGTGGTGTCACAGATCCTGATTCGTTCGGCCCGACGCAGTGTCCTGGACCAGTTGACCCCGCGCGAACGAGATGTCCTGCAACTCATGGCAGAGGGCAGGACGAACTCGGCTGTCGCCGCCGCACTGCACATCTCGGTCGGCTCAGCCGAGAAACACATCGCCTCGATCTTCACGAAATTCGACCTCGCTCCGGACGAGAGCGAGAACCGCCGCGTGCTCGCGGTGCTGCGTTACCTCGAGACCTAGACCGAACATCCGCACCCGGGAAGGACTTTCATCGTGACCACCATCGCCCCTCCGCCACCGGCCAACGTTCCGCCCCAACTGACCCCCGGCGGACGCACCGCCTTCCGTCTGGTCCTGATCGCCGCGGCGACGCTGCTTGTGGCCGGTTCGGTGGCATCGCTGGGTGTCGCGGCGTGGGCCGTGAGCACTGTCCGCGTCGTCACCGATCACGAGGCCCTGCCGACCACGATGCGATCGTTGGTGATCGACACCGCACGCATCCCCATCGCGATCCGGATCATCGCGGACCGCGAAACCCGGGACGCCGCCGCCGATCTGCGCCTGGTGAACACCACCCACAGCGGCGCGCACCGACTCGAGGTCACCACCGACGGCGACGAGACCCGGATCACGTTGGTGGACAACCCGTCCCGTTTCCTGCAGTGGGCCCGAGGCGGGGAGATCACGGTCGCCGTACCACCCGAGCAGGCGCGGCGGTTGACTGTGCGCACCGAGCAGGAGATCGGCACGGTGATCGCACAGGCGGACCTGGACCAGCTGATCGCTCGCACCACAGACGGTCCGATCATCCTGCGGGGCGCCGCCCGCCGCATCGAGGCCCACACCGAGAACGGCGGAATCTTCTCCCGCTCCCCCATCGCGGTCACCGAACAGTTCAACGCCACCACGTCGGACGGTGATATCACCGTCGACTTCCGCGACGCCGCGCCGCGCCTGATCGATGCGGTGAGCCGCAACGGTGATGTGACCATCGGACTACCCGGGCGGGGACCGTATCTGGTGCATGCCCAGTCGGGGTCCTCGACCGAGGTGCGAGTGCCCGAGACAACCGTCCCCGACACAGCAGCCGCCGAAGTCACGGTGCGTTCCGACGACGGCGACGTTGTCGTCGAGAATGTCGGCGCCCGAGGGCGTTAGCGGGCCGGGGACACTCTGTCGATGATCTCGGCCACCGAACCCGGGCGGGCCTGACGCCACCCGGTGCCCGCCCACACGTTGGTGGCCTGTGGATCGCCCGCGGCCACCGAGGCCTTGCGCACCGGACTGGTCAGGTAATGGATCTCGGGGTACCCCAGCGGGGCCTGCCCATCGTGCTCGCTGATGAACCGATTGCGCAGCCCGCGAGCATAACGACCGGAAAATGCCCGCGTCACAACGGTTTCGGTGAAATCGAGACTCTGTAGGGCGGCGCGGTGCACGGGACTGCTGCCGGATTCATCGGCCAGCAGGAACGCCGTGCCCAGTTGGGCCGCCACCGCACCGGCGGCCAGCACGCCGGCAATGTCGTCGGCGCTGACCAACCCGCCCGCAGCCACGACCGGGATGTCCACGGCTGCCAGCACGTCGGCCAGCAGGTGGTCCAGTGATTGCGATGCGGGCGAGGCGCCCGGGTCAAATGTGCCGCGGTGTCCACCGGCCGCAGGTCCCTGGACGGCAAGTGCGTCGACACCGCGGCCCACCGCCAGCCAGGCTTCGTCCAGCGTCGTCACGGTGCCTACGGTGCTGATCCCGACGCTGCGCAACCGGGCGATCTCGGGCTCGCTCGGCAGACCGAAAGTGAACGAGACCACCTCGGGCCGTAGGTCGAACACCGCGTCCAGCTTGGCGGCCCACGCATCGTCATCGTACCTCGGCTCACCGAGCGCCACCCCGTAGCGCTGCGCCTCACCGGCCAACTCGGCCGCATAGGCGTGAATCTGGTCCGCGGTCCCCGCACTGGGCTGGGGCGCAAAGAGATTCACCCCAAGGGGTTCGGCGGTCAAACCGCGTGCCGCGGTGACCCTTTCGGCGAGCGCCTCGGCGGTCAGATAACCGGCCGCGAGGAACCCGAGCCCGCCGGCGTTGCTGCCGGCCGCGGCCAATTCGGGCGTCGAGGGCCCACCGGCCATCGGCGCCACGATCACCGGACGTCGCAACCCGCGAATATCGAAAGTGCCCATCACCGCACCGCCTTCCCGAACAACAGAACATCCTGTGGTTCGTCACTGATATTGGGAAACATGGAGTACCGCGCGAGCCTTCCCTCCAGTGACAAACCGCACCGGCGCAGCACCCCAGCCGAACCGGCATTGTCGACATGGCAGTAGGCCGCGATCCGATACACCGTGGGATCCGGTTGTAGGTCGGCCAACATCAACGAAACCGCTTCCGACATCAGGCCACGTCCCCACCACTGCCGGGCCAGGCAGTAACCCAGCTCCACCGAGTACGGCTGAGGTCGTCGCCGGGCACACAGGCCGGCCACCTCACCATCGACTTCGATCAACCAGGTGTGCTCGTCACCGACGTTGAACAACGTCGTGATGACACGGCGTGTTTCGGCCACGCCGGAATGCGGACGCCAGGACAGATACTTCGTCACCTCGGGATCAGAGGAGATCCGGGTGTACAGAGCTTCGGCGTCCTCGACGACCGGTGGCCTCAGCCTTACCTGTGGCCCGGCCAGGATCTGGGTGTTGGGCATGGTCCCCATCCTGCACCGTTGCCGGGGGTACCGGTCCAACTGTTTACTGGACTGATATGGCCATCACCTTCAACCACACCATCGTCGCCGCCAGGGATCGGCGGGTCTCAGCCGAGTTCTTCACCGAGTTGTTCGGCCTGCCCGACCCCCGGGAATTCGGTCCGTTTCTCGCCGTGACCATCAATCACGGGGTGAACCTCGATTACGCCCAGGTGGGTCCTGACGAAGAGATTCGGCCGCAGCACTACGCATTCCTGGTGTCCGAGGACGAGTTCGACGCGATCTACGGCAAGATCCGCGACCGCGGCATGCAGCACTGGGCCGATCCGCATGGTCGGCACCCGGGCGAGATCAACCACAACGACGGCGGCCGCGGGGTGTACTTCCAGGACCCGTCCGGGCATTACCTGGAGATCATCACCCGCCCATACGGAGGCTGACCCGCTCCGACAGCAGGCCGACGCCGGCACCGGTCAACCGCGGCAGCATCGCCGGGCGGTTGCCCAGTACCGATACGAGTTCGGCGGCGCGGCCCTCGACGAGCGGCCCGCCGCCCCCATGCCTCCAGTTCGTATCGACGGCGACCAGGCTCAGACCACGACTGTTGCGGTAGGCCGGTACGAACGGATTCGGCAGCGTCACTTGAGTGTTCAGCACCGCGGCCAGCACGCTGGGCGCGATCTGCGGCTCGCGCCCCAATGCGTAGAGGATGTCCAGTTCGTGGGTGACGTGATCACCGATCAGGAGTCGTCGCGGGAAATACCGGCCGGTGCCGGCGGGCTGCGCGATATAGCGACGGTAGTCGTGCAGTAGCGCGGTCGGGTCGCGTCGCTTCGCCAGCGTTGCCGCAAGAGCAGTGTTGGCGGGGTCGAAGCCGCGGCGGAGGTACAGCTGCCGGGCGAAGTCACCGATCCCACAGCTGTATCCGATCACCAAGTGTGCGAGCACCTCATGGTTTGTCCATTCCGCGCAGAGGCTCGACGCCGCCCATTCACCAGGGCTCAGGGTCGCCGCAACACGGGCGAAGCGAGTGTCGTTTGCCCGTAGCTCATCACTTGCCGACACCGAGGTACTCCTTGAGAAAGCCGGTCTGGTCGGCAAGCACCTGGCTCACCAGGGGCGGATGGTAGATCGCGAAGTGATCGGAATCGTAATGACGGACAACACCCTTGGCTGCGCGAACGGCCACCAGTGCGGCATGGCGGGGAGACATCAGATTCTCCCGGTCACATACGCACACCAGCAGCGGTGCGCGCACCCGGCTGGCGTGGCGCAATGCCGAGGTGGCCACCAGTCCCAGGGCATCCGACGCCGCGATCCGGTTGTCGAATCCCGCTCCGGGCGGGACTGTGGAATGCCACCCCGCCTCCGCCCCTGGGGCAGTCACCAGGGCGAATCCGCCGGGTCGGCCGACGATGGGTACATACCGCCGGTCTCGACCGCTCAACGCCCGCAGCCCATCAGCGGCAATCGCCGGGGTCAACCGCAGCGCCCCCACCAGACCGAGAGTGCGTGCGGCCGCGGGGCCGTGCACGATGGGGCATTGCACGACGGCAGCCGCCAGCTCGACGCGCTCGGCGGCCACCCGAACCACGTTCATCGCGCCGAGGCTGGTCCCCCACAATCCGAGCCGGCCAGAATCGACGTCATCGCGCCCGCCCAGCCAGTCGAGTGCGGCATGCAGGTCCCGGCACTGCTTTCGTATCGAAATATGTTGCCGTGGAACACCATCTGACATTCCGGTGTGGCGATAGTCGAAGGATAGGACGCCGATCCCCGCGGCGGCGAAGTGCTGCTCATATTGCGGGAGCATCATGTCGTGGGTTGCGCCGAGCCCGTGGGCCAGCACGATCGCCGGGTGCGGGCCGGGCTCCGCCGGCAGGGTCAACCACGCTGCACATCGCTGCCCACCCGATTCGAATCCGACCCGGACCGTCGCCACGACACCCGCCATCTCAACCTCCATCATAGGTACGTTGTACGTATGCCGTAGACTGCAACACGTACGACGTACTTGTCAAGGAGTTCCTATGCGTTCCCGATTCACTGTCGATGAGATCGCCTCGGCTGCACTGACAATCGTCGATGCTTCCGGACCGGCCGCGTTGAGCATGCGGTCACTGGCGACGGCCCTGGGCACCGGTCCCATGACGATGTACAACTACGTCGCCGGAAAAGAGGCCCTCGAAGAATTGGTGGTCTCAGCCGTTGTCGCCGAGATCACCGTGCCCACCCCCACCGGCGACTGGCAGCGCGACGTACACACCATCGCCACCGCGATGTGGCGGGGCGTGCGCGCGCATCCGGCCGCCATCCCCCTGGTGCTGGTCCGCCGGATGTCCTCGGCCACCGGGTTCGCCATCGCCGACGCGCTGGTCGGCGCCCTGGGCCGGGCCGGATTGTCCGGCGTCGACCACCTGTCGGCGTTCCATGCAGTGATGGCCCTGGTCATCGGCTCCACACAAGCCGAACTCGCCGGCCCGTTGACCGGCGGCGCACCCGAGGCGGCGGCCCAGATCGGCTCGGTCGCCGGTACCGATTACCCGCACATCGAGGCGCTCTCACGGGTGGCGAGCCGAACATCGGTCGCCGAGGATTTCGACGGCGGCTTGCGAATGCTGATCGACGGCATCGCGATGCGCTGCCGCGAACGCTAGCGGTGGCCGCGCTCGTGTTCCTGATTGCGGTAGGCGTCCGCCAGCGTGTCGACGTGGTCGGGCAGCGCACCGGCCGCTACGTCGGCCAGGCTGGTCTCCTCCAGGACCGAGCGCATGCTGGCCCGCAGCGCACGCCAGACATCGGTCAGCGCCGCTGTCGGCCCTGAGTACGGCAGATCCCCCAGGCCGATGTCGCGCACACTGGCCAGCGGTCCGTCGATGCAACGCAGCACGTCGGCGATGCTGATTTCACCGGCCGGCCGCGCCAGTTCGTAGCCGCCGTCACGGCCCCGGTGGCTGCGGACCAGGCGGTCGTTTCGCAGGGCGGTGAGGATATCGACGAGGAACTGCGCCGGGATGCCCTGTGCCTTCGCCAGGTCGTCGGTCTTGACCAGCACACCGTCGTCGACCGTCGCGAGCTGGACCATGGCTCGGACGGCATACTCCGCCTTCGCCGACATCCGCATGCCCAGGATTGTGCCAGCTCACTCCTGCCGACACCCGTAACGGCCCGGCTCAGTCTGGGACGGCCGTCACGTCCGGGACGACTATGGCGAACAGATCCGACATCGCTGCCAGGCTCGCCGACTGCATGACCGCGGCAGGCACCGGCGCACTGTCAGGGCCGGCCAGCGTGCGGGTGGCGGTCGCGGCGGCCACCACGGTCGGGGCGTACCCGAGGTTGAAGGCGCCGCGCGCGGTGGAGTTGACGCACATGTGCGTCATGAATCCGGCCAGCACCAGGTTCGACGCACCGAGGCCCTTCAACCGGTCGTCGAGATCGGTCTGCACGAACGAATTGGGAAACTGCTTGACCACCACCGGTTCTCCCTCGCGCGGAGCCACCGACGCGACGATCGCGCCGCTCTCCCCCTCGATGTCGTACAGCGAGCCCGGACCGTCGGAGTGCTGGATATGGATGATCGGGATGCCCGCGCTGCGGGCCCGGTCGAGGAGTTGTGCCGTCTGCTCGAGAGCCGCCTGCACCCCGTCGGCGGCTTCCGTGGGTGTAGGTGTTCTGGCAGTCGATCAGGACCAGGGTGGAATCGGCGAGTCGGGCCGGTACGGCGGGGAGGCTGGCCAGTTCGCGCAGCGTGGGGCGGCTCATTTCGGTGAGCGTAGTGACCCGACACCGCGTTTAGGCTGCATTGGTGGGACTACCGGATTGGTCGAGCGGCAAAATCAGGCTGGTCATGTTGGCCGCGGCGTCGCCGCTGATGCTGATCATGGTGGTGGTCGGCTACGCCGACGAGTCGAGTGATGAGCTCAGCGACGACTGCCGCCGCGCCGACCAGATCGCGCACCAATGGGTGAAGGTCGTGCCGGGTGTCCTCCAGGGGATGGGGGTCGGCCAAGTCGACCCGAACCTGGCGCGGGATGCCGGCGAGGCGGCCACCGCAGTCCGGGACGAAGCTGCTTCGATCGAAGATCGGGACCTGAAGCGAGAAGCGCTGAGGTTCGCCGATGCGCTGCAACGGATCAGCCAGGGCAATCCCAGAACGCCGCCGAACGGATGGCCCGACAAACATTTCGTCGGCGGCTTCCAGGACGGAACCGACGCACTCCACGAACTGAAGCTTGCCTGTCCGAATGTCGGTACCGACCAGCTCCCCGCCGGTGTGGCGACTACCCCGCCGTGACGGCCAGTACGCGTTCGGCCAGCTCGGGTCGGCATACGATCAGGTCGGGCAGCGTGGGATCGGCGCAGTTGTAGACCAACCGCGAGCCGTCGATGCGCGAGGTGTGCAGGCCGGCCGCGCGGGCCACTGCGACGGGCGCCGCCGAATCCCACTCGTACTGACCGCCGGCATGCACGTACACATCGGCGATCCCGCGGATCACCGCGGCGACTTTGGCTCCGGCCGAACCCATTTCGACCAGTGTTCCGCCGAGTGCGTCCCTGACTGCCAGTGCCACCGCGGGCGGACGGGTGCGCGACACCACGATCCGCGGCGGGCCGTCGAAGGGACGCGGCGCGGCCGTCTCGGGAGTGGACAGCGTGGTGTTCTGCGCGGGCAACGCGACCGCCCCGGCCACGAGTTCGCCCGCACTCCACAGCGCCACGTGCACGGCCCAGTCGTCGCGGCCGAGTTCGGAGAACTCCCGGGTCCCGTCCAGCGGATCGACGATCCAGACGCGGTCTGCGCTCAGCCGGGCCGGATCGGCCCGCTGATCGGCTGTGGCCTCCTCGGACAGCACCGAGTCACCGGGACGTAGTGCAGCCAGCTCGGCCATCAGGAAGTCGTGGGACTGCTTGTCCCCGGCGGCCTTTCGCTCGGCAGCCGTGGCGTCGGCGAAGTCGGCCCGGACGTCGAGCAGCAGATCCCCGGCCCTGGTGGCCAGCCGGGCAGCCAGCTCGTGATCGTTCACGACGGCAACTCCAGCAGCTCGATCACCAGGTCGGCCAACTCGGCAGAGTTGTGCTCCGGCGTGAGCCGCAGATCCGGGTTCTTCGGCCGCTGGTACGGACTGTCGATACCGGTGAAGTGGGTGATCTCACCGGCACGAGCCTTGGCGTACAACCCCTTGGGGTCACGGCGTTCGCAGTCTTCCAGCGGGGTATCGCAGAAGACCTCGAAGAAGTCGAGCCCGGCTTCGGTGGTCACCTTCCTCGCCAGCGCGCGATGTTCCTCCAGCGGGCTGATCGCCGGCACCAGCACGATCTGGCCGGAATCGGCCAGAATCGCGGCGATGTGGGCGAGCCTGCGCTGATTCTCCGCCCGGTCGTCCATCGAGAAGCCGAGGTCGGCATTGAGGCCATGCCGCAGGTTGTCGCCGTCCAGAATGTAGGCGGGGATACCCATTTCGAGCAGCTTCTGCTCGACCAGCACCGCCACCGAGGACTTGCCCGAACCGGACAACCCGGTGAACCACACCGTGCGGCCGCGGCTGAGCCGGTCCTCCGCGCTGACCAGTGACTCGTGGCGCACCGTGTTGGGGCTCGACGCTTCATTGCGGCTGTCGCGCAACACCATGCCGGCGCCGACGGTGCCGTTGGTGTTCGGGTCGATCAGGATGAACGATCCGGTGGCCGCGTTACGGCTGTACTCGTCGAGCAACAGCGGGGCCTGGGTGCGCAGCGAAACCCGGCCCAGCTCATTGAGTTTGAGCGCGCTCGCGGTCTTGTCCCGGTGCAGGGTGTTGACGTCGAGACGGTAGTCCAGGCCAGTGACCTTCGCCCTGGTGGTGCGCGTCGTGTGCTTGATCAGGTACTCGCGGCCGGGCTCCAGCGAGGACTCATCGGCCATCCAGCACACCGTGGCGTCGAAATCCTGGGTGACGCGGGGCTGGTTGTTGGGCCGGGCGATCATGTCGCCGCGCGAGATGTCGATGTCGTCGGACAGGCTGATCGACACCGCCATCGGCGGGAATGCCTCCTGGACGACGCCGCTCGGCCCGTCGATCTGGGTGATGCGCGTGGGCTTACCGGCCGGCAGCACGATCACGTCGTCACCGGGGCGCAGCACCCCGCTGGCCACCGTGCCGGCGTAGCTGCGGTGGTCGGCGTGCTCGTGCGTCTGCGGCCGGATGACGTACTGCACCGGGAAACGCACGTCGACGAGGTTGCGGTCACCGGCGATGTAGACGTCTTCGAGGTGGCTCAGCAGCGACGGCCCCTCATACCAGGGCGTCACATCGGATTTGGTCACCACGTTGTCACCGTTGAGCGCCGACAACGGGATGGTCGTCACGTCGTGCACATCCAACCGGGCGGCGAAGGCATGGAACTCGTCGCGGATCGCCTCGAAACGTTCCTGATCCCAGTCGATCAGGTCCATCTTGTTCACGGCCAGCACGATGTGCTGAATGCCCAGCAACGATGCCAGGAACGCGTGGCGGCGCGACTGCTCGAGCAGTCCGTGGCGCGCGTCGACCAGCACGATGACGAGCTGTGCGGTAGAGGCTCCGGTCACCATGTTGCGGGTGTACTGGATGTGCCCCGGGGTGTCGGCGATGATGAATTTACGCTTGGCCGTAGCGAAGTAGCGGTAGGCGACATCGATCGTGATGCCCTGTTCCCGCTCGGCGCGCAGGCCGTCGGTGACCAGTGCCAGATCGGTGTAGTCGTGGCCGCGTTCCTTGGAGGTGCGCTCGACGGCGGCCAGCTGATCCTCCATGACAGCCTTGGAGTCGAACAGCAGCCGACCGATCAGGGTGGACTTGCCGTCGTCGACGGATCCCGCGGTGGCGATTCTCAACAACGTGCTCATCAGAAGTACCCCTCGCGCTTACGATCTTCCATTCCGGCCTCGGAGATCCGGTCATCGGCGCGGGTGGCGCCGCGCTCGGTGAGCCGGGATATCGCGGTTTCGGCGATGACCTCGGAAACCGTTGCGGCCGTGGACTCCACACATCCGGTGCAGGTGACATCGCCGACGGTGCGGAACCGC
This sequence comes from Mycolicibacterium lutetiense, assembly GCF_017876775.1. NCBI lineage: Bacteria > Bacillati > Actinomycetota > Actinomycetes > Mycobacteriales > Mycobacteriaceae > Mycobacterium > Mycolicibacterium lutetiense. The sequence continues at coordinate 750,073 of NZ_JAGIOP010000001.1, read as the reverse complement.
ACGGTCTTCTCGATCACCGGTTCGTCCTTGCGGGGCTGCAGATACTTGTGCACCGCGAGCAGCATGCCGTCGCGCTCGAAGACCTTGCGCTGGTGCGCGTAGTAGATGGACGGCAGCGTGAGCTTCTCGGCGCCGATGTAGGACCAGATGTCGAACTCGGTCCAGTTGGAGATCGGGAAGGCACGGATGTGCTCACCCTTGTTGTGCCGCCCGTTGTAGAGGTTCCACAGCTCGGGGCGCTGGGCCTTGGGGTCCCATTGGCCGAACTCGTCGCGGAAAGAGAACACGCGCTCCTTGGCGCGGGCCTTCTCCTCGTCGCGGCGGGCGCCGCCGAACGCTGCGTCGAACTTGTTCTCCCGGATACCGCGCAGCAACGTGACGGTCTGGATCGGGTTGCGCGACGGGATCGTCTCCACCACCCGGCCCGCGTCGATGTCGTCCTGGACCTTGGCGACGACCAGGCGAGCACCGTAGTGCTCGACGAGTTCGTCGCGGGCCTGGTAGACCTCGTCGAAGTTGTGGCCGGTGTCGACGTGCATGACCGGGAACGGCAGCCGTCCCGGCGCGAACGCCTTCACCGCCAGGTGCAGCATGACGATCGAGTCCTTACCACCGGAGAACAGCAGCACCGGCTTCTCCAACTCGGCGGCGACCTCGCGGATGATGTGGATGGCCTCGGCCTCCAGCGACCGGAGGTGGCTCAGCTCGTAATTACCTGAGCGGCCGGCGCTGCCTTGGGTATCGGTTTTCTGCGCGGTGGTCACTACTTCCCCATTAAGTTGGTAGGAATGGCCGGAATTGCAAGCATGACCAGGAATCTAGCCGCCACGCGCCCGGGGTGTCAATGGCGGCGGTTACGCCGCAGGTAATTGAGACGCCGACCGCCGGCAGCACACACTGGCGGCATGAGTATCCAGACCGGCCCGGAAGTCATGGCGCAGTTCCTCCCCCAGTCCCCGTTCGTGGCCAAGCTCGGCATCCTTGCCGAAGTACTCGACGGCCCCGAGGTCCGACTGCGGTTGCCCTGGGATCCGTCGAACACCACGATCGCCGACATGGTGCATGGCGGTGCGATCGCAGCGTTGGCCGATGTCACGGTGATGGCCGCGGCCTGGGCGCAGGCCGAGGTTCCGGATTCGCTCCGCGGAGTAACTGTCTCCATGACCATCAACTACCTAGCGCCGGCACGTGCCACCGACCTGATCGGCCTCGGGCGCGTGCTACGTCAGGGGCGGTCCCTGGTGAACAGCGAGGTCGATATCGTCACTCCTGACGGCGAGGCGGTGGCGAAGGCCATCGCGACGTACAAGGTGGGATGAGCGGGCACCACAGGCCGCCCTACAGCGTCACCTCGGCGAGCTTTCCGGTGGCGACGTCGAAGACAAAGCCGCGCAACGACTCATGCTTGGTGACGAACGGACTGGCCTCGATGCGACGCAACGACTGACGCACATCCTCGGCGAGATCGACGAAGGACTCGGCCGCCCAGTTCGGCTTGATGCCGATCTCGTCCTGGATCTGCTGTTTGAACCCGTCGTCGGTGAACGTCAGCATGCCGCAGTCGGTGTGGTGGATCAGGATGATCTCCCTCGTACCGAGCAGCCGCTGGCTGATGGCCAGCGAGCGGATCTCGTCGTCGGTGATGACACCGCCGGCATTGCGGATGACGTGCGCCTCACCGTCGGCCAAGCCGAGGATGCGATAGACGTCCAGCCTGGCATCCATGCATGCGACGACCGCGACGTGCTTGCTGGGCGGCAACGGCAACGGGCCGGTGAAGGTCGCGGCATAGACCTCGTTGTTGGCCAGGTACTGGTCGGTGACAGACATGTTTCGACGCTAACAACACGTGTCGGCCAGGGCCAGACACAGAATCAGGCTGAGCCGATGAGGTGCCCGGGCGGCGGTCAGGCGCGCGGCGCCTTCAAGTCGTAGACCCCGACATTGCCGACCACATTCTTGGTGAAGTTCGCCTTCACCCAGTCGGTGATCTGCGCGGAGCTGCCATGCTCCTCACGCGGCGGTCCGCCACGACCGCCCTCGGGCCTGTCCAGGAAGTACCGAATCTGACCGTCGGCAACGTAGCGCTGGAACTGCGCGAGCGTGGGCGAGTTGTCGCTGCCGGTGAACCCACCGATTGCCATCAGCGACTCCCCGGTCTTGAGCTCGAGGTCGCTGATCATCATCGAGCCCACACTCGCCGCGGCCCAACGGCCGTCAGCACCCGCGATGAGGTCGGCCAAGGCTGGATCGTCGACCCGGCCGAATCCTGGCCCACCTGGACCTCCGGGGCCGCCGAATCCCATGTCGCGCTTGGGCCCCGAGGTGGCCATCGGCCCGCCGCCGTGGACCGTGGCCACCGTCTCGATGGTGTAGGCCCCGGTGGCGGCGAGCCCGAACACCATGGCCGCCAACGCCACCACCGCGGGGAGCTTGCCCGGCCGGTGGGCGATGAAGGCCAGGGCGACCGCCGTCAGGACCGAGCCGATCAACACGACCCAGCGCAGCGACGGGAGCCAGTCAGGCGTCCGGTTCAGCAGCACGAATGCCCATACCCCGGTGCCGGCCAGCATGACGGCCAGCACCGAGCGGGCCGCGAGACAGGCCCGCACGCGCCATAATTCGACGACGGAGATACCGACCAGTGCGGCGACCGCCGGTGCCAGCGCCACGGTGTAGTAGGGGTGGATGATCCCGTCCATGAAGCTGAACACCACGGCGGTGACCAGCAGCCAGCCGCCCCACATCAGCAGGCCGGCCCGCAACCCGGCAGTCCGCGCCGTGCGCCGCGTCAGCCACAGTGCGGCAACCAGCCCGATCAGTGCGGCCGGCAACAACCACGACGCCTCGGTGCCCATGGACATCCCGAACATCCGGCCGATGCCCGGATCACCGCCGAACATCAGATTGGCGCCGCCACCGGGTCCATGACCGGGACCGGGTCCGCCCGCGCCGGGTCCCGAGCCGTCGCGCCCCAGGATGCGTTGCAGACCGTTGTACCCGAACGCCAGTTGCAGCAGGCTGTTGTCGGTCGACCCGGCGATATAGGGCCGAGAGTCCGCCGGCCACAGTGCCACCAACGCGATGTACCAGCCCGCCGAGACGATCATTGTTGCCACACCGATCATCAAGGTGCCCAACCGTTTCCACACGCCCACCGCGGGAGCGGCGACCAGGAACATCAAGGCCAGGCCCGGCAGGACGAGGAAAGCCTGCAGCATCTTGGTCAGGAAGGCGACGCCCAGTACACAGCCCGCCAGCGCCACCCAGCCCGCACTGGCTCGGGCCGACACCGGCCCGACGGCCCGCACCATGAAGTAGGCCGCCAGCACCAGCAGCAGCACCAGAAGCGCATCCGGATTGTTGTAGCGGAACATCGAGGCGGCCACCGGTGTGAGCGCCAGCGCGGTTCCGGCGATCAACCCGGCGCCGGGGCCACTCGTGCGCCGCACGGTGGCATAGAGCAGGGCCACCGCACCGACACCCATCAGCGCCTGCGGGAGCAGCATGGTGAACTCGTTGAAGCCGAACAGCCGTCCCGACAACCCCATTGCCCACATCGCGGCCGGCGGTTTGTCCACCGTGATGGCGTTGCCCGCGTCCAGCGAGCCGAAGAGCCAGGCCTTCCACGACTGGGTGCCGGCCTGGGCCGCGGCGGCGTAGTAGCTGTTGGCCCAGCCCGACGATCCCAGGCCCCACAGGTAGAGCACCGCGGTGCCGGCCAGCAGAGTCCAGTAGGAGGGGCGAATCCAGCGCGGCGTCACCGTATTCGGTGATGTCGCGATCTGTGCGTCGGCCTCGGGTGCCGCGTCGGCGACGGTCGTCACAGTCCTGCCCCTCGATTCAGCTCAGTGGCCCGCCGCGTCCGCGACGGATGGAATACCCACCCCCGCAACAGGACGAAGCGCACCGCGGTGGCCAGCAGGTTGGCCACCACCAACACGGCAAGTTCGACACCGCGGTGCGGCACGGGCGCCACGACATGCAAGAGTCCCAACGATCCGCTGGTGATGGTCAGCGCGATCCCGAATACCGTCAGCCCCTCGAGGTGATGGCGGGCGGCGTTGCCCGACCCGGCGATCCCGAAGGTGAATCGGCGGTTGGCCGCGGTGTTTCCGACCGCGGTCACCAACAGGGCGATCAGATTGGCCGCCTGCGCACCGACGCCGGCCCGCAGAGCGGTGAACAGCAACAGGTAGGCCAGCGTGGAGACCACACCGACCGCGCCGAAGCGCACTACCTGGCGCAGGAGCGAGCCCGGGGCAGCCGATTGCCGCGACGATCCGAGTTGGGCGGCGATGGTGTTCACCGGGATCGAGCCGTTGGCGAAGCCGCGCAGCAGCCGGCCGATGCCCTTGAGGTCGGCGGTGGCGGTGGCGGTGATGTCAACCCGGCTGTCCGGATCGTCCACCCAGTCCACCGGCACCTCGTGAATGCGCAGGCCGCTGCGTTCCGCCAGCACCAGCAGCTCGGTGTCGAAGAACCATCCGGTGTCGGCGACATGAGGCAGCAGCCGATGGGCAACGTCGGCCCGAATCGCCTTGAACCCGCATTGAGCATCCGAGAACCTCGCCGCCAGTGTTGATTTCAGAATCAGGTTGTAGCAGCGGGAGATGAACTCACGCTTGGCACCACGAACCACCCGTGAGCCGCGGCCCAGCCGGGTGCCGATGGCCAGATCGGAATGACCGGAGATCAGCGGTGCCACCAACGGCGCGAGGGCGGCCAGGTCGGTGGACAGGTCGACGTCCATGTAGGCCAGCACGGGCGCATCCGAGGTCGACCACACCGCGTGCAGTGCCCGTCCGCGACCCTTCTCCTCCAGCCGGACCACCCGCACATCGTCGAGTTCGGCGGCCAGTTCGGCCGCGATCCGCGGGGTGTCGTCGGCGCTGGCATTGTCGGCGATGGTGATGCGGACCGGTACTGCGAAATTCTCGGCGAGATACCGGTGCAACCGGCGGATCGAATGAGCGAGCCCAGCCTGCTCGTTGTACACCGGCACGACGACGTCGAGCACCGGAACTCCGGCCGTCCGGGCGGCGAGTGTGACGTTGGGCCGCGAAGCGAAACGAAAACGCTGCTCGGGTTCTTCGACCAAGGTTGTCATGAGTTCAGCGTTGTCCGCCGGCGTGTGACCCGGGTTGGACGAAGCTATGCGCCGGCTATGTGTTCGACGCACGCTGAGTCAGGTCGTAGATGGTGACGTCGTCGACGGTGACCGGGTTGTAGTGGGCCTGGACCCATTCCGCGATCTCGGTGGCCGCCCGACTGCCGCTGGGCGTGTGTCCGCCGAACCTGCCGGCCATGATGCGGGATCGGATGAAGTAGTGGATGGCGCCGTCGTCGACGAGACGCCGGAATTCTTCGAGCGTGGGCGCCGGATCCGTGCCGTTGAAGCCTCCGACCGCCATCACCGGTGCGCGGGTGGCCAATTGGTATCCCGCAGCGTTCGACGAGCTCACCACGGCGGCCGCCCACTGGTAGCGGTCGGCATCGGCGGCCAGCGTCGCGGTCAGGGCCGGCCCGGGTTCGGGAGCCGCGAACATTCCGCCGAACCCGCCGCCACCGCGCGATGGACCGACGGACGGTATCGCCCCCGTGTGCGGGACGGACGCCGTGGCGATCGAGTACACGGCTGGACCGGCCAGGCAGGCCGCGGTCGCCAGCACCGCTGTCACCCGCACCATTGGGCGCTCCAACCGTGCGACCACCAGCAGCAGTACCGTGGCGCCCACACCCACCACCGCCACCGCGGCCCGCAGCCACGGGAACGCATCGTCGTTGCGGGCCAACAGCACCGCGGCCAGAATCGTGGTCACCAGCACCGCACCCGACATCGTCGTGGCAGCGCGGATGTCGGTGCGGCACCGCCACAGCAGCGTGGCGCCGATACCGAGGACCGCACCGATCCCCGGGGCGAGGGCCACGGTGTAGTACGGATGGACGATGCCGTTCATGAAGCTGAACACCAGGGCAGTGACCAGAAGCCAACCACCCCACAGGATGAGTGCGGCGCGGGTCGGGTCTGTGCGCCCGGCCCGGCGGGTCAAGTAGAGACCGGCCACCAGACAGATCAGCGCGGCAGGCAACAACCAGGCGATATCGGCGCCCATCTGCGATCCGAACAACCGACCCGGCCCGACGTCGAAGTTCAGGTTGCCGAGACCCCCCGTTTCATCACCGGTGAGCCGGCCCAGACCGTTGTACCCCAAGGCCAATTCGACGATGCTGTCGTGCTGCGAACCACCGATGTAGGGCCGCGACGAGGACGGCCACAACTCCACCAGCACCAGATACCAGCCACCGCTGAGGACCATCGCTGCGGCCGCCGTGACGACATCCCGCACGCGCCGCCCCAGCGGGCGGTCGCCGGCGACCAGCATCGCTGCGGCAAGTCCCGGCAATACCAGGAACGCCTGCAGCATCTTGGCCAGGAATCCGAAGCCGACCGCAGTCCCTGCAGCGACGAACCACCAACGGCTGGAATCTTTTTCGATCCCGCGCTGCACACAGTAGGCCGCCACGATGAGCAACAGCACCAGGAGCGCATCGGGATTGTTGAACCGGAAGATCAACGCGGCCACCGGCGTCAGCGCCAGCACCGTGCCGGCCAACAGACCGGCCCACGGCCCGGCCGCCCGGCGCACCGCCGCGTAGAGCACCGCGACCGCACCGACACCCATCAAGGCCTGCGGCACCAGGATGCTCCACGAACTCAGCCCGAACAGGCGCACCGAGAGGTCGGTGATCCACAATGCCGCGGGCGTCTTGTCGACGGTGATGGCGTTGCGGGCGTCGCTGGACCCGAACAGCATCGCGGTCCAGTTCTCGGCGCCGGCCTGCGCGGCGGCCGAATAGAACGCGTTGGCCCACCCGCTGCTCGACAAATTCCACAGGTAGAGCACCGCGGTGCCGGCCAACAACAGTCCGAGGGCAACCCGGTGCGGGCCCGAAGGGAATCGCATCGCCCGCCGGGCTTCTGCGCGAGTCTGGGACTGCTCGGCAGGCAGAAGCTCCGCGGCAACAAGGGTCACCACTTCATGTTTGCCGCGGCCGCTAGGTGCCCGATTGGTCCGTCCTGTGCGTGCCCTGTGAGCTCTCGCCCGGCAGCCGCACCACGAACTCGGTGGAACCCGCCGTGCTGCTCACCTCGATGGTGCCGCCGTGCGCCTTGACCACCGCAGCCACAATCGCCAGGCCCAACCCGGTGCTGCCTCCGCGCCGCGAACGCGACGAGTCACCGCGGGCAAATCGTTCGAACACGTCGGGCAGCAGCGTCGCCGGGATGCCCGGACCGTCGTCGGCGACGGTCAGCAGCACCGCACCGGCGTCGGGTTTCAGCGACACCGTCACCGAGGTACCCGGCGGGGTGTGGGTCCGCGCGTTGGCCAGCAGATTCGCCAGGACCTGATGCAGCCTGGCCTCATCGCCCTCGACCACCACCGGGTCCTCGGGTAGATCCAGCGACCACTCGTGTTCCGGGCCGGCGATGTGGGCGTCGCTCACCGAGTCGACGATCAGCCGGGACACGTCCACGCTGTCGCGTTCCAACGGCCGGCCGTCGTCAAGGCGGGCCAACAGCAGCATGTCCTCCACCAACTGGGTCATCCGCGTGGTCTCGGACTCCACCCGGTTCATCGCGTGGGCCACGTCGGCGGGCAGATCGTCGCGTTTCCGCTGGGCCAACTCGGTGTAACCCCGGATGGCGGCCAACGGTGTCCGCAGTTCGTGGCTGGCGTCGGCGACGAACTGGCGCACCCGGGTCTCACTGGCGTGCCGGGCCGACAGCGCACCGGCGATGCGGTCGAGCATCCGGTTCAGCGAGGTGCCGAGCTGGCCGACTTCCGTGTGGGCAGTAACCGGGTCGACCGCCACGATCGACGTCGGCAACTCCACCTCGCCGCGGTCGAGCTCGAGATCGGCCACTCGGCGCGCAGCCGCCGAAACGCGTGACAGCGGGGCCAGTTGACGCCGGATGATCAGGGTTCCCGCGGTGGTCGCGGCGATCAGAGCGATCACCGCCAGCACACAGAACATCCCCAGCACCCACAACAGGGTGTCGTCGACAACGGCGGTCGGCAGCCCGGTCACGATGGTCTGCGGGCCGCCGTGGCGCGGGGGCAGGCCGATCAGCCGGTAGCGCCCCAGCCCGTCGAGGTCAACGGTTTCGGGATGCCTGGTCGGCGAAATCTGGGACAGCTGGGCAGCCGCGGCCGCAGTGACCCCTAGTCGGTCGCCGTCGGCGGTGATCACACCCGCATCCACCGGCCGGTTCGGTGCCACCACCGCACCGACCATGCGTGCGGCCTGCCCCGGTGCGTTGAGGAATCCGGGGCCCGGCCCGCCCTCTGGGTCGAACGGTATGCGGTGATGACGGCGCATCCCCGGCGGCGGCGGGGTTCCCGGTGGCGGAGAAGGCAATTCGAAGATGGCGGCCGAGCGCCAGCCGGCCTCGATCAGTTGATCGTCGAGCTGGTTCATCAAAAACCGTTGCAGCGCAAACTCTGTCGCGATGCCGATGCTCGCGCACACCACCGCCAGGAGGGCTACCTGGGTGACGACCAGCCGAGCCCGCAACGACCAGGTCCGCGGCAACCACCACCGGGCGGCACTGCCGGACCCCGGCGTCGCCTCAGCGCGCAGGTCGGAGGACATAACCCGCACCGCGCAGCGTGTGGATCATCGGTTCCCGTCCGCTGTCGATCTTCTTGCGGAGATACGAGACGTACAGCTCGACGATGTTGGACCGGCCGCCGAAGTCGTAACTCCACACCCGATCCAGGATCTGGGCCTTGCTCAACACCCGTTTGGCGTTGCGCATCATGAACCGCAGCAGCTCGAACTCGGTGGCGGTCAGGGTGATCGGATCACCGGCGCGGGTCACCTCATGACTGTCCTCGTCGAGCACGAGGTCGCCGACGACGATCTTGGCTCCGCCGTCTGCACTGGTCACACCCGTGCGCCGGAGCAGCGCCCGCAACCGCAGCACCACTTCTTCGAGGCTGAACGGCTTGGTGACATAGTCGTCGCCGCCTGCGGTGAGGCCGGCGATGCGGTCCTCCACCGAATCCTTGGCGGTCAGCAGCAGCAGCGGCAGGCCGGGAATCTGCTCCCGCAGTCTGCGCAGGACGTCCAGACCACTCATGTCGGGCAACATCACGTCGAGGACGACCACATCGGGTGGATTCACCCGGGCCGCCGCGATGGCACTCGCGCCATCGCCCGCAGTGGCAATGTCCCAGCCCTCGTAACGAAGCGCCATCGACACCAGCTCGGCCAGAACGGGCTCATCATCGACCACCAGGACCTGGATCGGATTGCCGTCGGCACGGCGCATGACGGTCCGCGCGTCGGGATCGGTGCCATTGGTCGTCGGACTCACCCGCTCAGTATTCGCCCGCTCGTTAGGCCCGACCTGAGCGCTCTCTATGCGCCAGCTGTGAAGATCAGCCGTTGCCGTAACCCTTGGGCAGGTCCACCTTCAACTTCGGCTTGGCGAAAGGTGTTTTGATCTCACTGGGAGCCGTTGTCTTCGTGACGGTTTCACCCAGTTGGCCCGCCGGCACCGCTCCGTTGCTCGGCGGCTCGGCCACCATCGCGCCGAATGCACCCATCGTTGCCAGTGCGAGCGCTCCCACCCCGGCCACCGCGTGCCTGGTCCACCTGTTGCGTTCGTCTGCTCTCACACCGACCTGCCTACCGGTCGGACCCAGTCGGGCAAAACCGCACACGTGGCATCCGATCGACGAAATCAGCCGCCGTCAGTGCGGCGTGGCAAACCCCGGCGGTGTCGTCGCCGAGACTGTCGGCGAGGCGTGCGATGTCTCTGGAGCGGTCGGCGGAGTGGTCGGAGCAACGGTCTGGCCAGTGGTGATGGCCGGTGGTTCGACCCGCTGGGGGGCTCCGGTCACGACACCGCCAATGCCCACCCCGAGCGTCGCCGTGGCTAACCCCCCGACCGCCCCGACCCCGGCCGCGATCCATTTGAGATTTCGCTGATTGTTTCCCTTCGCGCTACTCAATGCGCTCACCTCCGCAACCTCGTATAACCGCTGCTGCCGGAGGTGAAACCGATGTCCCGCCTCGCCGAGTACTCAGTGCGTGGTGGCGAACCCGGACGGCGGGGTGTAGCCCCGCATCGCGGGTACTGCCATCGAGACCGCCGGAGCAGTCGGCGGCGTCGTCTCCGTGGTCGTCTGGCCGATGTTCATGTGGGATCCGGAGGCCACCGCATGAGTCCCCAGGTGTACGTCCGAGACCGCTCCGAACACGCCCAGCCCCACCACTGCCGCACCACCGGCGACCGCAGCGATCACTCTCATATTCTTCAGTCCGCTGACCTTCATGTGCTTCAGTGAACGCCCGATTTCTAGGCCGAAGCTGTGAGCCGCCTGCCAGTTCACCACCGGGCGCGGGCACGCCGAAAGCTCACATCGCCGCGATGAGGGATTCCGGTTCCCGGCTGATTTACCCTGTGTCCCATGCAGCCGTGGGCAGGGACATCCGGATGACGCGCTTTCTTGCGCGCCGGCTGCTCAACTACATGGTGTTGCTGGCCCTGGCCTCCTTCCTGACGTTCACTCTGACGTCGTTGAACTTCAAACCCCTCGACAGCCTGGAACAGCGCAATCCGCGGCCACCGCAGTCTGCGATCGACGCCAAGAGCGCCGAGCTCGGCCTCGACAAGCCGATTCCCCTGCGCTACGTGGACTGGGCCGCCGGGGCGGTCCGGGGCGATTTCGGGACGACCGTGACCGGACAGCCGGTCTCCGACGAATTGTGGCGACGCATCGGCGTGACCCTGCGCCTGCTCGTCATCGGGGCGATCTCCGGCGCAGTGATCGGTGTGGTGGTCGGGGCCTGGGGCGCGATCCGCCAGTACCGACTGTCCGACCGGGTCATCACGGTGCTGTCGCTGCTGGTGATCAGCACGCCCTCGTTCGTGATCGCCAACATGCTGATCCTGGCCGCGCTCAACGTGAACTCGATACTGGGCGTGCAGCTGTTCGAGTTCACCGGGGAAACCGCACCGGTGCCCGTCGGCGGCGCCTGGGATCAGTTCGTCGACCGGTTGCAGCACCTCGTGTTGCCCACGTTCACGCTGGCACTGATGGCGATCGCCGGGTACAGCCGGTATCAACGCAACGCGATGCTCGATGTGCTCGGCCAGGACTTCATCCGCACGGCGCGGGCCAAAGGTCTGACTCGGCGCCAAGCCTTGTTCAAGCATGGCCTGCGGACCGCGCTCATCCCCATGGCCACCCTGTTCGCCTACGGCGTGGCCGGTTTGGTCACCGGCTCGGTGTTCGTCGAGAAGATCTTCGGCTGGCACGGCATGGGTGAATGGGTCGTGCAGGGCATCGCCACCCAGGACACCAACATCATCGCGGCCATCACGGTCTTCACCGGCACCGTCATCCTGGTGGCCGGTCTGCTCTCCGATGTCATCTATGCGGTACTGGATCCCAGGGTGAGGGTGACATGACGTCTGACGCCACCGCCTCAGAGGCCACCGCGGCCCGTTCGGGTCTGCACACCGAGGAATTCGCCACTCGGCGCACCCTCGTGTTCCGCCGGTTCCTGCGCAACTGGCCCGCCGTGGTGTCGCTCGCGCTTCTGGTGGTCATGTTCGTGGCCTGTTACGCATTGCCGTCGGTACTGCCCTACAACTACTCGGACCTCGACTATTACGCGCTGCAGGAGCCGCCGTCACTCGACCACTGGTTCGGCACCAACGCACTGGGGCAGGACATTTTCGCCCAAACCCTGCGCGGCATGCAGAAATCCATGTTGATCGGCGTCTGCGTCGCGTTCATCTCGACCCTCATCGCCGCCACAGTCGGATCGGTCGCAGGCTACTTCGGCGGCTGGCGCGACCGCACGCTGATGTGGATCGTCGACGTGCTGCTGGTGGTGCCGAGCTTCATCCTGATCGCCATCGTCACCCCGCGGTTGAGTCAGTCGGACCGGGTGTTCTGGCTGATCGTGCTGCTCTCGGCGTTCAGCTGGATGATCAGCTCACGCATTGTGCGCGGAATGACCCTGAGCCTGCGGGAACGCGAATTCGTTTTGGCCGCACGGTATATGGGTGTCAGCAGTGGCCGCATCATCGTGCGGCACATCCTCCCCAACGTCGCGTCCATCCTGATCATCGACACTGCGCTCAACGTCGGTGTGGCGATACTGGCCGAAACCGGTTTGAGCTACCTGGGATTCGGTATCCAGGCGCCCGACGTCTCACTCGGCACACTGATCGCCGACGGCACCAAATCCGCCACGACGTTCCCCTGGGTATTTCTGTTCCCGGCCGGGGTGCTGGTGCTGATCATCCTGTGCGCCAACCTGGTCGGTGACGGGCTGCGCGACGCCCTCGACCCGGGTAGCGGCGGGCTGCGGCGGCGCCGGAGGAAGGCCCGCCGATGAGTCGACTACTCGAAGTGTCTGGCCTCAAGGTCGACTTCCCCACCGATACCGACGCGGTACACGCGGTGCGGGGCCTCGACTTTCACGTGAATGCCGGCGAGGTGGTCGCACTCGTCGGCGAATCCGGCGCCGGGAAATCGGCCAGCGCCATGGCGGTGGTCGGCCTGCTGCCCGAGTTCGCCGAGGTTTCCGGATCGGTGCGGCTCCGCGGCGAGGAACTCATCGGCTTGTCGGACGCGGAACTGTCACGCGTCCGGGGCAGCACCATCGGCACGGTGTTCCAAGACCCGATGTCCGCGCTCACTCCGGTCTACACCGTCGGCGACCAGATCGCCGAGGCCCTCACGGTGCACAACCGCGACCTGGGCCGGCGCACGGCCCGGACCCGCGCCGTGGAACTGCTTGAACTGGTGGGTATCGCGCAACCGGAACAGCGAGCCCGAGCCTTCCCGCACGAACTCTCCGGCGGCGAACGGCAACGTGTCGTGATCGCCATCGCCATCGCCAATGACCCCGATCTGCTGATCTGCGACGAACCCACCACGGCCCTGGACGTCACGGTGCAGGCCCAGATCCTCGACGTGCTCAAAACCGCGCGTGACGTCACCGGCGCCGGGGTGCTCATCATCACCCACGACCTCGGCGTGGTGGCCGAGTTCGCCGACCGGGCCCTGGTGATGTACGCCGGACGGGCCGTCGAGGACGCACCGGTGGCCCGACTCTACGAGCAGGCCAGGATGCCCTACACCGTCGGACTGCTCGGCTCGGTGCCACGGCTCGATGCCCCACAGGGGACCCGGCTGGTGCCGATCCCCGGTGCCCCGCCCTCGCTCACCACGATGCCGCAGGGCTGCCCATTCGCCCCGCGCTGCCCGCTGGCTGTCGACGAATGTGAAGCCGCCGAGCCAGAACTCATCGAGGTGGAGCCGGACCACCACGCAGCCTGCATCCGCACCGAGCAGGTCGCCGGGCGCAGCGCCGCCGAGATCTACGAGGTGGCCGGCTCGGCCACCGTCACTGCTGACACCCCGTCCGCCGACACCCCGGTGGTGTTGCGGGTGCGCGACCTGTCCAAGACCTACACGCTGACCAAGGGCGTGGTGCTGCGCAGGCAGGTCGGCGAGGTCCGCGCGGTCGACAACGTCAGCTTCGACCTGCACAGCGGCCGCACCCTCGGCATCGTCGGCGAGTCCGGATCCGGCAAGTCCACCACGTTGCACCAGATCCTGAATCTGTCTGCACCACAATCCGGTTCGATCGAAGTACTCGGCTCCGACGTGGCCACCCTGAGCCGCAGGACCCGCCGGGCCCTGCGCACCGACCTCCAGGTGGTGTTCCAGGATCCGGTGGCCTCGCTGGACCCGCGGCTGCCGGTGTCGGATGTGTTGGCCGAGCCGTTGACCGCCAACGGTTTCGACAAGCCACGGATCGACGAGCGGGTGGCCGAGTTACTTGAATTGGTGGGCCTGCGGCGCGCCGACGCGAGCCGCTACCCAGCCGAATTCTCCGGTGGCCAGAAGCAGCGCATCGGGATCGCCCGGGCCCTGGCACTGCAGCCCAAGATCATCGCGCTCGACGAACCGGTCTCCGCGCTCGACGTCTCCATCCAGGCCGGGATCATCAACCTGTTGCTCGATCTGCAGGACCGGTTCGGGCTGGCCTATCTGTTCGTGTCGCACGACCTGTCGGTGGTCAAGCACCTGGCCCATGACGTCGCGGTGATGTACCAGGGCGCGGTCGTCGAACAGGGTTCCGGCGATGCCGTGTTCGACGCCCCACAGCACCCCTACACCCGCAAGTTGCTGGCGGCGGTGCCGCAACCCGTCACAGGCAATTAGCATCGACGGGGTGAACGGGTTCAACGGGTTCAAGCTCCAGCGTTTCGCCATCGTCGCAGCAGTCACCACACTGGCCCTGGCCGGGTGTTCGGGTGGCGACCGGGAAACCCCGCCGGCGGGCGGTAACGCCGAGGTCGGCACCACCAACGACATCAACCCCCAGGACGTGGCGAACCTGCGCCAGGGCGGCAACCTGCGCCTGGCCCTGACCGAATTCCCGTCGAATTTCAACCCACTGCACCTCGACGGCAACACCGGCGATGTCGGCTCGCTCACCAGGCCCACGATGCCCCGCGCCTTCGTGATCGCCGCCGACGGAACGGCGACGGTGAACACCGACTACTTCACCAACGTCGAACTGACCGGTACCAACCCCCAAGTGGTCACCTACACGATCAACCCCAAGGCGGTCTGGTCCGACGGCACTCCGATCACCTGGGAGGACATCAAGTCCCAGACCGAGGCCAACAGCGGGAAGAACCCCGCGTTCGTCATCGCCGCCCCCAGCGGCAGCGAGCGGGTGGCCTCGGTGACCCGCGGTGTGGACGACCGACAGGCCGTGATGACCTTCGCCAAACCGTACGCGGACTGGAAGGGCATGTTCGCCGGCAACGGCCGACTTCTGCCCAAGAGCATGACCGCCACTCCTGAGGCATTCAACAAAGCCCAACTCACCCAACCCGGACCGTCGGCCGGCCCGTTCATGGTGTCCAACATCGACCGGGGCGCGCAGCGGATCACATTGAGCCGCAACCCGAAATGGTGGGGCGCCCCGCCACTGTTGGACACGATCACCTATCTGGTGCTCGACGACTCCGCACGCATACCGGCACTGCAGAACAACACGATCGACGCCACCGGCACCGCCTCGCTGGACGAACTGACCATTGCCCGCAAGACCCCGGGCATCAGCATCCGGCGGGCACCGTCGGCCAGCTGGTACCACCTGACGTTCAACGGCGCTCCCGGGTCGATCCTGGCCGATCCGGCGCTGCGCGGTGCCGTCGCCAAAGGCATCGACCGGCAGGCCATCGCCAACATCACCCAGCGGGGTCTCACCGACAACCCGGTACCGCTGAACAATCACATCTTCGTGGCGGGTCAGCAGGGTTACCAGGACAACGCCGCCGCGGTGGCCTTCGACCCCGACAAGGCCAGGGCCGAACTCGATGCCCTGGGCTGGATAGTGCCTGACGGACGGCAGTTCCGCGAGAAAGACGGCAAGGAACTCGTCATCCGAAATGTGTTCTACGACGCGGGCAGCACCCGGCAGGTAGCCCAGATCGCACAGAACATGCTCGGCCAGATCGGGGTGAACCTGAAGCTCGACACCAAGCCGGGCACCGGTTTCTTCACCAACTACATCATCAAGGGTGACTTCGACATTGCCCAGTTCGCGTTCCTCGGCGACGCTTTCCCCCTGAGCTCGCTGACCCAGATCTACGCGCAGGATGGTGCCAGTAACTTCGGCAAGATCGGCAGCCCGGAGATCGACGCCAAGATCGAGCAGACCCTGGAGGAGCTGGACCCGGCCAAGGCGCTGGCGCTGGCCAACGAGCTGGACCAGATGCTGTTCGCCGAGGTGTTCAGCCTCCCCTTGTTCCAGTCACCTGGAAACGTCGCCGTGCGCAGCAGCCTGGCCAATTTCGGAGCCCCCGGACTGGCCGACACCGACTACACCAAGGTCGGTTTCCTCAAGTAGGCCGTGCTCGCGTTCTGGCGGTGGGTATCGCCGCCTCCACGACAAGGGCAGCCGCAATGGCCCACACCGCCACCCGGATCAACGGACGCGCAGGCAGGCCGTCCAGTTCGGCGGCGGAGGCCGAAAGTCGTTCGGCCACACCGTCACGCACCGCCTGAATCACCGCCAAGGCAGCCCGCTCCCTGGTATCGATCACACTGTGCACCACCGTCGGCAGCTTGACCAGGACCGCGCCGGGCACCAAGGCCGCGATCCGCTCGGCAACCACCGGGGGCGTGGTCAGGTCCCGGCCACCGGACAACACCACGGTGGGCCAGTGAAAGTTCGGCAACTCGGCCGGCAGGTCGAAAGGTTCAGCCTCGAAGGGTTCGAAGAACTTCGCACTCCCGATCATGTCGGCCATCTCCAGCGCCGGGTCCAACGGCAGGCCGTCGGGCACCCCGGCGTAGTTCAACTCGCGGAAGGCAATCCGCCCGACGAGATCTACCTCGTTGCGGTACGGCACTTTTCGTGTCGACATGCGGCTGAGCCAGGTGAGCACAGACCAGACCACGGTGCGTCCACGCAGCAACAGATCGAGTTGGCGGTCCAGCAGGGCAGCGCCGCCGAACCCGTACAGCAGGCCGGCCAGTTCTCCACCCCTGGTGGCCAATACCCCGTCGGCCACCAGGCGCCGGACCTTGGGTGCCAGGGTCACGGTCTCCGGGTCCGTCCCCTCCCACAGCAGACCGCGAACTGCACTGCGCATGGCGTCGATATCGGCGGTGGACAGCAGTGGCGAATCCAGCACCATCGCGGAGACCCGGTCCGGATGGCGCACCCCGAAACCAGCGGCGATGTAGCTACCGTACGAGGTGCCGTACAGCACCGCGTCGTGCACGCCGGCGTCATCGAGCACTGCGGCGATGTCGTCGACCACCTGCTCGACGGTGATCGCCGCGGGCGGCAGATCCGCACCCGCGTCAGTGTGCCGCGACATCCCGACACCGCGGTGCTCGATCATGATCACGTCGCATCCGGCCGCGGCAGCTCGCCTGCGCAGCGCGCGGTACGGCTGGATCGATGCCATGCCGGGACCGCCAGGGATGATGACCACCGGGTGTGCCGATTTGCGTCCGGCCCGCACATAGAACAGGTCAAAGTGCTCGTCAGAACCCGGACTCAGCGGGCGTCGCACCGCCCGCAGCCCTGGTAGCGCAGCCAGCTTGGCGTGCACCCGCCTGCGCTTGGCGTTCATCGTCATTGCGCCCCATTGTGCCGCGCAACGCTCACATCAGATAGATGGCAAAGATCGCACCGAACAGCACCATCAGCCAGCCGTCGGTGGCGAGCTTGAGCCACTTCGGTGCCGTGCGGACCTCCATGAACTGCCGGATGATCAACCGGGACTTGATCAGCGTCAGCACGAGCACCAAAGCGGTGATCGGCACGCTGGCCCGCAACGTGTCCGAATACTGCGCCGGCGCCAACCACCAGGATCCGACGGTGATGACGACCAGCAGCAGCCACGTCTGAGTCACAGCCTTTTCGGTCATCGTCACCTCACCACATACAGCAGGCCGAAAATGATCACCCAGAGCACGTCCACCATGTGCCAGTAGACCGCACTCGCCTCCACCACCGACGCCCGACGACGAGACGGATTGCGCAACTCCCGCACGATCACGCCCAACACGATGAGACCGATCAGCACGTGAATCAGGTGCACACCCGTCAACACGTAGTAGAAGGAGTAGAACATCTCCGAATTGGTGTGCCCGTTCCGAATCTTGACGACCCATTCATAACCCTTGCAGGCCATGAACATCAGGCCGCCGACACCGCCGGCGTAGGTGAGTCGGATGGCCGCCTCGTGACGGCCGGCCCTGACGGCCAGCACCGCCCGGGCCACCAGCCAGGAACTGGTCAGCAGGATCACCGTATTGACGACACCGATGTTGATGTCGAGATGCTGTTGAGCACGCAGGAATTCGTCCGGATGCATGGTCCGGTAGATCATGAATACGATGAAATAGCCACCGAAGATGACGAGGTCACCGAGCACCATCACCCACATGTGCCCGTCGCCGGGCAGATGCTCCGACGATACCTGTGGTCGCGAATCAGTTTGTGTCACTGCATATTTCCTCACGATTGAGGGCCTGCCGCAGCAGCACGATCAGGGCGGACAGCCAGACCGAGAAGACCACGACCGCCCACCAGAACGCGATCGACCCGTTCCAGGCGAACGGCCCCGACTCGAACACGAACATCTGGGTGGCGATCACTTCGGTGATGATCTGCCAGATGGTCACATACGCGAACCACACCGGGAAGATGTTGTTCTTGTCGTAGAGGATGGCGATCGCGAATACCAGGTAGGCCGCTGTGAAACAGCCCAATGACCCGTTGTAGGAAAGCATTCCGAGGTCATAGAGCAGGCTGATCAATTCGGGGTCGCGGTCGGGGCGGAAGGCCGCAGTGAGAAAGCACACCGACACCAACAGAAATCCCGGCAGAGCGCCGACGCCCATGCCACCGATGTAGCCGTAGGCGAACACCGAGCCCACCGACATGCGCTTGATCTGGTACGCGACCAATCCGTTGGTCATCGCCGCACCACCGAGCAGGATCAGCAGTAGACAGAAGCCGATCTTGATGGTCAGACCGTGTTCGACGAAGAACGCCACCTTGTCGGCCGCGGTGACATCGGGGCGCGGCGGTGGCGTCACCCGGGTCAGGATGCAGATGATGACGCCGAAGGCCCCGTACCAGAGCGGGAAGAACCAGGTCATCAACCGCACGTCGGGCCGGCCCGGCGGCGCCTCGGTCAGGACGGTCACGCCTGCACCGGTCCCGCTACGACGCCTTCGGACACGGCCTGGCTGATCACCGCGCGGCGCAGCACGAAGAACATCACGATGACGAAGATCGCGAAGGCCCCGTTGCGCAACCAGAAGGCCAGCACGCCGTCCCAGGCCAGCGGCCCGGTCTGAAACGCCGCCGCACCCGCGGCCGGAATCATCGCCAATGCGGTGGCCAGCGAGTAGTGCCCCACCCAGCGCGGGAACACCGGAGTGGGCCCGTTGTCGAAGTAGACCGCGACCGCCAGCAGGGCGAACTGCGACACCACCATGCCGACCGGCGCGATGAACACGATCCAGGCCAGATCGTTGAGCAGCATGATCAGTTCCGGGCTACGGTCCGGACGGAACGCGGCCGCCAGGAAGAAAACGTTGGACAACGCGAAGATCGTGGCACCGCTGACCACCGCGGTGAGGTAGCAGTAGGCGAACACGTCGGTCTGGCCCTTCATGCGTTTCATCTGGACGACGATCACCATGAAGAACGGCAGGATCAGGATTCCGCAGAGATTGAAGGTCACCTGACTGAACCGGATCCATGCGGTGTGGTCGGCGTAGAACTCGGCAACCTGCTGCGCGTTCCAGGTCGGTGACATCGGCGGCCAGAAGCCGGGAAACGCCAGCAGCGCCACCAGCAGCACAACCCCGACGACCGGACCGGTCCACAGGCTCACCCACTGGGCCTTGATGTTGCCGGCTTTCGGCAGGTCTTGAACCTGCTCCAGGATCTGCATCCCTACCTCCAAAACTGACTTAAGTCAGAACTGCTTACCCCAGAAACCGTAGTGGCAGCAGCTTCATAATGAAAGACCCATACTGAGTACAGTCAGTTATAAGTGACGTAGCATCGAGCCGTGCTCAAGGCCACCCCCCGCAGCCGCAAGGGCTTGCAGACACGGGAGCGGCTGCTGGGCGCAGCGATCTCCGAGTTCAAACGCGACGGCATGGCCGCAGCCGATACGGCCGCGATCGCGGCGGCCGCGGGTGTCGCCCACGGAACCTTCTTCTTCCACTTCCCCACCAAGGAACACGTCCTGGTGGAGCTGGAACAGCGCGAGGAGGCGCGGATGGCCGCCGGGCTCATCCGATTCTTCGCCACACCGCACGATGTACGCGCCACCCTCACCGAATCCGTGCGCATGCTGGAAAAGTTGGAGCGGCGTCTGGGCCGCCCGTTGTTCAAAGATTTTCTGGCACTGCATTTCTCCACGACCCGCCCGCCCGCGGAGGAATGGGCACACCATCCTGTACTGGTGGCATTGATCGAAGAACTCCAGCGCGCCAGGGACGCCGGCGAGATCCCGGACGCAGTAGACGTGCTACACAATGGCGCATCGTTTTTCGCCGGGCTCTACGCACTGCTGATCACCATTCCCGACACCCCTGACGTGCGGGTCCAGGTGATCAACGAATACCTGACCACCTATCTCTACGGTATGCGGGTGAAGGGATTGGGTTCGGGCTGATCCGAACACGTGCCCTCCGATGCCCGGTCCGGATACAACGGTGCCATGACCTCCGTCGAGAACGTGACCCGCATCCAGCCCGGGACCCAGCAATGGGATGATCTGCTGGCCTCAATCGCCTCCGGCGCCAAGGACCGTGACCTGGACGACGAGAACCCTTTCGATCAGGTCGCGGCGCTCAAGCGCGCCGGGTTCGGCGCCCTGCGCCTGCCCGAGTCCCTGGGCGGCTCCGGATTCACTGTGCCGCAGCTGTTTTCCACGGTGATTGACGTGGCCAAGGCGGACCCCATCGTGGCCCACATCTTCCGGACCCACTTCTGGTTCACCGAGGAGCGCCTACGCAATGCCGATGATCCGGTCTCCAGGCACTGGCTGGGCAAGATCGCCGAGGGCAAGATCTTCGGTAACGCATTCAGCGAGAAGGGCTCATTGGCCGTGGGCAGCCTGGTGTTCAACACCCGGTTGCTGGCCGACAAGGCTAATCCGGGCGCCTTCCGGCTGACCGGCGAGAAGTACTACAGCACGGGCACCCTGTTTTCGGACTTTCTGACCGTGACCGCCACCACCGACCACGATTCGGTGGCCAACGTCCTGGTTCCCACCGACCGCGAAGGAGTGCGCCTCGTGGACGACTGGGACGGTTTCGGGCAGCGCCGCACCGGAACCGGTACCACGACGCTCACCGATGTCTCGGTCGCTGCCGACGAGATCCTTTCTGATGCTCCGTATGACGCCGAACCGGTTCCGACCGTGCAGTACGCCTCTCTGCAGCTGTTCATCCACGCGGTGGTAGCCGGAATTCTGGCCAATGTCGTAGACGACGGAGTGGCGCTGCTGCGCTCACGCGAGCGCAACTTCAGCCATGCCGTCACCGAACGGCCCACCGACGATCCCCTGCTCCAGCGGCAACTCGGGGTCCTGGCCAGCACGGCCTACATCGCGCGGGCCGCCGTGCTGGACGCGGCGGCGGCGATCGGCGCTGCGACCGATTCTGCCGTCGACGGGGTACCCGACCTGCTGCTCGCGGCGGAAGCCCAGCTCAAGGTCGCCAAAGTGAAAGTGCACCTCGACGATGTCGCCCCCGAGGCCGCCACCCGACTGCTGGAACTCGGCGGGGCCAGTGCTGCCTCCCGGCAGCGCAACCTGGACCGGCACTGGCGCAACATCCGCACCATCACCCTGCACAACCCGGTCGCCTACAAAGCCCGGGTGATCGGCCAGAACTTGTTGCACGGCACGCCCGTTCCGTCCAACGCCTACTTCTAAGCCGTCAATTCGATGTGGTGCGCACCGCCGACGCCGGCGTAGCGCTCCGGGCTGCAGGTCAACACAATGACCTGTCCGTCCCCGCCGACGGCGTCGAACACCGCACCCATCTTGGTCAACCGCTCCGGATCGGTGAACCCCAGTGCATCGTCGATGATGACGGGCACGCTGTCCTCCTTGGCCACCATCGAGGCCCCGGCCAGCCGCGCGACGATCGCCAATTGCTCCTTGGCACCGCCCGACAGCGATTCGTACGGCACCGTGCGGCCGGACACCGTGCGGGTCCTGATGTTCAGATCGCTGTCGACGTCGACCTCGAAATCCTCACCGAACACGAGCCGGCCCAGCCGCTGCACCTCGAGGCGGAACGGATCGGCGTAGCGCTGACGGGTGGCATCGCGGTGCCGCGCCATCACCGACCGCAGGGTCTCGGCGGCACGGGCCCGGCGGTGCACCCGAAGGTACTCGGCGTGGGCGTGCTCCCGTTCGGTCTCGGCGGTGTCGAGATGCCCCTTGCGCCCCTGGGTGCCGTACACCTTGAGTTGTGCCGCGAGCTCCCGCAGCGCGTCGGCCGCCTCCCGGTGGCGGGCATCGATCACCCCGGCGCAGCGGACTGCCTCATCGAGTGCGACTTTCACCGAATCCGGTGCGGTGGACGACAATTCGGTGCGCAGGCCGGCCGCGCGGCCCGCGGCGGCAACGGCTTCCTCGTCGGTGGTCTGGGCCTTGACCGCCAACTCGTCGTCACCGGCCTGTGCACGCTGGACCTCCAACCGGCCGCCGGCCACGGTCAGCTCCGCCTGTGCCGTGGTGAGCTTCTCGCGCAGCACGCTCAGGCGGGTCGACCTTTCCGTCAGCTTCTGGGCCGCCGCGGTGATCACCTTGCGACTGGTCTCGCTGTCGGCCACCGCCTGGCGGTGCATCGCCACCGCAGTATCGAGTGCGCTTCGGGCGGTGGCGATGTCGGCGGGTCCGGCCAGCTCGAACAACCCGGTCTCATCGGGCAGCCCGGACCGCAGCTGCGCCAGCCGGGATCGCAGATCCGTCAGTTGGTCATCGCCGGTGAGCGCCTCGACAGTGGCGCGCAAGCGATCCCGGCTGCCGATCAGTTCCCGGCGCCGGCCATCGAGGGCCCGCGCGGCGTCGACGCCGTCGACTCCGGCAGCGGTCAACGCAGCAGTCAGCGCATTCTGCGCCTCGTCGAGACGCGCCTGAGTCTGCGCGGCGGGCGTTCCCGGCACCACTCGGACGGTGAGCACCCCGGGCACGTCGACCTCGGTGTCGGCGGTGGTGTTGACCGACCACGGTTGGCCCGCTGCCAAGGACACCTGCGCCTCGTCCACCCGGACATCGCAGTCGGTGACTGCCACGAGTTCGATTCGTGCCGAAGCGAGTTCAGCCTGTCCCGCGGCCCGTTCCACCGCGACCGCCGCCGACTCGATGGTCCGCATCCCCGCATCGTCGAGGGTGACCTCGGCGAGCTCGCGATGGACCCGGTCGAGATCACGCACGCCGGCGTCGATCTTGCTCAGCCGGGCAGCCAGCCGGTCGGCCTCGTCGCGGTCGGTCATCCGCGTCAGGGTGGTACGTGCGGTCTCCACCCGGGCTTCGTGCTCCTGCGCTGCTCCCTGAGCCTGTTCGCCGGCGGCTTCGGCAGCCTCGTGAACCCCACGGGCCGTGGTGGTTTCATCGTCGGCCGTGCTCAGTGTGGCCTGCAGTTCGGTGATGGTGGCGGCCCGCTCGTCGAGGTCGGCACGCAGCCGTCGACGTTCGGTGAGCGCGGCGGCTGCCGCGGCCTGCGCCACCCGGGCGGCCTCGGCCACCACATCGGCCTCCTTGAGCCGTTGCACCAGCGCGGCAACCGCTTCGGCAGCCTTACGGGCCGCGCCCAGACCGGCCTGGGCTGCTTCGTGTTCACCGGCCAATCCGGTGACCTCGACGCTGAGTTCGACATGCCGACGCACCGCATCATCGACCTCGGCCACCGCCGCGGCGCATTGCGCCACCTCGCCTTCGGCGGCCGCCAGTCGCTTGGTCACGGCCGCCCATTCGCCGGTGGGCCGACCGGTGGCGGTGAAGTAGCGCAGATACTCCGCGTCGATGCGCTCGATCAGCAGCGGCTCGTCCCCCGAGAGCGCCACCGCCTCGCCGGCGGCCACGTCCAGGGCCCGGGCCAGCGCGTCCGAGCCGGACAGGTCGACCGGCGCGGTCGAGCTGGACTGCAACACCCGCTGGGCCTGCCACAGGCTGGTGTCCATCGTCTCGGACAGCATGGTCAGTACCCGCTCGTGCGCCTCGTCCCCGCTGAGCTGTTCGCGCACCGGCGCCAGCACGGTCAGCTGGGTTTCGGCACGCTTGTGAAAGCGCTTGCGATACATGAAACGGTAAGGACCGGTGGAGATTTCAGCCGCCACCTCGGCGCCGACGTCAGCGTGAGTCGGCTTGACCTGCTTGACTTCCTTCTTGCCCGAGCGGTCCTTGGCCTCGAGCAGCAGGTCGAGCGCCTCGATCATCGAGGACTTGCCGATCTCATTCGCGCCGCTGACCACCACCACGCCGTGATCGGGGAATTCGATCTCGCGGTGGGTGACGCCGCGGTAGTTGGTCAGGACCAGACGGTGCAGTTTCATGCCGCACCCCGGTCCACCAGACGCAGCAACAGCCCCAGCGCTGCCCGCGCATCGTCGGCTCCGGCACCCTCGGTACGGGCGGTGGCCACCAATTCGTCCACCGCGGCGGCCGCGAACCCGCCGATACCCAGGTCGTCGAACTCGCCGTCGGCGGGCAGGACCGCGATCTCGGTGTGGCGCTCCCACTCGGTGAGGGCTGCGAACAGGCGGGCGTACCTGTCGAGGCAGGCGTCCAACGCGGCCTTGTCCGTCACGGTCAGCGAGCCCGTCAACGCCAGGCGGACCACGGTGCGTTCCTTGTCCGTCAACAGGTCCAGATTGAGGTCCAGATCGGCCACGTCACGGTCGGTGTCCACCTCGCGGCGCAGGGTGATGAAGCGCCAGCGGCCCACCCGCCGCGAATCCACCCGTACCGGCCGGTGTGGCTCGGTCTCGTCGATCTCGACCACCAGGACATGGCCCGGATCGGATTCGATGTCGTCGTAGTTGGTCACCTCGGGCGAACCCGAATACCAGACCCGGCCGGTCGATCCGACCTCGGTGCGGGAGTGCTTGTCCCCCAAAGCCACATAGTGCACCGCACCGCGCGCCAGCGCGTCCTCGACGGCGGCCAGCCGAATCAGCGACGGCTTGTCCTTGTCCGGATCGAGGATGTCGACCCCGCCGTGCCCGACCACGACCCGCGTGGTCCCGTCGGCGGGCAGATCGGCAAGCACGTCCCCGACCAGATCCGAAGTAGGCGCCTTGGACCGCCACGGAGCGGCAACGATCTGCAGGCCGGGCCGCACCTCGTGCACACCCGCGCGATCGAGGACCACGACGTTGTCCGGGCATTCCGCGGTGAACAGCGCGCTGGTGTAGACCGAGGCGGCATCCAGCGGATCATGGTTGCCGGGCAGCAGATACACCGGCACCCCGATGGCCCGCATGGCCTCCAGCGACAGGCTGACCTCGCGCGGAGCCAACTGGTTGTGCTCGAACACATCTCCCGACACCACGACGAACTCCGCACCCGAGGCCGCGGCCACCGGACCGAGGGCCGAGACCACCTCCCGGCGCGCCGCCGAGTAACGGGGCTGGGCCTCACCGTCACCGGCACTGAGGAAGTGACGGGTCATGCCGAGTTGCCAGTCGGCGGTGTGCAGAAAACGCATCGGCCCGTCCCTTCCGTGATCGTTTGCCGGTTTCAACTTCCGAGCAAGGCGAGTGTAGGTCCGGGCGCCGACAAGTCCCGGGACCTGCAGCGGCATGGCCCCGCGCGGGTGCCTACCCTGTTGAAATGGCCGATCCGATCAGTCCGATCAGAACCCTGCTGCTGATGCGCCACGCCAAGTCGGACTATCCCGACGGCGTCGCCGACCACGACCGACCGCTGGCCGCGCGGGGCATCAGGGAGGCCGGCCTGGCCGGGGACTGGATCCGGGCCAACATCACCGACGTGGACGCGGTGCTGTGCTCGACGGCGACGCGGACCCGTCAGACCTTGGAACGCACCGGCATCGAGGCACCCGTGCAGTACGCCGAGCGCATCTACGACGCCCGACCGGGCACCGTCATCGACGAGATCAACGGTGTGTCGTCACGTTTCGGCGCCGACCCGTCGACGGTTCTGGTGATCGGCCACGAACCGGCCATGTCCGCAGTCGCACTCGGCCTGGCGGACGGCTCCAACCGGATTGCGGCGGAGAGTATTTCACTGAAGTTCCCGACCTCGGCGATCGCAGTGCTGCGCTTCAACGGCCCGTGGGACCAGCTCGCGCTGGGCGGCGCGGCATTGGTGCGCTTCCACGTGCCCCGCTGAGCCGTGCCCCGCTAAGAGTTGGTGGCCAGCGTCAGTTCCATGAGCTTGATCGCCATGGGGCAGGCGTCGATTCCCGGCCCCTGCGGATTGACCCACCAGCCGACCACACCGGCCGCGTCGCTGGCCACGCCGCATGCCCCGTTGAGCCCCTGCGGTCTCATGATGATCGAATCGACACCGGCGATCCGGCGTTGCTCGATCGCGTACTGCAGCTTCTCGGCCGTCTGACGCTCGTTGTCCAGGCTGCCCTGCTCGTACCAGAACCGGGTGATGTCGACCAGGCCGGCCGGATTGGCCGCCTGCCATCGGCAGACCGCACCGACGAACGTGCTCTGGATGTCGAGCGGGTCGGCCCCCACGGTCTTGGCCAGGATGTCCGTGGTCAGGACATCGCATTCCTTGAGCAGGTTGGGGTACGTCTTCTCGGACTTGTTGTTGCTGGGGCCGCCACTGGACCCCTCCTTGGCGGCGTTACCGTCCACGGTGCGGGTGCAACCGGTGAGCCCGACGAACACCGCCAGCGCGGCCATGACCCCCGCGACCCCACGCTGCATGCTCATTTGGAATTCACAATCGACTGGCGGGTCAGCTCCTTGGCCACCTGGCACGGTTCGGGGTAGGGCTTCTGGTCGAAGCTCACGGACCACTCGATGAAATCGTCGTCGAACTGGATACCGATCTCGCACAGGTTGACGTCGCCGGCCTTGAGCGGGTTCTCCCCGACCGCGATGAAACCGCTGTGACCCTCGATGTTGATGTCCTCCACGCTGGTTCGCGACAGTTCCTCGGTCTTGCGTTCCCGGCCGATCGGGCTGCCCCGGAACCACGTGAAGGAGAAGTGGGGCCCCAGGATGCTGCCGCCCTGCAGCCACTGGCAGCCCGAGGAATTGGTCGCGGTGTTGACGAGCCCCTGAACCTGGGTCAACTCCGTCACCGTCTGATCGCTCACGCCGCCGCAATGCGGAAAATGCGGACCGTGCGCGCCCGTGCCGCCGGCACTCGGCGCCTCGCTCTGCGGCACCTGCGGGGACGCGGGCTCATCAGTCGAGCACCCGGCGAACACCGGGACCATTGCCGTAGCCAATACCGCCAAGGTTCTGGCATTGCGGAGTAGTGGCTTGGTGGCCGTGCGGACCGTCACGCCATGCACTGTAGCTGTAACACCCCTGCCCGATACCGACATACCGACTGACCTGGACTTTCACCGATCCGGACCCGCCGACGTCTGAACACGACCGTCAGCGGGTGGTGTGCAAGAGTAACCAGATGCTCTGGGCGCTGCTGCGACAGTACGTGCGGCCGTACCGGCGGCTGCTCGCCATCGTTGCGGCACTACAGGTGATCAGCACCCTGGCGTCGCTCTACCTCCCGACGGTCAACGCCGCGATCATCGACGACGGGGTGGCCAAGGGCGACACCCGGCTCATCGTCGAACTCGGCGGGGTGATGCTCGGTGTCACCGGTCTGCAGGTGGCCTGCGCCATCGGAGCGGTGTTCTTCGGATCGCGCGCAGCCATGAGTTTCGGCCGCGATCTACGCTCGGCGATCTTCCATCACGTCACCACATTCTCGGCCGAGGAGACCGCCCGCTTCGGCGCCCCGACGCTGCTGACCCGCACCACCAACGACGTCGGCCAGATCCAGCAGCTGCTGCAGATGACCGCCACCATTCTGATCACCGCCCCGATCATGTCGATCGGCGGAATCCTGATGGCGGTGCACCAGGACGCCGGGCTGTCGTGGCTGCTGCTGGTCAGTGTTCCGGTACTGGGACTGGCGAACTACTGGATCATCACCCACCTGATGCCGATCTTCCGGCGCATGCAGCGGCTGATCGACGGGATCAACCGGGTGTTGCGTGATCAGCTTTCCGGTATCCGGGTGATCCGGGCGTTCGCCCGCGAATCCGTCGAGGAGCGGCGGTTCGCCGACGCCAACGAGTCCCTGTCGGCCACTGCGGTGGAGGCCGGGCAGTGGCAGGCGCTGATGCTGCCGGCCACCACCCTGGTGATCAACATCTCCAGCGTCGCCCTGATCTGGTTCGGCGGGCTGCGGATCGACGCCGGCCACATGCAGGTGGGCTCACTGATCGCGTTTCTCGCCTACTTCATGCAGATCCTGATGGCCGTGCTGATGGCGACGGTGCTGGCGGTGATGCTCCCGCGCGCGTCGGTCTGCGCCGAGCGCGTCAGCGGTGTTCTGGGCACGCGGCCCCAGATCACCAACCCCCCCGACCCGGTCCGACCGGTGTCCATCGCTGGTGAGATCGAGTTCGACGACGCATCGTTCAGCTACCCGGGCGCCGATCGCCCGGTGCTACAGCAGGTCTCGCTGCGCGTCCGGCGCGGGACCACCACTGCGGTCGTCGGGTCCACCGGATCCGGGAAATCCACCCTGCTGGCGATGATCTGCCGCTTCTACGACGTCACCGCGGGTGCGGTACGCGTCGACGGCGTCGACGTGCGCGATCTCGACCTCGAGCAGTTGTGGTCCTCGATCGGTCTGGTCCCCCAGCGGGGCTACCTGTTCTCCGGAACGATCGCCGAGAACCTGCGCTACGGGGCCGCGCCGGGACAGGAACTCACCACCGAACAGATGTGGGACGCACTGCGGATCGCGTCCGCCGACGACTTCGTGGCGGCCCACCCCGACGGACTGGACCGCCCGGTGGCCCAGGGCGGCATCAATTTCTCCGGCGGACAGCGACAACGGCTCGCGATCGCGCGAGCGGTGATCCGCAGGCCCGCGATCTACCTGTTCGACGATGCGCTGTCGGCCCTCGACGTACACACCGATGCCCGGGTGCGCTCCGCCTTGCGTGACGTATCGGCCGACGCCACCGTGGTCATCGTGTCGCAACGGATCTCGACGGTGATCGAGGCCGACCAGGTCGTCGTGGTCGAGGACGGCCGCATCGTCGGCATCGGCACCCACGAGACGTTGCTCGCCGACTGCCCCACCTACGCCGAGTTCGCCGCATCGCAGGCGATCACCGCCGGAGGTCCACGGTGACCGGGGCGGTGCTGCGCCGCAGCGGAACCCCGGCCGCGCCGGTCGAGCGCACCCGCGACTTCCGCGGGTCGGTCCTGCGCCTGCTCAAACGCCTGGTGCCGCAACGCGCCCTGGCGATCTCGGTGGTGTTGCTCGGGGTCGGCGGGATCGCGATCGGCGTGACCGGCCCCCGGATTCTCGGGCACGCCACCGATCTGCTGTTCAACGGTGTGATCGGGCGCGAACTGCCCGCCGGACTGACCAAGGAGCAGGCCGTCGCGGCGGCCCGGGCGCGCGGCGACACCACCTTCGCCGATCTCCTGTCCGGGATGAACGTGGTTCCCGGCCACGGAGTGGACTTCGCCGCGGTGGCCCGCACCCTGGCCCTGGCGCTGGGCCTGTATCTGCTTGCCGCGGTACTGGTGTGGCTGCAGGCCCGGTTGCTCAACGTCACGGTGCAACGGACCATGGTGGCGCTACGGGCCGAAGTCGAGGACAAACTGCACCGACTTCCACTGTCCTACTTCGATTCCCGTCAGCGCGGCGAAGTGCTGAGCCGAGTCACCAACGATATCGACAACATCGCGACCTCGGTGTCGATGACCATCAGCCAACTGCTGACCTCGGTGCTGACGGTGTTCGCGGTGCTGGTGATGATGCTGACCATCTCACCGCTGCTGGCACTGCTCACCGTCATCACCGTGCCGCTGGCACTGTTGGTGATCCGCTGGATCACCCGTCGCTCCCAACCGCTGTTCGTGGCGCAGTGGCGCAACACCGGACGCCTCGCGGCCCACATCGAGGAGACCTACAGCGGTTTCACCATCGTCAAGACCTTCGGACATCGGGAGGCCGCGCAGCGGCGGTTCGACGAGCTCAACGACGAGGTCTACCGGTCCAGCATCGGGGCACAGTTCTTCTCGGGCCTGGTCGGCCCGGCGACGATGTTCATCGGCAACCTGAGCTATGTGGCCGTCGCCGTGGTGGGCGGCCTCCAGGTAGCAGGCGGACAGATCACCCTGGGCAGCATCCAAGCGTTCATCCAGTATGTGCGGCAGTTCAACCAACCGCTGGGCCAGGTCGCCGGGATGTATAACACGCTGCAGTCCGGAATCGCCAGCGCCGAAAGGGTCTTCGAGCTGCTCGACGCCGAAGAACAGTCCCCCGAACCGGCCGCGGCACTGGAAATCCGCAGCGGCCGGGTCGAATTCGACCGGGTGAACTTCGGCTACCTGCCGGACACTCCGGTGATCGAGGATCTCTCCCTGGTGGCCGAGCCGGGCAGCACCGTGGCGATCGTCGGCCCCACCGGCGCGGGCAAGACCACGTGCGTGAACCTGCTGATGCGGTTCTACGACGTCGATTCCGGCCGAATCCTGATCGACGGTGTCGACATCTCGACGGTGAGCCGGCAGTCGCTGCGGTCCTCGGTCGGCATGGTGCTGCAGGACACCTGGCTGTTCGGCGGCACCATCTACGACAACATCGCCTACGGGCGGCCCGACGCGTCCGAGGACGAGGTGATCGAGGCGGCTCGGGCGGCCTACGTCGACCGGTTCGTGCACACCTTGCCGAACGGGTACGCCACCCGGGTCGACGACGACGGCGGCGCCATCAGCGCCGGCGAGAAGCAGTTGATCACGATCGCCCGCGCGGTGCTGGCCCAGCCGAAGGTGCTGGTGCTCGACGAGGCCACCAGCGCGGTGGATACCCGCACCGAACTGCTGATCCAGCAGGCGATGGCCGAGTTGCGCCGGGACCGGACGAGCTTCATCATCGCCCACCGGCTTTCGACCATCCGGGATGCCGACCTGATCCTGGTGATGGACGGCGGCCGGATCATCGAACGCGGCACCCACGAGGAACTGATGTCCCGGCATGGGCGGTACTGGGAAATGACGCAGGTTTAGCGCCCCCACCTCCGTTACAAACCGTAGTGTCGGTGTAATGACGTCCCGTACCGTGCACACGTTCTGCCGGTACTGTCTGGCGTCCTGCGGCCTGGAGGTGACGGTCGAGGACAACCGGGTGGTCAAGATCTCCGCCGACAAGCTCAACCCGCACACCTGGGGTGATTTTTGCGCGAAAGGCCGCACCGCCGGTCAGGTGGTGGAACACCCTCGACGCATCCTTCGCCCCATGCGCCGGGTCGGTGACGGCTATGTCGAGGCGAGTTGGGACGAGGCGATCAGCGACATCGCGCAGCGCATGAACCGGATCATCAAGGTCGGCGGCCCGGATGCGGTGGCCGCCTACTACGGCAATCCGGCCGGCTACTCGTCGTCGAACCTGGTGTTCATGAACGCCTGGCTGGATGCCATCGGCACGTACAACCGCTACGCGGTCGGATCGGTGGACCAGAACGCGCTGCACGTGGTGGCCGAAGCCATGTACGGATCACCACTGATGGTGCCGGTGTCCGATGTCGACCACTGCGACTACTTCCTGATCGTCGGGGCCAATCCCGCTGTGAGCGCTTGGAACTGGGTTGAGTCGGTGCCTGGCGGCTGGCGCCGCGCACTGGCCCGCCAGAAGCGGGGCGCACGGATCGTCGTGGTGGACCCGATCCGCACCGAGAGCGCCCAAGCCGCGGATCTACATCTATCGGTGCGTCCGGGTACGGATTGGGCGCTGCTGCTGGCGATGGTCAAGGTGATTGTCGACGAGGGCCGCGAGCACCGCGCCGACTGCGCCGAGCTGGCGACCGGGGTGCCCGACCTCCGCGCGCTGACCGCCGACGCCGACCTGGACGATCTGGCGTCGCGCTGCGATATCGCCCGCGACGTGATCGAGCGGGTGGCGCGCGAATTCGCCTCGGCGCCAGGAGCGATGGCCATCACGCGCACCGGGGTGTCGCTGCATGCCGCGGGCACGGTGGCCGAATGGCTGGGTCATGTACTCAACCTGATCACCGGGCGGATGGATCGCCCCGGTGGGCGCCGCTTCGAGCCGGGCTATGTCGACACGCTGCGGCTGGCCGGGCTGGCGGCCACCCGCCCGCACACCAGCAGGCTGGCCGGACGTGGTCTGGTGGCCGGGGCACACGCGCTGGCCGAACTGCCCGACGAGATCACCACGCCGGGCCGTGGCCAGATCCGCGCGCTGTTGATCAATTCCGGTAACCCGGTGATCTCCGGGCCCGACGGGGCCAGGCTCGACGAGGCCCTGGGCGGGCTGGACCTGCTGGTGGCCATCGACCTGGTGCAGCGCGAGAGCCACCGGCACGCGCACTGGCTGCTGCCCGCGGTGCACTGGCTCGAGCGCGACGATCTGTTGGCCTTCACCAGCGGCATGCACGACGAGCCCTACGTGCAGTACGGCGTGAAGGCCGTCGAACCACCGGACGGCACCCGCGAGGAGTGGCGGGTGTTCACCGATCTGGCGCTGGCCATGCGGCGCCCGCTGTTCGGCGCGAAGGGATTCAACGGGTTCATCCGCGCGACCCGTTGGCTGGCGGCGCGGACCCGGCGGCCCGGGTTGGCGTTCGGGCCGCACTGGATGGACCGGCTGATCATCCTGACCTCACGGAAAGTCGACGGGCACAAGCTCACCTGGCGCGAGCTGACGTCGAATCCGCACGGGCTGGTACTCGGACCGCGGCAGTTCGGCCGGTTCCGCGAAGCGTTGCGCACCCCGGACCACAAGGTCCATGCCGCCCCCGCCGAGTTTGTGGCGCGGACCCGTGAACTGCTCGCCACATCCGATCACCAAGCACCGGAAGGGTTCCCGTTCATACTGGGCAATGGGCGCCGGCGGCATTCGATGAACTCCTGGCTGAACGAAGTGCCTGGCCTGCATCCTGGAGGCAAGGACAACGAGGTACTGCTGCACCCCGAGGACGCTGCAGCGCTGGGCATTGCGGCAGGCGACCGGGTGCGCGTGTACTCACCGGTGGGACAGGTGGAGGTGACGGCGGCGCTCAGCGACCGGCCCCGCCGCGGGGTCGTCGTACTCGATCATGGCTGGGGCTCAAGGGTATTCGACCCGCTCCACGGCAGCGCACCGGATTCCTACGGGGTCAACCGCAACCTGCTGGCCGACGGGACAGCGATCGATCCGCTGTCCCAGACCTCGGTGCTCGGCTCGGTGTACGTCGGGATCGAGCGAATCTAGGCGCCGGGACCCTCTGCCCGCAGATCGTCAACCGCCTTCATCGCACCGCGCAGCTTGTCCAACCATTCCTCGGTGTGCTGGCCGACCAGGCGCACCGACCAGGCAAGTGCGTCCGAGCGCGACCGGGCCACGCCGGCGTCGACCAGGGTGTCGAGTACCTGCCGTTCGGGCTGCTTGAGCCGGGTCATCACCGGTACCGCGATGTGGGTGAACAGGATTCGCTCCGATTCGGAACCGACTCCTGTGCTGATTTCTACGCCCCAGGAGACCTTCCGGTCGAAACGGCCCTGCGCCTCGTCGGCGATGCGCATCCGCTCGCTGCGCGTCTCCTCCCGGAACCGTGAGGCCCGCCCGGAGGCCCGGGCCTGGGTCTCGGCTTCTGGGTTATCTGTGGCATCGGGCAGCCGTCCGATGACGGTGATCTCTTCACGGTCGACGATCACCGTCGGATCGCTCGTGAACCAGGTATCGGGCAGTCGGCCTGCGAACCATTCGGCGGCCTCGTCCGCAGACCGGCGATGGTGTTGATGTTTGTTCATGATTACATGATTACACCGTTACATCGCAGATAGGACGGCGTTCACCACCGGCGAACGTGGATTTCTGCTTGCGGCGTTCTAGTTGCGCTTGAGCAGCAGTGCGGCCCCGCCGGCCAGCACCAGGGCCACCAGCAGCAGCCCGGCCCAGCCCGGGCCGGCGATCCACCACACGGCGCCCAGCAGGATGATCGCCGGCGACACCGCGAACAGCACCATGCCGGGGTGCTGCTTGAAGACCGCGAGCGCACCTTGGGCACGAAGCGGGTCGATTTCCTTTGCCATGGCACTAAGGATGCCAGCGGTTCGCCGCGTTTGTAACGCTGTGGCGGTGCCGAGGCGGCGGTTTCAAGGTTTGGTTGCAACAGCTGATGGTTCGGGCGGGTTCGAGAGTAGTTCGTCGAGGGCCTCGGCCGGAGTTTTCCAGCCCAGTGTTTTGCGTGGGCGGGTATTGAGTTTGGCTGCGACGTAGTCGAGGTAGTCCGGTGGGAACACCGACAGGTCGGTGCCCTTAGCAAAGTATTGGCGTAACAACCCGTTGGTGTTTTCGTTGGTCCCGCGCTGCCAGGGTGAATGCGGATCGCAGAAGTAGATGTCGATGTCGGCGGCCTTGGCGGTGGCTACGTGGTTGGCCATCTCCTTGCCCTGATCCCAGGTCAGCGTTTTACGCAGGATCGCCGGCAGCGCCGCCATTTTCGCCACGATCGCCTCCTGTACTGCGACCGCGCCGTGGTCGTGGGGCAGGTGCAAGAGCATCGTGAAGCGGGTCGTGCGCTCCACAAGGGTTCCGATTGCAGTCTTGTTCTCGGTACCGGTGATCAGGTCGCCCTCCCAGTGCCCGGGCAGGGCGCGGTCGTTGACGTCGGGTGGGCGCTCGCTGATGTTGACCATGTCGGGAATCCGACCCCGCCGCTCATCGGCGCGCCGTTGGGGCTTGCGTAGGGCACGCCCAGTGCGCAGGCAGGTATGCAGTTCGCGGCGTAGGTTGCCTTTGCCCTGCACGTAGATGGCCTGATAGATGGTTTCGTGGGACACCCACATCTCCGGCTCGTCGGGGAAATCCAGCCTCAGGCGTTTGGCGATCTGCTCGGGGCTGTGCTCATCGTGCAACCGATTCTGCACCTCATCGTGCAACCGTTCATTGATCGCCAGCTTGCCTGGCTTGGTCCGGCGAGCCCGGTCAGCGGCATGCGACTGAGCCAGATCGGCCCGATACTTCGGTTTGGTTGTCGGCCCGCCGTGCCACCGGGCACCGAACCGATACCGTGCCCGGTATCGACCACGGCACCACCCATTCCGACCGATTTCCCGCATGATCGTTGTCGGATGGCGATCCAACCGTCGCGCCATCTGCTGGATCGGCTCTTGCCTGGCCACGCCGTCTTGGATCTCGTTGCGCTCTTCAATGGTGAGCCGGGGCCGCGTGCGCGGAGCCGACTCGTCGCGAATCCTAGGTCTCACTCCACCAGCATCAGCAAACCAACGCCTACCGCTGGTTTCCGACGCGCCGACGGCCACCCCGGCCTCACTGGGGGTCATTCCCTGTTTGATGTGATCCCAGAACTGAGGGCCGGCACAGGCCAACCCACACAGACGACGTGCACGCATCAACAACTCCTCAGCTAGAAGCTGTTGCATTCACCCCCAGAACCTAAGGGCGAAAATTCCGCCATCTGGTTACGCCCGCGACCCGGAGCCGCCGACTTGTAGCCTGGTGGCGATTTCTCCCCACCCGACGATTCGAGGAATGACTGTGAACGGAAACTGGCAACCCGGCTGGCTGCCCGATCCTGACGGCCGCTACGAGTACCGCTGGTGGGACGGACAATCCTGGACCGATCAGGTGTCTCATCAGGGTCAGGCCGGCCGGGCGCCGCTCACCACTTCCGCGCCGCAGCCGCAGCCGCAGCCGCAGGCCCAGGGTGACGGGTTCGCCGGCATCAGCGGCGATCTCGTCGACGGCCGGTTCAGCGAGAAAGAGGCGACGCCGATCGCCAACCAGAACAAGAAGATGCTGCGGGTCCGCCTGGGCGAACCGTTCATGGCCCGACAGGGCTCGATGGTCGCCTACCAGGGCAACGTCGACTTTGCCTTCGAAGGCGGCGGCGCATCGAAGTTCATCAAGAAGGCCCTCACCGGAGAAGGGCTACCGCTGATGCGTTGCCAGGGCTCCGGTGATGTGTTCCTCGCCGATCAGGGCTTCGACGTCCACCTGCTCCAACTGTCCAACTCGGGACTGTCGATCAGCGGCAAGAACGTGCTGGCCTTCTCCTCGGGCCTCGACTGGAACATCGAACGGGTCCGCGGCGGCAGCATCGCGACCGGCGGCCTGTTCAACACCACGCTGCGCGGCACCGGGTGGGTGGCCCTGACCACCGACGGCCCGCCGGTGGTGCTCGACACCGCCGAGGCTCCGACCTTCGCCGACACCGACGCCGTGGTGGCTTGGTCGGCGCACCTGCAGACGCAGCTCAAGACGAGTTTCAAGGCGGGCGCACTGATCGGCCGGGGCTCCGGCGAGGCCCTTCAGGTCTCGTTCCACGGCAATGGTTTTGTGATCGTGCAACCGTCGGAGGGCGTCACCGTTCCGATGCAGTGAGCGGCGAAGGCGCCAGCCTCCCACCGTCCCGCATCAACGCGTAGAGCGCGGCCGCGGACACCAGCCCGATCGCCGTGAGGCCCAGCCAGACCAGTTCGGCCAGGCCCGCGGCGCGGGCGGCGCCGATCAGCGAGCCGGTGGCCACGTTGCCCAGCAGGATCCCGATGCCGACGACGGTGTTGTAGAACCCGTAGTGGGTGGCGACCAGTCGATCACCCGACAGCGCCACGACCGTGTCCATCTCGAACGGGAACACCGCGGCCGAGCCCAGCGCCAGTAGCCCCGACGAAACGAGCAGGGCCGCCACCGCAGCGCCGGTACCGAACCGGTCTCCGTCGGGCACCACCGCCATCGGAACAAAAGCCGCCGCCAGCACCAGCAGACCGACCACCAGGCTGCGCCGCGACCCCCAGCGGTCGGCGAACCACCGGGTGATGCGCAGTTGTCCGCCCACCGCGATCAAACCGGACACCACGAATATCGCTGCTACCAACACGGTTTCGTTCCCAGGTCGCAGCTCTGCCGCCTGCAGCGGCAATGCCAGATACACCTGGAAGGACAGGACGTAGGAGCCGACCATCGCCACCGCGAACAACACGAACCCGCGGTTGGCGACGACACTGCGCCAGTCCTCGAGCACCGAACTCCGCTGCTCGACAGGTTCGGCACGGTGCCGCGGCAGGGCCATCAACTGGGCCACGGTCAGCACCGCGAACACTCCGGCAGCGACGGCGGCGGTCACTCGGAAATCGAAGGCCAGCAGTGCCATTCCGGCGAGTGGCCCCAACAGGATCCCGGCCTGGTAGAAGACATTGAACGTGGCGAAGGCCTCGAGCCGCCGGTCACCGGCGTCGGCGGCCAGATAGGCCCGCACCGCGGGATTGAACAATGCTCCGGCGAAACCCGTTGCCGCCGAGGCGATCAACATCGCGGGCAATGAGTCCGCGACGACGAGCAGCCCGAACCCCGCCGTGCGCAGCAGACACCCCGCGACGATGAGCGGTTTGTACCCCAGCCGATCGGCCAGGGTGCCACCGACGATGAACATGCCCTGCTGGGAGAAGTTCCGCACGCCCAGCACCAGCCCCACCGCCCACGCGGCCAGGCCGAGTGGGCCGGCCAGATAGCCGGCCAGGTACGGCATGAGCATGTAGAAGCCCAGATTGATGCCGAACTGGTTGACCATCAACAGTCGACTCGGCAGGTCGAAACTGCGGAACTGCGCGACGAGTCCGCTCATCCGGCCACCGCCGTCGGGTCGGAGACCGTCTCACAACGGGTCCAGGACTGCACGACGCGATCGCCGGGGCCCTCGATCGTCTCGGGTTCGTGGGCCGGTTGATGGTCGAGCAGACCGAGCTCACGGCAGTAGTCGTCGTTGTAGACCGTGTCGAAGTACCGC
This sequence comes from Mycolicibacterium lutetiense, assembly GCF_017876775.1. Taxonomy (NCBI): domain Bacteria; kingdom Bacillati; phylum Actinomycetota; class Actinomycetes; order Mycobacteriales; family Mycobacteriaceae; genus Mycobacterium; species Mycolicibacterium lutetiense. Next base: position 712,460 of record NZ_JAGIOP010000001.1, on the reverse strand, counting down.
TGTGGGCCGTCGGGGAACACCGCGGCAATCGTGGTGCCGTGCGGATGGTTTCGCGCCGCCCAGCCGGCCACCAGACCGACCGCTCCGACACTCCATCCCCCGCTGGCGTAGTACGTCGACGCCAGCGTCCGGGCAGCCCACACCGCGTCGGCCGGCGCCACCCAGTGCACCTCGTCGAACGCGCCGTAGTCCACATTGCGGGGGTAGATGCTCGAGCCGAGGCCCCGCATGACCCGCGTCGCGGCAGGTTGACCGAAGATCGTCGAACCGATCGTGTCCACCCCGATCAGGCGCAGATCCGGGTTGAACTCGCGCAGCACCCGCGCCACACCGGCCGAATGCCCGCCGGTGCCGACCGAGCACACCAGCACATCGACGTGGCCGATCTGGGCGTTGAGTTCGAGTGCCAGTGGCCGGTAGGCATCGACGTTGTCGGGGTTGTTGTACTGGTCGGGATACCACGCGTTGTCGTCGGCGGCGAGCAGTTCGGCCACCCGGTCGCGCCGGGCCTGCTGCCACCCACCGGTGGGATGCGGTTCGGTCACCATCGAAACCTCGGCACCGTAGGCGGTCAGCATTCGCTCGATGATCGGTTCCAGGCCTGGATCGGTCACCAGGGTCACCGGGTGGTGGTAGATCGTTCCCGCGAATGCGAGGCCGAGGCCCAATGTGCCGCTGGTTGATTCGATGATGCGGCCACCCGGTTTCAGGTCGCCTCGAGCCCGGGCCTGCTCCACCATGTGCATGGCGGGCCGGTCCTTCATACCGCCAGGGTTGAAGCCTTCGAGTTTCGCCCAGAATCCGCGCCCTTCATCGGCGAACGGAGTGGACACCCACAGGGTGGGAGTATGGCCGACCATGGTGTGGGGCCCACGGTTTTGGCGCAGAACATGGAAAGAACGGGTGGAAAGGGCATGGTTCATGGCTTCGTCGATTCTGTATCTCCAGCCGCGCTCAGCACGGCAACTGACCCGGACAGCGTTGGGGCGCTCAGCGCACCCCGCGCTGCCGGTCAGCGGCGCGCGATACAGATCCGGAGCAGAAGTGCTTGACCGGCGAGTGGAATCCGATGGCGGTCAGGCGGACCGCGCTGTGCGCGCACGGCGGCACACCCGCACAACACCGCGCACCCGACGATGAGCGCCACCACCGACAGCGCCGCCGGAGCGGCCGCAGTCCGCGGCAGCACCGCAGCGGTGAAACCCTCAAGTGTGTGCGGAGCCGAACCGTCACTGACGTGCGGATGGTCGAGCACCAGCGCGTTGCTACCGTCGCCGATCGCGGCGGAAACCGCATGCGGCAGATGCACCGCCTGATGGTGGGTCGTGACCTGCCACTGCCCGGCAAGTACCGTCGCCCACAACGCGATCACCATCATGGCTGCCAGCCGTGACAGTGAGTGCACACGAGATCTGCCCGGTATCACGATGCCTTCAACTGTAGCGACGTGACGATGACGATTCCGGTTCCGCCTGAATCGAATCCGGCCCGTGACATTTCCGCGATCATCGGAATCGTCTCAGCCGCAGGCTGTTACTGACCACGAACACCGAGGAGAACGCCATCGCCGCACCGGCCAGCATGGGGTTGAGCAGTCCGGCCGCCGCCAGCGGCAACGCCGCGACGTTGTAGGCGAAAGCCCAGAACAGGTTGCCCTTGATGGTGGCCAACGTGCGCCGGGACAACCGGATGGCATCGGCGGCGGCCCGCAGATCACCGCGCACCAACGTCAGGTCGCTGGCCTCGATCGCCACATCGGTGCCGGTACCCATGGCCAGGCCGAGGTCTGCCTGCGCCAGCGCTGCGGCGTCGTTGACACCGTCGCCGACCATCGCCACCACCCGGCCCTCGTCCTGCAGCCGTTTGATGACATCGACCTTGTCCTGCGGCAGGACATCGGCGTAAACCTCCTGCACGCCAACCTGTTCGGCGATCGTGTGGGCTGCCGCCTCGTTGTCGCCGGTCAGCATGATCGGCTCGAGACCGAGGGCGCGCAGTTGCTCGATCGCCTCTTTCGAGGTGGGCTTGACCGCGTCGGCGACCACCAGCACGGCGCGCGCCTGCCCATCCCACCCCGCGGCGATCGCGGTGCGGCCCTGGGCCTGAGCATCGCGCATCGCGATATCCAGGTCCGGTGGCAGCTGCTGTCCCCAGTCGGCCAGTAGCTGGCGACGGCCCACCACCAGGGCATGGCCGTCTACGACGCCCTGCACCCCGAGGCCCGCCACGTTGGCGAAATCCTCGGCCACGGGCAGGTCGCCGAGCTTGTCGCGGGCGCCCTTGGCGATCGCCCTGGCGACCGGATGCTCAGAGCCGTCCTCGACCGCCCCGACCAAACGCAGCACCTCGGCGGGATCCTCACCGGGCGCGGTGATCACGTCCAGCAGAGTCATCGCCCCGGTGGTCACCGTCCCGGTCTTGTCCAGCACCACGGTGTCCACGCGGCGGGTGGATTCGAGCACCTCGGGCCCCTTGATCAGGATGCCGAGTTGGGCGCCACGTCCGGTGCCGACCAGCAGCGCGGTCGGGGTGGCCAGGCCCAGTGCGCACGGGCAGGCGATGATCAGCACCGCCACCGCGGCGGTGAACGCCGCGGCCACCGATCCACCGGTGCCCAACCAGAAACCGAGCGTGCCCACCGCGAGCGCGATGACGATCGGCACGAAGACCGCGGACACCCTATCGGCCAGACGTTGCGCCTGCGCCTTTCCTGATTGCGCGTCCTCGACCAGCCGGGCCATCTGGGCCAGCTGGGTGTCGGATCCGATTCGCTTGGCGCGCACCACGAGCCGGCCGCCGACGTTGACTGTGGCGCCGACCACCTGATCGCCGGCACCGACTTCGACCGGAACCGATTCCCCGGTGAGCATCGAGGCATCCACCGCCGATGAACCGTCGATCACCTCACCGTCGGTGGCGATTTTCTCGCCGGGACGGACCACGAACTCGTCACCCACCGCCAGCGACTCGACCGGGATGCGTTGTTCCACACCGTTTCGCAGAACCGCAACATCCTTGGCGCCGAGCTCGAGCAATGCGCGCAGCGCTGCCCCGGCCCGCCGTTTGGAGCGTGCCTCGAAGTATCGCCCGGCCAGGATGAAGGTGGTGACGCCCGCGGCGACCTCCAGGTAGATGTTGCCGGCGCCGTCGGACGGCGAAATGGCCAGTGAGAACGGGTGTGTCATGCCCGGCATCCCGGCGGTACCCCAGAACAGCGCGTACAGCGACCAACCGAACGCCGCGATGGTGCCCATCGAGATGAGCGTGTCCATGGTGGCGGTGCCGTGCCTCAGATTCGTCCAGGCGGCGCGGTGGAACGGCAGTGCGCCCCACACCACGACGGGTGCGGCCAGGGTCAGCGAGAGCCACTGCCAGTTGGTGAACTGCAACGCGGGGATCATCGCCATGGCGATGACCGGGATCGTCAGTAGGGCCGAGACGATCAACCGGGTGCGCAACGCGGCGGTTGGATCGTCCTCGACGTGACTCTCGCCCGGTTCGGTCGCCGGCAATTGTGCCGTGTAGCCCGCGGTTGCGACGGCCTCGATCAGTTGCTCGGGCGTGACCTCGCCTGCGACGTCGACGGTGGCCTTCTCGGTGGCGTAGTTCACGGTCGCGGTGACGCCGTCGAGATTGTTGAGCTTGCGCTCGATGCGTCCAGCGCATGAGGCACACGTCATCCCGCCGATCTCCAGTACGACGTGGCCAGTGGCGGTGCTCACGGTGCCCCCTCAACGGTGAATTCGGCGGTGTGCACCGCGTCGCGGTGCTTGAAGTCAAGGAACAACCGGTATTCACCGGCGCTCGGAAGTGTGGTGTGGAACGCGATCTGCGGGCCCGGCGCGGTGGCCGGGTCGGCCGCGTCGCTCATCGGATGGACGTGCAGGTAGGCCAGGTCCGATGCGCGCACCGCGACCAGATGCCCGTAGGCACCCAGGTAGGGCTGCAGGTCGGTGACGGGCTTGCCGTCCCGGCTGACCGACAGCGTCAGCTCCGAGGGTTTACCGGCCGTGGCCACCCCGGCAAGCGTGACGGTATACCCGTCGACTGTGGTGGTGTCGGCCGCCGCGGGCAGCGGTTGCGGCTGGTAATCACCCGCAACGGCCAGGTCGGCACCGATCGTGACGGCGCGGCCGCCGGCCGGCACGAAGTCGGCGAACACCCTGTAGTCACCGGGCTCGGCCAGCTCCAGTGGAACACTCCACGAGCCGGACTTGTCGAGCACCGGATGAACGTGCTGGTAGTCGGCGAGATCGCGGCGCACCACGATCAGATGCAGCATCTTTTCGTGGCTCTCGACGTATTCCGTCACCGGGGCGCCACTGCTGTCGACGATCTGGAACCGGAGCGGTACCGCGGCGCCGGACGGCAGCGCAGGCTCATCGAGTCGAAGCGTGTATGCCACCGCGTGGCCGGAGTCGTGGCCCGTGGCCGGGGCGCTGCCCGGCATGATCGCCGAGCCGATACCGAAGGACACGGCGAACACCATGACGAGTCCGACGACGAACCCGATGAGCTTCTGCGGTGCACTCATGATCGATGACCGATTCAGCCCGCGACGGCGTAGCCGGCCTCGGCGACCGCATCGTTGATGGCCGACGGATCCAGCTGGTTGTCACTGTCGATGGTCACCAGCCCAGACGACAGGTCGACCTCGACCGCACGCACGCCGGGGAGCCCGCCGACCTCTTCACGCACTGACGTGGCGCAATGCCCGCAGGTCATGCCGGAGACGGTGATGGTCTGGGTACTCATGCAATTTCCTCCTGAACCAGCTGTCGTTGTCGATCCATACTATACCCCCCTAGGGTATAAATTCCCTATGTGTCCCGGCCCACTCCTGCACTATGGGCACATGGAGCAGATTCCGGGCGGCTACCGGGCCCTGGTGGTCGACGACGAAGCCCCGCTCGCCGAGGTCATCGCGAGCTATCTGACGCGCGATCAGTTCGAAGTCACCGTCGCCAACGAGGGGACCGAAGCACTGCGCCTGGCCCGCGAGGTCGACCCCGACGTGGTCATCCTCGACCTCGGCCTGCCCGGCATCGACGGCGTGGAGGTCTGTCGACAATTGCGCACGTTCTCCGACGCCTATGTGGTGATGCTGACCGCCCGCGACACCGAGACGGACACCATCGTCGGCCTGTCGGTGGGCGCCGACGACTACATGACCAAACCGTTCAGCCCGAGGGAACTGGTGGCCAGGATCCGGGCCATGCTGCGCCGGCCCCGCGTCGCCGCTCCCGGTGCCACGGACGGCCGCGTGTTCGGGGCGCTGCGCATCGACGTCGACGGACGCCAGGTCTTCCTCCACGACGAACCGATCATGCTGACGCGCACCGAATTCGATGTACTCGCCGCCCTCTCGGCTCGGCCCGGCGTGGCGCTGAGCCGTCGCCAGCTCCTCGAATCCGTATGGGAAACCACCTATGTGGGTAACGAACACCTCGTCGACGTTCACATCGGTCACCTCCGCCGCAAACTCGGCGATGATCCGGCCGATCCGCTGTACGTGATCACGGTGCGCGGCGTGGGATACCGCATGGGCACCGGGCAGGACAGCCAGTGATGACCGTCGGCCTGCGTACTCGACTGCTGTCGGCCCAGGCCCTGGTAATGGCCGCCGGTGCCGGCACCACCGGACTGGTGGCCGCCATCGTCGGACCGCCACTGTTCCGCGAACATCTGCACCGCGCAGGGGTTTCCGGCGACTCGGCCGAACAGATGCACGCCGAGGAGGCCTACGTCTACGCCACGGCGATATCGATCGCGGTCGCGTCCTGCGTCGCGATCCTGGCGGCCCTGATCGTCACCTGGTATATCGGCAGGCGCCTGCAGCGGTCGTTGACCGAGGTGGCCAAGGCCGCCACCGCCATCGCCGACGGCCACTACGACTCTCGGGTACCGCCTGCCCATCTTGGCGACGAATTCGACTCCCTGGCCAGTTCTTTCAACCAAATGGCTGGGCGCCTGGAATCCGTCGACGCCGGTCGCCGCAGGCTGTTCAGTGATCTTGCTCATGAGATCCGAACTCCGATTTCGGTATTGGAGGCCTACTTCGAGGCCATTGAGGACGGCGTGCGGACACTTGACCCCGAGACCGTCTCGATGCTGCGCCAGCAGACCCACCGACTGGTCCGGTTCGCCGGCGACGCGGCTGCCCTGGCCAAGGCGGAGGAGAGCCCGGCCACGATCACTCCGGTGCCGGTGGCGACACACACCGTGGTGGCCGCCGCCGTCGCCGCGGCCCAGGACCGGTTCGACGACAAGGGCGTGGCGTTGCACCGGCAGACAGCCGAGGACCTGCCGGCGCTCTGGGCCGATCCCCACCGGCTGGCCCAGATCCTGGGCAACCTGCTCGACAACGCACTGCGGCACACCCCGGCCGGGGGGCAGGTGACCATCAGCGCGGCCGCCGGACCCGAGAGCGGGACCGTCACTCTGAGGGTGACCGATACCGGCGAGGGCATCCCTGCCGAGCATCTGCCCCATGTCTTCGACCGGTTCTACCGGGCCGACACCGCACGTGATCGCGACCACGGCGGATCGGGCATCGGGCTGGCGATCGTGAAGGCCCTGGTCGAAGGCCATCGCGGGCGGATCGAGGTGACCAGCCCGGCAGCCGGTTCAGGCGCCGGGACCACCTTCACGATCACCCTGCCGACCGGCTAGAGCGAACCCAGGACCTGTCGCATGGTGTCAATCTCCTGCTGCTGGGTCTTCACGATGGCGTGGGCCAGCTCGACCGCAGCCGGATACTGACCGTCCTTGATCTCATCGTCAGCCATGGTGATCGCGCCCTCATGGTGAGCGATCATGTGCGTCAGATACAGCTTGGCCGCCTCGACGCCCTGGGCGTTGCGCAGCGCGGTCATGTCAGCCTCCGACACCATGCCCTGCATGGCGGGCATGCCGGCCTGCCCCATGTCGCCGTGTCCCATGTCGCCATGCCCCATGTCGCCATCGCCCTGCGGCATCGGCGGCATCGGGGGGTTGCCCCACTGCTTCAGCCAGCCCTGCATCTGCGCAATCTCCGGGGCCTGGGCACCCTTGATCTGGGTGGCCAGGTCGATCACCCGCGCGTCGATGCCCGGCTTGGCCAGCAACACGTCGCTCATCTCGACCGCTTGCTCGTGGTGCGGGATCATGTGGTGGGCGAACATCACATCGGCGTCGTTATGAGCCGCGTTGTCGGCTTGGCCCGAAGCCTGCGGGGTCGCCGCCGCCGACGTGGCCGTCGTCGCATCCGCAGCCCCATCCGTGGACTGGTTACTACAGCCGGCCACCAGAACCGCCGCTACCACCGCGCCGGCACTCAGCGTCATCAGTTTCGTCATCCCTCAAGCCTCCCCAAGGTCCATATGGCTGGTCTAGTCGTTCGATGAAGATTCAATAAAGTTCGGCGCGGTTCGGGCCCGGAACAGCTTGACGTCACTCTTGACACCCTTGAGGTGTCGGGCCCCGACGAACGACCAGCTGAACCGGCCAGTCTCGCCGACCGCGGTCCGGGTGGACTCCGCCACCAGCACGGTCCCGGGCCGCGCCGCGCCGGTCACGCGGCTGGCCAGATTCACCGAACCACCGAACCAGTCACCGGCCCGGCTCACCGCGGGCCCGGTCGCCAGCCCGACCCGCAGCCGCGGGAACCCCTCGTCGGTCTCGGTGACCGCCACCAACTGCAGGACCGCATCTACAAGCGCCGCCGCGTCGGTGCTGACGAGCATCACCGCATCGCCGATCGTCTTGATCAACCGCACCGGGCCGACCGCCACCTCACGGGCCGCGTCGGCCAATCGATTCGCCAGCCGCTCAAGGTCTTCGGGCTGCACCACCTCGCCCAGCCGGGTGAACCCGACGATGTCGGCGAACGCGATGGTGACCAACCGGGCACCGGGCAGCGGGATCCCTTCAGCCCGCTCCGAGGCAGTCACCGCCTCGGTCTCCAACGAATGGCGCAGTTGCACGAACAACATGTCCCGGATCATCGGACCGATCAACGGCGCCGCCTCGGCCACGAGCGCTTCGGTCGCCTTCGCAGTTTCCAGTTCCGTGGCACCTGCGGTCAGCACCGCTGACAGCGCGGCATAGCGCATCACCTCGGCGGCCCGGCCGAGCCCCTCGGAGAGCACCCGGGTGATCAACACGATCTGGTCCGGGTCGATGCCCAGCTCCACGAACCGCTCAGCGAAGCCCACCGCCTCGGCGTCGGCCCGCAACAGCACCGCGGCGTCGGGATCCTCGACAGTTGCCAGTCCCATCGCCCGTTGCAACCGCTGCACCAGTGCGACGTCCAGTCCGGTGTGCTCGCTGATCTCGCGGGTCGACGTGTAGGTGCCGTCATCGCCGGCCACCCGGCGCGAGGCCAGCAGCATCGGGGTGCCGGCCTGGCGGATCTGGTCGGCGCCGATACCGCGGGCCAGCAGCCATTCGACCAGCTCGGCGCGCTGTGCACCCGCTTCGCCGTCGAGTCCGTCCAAGAGTGTGGGGTCGGCCGCCATCAGGCCAAGGTATACCCGCGCACCGCATGAACCGCCGGAGCCGTCGACGAAGTCAGCAACATCGACATATCCTGCGGGTAACGGACATCCACGATCACCGAATCCCCGAAGCGGTAGGGCTTGCCCGCCACCAGGCCGACGAACTGTTTACGCAGGCGCGACATTTCGGCGCGCACGGTCACCACTCGCGACCGGTCGCCGTAGAGGTCCGCGGCAAGTTCCGGCGCCGACCGGCCCTGCTCGTTGGTCGCCAACACCAACAGGATCTCGGCATGACGGCTGGAGATGCTGCGCCGCCAATTGCCGAACTGGCCGACCATCTCCAGAGACGGTTCCCCGTCGCGCAGGTCGAGGATCACCCGCGACGGCCTCGGACTGGGCTCGGTGTCGTCGGCCACCCGGACCAACCACCCACCCGGCAACGACTCCACATCGCACATACCCAGCGGCGGTACCCAGATCCGGCCGGGTAACCCGCTCTCCGGCAACAGGATCCGATTGTGCAGCGGCAAGGAGGCCACTGCCGCCACCCAGCCGTCCGCGTCGACTGCCAATGCCGGGCCGCCGACCCTTGCCAGCATCGGTGCCGCCACGGCGCGCAACTGGTTCAACGTTCGGTCATGTGCTTCCCGGAGCCGGGATTCGGCCAATCGCGCCACCAGATCCACCAGGGCCACGGTCGTCGGATGCACCGTCGGCGCCGGTCCGGATACGTCCACGATGCCGATGACCTGGCCCGTCCGGGGATCCCGGATCGGCGCCCCGGCACACGTCCACGGGTGGTGGCTGCGCAGGAAATGCTCGGCCGAGAAGATCTGCACCGCACGATGCAAGGCCAGCGCGGTGCCGATGCCGTTGGTGCCCACGGCGTTCTCACTCCACGTCGCGCCCTCGATGAAGCCGAGGCGATCGGCGAGGCTGAGCACGCGTGGCGAACCCGACCGCCACAACACGCGGCCGCGGGCGTCCGCGATGACCAGGATGTTGTCGCCCTCCCCGACCACCGATTCGAGCCCGCGGGTGACGTCGTCGAGCACCCCCATCAGCCCCGACCGTTGCCTGAGCAAGTCCAGTCCGGTGGTTTCGGTGCGGGGCGGAACGTGGTGGTCTGGGTTGATCCCCCTGGCCCGCAATCTGTTCCAGGAATCTTCGATCACCGAACGCGGACGCGCCGGCGCCCGGTCGCCCGACATGGTCGCGTCGTACACGGCAGACAACAGCATCGCGTAACGCCGCGGATCCTCACCGGATGAGACCGCGGGCTCGGGTACCAGCAAACCAGCCATCACCGCCGATTGTGCTCTACATCACACCTCCGCGCCACGCGAACCGAAGTCGGGCCACATCGGATCCTTCGCGCTCCTTTCGCAGGCAAATGCCCGGGGGTCTGCAACCCCGTGCAACCCTTGCCGCAACCCTTGACCGCCGTGTGAGCTGGGACACATGACACCGGACTGAAGGAGGTCCCTCACCTGCACTGACGATCTACGATATGGCGCCCCGAACGTGACTCCCCCCACGCCGTTCGGGGCGCCCGCGTGCGCGCGGCGTATACATGCGTGAGTGACCGGCCTGCTGCACGGACTGAACCCCATCGTCGGTGCGGCGCCCCGGGTACTGATCCTCGGCAACATGCCGAGCGCGATGTCGCTGGCCTCCGGTGAGTACTACGGCAATCCGCGCAACGCGTTCTGGCGGATCACCGGATCACTTTTCGGATTTGGTGCCGATGAGCCATATGCGGACCGGGAAGCCGCACTCTGCGCGCACCGGGTGGCGGTGTGGGATGTGCTCCGGTCCTGCCGTCGAGTGGGCAGTCTGGACTCCGCCGTCGAACGGGACAGCATGGTGCCCAACGACTTTGCGACGTTCTTCGCCACGCACCGTACGCTCGAACGGGTGGTCTTCAACGGGGCCGCCGCCGAGACCAACTACCGGCGCTTGGCCGGTCCTCTCCCCATGCCCAGTCTGCGGGCGCCCTCGACCAGCCCCGCACAGACCATGCGCTACGAGGACAAGCTGGCCGCCTGGCGGGTGGCGCTGGCCGGCTAGGCGCAGTGGCCGGCCGTCCGCGCGTCGGCGCAGGTTGTTGCTCGATTGGTCGTTGCCCCGGGAAAGGCCCATCGTGGCAGCGCGGCATCGACTCCCCTTCGGCGTTGCTGCGTTCTATTCTCGTTGCAGCAGGTTCTCCGATGGCGGGGGCTTTTCGAATGACGGAAACTGCGACGTGCCGCACGTGTGGCACCGAGCCGCGGGCAGGCGCCCGGTACTGCGACGCGTGCGGCGCGCCCGTCGCATCGACTCCGGGCGCCGAATACAAGCAGGTCACCGTCTTGTTTGCCGACGTCGTCCGGTCCATGGATATCGCGGCGACCTTGGGCGCCGAGCGCCTCCGCGAGATCATGAGCGACCTGTTCAACCAATCCGCCGCCGTGGTCCGCCGATACGGCGGCACCGTCGACAAATTCACCGGTGACGGCATCATGGCCATTTTCGGCGCACCGGTTGCGTTGGAAGACCACGCTTTTCGCTCCTGCCTGGCCGCGCTCGAGATCCAGCAGCAGACCATCCTGCTGGCGGTGCAGGTGGCGGCCCGCGACGGTCTCGACCTGCAACTGCGCATCGGACTGAGCTCAGGTCAGGTCATCACCGGCGAAGTCGGCACCGACACGATGAGCTACACCGCGATCGGTGAGCACGTGGGCATGGCACAACGCATGGAATCGGTCGCGCCGCCCGGTGGGGTGATGCTCACCGAGTCGACCGCACGCCTGGTTGAAGACACCATGATGCTGGGCGAGGCTGAGATGGTGCAGGTCAAGGGCGCCGATCACGCCATCCGCGCATGCCGCCTGCTCGAGCTCAATTCCGCACACAACCTGCTCAATGTCGGCGAATCAACCCTGGTCGGCCGGGGCTGGGAACTGTCCGCCGTCGAAGGCATCCTCGAACGCTCGATCCGGGGCCACGGCAGCATCGTCCTGCTGGTCGGCGGGCCCGGTATCGGTAAGAGCCGGCTGGTCAGCGAACTCGCGGCAAGGGCCGCCGCGCGCGGCGTGCCGGTGCATTCCACATTTTGCGAGTCTCACACCAGCGAAATCCCATTTCATGCCATCACCGGACTGCTGCGGGCGGGATTCGGTGTCGAAGACCTGGACAGGGAAGCGGCCCGCGCGAAGCTTCGAGCCCAGATTCCCGACGACACCACCGAGAGCCTCGAGCTACTCGACGACCTGCTCGGCATAGGCGACCCCGACGTCGTTCTGCCGGTGATCGACCCCGATGCCCGGCGGCGCCGGCTCACCACCCTCGTCAACGCGGCGTCGCTGGCGCGAAGCACCCCGGCGATCTACGTCGTCGAGGATGTCCACTGGGTCGACAGCGTCAGCGAATCGATGTTGTCGGACTTCCTGTTGGTCACGCCGCAGACTCCGTCCCTCGTTGTGATCACCTACCGCCCCGAATATCACGGCGCATTGAGTCATGTCCATGGCGCGCAGACGATAGTTCTTGCACCACTCGATAATTCGGAGACATCGGCGTTGATCAACGAATTGCTGGGGGCCGGTGACGGCGCAGCCGACCTGACCGAAACCATCACCGGTCGGGCCGCCGGAAACCCGTTCTTCGCCCTCGAGATCGTGCGCGACCTGGCCGAACGAGGCCTACTCCGCGGCGAACGCGGCGCCTACGTGCTGTGCGACGGGCAGGGTCGGGTGAGCGTTCCGGCCACCCTCCAGGCCACCATCGCCGCACGGATCGACCGGCTGGATCCGGCGGCCAAGCGAACGCTGAGCGCCGCCGCGGTGATCGGATCCCGGTTCAGCGCAGGGTTGTTGGCCTGCCTGGACACCGAACCGACCTTCGGGGATCTGATCGAAGCCGAGCTGATCGATCAGGTGCAGTACACGCCGCACGCGGAGTTCGCCTTCCATCATCCGATGGTGCGGACCGTCGCCTACGAATCACAGCTGAAGTCCGATCGCGCTGAACTGCATCGGCGTCTCGCCGACACCATCGCCGCGCGCGAACCCGCGCTGGCCGACGAGAACGCCGCATTGATCGCCGAACACCTGGAAGCCGCCGGCGACCTGCATGCGGCATACAACTGGCATATGCGCGCCGGCGCGTGGGCGAACAACCGCGATACCGCCGCAGCTCAGATGTGCTGGGAGCGCGCCCGCCAGATCGCCGACCTGCTGCCCGCCGATGATCCCGACCGGGCCGCGATGCGGATAGCTCCGCGCACTCTGGTGTGCGGCAATGGTTTCCGCAGCAACATGAGTGTCTCGGGGGCCCGTTTCGAGGAACTGAGGGAACTGTGCGAGGCCGCCGGGGACAAAGCGTCACTGGCCATCGGCATGGCCGGGCTGACCGGCGAACTGATGATGCAGGGGCGGGTGCGCGACGCGTCACTGCAGGTCTCCGAGCACATGAGCCTGATCGAGTCCATCGGCGATCCGGCGCTCACCGTCGGCTTGTCGGCCACTCCGATCTCACTCAAGATCGAGAGCGGCGAATTGGGCGAGGTGCTGCGGTGGTCGCAGATGGCGATCGACCTGGCCGACGGCGACTCCACCAAGGGCAACTTCATCATCGGCTCACCGCTGGCGGTGGCCTTCGCGGCCCGCAGCATTGCCAAATGGGCCCTGGGCCTTGAAGGTTGGCGTGCGGACCAAGAGCATGCGCTCGCCATCGCGCGTAACACCGACCGATTCACCCACGCTCTCGTCATCACCTGGACGTACTTCACCGCGGTGTCCTGCGGCGTACTGCTCGCCGGCGACGACGCCTTGCGCGACATCGACGGGGCCCTGCAGATCACCGAGGGAGCCGGCGACGACATCGCGCTCGGCCTGGCCCGGGTGACCATGGGATACGCCTTGCTGAACCGAGATTCACCGGCCGATCGCGAGCGTGGATTGTCCATCCTCGGCCAGGTTCGGCAGATGTGTGTGAGCGGCCGGTTCTACATGTCCGAGCTGGTCGGCATCGACGTCTACACCGCCCGAGAACGGGCCAAGCGCGGCGACCGGGCCGGGGCCATCCGGGTGCTGCGCGAAGCGGTCGACGACCTCTTCCACAGCGGGCAGCTTCCGTACAACATCTTGGCGACCGGAATCCTCGCCGAGGCCCTGCTGGACCGGGGCGCCGAGGGCGACGTGGCCGAGGCCGAGGCGGCGATCGCCAGACTGGCCGCGGCCCCGGCCGAGGACGGCCTGGTCATCCTCGACATCATGCTGCTCCGGACGAATGCGCTCATCGCCCGCGCCAAGGGCGACGACGCCGGCTACCGCGAATACCGCGACCGGTACCGAGATCTGGCCACCCGCCTCGGCTTCGAGGGGCACATGGAGCAGGCCGCAGCGCTGCCCTGACCACGCACCTGACCGGAATTCACCGAAACCGCGCTCGTGTCCGTGTCGCGGAGTACACTCGAACACATGTTCGACACGTCTGATTCCGATGTGGCGCTGATCGACGCGGTCAGTGCTGGGGCGCGGGCGGAGTCGGTGGCGATCGCGGGGCGGCTTGCGGCGATCGGGGCGTTGGACAGCTTGCGGGAGCAGGAGTTGGCCGAGTCGATCTTTTGGACCACCGACCCGTTCGAGGCGGTGGCTGCCGAGATTTCGGCGGCGATGCGGATCAGCCGGGGTCGGGCCGGCACCCAGATCCATCGCGCCCGGGTGTTGCGGGACAAACTGCCGCTGGTGGCGGCCCGGTTCGCCGTCGGGGATCTCGATTACCGGGTGGTGTGTGTGATCATCGCCCGCACCGGCATCGTGGACGGCGCGGTGTGGTCCGGGCTGGATGCCGAACTGGCCGCCCGGGCACACCGGTGGATGCGGCTGTCTGAACGGCAGTTGCGGGATCGGGTGGACCAGTGGATCGCCAAACTCGACCCCAACGGGGTGCGAGTCCCACCCAATGTGAACGATGAGCGGTTCGTTCAGGTCGAACCGAGCAGCCCGGGCATGACTTCGCTGTGGGCCAATGTCCATGCCGAAGACGGGGCCGCGCTCAATCAACGGTTGGATGCGTTGGCGGCCACGGTGTGTGAACACGATCCCCGCACCCGTGAGCAGCGTCGTGCCGATGCGGTGGGGCCGGTGGCCCGGCTGGAATCACAGTTGGCGTGCCGGTGCGGTCGCGACGATTGCCCGGCCACCCAGAAGCGGGCCGCGGCCAACGCTGCGATGGTCCATGTGCTGGCCGAGCAGGCCACCCTCGATGGCACCAGCGACGCGCCGGGATATCTGCCCGGATACGGCATCCTGCCCGCCGAATCGGTGCGCGACCTGGCCGCTGGCGCCACGCTCAAGCCAGTGGTGGTGCCCGCCGAACCCGGCGATTCCGAGGCCGCTGAGCCGGGGTATCGCCCGTCGGTGGCGTTGAGTGAGTTCATCCGGTGGCGGGATCTGACGTGTCGGTTCCCGGGCTGTGACGCCCCGGTTGAACGCTGCGATATCGACCACACCGCGCCCTGGCCGGCAGGCCCGACGCATCCGTCGAACACCAAGCTATTCTGCCGGGCCCATCATTTGGTGAAGACGTTCTGTCCTGGCTGGACCGATCGTCAATTCCCCGACGGTACCGTCGAATTCCAATCGCCGACCGGGCACACCTACACCACCGAACCCCACGGTGCTGACCTGTTTCCCGTCCTGGGGCAACCGACCGGGGAGGTGAATCTCCCCGAACCCCAAGCCCCGCACCCCAACCGGGGCGCGATGATGCCCAAACGCACACGGACCCGCGAACAAGACCGCCAAGAACGCATCGCCGAAGAACGACGCTTCCGCGCCGAAATCAACAACGCCCTCGACGTCGAACAGCAATACAAATACTGGCTCGCCGAACAATACGGACCACCACCACCCTTCTAAGTGGTGGGAGCGTTGTGAGCGGCGTACTCCCCCGGCGTGCTGCCCAGCATCGACCGAAAGTCGTTGATGAAATGGGCCTGGTCGTACCAGCCGAGACGCACTGCCAGATCGGCGAAATCGACTCCGGGTACGGTCTCGATCTCGAAGGCCGCCTGCTGCAACCGATATCGGCACAGCACCCACTTGACCGTCACCCCTACATAGCGCCGGAACACCCGCTGCGTCGTACGCGTACTCCACGGCGATAGCGCCATCACCTGCTCCACTCGATGCAGTGTCGCGTCGTCACGCATTCGGTCGATCAACGGGCAGAGCACGCGGTAGATCGGGTCTGGCTCACCGGCCATCGCGCCGATCGCCTCGTCCAGATCCGGTGCGGCCGAGAACCTGTCGTCCATGGGCACCACGCGGCCGGTCAGCGCGGCGGCATCCCCACCAAAACAGGCAACGAAGCCGCCCGGCCGGAATCGAGCCCCCACCACACCGCCCCGGCCGCTGATCGTGATGCGGAAAACCTCGGGAACTACGCCGTGCAACAGCGTGCTGGGCAGCCGATGGCCATGACGCACAACATCATCGCCCCACTCGTGGGTCAGATGCATGGCGGGGAAGGTGATCACCGTGCTTTCGAACGAACCTGCCTGATGCCGGTCCCAGGCCACCGACCAGAAGTGCTCGACGAAGCGCGCGGACTTCTCGGACGGGGCCCACCGATGAAGTTCGAACTCCGAGGCACTGCCGGCACGACCGACCACGCCGCGCATCGGCGCGTTGTGCTGTGACGCATTTTTCCAAGCCGGCATCGACCCCAGCATACGAAACTGGCCGATATGAGTGTCACACCGATTCCAGAGGGCTACACCAGCCTGACGCCGTTCATCTGCGTCGACGGCGCTGCCGAGGCGATCACCTTCTACCAGAACGTGTTCGGCGCACAAGTTATCGAGCGGATGGACGGCGCTGACGGCACGGTCTCGCACGCCGAGCTGGATTTCGGCAACGGCCGGCTGCAACTCGGCGACCCGCAGGAGGCCTTTCAGATCGCCGCTCCCCCGCTGGGCGCCCCGGCAACGTATTCGATGGGGTTGTACTGCCCCGACGTCGACGAGGTGGTAGCCCGGGCCGAGGGGGCGGGCGCGACGATCCGGGAGCCCGCGCAGACCTTCGTCACCGGCGACAGGTTCGCCTCAATCCTCGACCCGTTCGGTCTGCGTTGGACCGTGATGACCCGCGTAGAGAACCTCACGTCCGCCGAACGTGAACGCCGCGTCGCCGAATGGGCAGCCACCGCCGGCGGCTAACGTGGCGACATGTCTTGCGTGTTCTGCGCCATCGTCGCGGGCGATGCCCCCGCCATCCGCATCTACGAGGACGACGACTACCTGGGCATCCTCGACATCCGGCCGTTCACCCGGGGCCACACCCTGGTGATCCCGAAGCAGCACAGTGTCGACCTGACGGACACCCCGGCCGAAACCGTGGCTGAGATGGCCCGCATCGGCCAGCGCATCGCGCGTGCAGCCCGTACGTCCGGGCTGCACGCCGACGGCAACAACATCGCCATCAACGACGGCAAAGCCGCCTTCCAGAGCGTGTTCCACATCCACCTGCACGTCGTGCCGCGCCAAACCGGCGACAAACTGTCCTTCGTCAAGGGCATGATGCTGCGCCGGGACCCCGACCGCGAGGAATCCGGACGCCTCCTACGTGCAGCGTTGGCGCAGCTCGACGAATCCGCGCAGGATTGAGCGCATGAGCATGCCCTGGTGGGAGCGCTATATCGGCCTCCCGATGTTGTTGTTGCACGACAAGATCTACAAGGCCACCGACGGCAGGATCGGGCATACGATCCCTGGTGGCCCATCGACGCTGATCCTGCATACCGTCGGTGCCAAAACCGGTCAGCAGCGCGCGAACTCGCTGGCCTACGCAAAGGACGGCGCAGACTACCTCGTGGTGGCATCCAAAGGTGGCGAGCCCACCTCTCCGGGCTGGTATCACAACCTGAAGGCCGCACCGCAGGTCGAGGTCAACGTCGGCCCCAAGCGATTCGGCGTCACGGCCAAGCCGGTGCTACCCGGAGACCCCGACTACCCGCGGCTGTGGGACATCGTGAACGACATGAAGGGCAACAAGAACCGCTACATCGGCTACCAGAAGCGGACGACGCGCCCGATTCCGGTGGTCGTGCTGTCGCCGAACTGACGCCCTAGAAGAGCTCCTTGGCGAGCAGTTCCAGGGTGGTGTCGCGGGCTGTCGCGGTGGCCGGATCGGCGCCGCGGCGGGCCGAGCCCACCGGGTTGACCATGACCTCGTCGACGTCGAAAGCTTCGGCCAGGGCCCGGACCTGGTCGGCCGCTTCGGCGGGTGAGCCGACCACGGCGCGCGCAAACCCGGAGGCCACGACGGCCTGCGCCTGCGGGGTCAGAGTGGTCGCCTCGGCATCCTCGACCAGGTCGAGGGGGCCGAGCGGCTGGCCGGTGCGCAGCCGGCCCATCATCTGCAGCTGCGGCAGCAGCAATGCCTTGGCCTCCTCGGTCGTCTCGGCCACCGAGGCGTTGACGGTCAGGAAGGTGACCGGCTCGGACGCCAGGTCACTGGGCTGGAACTCGTCGCGGTAGACGGCCAGCGCCTCGGCGGTGCCCTGCCCGGAGAAATGGTGGGCGAACACGTACGGCAGCCCCTTGGCCGCCGCCAGGTGCGCCGAGTACATCGAGGAGCCGAGCAGCCACATCCGCGGTTCGGTGACAGCCGCCGGCGTCGCCTTGAGTACGTAGTTCTCCCGCATCAGATCCCGTGGCAGCGCCACCCGCACCCCGCGCGCACTCATCAGCGCCACCACATCGTCGAGGTACTGCGGGAAGGCCTCGATATCGCGATCGTCGCGGCCGGCGGCACCGCGCAGCGCCAGCGACGTGACGGGATCCGAGCCAGGAGCCCGGCCGATGCCGAGGTCGATGCGGCCGGGGTGGGCAGCCTCCAGCAGCGCGAACTGTTCGGCCACCGCCAGCGGTGCATGGTTGGGCAGCATCACCCCGCCCGACCCCAGCCGCAGCTGCGACGTGTGCGCGGCCAGATGGGCGATCAGCACCGGCGGGCTGGTGGCGGCCACCGCGGGCATGTTGTGGTGCTCGGCGAGCCAGTAGCGGGTGTATCCGAGCCGGTCAGCCGTCTGCGCCAGGTGCGTCGTGGCCGTCAGCGCATCGGCGGTGGACTGGTCGGTACGTACCGGGACGAGATCGAGGACAGAGAGCCGCATACCAGCGTCAACGTCATCAGCCGACGGGTTCGTTCCCGAGACGCCGGGCGGTGACGAAGATGTCGTCGAGCATGGCCTCGGTGAGCCGGCCGGTGAACGTGTTCTGCTGGCTGGGGTGGAAGCAGCCGAGCAGGATGACGGGGCCGAAATCCGAGGTCAGCGTCACCGTCGCACCGTGGCCGAATTTGGGGGCGGGTTTGATGTTCGAGCCGATCAGTTCGAGGGCGGCCCGCCACGCGAAGCCACCCAACGCGATGACCACCCGGACCGAGGGCCCCACCAACCGCCATTCAGCCTGCAGCCACGGCGCACAGGTGGCCCGTTCGGCCGGGATGGGCGCGTTGGCCGGCGGGGCACAGCGCACCGCCGCCGCCATGCGGGTGTCGATCAGCTGCAGGCCGTCGGCCGCGTCGACGCTCTCGGCCTGGTTCGCCAGCCCGACCCGATGCAGCGCGGCGAACAGGAAATCCCCGGACCGGTCGCCGGTGAACACCCGACCGGTTCGATTGGCGCCGTGGGCGGCCGGGGCCAGGCCGACGATGAAGATACCCGGGCTTTCCGCACCGAAACCGGTGGCCGGCCTGCCCCAATATGGTTGATCGGCAAAGGATTTCCGTTTGGCCACGGCCACTTCCTCGCGCCAGCCGACCAGCCGGGGGCAGGCCCGGCACACCGAGACCAACGCGTCCAACTCCGGCACGGTGGCGGCCCGGGCCGCCAGCCGCCGTACCTGCGCGGCGGTCTTGGCCACGGGCGTCGTCGCATCCGCCGGATCACCGGGCCACCCCGAACCGGGCGGCACCGGAGAGGTGAACAGTTCCCCGGTCCTTGGATGTGGGAGCTGGGGTATCGACACTTATCCACTGTGCCGGAAATTCCGTCGCGGCGGGTGCGGGCGCGCTGTTAGATTCGCGGCGATACCCCATGACGAACACCAAGCGCGGCCCCCTGCTGCTGATCCTGTTCGCCGCGTTGATGGCCGGCGCGGGCAACGGCATCACGATCGTCGCGTTCCCGTGGCTGGTGTTGCAACGCAACGGATCCGCTGTCGACGCGTCCATCGTCGCAATGGCAGGCACCCTGCCGCTGCTGGTCGCCACCCTGATCGCCGGAGCCGCCGTCGACTATCTGGGCCGCCGACGCGTCTCGATGATCTCGGATCTGCTGTCGGCCCTGTCGGTCGCCGCGGTTCCGATGCTGGCCCTGATATTCGGGGTGGACGCGGTCAATGTCGCGGTGCTCGCTGGCCTGGCCGCGCTCGGTGCCTTCTTCGATCCGGCCGGGATGACCGCACGCGAAACCATGTTGCCCGAGGCCGCCGGCCGGGCCGGCTGGACGCTGGACCACGCCAACTCCGTGTACGAGGCGGTGTTCAACCTCGCCTACATCGTCGGGCCCGGCATCGGCGGCCTGCTGATCGCGACCCTCGGCGGGATCAACACGATGTGGGTGACCGCCGGGTTGTTCTGCTGCTCGATTCTGGCCATCTCGGTGCTGCGACTGGAAGGCGCGGGCACCCCGGACCGCTCGATACTGACCGAGGGTGTGCTTGCAGGCATCGCCGAAGGGCTTCGATTCGTCTGGCACACACCGGTATTGCGCACGCTGGCCATCGTCGACCTGGTGGCCACCGGTCTCTACATGCCAATGGAGTCGGTCCTTTTCCCGAAGTACTTCACCGACCGCAACGAGCCCACCGAACTGGGCTGGGTGCTGATGGCCCTCAGCATCGGCGGGCTGCTGGGTGCGCTCGGTTACGCCGTGCTGTCGAAGTACATGAGCCGACGGGCCACCATGCTGACCGCGGTGATCACGCTCGGGGTGGCGATGACGGTGATCGCGTTCCTGCCGCCGCTTCCGCTGATCCTGGTGCTGTGCGCGATCGTCGGGTTCGTCTACGGGCCGATCGCGCCGATCTACAACTACGTCATGCAGACCACCGCGCCGAAGCATCTGCGCGGCCGGGTGGTCGGGGTGATGGGTTCACTGGCTTACGCCGCGGGCCCGCTCGGGCTGATCCTGGCCGGGCCGCTGGCCGACGCCGCCGGACTGCACGCGACGTTCCTGGCGCTGTCCCTTCCGATGCTGTTGCTCGGCTTGGTCGCGGTGTTCCTGACCGCGCTGCGCGAGCTGGACCGACCGCAGAAACCGGAGCTGCCGCCTAGCTCCTGATCCGTGGCGGGGCAAAGACTTTCGCCAACTGCCTGACCGCGGCGGGATCTCCGTCGATCACCAGGCTGCCATCCGCCAACAGCGCGGGCACCTGCGCCGGGTCCATCGCCGCACCCAACACCTCGGCCTCACCTGTGAGTGTCACATCAGCCACCGTCCCGTCCTCGCACGTGTCGATGCGGTCCGGCCCGATCTCGACGGTCGCCTGGCCCTCGGGGGTCACCAGACGCACCGTGACCGGTGGTCCGTCACGGTCCGTACTGACGAAGGCACGCACCGCGCGGATCAGCCACTCGGGACGCACCGCATCCCCGGGTGCGCGGGTCTCGATCAGATGCCGGCCCCACCGGGAGTAGGCGTTGATCACGTCCTCCAGCGCCCGGCCGTCGTCGGTGAGCTCGTACACCGCGGTGGATGCGGGCTTGGGCAGCATCCGCTTGCGCACCAGCCCGTTCGCCTCCAGGTCGCGCAGTCGCCCGGCGAGCATGTCGGTGGAGATCGGGGCCAGCGAGCTCAGCAGATCCCCGTACCGCAGCGGACCTTCCAGCAGGTCCCTGACCACCAGCAGGGTCCAGCGATCCCCGACCATATCGAGGCTCTTCGCCAGTGCGCAGTGCTGCCCGTAGGACCGTGACGCCATGGGGCCAGGATAGCCGAAATTGGAATTTCCAACTTGCTACTTGTTTTTTCCAAGTTAAGGGGCCTACCGTGACGACATGACCCTCGACAATCTGCTCACCGCCGCCACCGACGAAGCGCTGGCCTTCGCCGACCTACTCGAAAGCCTCGACGCGGACCAGCGCCGCTCCCCCACCCCATGCACGGGATGGACCATCGACGACCTGGCCGACCACGTGGCCGTCGTCTGTTTCCGCGACGCCGAGGCCTACCACCGCGCACGGGCCCAAATCACCACGCCGCCAGGAGAACTCACCCTGGCCAACCCCGACCTACCGGCGGCCATCCGGCTGGCGGTCGGACATCTGCAGGCCGCGTTCGACCAGGCACCCGGTCAGTGGCCCGTGATACCGGCACCGTTCGGCGACTTCCCGGTGGCCGCCGCACTGCGCTCGCTGATCCTGGAATTCGGGGTACATCTCGACGACCTGAAGGTGGCGACCGGCGACCGGAGCTCGACGTTCTCCCCCGCCACCATCGAAGCGATCCTCGGATTCGGCGAGTTGTTCCTGCTGCGCCAGGCCCAACCGCTGGAGAGCGGGCCCGTCACCCTGCGGCTGACCGCACCGTCGAAGTCCATGGCGATCACCTGGACCGGGAGAAACTGGGTCCAGGGCGCCGGTGCCGAGGAGCACCGCGTCGAAGGCTCCGACGATGTGATCGCCCGGCTCATGCTGCGCCGGGGCGAAGCCGACGGCCTCGTTGGCGCAGCGATTCGTCCGCTCTAGGGGAGAACCGAAATGACAACACTGACAACACCTCTCGTCGATATCGATGCCACCCCGGTCTTCGACCATCTGCTCGACATCCGCATCGCCTTCGAGTCTGTACATGTCTTTTCCACCCCGTTGGGCACTCGCATGACCTACGTCGTCAAGCAGGGCCGGTGCGTCGGGCCGCGTATCGCGGCCGACGTCCTGCCCGGCGGAGGAGATTGGGTCCTGCTCGGCACCGACCGCGTGGCACGCCTGGATGTGCGCGCCACCCTGCGCACCGACGACGGTGCCCTCATCTACCTGACCAACACCGGCCGGGTCCGGATGGACAAGGCGGCCGCCGACCGGTTCACCGCCGGAGAACTGATCCGTCACGACGAGATGACAGCGAGGTCCAGTCCGCTCTTCGAAACCGGCGACGACCGCTACCGGTGGCTGAACGCCGTCCACACCATTGCCATCAACCAGGTATCGCTCAGCGAGGTGCACTACCGGGTATTCGCCGTCGGCTGACACCCGCTCGTAGGATCGGCGGTGTGCTGTCAGAGCTGATCGCCGAACTGCCCGAAGGTGTCGTCGTCACCGACCCCGACATCCTGGCTTCCTACCGCCAGGACCGGGCTGCCGATCCGGCCGCGGGCACACCGCTGGCAGTGGTCCGGCCCACCCGCACCGAGGAGGTGCAGGCCGTGCTGCGCTGGGCCAGCGCACACCGGGTGGCGGTCGTACCCCGCGGTGCAGGAACCGGGTTGTCCGGCGGTGCGACAGCCCTCGACGGCGGGATCGTGTTGTCCACCGAGAAGATGCGCGACATCACCGTCGACCCGGTCACCCGCACCGCCGTGGTGCAGCCCGGCCTGCTCAACGCCGAGGTGAAGAAGGCCGTTGCCGCACAGGGACTCTGGTACCCACCAGACCCGTCGTCCTTCGAGATCTGCAGCATCGGGGGCAATGTCGCCACCAACGCCGGCGGGCTGTGCTGCGTCAAATACGGCGTGACCACCGATTACGTACTCGGCCTGCAGGTCGTGCTCGCGGACGGCACCGCGGTGCGCCTGGGCGGCCCGAGGTTGAAAGACGTTGCGGGCCTGAGCCTGACCAAGCTGTTCGTCGGCAGCGAGGGCACCTTGGGCGTGGTCACCGAGGCGACGCTGCGGTTGCTGCCGCCGCAACACTCCCCCTGCACCGTGGTGGCCACCTTCGATTCTGTGGAGGCCGCCTCCAACTCGGTCGTGACGATCACCGGAAAGATCCGGCCCTCCATGCTCGAGTTCATGGATTCGGTGGCGATCAACGCCGTCGAGGACAAGCTCAAGATGGGCTTGGACCGCAACGCCGCGGCGATGATGGTGGCCGCCTCCGACGATCGCGGTGCCGCGGGCGCCGACGACGCAGCCTTCATGGCTCAGGTATTCACCGAATGCGGTGCCACCGAGGTGTTCTCCACCTCCGACCCGGACGAGGGCGAAGCCTTCGTGGCGGCCCGTCGTTTCGCCATCCCGGCAGTGGAAGCCAAGGGCTCACTGCTGCTCGAGGATGTCGGCGTGCCGCTGCCCGCACTGGCCGAACTGGTCAGCGGGGTGGCCGAGATCGCGGCACATCGGGATCTGCTGATCTCGGTGATCGCCCATGCCGGCGACGGCAACACCCACCCGCTGATCGTGTTCGATCCGGCCAATCCCGACATGGCCGCGCGGGCCCAGCTCGCGTTCGGCGAGATCATGGACCTCGCCGTCGGCCTGGGCGGCACGATCACCGGTGAGCATGGCGTGGGCCGGCTCAAGCAACCCTGGTTGGCCGGCCAGATCGGCCCGGACGCAGTGGAACTCAATCACCGGATCAAGCGGGCGCTGGACCCGCAGAACATCCTCAATCCCGGCGCGGCGATCTAGACGCGGCTCAGGCCATTCCGAACATGGTCAGCAGATGACTTGAGCGCCAGGCGATCAGCGCAAGGAAGGCCAGTAGCACCGCCACCGAGACCCCGGCCTGGACGGCATTTCGACGCGCACGCGGGGCATAGACATAGGCCGCGGCGACGCCCGCACCCGTGATCAGGCCGCCGACGTGGCCCTGCCAGCTGATCGCTCCGGTCCCCAGCGCCGGCCCGGCGAACGTGAACACCAAGTTGATGACGACCACCGCGGCGATCATGCGGACGTCGAGGTTGAGTTTGCGGGCGACGACGAAGATCGCGCCGAACAGGCCGAAGATCGCACCTGAGGCGCCGGCCGTCGCGGTGTTCAACGGAGACAACAGGTAGACCAGCACCGAACCGCCGAGCCCGCTGAGCGCGTACAACGCACCGAAACGCAACCGGCCCAACCACTGTTCCAGCGGCGGACCCACCACGTAGAGCGCCCACATGTTGAACAGCAGGTGCATGGCGCCGTAGTGCAGGAACATCGAGGTCACCAGGCGGTAGTACTCGTCGTGCGCGGCGATGCCGGGCGGCCACAGGGTGAGCTCCTTCTCCAGACTTCCCGAAGCCATCTGCAGGACGAACACCACGACGTTGATAGCGATCAGCGCGTAGGTCAGGATCGGCACCCCGGAACGGGCCACCCCGCCGAACTGGGTGCGCGTCGCCTGGACCGACTTGGCGCCCTCGTTGACGCAGTCCATGCACTGGTGGCCCACGGCGGCAGAGCGCATGCAATCCGGGCAGACGGGGCGCTGGCAGCGAGTGCAGCGCACATAGGTGGGACGGTCCGGATGCCGGTAACACGTCGGCGTCTGGGCAGGTAGCTGCGGCGCGTCAGGGGTACTCATCACGCCCGAGCCTAATGCTAAACCCACTATTGACACTGATCCATGAAATGTCGTACAAATAAGACATGGCCGCGACTTTGTCTCACAGCCCCGCCCGCTTCGTCCCCGCCGACGCCGACACCTGGGCCAATCCCTGGCCCATGTACGCGGCGCTGCGCGACCACGATCCGGTACACCACGTGGTGCCCGACGAGTCACCCGAGCACGACTACTACGTGCTGTCTCGGCACGCCGACATCTGGGCGGCTGCCCGCGACCACGGCACCTTCTCCTCGGCGCAGGGGCTGACCGTGGCCTACGGCGAACTGGAAATGATCGGCCTGGCCGACAATCCGCCGTTCGTCATGCAGGACCCGCCGGTGCACACCGAGTTCCGCAAGCTGGTGTCACGCGGTTTCACCCCACGGCAGGTCGAGGCCGTGGAGCCCAAGGTGCGGGAGTTCGTCATCGAGCGCATCGAGGGGTTGCGCTCGAGTGGCGGCGGGGACATCGTCGCCGAGTTGTTCAAACCGCTGCCGTCCATGGTGGTCGCGCACTACCTCGGGGTGCCCGATGAGGACCGGGATCAGTTCGACGGCTGGACCGACGCCATCGTCGCCGCCAGCACCTCCTCCGCAGGCATCGCCGCGGCGAGCGGTACCGCGGGCGAGGCGGTGGTCTCGATGATGGGCTACTTCTCCGAGCTGATCGAACGCCGCCGCAAGGAACCCGGCGATGACACCATCTCCCATCTGGTCGCGGCGGGAGTGGGGGGCGACGGCGACATCGCGGGCTTACTGTCCATCCTGGCGTTCACCTTCACCATGGTGACCGGTGGCAATGACACCACCACCGGAATGCTGGGCGGCACTGTGCAACTGCTGCAGCAGCGCCCCGACCAGCGCCAGCTGCTGGTGCAGGACCCGGAGCTGATCATCGACTCCATCGACGAGTTCCTGCGGCTGACATCCCCGGTGCAGGGCCTGGCCCGCACCACCACCCGCGACGTCACCATCGGTGACACCACCATCCCGGCGGGACGAAAGACGTTGCTGCTGTACGGGTCGGGCAACCGCGACGAGCGCGAATTCGGCGAGAACGCAGCCGAACTCGACGTGTTGCGTAAGCCGCGCAACATCCTCACCTTCAGCCACGGCGCGCATTTCTGCCTCGGCGCGGCCGCGGCCCGCATGCAATCCCGGATCGCATTGACCGAACTGCTGTCCCGCTACCCAGATTTCGAGGTCGACCTCGATTCGGTGACCTGGTCCGGCGGCAACTACGTGCGGCGACCGCTGTCAGTGCAGTTCCGAGCAGGGACCTGATGCCTCGCGACTGGTTGTCGGTCCGGCGGTCCGAGGTGGCCGCCGACCACATTCTCGACGCCGCCGACGCCCTGTTTACCAAACAGGACGCGGCGACCGTCGGTATGCACGAGATCGCTTCGGCCGCAGGCTGTTCCCGCGCCACGCT
This sequence comes from Mycolicibacterium lutetiense, assembly GCF_017876775.1. Lineage (NCBI taxonomy): Bacteria > Bacillati > Actinomycetota > Actinomycetes > Mycobacteriales > Mycobacteriaceae > Mycobacterium > Mycolicibacterium lutetiense. Next base: position 686,026 of record NZ_JAGIOP010000001.1, on the reverse strand, counting down.
GTACCGCTATTTCGAGAACCGCGACGCGCTGTACACCGCCTATGTCCACCGCGAGGCACAGCGGCTGTACCAGGAGCTCAGCGAGCAGATCGCCACGGTCACCGATCCGGTGCAACGGTTGATCGACGGGATGATCACCGCCCTGCACGCGGTCCGGAAGAGTCCGGCGCTGTCGTCGTGGTTCGCGACCGCACAGCGGCCGATCGGCGGCGAGCTGGCCGAGCAGTCCGAGGTGATCCGGGCGCTGGTCGAGGGGTTCGTGCGTTCGCTCGCCGGCGGAGCCGGCAATTCGGGCACCGCCGCCGTCAACGACCAGGTGGACCGGCAAGCCCGGTGGCTGGTGCGGGTCATGGTGTCACTGCTGGTCTTCCCCGGCCCCGACGAGGCCGACGAGCGGGCCATGCTGGCCGAGTTCGTCGCCCCGCTCGTCATCCCGACACAACTACACGTCGAGTAGCCGATTGCCGCGCGGGACAGGCGAAGCTGCCCCATACTTTCGATCATGGCCAGTCATCCGACGCCACTGCCGCCGCTACCGCCGGTCACCAGTATTGCCGAGGTCGTCGTCGCCATCGACACGATCACCGACTGGGCCGTGGAAACGTCAAGTCGACTGGGCTATTTCGCCGCCCTGTACAAGCGGATTACCATCGCGGTCGGCGCCGCGGTCGAGGCCGGGGCATTCGAGGACGGTCCGCGGATGGACCGGCTCGACGCGGCGTTCGCATCCCGGTACTTCGACGCACTGAACGGGTACTTCCACCCGGGCCGGTACCCGAAACCCACCCGGTCCTGGCGGGTCACCTTCGAGTGGGCCGACAAGCCGGCACCGATCCTGGTGCAGCACATGCTCGCCGGGGTCACCGCCCACATCGTGCTCGACCTCGGGATCGCGGCGCAGGGCCTTGTGAGCGCGAGCCGCCTCCCCTCGCTGCGCAAGGATTTCGACACCATCAATGCGGTGCTCGCGAGCCAGATCGCCGGGGTGGTCAACGACATCAACGAGCTGTCACCGGCACTGGCCGACATCTATGCCGTGCTCCAGCAGCATCAGATCTTCGTCCTGAACGAGGCGATCCGGGCCCTGCGTGACAGCGCATGGCGATTCGCCACCGTGCTGGCACTGGAACCCGGATTCGCGCGGCCACCGACGATCTGGGCACGGGACCTCCAGGTGAGCCGGCAAGCGCAGGCGGTATTCGACCCACCCAGCCTGGTCGGCGCCTTCGATCTGGCGATCAAGGAGATCGCGGCGCGGGAAAGCCGCGATGTGGCCAGAAACGTTCAGGTGCTCGACGAGATCGCCGCGACGCCCGCCCCGATCCAGACCGCGCTGTGAGTTCAGGAACGGACGCGCGTGAACCGGTGCAGCAGCCAGGCCGCCGGGATGGTGAATGCCATGGTGAGCATGAACAGGTTGAACATCGACCCCGTGTAGACCGGATCGCGCATCACCTCGACCATCACCAGTTCCATGATCATCAGGTGGATCAGGAAGATCTCGTAGGAGATCTCACCGAGGAAGACCATCGGCCGGGAAGCCAGGAACCGGGTGTACCAACCGCGGTCACCCAGCGCCGCCGGCGCCACCAACAAGGCCGCGATCACCGCGTAGAAGAACGTCTTGACCAATGCTTCGCTCAACTTGGCCGGTGACGTCGTCGGCTCCCCGGCGAGCGGCGTCGACGCGATGAAGTAACACGCCACCGCCAACGGCACGCACACCATCCCGTAGCCGCGCACCTTGAGCTGGCCCAGCACGGTCAGCGCCATACCTGCCACGAACCACGCCATATACGTGGGCAGCCACAACCGGGCACCGTCAGGCAGATTCGTGGAATCGTGCACGATCGTCAGCCACACCGGCGACACCGCAGCCAGCGCCGCCAGACCGAAGAACAGCAGCCCCGGCCGCCAGCGCCGCCGACACAACACCACCAGCAGCAGATAAGCCACCAGCGGCAACGCGACGTAGAACGCCGCCTCCACCGCCAGGCTCCACATCTGGGTCAGCCCCTGATGCAGATAGGCGAACAGGTAGTTGTCGGTGTAGATCTGGGACAGCGTCAGATTGCGGAACAGGCCCATCCAGGTGTGGCCGGGGTTCGGGCCCGCGGTGCGAAAGTGGTAGAGCAGGTAGGCGATCAGGACCGTGACCACATACGCCGGCATGATCCGTCGGACCCGGTGCCAGCCGTAGCGGCGGACAGACGGCGGCTCTCCCCCGGTCGCTGCGGCCTTCACCCACGGACGGAACAACAGGAAACCGCTGAGCACGAAGAAGATCGGCACACCGATCTCGGCCCGTGAATAGACCAGCCCGAGATAGCCCTGCCCGTACTTGCCGGTCGTGTACGCCGCGTGGGTCAGCACCACCAGAATGGCGGCCACCGCGCGTATCCCGGTCAGTGACGCGACCCGCGCGGACCCCGAAGCCCCTGGTGGCACTGCGTCTACCGACTCGAGGCCACCCTGATCCGACGGATCCGTCACTCTGTTGGAAGCCGTCACTTGGTCTTCCGGTGCGGCTTCCCCGATCGGTCCGAACGGTCCTTGTAGTCCGCCTTGCCCTTGTACTCGCGGCGCGGCCCACGATCACCGCGGTCGGCATGCTCGCCAGGAGCCGGCTCCAGATTGATCAACATCCCCGAGATCCGGGTGTTCTCCAGCGCCTTGAGCGTTTTACCGGGCAGCTTCTCCGGCAACTCCACCAGCGAGTAGTCCCCGCGGATGGTGATGTGGCCGAACTCGTTGCGGTGCAGGCCGCCCTCGTTGGCAATCGCACCGACGATGTGGCCGGGGCCCACCTTGTGCCGCTTGCCGACCGAGATCCGGTAGGTCGCCAAGCCTTCACGCGGCGGACGCTGGCCGCGCTCGGACCGGCTTTCCCCGCGGTCGCGGTCGCGGTCACGGTCCCGCTCTTTGCGCTTCTCCGGTGGCGGCTCGGTCATCAGGAACTCTTCGCCGTTGCGCGATTGCAACGCGAGCGCCGCAGCGATGTCGACCATCGGCACGTCGTTCTCACGCTCGTAGTCCTCGATGATCCGGCGGAACAACTCCAGGCCCGGACCGTTGAGCGAGTCGGTGATCGAGTCACGGAACTTGGCCACGCGCTGCGCGTTGACATCGTCGACGCTGGGCAGCTCGGCCTCGATGACCTTCGACCGGGTGTGCTTCTCGATCGACTTGAGCAGGTGCCGTTCGCGCGGGGTGACGAACAGCAATGCGTGCCCGGAGCGCCCGGCCCGGCCGGTGCGGCCGATGCGGTGCACATAGGACTCGGTGTCGTGCGGGATGTCGTAGTTGACGACGTGCGAGATGCGCTCGACGTCCAGGCCACGTGCAGCGACGTCGGTGGCGACCAGGATGTCGATCGTGCCGTCCTTGAGCGCGCTGATCGTGCGCTCACGCTGGGCCTGGTTGATGTCGCCGTTGATGGCCGCGGCCGCGAAACCGCGGGCCTTGAGCCGCTCGGCGACCTCCTCGGTGGCCTGCTTGGTGCGGACGAACACGATCATCGCGTCGCCCTCCTCGACCTCGAGCACCCGCGTCAGCGCGTCCAGCTTGCGCGCACCCGCGACCTGGATGAACCGCTGGGTGATGTTCTCGGCGGTGGCGGTCTTGGCCTTGACCGTCACCTCGACCGGGTTGTGCAGGTACTTGGTGGTGATCTTGCGGATCGCCGGCGGCATGGTCGCCGAGAAGAGCGCCACCTGCTTGTACTCCGGGGTGTCGGCGAGGATCCGCTCGACCTCCTCGGCGAAACCCATGGTGAGCATCTCGTCGGCCTCGTCGAGCACCAGGTAATCGAGCTTCGACAGATCCAGCGTGCCGCGCTCGAGGTGGTCGATCACGCGACCTGGGGTGCCCACCACCACCTGCGCGCCGCGCCGCAGCCCGGACAGCTGCACGGTGTAGGACGCCCCGCCGTAGATCGGCAACACGTTGACCCCGGGCAGATGCGCGCCATAGCGGCCAAATGCCTCCGCGACCTGCAAGGCCAGCTCGCGAGTCGGTGCTAGGACGAGCGCCTGGGTGGCCTTGCTCGACGTGTCGATCTTGGACAGGATCGGGATGGCAAAAGCGGCCGTCTTGCCGGTGCCCGTCTGAGCCAGCCCGACCACATCGGAGCCGGCGAGCATGGCTGGAATGGTCGCGGCCTGAATCGCCGACGGCGACTCGTATCCGACATCAGTGACTGCCTTCAACACTGCGGGGTCAATCTGCAGGTCGGCAAACGTCGGGGCGGTATCCCCCGAATCCGGGTCTGGCGAGGTCATCGGTTCAGAAGTCTAGTGCCAATCGGCCGGAATCCCGGCCGCGCGCCTGCATAACCTCGCTGCGGAGTCACGGTAGGTTGCCCAACTGTGAAACGGGTCGCAGTATTCGCGATGGCCCCCGGGGCCATCTTGGCGGCCGCGCTCACGCTCTCAGGCTGCGGATCGGGCGACTCGACGGTCTCGAAAACCCCCGAGCCCAGCGCCGATCCAGCATCGGCTCCAGCATCGAAATCTGCCGCGAAGGCCGCCCCGGCGCCGGCCCCGCCGGAGGCCGACCCGTGCGCGGTGAACCTGGCCGCCCCCGAGATCGCCAAGGCCGTCTCCGAGTTGCCCCGTGACCCCCGCAGCAATCAGGCCTGGAGCCCCGAACCGCTCGCGGGCAACTACAACGAGTGCGCGCAGCTGTCGGCGGTGATCGTGCGGGCCAACACCAACTCCGAAAACCCCAATACCCGGGCCGTGTTGTTCCACCTCGGCAAGTTCATCCCCACCGGCGTGCCCGACACCTACGGCTTCAACGGCATCGACAAGACGACCAGCACCGGTGACACCGTGGCGTTGCAGTACTCCGGCGGTTTCCACGGGCTGGCCAGCACGGTGAAGTTCCGCTGGAACGGCGGCGGCGTGGAGTTGATGGGCAACACCTAGCCTCCGGCAGGATGTCGGTGACCTCCCCTACAGTGGCAGCGTGTTCGTCACCGATGAAGGCGCGTCGGGTCCGACGGTCATCTACAGCGCGTCGGACCTGGCTGCGGCCGCCCGCTGCGAATATGCCCTGCTGCGCTCGTTCGACGCCCGACTGGGCCGAGGGCCAGCGGTATCATCCGATGACGAATTGCTCGCCCGCACAGCAGAACTGGGCGCCGAGCATGAACAGCGCCACCTCGAACAGCTACGAGCCGACGCTGCACCGTCTGAGGTGACGGTGATCGACCGGCCCGCCTACACGGTGGCCGGGCTGACCACGGCCGCCGAAGCCACTCTTGCGGCGGCGCAACGTCGGGACCCGGTGATCTTCCAGGCCGCGATGTTCGACGGACGGTTCGCCGGATTCGCCGACTTCCTGATCTGGGACGGCGAACGCTACCGGCTGCGCGACACCAAACTGGCCCGATCGGTGAAGGTCGAAGCGCTGCTGCAGCTGGCCGCCTACGCCGATGTGCTGACCGGCGCCGGCGTGCCGGTCGCCGATGAGGTCGACCTGGTGCTCGGCGGCGGCGCGCTGGCCAGCTACCGCGTCGACGACCTGCTGGCGGTGTACCGGCCGCGCCGCGCTGCGCTGCAGACACTGCTCGACGGGCATTTCGCCGCCGATACCGTGGTGCGCTGGTCCGACGAGACAGTGCGAGCATGTTTCGGCTGCCCGGACTGCCAGCAGCAGGTCCGCGAGACCGATGACCTCCTGCTGGTCGCCGGGATGCGGGCCAGCCAACGCGCCCGGCTCATCGAGGCCGGTGTCACCACCACCCATCAGCTGGCCGAATACACCGGCGCGGTGCCCGGGCTGGCGCAGCGCGCGCTGACCGCACTGACCGGTCAGGCCCGGTTGCAAGTGGCGCCGCGGCCCGATGGCAAGCCACCGTACGAAGTGGTCGATTCGCAACCACTGATGCTGCTGCCCGATCCGGACAAAGGCGACCTGTTCTTCGACTACGAGGGCGACCCGTTGTGGACCGTCAACGGCCGCGACTGGGGCCTGGAATACCTGTGGGGTGTTCTCGGCGCGGAGGGGAGTTTCCAGCCGTTCTGGGCGCACGACCGGGCCAGCGAGCGTCAGGTGCTCATCGATTTCCTGGACATGGTTCGCAAGCGCCGCAAGCGTTTTCCCAAGATGCACATCTACCACTACGCACCCTATGAGCGCAGCACCCTGCTGCGACTGGCCGGCCGATACGGAGTGGGCGAGAACGATGTCGACGACCTGCTGCGCAACGGCGTCCTGGTCGATCTTCTTCCGTTGGTACGCAAGAGCATTTGTGTCGGCACCGAGAACTACAGCATCAAATCGCTCGAACCGCTCTACATGGGTACCGAACTGCGCGGCGGTGAGGTCACCAAGGCCACCGATTCGATCACCGAGTACGCGCGCTACTGCGCGCTGCGCGAGGCCGGTGAACACGACGAGGCCGCCACCGTGCTCAAGGAGATCGAGGACTACAACCGTTACGACTGCCGTTCCACCCACCGGCTGCGGGACTGGCTGATCAGCCGGGCGTTCGAAGCCGAAGTACCACCGCGCGGCCCACAACCGGTGCGCGACGGGGCACCGATCGAGAAGGCCGACGCCACCGAACGCAAGCTGCTCAGATTCGCCGGCGACGGCGTGGAAGCCCGGACCGCCGAGCAGCAGGCGGTGGCGCTCATCGCCGCGGCCCGCGGTTTCCACAAACGCGAGGACAAACCGTTCTGGTGGGGCCATTTCGACCGAATCAACAATCCGGTCGACGAATGGGCGGACGGCACAGGCGTTTTCGTCGCGGAACAGGCCCGGGTGGTCAACGACTGGCACACCCCGCCGCGGGCCCGCAAACCACAGCGGCAGGTCCTGCTCACCGGCGCCATCGATGCCGGAGAGCTGGGCACCGAGGTGTACGCGCTCTACGCGCCGCCGGCACCGGCAGGCCTGTCCGACGACCCGGACCGTCGCGGCTTCGGCAGCGCCGCCGTCATCGGCTGCGACAACCCGGACGCACCCACCGAGGTGATGATCACCGAACGCCAACCCACCGGCGGCGACGCCTTCGCCCAGGTACCGTTCGCGCTGACCCCCGGTCCGCCGATCAACACCAAGCCCCTGCAGGCATCCATCGACGGCACGGCAACCACCGTCGCCGCCGGTCTGCCGAAGCTACCCGCCGACGCGGTGACCGATGTGCTGCTGCGCCGCCCACCGCGCACCGTCAGCGGCCGGACACTGCCCCGCGGCGGGGAAACCGCCGCCGACATCACCGCCGCCCTGCTGGATCTGGACTGCTCCTATATCGCGGTGCACGGGCCACCCGGCACCGGCAAGACCCACACCTCGGCGCAGATCATCGCCCGCCTGGCCAACGAACACCGTTGGCGGATCGGCATCGTCGCCCAGTCACACGCGGTGATCGAGCACCTGCTGGATCAGGTGCTCGACGCCGGGGTGGATGCATCGCGGGTCGCCAAGAAACGCAAGGGTGCCGACCCACGGTGGACTGAGATCGACCAGAATCAGTACGCCTCGTTCATCGCCGACCATTCCGGCTGTGTGATCGGGGGCACCGCATGGGATTTCGCGAATGAGACGCGAGTGCCGCGACAATGCCTCGATCTGCTGGTGCTTGAAGAGGCCGGCCAGTTCAACCTCGCCAACACCATCGCGGTAGCCCCCGCGGCGCGCAACCTGCTGCTGCTCGGCGACCCGCAGCAACTCCCCCAGGTCAGCCAGGGCACCCACCCGGCACCGGTCGATGATTCAGCGCTGGGCTGGCTGGTCGAAGGTGCGCACACGCTGCCGGCCGAGCGAGGCTACTTCCTGGACTGCTCGTTCCGGATGCACCCGGCGGTGTGCGGCCCGGTGTCGCGTCTGTCCTATGACGGTCGGCTGCGGTCACACGAACAGGTCAGTGCGGCAAGGACACTCGACGGTGTCGAACCGGGTGTTCGGGTGCTCTCGGTGCCGCACCTGGGCAACTCGACCGACAGTCCGGAGGAGGCCGAGGCGATCGTCACCGCCATCACCGGCCTGCTCGGCACCACCTGGACCGACGAAAAGGGCAGCACACCGCTGGGGCAGGACCACATCCTGGTGGTGACCCCCTACAACGCCCAGGTGACCACGGTGCGTCGAGCGCTCGACGCGGCGGGACTGACCGAGGTGCAGGCCGGCACGGTGGACAAGTTCCAGGGCAGGCAGGCGCCCGTGGTGTTCGTCTCGATGACGGCGTCCGCGGCCGCCGATGTGCCCCGCGGGATCGGATTCCTGTTGAACCGCAACCGGCTCAACGTGGCGATCAGCCGGGCCAAGTACGTCGCGTACATCGTGCGTTCCCCGCAGCTCACCGACTATCTGCCCGGCCAGCCGGACAGCCTGATCGCGCTCGGGGCGTTCCTGGCCCTGACCGACTGACGGACTGACGTGCTCGTACCGACCTACGGACCTGAAACCTGCTGCCCGCGTTCTGCGACCAGCAGGGACAGCAGCCCCGGAAACCGCCGGTCGATCTCCTCACGCCGAAGTAGCACCCCTTTGCGATTGCCGTAATCAGTCAGCTGGATCAGTCCGCTCTCACTGAGCACCCGAAAGTGGTGGGTTGCAGTGGATTTGGTGACTTGCAAGGTAAATGACGAGCACGTGCGTTCGACGTCGGCGCTCGCCGCGGCCAACTCTGTGACAACGCGCCGCCGGTGCGGGTCGGCCAGTGCCGCCAGCACAACCCCCAGCGTCATCTCGGACTGCACTGCTGCAAACCCCCCACCCCCATGTACGACTTGCGTCGTACCTCAGGCATCGCTAACCTCGTGTACGAACTACATCGTACCTTTGAGTGCCGGACACAAGCGGTCAGGAGTCCCAATGAGCCAGAACAACAGTGGAACCGTCGCCACCACCGGCGTCACCGGCGCGTTGGGCAGCAGAATCGCGGCCGAACTCGCCAAGCGCGGGATTCCACAGCTCCTGGTGGCACGTAACCCCACTGCCCTGCCCGAACTCGCCGGGGCACAGCGCCGAGGGCCGGCTGAATATGCCGACGCCGCGGCCATGCGTCGCGCGCTCGACGGCGCGTCGACCTTGATCCTGATTTCCGGACATCCCACCGGCCGGCGCCTGGAAGAACACGCGAGCGTCGTCGAGGCCGGCCTCGACGTCGGAGTGGAACGCGTCTTGTACGTCTCGCTGCTGGGAGCGGGTCCCGTGGCCACCTACCGCAACGCTCGCGACCACTGGCTCACCGAGCAGTTCATCGCCGGAACAGGGGTACGCCACACCATCTTCCGTGCCGGCTTCTACGGTGCGACACCCGCCGCATTGGCCGACGACGATCTCGTCATCAGCGGACCGGGCGGCACCGGGCAGGCCGCGTTCGTCACGCACGCCGATATCGCCGAGGTGGTCGCCACCGTCGCAGCGAATCCGGGTACCGAACACGACAACGCGACCCTCGAGGTCACCGGACCGGAACTGCTCACCTTGGAACAGGCGGTGGCCAAGATCGCCGCGGCCACCGGGCGGCCGTACCGCTATCACCCGGAGACGCTGGAGGAAGCGTTCAGCCGGCGCTGGAAGCAGGGCATCGGCGGAAACCAGATCGAAGCCTGGATCTCCTGGTATCAGGCCATCGCCCGCGGCGACCTCGCGTCCCTGACCGATGTCGTCGAGACCGTGACCGGCCACCCGGCCACACCGATCGAGAGTTCCGACTGGTGGCCCGAACCGAATACGTCGTACTGAGCTTCGACCGCGTGGCGCAGCAAAGAGTGGGCGATATCGAGCAGGTGGATGTTGTGATACACAGATGGCGATGAATGTAACGCTGCTTGAGCAGCTTGCGGGGATCGTCGGCGCTTCCTACGTCACCACCGATCCCGACGTGCTGGACAGCCGCTGCGTCGACCACACCGGGCGTTACCGCGGACAAGCGGCGGCCCTGGTCCGGCCCGGCACCGCCGACGAAGTGGCCGCGGTGCTGCGTGCCTGCCGCGACGCGGGAGCGTGTGTAACGGTGCAGGGCGGCCGAACCTCGCTGGTAGCCGGGACGGTGCCGGAAAACGACGACATCCTGCTGTCCACCGAGCGACTCAACGAGATCGGCACGGTCGACACCGCCGAGCGACGGGTCAGCGTCGGCTCCGGGACACCGCTGGCCGCCGTGCAGCGAGCCGCAACGGCGGCCGGGCTCGTGTTCGGCGTGGACCTGGCCGCACGTGATTCGGCCACCGTCGGAGGGATGGCCTCCACCAATGCCGGCGGTCTGCGCACCGTCCGCTACGGCAACATGGGTGAGCAGGTGCTGGGCCTGGACGTCGCGCTGCCCGACGGGTCGGTGATTCACCGGCACAGCCAGGTGCGCCGCGACAACACCGGCTACGACCTGGCTGCACTGTTCGTCGGCGCCGAAGGCACCCTCGGCGTGATCACCGCCCTCGACCTGCGCCTGCACCCCACGCCCACCCACCGGGTCACCGCGATCTGCGGATTCGCCGACCTCGAAGCGCTGGTCGACACCGGCCGGATCTTCCGTGACCTCGAGGGCATCGCCGCTCTGGAACTGATCGACGCCCGGGCCAGCGCGCTGACCACCGAGCATCTCGGGGTGCCCGCCCCGGTCGAGGGGGCCTGGCAGTTGCTGATCGAACTGGCCGGCGACAGCGACCAGACCGAACGTCTGGCCGATGCACTGGAGGGTGCTGACATCTGCGGCGAGCCGGCCGTCGGCGTCGACGCCGGAGCCCAGCAACGGTTGTGGCAGGTGCGTGAGTCGGTGGCCGAGGTGCTCGGATTGTTCGGCCCGCCACTGAAATTCGATGTTTCGCTGCCACTTTCGGCGATCCAGGGCTTCGCCGTCGCAGCCGCCGAATTGATCGCCGTGCACGCCCCCGAGGCCATCCCGGTGCTGTTCGGCCACATCGGTGAGGGCAACCTGCATCTGAACGTGCTGCGCTGCTCCACCGACGCCGAACCGGCGCTGTACGCCGCGATGATGCCGCTGATCGCCGATTGCGGCGGCAACGTCAGCTCCGAACACGGCGTGGGTTCACGCAAGCGCGACTATGTGGCGATGTCGCGCACCGAGGCCGACATCGCGGCGATGCGCACGGTCAAGACCGCGTTCGATCCGGGCGACTACCTCAATCGCGCGGTGCTGTTCACCCGTCACGCTCGGCCATGAACCTGGCGTAGATGTCCTCCCACTTCTCGGGGTCCTCAGCCAGCGGCAGCGACCGGAACGAATCGGTGACCGCGTCGTCGGCGTCACGCTCGGCACGGTCGTGGTTCACGGTGAACTCGACATAGTCATCGTCATCGTCGTCGCGGGGGTCGAGGTAGGGGTCCGGGTTCGCCGCGACCGCGGGTTCGGCACCGAAACCGATCAGGAACAACGCCGCCACCACTCCGAACAGCGCGATGAACGAAGGCAGGAGCATGGACTGCGACATCGCCGCGGCGAACGGCGCGTGCAGGAACTCCGGCAACTCGGCGACCGCGCCCTCACCGCGCGGCGCCGCACCTGCCGCCCCCGGCATCTCGGCGCCGATGCGCGACGTCATGTACGCCGCGATCCCGGCACTGCCGAGCACCGACCCGACCTGGCGGGTGGCGTTGTACACACCAGATCCGGCGCCGGCCAGGTCCGGCGGCAGGTTGCGCGTCGCGGTCGCCGCCAACGGGGACCAGATGAACGCCATGCCGATGCCCATCACCAACTGCGGCAGCAACAGCCGCCAGATCGGCGTCGTCGGCGTCATCTCCAACGCCAACCAGGTCAACCCGATCGCCATGGCCGAAAAGCCGAAGCCGACCACCGGCGTCGGATGTGCCCGGTCGACGATCCGGCCCACCACCGGCGCCAACACGCCGCTGGCGATGGCCGTCGGGGCGGTCAACAGGGCCGAGCGAATCGGCGACAGCCCGCACACCATCTGGGCGTAGAACATCAACGGCAGGATCATCGCGGTCACTGCGAACCCGATCGTCGCAACGCCGATATTGGCCACGCTGAAGTCGCGATCTTTGAAGATCCGCAGCGGAATCAGCGGCTCATGGGTGTTGACCGCCTGCCAGCACACGAACGCCACCATGACCGCAATACCGACCGCTCCGGTGGCCCAGACCCAGCCCGCCCAGTCCCGCGACTGCCCCTCCTGCAGCGCGAACACGATCAGGAACATGCCGACACCGGACAGCACCACGCCCAGTACGTCGAACCGGTGGGGTTGAGTGGGCAGCACCGGCACCAACCGGACAGCCAGGCCGAGGCCGACAATCCCGATCGGCACGTTGACGAAGAAGATCCACTGCCAGCCCAGACCCCCGACCAGCACGCCGCCGGCCAGCGGACCGACCAGGGTGGCCACCCCCGCCGTCGCGCCCCACACGCTCATCGCCACCCCGCGCCGCTCGGGCGGGAAGATGCGGGTGATCGTGGACAACGTCTGCGGGGTGAGCAGGGCCGCCCCGATGCCCTGCACCACGCGGGCCGCGATCAGCATCTCGATGCTGCCCGCCAGGCCGCACCACAGCGAAGCAGCGGTGAACACGGCCAGCCCGGCCAGGTAGAGATTCTTGGGCCCGTACACATCGCCCAACCGGCCCGCGACGAGCAGCGGCACCGCGTACGCCAGGAGGTAGGCACTGGTCACCCAGATCACGCCGTCGTAGTCCGCGCCGAGCTGCTCCATGATGGTCGGGTTCGCGACCGCGACGATCGTCGCGTCGACCAGGATCATGAAGAAGCCGACCATCATGGCCCACAGCGCGTTCCACGGATTGTCCGGACGCGCGGGCACACTGCCCCGCGGGCTCGGGTTGCGGGCGTTCAACGCTTGGGACATGTCTTCTCGGGTGTCGGCGGGCTCAGCCGACGCTACCCGCGACCACTCAGGCCGGCTCGGCAACCGCTTCCGGAGTGGCGTCGAATGAGTCGCCTGAGTATTCGTCGGGGTCGTCCTCGCCGTTACGCCGACCGACCAACAGCAACGCGGCCAGGGCGATCACCATGCCGGCCGTCATCACCCACGACAGCGCCAGCGCACCGTTGCCAAGGGCCCCGATCGCCGGGGCGACCGCGGCGCCGAGCCCGAACTGCGCCGCGCCCAGCAGCGCGGCTGCCGTACCGGCGGCGTCGGGATGACGCGACAGAGCGACCGCCGGGGCGTTGGGCAGCACCAGGCCCATCCCGGCCAGGATCGCCAGCACCGGCGCCACGAACGCGGACAGCCCGCCCACCTGCGCGACGGTCACGCTGACGAACACCGCTCCGGCCAATGCCGACCAACTCAGCGCTGCCACCGTGATGGCCTGCGGAGAGAACCGGCGCAGCAGCACGACGTTGAACTGTGTGGCGCCGATCAGCGCGATCGCCCCCGCGGCGAACACCAGCGCGAACGCCTGCTGGTCGAGACCGTAGTGGCCCTGCAGGACGAACGGCGCCGCCGAGATGTAGGCGAACAGCCCGGACATGCCCAGCGCGGCGACCAACACCAGGATCACGAATCGGGAGTCACGCAACAGCTCGATGTAGGTGCCGATGATGCCGCTCACGGCGAGCGGGCGCCGGTGGGCGACCGGCAGCGTCTCGGGCAGCGCGAGCGCGGCCATCGCCAACAATCCACCGGCCAGCACCACGAGCACGACGAACACCCAGTGCCAGGACCCGTGCAACAGCACGGCCGCCCCCAACGACGGGGCCAGCACCGGGGCCACCCCCAGCACCAGCATCAACCGGGACATCACGGTGGCCGCCACCGTGCCGCTGAACAGGTCACCCACCACGGCGATGGCCACGACCGAGGCCGCCGCCGCACCCATGCCCTGCAGACCGCGCGCCACCCCGAGGGTGACGATGTCGGGCGCCAACACACACAGCACCGACGCCACCATGTGCAACACGATGCCGACCATCAAGGGGCGCCTGCGTCCCAGCGAATCGGACAACGGGCCGACGATCAGCTGCCCCAGGGCCAGGCCGGCCAGCGTGCCGGTGAGCGTCAACTGAGATACCGAGGACGAGACCGAGAGCTCGTCGGCGATCCGCGGCAACGCCGGCAGATACATGTCGATGGTGAGCGGACCCAGTGCGACGAGCGCACCCAGCACCAGGATCATCCGGATCCGGCCCGGTGGCACTACCGATGTCGTCTGGCCCACGTCGGGCGATGATGCCATGAACCAGAACAGCCCCGCACGTCGGTTTTTTGTTCCCGTGACGGCTGTCACGCTCGGGCACCGGCAACGGGTCGCCGTTCGTTCTCGGTCCGTCAGGTCACGCGATAGCCTGGCAGTCAACGATGGGTTCACACCTGGGAGGCCCCGAAGTGCGAGCGCGGTCCAAAGCCCTGCCGGCGAAGGTCGAAGAGACCGAAGATCCGAGCACCGCTGCAAAGGTGCTCTCGAACATCATCGAGCGCAGCTCGCGCGTCCAGGCCCCCGCGGTCAGGGCGTATGTGGACCGGTTGCGCAGCCACCAACCCGATGCCACCCCGGCCGAGATCGTCACCCGGCTGGAGAAGCACTACCTGGCCGCGGTGATGGCCAGCGGCGCCGCCGTCGGGTCGGCCGCCGCGTTCCCGGGCATCGGAACCCTGGCCGCACTGTCGGCCGTGGCCGGCGAGACCGTGGTGTTCCTCGAGGCCACCTCGGTGTTCGTGCTCGCGGTCGCCGAGGTGTACGGCATCCCCGCCGACCACCGCGAGCGACGCCGCGCACTGGTGCTTTCGGTCCTCGTCGGCGAGGACAGCAAGCAGGCCGTCGCCGACCTGCTTGGCACCGGACGCACCAGCGGTGCGTGGCTGTCCGACGGTGCAGCAACGCTGCCGTTGCCCGCGGTCTCGCAGCTCAACTCCCGGCTGGTCAAGTACTTCGTCAAGCGGTATACCCTCAAGCGCGGTGCGATGGCTTTCGGCAAGATGCTGCCGGTGGGCATCGGCGCTGTCATCGGCGGTGTCGGCAACCGGCTGATGGGTAAGAAGATCGTTGCCAACGCCCGCCAGGCGTTCGGCGCGCCCCCGCCGCGGTGGCCCGCAACGCTGCATGTGCTGCCGTCCGCTAACTCCTGAGCCCTATGGTGACCTCAGAAGGCGCATAAAGGCGATAGCCTTTATGCGGCGGTTACAGCGGGGTCGACTGTCCACAGAAGAACACAAGCGGCAAGCCTCCTTGTGACGGCGAGCCGGACACAAGAATTGAGGCGAGTGTCTGCCGTGAGCAGTTCACCTTCACCATTCGGGCAGAACGAGTGGTTGGTCGAGGAGATGTATCGCAAGTTCCGCGAGGATCCCTCTTCGGTGGATCCGAGTTGGCACGAATTTCTGGTCGACTACTCCCCTGAACCCACCACCGACAACACCGTCGCCAACGGTCAGATGACCGCACCGGCAGCACCTGCCGCGCCCGCCGCCGCACCGGCAGCAACTCCCGCTGCGCCCGCCAAAGCGGCTGCGCCCGCCAAGGCCGCACCGGCCAAGCCGGCTGCGCCCGCCAAGCCGGCCCCCGCCCCCGCCCCCGCCCCCGCCCCTGCCGAGGGTGACGAGACACAGATACTGCGCGGCGCCGCAGCGGCCGTCGTCAAGAACATGAACGCCTCGCTGGAGGTGCCCACCGCGACCAGCGTCCGGGCCATCCCGGCCAAGGCGATGATCGACAACCGCGTCGTCATCAACAACCATCTCAAGCGCACCCGCGGCGGCAAGGTCAGCTTCACCCACCTGCTCGGCTACGCGATCGTGCAGGCGGTCAAGAAGTTCCCCAACATGAACCGGCACTTCGCCGAGGCCAACGGCAAACCCGCCGCGATCACCCCGGCGCATACCAACCTGGGCCTGGCCATCGACCTGCCCGGCAAGGACGGCAACCGGTCGCTCGTCGTCGCCGCCATCAAGCGTTGCGAGACAATGCATTTCGGCCAGTTCATCGCGGCCTACGAGGATATCGTGCGCCGCGCCCGCGACGGCAAGCTGACCGCCGAGGACTTCTCAGGCGTGACCATCTCCCTGACCAACCCCGGCACCATCGGCACCGTGCACTCGGTACCGCGGCTCATGCAGGGCCAGGGCGCCATCATCGGCGCCGGGGCCATGGAGTACCCCGCCGAGTTCCAGGGGGCCAGCGACGAACGCATCGCCGACCTGGGCATCGGCAAGCTGATCACCCTGACCTCGACCTACGACCACCGCATCATCCAGGGTGCGGAATCGGGCGACTTCCTGCGCACCATCCACCAGTTCCTGCTCGACGATGAATTCTTCGACGAGATCTTCCGCGAACTCGGCATCCCTTACGAGCCGGTGCGCTGGCGCACCGACAACCCGGACTCCATCGGCGACAAGAATGCCCGCGTCATCGAGCTGATCGCGGCATACCGCAACCGCGGCCACCTGATGGCCGACATCGACCCGCTGCGCCTGGACAACACCCGGTTCCGCAGCCACCCCGACCTCGACGTCAACACCCACGGGCTGACGCTGTGGGACCTCGACCGCGAGTTCAAGGTCGACGGGTTCTCCGGCAAGCAGTACATGAAACTGCGCGACGTGCTCTCGGTGCTGCGCGACGCCTACTGCCGTCACATCGGTGTCGAGTACACCCACATCCTCGAGCCGGAGCAGCAACGCTGGCTGCAGGAGCGCGTCGAGATCAAGCACGACAAGCCGACCGTCGCCGAGCAGAAGTACATCCTGAGCAAGCTCAACGCGGCCGAGGCATTCGAGACCTTCCTGCAGACCAAATACGTCGGCCAGAAGCGGTTCTCACTTGAAGGCGCAGAGACCGTCATCCCGATGATGGACGCCGCGATCGACCAGTGCGCCGAGCACGCGCTCGACGAGGTCGTCATCGGCATGCCGCACCGCGGCAGGCTCAACGTGCTGGCCAACATCGTCGGCAAGCCCTACAGCCAGATCTTCACCGAGTTCGAGGGCAACCTCAACCCGAGCCAGGCCCACGGCTCGGGCGACGTGAAGTACCACCTCGGCGCCACCGGCACCTACATTCAGATGTTCGGCGAAAACGACATCGAGGTGTCGCTGACCGCCAACCCGAGCCACCTCGAGGCCGTCGACCCGGTGCTCGAAGGCCTGGTACGGGCCAAGCAGGATCTGCTGGATCCCGGCCAGGACGCCGACGTGTCCGGCGAGTACCCGGTAGTCCCGCTGATGTTGCACGGTGACGCGGCGTTCGCCGGCCAGGGCGTGGTCGCCGAGACGCTGAACCTGGCGCTGCTGGACGGTTACACCACCGGCGGCACGATCCACATCGTGGTCAACAACCAGATCGGGTTCACCACGGCACCAACGGATTCGCGCTCCAGCGAGTACTGCACCGACGTCGCCAAGATGATCGGCGCACCGATCTTCCACGTCAACGGCGACGACCCGGAGGCCTGCGCCTGGGTGGCGCGGCTGGCAGTCGACTTCCGTCAGGCGTTCAAGAAGGACGTCGTCATCGACATGCTGTGCTACCGCCGCCGCGGACACAACGAGGGCGACGATCCGTCGATGACCCAGCCGTACATGTACGACGTCATCGACACCAAGCGTGGCTCCCGCAAGGCCTACACCGAATCACTGATCGGCCGCGGCGATATCTCGATGAAAGAGGCCGAGGACGCCCTGCGCGACTACCAGGGTCAGCTGGAGCGGGTGTTCAACGAGGTCCGCGAGTTGGAGAAGCACGCGGCCGAGCCCAGCGAATCGGTCGAGTCCGACCAGCAGATCCCGCAACGCCTCGCGACCGCGGTGGACAAGTCGCTGCTCGCCCGCATCGGCGACGCGCATCTGGCCCTGCCGGACGGGTTCACCGTGCACCCGCGGGTCAAGCCGGTGCTCGAGAAGCGCCGCGAGATGGCCTACGAGGGCAAGGTCGACTGGGCGTTCGCCGAGTTGCTCGCACTCGGTTCGCTCATCGCGGACGGCAAGCTGATCCGGTTGTCGGGCCAGGACA
Source organism: Mycolicibacterium lutetiense (assembly GCF_017876775.1). Taxonomy (NCBI): domain Bacteria; kingdom Bacillati; phylum Actinomycetota; class Actinomycetes; order Mycobacteriales; family Mycobacteriaceae; genus Mycobacterium; species Mycolicibacterium lutetiense. The sequence continues at coordinate 668,119 of NZ_JAGIOP010000001.1, read as the reverse complement.
CCCAGCGCGGCACCTTCACCCAGCGCCACTCGGTGATCGTCGACCGCAAGACCGGCGAAGAGTTCACCCCGCTGCAACTGCTGGCCACCAACATCGACGGCACGCCGACCGGCGGCAAGTTCCTGGTCTACAACTCGGCGCTGTCCGAATACGCTGCAGTCGGTTTCGAGTACGGCTACTCGGTGGGCAACCCCGACGCAATGGTTTTGTGGGAGGCGCAGTTCGGCGACTTCGTCAACGGCGCTCAGTCGATCATCGACGAGTTCATCTCCTCCGGCGAGGCCAAGTGGGGCCAGCTCTCCGATGTTGTGCTGCTGTTGCCGCACGGCCACGAGGGCCAGGGTCCCGACCACACCTCGGGCCGTATCGAGCGCTTCCTGCAGCTGTGGGCCGAGGGTTCGATGACCATCTCGGTCCCGTCGACCCCGGCGAACTATTTCCACCTGTTGCGCCGGCACGGTATGGACGGCATCCAGCGCCCGCTGATCGTCTTCACCCCGAAGTCGATGCTGCGCAACAAGGCTGCGGTCAGCGACATCCGCGATTTCACCGAGCAGAAGTTCCGCTCGGTGCTCGAGGAGCCCGCCTACACCGACGGTGAGGGCGACCGCAGCAAGGTCACCCGGGTCCTGTTGTGCTGCGGCAAGATCTACTACGACCTTGCCGCCCGCAAGGCCAAGGACAACCGCGACGACGTCGCGATCGTGCGTCTCGAGCAGCTCGCCCCGCTGCCGCGGCGCCGGTTGGCCGAGACGCTGGACCGGTATCCGAATGCCACCGAGAAGTTCTGGGTGCAGGAGGAGCCGGCCAACCAGGGCGCCTGGCCGTCGCTCGGCCTGACGCTGCCCGAGGTGCTGCCGGACTACTTCACCCCGATGAAGCGCATCTCGCGGCGCGCGATGTCGGCTCCGTCTTCAGGGTCGTCAAAGGTGCACGCCGTCGAGCAGCAGGAGATCATCGACCTGGCGTTCGGCTAGAAACCGTTAACTTCATCCCCATAAGCGAAATGGTCGCTGCCGTACTCCGGCAGCGACCATTTCGCTTGTTTCGACTCGGGTTTCGATCACGGTGTGCACAACGGTGGGCGCGCAGAGCAGCGGTGACTAGACAATTAGGGTGACTTTGACCCCGGTCGCGGTACCCGTCCAGGCCAGCCCAGCAGCACCCACCGACCCGAGAACCGTGCGCACCGCGGTGCTGGCGAGCGTGCTCGGGACGACGATCGAGTGGTACGACTTCTTCCTGTACGCCACGGCCGCAAGCCTGGTGTTCAACCACACCTTCTTTCCGGACCAGAGCTCATTCGTCGGCACGATGCTGGCGTTCGCCACCTTCGCGGTCGGGTTCCTGGTCCGGCCCATCGGCGGATTCGTCTTCGGCCACATCGGAGACCGGATCGGCCGCAAGAAGACGCTTGCACTGACCATGCTGTTGATGGGCACGGCCACCGCGCTGATGGGTGTGCTGCCCACCGCGGCACAGATCGGCGTGCTGGCCCCGATCCTGCTTCTGGTGTTGCGGGTGGTGCAGGGATTCGCCCTCGGCGGCGAATGGGCCGGCGCGGTACTGCTGGCCGTCGAGCACAGCCCCCGTCATCGCCGCGGATTGTTCGGCAGCATCCCTCAGGTCGGGCTTGCCCTGGGCCTGGCCCTTGGCACCGGGGTGTTCGTGCTGCTGCAGCTGTGGTTGCCGACCGAGGCATTCCAGAGCTACGGGTGGCGGATCGCGTTCCTTCTCAGCGTTGTCCTGGTGGCCTTCGGGGTCGTGGTGCGATTCCGGGTGGCCGAGACCCCGGAGTTCGAGCACCTGCGCGACGTCGACGAACGCGCGGCGGTACCCGTGAAGGAGATCTTCCGGGCCCCGGCGCTGCGCTCCACATTGCTCGGTCTGCTGTCGCGCTGGGGCGAGGGCGCCGCGTTCAACACCTGGGGCGTGTTCACCATCGCCTACGCCACCACCACGCTGCATCTGGGCAAGGTTCCAGTCCTGGCGGTGGTGACCGCGGCGGCGCTGCTCATGGCCGTCCTGCTGCCGGTGTCAGGTCTGCTGGCCGACCGGTTCAGCCCGAAGGCGGTCTACGCGTCGGGCATCGCCGCCTACGCCCTCGTGGTCTTCCCGGCATTCGCATTGTTCGACACCGGCAGTATCGCGGCGTATGCGGTGGGAATGTTGTTGGCGTTCGGTGTCATTCACGCCTGGTTCTACGGCGCGCAGGGCACGCTGTACGCATCACTGTTCCCGACCCGCATCCGCTACACCGGGCTGTCGACGGTGTACCAGCTGTCCGGCGTGTACGCCTCGGGTCTGACCCCGATGATCCTCACAGCACTGATTGCCGTGGGCGGCGGCACGCCGTGGTTGGCCTGTGGATATTTGGTGGCGACCGCGGTGATCAGCGTCGTCGCCACGCTGTTGCTACGCCCCGAGCACTAAGAGGCCGGTCAGCTGGGCTAGCAAGTTAATACGAGCGGGCCCGATTCGGTGATCGCGACGGTGTTCTCGGTGTGGGCGGAGCGGGAGCCATCGGCGGATCGGATGGTCCAGCCGTCGCGATCGAGAACGATGCGGTGGGTGCCCGCGGCGAACCACGGTTCCAGCGCCAACGTCATCCCCGCCCGCAGCATCATGCCGCGGCCGGCCTTGCCGCGATTCGGTACATGCGGATCCTCGTGCATGGTCCGGCCCAGGCCGTGCCCGCCGAATTCGACGTTGACCGGGTAGCCGTAATCGGCGGCGACCGCGCCGATGGCGGCCGAGATGTCACCGAGCCGGTTGCCGGGGAGCGCGGCGGCAGTGCCTGCGGCCAACGCTTCCTCGGTGGCCCGCACCAGCCGCACGTCTGCGTCCGCTGGTGTCCCGACGATCACGGTGCGGGCCGCGTCGGCAACCCAGCCGTCAATGGACACCGCGAAGTCCAGGGTGAGCAAGTCGCCGTCAGTCAGCCGGTAATCGTGTGGAAGTCCGTGCAGCACAGCATCGTTGACCGACAGGCAGATGACGTTGCGAAACGGGCCACGGCCGAATGACGGGTCGTAGTCCCAGTAACACGACTCGGCACCGCGGCGTGTGACCATGTCGCGGGCGTGAAGTTCGAGGTCGAGGAGGTTGACCCCGACATCGGCGAGCCCACTCAGCTCGGCGAGCACCTCGGCCACGAAGCGCCCGGTGACCCGCATTCGCTCGATCTCGTCGGCGGTCTTCAACTCGATCATGTCCGGAGCCTCCTCGGTATTTAAATACCGACACTAGCGGTATACAAATACCGGCGCTACCGTGGTGGCGTGGTCCGCACCCCGCTGAGTCCCGAGCAAGTCGCCGCAGGCCGCCGGCTCGGCGCCGCGTTGCGCACCGCGCGCGGCAGTCGCACCCTCGAAGAGGTCGCCCGATCCGCGGGCATATCCCCCGAGACCCTGCGCAAGATCGAAACCGGCCGTCTCCCCTCCCCGGCATTCGGCACCATCATCGGACTGAGCGACGCCCTCGGAGTCCCGCTGGAGACGCTGGCCGAGGTATGGCGGCCGGTGGCCGCGGCAGCGTCCTAGCCGACCCCGACAGGACCGCGGGTACCGGGTAATCTCGACTCAAGTCAAACAACACAAGGGAGTGTTCTATGGAGGGCTTCGCCGGAAAGGTCGCCGTCGTCACCGGCGCCGGATCAGGCATCGGACAGGCGTTGGCCATCGAACTCGGACGGTCCGGGGCCAAGTTGGCGATCAGCGACGTCGACACCGAAGGTCTGGCTGTCACGGAGGAACGGCTCAAGGCGATCGGTGCAGAGGTGAAGTCCGACCGGCTCGACGTCACCGAGCGTGAGGCGTTCCTGCTGTACGCCGACGCGGTCAAGGAGCACTTCGGCAAGGTCAACCAGATCTACAACAACGCGGGTATCGCCTTCACCGGTGACGTCGAGGTCAGCGGGTTCAAGGACATCGAGCGGGTGATGGACGTCGACTACTGGGGCGTCGTCAACGGCACCAAGGCGTTCCTGCCGCACCTGATCGCGTCGGGCGACGGACACGTCGTCAACGTCTCGAGCTTGTTCGGCATCTTCTCGGTTCCGGGCCAGGCGGCCTACAACTCGGCCAAGTTCGCGGTCCGCGGCTTCACCGAGGCCCTGCGTCAGGAAATGATCGTGGCCAAGCACCCGGTCAAGGTGACATGCGTGCATCCGGGCGGCATCAAGACCGCCATCGCGCGCAACGCCACCGCGGTCGAGGGGATCGATACCAAGGAACTCGCCCAGGCCTTCGACCAGAAGCTGGCCAAAACCAGCCCGCAGAAGGCCGCCACGATCATCCTCGAGGCGGTGCGCAAGGACAAGGCACGCGTGCTCGTCGGGCCCGACGCCAAGATCCTCGACATCATCGTGCGGATCACCGGCTCGGGCTACCAGCGGCTGTTCTCAGCCGCGGCCGCGCGGGCCATACCGCGCTGACACTGCCCCGACCGGATCGGCCGAGATCTGGTCGGTGTCGGTGTCGTAGTCGAACAGCTCGGCATAGCGGCCCCAGTCGATCGCGATGTCGAGCTGACGCTGCGCGTCTTGGGGCCCGAACCCACGCCGGAGCAGATCCAGGAAGAACCCGGCACGCAGATTTCCGTCGGAGCTCCTGCCCAGCGCCGTAGAGATGGTGCGGACGAGTGGCGCGCGAGTGCGCGCCTGCTCGGCGAAGATCCGCTTACTGGACTGGATGTCGGCGGTGGTGAATTCGCCTCCGGTTGCCGTCAATTCGAGGTCACCGTGTCGCACGTGGAGAAATCCGAGCATGGCCGCGGCGTCCACGAGCGGCAACAGGTCGTCGATCTCGAAGTTGAGTTCGGTGGCGATGTCGGGCAGATCGGCTTTTCCGCCCCTGGCGTAGACGATCTCCACCAGCCCGGCCAGGCCGCCGACCGTGGCGTCCGGCAGTGGGGCGCTCGTCGGGGTGGCCTCGGTTGGCTCGGGCGGCGCCGCTCCGGATTCGGTGCCGGTCAACAGCTCGTAGAGCTTGTCGACCAAGGCCTCGAATGCCGGCGCGCGACGGTCCCGGGGCCGGGCCAGGTCCACGCTGACCTCGGCGCGGATGCGGCCGGGGTTGGCGCCCAGCACGATGACCCGATCGGCGAGCAGCACCGCCTCCTCGATGTTGTGGGTCACGAGACAGATCGCCTGGGTCGGGAACTGGCCCCCGGTCCACAGCGCCATCAGCTCGGTACGCAGGTTCTCAGCGGTCAGAACGTCCAGCGCAGAGAACGGTTCGTCCATCAACAGCAGGTCGGGTTCGAGTACCAGTGCCCGGGCGAAACCGACCCGTTGCCGCATACCGCCGGAAAGCTCCTTGGGGTAGGCCGATTCGAACCCGTCGAGACCGATCATGTCGATCGCGGCCAATGCCTGCGCCCGCCGCCGCGAAGGCGGCACGCCACGGGCGGCCAGGCCGAGTTCGACATTGTCTTGCACGGTCAGCCACGGCATCAGCGCGAACGTCTGAAACACCATCGCCGTACCCGGATTTGCCCCGTTGAGTTCGGTGCCGCGGTAGCGCACCGAACCACTGGTCGGCGCGATCAGACCGGCGATCGTGCGCAACAGCGTCGACTTGCCCGAGCCGGACCGGCCCAGCAGCGCCACGATCTCACGGGACCGTAGGTCCAGTTTGATGTCGTCGAGTACCTGCAGGGAGTCACCGGCCGAACCCGTGAAGCTCTTACTCACGCCGTCGACGCTGACCAAAACGTTGTCAGTCATGGGAACCTCCATCGGATTTCATTTCAGGACAAGGAGAATCGACGTTCGGACAATGCGTACAGACGTCGCCAGAACAGCCGATTGGTCGCCACCACGTACATGCTCATGACCATCACACCGACCAGGATCCGGCCGCCGTCCCCTGCCCCCGTCGCCTCGGTGATGTAGGCGCCCAGTCCCGTTGCGGTCAGCGTGGTGCCGTTGAAGCTGACCACTTCGGCGACGATCGAGGCGTTCCAGGCCCCGCCCGCGGCGGTGATACCGCCCGTGACATAGCTGGGGAAGATCGCAGGCAGAATCAGCTTGCGCCACCACAGCATTCGTGGCAACCGAAGATTGGCGGCAGCCTCGCGAAGATCGTTGGGGATTGCACTGGCGCCGGCGATGACGTTGAACAAGATGTACCACTGCGCACCGAGTGCCATCAACAGGATGCCGCCGATGTTCAGACTCACCCCGGTGAACAGCAGTACCGCGGTGACCAGTGGGAACAGAAAGTTCGCCGGAAACGACGCCAGCACCTGAACAATCGGTTGCGCCAACCGGGACACCTTGGGGTTCAATCCGATCCACACCCCCACCGGAACCCAGATCACGGTCGCGACCGCCACCAACACCACCACCCGGGCGAAGGTGGCCAGGCCGAGCAGCAGCGCATGACCCACCTCGCTCAGCCCGACAGTCGTCGAGATGTAGCCGATCGCGCGGTAGCACCCGTACCCGACCAATACGGCCAGCACGGCCCCGAACACCCAGTCCCCCAACCGGCGCCGGCCTACCGCTGTCCGCAACGGGCGCTCGGCGATACCGAATACCGCCATCACCCGGTCCATCGGGTAAACCAGTATCCCGAGCGGACGCCCCACCAGGCGCGAGATATTCGAGCGGCGCAACACATCGAGGGTGAGGCTGCGTGGAGCCTGCGCCGCCTCGGAGTCTTCCATCCGGAATCGTTCGGCCCAGGCTGTCAGCGGGCGCCAGAACAGCACGTTCACCCCGATGACCAACGCGATCATCACCGCGACCGCCGCCATTACCTTGTTCAGTTCACCCGCGTCGCTCGCGGCGGCGACGTATGCACCGATCCCCGGCAGAGCGAAATTGTGGTTGTTGACGCTGAGCGCCTCGGCCGCGGTGAGAAAGAACCAGCCGCCTCCGAAACTCATCATGCCGTTCCATACCAGCGGGATCATGCCGCCGGGCAGATCGACCCGCCAGAACCGTTGCCACCGGGAAAGTCTCAGCAGACGGCAGGCCTCATCCAGTTCACGCGGCTGCGATTTGAGCGAGTAGTAGAACGAGAACGTCATGTTCCAGGCCTGCGACGTGAAGATCGCGAAGATCGCCGCGAACTCCAACCCGAGTTCCGAGCCGGGGAACAACGCGATGAAACCAGTGATGGTGATCGACAGGAAACCCAGGATCGGTACCGATTGCAGGATGTCCAGTAGTGGGATCAGCACCTTCTCAGCCCGCCGCAACCGCGCCGCAGCGGTGGCATAGACGAAGGTGAACACGAGCGAGAGCCCGAGCGCGGAGAACATGCGCAGCAATGACCGGCCGGCGTAGTAAGGCAGATCCGCCAGCTCGGTAGACACCGAGGACGGTGCCGAGGCCACTTCCCATGGCCCCGCGGCGCTCTGCGCCAACCGCACGACTGCCCACAGCACGGCGGCCGCTCCGACGAAGACCAGCACGTCGGCCGCCATGCTGCGAGCGGGCCGCGACAGCGCGCCCGGAGTCGGAAAAGTCTGCGTCACAGCCATATCGCCCTCAGTCCTGACCCTCGTTGGTTCCGGCTTCGTCGATCTGCCAGCGCACACTGATCACCGAGGGCTCGAACGACAGCCGGCTGACCGCGGTCTCCATCCCCTTGTCGTCACGCTCGGGAGCCCTCAGGGTCGCGCACACCTCGACACGGCCACCGTCGGCCATGTGAGAGCTCTGCACCGACTGCAGGGCAAAATCAGTGCGGGACAACGCATCGACCAGAACGGTGCGTACATGTGCCTCGGCGCTGTCATCGGCCAGCGCGCGGAACGTGTAGGTGGTCGGAGTTTCGGTTCCGGTATCAGGCTGACGGTCGACGAAAGTCCCTACCGGCCGCAGGATCACATGCACGGCAACCACCACACCGGCACCGACGGCCGCCACGGCGTACATCCCGGCACCGGCGAGTGCCCCGACGGCAGCTGAACACCACAGGGTGGCCGCGGTGTTCAGCCCACGCACAGTCAATCCCTCACGCAGGATCACCCCGCCGCCGAGAAAACCGATACCGGAAACGATCTGGGCCGCCACCCGGGTCGGGTCCGCGGTCGCGCCGGCGAAGCCGTGCGCCGAGAGCAACACGAAAAGCGTCGCCCCGGCCGCCACCAGCGCATTGGTGCGTAGCCCCGCCATGCGCGCCCGGTACTGGCGCTCCAGTCCGATCAACGCACCCAGGCCCACTCCGGCGCCCAGGCGCAGCAACATCTCCGCAGTCGTCATCCTGCGCTCGCTTTCGAAAATTGTTGAAAATCAGGGAATTCAGAGCCAGCTACGCTGCCGGCGCAGATACCAGCGCTTGGCCAGGTGCGCGGCGAGTCCGTACGCCGCGAGGACCGCGATCAGCCACAACGCGTAAGCCATCGGCAGCGGGCTCATGTCGAGCAGGCCCGCCAGCGGCGTGAAGCCCAGGACCAGACCGATGCTCGCTACCGCGGCCGATACCGTCACCACGACGCGCGCCGGTCGATCACCGCGCCACGGAGCGTTCTTCGTGCGCAGCACGAGGACCACCGCAAGCTGAGTGAGCAGACCCTCGACGAACCACCCAGCGTGGAACATCGCCGGGTTCTGGCCCGCCCCGAACACCCACCACAGCATCGCGAACGTGGCGAGGTCGAATATCGAGCTCAGTGCCCCGAACACCACCATGAATCCGACCAGTCCGCCCGATCGCCAGCGTCGGGGTGCCTGCAGATATTCACGATCGACCCGGTCCCACGGCAGAGCCAGCTGGGCGGTGTCATACAGCAGGTTCTGCACCATCAACTGAACGGGCAGCATCGGCAGGAACGGCAGGAACACACTTGCGGCGACGACCGACAAAACGTTGCCGAAGTTCGACGCGGCGGTGATCTTGACGTACTTCATGGTGTTGGCCAGCGTGCGCCGGCCCTCGACCACCGCGCGGGCCACCACTTCGAGATCCTTGTCCAGCAGGATGACGTCTGCGGCGTCCTTGGCCGCATCGGTGGCGGTGTCGGCAGCGATGCCGGCATCGGCGATACGCAACGCCGCCACATCGTTCACCCCGTCGCCGAGAAAACCCACAGCACAACCATGTTGGCGCAGCGCGGCCACGATCCGGACCTTGTGCCCCGGCCCAAGCTCGGCGAAGACCGATGTCCCAGCCACTACCGCGGGCAACCTGTGCTCACCGATCCGGTCGATCTGGGTACCGACCAACACCCGGTCAGGGTGGACTCCGACCTGGCCGGCTACCTGCCGCGCAACGATCGCACTGTCGCCGGTGAGGATCTTGACATCGACACCGCAATCGGCGAGCTCACCGACAGCGGGAGCCGCGCTGGCCCGCACCGGATCCACGAATCCCACGAATCCTGCCAGGATCAGGTCGGTTTCGTCGTCCGCGCAGCAGTGCTCCAGACGGGCCGGACCCGGCTTGACCGCCACGGCCAGAACCCGCATGCCTTGCTTGCGGTAGGCCTGAACGAGGTCATCGGCCTCCAGTCGGATGTCGTCGCTCAGCTCGGCGTCCGCCTGCTCCAGCCACACCCGCGAGCAGCGGGGCAGCACCCGGTCCGGATCGCCCTTGCAGATCAGTACGTGTTCACCCGGCTGGCGCTGCACCACCACACTCGCGCGGCGGCGCGCGGAGTCGAAGGCGATCTCGTCGACCTTCTCGAAAGCCGCCTCGGCCAGCAGAGGCATACCGTGCTCGGCCAGCGTCTCGCACATCGCGGCGTCCAGCCGGTCATGTGACTCATCGGCGAAAAATGATGCAAGATAGGCGAACTCGGCAACTCCGTGATCGATCCGGCCGGTGATATCGATGCTGTTGGCATAGACCACTCGGTCCTCGGTGAGCGTTCCGGTCTTGTCGACGCACAGCACTTCCACGGCACCGAGATCCTGGATGGCATTGAGCCGGCTCACCACCACCCGGTCGCGAGCCAGTCGCGCAGCACCTCGTGCCAGGTTGGAGGTGACGATGACGGGGAGCATCTCCGGGGTAAGGCCGACCGCCACCGCGACCGCGAACATCGCCGCCTGGGGCCAGATTCCGGACACCGCCCCGCTGACCGCGAAGACGATCGGGACCAGCACCAACATGAACCGGATCAGGGTCCAGCCCACCGTTCGGACCCCGACGTCGAAGCTGGACTCCGGGCGCAGGCGAGCGGCATCGCGGGCGAGAGACCCGCCGTAGGTCTGGCTTCCGGTGGCCACCACCACCGCGGTGGCGCTACCCGCCACCACAGCTGATCCCGCGAAGCACAGGCTCGCCGAGTCGATGATCCCGGTGCCGGTCACCACGCCATCGGCCACCGAGGCGCTCTTGCGCACCGGCAGCGCTTCACCGCTGAGCACCGACTGGTCGACGAGGAGGTCGGTGCAGGAGAGCAGCCGCAGATCGGCTGCCACCACATCGCCGGCGCGGAGCGACACGACGTCGCCGGGCACAAGGTCACTCACCGGCACCTCGCGCTCCAGAGGCGCCTCGAGTTCGTCGGCTCGGCGGCGCACCGTCGCGGTGGCCGATGTCAGGGTGCGCAGCTGCCGCGTCGCACGCACCGTCCTCGTCAGCTGCCACAGCCGCAGCCCGACCGCGAGGACCACCATCACCACGACGATGGTCGATCCGCGCGGGTCACCGACGGCCACAAAGACCGCCGCAAGAACGCTCAGAAGCGCGACGAACGGGCTGCGCAACGCCGCAGCCAGTCGTGTGAAGAATCCGTCCTCGGACAACGCCTGCGGCACGTTGTCGCCGTGCCGGTGGAGCCGTTCGGCCGCCTCGGCCTCGGTGAGGCCGCGCGGCGTCGCGGCCATCTGCTGGAACACCGCGAAGGCCGGCGCCTCGGCAAGCTCGCGCAGCGGCGTGACATTGTCGGCCGCATCAACACGGCCCGCACGGCGGTGAATCCCGGGTGAGGTCATGATTCGGTCCTTATCGCGTCGGAGGCTCCTTTGGGTGGGGTGTGTGCTCCGCGCGGACCGAGGCCGACTAGCCGGACTGCAGCGGGCTGCGCTGCGTCCGCACGCGGAGGCGGGTACTACTTCCCTCGACCATGTGGTCCACCTCCAAGCCGCCGTACGCCGTCGCCGCGGGTGCGGCGCCGCAATCCAGTAGAACCCAAGACACTCAAACAGTCAAACGGTTGCACAAGTGTTAGAAATAAGTCAGCCTGGCAGATGCCATCGAGAGGAGTTCCGTGCCCGACCCCACGCCGGTTGACGGCGAGCTACCGCCGCGGTTGTTGCAAGACACCGCGGCCATCTTCGGGTTGCTGTCCGCACCCGTGCGTCTACACATCCTGTGGCTGCTCTCCGGCGGCGAGCACGACGTCGGCACCCTGGCCGACAAGACCGGACAGAGCCTGGCCACCGTGAGCCACCACCTCAGCAAACTCAAGTTGGCCGGCCTGGTGCGGGCGCAACGGCACGGCAAGCGCCAGGTGTACGTCGCGACTGATCCTCGCGTGCTCGCCGTCATCCGGGAGGCGATCGGCGGGCAGGCCGACCCAGACCTGCCGCGACACATCCGCCGCGTCGTGAACTAGTGCCCGAGCGGGTTGGCCTGAAGGAACGCATCGGCCACCGCACCGGGATCCGCTCCCTCGGCGACCTGCCTGCGCATGTCTGCCAGCGACCCGGTGTCCAGGACGCCGGCGATCTCGTTGAGCGCCAGGATCTGACGCTCGTCGAGCGTATTTCGACGATAGAGCGGCACCACATTCTCGCCGCGGATCAGGGACGTCTTGTCGGCCAGCACGGTCAGGTCCGACGGAATGGCCGGATCCGCCGTCGTCGACCAGGCCACATTGATCTTGCCGGCGCGCAGTGCTGCGAACAGACTCTTGGCGTCTGGGAACACGAGGGCCTTGGGCAGCGTGCACGAACCGACCGCCGCGGGAACCCGCGACGAAGCCACCACACCGGGCCGCGCCTGCGCACAGTTGCGGCGCAGTGCACTCAGATCGGTCCCGCCCCACGTCGTGGTCGTGCCCTCGGTGACCAGCAGCGCGGGCTTGTCCTGCGCCGACATCGTGTAGTCACCGGCCGCGACACCTTCGGGCAGCGCCGACACCAGGTCCCGGTAGACCTGTTCGTCGGCGCGGGCCGTGGCAGTCGGATCAAGGTCGGTCAGGAACCGGCCGGTGAACCCCGGCTGCACGGTCACCGACCCGGAATCCAGCACGCCGGGGACGCCGTCGGTCTCGGTGACCGCGGCCGGCGTGCCGTAGTAGCGCAGCGCCGCCGCATACAGATGACCGAGCAACTCCGACTCGGGCGCCGGTCCCGCCCCGACCGCGAGAGGGGCCGGGGCGGTGTCAGCCGCGCATCCCGCCAACACCGGTGCCAGCAGCGTCGACATTGTCAACAGCGCCAACGCCAGGGTGCGGCGCATTCCTGAACTCAGGACTCTGAGTGATCAACCGCCGCCGCGACCGCAGCCGCGACCGCAGGGCCGACCCGCGGATCCAGGGCGCTGGGCACGATGTGGTCGACCGCGAGATCGTCACCGACGACCGAGAAGATCGCCTCGGCAGCGGCCACCTTCATCTTCTCGGTGATGCGCCGCGCTCCGGCGTCGAGCGCGCCGCGGAACACGCCGGGGAAGGCCAGCACGTTGTTGATCTGGTTCGGGAAGTCGCTGCGACCGGTCGCCACGACCGCCGCGTACTTGCGGGCGGCGTCCGGGTGGATCTCGGGATCCGGATTGGACAACGCAAACACGATGCAGTCGGGAGCCATCGTCGCGATGAGCTCCTCGGGCACGATGCCGGCCGACACCCCGAGAAAGACGTCGGCGCCCTCGAGTGCCTCGGCCACACCACCGGTGAGCTTGCGCGGGTTGGTGCGCTCGGCAAGTTCGGCCTTGAAGCTGTTGAGGTTGTCGCGGCCGGAGTGCACGATGCCCTGCGAATCGAGCACGACGACATCGTCGATGCCCTTGTTCAGCAGGATGTTGGCGCAGGCCACACCCGCAGCGCCGGCACCCGAGATGACCACGCGCAGAGTATGGATGTCGCGCTCGAGCGCCTTCGTGGCACCCAGCAGCGCAGCCAGCACCACGATCGCCGTGCCGTGCTGGTCATCATGCATGACCGGGCAATCCAATGCCTCGATGACCCGGCGCTCGATCTCGAAGCACCGCGGCGCCGAGATGTCCTCCAGGTTCACCGCACCGAACGTCGGCCGCAGCCGGATCAGGGTTTCGACGATTTCGTCGGGATCCTTGGTGGCGAGCACGATCGGGATCGAGTTCAGCCCGCCGAAGGTCTTGAACAGCGCGCTCTTGCCCTCCATCACCGGCAGCGACGCCGCGGGGCCGATATCGCCGAGACCCAGCACCGCCGTGCCGTCGCTGACCACGGCGACCAGTCGGTTGGCCCAGGTGTACTTGGCCGCGAGCGTGTGATCCGTGGCGATCGCCCGGCTGACCTGGGCAACGCCGGGGGTGTAGGCGATCGACAACGCCCGCTGGGTATCCAACGGCGACTTCAACTCGACCGAGAGCTTTCCGCCTTCATGAGCATCGAAGATCTCGGCATCGTCGATGACAACTTGCGGGGTGCGCTCCGCTGAAGGGCGCTCTGGCGAGGACGCGACTGTACTTTCGGACACCGCGCAAGGGTACTTCAAGGCCAAATCTCACATGGCCCCGTTCCCCGCTGGTGAGCGTTACTTAACAGTAACTACGCGTAGCATTCGATGTGCTGGTCAGGTTGCTGCACACCGCGCAGGAAGGTCGCAGATCATGCCCTCATTCCGCGCCTTGCCACCGGCCCTGCGCGCCACTACGAGGACCCGTCCCGCCGACCCCGACGCCAGGACGATCCACGTTCCGGTCGCCCGGGCGATGGTCGATTGCGGTGTCTACAGCGGTGGTGACCGGTTACCCGGCAAGTACACCCATGCCGCTGCGTTGACCAAGGTCCGCGAGTTGCAGGAGGCCGGCCAGAAGGCGTTCGTCTGGATCGGGCTTCACGAACCCGATGAGTTCCAGATGCAGTCGGTGGCAGATGTTTTCGGATTACACGAGCTGGCCGTCGAGGATGCGGTGCACGCCCACCAGCGTCCCAAGCTCGAGCGCTACGACAAAACCCTGTTCCTGGTGCTCAAGACCATCAACTACGTGGAGCACGAGTCGGTGGCACTGGCCCGCGAAATCGTCGAGACCGGCGAGATCATGATCTTCGTCGGGCCGGACTTCGTGGTCACCGTCCGTCACGGCGAACACGGCGGGCTGGCCGGCGTACGGAAACGGCTCGAATCCTCGCCTGCCGTCCTCAAACTCGGACCGTTCGCGGTCATGCACGCGATCGCCGACCACGTGGTGGACAGCTACCTCGACGTGACGGATCTGATGGAGACCGACATCGACACCATGGAGGAGGACATCTTCTCCCCCGGCACCCACACCAACATCGAATGTATCTACCTGCTCAAGCGGGAAGTCGTCGAAATGCGCCGTGCGGTGGCGCCGTTGACTCTTGCCCTGGCCCGGTTGCTCACCGACCACAACGACTTGATCTCGGTCGAGGTACGCAGGTACATGCGCGACGTGCACGACCACAATGTGCAGGCCTCCGACCGCGTCACGAGCTACGACGAGATGCTCAGCTCGTTGGTGCAGGCAGCACTCGGCAAGGTCGCCATGCAGCAGAACGTGGACATGCGCAAGATCTCGGCGTGGGTGGCGATCGCCGCGGTGCCGACCGCGATGGCCGGCATCTACGGCATGAACTTCGAGCACATGCCCGAATTGCAGTGGACGTGGGGTTATCCCGCCGTCCTGCTCGCGATGGCCACCATCTGCTTCGTGCTGTACCGCACGTTCCGCCACAACGATTGGCTCTAGCTGGGGCTGGCGGCCCTCCTGGTGGGATCCAGCACGTCCACCGCGTCGGTCTGCCATGCCTCGCGCATCGCATCCGCACCTTTCAGACGCACCCAGGCCGCTTCGGTGGCGGTGATCGGGGTGGCCGTGAGCACGCTCACCGCGGACAACGGATCGGGCAGGGCCACCTCGCCGATATCGCTGGCACCCAACAGAAATGCACTGAACGGTCCGGAGTCGAACAACGGTGTCTCCAGGTCGACGAGCGCGTCGGCCTCCAGGACCAGCCCCTCCACTGCGGGTGCAGCGGCCAGGACGGCCAACGATCGAGCCAGCCCGCCCGGTGTCGGTCCCCGCAGTGACAGCACCACCTCGGCCCGGGGACCGTGGATCGGATCGGAGACCAACTCGGTCGGGTCGAACATCGGGTGACGCGAACAACCCAGCGTCACATAGTGATACAGATCCTGCCCGCTACCACCCGCGCGAAGATCCGGGCCGAACCGCAGGACGTCGATGCGCTCGGTACCCAGGAAGGTGACGCTCGCGCTGACAGGTTCCGCGGTAATGCCCGCGGAACCGAAGTACGCGCCCACATGGGCGCGGACGGCAGCCAGGACGTCGATCACTCTGCTGCCGGTTCTCCGGCCGCCTCGGCCGGCTCGGTGCGGGTCAGGTTCACCCCGGTCTCGGCGTCGAAGATCGCCAACTTCGAGGTGTCGAAAGCCAATTGGATCTGCTGACCGCCCGCCGCGGTGGACTCGGCGGACACCCGGGCCACGAACTCATTGGCACCGGCACCCGAATCGGCAGCCAACTCGGCAAGCTGGGCCGCCTCGGCGCCGCCGCCCTCGATGGTGAAGTGAACGTACTTGTCGGCACCGAGCGACTCGACGATGTCGGCGCGCACCGGGAAGCTCAGCGCCCGGATCCGCGCGTACCCGTCGAGCAGTGCGGCGTCTTCGAGGTGCTCGGGACGGATCCCGACAATGATGTTGTCGGGCCTGGGGTGACGCGCCAACAGGTCATGCACCTGCTGGGTCAGGGTGACGTCGCCGAACGGCAGCCGCACCCCGACATCGGTGAACGTGGCCGGGAAGAAATTCATCGCCGGTGATCCGATGAAGCCGGCCACGAACAGGTTCGTCGGGTTGTTGTACAACTCGTCAGGCGTGCCGATCTGCTGAATCTCCCCGGCCAGCAACACCACAACCCGATCACCCAGGGTCATCGCCTCGGTCTGATCGTGGGTGACGTACACCGTGGTGGTGCCCAGCCGGCTCTGCAGCCGCGAGATCTCGGCGCGCATCTGCACGCGCAGCTTGGCGTCCAGGTTGCTCAGCGGCTCATCCATCAGGAATGCCTTGGGGCGGCGCACGATTGCCCGGCCCATCGCGACCCGCTGACGCTGCCCGCCGGACAACTGCGCCGGCTTGCGGTCGAGCAGTTCAGTCAGGTCCAGGATCTTGGCGGTCTCGACGACCTTGGCCTCGATCTCGTCCTTCTTGAGCTTGGCCAGGGTCAGCGGGAAGGCGATGTTCTGGCGCACGGTCATGTGCGGGTAGAGCGCGTAGGACTGGAACACCATGGCGATATCGCGGTCCTTGGGCGCCTTCTCGTTGACCAACTCACCGCCGATACGCAGCTCGCCCGACGAGATGTCCTCAAGCCCGGCAATCATGTTCAGGGTGGTCGACTTACCGCAGCCCGACGGCCCCACCAGGATGATGAACTCGCCGTCGGCGATCGTCATCGAGAACTCTTTGACGGCCTCCCTGGTGCCGCCCGCACCATCGGGGTAACTCTTGGTGACCCGGTCCAACACGATTTCGGCCATCCAATTACCCCTTTACCGCACCAGATGTCAGGCCAGCGACGATGCGCCGCTGGAAGATGAGAACAAAAATGATGATCGGGATGGTGATGACCATCGCGCCGGCCGCTATCGACCCGGTCGGTTCCTCGAATTGGGAGCTACCGGTGAAGTTCGCGATCGCCACCGGCGCGGTGATCGCGTGCTGGGTCGCGGTCAGCGACAGCGCGAGCAGCAGGTCGTTCCACGCGAAGATGAACACCAGGATGGCCGCGGTGACGATGCCCGGGGCGGCCAACGGAGCGATCACCTTGCGGAAGGCCTGCGCCGGGGTCGCGCCGTCCATCTTCGCGGCCTTCTCCAGATCCCACGGGATCTCCCGGAAGAATGCCGAAAGCGTGTAGATCGCCAGCGGCAGCGCGAAGGTGATGTAGGGGATGATCAGTCCGGGCCAGGTGTCGAACAGGCCGATACTGCGCCACAGATTGAAAAGTGGTGTCACCAACGAGATCTGCGGGAACATCGCGATCAGCAGCGCCACCCCCACCAGCAACTTCTTGCCGGGGAAGTCCAGCCGCGCGACCGCATAGGCGGCCATGCCGCCGATGGCCACGGCAATCACCGTGGTGATCAGGCCGATGCCGATCGAGTTGATCAACGCCGAGGTGAAGATGTCCCCGGTGAAGATGCCCTTGTAGTTGTCGAACGTGATCTGCGACGGAATCAGCTTGCCGTCCTTGACACTCGACGACGGCTTCAACGACAGCGACAGGATCCACAACACCGGGATCAGTGCGTAGAGCACCACCAGGATATTCACGACCGTCCACCCGGTCGCCCGCCGTGCACCCACCTGCTGGCTCATCGGTGTCCCCTGCTCTTCGCGCAAGCGCTCACTGGTGCACCATCCTTGTGTCGGTGATTCTGGATGGGTCGCCGATGCACCCGAGGTGCCGTCGAGTCACCGCCACAAGCGCTTGACGTCTTGACGTCCATGATGAGTTTCGCGGGACTCGACGGTTACCCGGGGTGTGCCGACCGTCGACAGGGCTGAGCGCCACCGAGCGCCGAACAGTGAGCGAACCGGCAGCCGCACCCCGGCACCGAAGTTTGGGTGCCTCCCCACTGGGTCTAGCAGCGAGGAGGCTGTGATGAAGTATGCCCCAACCGTCTTGGCGACGGAACCCGCCAACGGACTGACCTGCGGAATCGATTGGGCCCGTGACGACCACGCGGTATCGATCGTCGACGCGAGAGGCCGCGAAGTCCACCGAAATACCATCGAGCACAGTGCCGCGGGACTGCGAACCCTGCCCGCACAACTCGCCCGAATGGGCATCAGCGAGGTGGCCATCGAACGCCCCGACGGCCCGCTGGTCGACGGGCTGCTTGCCGCCGGCATCACTGTGGTCGTGATCAGCCCCAACCAACTCAAAAACCTGCGTGGCCGTTACGGCTCGGCCGGCAACAAGGACGACCGCTTCGACGCCTTCGTGTTGGCTGACACCTTGCGCACCGACCGAACCCGGCTGCGCCCCCTGGTCCCCGACTCCCCGGCCACCACCGCGCTGCGAGCCGCCTGCCGAGCCCGCAAGGACCTCATCGGACACCGCGTCGCGCTGGCCAACCAGCTGCGCGAACACCTCAACCGCGCCTTCCCGGGTGCGGTGGGACTGTTCGCCGACATCGACTCGATGATCAGCCTCAGCTTCCTGACCCGTTTCGACTGCCAAGACCGAGCCGACTGGCTGACCCCGAAACGCCTGGGCGCCTGGCTGGCCTCGGTGAGCTACACCGGCGGCATGGACCCCGCCGTCCT
The DNA here is from genome assembly GCF_017876775.1 of Mycolicibacterium lutetiense. Taxonomy (NCBI): domain Bacteria; kingdom Bacillati; phylum Actinomycetota; class Actinomycetes; order Mycobacteriales; family Mycobacteriaceae; genus Mycobacterium; species Mycolicibacterium lutetiense. The sequence continues at coordinate 649,683 of NZ_JAGIOP010000001.1, read as the reverse complement.
GCACGCCCGCCTGGTCGCTGCACCCCGAGGCGCCACCGGCGAGGAAGGCGTGGCCCACGCCCACATCACCGGCGCACTCGTGGCCACCCTCAAGACCCTCGTCGAGCAGATCAAAACCTTGTCCGACGAGATCGCCGACCAGCTCGCCGCCCATGCCGACGCGCACATCTTCACCAGCCTGCCCCGTTCCGGAAAGATCAGAGCGGCAAAGCTTCTCGCCGAAATCGGAGACTGCCGCGGACGCTTCCCAACTCCCGAATCCCTGGCTTGCCTGGCCGGCGTCGCACCCTCCACCCGACAATCGGGCACCATGCGCTCGGTCGGGTTCCGCTGGTCCTGCGACAAACACCTGCGCGACGCTGTCACTGACTTCGCCGCTGACTCCCGCCACGCCAACCCCTGGGCAGCCGAACTCTACAACCGCGCCCGAGCCAACAAACACGACCACTCCCACGCCACTCGCATCGTGGCCCGCGCCTGGCTCTACGTCATCTGGCACTGCTGGCAAGACCGCGTCGCCTACGACCCCACTCAACACCGGGCCCTCCAAACCCTCCTCGACGACCAAAAGCCTGCAGCCTGACACCGGGGTTGACACAGGGCTACTCATCGGCCCTCCGCCTCTGCACCGGGCGCCGACGCACCGAACAACGTGATGAAGATGAACGCGATGACCGCCACCGACAGAAAGATCAACACACTGATGGCCGAACCCAATCCGAGGTTGAACGCCTTGAACAGGTTGTCATATCCGAGGATCGACACCGACCCGGTGCTGTTGGCTCCCCCGGTCAACACATAGATGTTGTCGAAGATCCGGAACGCGTCCAGAGTGCGGAACAGCAGCGCCACGAGGATGGCCGGCTTGATCAGCGGCAGAATCACTCTCACCAGGCGCGTCCACGCTCCGGCCCCGTCGACCTGGGCGGCATTGAGCAGATCCTGCGGCACCAGGGCGAGCCCCGCCAGCAGCAGCAGCGCCATGAACGGCGTGGTCTTCCACACCTCGGCCAGCACGATGATGGCCAACGAGGGCAGCTGTTCGGTCAACGGGGCGCTGCCGTCGGGCAGGAGGTTGGCCAGGTAGCCGGTGCCCGGTGTCCAGGCGTAGTACCAGCTGTAGGAGGCCGCCACCGTCACGATGCCGTACGGGATCAGCACCGCGGTCCGGACCACGCCTTTGCCGAAGATGGTGCGGTGCATGACCAGTGCCAGTGCCATACCGAGGACGAACTCGATCGTCACCGAGACGACGGTGATCGCCAACGTCACCGCGAACGCCGTCCACCAGTACCGGTCGGTGAGGATGGTCTGGTAGTTGGCGAATCCGACGAAGGCGGTGTCGTCGGGGGCGGCCAGGTTGTAACGCTGCAGGCTCAACCACACCGCGTAGCCGATCGGGTACGCGGTCACCGCGATCATCAGGATCACCGCGGGCGCGATCAGCGCGAACGCCAACTTCCGTTCGGACGTGCTGTTCTGAGTGCGGCTCATGGAATCAGCCCTTTGCCGTCGATGGCCTTCTGCACCTGTTCGGTCAGCTCATCGGCAGTGCGCTCCGGATCAATGTCGGTGATCGGGGCCAGGGTGGCCGACATGCGGGTGGACACCGCCTGATAGACCGGGGTCGCGGGGCGGACCGCGGCATTGGTCAACTGCTCGCGGATGATCGCGTACTGCGGGTACTTGGCCTGGAATTCCGGATCGTCGTAGAGCGACTCGCGCACCGCGGGCAACCCGCCCTCGACCGAGGTGTAGCGCTGGTTCTCGACGTTGCGCAGGCAGCGGATGGCCTCGAAGGCTTCGGCCTTGTGCCGGCTGGTCTTGGCCACCGCGAGGTTCAGCCCGCCGATGGTCACCTTCGCCGGTTCGCCCTCGGAGACTCCCGGGTAGTTCGCGAAGCCGAACACATCCTTGCTGGCCTCGTAGGCCGACTCAAACTGCTCGTCAGTCGGCGAGAAGGTGCCCAGATCGTTGATGGCATCGGCGAGATCGGCACGCTCGTTCAGCGGCAGGAAGTTCACCCCGCCCTTGACGGCGTTCTCCAACAGCGAGGGCAGCACGAACGGCCAGTTGACCTCGAGCGCGGCCTTACCCTGCTCGAGTGCAAGCCGGGCGGTGCCCTCATCGGTCTGGGTCACCGATGGATCGGCCCCAGGCGCGGTGGCGACCGAGGAGATGATCTGCAGCGCCTTGACGGTGGCCGCCCGATGCTCCGGGGTGTCGGTCAGCGTGACGGTCTTGCCGTCCTCGGAGAGCACCTGTCCACCCGCACTCGCCAGCAAAGTGTTGAACCACACGACCAGGCCCTCGTACTGCTTGGCCTGCACCGCAATCCAACTGGGCTTGCCCGCTGCGTGCAGACGCGCCGCCTCGGCGACCATACCGTCCCAGGTCGATGGCGGCTCATCCATCAAATCAGCTCGATACCACAGCAATTGGGTGTTGGTGGTGATCGGCGAGGCATACAGCCGGCCCTGCCAGCGGGCAGTCTCCAGCGGTCCGGGCAAGGTGTTGGATTCTGCGTCGGACTCGGCTTCGCCTGCCGGATCGTCGGACAGCGGGACAGCCCAACCGGCCTCGGCGAACTCTGCGGTCCAGACCACGTCGAGAGCCATGATGTCGAGCGTCTTGTCGTTGCCGGTCAGCCGCCGGGCCAGCTGCAACCGTTGGTCATCAGCGCCTTTCGGCAAACTCACCTGCTTGATGGTGAAACGATCGCCGAGTTCGGCGTTGCAGCGTTTGGCCACGGCCGTGAAGGTCGCCATCTCGTTGGCCGGGGTGTAGTAATTGATGACGATCCCGTCGTCGCCTTTACCACAAGCCGACACCATCGAGGCTGTCGCCAACGCGGCCACTGCCGCAGCACATAGCCGCCGAGCGCGCACCGCCCTGCCTCCCGTTCACGCGGGAACCTCCCGCGCGCAAACCGTAGAGCCACACCCGCGTGATATGCAACAGTTCCCACGCCACGCGTCACAATCGTGACCTGCGGCGCTTTGCCACCGCACCCGATCCCGGTGCGAGGTGATGACTCAGATCGTCAAGCGTGCCAACAGATCCCGGCCCTGCTCGGCACCCTGCGGATCACACAGAACGTCGTAGCGGCCGGCGACCAGCTGCATCGTCGAACTGAAATCTCTTGTGCCGCGAGCCATCGCATACGGGATCGCCGAGGTGATCAAGCCGAAGAAGACACCGGCGATCAGGCCGGTGAGCAGCGCACTCCACGGGTTGGGACTGAAGAAACCGAGGATCAGGCCGATGAACAGGCCCAGCCAGGCACCCGACAGCACACCACCACCGAGCACCTTGGGCCAGCTCAGCCGGCCGGTGACCCGCTCGACCTGCATGAGATCCACCCCGACGATCGTCACCTGCTGCACCGGGAACTGTTGGTCGGACAGGTAGTCGACGGCACGCTGGGCCTCCGCGTACGTCGGGTAGGACCCGATCGGCCAGCCTTTGGGCGGCGTCGGCAACGCACCGCGCGCAGCGGGCGCGGCGCCCGGCGTCTGACCGGACTGAAATGGGCTCGTCATCGAACTTCACTCTCCTCCGCACCGCCTGCTCGGCGACTGCTCTCGTTACAGCAACGCCCCCACACCGAAATTGGTGCCGGAGTCACGCCCTCTTGGCGTCATCGTCCGTGCGCTAGGTTGATCAGCATGACAAACGCGGACGGCAACGCGGGCGAAACGGCGCCATCCGACCCGGGTTCCCAGCCGTCTGAACCGTTGTCCAGCGGCTACGAAGCACCGCCCATCGAGCACTCCCAGGATCGGCCGGATCCCGGCGCGGCGCAACCGCCGTACGAATTTCCATCGCCGAACTCCGACGTCGCCGCGCCCTATCCGCCTGCGATCGACTACCCCGCCGACATTCCGTACGGCTACCCGTCACCTCCCGCGTATCCCCCGTCGTTCCCGCCGCCGCCCGGGTATCCCCCGCCGCCTCCGGGCTACTGGATGTCCGGGTACCCCGGATATCCCGGTGGTTACGGGATGCCGCCGGCCAACCCGACCAACAGCATGGCGATCGGATCGCTCGTCGCCTCGGGTCTGTCGCTGTTCCTGCTCTTCGCGTGCGCGATCGGACTGGTCGCCGCCCTGGTCGGTATCGGTCTCGGGATCGTCGCGCTGAACCAGATCAAGCAGACCGGGCAGTCAGGCTACGGTCCGCAGGTCGAACAGCCGGGCCGAGGCTTGGCGATCGCCGGCATCGCGCTCGGCGTGTTCGGCACCCTGATCAACGGAGGCTGGCTGCTGTTCTTTGTGATCGGCGTGCTCTCCGCGTAGCGGACCGCACCGAATTACGGTGCAGTGCGGCACTACCCGACCCGGGTCAGCTCGGCGGCCGGAACGGTTCGGCCAGTCGGTGCATCCCGGCCGCACGGCCTTTGCCCGCTATCACCAGTGCCATCTTGCGGCTGGCCTCGTCGATCATCTCGTCGCCCAGCATCACCGCTCCCCTGGACCCACCGGCCTGCGAGGTGTGCCACTCATAGGCGTCGAGGATCAGCTCGGCGTGATCGTAATCGGCTTGGCGCGGGCTGAAGATCTCGTTGCCCGCCTCGATCTGGTCGGGATGCAGCACCCACTTGCCGTCATAGCCCAGGGCAGCCGAGCGTCCGGCCACCCGGCGGAACCCGTCCACATCGCGCACCTTGACGTACGGACCGTCGATGGCGTTGATGCCGCGACTGCGCGCGGCGATCAGGATGCGCATCAGCACGTGGTGATGGGCATCGCCGATGTCATACCCGTCGGGCTGCCCGCCGACCTCCAGGGTGCGCATGTTGAGGCTGGCCGCCATGTCCCCGGGCCCGAGCACCAGCGCCTGCACCCGCGGGCCGGCCGCGATCGCGTCGACATTGGTCAGTCCCTGCGCGTTCTCGATCTGTGCCTCGATGCCGATCCGGCCGGGTTCCAGGCCGTGGGTGCTCTCGAGCTGCGACAGCAGCAGATCGAGCGCCTGGACGTGCGCCACCTCGGTCACCTTGGGCAACACGATGAGATCGATGGACGCCCCGACTGAAGCCACCGTGGACACCACCTCGATCACGTCGGCATACGTCCACGGCGTGGTCCAGTCGTTGACCCGTACCCCACGCAGCTGGCCCGCCCAGCCGTCGGCGGCCAACGCCGCCGCGACCTGTGTGCGGGCCGATGCCTTGGCCTCGGGGGCAACCGCGTCCTCGAGGTCGAGGAACACCTCGTCAGCAGGCAGACTTCTGGCTTTCTCGATCATCTTCAGGCTGCTGCCCGGCACCGAGAGGCACGTTCTGCGGGGTCGATACGTGTTCTCCACGACCACAGTCTCTACCCTTTGACTCATGGCGGCGGTGAACAGGGTCTACGCGGCCCGGCTTGCAGGGATGGTGGTGCTGGGCCCCGACGGGGAGTCCATCGGCCGTGTCCGCGACGTGGTGATCAGCATCAGCATCGTCCGCCAGCAACCGCGAGTTCTCGGCCTGGTGGTCGAATTGCTCACCCGAAGAAGGATTTTCGTTCCGATCCTGCGGGTCACCGCGATCGAGCCCGGCTCGGTGACCCTGGCCACCGGCAGCGTGTCGCTGCGCCGCTTCGCCCAACGACCCGGCGAGGTGCTGGTTCTGGGCCAGGTGCTGGAAACCCGGGTGCGCATCGACGATCCCGATCTGGAGCAGCTGGCCGGAATCGACGTCGTGGTAGTCGATCTGGGCATCGAACAGACCCGGACCCGCGACTGGGTGGTGACCCGGGTGGCGGTGCGCCCACAACGACGCCTGGGGCGGCGCTCCAACATCCATGTCGTGGAGTGGCAGAACGTGCACGGCCTCACGCCGTCCGGTCTGGCGATGCCCGACCAGGGAGTGGCCTCGCTACTCGAGCAGTTCGAGGGACAACGACCGGTCGAGGTGGCCGAGGCCCTGCGCGAGCTGCCGGTCAAGCGGCGCTACGAGTTGTACCGGGCGTTCGACGACGAGCGGCTGGCCGACGTGTTGCAGGAGCTGCCCGAGGACGAACAGGCCGCGGTGTTGCGCCAGCTGAACACCGAGCGCGCCGCCGACGTCCTGGAGGCAATGGACCCCGACGACGCCGCCGACGTGCTGGGGTCGATGACCCCGGCCGATGCCGAGACCCTGCTGCGCAAGATGGACCCCGAGGATTCCGAGGATGTGCGACGGCTGCTGGCCCACTCGCCGGACACAGCGGGCGGCCTGATGACCAGTGAGCCGGTGGTACTGGCGCCCGACACCACCGTCGCCGAGGCGCTGGCGCGGATCCGCGACCCCGACCTCACCCCGGCGCTGGCCTCGATGGTCTTCGTCACGCGGCCCCCCACCGCCACCCCGACGGGGCAGTACCTGGGCTGCGTCCACCTGCAGCGGCTGCTGCGCGAACCGCCTGCGGCACTGGTCAGCGGCATCGCCGACACGGATCTGCCCAGCCTGAGCCCGGCGGACTCGCTGGCCGCGGTGACCCGCTACTTCGCCGCGTACAACCTGGTGTGCGGCCCAGTGGTCGATGAGGAGAACCACCTGCTGGGTGCGGTGTCGGTCGACGACGTGCTCGACCACATGCTGCCCGACGACTGGCGCGAACGCGACGAGCCCGAGCTCCCGGCGGCGAGCTCATGAGCGAATTGACGGCGCGCCAGCGGCTGGACACCCCACGCGGGACCCGCGGCTTCGGGCTGCACGTCGACATCGAGGCAGTGGGCGCGTTCAGCGAGTCGATCGCCCGATTCCTCGGCACCGGGCGCTACCTGGCCATTCAGACGATCTTGGTGATTGTCTGGATCGCCCTCAACATCGGCGTCTTTGCCTTCCAGTGGGATCCGTACCCGTTCATCCTGCTCAACCTGGCCTTCTCGACGCAGGCCGCCTATGCCGCCCCGCTGATCCTGCTGGCCCAGAACCGGCAGGAGAACCGGGACCGGGTCTCGCTCGAAGAGGACCGGCGCCGAGCCGAACAGACCAAGGCCGACACCGAGTACCTGGCCCGCGAGCTGGCGTCGCTGCGGCTGGCGGTGGGCGAGGTCGTCACCCGCGATTACCTACGCCGCGAATTGGAAGAACTGCGTGACCTGATCACCGAGCTCACCGTGCCTGCCGATACCGACCGGGCGAACGCGAGCAAAGCCGACGGGGCTGAGCGCCGGACCAAACGCGGTGGTTGATCTCGCTGTCCACCATTGTGGTAACAACGCAATCCGGGACTATGTATGGTGACTTGGTTCACAACATGGTATTTGGCCAAAGCCGACCGAAGGACGGGTAAGTGCGCGTAGGGGGAGGAGCGGTGATCGCATCCGCTCGGCGCCGTGTGAGCCGGCTCGTGCGCTCACCCGCGCTCGGCGTAGCCGTCCTGGCTCCCATCGTTCTGGTCGCCGGTGCCGGGTCTTCCGCCTCGGAAGCCGGCGTGTCCACCGCCGCGGTCACGCCCATGGCCGCCGTAGCACCCCAGGTCGACCGCTCGGGTCCGTCGGTGGTCGCCGCGGCCAGGCCCCCGACCAACTTCCGCATCAAGTCGATGACCGCCACCTCGGCTCCGCCGCCAGCTTTCGTCGTCAATACCCCTGGGGCCCTTGGCATTCCGGGAACGTCGCTGAAGGCATACCGCAATGCCGAACGGATGATGGCCGCCGCCTACCCCGGCTGCGGTATCAGCTGGAATCTGCTGGCCGGTATCGGACGTATCGAGTCGGGGCACGCCAACGGCGGCGCCACCGATGCCCGCGGTACCGCGGTCCGCCCGATCTACGGTCCCGCCCTCGACGGCACCCTGCCCGGCAACGAGGTCATCGTCCAGAGCGCCCAGTCCGGACGGATCAGCTATGTCCGGGCCATGGGGCCGATGCAGTTCCTGCCTGGAACCTGGGCCCGCTATGCCTCTGACGGCGACGGCGACGGCAAGGCCGAAGTGCAGAACGTGTTCGACTCGGCGCTCGCCGCGGCCCGCTACCTGTGCAGCGGCGATCTCAACTTGCGCGACCAGTCCCAGGTCATGACGGCCATCCTGCGATACAACAACTCGGTGGCCTACGCCCGAAATGTGCTGGGCTGGGCCGCTGCGTACGCCACGGGTGTGGTGCCGGTCAACCTGCCGGAAATCACCGGGTCCATTCCCCCGATCGGTGATTCCCATCTGGACCATGCCGAAGGCCTCGGTCCGAACTTGCCTGCCGATGCCACGGGGCTTCCCTCGGGTGATCCGCTGGCCCTGATCCCGCTGCTCAACCGCAACGAGACCGGCACCCAGAACGTCCCCGGATTCGCGCCGGGCCAGGTGCTGGGCCCGCTACCGGGTCCGGCACAGGCCATCCCGTCGCAGACGCCGGCCGCCCCGCCGCCATGGGTCCCGCCGTGGGAGCAACCGCGCCAGCCAGCATGCGTGGTGTTCTGCCTGGGTGAACAGGCTCCCCCGCCGGCGCCCGTTCCGCCGCTCGGGCCGCCCCCTGCTCCCGCGCCGGTCCCCGGACCGGCACCGCAGCAGGCTCCGCTGCCCGGACTTCCGCCGCCGGGACCGGTGCCCGCCGCCCCGATCGGCCCGCCGATCGAGGCCGCGCCCGCGACTCCGGCGCTTGGGCCGGGGCCCGGCCCCGCCCCGGGACCGGCCTGAATCCAGCTCGCAACACCGTCGCCGTAGACTCGGCGGTGATGTCCGAATCTGCCACTGAGCTGCAATCCGCGGTTCGCGCCGCGCTGGCCAAGGTGATCGACCCCGAACTGCGGAAGCCGATCACCGAACTCGGCATGGTCAAGAACATCTCGATCGAGGCCGACCACGGCGTACATGTCGAGATCTATCTGACCACCGCGGCCTGCCCGAAGAAGACCGAGATCGCCGACATGGTGACGGCCGCCGTCACCGACGTGCCCGGCACCGGCGCCGTCAAGGTGAGCCTGGACGTGATGAACGACGAGCAGCGCGCCGAGTTGCGCACCCTGCTGCGCGGCGATTCCCGCGAACCGGTGATCCCGTTCGCCCAGCCCAACTCCCTCACCCGGGTGTACGCCGTGGCCTCCGGGAAAGGCGGCGTGGGCAAGTCCAGTGTGACGGTCAACCTGGCTGCCGCGATGGCCGCCCGTGGGCTGTCCGTCGGCCTGCTGGACGCCGATATCTACGGCCATTCGGTGCCGCGCATGATGGGTACCAAAGACCGGCCCACCCAGGTCGACTCGATGATCCTGCCGCCCATCGCCCACGACGTGAAGGTCATCTCGATCGCGATGTTCACCCAGGGCAACACGCCCGTGGTGTGGCGCGGGCCGATGTTGCACCGGGCCCTGCAGCAGTTCCTGGCGGATGTGTACTGGGGCGATCTGGACGTACTGCTGCTCGATCTGCCGCCGGGCACAGGCGATATCGCCATCTCGGTGGCCCAGTTGATCCCGGGTGCCGAGATCCTGGTGGTGACCACTCCGCAGATGGCTGCCGCCGAAGTGGCCGAGCGTGCCGGCGCGATCGCGCTGCAGACCCGCCAGCGCATCGCCGGCGTGGTGGAGAACATGTCGGGCCTGCAGATGCCCGATGGCACCGTCATGCAGTTGTTCGGTGAGGGCGGCGGCCGTCAGGTCGCCGAGTCGCTGACCCGTTCAGTGGGCGCCGAGGTGCCGCTGCTGGGCCAGGTCCCGCTGGATCCGGCGTTGGTGACTGCGGGTGACTCCGGCGTGCCGTTGGTGCTGTCGGCGCCCGAATCAGCGGCAGGCGCCGAGCTGCGCAAGATCGCCGAGGGATTGTCGGCCCGCAAGCGCGGCCTGGCAGGGGTGTCGCTGGGTCTGGACACCGCGCGGCGCTAGAAGGCCCCGCTGGAAGGCCCTAGGTGGCGTCCGGGTCGAATGTGGAGCCGACCGACTTGTCTGTCGGCGTGGCCCCGATCTCGCCGGCGGGCTTGTCGCCGGGAACTGAGGGCTGCTGATTCTTGCCGTCGTCGAAGGCACCGGTCAGGAACGAATCATCGCCATCGAGCAGATGCTTGGTGATCGCGGCCCGCGGGGTCATGCCGCGTAGCTTCTGCAGCTCGGCCAGGGGTTGGCGCAGATCGTCGAACTCCGGACCGAGGTCCTCGCGCAACTGGCTGGTCGCTCCGCTGACGTAATCGCGTGCCTGCTTCAGGGCACCGGAGGTCCACCGGATGGCACCGGGCAGGCGCTCGGGCCCCAGGATCACCAGACCGGCGATCACCAGGACCAGCATCTCTCCCCACCCGATGTTCGCGAACATCGCTACTGCGCTTTTTGATCGTCGCCGATCGGCGTGACCATGAATGTCATGGGCCGACCGTCACGGAGCACCTCGATCGGGGATTCCTGCCCGATCTTGAGCTGACGCACCGCGACCACCATCTCATCGGCGTCGGCGACCTTGCGGTCCCCGACCTTGACCACGACGTCGTTCTCCAGGATGCCGGCCTTGTCGGCCGGGCCCCCGGCGTTGACGTTGCGGACCTGCGCGCCCGAGGCCACGCTGTTGCTCACCGTGACGGCACTGAGCAACAGCGTCGGATGCGCGACCTTGCCGTCCTTGATCAGGTTCTCGACGACCTGCTTGACCTCGTTGACCGGGATCGCGAATCCGAGGCCACTAGCGCTGTCCGACAAGGACTTTCCGGCCGTATTGATTCCGATCACCTCGGAGGACATGTTGATCAGCGGGCCACCGGAGTTGCCGTGGTTGATGGAGGCATCGGTCTGCACCCCGTCGATCACGGTGTCGGTGTCGGAGCCTTCGCCCGAGAGCGGCACCGGACGGTGCAGCGCGCTGATGATGCCGTGCGTGACCGTGCTGCGCAGGCCCAGCGGGGCGCCGGCCGCGATGACTTCCTCGCCGACGCGCAACTTCTCGGAGTCGCCCAACCGCGCCACGACGAGGTTGTCGACGTTGTCGACCTTCAGCACGGCCAGATCGGTCTTCGGGTCACGGCCGATCAGATTGGCGGGAACTTCCTTGCCGTCGTTGAACACGACGGTGATCTTGTAATCGGCGGGCTTGCTCGCCGCGTCGGAGATCACGTGGTTGTTGGTGACGACGTAGCCCTTGCCGTCGACCACGACGCCGGAGCCCTGCGAGCCCTCGGTCTTGCTCTTGGCCTCGATCGTCACCACCGAATCCTCGACCGCTGCGGCCACCGTGGCGAACCGGCCGGCGTCCGGGGACGGGAGGCCACCGGTCTCCAGCGTCACCTTCGAGGTGGTGAAGGCCTGCACGGTACTGGCGGTCTTCTGTCCGACCCAGCCACCGATCGCGCCGACCATGAGCGTGATCAGGAGCAACACGACCAGTGCCATCCAGGACACCCGGCCACCGAACAGCACCTCGCGGGCGCCCAGCTTGCCGATCGGGGCCGGTACGACCACCGGTGCGACCGGCGCCTGGGCGGGGGTGCCCAGCGCCGGGACGGCACCCGGGTTGCGCCAGGGATCGTCGACGTCGTCATCACCTGCGGTCCGCTCGGCCTCGAGCGCGCCGGCATCGGTGGGATGACGCTGCAGGGATTCACCGCTGCTGGAGGGACGGCTGAAGGCCTCGGCCAGCACGGGGTCCGGCGGTAAGTCCTTGGGGGCGTACTCGCCCTGGTCTTCGTACTTCTCCGCACCGAGGAACGAGCCGTCGACGCCGGCGGGCCGGCCGAACGTGCGCTGCGACAACTGGTCTACGGGTGGCCGCTCGACAGGGCGCGGTTCCAGACGGCCGCTCTCGTCGGACTGGTCCTGATTGGTCACCGGTGTATCACTCTCTATCGGAGCGCCCGCCCCAGCCAGATAGGCCGACGCCGGTCACTGATCGCCTTGGGGTCCAGCCTACCGGCGCTTGCGCCGACTCCGCGTCGGGTCATCAGCAATCTGAGGCTGTTCACCCACGTCAGCCGAGGGCTGCGGACTGTGGTGCGGTATCTGCGACAACAGACCCAATAGGGAATTCGGAATGGCAACCGGACAGGAGTCCCGCAGTGCCGCCCGGGCCTGGCCCTGGGCATCGACCTCGGCCGCGCAGTCCGCGCAGAGGGACAGGTGGTGCGCGGCCCGCAGGTGGGCGCTCATCCGCAGCTCTCCGTCGACGAAGGCCGCGATGGCCTCGGTGGAGAGGTGCTCGGTCGAACCGAACTGCCGCGGTGCGCCTACCGGTGCATTGCTCTGCGAGGCAAACTGCGCAGGCAACCAGGAGAATGCCCGACGGAACACATGTCCCGGGTCGACCATCGCCCAGCTCCTCTCGCCACGACCAAATGTCCTGACCCGAATGTAGCGCGACCTGACGCGCTGAACGTCGACCACCGCTAGACGGATTTGGCGGTTTCCGGCGAGTGCTTCGCCAGATACTCGCGCAACGCCTGCCGACCGCGGTGAATTCGGCTGCGCACAGTGCCGAGCTTCACACCCAGCGTGGCGCCGATTTCTTCGTAGGACAGACCCTCGATGTCACACAGGACCACGGCGGCGCGGAACTCCGGTGCCAGCGAGTCCAGGGCAGCCTGAAGGTCGGCCCCCAACCGGGAGTCGTGGTAGATCTGCTCAGGGTTCGGGTCGTCGGCGGGCACCCGGTCGTAATCCTCGGGCAACGCTTCCATGCGGATGCGGCCGCGTCGACGGACCATGTCGAGGAAGAGGTTGGTGGTGATGCGGTGCAACCAGCCCTCGAAAGTTCCGGGCTGGTAGTTCTGCACCGACCGGAAAACCCGGATGAAGGTCTCCTGGGTCAGGTCCTCGGCATCGTGCTGGTTACCCGAGAGCCGGTAAGCCAGCCGGTAGACCCGGTCGGCGTGTTGGCGCACCAGTTCGTCCCATGACGGCATGGCCGCCTGATCGCCGGTGGCGTCGAAAACGGCGGTGCCGGTCAGCTCATCGGACGGCTCCACCCATTCGCCTGCGGTGAATTGCTCCAGATGTGCCATCGTCACCGGGGCGGCCTGGGTGGTGGGGTTCGAGGTAACAGCGTTCGCGCTCGTCGGATCCTCCTGATCACAGTTCTCATTCAGCTCAACACGACTCATGACTTCGCTATTCCGGTTGCTGTCCTGGTTGTGCTGGGCGGTGCGCCAGCGGGCGCCGTGTTCCATGCGGCTACCGTTCCTGATCCCGGTGTGGCAGGCATATGAGCAATCTGAACTTTTGCTGAGAAACCCAACGATACGTCCGGTCACCTGCACGAACCAGCGAATTTCCGTGGGTGATACCTGCCACCCGCGGGCGTGTCGCGACGACGCCCCCGGCCTCTGGCCTACGCTGCGGGCATGGTCAGCTCCAACCCCGGTCGCGCCGAGGCGATCGTCACGCATGCCGAACGGTCGATCTCCGAAGACGAGATCGTCGCGGCCGCGCGTGAGCGGGCCGAAGAACTCGGCGCGGGTGCGGTGACCCCTGCCGTAGGAGCGTTGCTGAGCGTGCTCACCCGGCTCACCGGGGGCAAGGCAGTGGTCGAAGTCGGCACGGGCGCCGGCGTCAGCGGGTTGTGGCTGCTGTCGGGCATGAGCGACGACGGCGTGCTGACCACCATCGACGTCGAACCCGAGCATCAGCGCATCGCCAAGCAGGGGTTCAGCGAGGCCGGGGTCGGCCCGGGACGGACGCGGCTGATCAGCGGTCGCGCCCAGGAGGTGCTCACCCGGCTGGCCGACGAGTCCTACGACCTGGTGTTCATCGACGCCGAACCCATCGACCAGCCGCAGTTCGTGGCCGAGGGGGTGCGCCTCCTGCGTTCCGGTGGCGCGATCGTGCTGCACCGGGCTGCGCTCGGCGGTCGGGCCGGCGACGCCTCGGCCAACGATGCCGAGGTCAGCGCCGTGCGTGAAGCGGCCCGGCTGATCGCCGAGGACGAGCGGCTTACTCCGGTGTTGATCCCGTTGGGTGACGGCCTGCTGGCCGCCGCCCGCGACTGACTTTTTCTTTTACGGATTCCTGACGGGCCAGACCCTTGACTGCGCACTGAACGGACGTTTAGCGTCCTAAACATGCGTTCAGTCGATGATCGAACTGCGATGGCCCGGATTCGGGACGCCGCGATCGAGCTGTACGGGCAGCACGGATTCAGCGTGGGACTGCGCGCGATCGGCGAGGCGGCCGGCGTCAGCGCCGCACTGGTGATCCACCACTTCGGTTCCAAGGACGGCCTGCGCAGGGCGTGCGACGCCTACGTCGCCGAGGTGGTGCGCGAGTCGAAGACCGAGTCGATGCAGAACGGCGATCCCGCGAGCTGGCTGGCCCAGATGGCGGAGATCGAGTCCTACGCCCCGCTGATGGCGTACCTGGTCCGCAGCATGCAGTCCGGCAGCGATCTGGCGAAGACGTTCTGGCGCACCATGGTCGACAACGCCGAGCAGTACCTGCAAGAAGGGGTCCGCACCGGGGTGCTCAAACCCAGCCGCGACCCGAAGGCCCGGGCAAGGTTCATGGCGATCTGCAGTGGCGGTGGGTTTCTGCTGTACCTGCAGATGCATGACGACCCCACCGATCTGCGCCGGGTGCTGCGCGATTACGGCGAGGACATGATGCTGCCCGCCCTGGAGCTCTACACCGACGGCCTGATGACCGACTCGACCATGTACGACACCTTCCTGCACCAGCGCGAACAGGGCATCCCATTCAGCACAGCTTCCGACACCAAGGAGCCAGAGTGAAGAACTCCGTCGAAATCCACGGACTGTCAAAGTCTTTCGGACATACCAAGGCCCTCGATGGTTTGAACCTGACAGTGTCCCCCGGCGACGTCACCGGCTTCCTGGGGCCCAACGGGGCAGGCAAGTCCACCACGATCCGGGTGCTGCTGGGTCTGCTGCGCGCCGACGGCGGCACCGTCCGGCTCCTGGGCGGCGACCCGTGGCGCGACGCGGTCGCCCTGCACCGCCGCATCGCCTACGTCCCCGGCGATGTCACGTTGTGGCCCAACCTGACCGGTCTGCAGGTCATCGACTTCCTGTGCCGGTTGCGCGGCAACGGCGCCGACACCCAGCCAGACATCCGCAGACGCGACGAACTGATCGAGCGGTTCGAACTGGACCCGCACAAGAAGGCTCGCACCTATTCCAAGGGCAACCGGCAGAAGGTCGCCATCATCGCGGCATTCAGCTGCCATTCCGAGCTCTATATTCTCGACGAGCCCACCTCCGGGTTGGACCCGTTGATGGAAAAGGCATTTCAGCAATGTGTCGCCGAGGTGGCCGGCCAAGGCGCCGCGGTCCTGCTGTCCAGCCACATCCTGGCCGAGGTGGAAAAGCTCTGCGACAACGTGACGATCATCCGGTCCGGACGCACGGTGCGGTCCGGGACCCTGGCCGAGATGCGGCACCTGATGCGCACCAAGGTGATCGCCCGCACCCGCTCCGACGGCCGGGCACTGCAGAACACTCCCTACGTTCACGATTTCAGCAGCCACGACGGGGCCGTGAGCTTCTCGGTGGACCGCAACGACCTCGAATTCGCCCTCGAGCATCTCACCGATCTCGGCATCGAAGATCTCACCGTCGCGCCGGCCTCCCTGGAAGACATGTTCCTGCGCGAGTACCAGGGAGCGACCCGATGACAGCGGCGGTTGCCTCGACCCGGCCGACCGGCCCAGCGGACACGACCTCGCCGTTCACCGGCACCGCAACGCTGTTGGGGCTGGCGTTGCGCCGTGACCGGGTACGCCTCAGCGTGTGGGTCGCCGCAATCACCTTGATGATGGTCTACGCCCCCAACGCAATTCGGTTGGCCTACCCGGGCGAAGAGCAGAGACTGGCCAGGGTCAACCTGCTGAAGACACCGGCCGGGATGATGCTGGGCGGCCCCATGTTCGGCGTCAACGAGACCGATCTCGGCGTGATGATGGCCAACGAGCTGACGCTCACGCTGACCATCGCAACCTCGATCCTGGCGATTCTCACCGTGATTCGTCATACCCGGGCCGAGGAGGAGAACGGTAGTGCCGAGCTGGTGCTCTCGTCGGTGGTGGGCCGCTACGCCCGCACCGCCGCGGCGCTGATCCTGGTCGGCGGCCTCAACGCCGTCCTGGCACTCACGATGACGCTGGCGATGGCATCCACCGGCTTCGCACTCGTCGACACCGCCGCCATGAGCCTGGGCATCACCGGGGTCGCGATGGTGTTCGGTGCGGTCGCCGCCGTCACCGCCCAACTCTGGCGCCAGTCCCGCACCGCGTCGGGCGCGGCGATGGCGACGCTGGCGGTGGCCGCGTTGGTGCGCGGGGCAGGCGACGTGATCGACAACTCGGGCAGCGTCCTGAGCTGGTTCTCCCCGATCGCCTGGGCCCAGCAGATGCGTCCGTTCACCGATCTGCGCTGGTGGCCGTTCGGGTTGTTGGTAATTCTGGCGCTCGGATCGATGGCAGTCGCCGCGGTGCTGGAACGCCGTCGACAATACGACGCGGGCACCATCGCATCGGTGGGCGAGAAGCCCGACGCCCCCACCATCACCGGCCCGCTGCGACTACACCTGACGCTGCAGCGGGGCCAGACGATCGGCTGGGCGGCGGGATTGTTCGTGGCCGGATTGGTCTTCGGCTCGATGACGAAGGCGCTGTTGGATGCGGCCGAGACCAACGAGTTGATCGCCCGATTGCTGTCCACGACAGGCAATGACGGCATCTACACCACCATGACCCAGTTCCTGGCTGCGGCAGCCACCGCATATGTCTCCTCGGTCGTGCTGCGGGTGTACACCGACGAGCAGAACGGACTGGGCGAACCAGTGCTGGCCGGGGCGGTGTCCCGCCGGCGCTGGCTGTTGGGTGCGGTCGGCTGCGCACTGGCGGGATCCGTAGTACTGCTGTTCTGCGCCGGTCTGGGCAACGGACTGGGCGCCGGACTGACGCTGGGAGAACCGGGTACGGTCATCCGCCTCACGTTGTCCGCACTTGCCTTTCTGCCCGCGCTCGCCGTGGTCGCTTCGGTTGCCGCGCTGGCCGTGGCGCTGCGTGCGCCGTGGATCGCCTGGCTGACAGTGACGTTCGTGATCACCGCGCTGTACCTCGGCGCGCTGCTACGTCTGCCGCGCTGGCTGATCGAACTGTCCCCGGTCGGCCAGACGACCGTACCGAGCCAGTTCCCCGCCACCGCACTGCTGGTGATGCTCGTCGTCGCAACGGCGTTGGCGGTGGTCGCGGGCTGGATATATCGAAACCGCGACGCGGTGTGAACCCGCTCAGGAGGCAACCGTGAAACTCGCACTTCAGACAATTGCATCGGGAGTGTTGGGCCTGGCGTTCTTCGCCGTGGCGTTGTTCTGGCCGGCCGGCACGTTCCACTATTGGCAGGCCTGGGTTTTCATCGCCGTATTCATGGCCACCACCATGGTCCCGAGTATCTATCTGGCGGTTCGAGACCCCGCGGCCCTGCAACGACGCCTGCACGGTGGCCCGACCGCGGAAACGCGGATCGTGCAGAAGATCGTCATCTGGGCGGTCACGGGCTCCGCCTTCGCCGCATTCGTCCTCAGCGCCCTCGACCACCGGTTCGGCTGGTCGAGCGTGCCGACCGCAGTGGTCATCCTGGGCAACGTCCTGGTTGCCATCGGGCTCGTCCTCGCGCAGGCGGTGGTCTTCCAGAACAGCTTCGCCGGGGCCAGCATCCGGGTAGAGGACGAACAACCGCTCGTCTCGACGGGTCTCTACGGCCTGGTTCGCCACCCGATGTACTTCGGTGCGGTGCTGATGATGTTCGGCACCCCGCCGGCACTCGGTTCGTACTGGGCCTTGCTCGTGTCCATCGCCTCGATACCGATTTTCGGAGTGCGGATCGCCGACGAGGAGAAGATGCTGCGCACCGAGCTCGACGGTTACGACGAATACACCCGGAAGGTCCGCTACCGGTTGTTGCCCTACGTGTGGTGAGCCACGACCCGGCCCGGCGGAATATGGCGAACTACCTGGGCCCGGGCCGAGTTCGCCGCATACTGCAGTAATGGAACTGTTGACTGGCTTTGGCCTGGCCACCGCGGCGGGGCTCAATGCCTACATCCCGTTGCTGGCCCTGGGCCTGCTGTCACGCTTCACCGCGCTGGTGTCGTTGCCGGCGGG
Source organism: Mycolicibacterium lutetiense (assembly GCF_017876775.1). Classification (NCBI taxonomy): domain Bacteria; kingdom Bacillati; phylum Actinomycetota; class Actinomycetes; order Mycobacteriales; family Mycobacteriaceae; genus Mycobacterium; species Mycolicibacterium lutetiense. The sequence continues at coordinate 631,687 of NZ_JAGIOP010000001.1, read as the reverse complement.
ATGGTCCTGGCTGGAGAACGGCTGGGTGATGGCGATCGTCGCGGTGCTGCTCGTCATCGAAGTAGTCGCCGACAAGATCCCCGCGCTCGATTCCGTCAACGACACCATCCAGACCTTCGTCCGCCCGACCGCAGGCGGCATCGTGTTCGGCTCGGGCACCGCGTCCCAGACCGCCGCGGTCGCCGATCCTGGCGCGTTCGCCCAGTCCGGCCAATGGATTCCGATTGCGATCGGCGCAGTCACCGCACTGGTGGTGTCGCTGACCAAATCGACGGTGCGTCCGGCCGCCAATGTCGCCACCGCCGGGGTCGCCGCCCCGGTGCTGTCCACTGTCGAGGACGTCACCAGTATCGGCCTGGTCTTCGTGGCGATCCTGCTACCGGTGCTGGTGGTGGTCGCGCTGGTGGCCGTGGTCTGGGGCGCCTTCCGGCTGTGGCGGTGGCGCAAGCGGCGAGGAGAGGCCAAGATCGGCGTCAACGCCCGTACCAATGCGCCGAGGCGGCCCGCGGCGGTAGATCCCTGGGAGTGACCCCGGAACACGGTGTCGGACGCGTCAGATCCAGACGCCCTTGCCGACGGCAACCACGCCGCCCGCGCTGATCGCGAACCGCTCACGGTCCTTGTCGAGGTCCACGCCCACCATCTCGCCCGGGCCCACCACCACATTCTTGTCCAGGATCGCGTGACGCACCACGGCGCCTCGGCCGATCCGCACCCCCGGCATCAGCACACTGCCCTCCACGATGGCGCCGTCATCGATCACCACGTTGGAGGACAACACCGAATTGCGCACGGACGCGGCGGAAATGATGCTGCCGGCGCCGACGACCGACTCTTGTGCCGAGCCCCCGTTGACAAACTTGGCCGGAGCCAGCATCTCCATCTCGCCTCGGATCGGCCAGCGCTTGTTGTAGAGGTTGAACACCGGGTGCACCGACACCAGGTCCATGTGTGCGTCGTAGAAGGCGTCCAGGGTTCCGACGTCGCGCCAGTAGCCGTGGTCGCGTTCGGTGGCCCCGGGTACCTCGTTGTTGTTGAAGTCGTAGACCGCCGCCATCCCGTCGGACACCAGTCGCGGGATTATGTCGCCGCCCATGTCGTGGTCGGAGTGGTCGTCGTCGGCATCGGCGCGGATCGCGTCGATCAGCACCTTGGTGGTGAAGATGTAGTTGCCCATCGACACGAAGGTCTGCTCGGGATCGTCGGGCGTGCCCGGGGGGTTCGCGGGCTTCTCGACGAAATCCTTGATACGCCCGGAGTCGTCGGCGTCGATGCAGCCGAACGCGCTGGCCTCCGCGCGCGGCACCCGGATGCCGGCCACCGTGGCCCCGGCCCCACTGTCGATGTGGAACCGCAGCATCTGCTCGGGATCCATGCGGTACACGTGGTCGGCACCGAAGATGATGATGTAGTCGGGATCTTCGTCGTAGATCAGGTTGAGCGACTGGTAGATCGCGTCCGCCGATCCGGTGTACCAACGCGGCCCGAGCCGCTGCTGGGCCGGCACCGGCGTGATGTACTCACCAGCCAGACCCGAAAGGCGCCAATTCTGGCTGATGTGGCGGTCCAGTGAATGCGACTTGTATTGCGTCAGAACGCAGATCCGTAGGTAGCGGGCGTTGACGAGATTGGACAGCACGAAATCGATCAGCCGGTAGGCACCGCCGAAGGGAACTGCCGGCTTGGCCCGATCGGCGGTCAGCGGGTACAGCCTTTTGCCCTCTCCCCCGGCCAGAACGATGCCCAGTACATGTGGCAACTCCCTCATGCGTCCAAACCTATCCGCCAACCAGCACCGCGGCCAGCCAATGGCAACTTCAAGTCCGCGGCGCGTAGCTAGACCCGCCGAGACCTACTACCGTCTCGGATATGCGGGTGGCCATGATGACTCGGGAATATCCACCCGAGGTGTACGGCGGTGCCGGTGTGCATGTGACCGAACTCGTCGCACAGTTGCGTCAGCTTTGCGACGTCGACGTGCATTGCATGGGCGCACCGCGTGACGGGGTGTTCGTGGCGCAGCCCGATCCTGCACTGCGCGGCGCCAACCCGGCCCTGTCGACGCTGTCCGCGGACCTCAGCATGGTCAACTCGGCGGAGGCCGCCACGGTGGTGCACTCGCACACCTGGTACGCCGGGATGGCCGGGCACCTGACCGGGCTGCTCTACGGCATTCCCCACGTGCTGACCGCACACTCCCTGGAGCCGCTGCGCCCGTGGAAGGCCGAGCAACTCGGCGGGGGCTACCGGGTGTCGTCATGGGTCGAGCGCACCGCGATCGAGGCCGCCGACGCGGTGATCGCGGTGAGTTCCGGTATGCGCCACGACGTGTTGCGCACGTATCCGGCACTCGACCCGAGCCGGGTCCACGTGGTGCGCAACGGCATCGACACCGACGTCTGGTATCCGACTCCACCTGCCGATTTCGACTCGGTGCTCGCCGAACTCGGGGTCGACCTGAGCCGCCCGATCGTGGCGTTCGTCGGGCGCATCACCCGCCAGAAGGGGGTGGCTCACCTGGTGGCCGCGGCCCACCGGTTCAGTCCCGAGGTACAGCTGGTGTTGTGCGCGGGTGCCCCCGATACCCCGGAGATCGCGGCCGAGGTGTCCTCCGCGGTGGCCGAGTTGGCGCGGGCCCGCACGGGGGTGTTCTGGGTACGCGAAATGCTGCCGATCAATAAGATTCGGGAAATACTTTCCGCTGCAACAGTTTTCGTGTGCCCGTCGGTATACGAGCCGTTGGGCATCGTGAACCTGGAAGCGATGGCGTGTTCGACGGCGGTGGTCGCGTCTGACGTCGGCGGCATCCCCGAGGTCATCGTCGACCGACAGACCGGGCTGCTCGTGCACTACGACGCCACGGACCCGCGATTCTTCGAGATGCGTCTGGCCGACGCGGTCAACTCACTGGTGGCCGAGCCGGAGACCGCCCGAAAGTACGGCGAAGCCGGACGCCAGCGGTGCATCGCGGAGTTCTCCTGGGCGCACATCGCTGAACAGACCCTGGAGATATACCGCAAGGTGTCCGCCTGAGCGGACACCTTGCGAGGACGATCAGCTGGTGACGGACTTGAGTTCGTCGCCGAGCGCAGCGGCCTCGTCGGGAGTCAGTTCGACAACCAGGCGCCCACCGCCTTCCAGCGGTACCCGCATAACGATCCCTCGCCCCTCTTTGGTTGCTTCTAGTGGACCGTCACCAGTCCGGGGCTTCATCGCCGCCATCGAGTGCTCCCTCCAACAGTGCCGGACCCGCGACAGCGGGCCAGGTTGGGGCCGAAGCCGCCCACTCGTTGACGGCACCCGGCATTGAACTGCTACTGAACTTCCCCTATTGTTCCTTATCCGCTGCGGTGAGCGTGCAAAGACCCATCGGATACCGGCCGATGTCACTTTTGATCGACCACGGGAACCCAGCACGACGCGATGTGGTCGTCCACCATCCCAGTGGCCTGCATCAACGCATATGCCGTGGTGGGGCCGACGAACTTGAAGCCTCGGCGCTTGAGTTCCTTGGCCATCGCGGTCGATTCCGGGGTCACGGCAGGCACCTGAGACAGGTCAGCGGGCCGCGGCCGGGCCGGCGGGGCGAATGACCACAACAGCTCACTCAAATCGACGTCGAGCTCGGTGACCGCCCTGGCGTTGGCGATGGTCGCGACGATCTTGGCCCGGTTACGCACGATGCCCGCATCGACCATCAACCTCTCGACGTCGTCGTCGGTGTAATTCGCGACCCTGGCCGCGTCGAACCCGTCGAACGCGGCCCGGAAATTCTCCCGCTTGCGCAGAATGATCAGCCAGCTCAACCCGCTCTGGAAAGCCTCCAGGCTGATCCGCTCGAACAGCGCAGCGGAATCCCGCAGCGGCTGGCCCCACTCGGTGTCGTGGTAGTCGCGGTAGCGCGTGTCGGCCGCGGCGGCGCTACTGGAGGAGATCGCCCAGCCGCACCGGATCCGGCCATCCTCGGTCATGACTCCTCCGAGGTGCGGACTTCGCCTGCGGTGGCCGACACCTCGTCGTCGTCCTCGTTGCCCTCGCTGTCGAAGTCGTCCGGCACACCGTAGGCCGCGCGTACCGTTGCCAGCTCCCCGCGCACCGCGTCCAGTTCGCGGCCCAGCCGGTCCAGCACCCAGTCCACCTCGCTGGTCTTGTAGCCACGTACGACCTGGGCGAACTTGATCGCATCGACATCTGCCCCGGTGACGCCGGAGGCGGGCAGGACCGTGGCGGTCGTGCCGCGTGGAAGCGGCGGCAGCGTCTCACCCCGGCCGAAGATGACGCTGCCCAGCCCGAACAGCACCGTGGCCACCAGAACCAGCACCACCAGGTACAGCAGTATCAGTGTCACGCCCTCGATACTGCCTCACGCAGGTGACACCTAGCGCGACCCGGTCGACCGGTGGTTACGTGGGTGGGACATTCGACAGTTCCCAGGAAGGGTGGACCCCGATGCTTGACAACAGCACGCCGGTGACAGCAATCCTGCGCACGGCCGGAGCCGCGACCGTGATGGCAGCGGTCGTCGCTTGTGGCGGAGGCCAATCCCCGACCGCCTCCAGCCCTGAAACGCAGGGTGGGACCACGGCGGCGCCAGCTCCGACTACCCAGGCCCCCGTGCAGCCGTCCGCCAACGGCAACACCGCGCTGCTGGCGGCAGCGGAAACAGCGCACCGCGCCGTGCCCGACAGCACGGTCTACGCCGTCGACAGCGAGCGCAACAACACGCAGTGGGAGGTCCAGCTCATCTCCGCCGACGGCGTAAAGCACGAAGTCGAGGTTTCCGCGGACGGCGCCACGGTTCTCAATGGCCCGGTCGCCAAGCCGGACGACCCCGAGGACGTCGCCGAACACCTCAGCCGCGTCGAGGCGGCCAAGCTCGACTTCCGCGCGGCGGTCGACGCGGTGACAAAGGCCGTCGACGGCCGGATCACCGAACTGGGGCTGGATGGCCGCGATGGCGGCACCGTGGTGTGGGAAGCCGACGTCGTCGACTCAGCGAACGCGGTTCACGACGTCAGCATCGACGCCGCGACAGGTGCCGTCGTCGCCAAGAACTGACGGTCTGGTTTCAGCGCGGGCGCAGGGTGACCATGGGCGGACGGTCGGCCAAGGAGACCGACGACACCCGCGGGGTGAAGTCGTTGCCGTCGGCGTAGAACTGCGTCAGCCCCACCCCGGAATCGGTGATCCCGCAGCGGGACAACAGGGTCGCGATGACCTGCCGGCTCATCGAGGCCAGCTCGGTCAACGGCCGGTTGCGGTGTGCCCGTACTCCCAGGTTCACCTGCGCGATGGCGTCCAGGCCGAGGCGGTCGTAGGTGTCGACCAGCAGCCCGATCTCGACGCCGTAGCCGGGGGCGAACGGCACCGAGGTCAGCAGCTCGCGGGTGCCCGCGTACTCGCCGCCCAGCGGTTGCAGCACGCAGTTCAGCTCGGGGCGCAGCGAGGCCAGCAGCGGGCGTGCCACCAGCTCGGTGACCCGGCCACCGCCGTTGGCGTCCTCGGCGCCGCTGACCTTGAGCGGGCGGCGGTAGAACCCCTTGACCAGGTGCACCCCGTCGGCGGTGAGCAGCGGGCCCAGGAGCTTGGGCACGAACATCGGGTCGGGGTCGATCAGGTCGGAGTCGACGAAGGCGATGATGTCGCCCGTGGTGGCAGCCAGCGACCGCCACAGCACCTCACCCTTGCCGGGTTGCGGTGCGACCTCGGGCAGCGCCACCTCCCGGCTGACGACGCGGGCCCCGGCGGCGACCGCACGGATCTCGGTGTCGTCGGTGGAGCCCGAATCGAGCACGATCAGCTCGTCGACCAGTCCGCCGAGCAGCGGGGTGATGGTCTCGACGACGGAGGCGACGGTTTCTTCCTCGTTGAGGGCGGGCAGCACCACGGAGACGGTGCGGCCGGCCTTGGCGGCCTCGAGCTCGGCGATGGTCCAGCTCGGCCGGTTCCAACTGTGGTCGGTCAACCAGCGGTGGCCGACCACTCCGTCGGTCAGTTCAGGCAGCAGGTCGGTCATGCCAGTCCCCTCACTGTTCGTGCGGGTGCCCGCACTCCCTGGATCGACGCGACCATTTCCAGCACGCGCCGCGTGGGTCCGACTTCATGTACCCGGAACATCGCGGCGCCGTCCGCGGCGGCCAGTGCCGTCGCGGCCAGGGTGCCCTCCAGGCGTTCGGTCAGATCCACACCCAGAGTCTCCCCGACAAAATCCTTGTTGCTCAGTGCCATCAGGACTGGCCATCCGGTCTTAACAAGATCTTTTACGTGGCGCAACAAACTAAGACCGTGATGAGTGTTTTTACCAAAATCATGGGTCGGGTCGATCAGGATCCGGTCACGTGGCACACCCGTTGCTACTGCCCGCTCGGCCGCGGCGGTCACCTCGGCGATGACGTCGTCGACGACGCCGCGTTCGGTGATTCCGTAGTTCACCCGGAACGGCCGGGTGCGCGGTGCCGCTCCGCCGGTGTGTGAGCACACCAAGCCGGCGCCGAACTCGGACGCCACCTCGGGTAGCCCCGGATCCGCGCCCGCCCAGGTGTCGTTGATCAGGTCGGCCCCGGCCGCACAGGCCTGTTTGGCGACCGCGGCGCGCCAGGTGTCGACGCTGATCAACTGGTCGGGATAGGTGCTGCGCAGCCACTCGATGAACGGGACGACGCGGGCGATCTCCTCGTCGGCGTCGACCGTGCTGCCCGGGCCGGCTTTGACCCCGCCCACGTCGATGACGTCGGCGCCCTCCTCGATCACCCGCCGCGCGGCGGCCTTGGCCGCTTCGTCGGTGAAGGTGGCCCCGCGGTCATAGAACGAGTCCGGTGTCCGGTTGACGATCGCCATGATCAGCGCACGGTCGCCCGCGACCGGGCGACCGCAGAACTGGCCATTGCACGTCGACAACACGCCTCCATAGTGCCTGGTGCCGTGCAAACTGCGGCCCGGCGGCTCCCGCGGCCGGCTACTTGGTCCGCTTACCGGCCGTCACTTCGTCGAGGTATTCGGGGTAGAAGGGCACGTAGCCCTCCTCGCGGCCGGCCAGCACGTACAGCGGATCCTTGATGTCCGATCCGTAGCCCTGTTTGCGCAGGTCGACCTTCTGGCTCTTGAACGTCGAGGTGTGCGCCAGTTCGGGGACGACGCGGACGAACAGCGGCACCGCATAGGGCGGCAGGTGCGCGTGGAACGCGTCGGCGATCGCCTTGCCGTCGAACTCGTGGCCGGCCTTGAGCTGCAGGGCAGCCATGCCGGCACGCCCACCCGCACCGGGCACCTCCACCCCGAACACGGTGCACTCTTCGACGGCCGGGTGCCCGGCGAGCGCGGCCTCGACCTCGGTGGTGGCCACGTTCTCGCCCTTCCACCGGAAGGTGTCACCGAGTCGGTCGGCGAATGCGGCGTGGCCCAGTCCCTGGGACCGCATCAGGTCGCCGGTGTTGAACCAGACGTCGCCTTCCTTGAAGGCGTCGCGGACCAGCTTCTTCTCGCTGGCGGCCTTGTCGGTGTAGCCGTCGAACGGCTGCAGCGCGTTGATCTTGGACAGCATCAGGCCGGGCTCGCCGCGCTTGACCTTGCGTAGCCGGCCGTCGGTGCCACGCGTCGGTTCGCCACTGTCGGCGTCGAACTCGACGAAGGCCACCGGGCTCGGGCAGATACCGGTGGATTTCGAGACGTTGAAGACGTTGACGAAGGCGGTGTTGCCCTCGCTGGCGGCGTAGAACTCGCACACCCGGGGGATGCCGAACCGCTCGGTGAACTCGTCCCAGATGGCCGGACGCAGACCGTTGCCGACGATGACGCGCACCTTGTGGGCGCGGTCGGTCGGCTTGGGCGGCTGGTTGAGCAGGTAGCCGCAGATCTCGCCGATGTAGGCGAACGCGGTCGCGTCGTAGGCGATGACCTCGTCCCAGAACCGCGACGCCGAGAACGACTTGCCCAGGGCCAGCGCCGCGCCCGAGTTCAGCGCCGAACCGACCGAGATGGTCAGGGCGTTGTTGTGGTAGAGCGGCAGGCAGCAGTACAGGGTGTCGTCGCTGCGCAACCGCAGTCCGAGGCCCCCGAAACCGGCCAGGGCGCGCAGCCAGCGGTAGTGGGTCATGACACTGGCCTTGGGCATGCCGGTGGTGCCCGAGGTGAAGATGTAGAAGGCCTTGTCCTTGGCCAGGACGGCCGATGCACTGGCGGGGTTCGCAGTGGGCGCGGTGGCCGCCAGCCGCCGCAGTTCCTCGACCGTGATCAGTCCGTTGACCTCGGCCCCGCACTCGGTGACGTGCTCGATCAGGTCGGACTCGGCCACCACCGCAGTGGCCTCGAGCAGTCCGAAGCTGTGGGCCAGCACCTTGCCGCGCTGGTGGTAGTTGAGCATGCCCGCGACGGCGCCGCACTTGACGACCGCCAGCATCAACAGCACCGCGTCGGGCGAGTTACGCAGCATCACGCCGACCACGTCGCCGTGCCCGACGCCCTTGGCAGCCAGGACGGCTGCATACCGGTTGACGGTCTCGTTGGCCTCGCGGTAGGTGATGCGCTCGTCGCCGAACTTGAGGAAAACCCGGTCGGCGTACTGGGCGGCCCGCTCCTGGAACACCTTGCCGATCGAGGTCTTGGCGGTCGGTCGAGCCATCATTCCGGTGAGCACGCCTCGTGCGATGACCGGCGCGTCCATCAGCAGACCGGGTACCTGGCTGGCCAGGTCGAGTAGGCCGACGCTGCTCCTGGTGCCCGATTTCTGGTCGGTCATGCGGTGTCCCCCTGCGGGTTGTTACGGGTCTCGAGATGGCTCTCGTGTGGCCAACACCATAGCCGCGCTGGTAACGGCCGTTACCGCCGGTTCTAGGTAACCGGTTCGCACGCTTCGAGCGCGGCGGCGACCTCGTCGACGACGATCAACCGATCCAGGGCCGCCTCACTCACGTAACCGGAGGCGACGAGCCCGCGCAACCACGTCAGCAAGCCGTCGAAGTGACCGAACGGGTCGAGCAGCACCACTGGTTTCTCGTGCATCCCGAGGTAGCCCGCCGTCCAGGCCTCGAAAAACTCCTCCAGCGTGCCGATGCCGCCGGGCAGTGCGATGAACGCGTCGGAGCGGTCCTCCATCTCCTTCTTGCGTTCCCGCATGGTGTCGGTGACCACCAGTTCAGCGGCGTCCACGTCGGCGAGTTCGCGATGCACGAGCGCCTTGGGGATCACGCCCACCGTGCGACCGTTGCTGGAGCGCGCCGCCCGGGCGATCGCGCCCATGGCCGAGACATTGCCGCCGCCGGAGACCAACGTCCATCCGCGCCTGGCGATCGCCACTCCCACCTCACTGGCCAACGCCAGGAGCTCGGGATGGGTGGGACCCGAGGCGCAATAGACACACACCGCAAACTCGCGGTCAGTTTCACCGGACACGCACACAACCTAGAGGGTGCGGGTGAATCGCCGATGTCGGGTGGGCGATGTCGGGTGGTGATGGACTCAGCCCACCCCCGCGGGGAGACTGGACGTGATCCTGATGACTGAAGACGGCGATGACTGACAACGACGATCAACCGACGCGGTTGAACCGCGCGTTCATCCTGGACACGGCGATCGAGCTGATCGACCGTGAGGGCCTGACCAAGCTGACCATGCGGCGGCTGGGCACGGCCTGCGGTGTCGAAGCCATGGCGCTGTACCGCTATGTGCACAGCCGGGGCGACCTGTTGACCGGCGTGGTCAACCACATCGTGGACCGCCTTTACGCCGATCAGCTCGCCGCGCGCCGGCAGGAGGACGGATGGCAGGACTTCCTGCTGCGGCTGGGTCATGGCGTGCGGCAGATCGCCCTTGATCATCCCGAGGTGTTCCCTCTGGTGGCGACCGAGGCGCCGGAGGCCCCCTGGGTGCGGCCGCCGCTGCGCAGCCTGCGCTGGATGGAGACCTTCCTGGAGACGCTGATCGCTTACGGGTTCGACGATGACGCGGCCGTGGCTGCCTACCGGACTTACACCACTTTCCTGGTGGGACAGTTGCTGCTCGAAGTGTCGGCACACGGGGTCAGGCTCAGCCCGGAGGAGGCAGCTCTCGACGACGAGCCACGGCCCGATACGTCGCTGGCCGACTACCCGAACCTGCGACGGTTGCAACCGATGCTGGCCGAGGATCACAGCACCGACGAGTTCGAGGAAGCGTTGGAGGCCTTGCTCGACCGCATGGAAACCTGGCTGAACAGGCACTGAGCAGGCCTGTTTACAACGTAAACCATGCCGGTTATGCTCGGTTGCACAGTGGAATCACACCGGCAGGATCACGAGCTGCACTGGACGGCTCGGACAGCACCCGAAGGCCTCATCGTTCAGGCCTTCGGCCAGGTCGATGCCCACAACGAATCCGCCTGGCAGCGCATGCTCGTCGAGTCGGCCGCGACCGCTCCCGAGGACTCGACGATCGTCGTCGACGGCCGGTCCCTGGATTTCATGAGCTGCGGGGCGCTGGTCGCCCTGGCCAAGCAGTCCGTCGACAGCCGTCAGCAACGAGTCACCGTGCGGCTCGTCATAGCGCAGTCGAGCATTCGGCGAATCATCGTTGAATGCGGTATGGAGGACGCGATCTCGGCGTACCCGGATGTCGATTCGGCATTGAAAGGCGACTGACCACCATAGGATTCGGTGGATGGCTGTCGACTGGGTGATCGCACCGCGCGACCGTGTGCTCGACCGCCTGGAGGTGGGCCTGTACGACCGTTGCGGCGCAGCACTACTGGGTCCCGCCGGGGTCGGCAAATCCTCAGTGGCCCGGACTGCGGCCGAACACATCGCATCGGATTTCCGTCGCGTCCTGTGGATCACCGGCACCGTGTCGGCTGCGGCAGTCCCCTTTGCCGCGGTCGCGCACCTGATCGCCATTCCGGCCGAAGGCAAGACCGCCGACGTGATGCGTGCGGCGCGTGAGGAACTCGGATCCGAGTTGTTGGTGGTCGTCGATGACGCGCACCTGCTGGACCGGTTGTCGGCGGCGCTCGTGTACCAACTCGCCGTGAGCGGCGCGGCCAAACTCATCGTGACCGCATCCGCGGGGGCGCCCGATGATGTCGCGGCGTTGTGGGGTGAACGGCTGGTGAACCGGGTCGAGATGTCACCACCGGGCCACGATGACGCCAGGCTGGCCGATCAGGTCGACACGTTTCTCGCCGACCTGCCCGACGACGTGGCCCTTGTCTTGCGACAGCTGGCCGTGCACGATCCGCTGCCACTGGCCGATCTGACAGCACTGACCGGCACCGATGCCGTGGCGGCGGCACAACACAGCGGTGTGGTTCGCGTCGACGACGACATGGTGCACTGTGTGCATCCACTGTTCTTGAGCGCGATGCGGGCGACCATCGGCGGGCCCGGCCTGCGCCGGTTGCGCAACACCGTGGTCGAGCGGTTGTCGACGGCGCCGAGACCCGGCGTGGTGGACCGGCTTCGGGTGGCGGTGCTGGCCCTCGACAGCGACGTGTCCCTGCCGGTCGACGAACTCGTCGGCGCGGCCGGCGAGGCACTGCGGTTGGGCGACCTGGAATTGAGCGAACGGCTCGCACGGGCCGCGACAGCAGCCGGTGCCGGTTTCACGGGTCTGCTGACCCTGGCGTACGCGTTGGCCTGGCAGGGCCGCGGCCGTGAGGCCGATGCCGTGCTGGGACAGATCGATCCGGCCGGCCTGCCCGAGGACCAACTGATGGCGTGGGCGCTGCCGCAGGCGGCCAACCAGTTCTGGATGCTGTCAGAACCTGAACGCGCCACGGCCTTCCTGAAGGCCACCCGCCGACGGGTATCAACTCCCAGGGCACAGACCACACTCGATGCCCTGGCAGCAACCTTTGCGATGAATGCCGGTGCTCCACAACGGGCTTTGGGACTGGCACTGGAGGTGCTGGCCTCCCCCGCGGCCGATGACACCGCGGTCGGCTGGGCGGGGTCGACGGCGGCGCTGAGTTGCGCGCGCCTCGGCGCCTTCGATCGGGTGGAAACGATGGCGCAGCGTGCGGTGGCGGCCGGACATCCCGGCCTGTTGCGGTTCACCAGCGGGTTCGGCCAAACCACGGCGCTCCTGATGACCGGCGAACTGGACCGCGCTGAGGAGCTGGCCCAGCGGATCACCGATTTCACCCAACTATTGCAGCCCGGCCGCGCTGTCGGCGAGGTGTTGATAGCCGACATCTTACTGGTGCGCGGTCAGTTCGATGCGTCAGTTTCCTTGTTACGCAAGGCAACTGCCGCGTTGGCACCCACCGGGTACTCCTGGGGACCGCTGGCCTGGATGCTGTTGGCCCAGGCGCTCGGGCAGCGGAGCATGCCGGTCGAAGCCGGAAAAGCATTGTCACGTGCGGAATCCCGGCACGGTCTCAAGTCGATGCTGTTCGCTCCGGAGTTGGCCCTGGCCCGGGCCTGGACGTGCTTTGCCCGCAAGGATTCGGTAGGCGCGGTGACCGCGGCCCGCGAGGCCGCCAAGGCCGCCGAACGCGGGGAACAATCGGCGGTGATGCTCCGGGCCGTGCACGACGGCGTCCGGTTGGGTGATACCCGCGCCGTCGATGTGCTGGCCAGGGTGAATCTGGACTGCGTGTTCGGGCAGCTGACGGCCGACCATGCCCGTGCGTTGACGGCTGGGGATAGTGAGGCGTTGCAAGACGTCTCGGCTCGGTACCGCGAGGTCGGGATGCTCGCGGCGGCCGGGGACGCGGAACGCCAGGCCACTACGTGAGTGCGCTTGACGGGTTCTACTCAACGTGGAACAAGGCACGGGCAACCTTCGGCGTCGGTACCCCCACTGATGGCTCTCAGCATGACGGCAGCTCTCAGCTGCTGAAGATGAAGGGCATGGTCGACTCGGCTCTGCCTGACGACCGGTGGCAGGGTCCGGGGTCACAGGCATACGCCGCTGCCAACAAAGAGCACGCCGCCGTATACGAGAAGCTTGCGGCGCTCGACAGGAAGATGGCCGCCGAAATCACGAACGCGGCCAACATCGTCACCAACGGACGCACTCAGCTCGACACCACGAAGTCCTGGGTCGACAGCGCCGTCGACTCACTCCCCAAATCACTCAGTGCCCAAGCCCGTGAGAACAGCCTGATCCCGATCGCCAAGGAAGGCATCACCCAGGTCAACAACACCGTCAGCACCGCCAACGGGGACATGCTCAAGATCGGCTTCCGCGTCACCGATATCAAGAACCAGTACGACGAACTGCAGAACCAGAAGCTCGGACCGGGCGGCGACAAGGAGGACAAGGGCGACACCCACATGCTCGGCGCCGAAGAGGACAAGGAGGAAGGCGGCGACGGGACCAAGACAGATATGTCGTCGGGTGACATCGAGACGATCGACCACGCGAACCAGGCCCTGCTGGCCGAGATGCGAGCCGAATACGAGCAGCTCCCCGATGGTCAGATAAAGACCGATCGGCTTGCCGACATCGCCGCCATCAAGGAAGCCCTGACGGTAGAGGGCTCACACCTGATCTACCTGGAAAAGCCCTCCGACCCCTCGCAGATGATCCCCGCGGCCACGTCGGTCGGAGACCCGTTCAAGGCGGACCATGTGTCGGTGACCGTCCCTGGAGTAGGAAGCACAACTCGCGACGCCGTTGCAGGCATGACCCGCGAGGCCCGCGACCTACGCACCGAAGCCATGGGGATCGCTGAGAAGGTGGGCGAAAGCCAGAACATTGCGACCGTGGCATGGGTCGGCTACCAGCCCCCGCTCAACCTCGGCCAGACATCGATGCTCAGTGACGATCTCGCCCAGGCAGGAGCGCCGAAGCTGACGTCATTCCTGGGCCAGTTGGACGCCGCCTCACACAATCCGGGCCAGACCACCGCCCTGTTCGGACACTCCTACGGCTCGTTGACATCGGGCATAGCCATGCACGATGGCGCGAGCCAGTACCTGGACAACGCTGTCCTCTACGGTTCGCCCGGTTTCCAGGCCGATACCCCGGCAGAACTCGGAATGAACGACGACAACTTTTTCGTGATGTCTGCACCAGACGACCCGATCAACACCATCGGTGCACTGGCTCCGGTGCACGGGTGGGGGTCCGACCCCAACGACGTCATCCGAGAAGGTAACGGAGAACTTCGGTACCGGTTCGAGCACTTGCAGACCGCTGCCGGGGACACGCCGATCCCAAACTACGAATCCAAGGGCGGGGCTTCCGGACACTCCGAGTATCCCCAGAACGCAGGAGATCGAATGACCGGTTACAACCTCGCGGCGATACTGCTGGACCGCCCGGACCTAACAGTCAAGGCAACTCCCCCTACAGGACGCTTGACATGGTGATCCAACGGCGAACTCGACGCGCACGGCGCCGCATGCGCGCCCTCACGTTTCTGGTGTGTACCGCGATGGTGACAGGAGGTTGTTCCTTGACTGAAAATCCCTACGAATCCAAGACCCTGAAGGGCGAGGAGGCCGTCGAACTCATCGACAGCATGCGCGCCAAGGGTTCCTACGAAGATGCCCGCCAACGCCTCAACGCCACCGCGACAACTATCGCGGAGCGCATCGCCGCCACCATTCCAGGTCAGACCTGGAAATTCAGCGACGACCCATACGGGCAGGAAGCGCGGAGGGGTGGTGAAGGGTGTGAAAAACTCACCATGAATATCGCCCGGCGACCCTTGACCGACTCGGTCATATTCGGGAGAACGTTCAGCGAACAGGAATTCGCCACCGCCAACGACATCGTCCGTCAAGAGGCCGCCCAATACGGTGCCACCGGAGACTCGTCGCTGTTCAACGACCCCGCCAAGCGTGACTTCGACGTGCAAGGCAACGGCTACAAGTTCAACCTCGGCCAAATGAAATTCGCGACGCTCACTATCACCGGAGACTGCTTCCTGCTGCAAAGCGTGATCGACCTGCCGCCCGGCCAACTACCGCCTGAATAAACCGACGCAGCCGCCAATCTTCCGTCTGGCACCCACCCACGCCACCAGTAGAATTGTCAGTCAGACCGCACGATTCCAGGGGGCCCGATGAACCAGCTCGTCGCCAACACCGACGCGATCACCGGCCTGCAAGGCATCGTCGGCGGAGTCAGCGGTGACATCAACAGCTTCAAGAGTTCATTCGCCGGTCCATCCGACCTCACCTCCAGCCACGGTGCCATCGGATTCCCGATGCAGAACGCGTTCACCGGGGCGTCGTCCGCCCGTGAGGGGGCCTTGGGCGCCACCCAGGTTGCCGCCGGCAGGATGGCCGAACTGCTCGGTCAGGCCTCCCAGGCGTATGCGCGCGGGGACGCGGCTGCCGGCGAGCGGCTCAAGGCCCAGGCCGATGCGCTCGGTGGAACCAGCGCGTCGTCGGCGGGCGGCGGCGCCAATGCCACAGGGGCGGGCGGTGCCGATAGTGCGGGCCAGATGATGGGCCAGTTCAGCCAGATGGCCGGACAGATGGCGCAGTCGATCACCCAGCCGTTGCAGGGTCTCACCCAGGCCATGACACAGGTACCGCAGCAAGTCATGCAGGGTGTGCAGGGCATTGTCGAAGCCGCCACCCAGGCGGCCGGAGGGGGCGCCGACGCGACCGCCATGATGGCCGACGCCGGTGGCGCGGGCGCCGAGGAGGCCGTCCTGGCCTCCGACGTGGAGAGCGGCAAAGACGGCTCTGACGGTGACAAGGACGAAAGCAACGACGACAACAAGGGTGACACCGAGGCGGGGGCCGGAATTCAGTCGGCTGCGCACACCGAACAACTCGGAGATCGTGCCACAGCCGGTGTGATGTCCGAGAACGGCAACGGCGCCGGCCCGGTACCCACCCAGGTCCACAACATCAACCCGCGGCGCCAGTAACTTTCAGTTCTCCGCCGTCCAGTCGTAGCCACCGGTCGATACCGATGGCCGCCAGGAACCGTTCGTCGTGACTGACCACCACAAACGCACCCTGGTAGGCGTTCAGCGCAGACTCCAGTTGCCCGACGCTGACCAGGTCGAGGTTGTTGGTCGGCTCGTCCAACAGCAGTAGTTGGGGTGCGGGTTCGGCGTAGAGCACGCAGGCCAGCGTCGCGCGCAGTCGCTCCCCGCCCGATAACGCCGCGACAGGCAGGTGGATGCGGTCGCCGCGAAACAGGAACTGCGCCAACAGATGCATACGCCGGGTGTGCGACAGGCTCGGGGCGGCGGCGGCCAGACTCTCGGCCACCGTGCGGTCCTCGACCAGTAGATCCAGCCGCTGCGACAGGGCGGCGATGCGGCCGTCGGCCCGTTGCACCGTCCCCGAGTCGGGTTCCAGCGTGCCGTCGACGATCCGCAGCAGCGTCGACTTGCCCGCCCCGTTGGGACCGACCAGGGCGATGCGCTCCGGACCTCGGACAGATAGATCGATACCGTTGTCGGCGAAGAATTTCTGCCCACCACGGCTGACCTGCAATCCTTCTCCGGTGAACACCGTGCGCCCGGCAGGCACCACGGTGTCGGGAAGGTCCAGCGCAATCACTTTGTCATCACGCAACATTCGCTCGGCTTCGTCGAGCCGATTGCGCGCGTCATCGACCCGCTTGGCGTGCACATCGTCGGCGCGGGCCGCCGATTCCTGCGCATCGCGTTTGAGCTTGCCTGCCACGATCTTCGGCAGGCCGGCATCCTTGACGTTGCGCGCCGCGTTCGACGAGCGTCGAGCGGCCCGCTCCCGCGCCTCCTGCATCTGCCGCTTCTCGCGCTTGAGCTGTTGCTCGGCGTTGCGGATATTGCCCTCAGCCACCTCTTGCGCTGCGCGGCCGGCCTCCTGGTAGGCCGTGAAATTACCTCCGTAGAAGATGATTTCGCCGCGGTGCAGTTCGGCGATCTGATCCATCCGGTCCAGCAACACCCGGTCATGGCTGACCAGCAGCAGGCAGCCCGGGTAGCTGTCGAGCGCGTCGTACAACCGGCGCCGGGCCTCACTGTCCAGATTGTTGGTCGGCTCGTCGAGCAGCAGCACGCCGGGCCGCTTGAGCAGTTGGGCCGCCAACCCCAGGGACACCACCTCCCCGCCGGACAGGGTGCCCAGCCGACGATCCAGAGCCAGCTCGCCCAGGCCGAGCCGGTCCAACTGGGCCCGCGAGCGTTCCTCGACGTCCCAGTCATCGCCGATGGTGGTGAACACCTCTTCGCTGGCATCACCGGCAGCCAAGGCTGCCAGCGCATCGAGCACCGGGGCCGCCCCCAACACTGCAGCGACGGTGAGATCGGCTGTGAACGGCAGACTTTGGGGCAGATAGCCGACAGTGTCGTCGGCCGTCACCGAGCCCGATACAGGTCGACACTCTCCGGCGATCAGTTTGAGCAGCGTGCTCTTTCCGGCGCCGTTGGGGGCCACCAACCCAGTGCGGCCGGGGCCGACGGAAAACGACAGGTCCGAGAACAGCGCGACATCATCGGGCCAGGAGAACGACAAATGGGAACAGACAATAGACATGCTGGGACTCCAAGGTCATGCGGGCAGCAGGCACCGCATAGCGGAACAGGAACGAATCGTCTCTCGGGATTACCCGGAGATGTCGTCTCCCAGCATGTTTTCAGCCCATCTCGGTTGACAGCAGATGCGATACCCATCGTACGCACGCGGGCAACCGATTTAATTTCAGAATGTTCCGCGCAGCTGATCTAGTTGGCGCCGTTCACGTTTCGTCGGCCGCCCGGCACCTCGATCGCGGACCGGAACGGCCGCCACGATCTCCTTGGGCGGCGGTGGCGGGCTGCGGTCGATCAGGCACTCGGAGGCCACCGAGGGCCCGACGCGTTTGGCGATCGGGCGGATGACCTCCACGATCCGTTCACGTCCGTCCAGTCGGACCCGCACCTCGTCGCCGGGGCTCACGTGTTGGGCCGGTTTGGCCGGCACTTTGTTGACCCGGACGTGTCCGCCGCGACAGGCAGCGGCGGCCGCGGACCGGGTCTTGGTGATACGCACGGCCCAGATCCAGCTGTCGACGCGGACGGTGGTCACGTCAGGTAGCGCCGCAGCATGTCGGTGGTGGCGGTGATCGCGGCGACGTCGACCCGTTCGTCGACCTTGTGCGCGAGGTTGGGGTCACCGGGCCCGTAGTTGACTGCGGGAATCCCCAGCGCCGCGAACCGCGACACGTCTGTCCACCCGTACTTGGCGCGAACCTGCCCTCCGGCGGCATCCACCAGCGCCGCCGCGGCGGGTTTGGCCAGCCCGGGCAGGGCACCGGCGGCGGCATCGGTCAGGTCGATGGTGACGTCGAGCCCGTCGAACACCTCATGCACGTGGGCGACGGCCTGCTCGACGCTGCGGTCGGGGGCGAATCGGAAGTTGACGGTCACCGATGCGGAATCGGGGATGACGTTGCCGGCGATGCCACCGTCGATACGGACCGCCGACAGCCCTTCCCGGTATACGCAGCCGTCGATGTCGACGTTGCGGGGCTGATACTTGGTGAGCCGGTCCAGGACAGCGCCGAGTTTGTGAACTGCGTTGTCGCCCAGCCACGATCGGGCTGAGTGGGCGCGGGTGCCGGTGGCGCCGACGACGACACGGATGGTGCCCTGGCAGCCCGCCTCGATGTAGCCACCGGAAGGTTCGCCGAGGATCGCGACGTCGGCCTGCAGCCAGTCCGGCAGCTCACGTTCGATGCGGCCGAGCCCGTTGGCGCTGGACTCGATCTCCTCGCAGTCGTACATCACCAAGGTGATGTCGTGGCGGGGCTCGGCGATCGTGGCGGCCAGGTGCAGGAACACCGCGTCACCGGCCTTCATGTCCGAGGTGCCGCAGCCCCACATCTCGCCGTTTTTGATGTGGCTGGGCAGGTTGTCGGCAGCGGGCACGGTGTCGATGTGCCCGGCCAGCATCACCCGCGACGGGCGGCCCAGGTTGGTGCGGGCCAGCACCGCGTCGCCGTTGCGAACCACCTCGAACCACGGCGCCTGCGTGCGCAGCGCGACTTCGATCTCGTCGGCGATGAGCTTTTCGTGGCGCGACTCGCTGGGGATGTCCACCAGCGCGGCGGTCAGCTCGATCGGGTCGGCACGCAGGTCTAGCCCCATAGGCTCCGAGGCTAGTCCAGTAGCCTTGGCCAACGTGACTGCAGCATCTGGCGTCGGCCTGGCCACCATCACCGCCGACGGAACCGTCCTGGACACCTGGTTTCCCGCCCCCGAGCTGAGCGCCTCGGGCGCCGCCGGGACCGTGAGGCTCACGGGTGACGAGGTGCCCGCCGATTTCACCGGCCTGACCGGCCCCGATGCCGATCGCGGTGTCGAGGTGGTGGCGGTGCGCACCACGATCGCGTCGCTGGACGACAAACCGGCCGACGCGCATGACGCCTACCTTCGGCTGCACCTGCTCTCGCACCGGCTGACCAAGCCGCACGAGGCCAACATGGACGGCATCTTCGGCCTGCTGGCCAATGTGGTGTGGACGAGCTTCGGACCGTGCGCGGTCGAGGGCTTCGAGACGGTGCGGGCGCGGTTGCGCCGGCGTGGGGCCGTCGCGGTCTACGGCGTCGACAAGTTCCCCCGGATGGTCGACTATGTGCTGCCGTCGGGTGTGCGCATCGCCGACGCCGACCGGGTCCGTCTGGGCGCGCACCTGGCCTCGGGGACGACGGTCATGCACGAGGGTTTTGTGAACTTCAACGCCGGCACGCTGGGTACCTCGATGGTCGAGGGCCGGATCTCGGCCGGTGTCGTGGTGGACGACGGCTCCGATGTGGGTGGCGGCGCATCGATCATGGGCACGCTGTCCGGTGGCGGCAAAGAGGTGATCTCGGTGGGTAGGCGCTGCCTGCTGGGCGCCAACTCGGGTCTGGGTATCTCGCTGGGCGATGACTGCGTGATCGAGGCCGGGCTCTATGTCACCGGCGGCACCAAGGTGGCCACCGGGGACGGGCAGACCATCAAGGCCATCGAACTGTCCGGGGCCAACAACCTGCTGTTCCGCCGCAACTCACTGTCGGGCGCGGTCGAGGTGGTCAAGCGTGACGGCACCGGCATCACGCTCAACGAGGCGCTGCACGCCAACTAGATCGCGAGACGGTCACACACAAGCCAACATTCGACAACCAGTCGCGGCTCGGACCTACCCGGGGCTAGCCTCATATGCATGGGTAACGATACGAACACTCAATCCACGAGCTGTGGCAATCCGAACTGTAAGTGCGAGAACTGCCAGTGCGGTTCTGACTGCAAGTGCGGTTCTGAGTAACCACTGACCTCAGGTGCAGGGCACCCCGTGTGGGCCACCGATCCAGTGGCCTGGCGGGGACTGCCACGGGCACCATTTCTTGACCTGGCCAGGAGCTCCCCAATTGGGTCCTGGATTCCCATCGACCCATCCCGGTCCGGGAATCCACGGAATATTGGGGCCGTGACCAGGATCAGCCTGCGCTGACGCTGCTCCCAGTCCCAGGGATCCAGCACCGAGCGCAGCGGCGATGATTGCCGTTCCCGTGATTTTCTTCAGATTCACGTGGCGTCTCCTCCCTACTCGCTCGTCTCCACGACCTCGACTTCAGCCAGAGGCGGCGACGTGCTCAGCGAACCGATCTGCCGTTACCGATCGGCAGACCAACTCACGACCTGTGTATGTCTCACGATACGCCGCAGAGGCGCGGGGCCTACTCGGCGGCGAGCACGCAGAATTCGTTGCCCTCGGGGTCGGCAAGCACCACCCACGACTGCTCGCCCTGGCCGATGTCGATGTGGCGGGCACCGAGGCCGATCAGCCGGTCCACCTCGGTCTGCTGGTCGTCCGGCGTGAAGTCCAGATGCAGACGGTTCTTGACGACCTTGCCCTCGGGCACCGCCAGGAACAACCAGGCGGGCCCGGCACCGGGCGGCGGGGTGAGCACCACGTCGCCGTCGGCGTCGGTGTGAACGGGCCACCCGAGCGCCTTCGACCACCACGACCCCAGCGCCTCGGGGTCGTTCGCATCGATGCAGAGCTCGGAGAACCTCAGTCCCATTGGGCCAGTTCCTTTTTCATCACCTTGCCCATGGCGTTGCGGGGCAGGCTGTCTACCAACCGGACTTCGCGGGGCCGTTTGTGTGCTGAAAGTTGTTGGGCGACAAATTCGATGAGAGCATCCGGGGCGGCATTGCCGACAACGAACGCGACGATGCGCTGCCCGAGATCCTCGTCGGGCACCCCGACCACCGCCACCTCGTCCACCCCGTCGTGACCCAGCAGCGCGGTCTCGATCTCACCGGCGCCGATGCGGTATCCGCCGGACTTGATCAGGTCCACCGACTCGCGCCCGACGATGCGGTGCATCCCGTCGGCGTCGATCACCGCGACGTCGCCGGTGCGGTACCAGCCGTCGGGATCGAAGGCGTCAGCGGTCGCCTCGGGCCGATTGAGGTAGCCGCCGAACACCATGGGGCCCTTGATCTGTAGCCGCCCGATGGTCTCGCCGTCGTGCGGCACCGGTGCGCCGTCGTCGTCGACGAGCCTCGTCTGCACCCCGGCCAGCGGCAGCCCGACCCAGCCGGGCCTGCGCTCGCCGTCGACCCGGGTGGAAAGGGTGATCAGCGATTCGGTGCTGCCGTAGCGCTCCACCGGGGCATGCCCGGTCAGCCGGACCAACTCGTCGAACACCGGCACCGGCAGTGGTGCGCTGCCGGAGACCAGCAGCCGCGCGGTGGACAGCGCCAGCGCCGAGTCCAGATCCTTGACCACGCGCGACCACACGGTGGGCACCCCGAAGTACAGCGTGCCCTGTGCCTGCGCGTATGCGTCCGGTGTCGGTGTTCCGGTGTGTACGAATCGGTTTCCGATCCGCAGCGAGCCGAGCAGGCCCAGCACCAGGCCGTGCACGTGGAACAAGGGCAGCCCGTGCACCAGGGTGTCGGCGGCAGTCCACTGCCACGCCGCGGCCAGCGCGTCGATGTCGTCGGCGATGGCCTGCCGGCTGATCGGCACGCCCTTGGGCGCTCCGGTGGTGCCGGAGGTGTACATGATGATCGCGGTCGAATTCGGTGCCGGCTCTTGATAGCGGTGCCAGGACCGGGCGTGCAGCCGCACCGGGATGTGCGGCAACCCCTCGGTCTCCTCGGGCCGCTCCCCCAGCCAGGCCTGCGCGCCGGAGTCCGCGAGGATGTGCCGCCGCTCCGCCGTGCCGACATCGGCGGGTACCGGGACCACCGGCACGCCGGCGATCAGGCACCCGATGATCGCAAGGACGGTCGTCGGGGTCGGGGTCGCCAGGACGGCGACGCGTTGCGCCACGGCCACCCGTTCTGCCACCGAGGTGGCGGCGCCGACGAGATCACTGCGGCTCAGAACGGCACCGTCGATGGAAACGGCGTCGTCGAGTTCGGCGCCGGCGGCGACGGCCGCGGGGTTCAGGGAGGCCAGCAACACCCTTGTGAGGCTACCGGCGTGCCGTCCGGCGGTCCCACGCACTCGACAGGATGCGAAGTTGGCGCGAGGCTGGTGCCCATGGGCACAGCTGCACGCGACCGCGACGACTCCGGCCGGCCCCGCAGCACTCGCCCACGTGACCCACTCGGTCGACCGTTGCCGTACGGCAGTGAGGGTGTCGCACGGATTCCCGACGACCTGCACCTCCCCCCGGAGGAAACCCTGGTCTACGCCCAGGATCTCCTCGACCGAGGTCAGGCGTTCAGCGCGCACGAAGTGCTCGAAGCGGCGTGGAAGAACGGCCCGGAACACGAACGTGCGCTCTGGCAGGGATTGGCGCAACTGGCCGTGGGCCTCACTCATGTGCAGCGCGGCAACCGGCCTGGTGCCGCGGCACTGCTGAGACGTGCGTCGGGGCGGCTTGCCCTCGTCGACCAACCGGCACCGTACGGCGTCGACGCGGTGCGTCTGGCCGACGTCGCCGCCACCCTCGCCGACGACATCGAGAACGCCGAAGACATCGCGCCGACGCGGTTACACACCCGCCTGACGGCCGCCATCCGGCAGACCGCGACGCGCGAGGTGTACCGGAACAACTGGTTGACGCTGCGCGAGGACGAGATCGTCCGGCCCGACGGCAGCACCGGTATCTATGCCGTGGTGGACAAATCGACCTACGCCCTGGTGATTCCGTACGACCCCGATCAGGATCGGTTTCACCTCGTCGAACAGTTCCGTTACCCGCTGGGGCTGCGACGCTGGGAGTTCCCGCAGGGCACCGCCCCCGAACCGGTCGACCTCGACCCGATTGCCTTGGCGCACCGCGAGCTTCGCGAGGAGACCGGGCTGCGCGCCGAACGCATGGAACGCCTCGGCCAACTCGATGTGGCGGCCGGGATGAGCAGCCAGCGCGGCTGGGTGTTCCTGGCGACGGGCCTCACCGAAGGTGAGCACGAACGCGAGCACGAGGAACAGGACATGCACAGCGCGTGGTTCTCCCGCGCCGAGGTTGAGCGGTTGATCCGCGACGGTGAGATCACCGACGCCCAGTCGCTGGCCGCGCTGACTTTTCTGCTGTTGCGCGAGAGCGGAATTCAGCGTTGACATCAACTTAGGTTGAGGTTCTAGCGTCGAGCGGGTGAGCCAACCAGAGGTGATAGTCGACCAAGTCGTGCTGCGAGACGGCTTCGTCCCATTGATCGATATCAGCAGCGCGCGAAACGGCGACAGGCGCCAACGTCAGGCGGTGGCCGATGCCATCGGCCGGTGCTGCGAGACCAGTGGATTTCTCCTGCTCGCCGGGCACGGGGTACCCGACGCGGTGATCGACGATGTCAATCGCACGCTGCGCGAGTTCTTCTCGCTGCCGCAGGCAGTCAAGGAGCAGCTGAGGGCGGATCCCGCTGATCCGCTGGCCCGCGGGTTCAGCAGCGCAGGCAATCTCGCGGCAACCAACGACGGAGCCGACGCCGCGGCCGAACACGAAGCACCTGACCAGGTCGAGAAATTCGTGCACTTCCCGCTGGGGAATCCAGAGGGGGTCGACGGGCCCGGATGGATCGACGAACGCGTGTTCGTCGCCGAAAGGTGGCCCGAGGTGCCGGGATTCCGCACGGCCTACCAACGCTATTACGACGAGATGACGTCGCTGGCGACCGAGCTGGTGCGGTTGTTCGCCTTGGCCCTGGGCCTGCGTGAAGACTGGTTCGACACCTTGATCGACCGGCACAATTCCAACCTGATGGCCAACCACTACCCGGCCGACGATCAGCCGGCAGGCCACATCCGGCTGAGCCGGCACAGCGACTGGGGCAACCTCACGATCCTGCTGCAGGACGAATCCCAGAGCGGGCTGCAGGTTCTCAATGATCGCGGCGAGTGGCTCGACGTGCCGGTGATTCCGGGCTCGTTCGTCATCAACATCGGTGACCTGTTGGCCCGGTGGACCAACGACCGGTGGGTCAGCACGGTGCACCGCGTCGTGAGCACCGGAGCACCGACCGCGGAGCGGTTCAGTCTCCCGTTCTTCCACCAGCCCAACTTCGACGCCGTGATCGAGTGCATCCCCACCTGTGCGACCGCCGACAACCCACCGCGGTATGAGCCGGTGGTGTCGGGGCCGTATCTGCTCAACAAGTTCAAGGTCGCCTACGACCTGAGCCCCGGCTGAGGTTGGGGCTCAGTGGCGCTCGGCCAGGGCCCGCAGGAAGAACATCAGGTTGGCCGGGCGCTCGGCCAACCGTCGCACGAAGTAGCCGTACCACTCGTTGCCGAACGGGACGTACACCCGCACATGGTTGCCCGCATCGGCCAGCCGGCGCTGTTCCGCATCGCGGATGTTGTAGAGCATCTGATATTCGAAACCGTCCACACCGCGGCCGAATTCCTCGACCAGTGCCGACACCGCCTCAATGATCACCGGGTCGTGTGAGGCCACCATCGGGTAGCCCGATCCGGCCATGAGCACGCGCAGACACCGCAGGTAGGAGTCGGTGACCTCGTCGGCGTCACGGTAGGCCACCGACGCGGGTTCGTCGTAGGCGCCCTTGCACAGCCTGATCCGGGCTCCCGCCTCGGCGAACTCGCGGCAATCGGCCTCGGTGCGGTGCAGGTAGGCCTGCAGAACCGTGCCCAGCCAGTCGAATTCGGTACGCAGGTCGCGCACGATAGAGAGGGTCGAGTCGGTGGTGGTGTGGTCCTCGGCGTCCACGGTCACCCAGGCCCCTACCTCGCGGGCCTTGGCGCAGATGGTGTGTGCGTTCTCGTAGGCGATCTTCTTGCCGTCGCGGGGCAGCGCCTGGCCCAGCGCCGAGAGCTTGAGCGACACTTCGAGCGGTCGCACTGTCGCATCGACGTCGCCGCGGCCGGTCAACCCTTCGAGCAGAGCCAGGTACGCCTGCACGGTGCGTTCGGCGTCCTCGTTACTCGTGGTGTCTTCGCCGAGGTAGTCGACGGTGACGAAACGGCCCGAATCACGCAGCGCGCCAACGGTGTCAAGCGCATCGGGCACGGTCTCCCCCGCGACGAAGCGGTCGACCACCTTGCGGGTGATCGGGAGACGTTCGGCCGTGTGACGTAGCCGCGGCGAGTGCGATGCGGCCAGGATGGCGGGGCGGGCAACCCGCTGAAACACTCCCATCTCAGGGCTCCATGTGCGGGTAGGTGTGGCCGGTGGGCGGCACGAACGTCTCCTTGATGGAGCGGGCCGAGGTCCAGCGCAACAAGTTCAGCGCCGAGCCGGCCTTGTCGTTGGTCCCCGAGGCTCGCGATCCGCCGAACGGCTGCTGACCGACGACCGCGCCGGTCGGCTTGTCGTTGACGTAGAAGTTGCCTGCCGCATTCCGTAACCGGTCTTGGGCCGTGAGCACTGCGGCGCGATCGTCGGCGATCACGGCGCCGGTCAGGGCGTAGCGGGCGCCGGTGTCGACGACGTCGAGGATCCGCTCGTAGTCCGCGTCCGGGTAGACGTGCACGGCCAGGATCGGGCCGAAGTACTCGGTGGCGAAGGCCTCGTCGGTCGGGTCGTCAGAGAGCAGGACCGTCGGCCGCACGAAATAGCCTTCGCTGTCGTCGTATTCGCCGCCGGCCGCGATGGTGACGCCTGCGGCGCCTTTGGCCCGCTCGATCGCCGCGACGTTCTTGGCGAAGGCGCGTTCGTCGATCACCGCGCCGCCGTAATTGGTCAGATCGGTGATGTCGCCGTATTTGAGGTCCGAGGTGGCGGACAGGAAGTCGTCACCCATCTGGTGCCACACCGAACGCGGGATGAAGGCCCGCGACGCTGCGGAGCATTTCTGCCCCTGGTAGTCGAAGGCACCGCGAATCAGGGCGGTGCGCAGCACATCCGGGCGGGCCGAGGAGTGCGCGACGACGAAGTCCTTGCCGCCGGTCTCGCCGACCAGCCGCGGATAGGTGCGGTAGCGGTCGATGTTCGTGCCGACCTCACGCCACAGGTGCTGGAAGGTGGCGGTGGATCCGGTGAAGTGGATGCCGGCCAGTCGTGGATCTGCCAGTGCCACATCGGAGACCGCGATCCCGTCGCCGGTCACCAGGTTGATCACCCCGGGGGGCAGACCGGCGGCCTCGAGCAACTGCATGGTCAGGTAGGCCGCGAAGGTCTGGGTGGGTGACGGTTTCCACACCACGGTGTTGCCCATCAGCGCGGGCGCGGTGGGCAGGTTGCCGGCGATCGCGGTGAAGTTGAACGGCGTGATGGCGTAGACGAAGCCTTCGAGCGGCCGGTGGTCGGTGCGGTTCCAGACACCGGGGCTGCTGACGGGCTGCTGCGCCAGGATCTGGCGGGCGAACTCGACGTTGAATCGCCAGAAGTCGATCAGCTCGCAGGGGGCGTCGATCTCGGCCTGGTAGGCGGTCTTGGACTGGCCGAGCATGGTGGCCGCGGCGATCTTCGCCCGCCACGGTCCGGACAGCAGGTCGGCCGCGCGCAGGAACACCGCGGCGCGTTCGTCGAACGGCATCCGAGCCCAGTCGGTCTTGGCGGCCAGGGCGGCGTCGATGGCCGCACTGGCGTCGGCGTGTTCGGCATTGGTCAGGGTGCCCAGCTTCGCGCTGTGGCGATGGGGTTGCACGACGTCGATGCGCGCGCCGCCGCCCATCGTGTGCTTGCCGCCGATGACGTGCGGCAGGTCGATCGGGGCACCGGCAAGCTCGCCGAGCGCAGTGGTGAGCCGGGCGCGTTCCCCCGAGCCCGGCGCGTAGTCGTGAACCGGCTCGTTGGCCGGCGAGGGCACGTCGGTGATGGCATCCATGAGTCAAGAATCCCCGACGTGACCCACGTAACACTTGTCTGATTCGACAAGTCTTACCCCACTCCTCAGTAGAATCGGACAACATGCCCACTACCGGTGTCAGCCTGGGCCAACTGCTGTTGGCGCTGGATGCCACGCTGGTCCAGCTGATCCAGGCGCCACGGGGGCTGGACCTGCCGGTGGCCTCGGCCGCACTGATCGATTCCGACGATGTGCGCCTGGGCCTGGCTCCGTCCGCGGGGGCCGCCGACGTGTTCTTCCTGCTCGGAGTCTCCGAGAACGACGCGCTGCGCTGGGTCGAACAGCAGAGTGTGCGCCGCGCGCCGGCCGCGATCTTCATCAAGGAACCGTCGGCGGCGGTGGTCAGCCATGCGGTGGCGGCCGGCACCGCGGTGGTTGCCGTGGATCCGCGGGCCCGCTGGGAACGGCTCTACAGGTTGGTCAATCACGTCTTCGAGCACCACGGCGACGGCGCGCTGCACGATTCGGGCACCGACCTGTTCGGTCTGGCGCAGTCCGTGGCCGAACGCACGCACGGCATGGTCAGCATCGAGGACGCCCAGTCACACGTGCTGGCCTATTCGGCCTCCAGCGACGAGGCCGACGAGTTGCGGCGGTTGTCGATCCTCGGCCGGGCCGGGCCACCGGAGCATCTGGCCTGGATTGCGCAATGGGGCATCTTCGATGCGCTGCGCTCCCGACCGGAGGCGGTGCGGGTGGCCGAGCGCCCCGAACTGGCGTTGCGCCCACGGCTGGCGATCGGCATCTTCGCCCCCGCGGTCGACGAGCGCCGGGCCCCGGCGTTCGTCGGCACGATCTGGGTGCAGCAGGGCAGCCGCCCGTTCGCCGATGACGCCGAGGAGGTACTGCGCGGCGCCGCGGTACTGGCCGCGCGCATCATGGCCCGGCTGGCGGCGGCTCCGTCGACGCATGCCGTGCGGGTGCAGGAACTGCTGGGGCTGGGCGAGGCCGACGCTCCGGTCGAGGTGGAGTTGATCGCCCGGGAACTCGGGGTGGCCGCCGATGGCCGGGCCGCGGTGATCGGGTTCGACAGCAGCGCCGGAGGTACCCGGTTGGCCGATGTTCTGGCGTTGAGCGCCAGCGCTTTTCGCCATGACGCACAGATGGCGTCGGCGGGGTCCCGCGTCTACGTGTTGTTCCCCAGCACCGGCAAGGCGGTGACCTCGTGGGTGCGCGGCACAGTGGCTGCGCTGCGGGCCGAGTTGGGGCTCCAACTGCACGCTGTCGTCGCCGGCCCGGTGGCCGGTCTGTCCGGCGCTGCCGGTGCCCGCGCCGACGTGGATCGCGTACTCGACACCGCCGAGCGCCATCCCGGAACACTGGCCGCGGTCACCTCACTCGCCGAGGCACGCACCACGGTGCTGCTCGACGAGATCATCACCGCGATCGCCGCCGACGAGCGACTGGTCGATCCGCGGGTACGGACGCTGCGCGCCGACGAGCCGGTGCTCGCCGACACCCTCGGCGTGTACCTGGACTGCTTCGGCGATGTCGCCGCGGCCGCGCAGCATCTGCACGTTCACCCCAACACGGTGCGGTACCGGATCCGCCGGGTCGAGCAGCTGTTGGCCACCTCGCTCAACGATGCCGATGTCCGGCTGCTGCTCGCGTTGAGCCTGCGTGCCACGGCGTGATGCCCCTCAAAGTGACTTGTCAACCATTCGGTTGACAGAACGAATCATCCGGGAAGTCGTCGCGCGGAGGTGTCCAGAGGGGCACCGTAGGGGTATGACCACCGCGGCGATTCAGCAGGAATCCGAACATCCGTTTCTGAGCGGGAACTTTGCGCCGGTGCACGATGAGGTCACGATCACCGACCTCAAGGTCACCGGGACGATTCCGGACTATCTCGACGGGCGCTATCTGCGCACCGGGCCCAACCCGCTGCGGGCTCCCGACCCGCAGCGCCACCACTGGTTCCTGGGCGACGGTATGGCGCACGGGATCCGCCTGCGCGACGGCGCGGCAACCTGGTACCGCAACCGCTGGGTGCGCTCGGCCTCGGTAGCCCGCCAGCTCGGTGAGACGTGGGCCGGCGGCGCACACGCGGGAGGATTCGATTTCCCGGCCAACACCAACATCATCGGTCACGCCGGCAAGACCCTGGTGATCACCGAGGCCGGTGCGCGGCCCTATGAGCTCACCGAGGAACTCGACACGGTGGGCCCGTCCGATTTCTGCGGCACGCTGTTCGGCGGTTTCACCGCGCATCCCAAGCATGACCCGAAAACCGGTGAACTACATGCGGTTTCATACAATCCAATGCGCGGTAACCTGGTGCGCTATACCGTGACCGGGCTCGATGGCAGGGTTCGTCGCGCAGTCGACATCGCCTTGCCGGCGCAGACGATGATGCACGATTTCACCCTCACCGAGAAGTACGTCGTGCTCTACGACCTGCCGGTACTGCTGGACCTGTCGAAGATGGTCAAGAGTGCACCGGCTCAGGCCGCGGCGCGGCTACTGACCAGGTTCGTGGCCCGGCACGCGGCACCGGACTTCGTGTTGCGCGCGGCGATGCGCGGATCGGAACGTGCCGCACTGCCGACAACGGGGATGCCTTACCGGTGGGCGCCCGAGCACGGCGGCCGGGTGGGGGTGCTGCCGCGGGAGGGTTCGGCCGCCGATGTCCGCTGGTTCGACGTGCCGCCGTGCTACGTGTTCCACGCCCTCAACGGCTACGAGCAGACCGGGCCCGACGGCGAGCAGATCGTACTCGACGTGGTCCGCCACCCCGAGGTCTTCACCACCGGAGACCAGCTGTTCACCGACTCGATCACGCTGGACCGGTGGACAATTGACCTTCACACCGGCCAGGTACGTCAGGAGCGACTCCATGACGACGCCCAGGAGTTCCCCCGTATCGACGACCGTCTCGTCGGCCGACAGCACCGGTACGGCTATACCGTCAGCCTCCCATCGGAACCGGACGCGGCACCGACGGTCATCCTGCGCCACGATCTGCGGGACGCCACCACCGAACGCATCGGCTTCGGGGCCGGGCGCGAACCCGGCGAATTCGTCTTCGTCCCGTCCGGGCCGGACGCCGACGAGAACGACGGCGTGGTGATGGGATTCGTCTACGACCGCGCCGAGAACCGCAGCGACCTGGTACTGCTGGACGCGCAGACCCTGGCACCCGTTGCCACCGTGCATATTCCGGTCCGGGTGCCGCACGGCTTCCACGGCAATTGGGTGGCCGCCGAAGGCGCGTCCGACCGCTAGCATCGGCAGATGACCGAAACCGGTCCGCCCACCATGTCGAGGCCCGCCACCGGTGAGCCGACTGACTGGCATTGGATGTGGGAGACCTACGTCTGTGGGCTGTGTATCGCGGCGATCGTCGCGGTGGTGCTGCTGCAGCGCACGTTCGGCGGCAACGTGCCGCTGGCCTGCGGCGCACTCGTCGCGATGGTTGTGATTGTTCTGATGTTCGGGCGCAACGTGATTCATGGTGCCGACCCGATCACCGGCCCGGTCCGGCCACGGGCGGCGGCGTTCGTGGCGGTGATGATCGGTCTGTGGCTGATCGCGCTGCTGGCCGCGGCGCCGGCCGTCGCCGCGATTCCGGCGCTCTACCCGCTCATCTTCGCCGCGCTGCCGCTGGCGGCGGCCTTGACGCTGACCTTCCTGGTCACCCTGGCACCGTTGGCCCTCGCCGTGGCCATTCACGGGCTGGGGTGGCCGAGCCTGCCGCCCGTGGCGGCGGTGACGTTGGTCGGGGCGGTGGCGGCCCCGATCATCGGCACCACGATCATGACGACACTGCGCCAGCGGCAGAAGCTGGCCGAGACGGTCGCCGAGTTGGCGGCCAGCCGGGCGCAGACCGCTCAGCTGTCACGGGAGGCCGGGGTGGCCGCCGAGCGGGAACGCCTGGCCCGGGAGATTCACGACACCCTGGCTCAGGGTTTCACCAGCATCGTGGCGCTCGCGCAGGCGGTGCAGGCGGAGAGTCACACCGACCCGGCCGCCGCTGCGCGGCACGTGGAGCTGATCCGCAGCACCGCACGGGACAACCTCGCCGAGGCCCGCACGATGGTGACCCGGTTGACGCCGGCCGCGTTGGAGGCAGGCTCGCTGCCCGCCGCGCTGCGCCGCCAGTGCGAACGCCTGGCCGCCGAAACGGGGATCACCGTCGACGTAGAGATCGACGACGACCTACCGCAGCTCGGCATGGCCGCCGATGTGGTGTTGCTGCGCAGTGCACAGGAGGCTATGGCGAACGTGCGCAGGCATTCACAGGCCGGCGCACTCCTGGTTCGGCTGGGTCCCGCACCGGAGGGGGTACAACTTTCCTTGTCCGACAACGGCGTCGGCCTACAGCCCGATCACGTCGACGGATTTGGCCTGCGCGGTATACAGGCCCGGCTGGATCAGGTCGGGGGCACCCTGACGCTGTCGGTGCCCGACGGCGGCGGTGTGCGGGTCGTCGTGGCGGTGCCGGTATGACAACCGTCCTGCTGGTCGATGACCATCCGGTGGTCCGCGAGGGGCTCCGCGGCATGATCGACGTCGAGGACGACCTGACCGTGATCGGGGAGGCCGGCTCCGGGTCCGAGGCGATCGTGCTGGCCCACACGCTGCGGCCCGACGTCATCCTGATGGATCTGCGGATGCCCGGCATCGACGGTGTCACCGCCACTGCGCAGATTCTGGCCGACAATCCGTCGACCCACATCGTCGTCGTCACGACCTACGAAAGTGACACCGACATCCTGCGCGCCGTCGAGGCCGGGGCGACGGGTTATCTGCTCAAGGATGCATCCCGTGCCGAACTCGCCCGTGCTGTGCGCGACGCGGCGCGCGGCAAGACGGTGCTGGCCCCCGGGGTTGCCGACCGGCTGGTGAACGCGGTCCGGGCGCCGTCGGTGACGCTGTCGACGCGTGAAGCGGAGGTGCTGGCTTTGGTGTCCACCGGTGCCACCAACGCCGACATCGGCCGCGCCCTGCACATCAGCGAGGCCACGGTGAAGACGCATCTGCTGCGGGCGTTCCACAAACTCGGGGTGTCCGATCGCACGGCGGCGGTCACCACAGCGATGTCGCTGGGATTGCTCGGCTGACGCTTCCCTCGCGAGCAGACACAAAACTGCCTATTTCGCGCTGAAAATGGGCAGTTTTGTGTCTGCTCGGCGGTTAGGCCAGGCGCTGGACGGCCGCGGCGATGCGTTCGTCGGTTGTGGTCAGCGCGACCCGCACAAACTGCGCCCCGGCCGGACCGTAGAACTCCCCCGGCGCGACGAGGATCCCGCGCTCGGCCAACCACCGGACGGTGTCGCGGCAGGGCTCGCCGCGGGTAGCCCACAGGTACAGGCCGGCTTCGGAGTGTTCGACGGTGAACCCGGCCGCCCGGAGAGCGGGCAGCAGAACCGAACGACGCTTCGCGTACCGCTCGCGTTGTACGGCTTCGTGTTCGTCGTCGTCGAGGGCGGCGACCATCGCGGCTTGCACCGGCGTCGGCACCATCATCCCGGCATGCTTGCGGACCGCGAGCAGTTCGGCGACCACGGCGGGATCACCGGCGACGAAGCCCGCGCGGTAGCCGGCCAGCGAGGAGGTCTTGGACAACGAGTGCACGGCCAGCAGTCCGGTGTGGTCACCGTCGCAGACCGACGGATGCAGGACGCTGAGCGGCTCGGCTTCCCAGCTGAGCCCCAGATAGCACTCATCGGAAGCGATGAGTACGCCGCGGTCGCGGGCCCAGGACACCACCTTGCGCAGGTGATCCACCGGGAGCACCTTCCCGGTGGGATTGCTGGGCGAGTTGAGATAGATCAGCGCGGGACGCTGCGGACCCAGCTGGGTCAGCGAATCGGCGCGCAGCACCTGCGCCCCGGCCAGCAGTGCGCCGACCTCGTAGGTCGGGTAAGCCAGCTCGGGGACCACGACGGCATCGCCGGGGCCGATCGCCAGCAGCGTCGGCAGCCAGGCGATCAGCTCCTTGGTGCCGATCACCGGCAGCACCGCATCGGGCGCCAGGCCGGTGATGCCGTACCGGCGTTGCAGTGCCGCTTCGGCCGACGCGCGGAGGGCCGGGGTACCGGCCGTCGTCGGATAACCGGGGGCGGAACTGGCGGCGGCCAGCGCGTCCCGGATCACCGGCGCGACCGGATCTACCGGTGTGCCTACCGAAAGGTCGACGATTCCGTCGGGGTGCGAACGAGCCAGAGCAGTGACGTCAGCCAGGGTGTCCCAGGGGAACTCTGGCAGTGCCGCCGAACGACGCTGTCGCACCACGTCAGTCTCGAAGCCGGATCCGACTGTGATCAGTCCTCGGCCTTGGCCGGCAGATCCTTGATCACCTGCGGATCGTTGTCGGTTTGGCCGACCTTGGAGGCGCCGCCGGGCGAACCCAGCTCGTTGAAGAAGTCCGCGTTGACCTGCGTGTAGCTACCCCACTGGTCCGGCACGTCATCTTCGTAGTAGATGGCCTCGACCGGGCAGACCGGTTCGCACGCGCCGCAATCCACACACTCGTCGGGGTGGATGTACAGCATGCGGGCACCCTCGTAGATGCAGTCGACAGGGCACTCCTCGATACATGCCTTGTCTTTGACGTCGACGCAGGGTTCGGCAATGACGTACGTCACTGATGTCTCTCCTGTCCAGTGGGCTGCTGGGCTCGGTGGTAGCGACTCTGTTGAGTTCGAGGTCACAGTATCCGTTGCCGATACCTGGACGCTCGTCTCAGTGTGTCCTAACTTCACGCGACATCCGTTCCGGGTGGCGCGTGGTAAGTGATACTAGTCGTCGCAGATACACCGCGGCCAGTCGCCCGACCGTTTACTTCAACTCGGCTCAACTCAGTCAATTAGTTGCATAGGACCGTCGGTCCCACCTACTGTGCGGATATGGGGTTGACCTATCCGCACCTTTTGTCGCCGTTGGACCTCGGCTTCACCACGCTGCGCAACCGCGTGGTGATGGGCTCGATGCACACCGGCCTCGAAGACCGCGCCGGTGACACCGCGAAACTGGCCGAATACTTCGCCGAGCGCGCCCGCGGCGGCGTCGGGCTGATCATCACCGGTGGTTATGCACCGAACAAGACCGGTTGGCTGCTGCCGTTCGCCTCACAATTGGTGTCCGCCACCGAAGCGCGGCGTCACCGCCGGATCACCGGCGCCGTGCACGAGGCCGACGGCAAGATCCTGCTGCAGATCCTGCACGCCGGACGCTATGCGTATCACCCACTTTCGGTGAGTGCATCGTCGATCAAGGCCCCGATCAACCCGTTCAAGCCGCGACGACTGCATGATGTCCAAGGCACCATCGACGATTTCGTGCGCTGTGCGCTGCTGGCCCGCGAGGCCGGTTACGACGGCGTCGAGATCATGGGCAGCGAGGGCTATCTGCTCAACCAGTTCCTGGCACCGCGCACCAACAAGCGGACCGACGCATGGGGCGGGACAGCCGAGAAACGCCGCCGCTTCCCGGTCGAGATCGTGCGACAGGTCCGTGAGGCGGTGGGCCCCGACTTCATCATCTGCTACCGCCTGTCGATGGCTGACTACGTCGAGGACGGTCAGACCTGGGAGGAAACCGTCGCTCTCGCAACGGAAGTCGAGGCCGCCGGAGCGACGATCCTCAACTCGGGCTTCGGCTGGCACGAGGCCCGAGTACCCACGATCGTCACCTCGGTACCCAACAGTGCGTTCGTCGACATCAGCAGTGCCATGGCCGAGCACGTCTCCATCCCGGTGGTGGCATCCAACCGGATCAACATGCCGCAGACCGCCGAACAGATCCTGGCCGACACCCATGTCCAGTTGATCTCGATGGCACGGCCACTGCTCAGCGATCCGGACTGGGTACTCAAGGCCGCCGAGGAGCGTGCCGACGAGATCAACACCTGCATCGCCTGCAATCAGGCCTGCCTCGACCATGCCTTTGTGCACAAGAAGGTTTCGTGTCTGCTCAACCCCAGGGCCGGGCGGGAGACGACACTGGTGCTCAGGCCGACACGTCGGGCCCGATCCGTGGCCGTCGTGGGGGCCGGACCGGCCGGGTTGGCCACCGCGGTCAGCGCCGCCCAGCGCGGCCACCGGGTGACGCTGTTCGAGGCGGGGTCGGCGATCGGTGGCCAATTCGACCTGGCCAGAAGGATTCCCGGCAAGGAAGAGTTCAACGAGACCATCAGGTACTACACGACGATGCTCGACAAGTTCGAGGTCGACGTGCGACTGGAGGTTCGGGCCGGAGTCGACGACCTGACCGGCTTCGACGACGTGGTGCTCGCCAGCGGGGTGACGCCGCGACTTCCCGCCATTCCCGGAATCGATCATCCGAAGGTTCTCACCTACGCCCAGGCCATCACCGGTGCGCCCGTGGGCAAGTCGGTGGCAGTGATCGGCGCGGGCGGGATCGGCTTTGATGTCGGCGAATTCCTGACGACTTCGCCGGCGGAGCCGGCAGACGGCCAGAGGTCACCACAACACCTCAAGGAGTGGAAGGCCGAATGGGGCGTGGCCGACCCCCAGGAGGCCCGCGGCGCGCTCACCACTGCACTGCCCGCCCCGGCCGTTCGCGAGGTGTATCTACTGCAGCGCACCAAGGGACCGCAGGGCCGCAACCTCGGCAAGACCAGCGGCTGGGTGCATCGAGCCTCACTGAAAGCCAAAGGGGTGCATCAGCTTTCCGGGGTGAACTACGAGCGCATCGACGACGAGGGTCTGCACATCAGCTTCGGATCCGACCACAGCGACCCTCGGCTACTCCCGGTCGACAGCGTGGTGATCTGCGCCGGGCAGGAATCGGTGCGTGATCTCGAAGAGGACCTACGACGCAACGGTATCGAGCCCCACATCATCGGGGGCGCTGCAGTGGCAGCCGAACTGGACGCGAAGCGAGCCATCAAACAGGGCACGGAGTTGGCCGCTCAGCTGTAGCGCTGCATTCGGTTTCACTGAAATTTTCTCGATATCCCGAATTCACTAATGGATATCGGTATTTTGACGGCATTGGCCATTCCGCATGTGCGGGTCCAGTCCGCTCGCACACAGCTGTGGGGGGAGTCCACGCATGGCGATCGATCCAGGTCAGGCCGTCCCATCCCGGCAAGCCGATCAGCCCTCGGCCCAGCCCTTGATCGGACGAGGATGGTTCCAGGGCGTCGCCCTCGTGATGATCTTCGGATTCTTCGTGATGGGGCTGCTGGCCTATCGCACGTACACGGCCTCGATGCCGATGCCCCAGAAGGTCGTCACGCAATCCGGTGACGTGCTGTTCACCGGCGACGACATCACCCGCGGCCAGGAGCTCTTCCAGGCCCGCGGACTAATGGAGTACGGCTCGATCGTGGGCCACGGCGCCTACCTCGGGCCCGACTACACCGCCGACTATCTGCGCCGGGCAACAGAGGACGTCGCCGCCCAGTTGCGGGCCGAGGGCATGGGCGACACCCATGACGCCGTCGTCGACGAATTCCGCACCAACCGCTACGACGCGGCGACCGGCACCTTGGTGTTCACCGACCACCAGGCCAGCGCCTTCGACCGGATCTCGAAGCACTACGCGGGATTCTTCGGTGAGAGCACCACCAAGAACGGTCTGCTGGCCAATCTCATCACCGATCCGGCCGAGATCCACGACCTGACGGCGTTCTTCGCCTGGACGGCCTGGGCTGCGGCGGCCGAGCGCCCCGGCCACAACTACAGCTACACCAACAACTGGCCGGCCGAGCCGCGGGTCGACAACGGGCCCACCGCCCAACTGATCGTCTGGTCCACGCT
Source organism: Mycolicibacterium lutetiense (assembly GCF_017876775.1). NCBI lineage: Bacteria > Bacillati > Actinomycetota > Actinomycetes > Mycobacteriales > Mycobacteriaceae > Mycobacterium > Mycolicibacterium lutetiense. Next base: position 594,853 of record NZ_JAGIOP010000001.1, on the reverse strand, counting down.
CTCACTGATCATGCTGCTCGGCGGCACCGGCATCATGTTCGCGATCTACGGTCGCTGGAGCCAGAAGATCGGCTGGCACAGCTCCGAGGCGCCGGCCCTGTCGTTCCGTCAGCCCGGCGAGGTGGCGCTCACCCCCGCCCAACGCTCGGCGATCTGGTTCTTCGCCATCGTCTCGGTCCTGTTCCTGGCGCAGGCATTACTGGGCGGCGCCGTCCAGCACTACCGTGCCGAACTGTCCAACTTCTTCGGCTTCGACCTGGCCGCCATCCTGCCCTACAACCTGGCCCGCACCTGGCACCTGCAGCTGGCCCTGCTCTGGCCGGCGGCCGCCTTCCTGGCCGGTGGCATCTTCCTGGCACCGTTCATCGCCCGGCGCGAACCCAAACGCCAGCAGTGGCTCTCCTACGGCCTGCTCGGCGCCATCGTCATCGTGGTGGTGGGATCGCTTGTCTCCGAGGCATTGTCGATCTACGGCGTCATCCCCTCCGGTTCGATGCTCTCACAGCAGTGGGAGTATCTCGACCTGCCGCGACTGTGGCAGATCTTCCTGGTCGTCGGGCTGTTCCTGTGGATCGTCCTGATCTGGCGCGCGATGCGGTCGCGGCTCAAGGACGAGTCCAAGATGAACATGCCGTGGGTGTTCTTCTTCTCCGGCCTGGCGATTCCCATGTTCTACGCGGTCGGCCTACTCGCCGGCAGCGACACCCATCTGACAGTCGCGGACTTCTGGCGATTCTGGGTGGTGCACCTGTGGGTCGAAGATTTCCTCGAGTTGTTCACCACCGTGATGGTGGCCTACATCTTCGTGATGCTGGGCGTCGTCAGCCAGCGCATCGCCCTGGGCGTGATCTTCCTCGACATCATCTTGTACTCGGCCGGCGGCGTCATCGGCACCATGCACCACCTGTACTTCTCCGGCACCCCGGTCGAACACATGGCGCTCGGCGCGTTCTTCTCGGCTGCCGAGGTCATCCCACTGACCTTCCTCACCGTCGAGGCGTGGGCGTTCCTCCAATTGGGTTCCCGACAATCGTCGGGGGATTCCAAGCCGTTCCCCCATCGTTGGGCGGTGATGTTCCTGGTCGCCGTGGGCTTCTGGAACTTCGTGGGGGCCGGGATCTTTGGCTTCCTGATCAATCTGCCGATCGTGTCGTACTACCAGATCGGCACGGCACTGACCGCCAACCATGCGCACGCCGCGATGATGGGTGTGTACGGCATGCTGGCGGTCGGGTTGGCGATGTTCGCCTACCGCTACGTGATCCCCGCCGATAAGTGGCCCGAGAAGTGGGCGCGGGTTTCGTTCTGGTGCCTCAACATCGGCCTGGCGTGGATGGTGTTCGCCAGCTTGCTACCGCTGGGCATCATGCAGCTGTATCACTCGGTCAACGACGGCTACTTCGAGGCCCGCTCACTGGGCTACCTCACCGAACCCGGCAACGCGGTGATGGAGTGGCTGCGCATGCCCGGTGACGTCATCTTCATCGGCGGCGGGATCCTGCCCTTCGTCTGGATGTCCTGGCAGGCGTTGCGGCACTTCCGCTCCGGCCCCACCTCGCTCGAGCTGCCTGAGCACCCGCTCTACACCGAGCTGTCCGCCACACCCGCCCCGGGGGCGCGATGAGCCCTCCGAGCACCGCGGTATGGCTGATGGCGGGGTACGCCCTGGCACTGGTCGCGGTGGCCTGGGGATTCGACGTGATGGCGCGGCGCGCCTCGATGCGTGCGGCCCGTTGGCGCACTGGACAATTCACCTACCATGCCGATCACGATGCCTGGTTGTGCCCGCAGGACCAGTGGTTGTGGCCCACGTCCTTCGATCCGGCCAACCGGGTGATGCGTTACCGGGCCAAGCCGTCGGTCTGCAACAACTGCCTGGCGAAGTCCACCTGCACCAGCTCCGAGCACGGCCGCGAGATCAGTCGGGAAGTCGACCCGTGGCCGTATTCGGAGGCCGGACAGTTTCACCGCGGGATCGCCTGCGTGGTGGCCGCATTGGCGCTCATCATGGTGGCGGCGATGGCGATCGGCGAACACGGCGCCGGTGACGTGGTGGTGCTGACGGTGACGGCGGTGGTGATCATCGTCGCCGGCGTGCCATTGGCCCGCCACCTGTGGGCCAGCCCTGCCAACGCGCCCGCGCACCTGCCGCACCGCACGGGCCAGGAGGACATCACCGCAGTTACCGCCGACCGGTTCACCACCCGGTGGGGTGGGGGCTGGGCAGACCGGAAGGAGAAGAAGTGAGCGGATTGTGGCTGTTCCTCGCCGCGGCGGGGGTGATCGTGTTGATCGCGCTGGCCTACTTCTCGTTGAAGGTGCTGCGTGAGTACGAGCGCGGCGTGGTGTTCCGGATGGGGCGCGCCCGTCCGCTGTACGGGCCGGGCCTGGTGGCGCTGGTGCCGCTGGCCGACCGGATGGTGCGTGTCGATCAGCGGGTAGTGACGCTGACCATCCCGCCACAGGAAGTGATCACCCGCGACAATGTGCCGGCGCGGGTGAACGCCGTGGTGATGTTTCAGGTGACCGATCCGCTGAAAGCCATCATGGCGGTAGAGAACTACGCGGTGGCGACCTCACAGATCGCCCAGACCAGGCTGCGGTCGCTACTCGGTCGGGCCGACCTGGACACGCTGCTGGCGCACCGCGAGGATCTGAACGTGGATCTGCGCGGGATCATCGAAACCCAGAGCACCCAGTGGGGTGTCGAGGTGCGTGTGGTCGAGATCAAAGATGTGGAGATCCCCGAGTCCATGCAGCGGGCGATGGCCCGTGAGGCCGAGGCCGAACGCGAACGCCGCGCCAAGGTGATCAACGCCCGCGGTGAGCTGCAGGCCTCCGAGGAGCTGAGCCAGGCCGCCGAAACCCTGTCGAAGAATCCCGCCTCGCTTCAGCTCAGGTACCTGCAGACACTGCTTGAGCTTGGTGCCGACCAGAATTCGACGGTGGTGTTCCCGCTGCCGGTCGACATCATCACACCGTTCTTGAAGAACCCCGCCAGTCTCGGTGAGGCACTGGCCAATGGGTTGGCCAAGCATCGGGACTAGTCGCTGTTCAGCGGCTGAGTTGCGCGACGCACCGGTCGGATTCGACAAACGGGCGTAAGCCGTCGACCGTGACCGGCGCATCCCAGGCTGTCATCGCCCCCTGCATCAGGCCCAGGTGCACCGGGCAGATGATGTCCGGCCGTATCCGCGCAATTTCCAGAAACGGACAGTGCCGCAACGCGATTTCGGTGCCTGCGGCGTCGGGTTCGGGGGCGAAACCGAGGTCGTCGAGCAGGTCCACCAACTTCTCGACCGGTGTTCGGTCGGCCGGGTCGGATCGTTCGGCCGCCAACCGCGCACCCATCCTGCGCCCCGCTGCGCTGGTAGCCGCACCGGGTGCCGCTTCAACGCCGACCGATTCGGCCAATGCCTCGGCGAGCAGCCGGTAGTGCCGCGGGCCGCCGGGGTCCATGCCGCCAACCGCGGCGAACAGCTGGGGCGGGCGCCCCGGCTTGTCGCGGGCGCCGGTGACCCGGCGGACCTGTTCCTGCTCGAGGAGGGCATCGAGGTGGAAGCGCACGGTGTTGGCGTGCACATCGAGTTGTTCCGCGATGGCCGCGATGCTCATCGGCGTATCAGCGTCGCGCAACACCGCCAGGACGTCGCGGCGTCGCCCACGGGGCGCGTTCATGACGGTTGCGGCGGTAGGCCCGCCACCAGCGGTGCGTCCGCAGCCACCGGCCCCAATTTGGCTGCCCCGCCGGGCGAGCCCAACGGCCCGTCCTGTCCTGGCATCGTCTCGGAGAAGAACGCGGCGTTGTCGTCCTTGTACGCCTCGAACTCGTCCGGGAGGTCGTCCTCGTAATAGATGGCCTCGACCGGGCAGACCGGTTCGCAGGCGCCGCAGTCCACACACTCGTCGGGATGGATGTAGAGCGCGCGCGCACCCTCGTAGATGCAGTCGACCGGACATTCCTCGACGCACGCGCGATCCTTCACATCCACACAGGGCTTGCCGATCACGTATGTCATAGCCCATAGTTTATACAAGATTTGTTTGTACAAACTGGAGCAATGCGATGACGGCACACACAACCTCATCAATCAGCACCGAGCTCACCGGCACGCGGCCATTCCCGCCGCGTCTGGGGCCACGCGGAACTCTGGTCTACAAGCTCATCACGACCACCGATCACAAGACGATCGGGATCATGTACATGGTCGCGTGCTACGTGTTCTTCTTCACCGGCGGATTGATGGCGCTGTTCATCCGCACCGAACTCGCCGAACCGGGGTTGCAGTTTCTGTCCACCGAGCAGTACAACCAACTGTTCACCATGCACGGCACCGTGATGCTGCTGTTCTACGCCACCCCGATCGTGTTCGGATTCGCCAACCTGGTTCTGCCCCTGCAGATCGGCGCGCCCGACGTAGCGTTCCCGAGGCTGAATGCCCTGTCGTTCTGGCTGTTCGTGTTCGGTGCAACCATCGCCCTTGCCGGGTTCATCACCCCCGGTGGCGCTGCAGACTTCGGTTGGACCGCCTATGCCCCACTGAGCAATGCCATCCACTCCCCCGGCGCCGGCGGTGACCTGTGGATCCTGGGCCTGGCCGTGGCCGGTCTCGGCACCATCCTCGGAGCCGTCAACATGATCACCACCGTGGTGTGCATGCGCGCGCCGGGCATGGTGATGTTCCGGATGCCGATCTTCACCTGGAACATCCTCGTCACCAGCGTTCTGGTGCTGATGGTGTTCCCGCTGTTGACCGCCGCACTGTTCGGCCTGGCCGCCGATCGTCACCTCGGCGCCCACATCTACGACCCCGCCAACGGCGGAGCCATCCTGTGGCAGCACCTGTTCTGGTTCTTCGGCCACCCCGAGGTCTACGTGGTGGCGTTGCCGTTCTTCGGCATCGTCACCGAGATCATCCCGGTGTTCTCCCGCAAGCCACTGTTCGGCTACGTCACGCTGATCTACGCGACGATCAGCATCGGCGCCCTGTCGATGGCGGTCTGGGCACACCACATGTTCGCAACGGGAGCCGTGCTGCTGCCGTTCTTTTCCCTGATGTCATATTTCATCGCGGTGCCCACCGGCATCAAATTCTTCAACTGGATCGGCACAATGTGGAAGGGACAGTTGACGTTTGAAACACCGATGCTGTTCTCGGTGGGCTTCATGGTCACGTTCCTGCTCGGCGGACTATCCGGTGTCATGCTGGCCAGCCCACCGATCGATTTCCACGTCACCGACACCTACTTCCTGGTCGCACACTTCCACTACGTGCTGTTCGGCACCATCGTGTTCGCCTCGTTCGGCGGGGTGTACTTCTGGTTCCCGAAGATGACCGGCCGGTTGCTCGACGAGCGCCTGGGCAAGATCCATTTCTGGTTGACGTTCATCGGTTTTCACACCACATTCCTGGTGCAGCACTGGCTGGGTAACGAGGGCATGCCGCGCCGCTATGCCGACTATCTGCCGGCGGACGGTTTCACCACACTCAACGTCGTTTCGAGCATCGGCGCCTTCACCCTGGGCGTTTCGATGCTGCCGTTCGTGTGGAACGTGTTCAAGAGTTGGCGCTACGGCGAACCGGTGACGGTCGACGACCCGTGGGGCTACGGAAACTCGTTGGAGTGGGCCACCAGTTGCCCACCCCCTCGGCACAACTTCACCGAGCTTCCCCGGATCCGTTCCGAGCGACCGGCCTTCGAGTTGCACTACCCGCACATGGCCGAGCGGATGCGCGCCGAGTCGCACGTCGGTCGGCATTGATAACGCGCGCCGTCAGCGACGCGCGTCATCGGGGGTCGGTCAGGCTTGCTTGAGCGCCTCGATTTCGAGGGTGATGGTCACCTTGTCGCCGATGACGGTGCCGCCGGTCTCCAACGGCATGTCGATGTCGATGCCGAAGTCCTTACGGTTCAACACCACCGAAGCCTCGAAACCGGCCACTGCGCCCTGACCCATGCCGGCGTTCACGCCGTTGTACTCGAGCTTGAGCGAAACCGGCTTGGTCACGCCCTTGAGGGTGAAGTCGCCGTCGACGATGTAGTCGGCGCCGTCGGGTTGCACACCGGTGGAAACAAAGGTCGCGGTCGGGTAGTTCTCGGCGTCGAAGAAGTCTGCGGACCGCACGTGCGCGTCGCGCTGCTCGTTGCGGGTGTCGATGGAGGTGACGTCGATGGTGGCGCTGACCGACGGGGTGCCGTCCTCGGCGAGGACAACCGCGCCGCTGAACGTCTCGAAACTACCCCGCACCTTGCTGACCATGAGATGGCGAACCGAGAAGTTGACGGACGAGTGCACGGGGTCGATGACCCAGGTGCCTGCGGTCAGGTCGGTGGCTATGGCGGCGGTCATGGTGTCTCCTTGGGTCTGGTGCCGGTCGGTCCGGCGCCTTCCCCAGAAACAACCGGACCGCAGTCCGATTCAATTCCCGATTTTCAGATTTATCCGACCTTTTCTCGCCGGCCGCCCTCACGAGCGTGCGCAAGATGTCAGGCAGCAAGCGGCGAGTAGTCCGTACTGCGCTGACGGGCGGGACGGCCGATACCCTCGGCGATCGCGACGAGTTCGGCCACAGTTTTGGCCGACCCGTTCTCGGAACCGGCCATCCGGGAGATCGTCTCCTCCATCAACGTGCCGCCCAGATCGTTGGCACCGCCGCGCAGCATCACCTGGGTGCGTTCGACGCCGAGCTTCACCCAACTGGTCTGAATCGACGGGATCCGGCCGTGCAGCATGATCCGGGCCAATGCATGTACGGCCCGGTTGTCGCGGTGCGTCGGCCCGGGACGGGACCCGCCGGCCAGATACAGGGGCGAGGACTGGTGCACGAACGGCAGCGGCACGAATTCGGTGAAGCCGCCGGTCTGATCCTGGATGCCCCGGAGCACATTGAGGTGGCCCACCCAGTGCTTGGGTGTGTCGACGTGGCCGTACATCATCGTCGACGACGAGCGCAGGCCTACCTGATGCGCGGTCGTCACGACATTGATCCACTCCGAGGTCGGCAGTTTGCCCTTGGTGAGCACCCAGCGCACCTCGTCGTCGAGGATCTCGGCGGCCGTGCCGGGGATCGAGCCCAACCCGGCCTCGCGCAGCGAGGTCAGCCATTCCCGCACGGACAGACCGCTGCGGGTGACGCCGTTGGCGATCTCCATGGGCGAGAAGGCGTGCACGTGCATGGACGGCACGCGCGCCTTGACGGCCCGCACCAGATCGGCGTAGCCGGTGACCGGCAATTCGGGGTCGATGCCGCCCTGCATGCAGACTTCGGTGGCACCGGCGACGTGCGCTTCCCAGGCCCGGTCGGCGACTTCGTCGGTGGACAGCGAGTAGGCGTCGGCGTCGCCCTTGCGCTGCGCGAAGGCGCAGAACCGGCAACCGGTGTAGCAGATGTTGGTGAAGTTGATGTTGCGGTTGACGACGTAGGTGACGTCATCGCCGACGACATCGCGACGCAACGAATCTGCCAGTGCGGCAACAGCTTCCAGTGCGGGACCATCCGCGGTGGCCAATGCGAGGTACTCGTCGTCGCTGCAGCCGCCCGGATTGCGTTCGGCGGAGCGCAACGCGGCCAGCACATCGGTGTCGACGCGTTCGGGGGCGCGGGCGGCCAGTTCGTGCACCTTGGCGCGGATCGACTCCCAGTCACCGAACGCACTGTCCAGGTCGCTGCGGGTCTCAGTGAGCCTGCCCTCGGAGTCGATCGCGGAGTGTAGATCGATACGACCCAACGATTCCGATGCTTCGTCGGGCTCCTGCCACGGCTGCCCGACCGGGTCGACGTCAAGGGCGAACCCGGTGTCGGGATCGGCGAGCGCGTCGACGTGCCCACGCACCCGCGGATCGATCCAGGCCGCCCCGGCCTGCACGTACTGCGGTTGCGCGGTGAGCCGCTGCACCAGGTCGTAGCCGGCCTCGGCGGTGACGTCGGCCAGATCGTCGAGCGCCGGCCAGGGCCGTTCGGGGTTGACGTGATCGGGGGTCAGCGGTGACACGCCGCCCCAATCGTCGACGCCGGCGCCGATGAGCGTCAGGCATTCGTCGCGCGACACCAGATTCGGCGGTGCCTGGATACGCATCTTCGGTCCCAACACCAGACGCGTCACCGCGATCGTCGCGATGAAGTCGTCGATCCCGGTATCGGCGACTGCGCGCATGGCAGTGTCCGCCTTGGCCCGGAAGTTCTGCACGATCACTTCCTGAACGTGCCCGAATTCTTTGTGGGACTTGCGGATTGCGTGCATGGTCTCGGCACGTTCGGTCAACGTCTCGCCGATGCCGACCAGCAGACCGGTGGTGAAGGGGATGGAAAGCCGGCCGGCGTCGTCCAGGGTGCGCAGCCGCACCGCCGGATCCTTGTCAGGACTGCCGTAGTGAGCCTCACCCTTGACCTCGAACAGACGCCGGGAGGTGGTCTCCAGCATCATGCCCATCGACGGTGCGACGGGCTTCAGCCGAGACAGCTCCGACCAACTCATCACGCCCGGATTCAGATGCGGCAGCAGGCCGGTCTCCTCGAGCACCCGAATGGCCATGGCCCGCACGTAGTCCAGCGTGGAGTCGTAGCCGCGCTCATCGAGCCACTGGCGGGCCTCGTCCCAGCGATCCTCGGGGCGGTCACCCAAGGTGAACAACGCCTCCTTGCAGCCCAATTCGGCACCGCGGCGAGCCACGTCGAGAATCTCGTCGGGCTCCATATACATGCCCATGCCCTGTGCGCGCAGCTTGCCGGGCACGGTCACGAAGGTGCAGTAGTGGCAGGTGTCGCGGCACAGATGCGTGACGGGGATGAAGACCTTGCGCGAATAGCTGACCGGAAGCCGACCGTTGGCCCCGTGCCGGCCTGCCGATTCCAGGCCCGCATCGCGTACCCGGGCGGCGCTGACACACAGATCCGCCAGATCCTCGCCACGGGCCGTCATCGCGATCGCGGCCTCGTCGACGTTGAGGGTCACGCCGTCACGGGCCCGCCGCAGCACCCGCCGCAGTGCCGAAGTGGTCGGACCGCTGGGCGCAGCGGACTTCGATGGGACGGCCGGGGTGGGTAGATCGGCGCCGTGCTGGGAGTTCAGAGCCACTTCCGTGTAACCCCGTCGTTGTGCACGATCATCCACGCGTCTCACATTCTGAAACCAATGCGCCCGGCATACCGGCCACAGTAGTCCCAGCTTGTCAGCGGAGCGCGGGCCCCTTACCGGACACAGACGGTCAAGTCCCGACGAATGGGCGGCCGACCACGTAAATTGATCCCGTCGGGGAGGGGATACCGGAGGGGTCGTGATGACTACAAGTGTTCGTTCGTATCTGGTGGCGGGAGCCGCAGCGGCCACCGCCACTGCCATCGCCCTCACCCCCGTTCAAGCAGCTCCCGCTGATATCGCCGTCCCGGCACACCCGGCATCGACCCAACCTCAGCTGACCCAGGCGATGGTCGATCTGCTGGCGGCTGCCAGCAGGATGACCGCCGCCGTGGCACCCAAGGCGCCCTCGCACCCCGGCGCCCCCGGACTGGGAGTGGCCCCGGCAGCGGCAACGACCGGCGACATCGGTGTCCAGAACGCGGCCAGCGACTGGCTCAGTTCGGTCTGGTACGGGGTCCAATCCTGGATCGACTGGGGCGTGAACTATGCACAGGACATCGCCTACTGGCTGGGCGGCTGGGGCGTTCCGTTCGCCTGGGCGATCGGCGACCAGATCGGCATCTTCTACAACGCCCTGATCAAGCCGATCGCCAACGGCTACTTCGACCACTGGCTGGTTCCGGTCGTCAACGATCCGCTGAACCCCGCCGTGTGGTGGAACGGCTTCGTCAGCACCGTGGGAGCCGCGATCAACGCCGGCGTCAACTTCGGTGTCCAAGAGTTCAATTTCTTCTTCGGCTGGATCCTCCCGCCGCTTCCCGGCCCGCCGCCGGGCTGGCCGTTCAACACCCTGGCCACCCAGGGTCTGTCGGCCGGACTCGCCACCCCCGGGGCCCTCTTCCCCGGCCTGCGCGGACTCGTCGGCGACGTTGTCCTGCCGCCCTCGGGCTTCGTGACCGACGCCGCGGTGAACACCATCACCGGCGCCTACGGCCTGGTCCACAATGCGACCAGCTTCGCGGTCAACGGGGCCGACAACGTGCTCGACTCGTTGCGCCTGAACTTCCTCAGCCGCCAGCTCGACATCAACTACAACCTGGTCAGCGCGCTGTCGAGCCAGGGTGTCGGCCTGACCACCGACCTGATCCAGATCCCGGACCGCTACCTCGACGACGTGTTGAACGACGGCCAAGGGCTCCTCGAGGCCGCCGGCACCGAAGCCCAGTTCGTCGGCAAGAGCATCGCCTCGCATGGCAACAACGCGGTCAACGCCGTCGGGAACTACGTCGACGACCAGATCAACTACTTCACCCCCGGCTCCGCGGCGACCGAGACGAACACCGACGAGGTGGCGAAGGTGCCGACGTCGGTGCGCGCCTCGTTGCAGGATCCGGTCGATCAAGCGAAGGGCGAGGCACCGAAGCTGACGAGTCCGGTCACCAACCGCAACATCAAGGCCAAGACGGTCGACAAGGCGACGGATGTCCAGTCACGGGTTCAGACCCGGGTCCAGGGAGCGGTCGATGCCGCGCAGAAGGCCGGTGACGATGCGCGCCAGGCGGTCAAGACCGCCGTCAAGAACGTCACGCCGAAGCCCAGGGTAAAGAAGGAAAAGTCCTTGTCTCCCAAGGATTCCAATGCCAAGTCGGACTCGGACAACAAGAAGTGAGTCAGCGGAGGTAATGCCGCCGGAGCAGTACCAGCGGCGGTAACGCGCCGACGGCGATCAGGATCAGCGATCCGAAGGCCATCACGCCCGGGCCGGCGAAGATGATGTCTCCGCCCGGCCCCCCGAACGTCATCGCCACCACGGTGGCCAGCCATGTCCACAGCGGCAACGCCGCCAACCGCATGGAATCGGTCCAGTACATGGCCGCCCAGACGAGCGCGGTATTGACGGCCCCCGCAGCCAGTGCGCTGATCGGAAACGGGATCGATCCGATGTGTGAAGGCAGCAGTAATGCGCCTACGACGGCTGAGAGGACGCCGTCAACCGCGAGCAGTGCCAGGACGACGCGGCCCAGCACAAGGTCCGAGGGCGGGTTCAGGTGGGAATGCTGTCGAGCAGACCGACCATCGAACCGACCACCCACTGGTAGTTGTCAAAACGGTCCTGCCAGTGCTGCAGGTTCGGATCCATATCGGGGTCCATGAATGTCCCTTCGACGCCACTGATTGACCGGAGCTTACCGCGTGCGGTTTCGGCTATTGCAGATTCAGCCCGGCCAGCAGGTCGGTTTCCCACCCGCGGGTATCGCGCTCGCCCGCGTCGCCCGATACGAGCAGGTAATGCTCCTCACCGAGGATCGGCAGGGCGAGGTTGTTGGACAGGGCGAATCCACTCCCGTCGGGTGCGACGGTGACCTGGGTGGCGTGCGCGCGCATCGCGGCGACCTTGGCCGGCAGTTGGGCGCCGGCCTCGACGACGGCATCGATCTGGTCGTCGGCGTACCCGAACGGAACGTCCCCGACGTCGATGCGGATCCAGTCCTCCGGCACGTCCTTCATGCCTTGGAGGCCGGCCCGCATCGCGGTGCTGGCCATGACCGTCCAATAGAACTTGGGGACGGTCCAGCCGGCGGCCGCGACGGCCGCGGTGGTGACGCGGTGGGCCTGTTTGTGGTCGGGGTGCCCGTACCCGCCGTCGGGGTCGTAGGTGACGACGACGTGCGGTTGCAGATCCTCGATGACGCGCACGAGTTCGTCTACCGCTTCATCAAAATCGGCGTCGATGAACCGCTGTTGCTTGCGCGCCGAGGAACCGTCCATACCCGAGTCCCGCCATCGACCGGGGCCGCCGAGGAATTGCGGTGCGCCGATGCCGAGTGCGCTCAGTGCCTTGGTCAGCTCGCTGATCCGGTATCCGCCGAGTTGATCGGCGTGGTCGACGGCCAGGTTCGCATAGCGATCGCCGATGACCTCCCCCTCTTCGCCGAGGGTGCAGGTCACCACATGCACGTCGGCGCCGAGCGCCGCGTAGTGCGCGATCGTGGCACCGGTGGTGAGGGTTTCGTCGTCCGGATGGGCGTGAACGAACAGCAGGCGGGGCGTTTCGCTGGGCATCGTGATCGACGATAGCCGTGCCCTGCGGGCCGCGCAGAAAGACACTCACCGCCGACCGTCAGACCGATGATCGGCCTGAAATCGCTCGCCTAGCGGCGCAACAACGTAATGGTCGACTAAACAGACCGGGCAAACCCCCGACAACGAAATCCGCAATTTTTGAAACTGACTGAGACTGCCACTTCGTTGCCAACGCAAGCAACGGAGTGGATACCGGGACCGCAGGCCCGACCAGTGTCCGGCATCTCATCCGAGCAGCCCCTGTTTTACAGATCACACTCATATGTCCAATGTGTGCGCGCTAACTTCCCGGCCCACGCCCGGATGACGTTACCGCTGGGTAACCTAACCGAACTTATCGCCAGCACCCCCGCTGGCAACCGAGTGGCATAGCGCGCCAAATGTTTGCTATGACGCTTCGAACTTATGGATAATATCGCTACATCTGGTAGCGAAACAATGCGATTTGACCGCGACAAACTCGCATTACCAGCAATATTTCAGATACCCGGAGTTCATTTGCCGGACAGCACGATGGTTCCGGGGGGCTGAAAATCTGCTGAGAGAATTTGCAGACAACTGAACTTACTTTGGGGTAACTTCTGCGCCGACCCTAGTTACGTCCCCGTAAGGAGATCCCATGCAACTCGTTTCTCGGTCGTACCTGGCCGCCGGCGTCGCGCTCGTAGGCGCCAGCGCCATCGCAATCAGCCCCCTGGCCCCGCCCGCTCCGGACGCTCACTTCCCCGCAATTGACTCCTCGTCTGCTGCGGTGAATCTCACCGCAGCCGCCAATCCCCTCGAACTGTGGGCCGAGGTGATCGGAGCCGCCGTCGGGAACATCGGCGGCCTGGGCGAACAGTGGATGGCGGACCCGGCCCCGATCCTGACCCAGATCATCGCCAACCAGCTGCACACCGCAAATGTCTTGGGCGCCGCGGCGCAGACGACGGCCGACGGACTCAAAGCCGCGCTGTCCCCCGACGGTTGGTCGAGCTTTCCAGCGTCAATGCAGGGCGCTCTCGATCTGATCGCGGCCGGGGATCTGGAGAACGGCCTCGCCAGCGCGGTATCGAGCTTCATCCTGCTCGCACTGCCGCTACAGATCGGTGTGGGCATGGCGTGGCCCGCGCTTGCGCAGCCGTTCGTAAATCTGGGACAGTTCGCCCTCCACGTCAACGACATGGTCCCGGCGATCCTGGTGAGCGGACTGCTGAGCCCCTTGACGGTAACCGCCGCCGCAACCGGACATGTCATCGACAGCCTGGTCAGCGCGGCGAGCAGCGGCGACCCGGCCGAGTTCGCGACCGCCTTGGTGAATGCTCCGGCCACCATCACCGGCGCCCTGCTCAACGGATACGACGTCTTCGGCACCCCCACCGGCGGTCTGCTGAATCCGCCGGACCAGTGGGGCATCGGCGGAGGCATCTCGACGGTGCTGACCGCAATTGCCGGCATCGCGAACTCGATCAAGACGCCGGGCGCCGATCGCGGCGATCTGCTCGGCAACCTGCCCGGCCTCGGGGGTGCGTCCGAGACGAGTGCGGTATTGGATTCCACACTCGCCTCCACCACCAAGACCGTGACGCTGGATGTCACACCGGCCAAGGCGCTGGTAGCTGCCCCGGCGGCCGTGGAGACCTCGACACCGCAGGTTGAGAAGACAGAGTCGGCTCCAATCGCCAGCGCCGTTTCCAGCACTGAAGCTGAGAGTGCAGTCGAGGCTCCGACGGCCGATGCCACGGATGCCGCTGCCGACACCGATGCAGCTGCCACCGAGGGCGACGACGCCACGAAGACCGTCACCAAGGCATCGCCTAAGGCTTCGGTCAAGGCTGCCAAGGGGCAGGCCAAGGTCAGCAATTCCGCCAAGGCGGTCCGCGACCAGGTGAAGTCAGCGGCGAAGAAGTTGACCAACGGCCTCAAGAAGGACAAGACCGGCCCCAAGAAGAGCGCGGAGAAGAAGGCCGGGTCCTCCAGCGACTCGGCCAAGGGCGCCGACAAGTAGCCCCACAGCGCGACCAGGCGGGCCCCCTTCACACGGTGTGGAGGGGGCCCACTGTTCGTTTCTGGCTGTTGCTTCCTACCGCGCCTTTGCCCAACTGCCCGCATCGCCAACGATGCCGACGGGCACGGCGCCGGACAGGCTCACGTTCTGCACACTCGGTCCGGCCGCGACGATCGTGGTGTCCTGCAGGATCGGAAGAACCGTCGCCATACTCCACAGTCGAGGTTCGACAGCCTGGATCACCTCGGCGATGTTCTGCGAACCATCGAGCGCCCCATCGATTTTCGACTGGATGCTGTGGTCGCAGATGCCGGTGATATTGCTGGGCGCCTGCACCAGCTCGTCCGATTCCGGGGCCGGAAGCGGCTGAGTGGGTGTCGGTGTGCTGGCCGGCGGGACGGGCGCGGTGCTCGTGGTGGACTTCGGCGACGGCGACGGCGCGATGCCCGGGACCGTGGTAGAGACGGCTGTCGCCTCCAACGCCCGGCAGCCGTAGCGCGAGGCGAGGCTGGTGGCCAGGTCTCCCCCGGCCTGACGCCAGCCGACGACGGCGTCGACGCGGTTGTTTGTCAACGCATCGCTGTAGAGCGCAACAGGATCCAGGGCCAGCACCGAGGCGTCGATACCGACGTTGCGGAGTTGATCGGCCGCGGTGTTGGCGACGGCGATCGATGTCGGATCGTTGGACGCCACACCGAGAACCAAGGACAGTACCGCGCCGTCCTTGGTGATGCGCTGCCTGCCGTTGTCAGGTTCCGACGATGCTCCGTCTGCAGGCGGCTCGGCTGCGGGCTCGATCTGATAGCCGGCTCCGCGCAACAGATCCAGCGCGGCCTCCCGCGACATGGCCGGCGGTGCGGTGGGGACGTAACCGGGGTCCGACGGCGAGCGCACCTGGGCCTGTGCCAGCGTCACCGTGTTGTCATCACCCGCACCCACCGACGCCAGCAGGTCGACGTCGATCAGGCCCAGGATCGCCCTGCGCACCTGGGCTTGCGCCAGGTCGGGCTGCCCGCCGCGCAGGGTCAGCTGCATCACCCGCGGGGTGACGATCCTGGCGGTACGGACATCCGGGATGGCGCTCAGCTGCGCGAAAGTTGCTGCGCCACCGTGCACCTGGGCTACCTGGGTGTCGCCGTTGCGGATCGAGTCGGCAAGCGCTGCCGGTGCCCCGCCCCGGCGGAACAACACCAGGTCGGGCTTGGCCGGCACACTCCAGTACCGGTCGTTGCGGGCCAGCAGGATCTCATCCCGTTGCGGGTCGATGCTGTCCACCCGGAACTGCCCGCCGGTGACGGGCATCGCGCGGGCCAGACCTGCGCCGAAACCGCCGGGAACGTCCTTGATGATGTGGGCCGGGAGGATGTCGTTGAACAGTTCCCGCCACGCCGGATACGGCTGGGAGAAGGTCACCACCGCCTGCTTGCCGCCCTCCACCGATTGCACTCCGGTGATCAGGTCGTAGCCGGACGGATCGACAACGCCCGGCTGGCCGACCATCTGGCGCCACAGATACCAGTAGTCGTCGGCGGCGATGGGCGCATTGTCGGTCCACTGCGCCTCGGGACGGATCTTGTAGGTGACCGTGAACGGGTTCTCACTGGTCACCTCGGCCGAATCGAGCAGCGTGGTGTCGAGCTCCCAACGCGAGCCCGTCGGGGACTTCGGGTCGGGGACCGGCCGGAACGAACTCGGCAGGACCATCGCCGCGACGGCCGCATTCACCGGCGACTGATCCGACAGCAGGTGCGGATTGAATCCGGGACCGATCGAATCGATCGCCATGATGATCTGCGTCGCCTTCATCGGGGGCGGCGGTGCTGTCTCAGTCGTCTCGGTGCTCTGCGGTGCCGGCGGGGGGCTGACCGTACAGCCGCTGAACAGCAACGTCGGCACGGAAATGAGTATGCCGATCGTCCCGTGGGCGCGGCGAAGGGGTGACGGCACGTCCCTCAGCGTATCGACTGACCGGAAGCGCACTGAGCCACGCACCGACAGGGCGTCCCAACCCCTCGATCCGCAAATGGTGGCCGGCAGGCATCGCGAGCGTGAACCCGCCGCGACAATTCGCGCGAAAAAATCGCAATCGATTCATATTGGGCGCCAAAACTGACCGATTGGGACACCTACCCCCAGATCAAATCTGATTGCTGCTCAACATTGCACGCCGGCACGAGCCAGCGCCCGGCGCGACGCCGCAAACATGGCACAACGGACGATCGCGCCACTTTGCTTGGCGGCGATGCCGATGCACAGCCTTCCCCTACTCCTCAGCTAAATCAACGACACAGGGATCCGTGACTTTCGGTTGCATGACACAACTTGCCAGGAAACTTGGCCGATCGGATGGTCTTTGTGTATGCAAAATCTCGAATTCACCTGAGAAATTCTTAAGTTGACTCTATCGTCGAGGACGTCAGTTTCGGACCAGAGCAACCAAATCAACAGGGGGAAGCACGATGCACGTTGGTGTGAAGCAATCGATGACAACAGCAACAGCGCTACTCGCGGCAGGCGCGATCACCATCGGCCCGGCAATCGGACCGGTCAGCGCACAGACCCCGGAAGCGCTGCGAGCCGCGCATGTTGCGGATATCAACCTCATGGCGAACCCGGATCCGATTGCGGCACTCCAGGGTTTCAGCGAATCCGGGTTGCGTTTCGTCCAAGGCATCGCACAGCTACCGGTGGCCGCCATCGCCGCTGCCCTCGCCATCGCCGACGGCGACCGCCAGGCCTTCTACAACTCGCTCCGTCAAGTCATCGATGCCCCGCTGTGGGCCATCGACCCCGCCCTGGGAATCAACCAAACGTCACTCACCGGCAAGGGCCTGGCGGCGCTGTTCCCCGACCGGGCCGGCGATATTCAGGCCTTCCGCAACGACGTGCTGTGGGCAGCGACCGATAATTTCCGGTCATCGATCGCCGACCTCCTCGGGGTCGCCGACACCAGCACTCCCCTCGACGTGCTCACGCCGCTCGCCGGATTCGCTGCGGGCGCCCTCGACTCCGGGTATCGACTGGTGGAAGGCCTCGCCCTGGCCCCGTTCGGACCGCTCAAGGCGATCCTTGACATCGCCGGCGGCATGGAGCCCAACGTCGCCGTCTACAACATGCTCAACGATTACATCAGCGCTCCACTTTGGGTGGCCGACTCCTTCATGGGCACCGGCCCGACCCAGCAGGCCATCCCCATCGGACTGAAGGCGCTGTTGCCCAACCGAGCCGACGGTATTCAGGACTTCCGGAACGACGTGTTGTGGAAAGCGACGAACTCCGTCCGTGAAGTCGTCCGCGAAGCGCTTGGCGTGGACCCGAGTGCGAATCCGAACAATCCGCAGAACACATTGGTCACCAGCAAGGTGAACGAACCTCCCGCTCCGAAGACGTTGGTCACCCTCGACGTCGAAACGGCACCGCCGGCACCGGAGACGGTCACGACGGAGAAGGAGACGGTGACGACGGAGAAGGTGGAGGTCAAGAAGCCCGCGGTCGAGAAAGCGACACCGCTGGCGAGGACACGGACTCAGCTTCGCGAGAGCCTCAACTTCAGCACGCACCAGACCGGAGCCAAGGTGTCCGGCGACTCGGACACGTCGGCACCGACCAAGCCCGACACCACCGATCTCCGAACCAGCGTCAATCAGCTCAAGGAGAAGTTCGGCTTGAAGGGTGGCAACGACAGCCCGACGCCGGGCAAGGCCACCACCACCGCCGGCAACTCCACCGGTGCCGCCACTACGAACGACGGCGCCGGCAAGAAGTCCGACTCCAAGAGCGACGCGGCCTGAGAACTGTTGCGCCAGTAGCGATACCGCGGGGGATATCGCTACTGGCGCAGCACAGCTCGAAAGTTATCCGCGGGCCTTCGCGCGTGCCTTCGCCCGGGCCCGCAGCGAAGCCGTCAGCTCAACCTTGCGCACGCGGACGACCTCGGGGGTCACCTCGACGCACTCGTCCTCGGCACAGAATTCCATGGCCTGTTCCAGACTCAGATCGAGTGGCCGCGCCAGCGTCTCCATGACGTCGGCGGTCGACGACCGCATGTTCGTCAGCTTCTTCTCGCGGGTGATATTGATGTCGAGATCCTCGGCGCGCGGGTTGATACCCACCACCTGACCCTCATAGGTGTCCTCACCCGGCTCGACGAAGAACTGTCCGCGGTCGCCCAGCTGGATCATCGCGAACGGGGTGATCGAGCCGGACCGGTCGCTCACCAGCGACCCGGTATGGCGGGCCCGGATCTCCCCGGCCCACGGTCGATAGCCCTCGAACACGGCGTTGGCGATGCCGGTGCCACGCGTCTCGGTCAGGAAGTCGGTTCGGAAGCCGATCAGCCCGCGGCTGGGCACCACGAAGTCCATCCGCACCCAGCCGGCGGCGTGGTTGGTCATCTGTTCCATCCGGCCCTTGCGGTTGGCCATCAGCTGGGTGATGGAGCCGACGAACTCCTCCGGGCAGTCGATGGTCAGCTCTTCGAACGGCTCGTGCAGCTTGCCGTCGACGTTCTTGGTGACCACCTGCGGCTTGCCGACGGTCAGCTCGAAGCCCTCGCGCCGCATCTGCTCGACGAGGATGGCCAGCGCCAGCTCACCGCGGCCCTGCACCTCCCAGGCGTCGGGACGACCGATGTCGACGACCCGGATCGACACGTTGCCGACCAGTTCGCTGTCGAGGCGGTTCTTGACCATGCGGGCGGTCAGCTTGTGCCCCGACACCCGGCCCGCCAGCGGCGAGGTGTTGGTGCCGATCGTGACCGAGATGGCCGGTTCGTCGACGGTGATGCGCGGCAGAGCGTGCGAGTTCTCGGGATCGGCCAGGGTGTCGCCGATCATGATCTCCGGGATACCCGCGACGGCGACGATGTCGCCGGCGACGGCCTCTTCCGTCGGAGTGCGGTCGACACCCTCGGTGGCCAGCAGTTCGGTGATCTTGGCGGTGGTGATCACCGGGGACCCGTCCACCTCACGCATCCAGGCGACCTGCTGGCCCTTCTTGAGCCGGCCGTTGTAGATGCGGATCAGCGCGAGACGACCCAGGAAGGCCGACGCGTCGAGGTTGGTGACCAGGGCCTGCAGCGGCGCCTCCGGGTCGCCCGACGGTGCCGGGATGTGCTCCATCAGCACGTCGAACAGTGGGTCCAGATTCTCGCCGTCGGGATTCTCACCGTTGGCGGGCTGCGTCGTCGACGCGATACCGGCCCGGCCCGAGGCGTACAGGGTGGGCAGATCCAGTGCCTTCTCGGCGGCAGCCTGGGCCTCGTCGTCAAGGTCGGAGGCAACGTCGAGCAGCAGGTCGTGGCTCTCCTCGACGACCTCTGCGATGCGCGCGTCGGGCCGGTCGGTCTTGTTGACCACCAGAATCACCGGCAGGTGCGCAGCCAGGGCCTTGCGCAGCACGAACCGGGTCTGCGGGAGCGGGCCCTCCGAGGCGTCCACCAGCAGAACCACACCGTCCACCATGGACAGGCCACGCTCCACCTCGCCACCGAAATCGGCGTGACCAGGGGTGTCGATGACGTTGATCACCGTCATGCTGCCGTCCGCATGGTGCCGATGCACCGCGGTGTTCTTGGCCAGGATGGTGATGCCCTTTTCCCTCTCCAGGTCACCGGAGTCCATCAAGCGCTCGACCGCGTCGTCGCCGCGGTGCGTCAAGGCACCCGACTGCCGCAGCATCGCGTCGACTAGGGTCGTCTTGCCGTGGTCGACGTGGGCGACGATGGCGACATTGCGAAAGCTCGGGCGTGAATCCACCCCGACATTCTCGCAGGCTGGCCGGTCGATCACGAAAACGAGAGAGCCCCGTCACGTTGAAGTCCGCAAAAATCGCCGCCCTGAAGCCCAAGAAAAAGTGCTGCAAGAGCAAGCCTCGCTGCAAACGCTGCCCCCTGGTTCTGCACAAGGTGCGCAAGGCTGAGCACAACGGATTGCGCGGTAAAGAACTGGACAAGGTCTTCAAACGAGCCAGAAAGACCTAGGTTCCGCGAGTACCGTTTGAGGTATCCGTCACAGTGCGATAGGCGAGGCTGGAGGTGCCGGTGATGACGGTTTATGAAGCGCTCACGGTCGCTTTGATCATGGTGCTCGCGGCGGGGACCACCGTCGCGATCTACGTGGGCATGGCCAACTGGATCGGCGCCTGCTACATGGTCCGGTGCAGCGAATGCCACCATCTGACCTTCGCGTCGGCCAATCAGCCGCAGGCTTCCTGCGCGCACTGCCGTCACCCGGTGCTGATGCACCCGCTGTACGCGACGCAGCACCCGGGCCACGCCGTGCGGGTGGTCGGCGACCGGCTCCGGTACTAGCTGCCGCCCACCGTGCCGTAGTGCGGCATCGCATGGTTCCGGAGCTGACGTCCGGTGACCTTCTCGGACCGGATCCGCACGAAATGATCGCGGCGCCCCTCGGCCCACGGCTGCACGAATGTCCCGGCGACCTGCACCTGTTCGTCGACGTCGGTGATGTGCTCGGCGTGCCCGACGATCGTCACACTCCAGCCGGTGCGTAGATCGGCATCGAGCTCGTCGGCTTCGAACGCCACGACCTGATGGTCGGTCGCGGCGACCAGCTTGGGCCCGCCGGCCACCCGGATCACTACATCGTCATGCCACACCCGGAAGTTGACGGGCTGCACGGCCGGCAACGCGTCCTCGGTGAACACCAACCTGCCGACGCGTACCCCCTCCAGCAGATCCAGACACTGCCTGCGGGTGAGGACGCCGAGTTCAGATCCCTTCATGACGATCAACCTCCTTCTACCAATTGCAGGGTACCCACCGGGGTGCTGCGCCAGTGGCCAATACTGATATCGACCAGACGGGCAACCGCACGCTCGATACCACGGGCCAGTTCGGCCACATCCGGTGCCGCGTCGTAATCGCCGATCACTCCGAAGGCCAGGCGGTCGGCATAGCTCATGATGGCGATGCCGGTCCGCAGCTGCATCGCCAGCGGTGGAATCGGAAGCAACCGGACGATCTCACAACCCATGACACGCAACCGATTCCGCGGACCCGGGACATTCGTGGCCACGGTGACGACCCCGCGTTGCGGCAACCGGGTCAGTGCCCGCACCGCCCATGCCGTGAGCGGGAACGGAATCGCATTCGCCGCGGACACCAGGATGTTCCCCGCTTCGCGCTGCCCACTGGCCTTGGCCCTGGACAGCCTGGAATGCACGGTGCGCAACTGCTGTACCGGATCGGCCTTGTCGACCGGAAGGTACGGCAACATCACCGACACGCGGTTGTCGGTCCGACCATCGGCATCTTCGGAGCGCACCGAAACGGGCACCAGAGTGCGCAGTGCGTCGCGCGTCGGCGTTTCACCGCGGCGGATGAGTGTGTTCCGGAACGTGTCGGTGATGGCCGCCAGCGCAACATCATTGACGGTCACACCGAATTCCCGGCATACCCTGTCGACGTCGCCCAACGACACCTCGCCGGTGGCATAGCGCCGCATGCTGCTCACCGGACCGGTCAACGAGGTAGCCGCCGCCGGACGCAGCAGACCGGTGACGATGTCGAGGGCGCCGTGCATGGCCTGTATCGCAGCAGCGGGCAGCCCGCTCGAAATGCGCCACGCCTTACCGATCCACTCGACAGGGCCGAAAACCGCTGTCCCCCCGGTAGCTTGGCGCTTCGCACCGTGTGCGGCCAGGCCACCGTCGTCACAAAGCCGGCTCAGCAGCCGCGTGGCCGCGATCCCGTCGGCGATGCAGTGGTGGACCTTCAGCAGGATCGCCCACCTGTCACTCTCCAGACCGTCGACGATCCAGCACTCCCACAGCGGGCGGTCCCGGTCGAGACGACGTTCCATGATGTCGGCGGCCCACCGGAACAGCGCCGCATCGTCGCCTGGCTGCGGCAACGCCGCATACCGAATATGGTGCGCCGCATCGAAGTTGGCGTCATCGACCCAGCAGGGCGCACCGAGGTCGAGCGGCTGGGTGTGCAGCAGTTGATGCAAGCGCGGTGCGGCCAGGGCCCGCTCGGCCAGCGATGCCATGACGGTATCGGGCCGGGGCATCGGGCCGTCCAACACGGCGATCGCCCCGATCGCCAGGCTCGCGTGCCGGTCGGAGTCCTCCGCTTCCAGGAACCCTGCGTCAAGTACGGTCAACTGCTCCATAGAACGATCGTCCACCCTCTGTCCCTGACCAGGCAGGGCCAAAGGTCCCTACTTTCGGGCGCCGGCCTGCTGCCTCACCAGCCCCGACGATGCGGCCGTGATCCGACCAACTCACTGCTCTCGGCGACATCACGGCTGCGGTACACGACGTAGGGACGGAACAGGTAGCCGATCGGGGCGCTGAACACGTGCACCAGCCGGGTGAACGGCCACAGGCAGAACAGCGCGAGTGCGATCATCACGTGGATGTGGAAGTACACCGGCGCCTGTGCCATCAGGTCACCGCGGGGCTGGAAGATCCAGATCGAGCGGAACCACGGCGACACGGTTTCGCGGTAGTCGTGCTCGGCACCCTCCGGTGTCACGCCCATCGCGGTGCAGGCGAAGCCCGCCACCATCGCCGCCACCAACACCACGTACATCGTCTTGTCGTTGACCGTGGTGGCCATGAAGACCGGGCCGGTGACGCGGCGACGGTAGATCAGCAGGGCGATTCCGACCAGGGCAGCAATGCCGGCGGCCCCGCCCAGGATCACTGCCTGGAGGTGATAGATGTGATCATTCATCACCAGGTTCATCCACGACTCGGGGATGAACAGGCCGATGACGTGCCCGATGAACACCACCAGCATGCCGAAGTGAAACATCGGGCTGGCGATCCGCAACAATCGCGACTCGTAGAGCTGCGATGAACGCGTGGTCCAGCCGAACTTGTCGTAACGGTACCGCCACCAGGTGCCGACTGCGACCGTCGCCAGGGTCACGTACGGCACGACGTCCCAGAAGATCTCCCAGTTCATCTTCGCGGTCTCCTTACGCCCTACGTGGCGGAACGGTCAGTTGAAATGGTTGCAGCCCAACAGATTCAGCTGGCGGACCGGCCATCATGAGTTGTGCCACGTCATCGACGGAAGCCAGGGACGGAAGGGTTGCGGCCACCGCAGCGACAACCGGCGAATACGGCGATCCCCCGTCGGCCAACGCCCGGGCAACCACACCGATCGGCACCCGATACTTGGTGAGCAGTCGCCGGCCCGCATCGGGGTCGACCGTTGCCGCGAACTCCAGCACCACCGGAAGATGATCGGGTGCCTCGCCTTTCGGTATCTCTACCCCCGCGGCACGGTAGGCCTGGGTGAATTCGACCATGTCCGCGCCGCGGTTTCGGGTATCCCCCGACGTCCAATACGTCAGGAGCATGGTGCAGCGCTTCTGGAGGTCGAAGGTCTCGACATACTCCTGCGCCAACGCCATGCTGGGCCGAAGGCTCAGCCCGACAACCGTTTCGCCCAGCAACGCCCTGGGCTCACCGGTGACGTGATCCAGCAGGCGGGCCGCGGCCTCCAGCCGGTCGGCATGGCCGTCGTCCGGGTAGGCGAGCATCAACGATGCCGCCTGCCACACCAAGCGGTCCTGCAGGCTGCTGTCGCGGGAGCGACGAATCAGGCCGCTGTCGGAGCGGCTTCTACGCTTCCTCACTCGTTCTCCTGACTAATCCTGCGGGAACATGCCCGACGGTGTTCCCCTACCGTCCCAGTTGAGCAGATTCACCCGCGATGGCCGTTCGGCGTTGGCGGCCATGCCGTCGCTGGTCTGCCGGTGTCGGAGCGCATGGAAGGTCTCCACCGCCACCGGCACCGGCCCGCCGCTGGCCTCGCCGAAGGGACCCGACTCGTACATCCCTGGCCCGCCCTCATAGGACAGTGAGCAGCCCGGTTCCTCGGCCCCGGGTATCGCCTCGGAGCTGTATGCGGTCGGAATGACGTAGCGATCTTCGTATTTCGCGATCGCCAGCAGCCGGTACATCTCGTACATCTGTTCCTCGGTCATACCGACCGCGGCCGGTATGTGCGGTTGGGTCTCGCGGCCGAGGTTGATGTCGCGCATGTAGGAACGCATCGCCGCCAGTCGGCGCAGCACCCCTTCGACGACGGCGGTGTCCCCCGCGGTGAACAACCCGGCCAGGTACTCGATCGGGATACGCAACGCTTCCAGCGCCCCGAAGAGATTACCGACGTCCTCGCCGTCGTGTCCGTCGCGGCTGACCGCGTCGACCACCGGCGACAGCGGCGGGATGTACCACACCATCGGCACCGTGCGGAACTCCGGATGCAGCGGCAGCGCAACACCATAGGTGTGGATGAGCTTGTACACCGGCGAACGCTGGGCGGCCTCGATCCACTCGTCGGAGATGCCCTCGGCCCGGGCCCCGGCGATCACCTCCGGGTCGGTCGGATCCAGCAGGATCTGCCGCTGCGCCTCGTAGAGGTCCTTCTCGTCCGGTACCGACGCCACCTCCAGCACCCGGTCGACGTCGTAGAGCACCAGCCCGAGGTAACGCAACCGGCCCACACACGTCTCCGAACACACCGTGGGCAACCCGACCTCGATCCGCGGGTAACACAGCGTGCACTTCTCGGCCTTGCCGGTCTTGTGGTTGAAATAGACCTTCTTGTAAGGGCATCCGGACACACACATGCGCCAGCCGCGGCAACGGTCCTGATCGACCAGCACGATGCCGTCTTCAGAACGCTTGTACATCGCACCCGACGGGCAGGATGCGACACACGACGGGTTCAGGCAGTGCTCGCAGATCCGGGGCAGGTAGAACATGAAGGTCTGCTCGAGTTCGAGCTTGATCTCCTCGCTGACCTGCTTGAGGATCGGGTCCCCCGGCACGATCTCCGGTGAGCCGGCCAGGTCGTCGTCCCAGTTCCCCGACCACGACACCTTCATCGGTTTTCCGGTGATCAGGCTGCGCGGCGGGGCGGTCGGGATGTGCTCACCCAGCGGTGCCGAGGTCAGGTTCTCGTAGTCGTAGGTCCACGGCTCGTAGTAGTCGTTGATCGACGGCAACTTCGGGTTCGCGAAGATCCTGGCCAGTTTGGCCAGGCGGCCGCCGTCGCGCAGTCGCAGCCGGCCACGACGGTCCAGCTTCCACCCCCCGCGCCACTTCTCCTGATCCTCATAAGTGCGTGGATACCCCTGCCCCGGACGGGTTTCGACGTTGTTGAACCAGACGTATTCGGTGCCGGCCCGGTTCGTCCAGGCCTGCTTACAGGTCACCGAACATGTATGACACCCGATGCACTTGTCGAGGTTCATCACCATCGCCATCTGGGCCATGACCTTCACTGGTATCGCACCTCCTGCGAGCGGCGGCGAACCACCGTCACCTCGTCACGCTGATTTCCGGTGGGGCCGAGGTAGTTGAACGCAAACGAGTGCTGCGCGTAGCCACCGGCCAGATGACTGGGCTTGACCAACAGCCGGGTCAGTGAATTGTGAATGCCACCACGGGTTCCGGTGGTTTCGCTCAGCGGCACGTCAATGGTCCGTTCCTGCGCGTGGTAGACGTACACCACCCCTTCTGGCATCCGGTGGCTGACAACGGCGCGGCACACCAGCACGCCGTTGCGGTTCACCGCCTCGATCCAGTCGTTGTCCTTCACTTCGATCTTCGCCGCATCCAGGGGGCTCATCCACATGGTGGGACCACCGCGGGACAGCGAGAGCATGAACAGGTTGTCCTGGTACTCCGAGTGGATCGACCACTTGGAATGCGGGGTCAGGTAGCGCACCGTCAGGCCGATGCCGTCCCGATGCCCTACCTGGGATTCACCGAACAGCCTTGCCATGTCCAAGGGTGGCCGGTAAATCGGCAGCTGCTCGCCGAGTTCCTCCAACCAGTCGTGATCGACATAGAAATGCATTCGCCCGGTGAGCGTGTGGAACGGTTTGAGCTCCTCGATGTTCACCGTGAACGGCGCGTAGCGGCGGCCGCCCGTCTCACTGCCGGACCACTCCGGACTGGTAATCACGGGCACCGGTCTGGCCTGGGTGTCGGCGTAGGTGATCCGGCGTTCCTCGCTGCCTTCGGCCAGGTGCACCAGCTTGCGACCGGTGCGCTTCTCCAGCTCCTTGAAACCCTCCACCGCCAGCCGGCCATTGGAGGTGCCCGACAGCGCGAGGATCACGTCGGCCATCCGTTCGGCTGTGGTGATGGCAGGCCGGCCCTGTGCCGCACCGGAATCCATCACCCCGAACTTCGAGCCGAGTTCACGAACCTCCTGGTCGGGATGGGTGGTGACGCCCTTGGTCGTCAGGCCCAAGCTGTCGACCAGCGGCCCGAGCGCCGACCACTTTTCCGCTATCGCCGGGTAATCACGTTCGACGACGACGAGCGGTCCCATCGTCTTGCCGGGAACCGGCGTCTCACCGGTGGTCCGCCAATCATGTTCGGTACCACCCGGATAGGCCATCGCACCCGGGGTGTCGTGCTGCAACGTGCCCATCACCACATCGGTGCGGGTACCCAGGTGCCGGGCCGCCAGAGCACTGAACGTCCGCGCGATCGCACCGAACGCCTCGAAGTCCGAACGGGTTTCCCAGGGCGGGTCGACAGCCGGACTGAACGCGTGCACGTAGGGATGCATATCGGTGCTGGACAGGTCGGCCTTCTCGTACCAGGTCGCCGCGGGAAGCACCACGTCCGAGAGCAGTGTCGTCGACGTCATGCGGAAGTCGATGGACATCAGCATGTCGAGCTTGCCCTCGGGGATGTCCTCGGTCCAGGCGACGTCCTTGGGCCGCAAGTCGTCCCCGGTGGGCTCGGCCTGCACATTCGACGTGGTGCCCAGCAGATGACGCAGGAAGTACTCATTGCCCTTGCTGGACGAACCCAGCAGGTTGGCCCGCCACACACTGAGCACGCGGGGCCAGTTGACCGGATTGTCCGGGTCGGTGACCGCCAGTTTCAGTTCGCCACTGGCCAATTGGGCGGCCACATAGTCCGGCACCTCCTGGCCCGCGGCGTTGGCCTCGTCGACCACATCCAAACTCGAGCGGTCGAACTGCGGGAAGAACGGTGTCCACCCCATGGCCACCGCCGAAGTCAACACATCCATGGTGTGCTTGTCGCGGAACCGGCCCCGGCCCACCGGGCTGGACAGCGCATCGGCGCGATAGCCGTCGTAGCGCCACTGGTCGGTGTGGGCGTACCAGTACGACGTCCCGGCCATCTGCCGCGGGGGGCGTGACCAGTCGGTGCCCATCGCCATCGCAGACCACCCGGTGACCGGTCGGCACTTCTCCTGGCCCACGTAATGTGCCCACCCGCCGCCGTTGCGGCCCATCGAACCGGTGAGCAGCAGCAGCGCCAGCACCGCCCGGTAGGTGGCGTCGCCGTGGAACCACTGACAGATGCCGGCACCCATGATGATCATCGACCGGCCGCCGGATTCCTCGGCGTTGCGGGCGAATTCGCGCGCCACCCGAATGGCCTGACCCGCAGACACCCCGGTGATCTGTTCCTGCCACGCCGGGGTGTAGGGCCGGGTGGCGTCGTCGTACCCGGTGGGCCAATCGCCGGGCAGGCCCGGCCGGTGCACACCGTACTGGGCCAGCATCAGATCGAACACCGTGCACACCAGGTGCTCGCCGACCCGCCGCACCGGTACACCGCGCTGCAGGGTCGCGCCGCTGCCGTCCACGGTGTCAAAACGGGGCAGCGTGATCTCGGCGGTCTCGAAGATGTCCCCCAGCACGGTCAGCGCGGGAGACAGGTCCTCCAGATCGAGATTCCACTTGCCGACACCGTCGTTGCCGAAACGGAACCCCAGCGAGCCCTGGGGTACCGCGACGCTGTCGCTGGCTCCGTCGAGCAGTACCGGCTTGAACGCCGCATTCTCCATGTCATAGCCGAGATCGGCGGCGGTGAGGTTCTTCCCGGGAACCAGCATTCCGTCGCGCTCTTCGAGCTTGACCAGAAACGGCAGATCGGTGAACTGGCGCACGTAGTCGACGAAGAACGGAACCCGGTTCTGTACAAAGCATTCGTCGAGGATGACGTGACCCATCGCCATCGCCAGGGCACCGTCGGTCCCCGCCGCACACGGCATCCATTCGTCGGCGAACTTGGTGTTGTCCGCGTAATCCGGGCTGATGCTGACGACCTTCGTACCGCGGTAGCGGACCTCGGCCATCCAGTGCGCATCGGGCGTACGCGTGACCGGGACGTTGGAGCCCCACATCATCAGATAGGACGCATCCCACCAGTCCCCGGACTCGGGCACATCGGTCTGATCGCCGAACACCTGCGGGGAGGCCACCGGCAGGTCGGCGTACCAGTCGTAGAACGACGTCATCACCCCGCCGATGAGCTCGACGAACCTTGAACCCGCCGCGAACGACACCATCGACATCGCCGGGATCGGCGAGAATCCGGCCACCCGGTCCGGTCCATAGGTCTTGATGGTGTGCACATGCGCGGCGGCGATCATCTCGGTGGCCTCGGTCCAGGTCACCCGCATCAGACCGCCCTTACCACGGGCCTGGTGATAACGCTTGCGGCGCACCGGATCTCCCTGGATGTCGGCCCACGCCAACACAGGGTCCTTCAGGCGGGCCTTGGCTTCCCGGTACATCTCGACCAGCACGCCGCGCGCGTACGGGTAGCGCACCCGCGTCGGCGAATAGGTGTACCAGGAGAAAGCCGCACCGCGCGGGCAGCCGCGGGGCTCGTACTCGGGGCGGTCGGGCCCGACTGACGGGTAGTCGGTCTCCTGGGTTTCCCAGGTGATGATCCCGTCCTTGACATAGATCTTCCAGGAACACGATCCGGTGCAATTCACTCCGTGCGTCGAGCGCACCACCTTGTCGTGGCTCCACCGGTCGCGATAGAAGACGTCGCCCTCGCGGCCTCCCTTGCGGGTGACCGTACGCAGATCGCCGGAGAACTCGCCGGGCGTGAAGAAGCGACCACTGCGCTCGAGCAGCTCCTCGATCGATCCGCCGACGCGGGGCTTGCTCATCGTTGGGCCTCCTTGGCCGGCTCGGGCTCGTGGGCATGCAATCTGAGTGCGGTGTAGGCCAACGCGACCAGCGCCGTCGCCACCAACAGGACCAGTCCGACCGTGTAGTCGTTGTCGACGGAATCGTAGGTCGCACCCATCACCAGCGGCGGGAAGTAGCCACCCAAACCACCTGCGGCAGCGACGATCCCGGTGACCGAACCCACTTCTTTCGCGGGTGCCCGGCGGGCCACCCAGGCGAATACTCCGCCCGTACCGATACCCAGGAAGATCGCCAAACTGATGAAGGTGGCCGCTGACCACACGTCGGGCGGCGGCTGGAACATCGCGATGAATGCCAACACGGCCGTCCCGGCGAACGAGGTGAGCACCACGTACTTCGGGGGTATCCGATCCGAGATCGCGCCGCCGATGGGCCGGGCCAGTACCGCAGCCAACGCGAATCCCGCTGTGCGGGTGCCCGCTTCGACTGCGGAGAAGTCATAGATCGTCTTGATGTAGGTGGGCAGGTAGTTGGTGAACGCGACGAAGCCACCGAAGACCACCGCGTACAGGAACGACATCTCCCACGTGACCGGCAGTTTCAGTGCGGACTTGAGTTTCGGCAACACCGGGTCGGTGTTGGGTTGGAACACCGGCGAGTTCCGCATCGCCACGAAGCACAGCACCGCCGTGAGCGCCAGGGCCACCGCGATGATGACGTGGGTGGTGAACAATCCGAACGCGCGCACAAGCCGCGGTGTGAAGAACGCCGACAGTGCCGTGCCGACCATTCCCATGCCGAACACGCCGGTTGCATACCCCCGGCGCGCGGGCGCATACCAGTTGTTGGCGAACGGGATGCCGACGGCGAATATGGTGCCGGCGATCCCCAGGAAGAACCCGCAGAGCAGAAGGAGCGGATACGACCTCGCCTCGCCCGCGGCCCCGACCGCCAGTACCGGCAGGATCGAGGCCAGCGTCACCGCGAGGAACATTGTGCGGCCACCGAATCTGTCGGTCAGCGCACCGACGGCGATCCGACCGATCGATCCGACGAGTATCGGTGTGGCGACCAGCATCGAAGCCTGCGTACTGCTGAGCCTCATGTCGCCGGCGTAGGTGGTGGAAAGCGGGCCGATCATGTTCCAGGCCCAGAAATTGATCGCCGAGACCCATGTGGCCAGCACGAGATTCATACTCTGGCCCTGGAGTGGCGCGCTAGCCGTGCTCACCTGACCAGCAAAACATCATGTCTCTGCGGTTGCGTCATTTTCCCGGAAACGTTGCAGGCGGTTTCATGGAAATGTAATCCGCAACATCAACATGCTGAAATTAGTTCAGTGCGGCCTGCGGTCGACTTTTGGCGCGAACAGACACGCGGGTACCCGAAATGACTTGGTTTCAGGTACTTTCACGTCTGCTCGCCGGAGAAAGCGCTGCGGCCAGGTCGGCCAGCCAGGCTCGGTCGGCGGGCACCCATGGCAGGTCGTGGAGTTCGTCGGCGGTCACCCAGCGCAGCGCCCGGTGATCGTGCGGCTGCGGGCTGCCCTCGGTCAACGTCGCCCGGTAGGCGCGCAGCGTCATACCCGTCGGCAGCGCGACGTCGGCACCGAGGCGGGCACCGACGATCACCCCGACACCCAGTTCCTCCCTCAGCTCCCGCACCAAGGCGTCCGCGTCGCTCTCCCCCGTCGTCACCTTCCCACCGGGCAGCTCCCACAGCCCGGCCAACTCCGGCGGCCGCTGTCGCTGAGCGACCAACAGCCGGCCCGCACAGAGCAGTGCACCGGCGACAACGATCTGCTCACTCATCGCGCCCGACGGTATACCGTCGGGTATATGGCCGTGTTATCGAACGATCAAGTCGACGCCGCACTGCCCGATCTGCCCGGCTGGGAACGTGCGGCGGGCGCCCTGCGCCGATCCACCAAATTCCCGACGTTCCTCGACGGAATCGACGCGGTGCGCCGCGTGGCTGAATTCGCCGAGCAGAAAGACCATCATCCCGACATCGACATCCGTTGGCGCACAGTCACGTTCGCCCTGGTGACGCATGCCGCCGGCGGCATCACCGAGAAAGACGTCCAGATGGCCAAGGAGATCAACCGGATTCTGGCCGGCCCGTCCGACTAGTTGTCGCGATCCAGGCCAGCGTGGCCAGGGTGGCGACGATGTAGATCAGGCCGGCCCAGGCCAGATACCAGGGGCGACTGATCTCCCAGATGGTCGGCTGGGCGAAGCTGAGCAGCCACGGCACCCCGATCAGCGTCAGCGCCAACCAGACCCACCCGAGGATTCTCGCGCCCAGCCGGTCGGCCAGCGGCCCGTGCAGCAGCCAGATCATCAGCGGGATCAGCCAGACCCAGTGGTGCGTCCACGAAATCGGCGAGAGCAACAGCCCGAACAGGCTGACGATCACGATCGCTCCGAGACGGTCGGCACTGCCGCCGATGGCCCGCCATGCCAATACGGCCAGGACCGCGGTGACGACGATGCCGAGCAGGACAACGGGGCCGTACCCGGCGTCATGGCCCAGTATCCGCGAGATCCCGCCACGCCAGGATTGGTTGAACGACGTTCCGATGGGGCCGATCCGGTCGGCATCACCGAGCAACTCGGTGAAGTACCGGCGCGCCTGGTCGCCGATCACCAGCGCGGAGACCGCGACGGTCCCGCAGAACACCACGGCCGAGAACACCGCGGCGCCCCACCGCCGCGCGCCGACAAAGTAGAGCCCCGACACCGCAGGCGTGAGTTTGATCCCCGCGGCCAGCCCGACCAGCAACCCCGACAGCCACCAACGATTGCTGTAGACGGCGTACAGGACTGCCAGCACCAGCACGACATTGACCTGCCCGTAGTCGAACGTGCTGCGCAGCGGTTCGGTCCAGATGCCCACGGCGGTCCACACCATGGCGACACGCCGGTCGGCATCCGGCCCCAGGAGCCGTTGACTGATCCGCACCACGCCGTACAACGCGGCGACGATGCCGATCTGCCAGCAGAACGCGACCAACCCGAACGGCAGCAGATGCAACGGGTAGAACACCACCGCCGCGAACGGCGGATACGTGAAAGGCAGTGGGAAATCCGGTGTCTGGTCCGCGTAGACGTAGTCATAGAGCGCGCCGGGGCCGTCCAGCATGGCGGCGCCACCGACGTAGACGTGCAGATCGACGAAGTTGGCACCGTTGGGGACGAGATACGTCCAGGCCAGGCGCGCCGCGATGCTGAGGATGAGCAACAACGGCGCCAGACGGTAGAGCCGCGCGGTTGCTGAGACGGGGGTGGCCGGTTCGGTGTTAACGCAGAAGACTCTAGCGACCCGCCCGACGCGGCACGCCGGCCCGCTTTGTCACGCCAGTGTGGCTCTCACTGCCGAGCGTCACTCCAGCGTGACATTCGGGGCGCTTCATCACGCCCGGGGCACTGCCCGATAACGAATTCGATCAGCGCAGTAACGGTTGAATAAACGCCACACGTGTCACTTGAGTCCCACCGGTAACTCGATAGTTTCGCTTTCAGACGTGCAAGCAACCGATTGGGAGAACCATGATCTTCACCTGGAAAGCACTTTCCACCAGCATGATCGCGGCCGCCGGCGCAGTCCCGGTCGCGTTGGCCCTCAGCGCCACAGCGAACGCCGAACCGGTGGCTCCCGCCCCGGTCCCCGCGCCGAACCTGCCGATCGTCAACCAATTCGCCGGCGTGCCGGCCGCCGCGCCGCAACTGCTGCAAGGGGTGAGTTCCGCACTGACCGGCACCCCCGCCGCCGCACCGGCGCCGGTTCCGTCGGCGACCGCCTCGGTGACGCTGCCGCAGGCGGCGACGGCCGTCAGCCCGGCAGCGGCCAATGCACCCCTGGGATCGCTGATGCCGGGCTTGCCCACCGCACCGGCTGTGGCTCCGGCCGCGACCGTCCCGACGGCGCCGGTCACCGGTCCGGCATCCCTGATTCCCTCGGCCGAGGTCACCATCCCGCAGATTCCCGGGATGCCCTTCTCGCTGCCCCAGAAGGTGAACATCCCGGGTGATCTGACCTCGCTGGCTCCGGTCGCGGCCCAGGCCGCCCTGCCGACTGTGGCGGCCCCGTTGGCCCCGGCAGCGGCAGCAGCTCCGGCGATTGCGGCTCCTGCCGCGGCCGCCCCGGCTGCGTTCAACCCCGAGATCGCGGCATTGGCGCCGCTGATCACCGCCGGCCTGCCCTGATCCCCGAACTGGTCTGACCGCCCGAAACGATTGGGAAAGCCATGACACCGCGTATGTCCCTGAAAACGATGTTCGGCACCGCCGCTGCAATCGGGTCCACCACCCTGTTGCTGTTCAGCAGCGCCGTAGCGAACGCCGATCCGGCACCGCTGCCGATCGACGCGTTGCAGGCGCCCGGGCTACCGGCGATGGAGAACCTGAGCCCGATCATCCAGCAGGCCGCAGCCGACCCCGGGGGCGCCGTACAGCTGTTGATGGCGGCCGCGCAGGCGTTCGCTGCCAACAAGTCGGAATCAGCGGAATCCCGCAATGTCGCGACGGCGGTCAACCATTTCGCGGCACAACCCGTCGCCGCGCCCGAGCATGTTCCTGCTCTGGGCGCCGGCGGCGACGCTCACCTGCCGATGGGTGTCGACCCGGCCCATGCGGCCGGGCCGGCCCCTGAGGCGCTGCCCGCTCCGGCTCCGGCTCCGGCTCCCGAAGCCGTACCGGCCCCGGCTCCCGCTCCGGCTCCGGCCCCTGAAGCGGCGCCCGCTCCCGGGGCTGTTCCGGCGGCAGTCACGATCCCGGCCCCTGACGCTGCGCCGGCCCCGGCGCCCGCCCCGGGATTCGGGCCCAATACGCCCACGAAGCAGGACTTCATGTACCCGTCGATCGGCAACGGGTGCCTCAAGGACGGCGGAAACGTTCTGGCGACGGCGATTTCAGTGGCCGGCCCGGCCACGATCCCGCTGCCCGGCCCGAAACCAGGCCAGACCGCGTACGTGTTCACTGCGATCGGCACTCCCGCCCCGGCCGCCGAGCAGAAGCTTCCGCTCAACGCCACGTGGGTGAACCTGACGACGGGCAAGTCCGGCAGCGTGACGCTGCAGCCGCGTCCGGACCTCAACCCCCAGGGCCCGACCACGCTGACCGCGATCGCCGATACCGGCTCCGGCAGCATCATGACCACGGTCTTCGGACAGGTCACGACAACCGAGATGCAGTGCCAGTTCATGCCGACCATCGGATCCACGGTGGTTCCCTGACCACACCATATGAATGGGGAAACGAAATTCCCGGTCGCTTGCCTCATGGCCGGCGACCGGGAATTTTGTCAGGGCAGGAAAATTGAGGCTCAGTAAGCCATGAAGAGGATCATTTCGCGGTCGTACTCACGCCCGGGGTGCTGCTGAGCCAGATGCGTCTGAGCCTTCTCCACCAGGTCGTCCTCATCGGTCCCGCTGATCGCTTCTCCGCACGGGCAGTTCAGATGTGTCTTCGCCATATGTTCACCATTGCATAGGCCGCCCAGCCATGATCCCCGACTGTGCAATCAGATCGCCGCGGGGCGCGGCAGAAACACGATCTCAGCGCACGCTCGATGACCGCTCAGCCCTAGACGGCCTTGGCTTCCTTCGCGGCGGCCTTCATCTGCTTCTTGTGCGTGCGCACCTTCTGCAACGACCCGGGGTCGACCACATCAGCCACCGACATGAAGCTGCCCGCAGTGCCGTAATCCCCGGCGGCCTCCCGCCAGCCCGCCGGCGTCACCCCATACTGCTTACCCAACAGCGCCAGGAAGATCCGGGCCTTCTGGTCACCGAACCCGGGCAGTCGCTTGAGCCGGCGCAACACCTCTTTGCCGTCGGGGTCGCCACCGGTCCACAGGGCCGTCACGTCGCCGTCGTACTCGTCGACGATGACCCGCGCCAGATCCTGTACCCGCTTGCCCATCGACCCCGGAAAGCGGTGGATCGCAGGGGGTTGCGACACCAGGGCGATGAATTCGTCCGGGTTGTAGTCGGCGATCTGGTGGGCGTCGACGGCACCGAGACGCTCGGCGATCTTCTTGGGCCCGCCGAAGGCGACCTCCATCGGAATCTGCTGATCCAACAGCATCCCGACCAAGAGCGCGAACGGGTTGGACTCCAGTAGGGCGTCGGCCTCCGGATCTTGGACTAGCTGCAGTTTTCCCACGTCGCCAGTCTAGGACCAGACACGTTTTTGACGCCGGTGTCGGTGGAGTGTGCGAATGTATACGCGTTAACCGGTGAATATGCCCATAGGAGTTGGACATGAGACGTGTGATTGCGCCTCTTTTTGTAGCGGTGGTTACCGCACTCGCCTTGGCCGCCACGGCCAACGCCATCCCCGACCAGGGCACGCCGGCGTTCGACGAATACATGCAGGGCCTGGAGCGCAACGGATTCCACTTGAATCCCGACACCGCGTGGCGCGTCGCTCATCAGGCGTGTATGGGCGGCGTCCCGGGCTACATCGGATTGGAACTGGCTGCACAAGGCGTTTTCGGACCCGGCTCCGAGCAGCGGGTGTACGACGTGGCCAGAAAGTACGCCTGCCCGGTTCAATAGGTTGAGCTGGCTGCGGTTTCGCCGCACCGCCATCTACGGTAGGCCGCACGATGTCCGGCGAGGTTGCAGTCGCGATACCCGTCGCATGTGACCCGGCGCTCAATTAGGTTCTCCGCTATCGCACAGTCAACTGTCAGGAGTCCTCGGGTGTCCGAAACCGATCTTCCCGAGAGGGTCGCCCCCACCGGGGAGCAGTTCCTCGCCATGCAGGCCAGCCCCGAGTTCCAGGAGTTGCGTACCCGCCTGCGCCGCTTCGTCTTTCCGATGACCGCATTCTTCCTGGCCTGGTATGCCCTCTACGTCGCCCTCGGCGCGTTCGCCCACGACTTCATGGCCATCCGGGTGTTCGGCAACATCAATGTCGGCCTGTTGATCGGGCTGGGCCAGTTCCTCACCACGTTCCTCATCACCGGCCTGTACGTGCGCTTCGCCAACAGAGAGCTCGACCCGCGAGCTACCGCCATCCGCGAAGAGCTGGAGGGCCCCTGATGACCGTCAGCACCCTCGCCGCCGAAACCGTCGGCAACCCCGCTGCGAACATCGGCATCTTCAGCCTGTTCGTCGTCGTCACGATGATCGTGGTGATCAAGGCCAGCAAGCGCAACGCCACGGCCGACGAGTTCTTCACCGGCGGCCGCGGCTTCTCCGGCCCGCAGAACGGCATCGCCATCGCCGGCGACTACCTCTCGGCGGCCAGCTTCCTCGGCATCGCCGGGGCCATCGCGGTCTACGGCTACGACGGCTTCCTGTACTCCATCGGATTCCTGGTGGCCTGGCTGGTGGCCCTGCTGCTGGTGGCCGAATTGCTACGCAACACGGGCAAATTCACGATGGCCGACGTATTGAGTTTCCGGCTCAAGCAGCGCCCGGTTCGGCTGGCCGCGGCCATCTCGACGCTCACGGTGTCGTTGTTCTACCTGCTGGCCCAGATGGCCGGGGCCGGCGGCCTGGTCGCCCTGCTGCTCGATATCAACAGCCGGGCCGGACAATCGATCGTGATCGCCGTCGTCGGCATCCTGATGATCGTCTACGTCCTGGTCGGCGGGATGAAGGGCACCACCTGGGTGCAGATCATCAAGGCCGTGCTGCTGATCGCCGGTGCCGCGCTGATGACCGTGATGGTGCTGAGCAAGTTCGGGCTGAACTTCTCCGAGATCCTGGGGTCGGCCCAATCGGCCATCTCCGGGTCGACGACCCAGGGCGTCGCCGGCCGCGATGTGCTGGCCCCGGGCGCACAGTACGGCGGCTCGCTGACCTCACAGATCAACTTCATCTCGCTTGCGCTGGCCTTGGTACTCGGCACCGCGGGACTGCCGCATGTGTTGATGCGGTTCTACACCGTGCCCACCGCCAAGGAAGCGCGGCGATCGGTCGTCTGGGCGATCGCGCTGATCGGCGCCTTCTACCTGTTCACCTTGGTGCTCGGCTACGGCGCGGCCGCCCTTGTCGGCCCGGACCGGATCCTCGGTGCGGCCGGCGGGGTGAACTCCGCGGCCCCGCTGCTGGCGTTCGAACTCGGCGGGGTGATCCTGCTCGGGGTCATCTCGGCGGTGGCGTTCGCGACCATCCTCGCCGTGGTCGCCGGTCTGACCATCACGGCATCGGCCTCGTTCGCGCATGACGTCTACGCCTCGGTGCTCAAGTCCCACAAGGTGACCGAGCAGGAGCAGGTCCGGGTTTCCCGCATCACCGCGGTGGTGCTGGGCATCTTCGCGATCGGGCTGGGCATCCTGGCCAACGGTCAGAACGTGGCGTTCCTGGTGGCGCTGGCGTTCGCCGTGGCGGCCGCGGCCAACCTGCCGACGATCCTGTACTCGCTGTACTGGAAGCGGTTCAACACCCGCGGCGCACTGTGGAGCATGTACGGCGGGCTGATCTCGACCATCGTGCTGATCGTGTTCTCCCCGGCCGTGTCGGGCAGCAAGACCGCGATGATTCCGGGTGCGGACTTCGACTTCTTCCCGCTGGCCAATCCGGGCATCGTGTCCATCCCGCTGGCCTTCGCGCTCGGCATCCTCGGCACGCTCACCTCTCGCGACACCGGGAACCCCGAACTCAACGCCGAGATGGAGGTGCGGTCGCTGACCGGTGTGGGCGCCGAGAAGGCCGTGGCGCACTAGTTTCTCCCCGCGAGCAGACGCAATCGAAGTTAGGTGGTTCTACCTAGGGACTACGCAGCCGCGGGGCCATAGCGTTCTAGCCATGACCGTTGCTGCTGACACAGCTGCCGAGAAAGCCCCGGCCAAGGGGCTGTTCCCGTCCCCCGCCGAGGTCGAGGCCCAGACCCCCGCCGGCCGGGACCGCGCCATCGACGTCATCCGGATCGTCTCGCTGATCGGTGTGGTGTTCGGCCACACGATCATGGCGACCAGCACGATCCGTGACGACGTGTTCATCTGGAGCAACCTGCTCACCGCATCTGTCGTCTTTCAGGCGCTGACCTGGGTGTTCCAGATCATGCCGTTGTTCTTCTTCGCCGGCGTGGCCGCCTCGGTGCAGTCCTGGACGCCCGGCTCGTCGTGGGGCGGGTGGCTGCTGAAGCGCTGCACCCGGCTGTACCGCCCGGTGTTCTACTACCTGGCCTTCTGGACCGTCACCCTGGCAGTGCTGCGGTTCGTCCTGCCGGAACATGTCTACGAACCCATCGCCGGCATCTCCATCCAGCTGCTGTGGTTCCTGGGCGCCTACGTCCTGGTGTTGGCGGCGGTGCCACTGCTGGCCCACATCACCACGACCGGGCAGGTGATCGGCGCGGTGGCCGGCACCTACGCGTTCATCGCTGTCATCGACGCGATCCGCATCAACATGGACGGCTACGCGTCGCTGGGCTACCTCAACACCGTGGTGTGGTTGATCCCCGGCGTGTTCGGTGTCGCCTACCGTCGCCACCTGCTGTCCAGCGGCGCCGCGTGCAAGATCGGGATCGGCATGCTCGGGGTGAACCTGGCGCTGCTGTACTTCGGCCCCTACGAGCTGAGCCTGGTCGGCATCGAGACCCAGCAGCTCAAGAACATGACGCCGCCCTCACTGCTGCTGGCCGGCCACGCAATCATGATGTGTGCGTTCGCGATTGCCGCCGCCCCCGCCATCAACCGGTGGGCACAGCGGCCGCGGGTGTGGTGGCTGACGGCGATCGGGAACTCCGGTGCGATGACGCTGTACCTGTGGCACATGCCGCTGCTGCTGGGCCTGCACCTGGTGTTCGACTACCTGGGCCTGGACCGCTACGACCCGTCCGCGCCAGGATTCCTGGCCCTCTCGGTGCTGCAGTTGGCGTTGATGGCCGGACTGGTGGCGACGGCGTTCGTCGCACTGCGCCCGCTGGAGAACTCGCCGCTGCCGCTGTGGGACGGCGGCGCGGTGGCCGGCACCGGGATCCGGAGCGCCACGGTGGGGCTGCTGCTGTGCCTGGCCGGTGCGGCGACGCTGGCCTCGGTCGCCTGGGGCCTGAAGGATCAGGGTGTCTACTGCGTGGCAGTCATGCTGGCCGCCCTCGTCGCGGCCCGCGCGCTGGCCCGCGACTGACACATCGAGACTGCGCACAAGGCATCGAGTCTGCGTACAGATCGCGATTCTGCGGAATTTCGCGATCTGTCCGCAGACTCGGCGTTGAGGCGTTCCTGCTAACCGCTCTTCCGACGGAACTCCCGCCGGCCCTCGGCGGGGCCGTGCGCCTTGGACTGCTTTGATCCCCCGTTGGTGTGGGCAGACCCCGATGCCGCCTTGGCGTTTTTACGTTCGAGAGCCTCGCGGAACTTCTTCTTGTTGTCGTCTTCCGGCACTTCGTCGCTCGCCATAGGGGCAGCCTAGCGCGACCGGCCTGACGGTGAGCGCAGGTAGGCCCTACCGCTTACCTGGCGGCATGCCGTACAGATGCGAGATCGGCAGGGTGAGCAGCACCCGGCGATCGTCGACCATGGCGCGCCGGTAATCGTCCCAGTCCGGATGCTCGCCGGCGATGTTGCGGTACAAGGCAATCAGCCCCTCGACCGTATCGTCGTCGGGCGCCGCGGCGGGTGGGGTGAGTATCGAATCGCCCTCGGCAACGGCGTAGGACCAGCCGTCGTCGGAACTGACGTGGATGGATGCCCGGGGATCACGTCGCAGGTTGCGGGTCTTGGCCCGGGGCTCGGTGACGGACATCTGGATCTGAACTGCCCGCGGGTCGAAGTAGTAGGAGACATTCGACAGCTGCGGACGACCGTCCTGTTTGATCGTCGCGAGAACTCCCATCGAGTTACCGCCGATCAAGGCCAAAAGCTTGTCGTCGAAAACCTGGCGCCCCATGTGATGAGCGTACGTCTTTACCATCGGTTCGATGAGTGTGATTGACGGCAACACCCTCGACGGCGTCTCGGCGACATCGCTGTGGATCCTGAGCAACCGCGGTCTCGAGGCCAGACGTTCCGACGGCGTGATCCGCGACCCGTGGGCAGTGGCCCTGCACGACTCGATCGACTACGACTACGGCAAGTTCGGCAGGCCGACGCAGGCCCATGCCCTGCGGGCCCGCGCGTTCGACCTCGAGACCCGCGACTACCTCTCGACGCACCCCAAGTCCGCGGTGGTGGCATTGGCCGAGGGCCTTCAGACCAGTTTCTGGCGACTCGATCAGGCCGGGGTGGCCGACGAATTAACCTGGTATTCAGTCGATCTACCGGCTGTCATGGCGATCCGGGGCAAACTATTGCCCCATGACGACCGCATCGTCGCCCTGGCCCAGTCGGCGCTCGACCGCAGCTGGATGGACCAGGTCGACGCAGAAGACGGCGTGTTCATCACTGCCGAGGGCCTGCTGATGTACCTGGAGCCCGAGGATGTGCGCGCCCTGATCGCCGACTGCGCGGCACGGTTCCCCGGCGGGCGGATGGTGTTCGACTCGATTCCGCACTGGGTGAGCCGACGCACCCTCAAGGGCCTGCACCTGTCCGACCGCTACATCGCGCCGCCGATGCCGTTCGCGCTGACCGCCGACGAGGGCCTGGCCATGGCAGGGAACGGACCGGGCGCCATCGCCGGAGTGAGATCTGCCCGGGACGTGCCGATGCAGGCCGGACGCGGCCTGTTCAAGTTGGCCGCCGAGTCGTGGCCGGACCGGATCGGCGCGATCCACCGCATCAGGCCGTCCATCACGGTGTTGGACTTCTGACCGGCCGGGCTGCAACCAGATGCGACTTCTGAACCACCGCCTGCTGACGGTGCTCGCCACGGTGCTGATCGCCGGTGCCGTTCCATCGTGCACGACGGAAACGACGCCGGCAGCGACGACGGAAAAGAGGTCTGCTGAGGTCGCGGTGGTTCCCGAGGCGCTCATCCTGCACGACGTGAGCGTCACCCGGCTCCACTACTTGCCCGACGCGCACCCCACCGGGCGGGACCTCGACCAGAACTGGGCCGACCTGTACCTGCCCGCCGGCGCGCATGCGTTCAATTCGATCCCGCTGGTGGTGCTCATCCACGGCGGCGGGTGGCAGAGCACGATGGGCGCGGGGGTCTTCGCCGGATTGGCCCGCGAGCTCAGCAGCCGCGGCATGGCCGTCTACAACATCGAGTACCGGAGGTTGGGATCGGGCGGTGGGTGGCCGACCACATTCGACGATGTGGCGCGCGCCATGGACTACGTCGCCGAGATGGCCCTGCAGTATCCGCAGCTGGCCATTGACGATGCGCTCGTGGTCGGCCACAGCGCGGGAGCCCAGCTGGCGGTGTGGGCCAGCACCAGGCAGGATCTGCGCGGTGATGAGGTCGGGTCCCAGCCTCGCTTCCGGCCGACCAGGGTCATCTCGCTGGCCGGTCCGCTCGACATGGTCTACGCCGCCAATCATGGCGACAACCGAATCGTCGCGGTGCTCGGCGGCCGTCCGGCGGAGGTGCCGCAGCGGTACGCCTCGGTCGATCCGATCCAGAATCTCGACCCGAGCGTGCCGGTGCTCGCGATCCATGGAACCCTCGACACCGTTGTCTCACCGGCCAATTCGCAGCGCTATGTCGCAGCGCTCAAGAAGCGCGGCGGGCGGGCCGACGTCGTATTGCTCCCGGGTGAGAATCACACGTCGATCATGTCGACGCGCTCCCCCAGCTTCCGGCGGGTGCTCCACCTCATCACCGCAACCTCGAAGGCTGAACTGGACCAGCTGCCGGTGAAGTGACTGATTAGGCTGGGGCCGTGACCCGCTACATCGCGTTTCTGCGCGGCGTCAACGTCGGAGGCGTCAACCTCAAGATGGCCGACGTGGCGAATGCCATGCAGGCGGCGGGGTTCACCGAGGTTCGCACGATCCTGGCAAGCGGAAACGTCTTGCTGGACAGCACTTCCAATGTCACGACGGTCCGCACTTCGGCCGAGCACGCCCTGCGCGACGCGTTCGGCTACGAAGCCTGGGTGTTGGTGTACGACGTGCCGACCCTGCAGAAGATCTCCGCCGGTTATCCATTCGAGCGGGAAGTTCCCGACCACCACTCCTACGTCACGTTCGTCAGTGACGCCGACATGCTCGACGAACTCGCGGCTCTGTCCCCGGGAGACGACGAAAAGGTGCAGCGCGGCGACGGGGTGCTCTATTGGCAGGTGCCCCGGGCCGCGACACTCGGCAGTGCGATCGGAAAGACCATGGGCAAGAAGCGCTACAAATCCTGCACGACCACCAGAAACCTGCGCACCCTGGACAAGGTGCTGCGCTGAGACGTCACCGGCGTGCTCGTCGCATCCACCCCAGTCCTGCGCTGGTGCCTGCGGCGGGGCGGTACTCACAGCCCACCCAGCCCTCGTAACCGGTCTCATCGATGACAGCGAGCAGGTAGTCGATCGCCAGTTCGCCGCTGTCCGGTTCGTGCCGATCGGGGACTCCGGCGATCTGCAGGTGCCCGACGCGACCGGTCGGAAGGTCCGCGCGCAACCGGACCGTCACGTCGCCCTCGCTGATCTGGCAGTGGTACAGGTCGAATTGCACCTTGAGGTTCGGCGCCCCGACCGCGGCCACGATCTGGTGCGCGTCGTTCTGCCGGCTCAGCAGGTAGCCGGGCATGTCGCGCTGGTTGATCGGTTCGATCAGCACGTCGACGCCGCGGCCCGCGGCCTGATCGGCGGCCCAAGTGAGGTTGTCGCGGTACACCGCCAACCGCTCCTCGCGGCCGGCACCGGCGGGGACGAGGCCGGCCATTACGTGCACCCGTGGGCAGTTCAGCACCTCGGCGTATCCCAGGGCGCGGGCGAACCCGTCCCGGAACTCGGCCTCGCGGCCGGGCAGCGAGGCGGTACCGCGTTCTCCGGCGTCGAAGTCCCCGGGTGGCGCGTTGAACAGAACCTGACGCAGGCCGTGGGCATCGAGTCGCGCGCGCAGTTGCTCGGCCGGGTACGCATACGGGAAGAGGTACTCCACCGCGGTGAATTCGTCGGCCGCCGCAGCGGCGAAGCGATCGAGAAAGGCGTGCTCGGCGTACATCATGGAGAGATTGGCCGCAAAGCGTGGCACGGCAGGCTCCTTCCGAATTGAGCCGATCAGCGGTTGACGCCATCTTTGCGCGCCCCCGGGCAGAACGCGGGTACATTCGCGCCCATGACGGGTACCTCGGGCAAGGTGAGCGGCAGCGCGCTCACCGGTGTTTCGGAGACCGCACTGCTGACCCTGCAGGTGCGCGCACATGAGGCACGTCGACCCGACGGTCTGATCGATGATCCGATGGCGGTGCAGCTGGTCGACTCGATCGATTTCGACTTCGGCAAGTTCGGCCCCAGCCGCCGCCAGGACATGGCGCTGCGCTCACTGCTGTTCGACCGGATCACCGGTGACTATCTGCGCGAGCATCCGAAGGCCACCGTGGTGGCGCTCGCCGAAGGACTGCAGACCAGCTTCTACCGTCTGGACGCCGCCGGACTCGGTCACCAGTTCCGTTGGTTATCAGTTGATCTGGAACCGATGATCGAGCTTCGCAACAAGCTGCTACCGAAGCCGGACCGTGTCACG
Source organism: Mycolicibacterium lutetiense (assembly GCF_017876775.1). Classification (NCBI taxonomy): domain Bacteria; kingdom Bacillati; phylum Actinomycetota; class Actinomycetes; order Mycobacteriales; family Mycobacteriaceae; genus Mycobacterium; species Mycolicibacterium lutetiense. The sequence continues at coordinate 551,245 of NZ_JAGIOP010000001.1, read as the reverse complement.
CAGTGCGCCCAGTCGGCACTGGACTTCAGCTGGATGGACCAGGTCGACACCAGCGACGGCGTGTTCATCACCGCCGAGGGCCTGCTGATGTATCTGCAGCCCGAGGAGTCCATGTCGCTGATCCGTGCCTGCGCACAACGCTTTCCGGGCGGACAGATGATGTTCGACCTGCCGCCGGCGTTGTTCACCTTCCTGACCCGCAAGGGGATGCGAACCTCGATGCGCTACCGGGTGCCTGCCATGCCGTTCAGCCTGTCCCCGGATGAGCTCGCCGACCTCGTCAACACCGTCCCCGGGGTGCGGACGGTGCGCGATCTGCCGATGCCGCCGGGCCGTGGCAGGATCTTCAACGCCTTACTGCAGGCGCAACACCTGCCCATCTTCGACCCCGTCCGCCCGGTGGTGGGTCTACTGGAGTTCGGTTAGGCCCCCGCCGACTCCTATTGGGCCCACACGTCCTCGACATAGCGATCTGAACTCACCAGGTCGCTGAGCCACTGCGCGGCGGCGTCTTCGTCTGTCCCGGTGTAGCGACGATAGATATCGCGGAAGGCCCCGCGCACCGCGGGAGCCATCCGGGCTCCGTCACCACATATGTACACGTGGGCATCCTTGCCCGGGTTGCCCAGCATCGCCCAGACCTCTTCGGCATCGGCGGTGATGCGATCCTGCACATACCGGATCTCGTCTTCGGGCCGCCGCGAGAAGGCCGGACGCATCCGCACCACGCCCGCGCGTTCGGCCGCCTCGAATTCGTCGCGGAACAGGTAGTCAACGTCCGGGTGACGCACCCCGAAGAAACACAGTGCCGATGTGAAAGGCTCGCCCGCGGCCTGCGCCGCCAGCCGGTCCCCGATGAATCCCCGGAACGGGGCGACCCCGGTCCCGGCGCCGACCAGGATGACGTTCTTCGCCGGCTCGGCGCCGGCGCGAAACGCCCGGCGCGCGGTATCGACTCGCATCCGAATCTGTTGTCCCGGTGCCGCATCGGCCAGATAGCTCGATGACACCCCGTGGAAGACGCCATATCCGGAACGTGCCGGACCCTCGAGCACGCTGACCACCAGTTCGACCTCACGCGGGACCCGGCGGGCCGACGAGGCGATGGAGTAGTGCCGGGGCGCCATCGGCTCGAACAACTCCAGCAGCTCGGCGCGCGACAGTTCGGTAGCCGGGAACTCGGCCAGGCATTCGGTGACGCTGAGCGCACGGACCTCGGGATCTTCGGCGAGTTCGGTGAGTGCCGCCCGCTCGGGGGGACACGGGTTGGCCGCCGCCAACCGCAGCAGCTGGCTACGGCTGGCAGGCTTGCGGAGCTCGATGAAATGGGTGAGCAGTTCGCGCACGCTGACTTCGCGGTCGATGGCGATGGCCCGGCGCGTGCTGCGCCGCGGATTGACCGAGATCCGGCGGTCGAGCCGCAGCTCCAACAGTTCGGCGACCTCGTCGATGACCTCGGGGCTGTTGTCGGGCAATACCGTGAGGTGATCACCGGTCTGGTAGTCGAGGTCATCGGGAAGCGCTACCCGGATGAGCCGCTTGTCATTTCCCATGTCACGGTTGTCGACCAGCGCCACGTTGTCCAGCACTGTCGCGGGTCGCACCTCGAAACGGGCATCGATCGCCGACGTCACCGGTCCGTCGATGGCGCGCAGTTCATACAGGGATTCGTCATCGGCGCTGTCAGCGGGTGCCTGCACGCCGCCGGTGGGGGCCAGGGCATCCCACAAGGCCGCGGAGAAGTCTTCGACGATCCCGGCGAAGTCGCCCGACGTGTCGGCCTCGCCGCGCGGAATCACCGGTGGCCCAACTAGTTCCGAGAGCCGCTGATCAATGCGTTTGGGGATGGTCTGGTAGGTTTCGGCCCAGTTCCGGTCTCCGACACCGAGTATGGCGTACGGGATGGCCGGTTGTGCCGGTGTGCCCGGATCATCCAGCCATTCGACGAAGCGCCGCGCATCGTCGGTGGGCTGCCCGTTGTAGGACGCGGCGATCACCACCAGCGCCCCCTCGGCGGGCAGGGCTCCCGCTGCCGCGTCGAGGGCAGCCACGGTGGTCTGATAACCCAGGTCGGTGGCCTCGTCGGCCAGCTGCTGTGCCAGCGCCCGGCAATTGCCCAGGTTCGAGCCGTGCAGCACAGTCACTTTCGAGCCCGGCGCCGCCACCGCGCGCGGCCGTGCCGTCGACGCGGCCTCCGGGGTGGCCTCCGCGGTGTGCCGGCGCTCCGACGGTGTCCGACGCACCAGGTCCAGGTGGAATCCGACCGGCTTGCGCAGCAGATCGCTGTGGGTGCGGAGCTGGTAGTGCTCGACGTCGAGGAAGCGGTACCGGTGCACCAGAGTGGCCAGCGCCATCGTCGCCTCGTGCAAGGCGAACTGACGGCCGATACATGACCGGGCGCCGGTGCCGAACGGTTTGAACAGGTTGACCGGCCGTCCGGCGGACTGTTCTGCCCCGAACCGGTCCGGGTCGAAGATGTCGACGTTGTCACCCCATTCGGGCTGCCGGTGCAGGGCCGACGTCGTCACCGTGACGACCTCGCCCTTGCGCACCGGATACCGGCCTCCGATGACGGTGTCCGCCAATGCCATTCGGTCGAACTCGCGGACCGGCGGGGACAGGCGCAGCGTTTCGTCGATGATCTGGCGGATGTAGGTGAGCTTGCCGATCTCGTCGAATGCGGGCACGTGGTCGTCGTCCGGTCCGAACACCGTGTCCACCTCGAGGCACGCCCGGTGCAGTACCGCAGGGTTCTTGACGATGCTGTACAGCGCGGTCGGCATCAGCGTCGATGTGGTGTCCTGTCCGGCGATCAGGAAGGTCAGGATCTGGTTGCGGATGCTGTCGTGCCCGAGAGAGGGCGTGCCGTCGGCACCGGGCTCGAGCATGAGCGCGAGCAGGTCGTCCAGATCGACCGCACCCGCGCGGTGACCCGCGATCAATTCGTCGATGAAGGCAAACAGATTGTCGCGTTCGGCGGCGAAGACCGCCCGGTCGCCACCGCCGGGGGCGATGATCTGTGCCAGCGCAGCCGCGAAGCTGGCCGGGATGTCGGCCAGCCCGTCCTGGTGATAGGAGTCGAACCGCGCACCGAACCCGGCCAGACCCACGGTGTCCATGGCCAGTTTCGCGAGGTCCCCCGCGACGTCGACCGAACTCTTCCCGGCCGCGTCATCCCACAACGCGATGAGCTGGCGGTTGATGTCGAGCATGGCCGGGTGGTAGCTGCGCAACCCGCTGAAGCTGAACCCGGGCATCAGGACGTCATGGGCCTGCTGCCAACCGTCTTCGCCGGGGTACGACGTGAACAGACCGTTGTCGACAAGGGTTCGGAAGCGGTCCAGCCGGACCGTGATGCCTTTGGTGAAACGCGTCTCGTCGCACAGTTCGTCGACCAGCGACAGCGAGCACGCATAGAGCCGCCGGCTGCCGGTGAAATCGGCGTAGTACAGGGGCCCGCACTGTTCGGCGAGCACGTCCGCGGGTAGCGCGTAGGGCCGGCCGGCAACCGGCCCCGGCGGCAGTTCCAGGCCCACCGCCGAGGGGACATCGTCGATGTCCGGTGGTAGTGCCGGTGAGAACTTCTCCATGGGCGCGAGCTTAGCCACGCACGATGAACTATCCCTGAGAATCAGTCTCAGCGAGCGAGCTGAGGCGCCCGGTCGGGATCGTCGGCCGTACGCCGCGATCCGAACCGCAGAGCCGAGTCTTCAACGGGGCCGTTACGCAACGTCTCGGCGTCGAGCGTGTAGTTCATCGTCATCTGCCACGGTCCGTCGACACCCTGGCGGGGAATCTCGTCGATCGAACGCTGCACGTACCCGGCCGCGAAGTCCAGGAGGGGACGGGTCTGACCACCGGCGAACTCCGGTTGCACGGCGTCAAAACCGTTGTCGTCCATGTGCTTCAACAGCCGGCAGAAGTGCTCGCAGAGCAACCCGACCTTGAGTGTCCACGACGAGTTGGTGTAGCCGAAGGCGAAGGCGAAGTTCGGCACGCCCGAGAGCATGATGCCCTTGTAGGCGACGGCGTCGGTGAGGTCCACCGGTTGACCGTCGACGGTCAGCGACATCCCGCCGAACAGCTGGATGTTGAGACCCGTTGCGGTGACGATGATGTCGGCATCGAGCTCGCGGCCGGACTCCAGCAGGATTCCGTTCTCGGTGAACGTCGCGATGCGGTCGGTGACCACCGAGGCGCTGCCGTTGCTGATGGCCTTGAACAGGTCGCCGTCGGGTACGGCGCACAACCGCTGGTCCCACGGGTTGTACTGGGGCGCGAAGTGCTCCTCGACGGGGTATCCCGTGGGTAACTTGCTCGCGTTGATCTTCTGGATCAGCCAGCGGGCCGCGGTCGGGTACTTCTGGCACAGCACGTAGACGGAGCGTTGCTTGATGATGTTCTTGCGGCGGGCCGCGGCGTACCCGAGGCGGTCGCCCAGCAGCCGCCTGGCGGTGTTGGCAAACTTGTCCTTGGCCGGCACCGGCATGACGTATGTCGGTGAACGCTGCAGCATGGTGACGTGCCCCGCGGTCGGCGCCATCGACGGCACCAGCGTCACCGCGGTGGCACCGCTTCCGATCACGACGACCTTCTTGCCGCTGTAGTCGAGATCCTCGGGCCAGTGCTGGGGATGCACGATGCGCCCGGTGAACCGCTCCTTCCCTTCGAAGTGCGGGGTGTAGCCCTGGTCGTAGCGGTAGTACCCGCCGCCGCAGAACAACCAGTTCGCCGAGATCTGCACGAGTTCGGGGTCCGCGCCGTCACTGCCGGTCCGCTCGATGTCCACGGTCCAATTGGCCGTCGCGGAATCCCAGGCCGCGCCGAGCACCTTGTGATGGAACCGGATGTGGCGGTCGATACCGTTCTCCGACACCGTCTCGCGCAGGTAGGCCAGAATCTTGTCGGCGGTGGCGATGGCATGCTCGTCGCGCCACGGCTTGAATTCGTAGCCGAAGGTGTGCAGGTCGGAGTCCGATCGAATGCCCGGGTAACGGAACAGGTCCCACGTACCGCCGGTGTCGCCACGGGCCTCCAGGATGGTGTAGCTGCGGCCGGGGTGTTCGCGCTGCAGGTAGTAGGCGGCACCGATGCCGGAGATGCCGGCGCCGATGATGAGTACGTCGATGTGTTCGGTGTGGCTCATGTCTCAATGGTCGCGGTCCGACAACCATCTCCCAAGGTCGGAAGTGCCAAACTTCACCTATCCGATGGTGCACTTTGCACCATCGCACTATCCTGGGGTGATGGTGTGGCAGCCACCCTCACCGCGGGTGCAGGACCTGATCCGGCAATGCGCACAGATTGTCCTCAACCCCCGCCCGGAATGGCTCGACGAATACGACGGTGCAGTCCTGGCCGCCAATCCGACAATCGCCGCCGACCCCGAACTCGCCGCCGCCATCGTCCGCAGCAACCACGCCAACCTGTTCTTCTGGGGCACGGCGAATCTGCGCGATCCAGGCGCCCCAGTGCCACCGAACACCGGACCGGAGCCGCTGAGCATCGCGCGAGAACTGGTACGTCGAGGCATCACCGAGTTCCCCGTGGACGCCTACCGGGTCGGGGAGGGCGTGGCTTGGCGTCGGCTCATGGAGATCGCCTTCGAGCTCACGTCTGACCCTGCCGAACTGCACGAGATGTTGGACGTGTGCTCAAAGTCCATCAGCGCGTTCGTCGACGCCACGCTGGCCGGGATCGCCGCCCAGATCGACCTGGAACGCGACGACCTGACCCGCGGCACCCACGCCGAGCGGCGCGAGACCGTCGCATTACTGCTCGGGGGCGCCCCGATCCCCAGGCAGCGTGCAGAGGTGCGTCTGGGCCACGCGCTGACCGGAACCCACACCGCGGCGGTGATCTGGAGCGAAGACTCCGCGGGCGACCTGTCCGGGTTGGACCGGGCCGCCGAGGCATTCGGCCAGGACTGCGGTGATCAGCGGCCGTTGAGCGTGCTGGCCAGCACCGCCACCCGCTGGGTGTGGGCGGCGGGTGGCGCCGACGTCCAGCACGGCTTCCAGGCGCTGATCCGCGCCGCCGGAGACCTGCCCAGTGTCCGGATCGCCATCGGTCCGGCAGCCGACGGTCTGGATGGGTTCCGGCGCAGTCACTTCGATGCGATCACCACTCAGCAGATGATGGCCCGACTGCACTCCACGCATCAGATCGCGCAGTTCGCCGATGTCGAACTGGTGGCACTGACCACCGCCGACCCCGATCGCGCCGCCGAGTTCGTCAACCGCAACCTTGGCGGCCTCGAGACCGCCGACCGTGAATTACAGGAAACGGTAAGGGTATTCGTCATCGAACAGTGCAACGCCTCGCGTGCCGCGGCGCGGCTGTACCTGCATCGCAATACGCTGCTGCGCCGACTGGCCCGCGCCGACGAACTCCTGCCCCGCCCGCTTTCCGAAAACAGCGTCGCGGTGGCAGTCGCGCTTGACGTGCTCCGTTGGCGCGGCAAAGCGACGGGCTGAGCCCGATCAGTCGAATGCGTTGTCCAGATAGCGCAGAGCGTCAGCCTTGCCGATCCCCAGCCCACGGGCGACCTCGGCGAACGTATGCGCGGCGCTGGCCATCGCCGTGTCGGCCGGATCAGCCCGTGCGACGAACGTGCCGTACCGCCCCCGGGTCTCCAACACCCCCGCCGACTCCAACTCGCGATAGGCCCTCGCCACGGTATTCACCGCGAGCCCGACCTTCCCCGCCAGTTCACGCACGGTAGGCAATCGGGCACCCGGTGCCAGACGCCCCTGACGAATGCCCTCGATAATCTGGATTCTGAGTTGATCGAACAACGGCTTTTCCCCGCTCGAATCAATCAGGACCCAATCCCCCAACTCGACCACATCCTCAGTATCACCCAAACCGACTACGTTGGTCATGTGCAAGTGACTGTCCTCAGTGGTGCCGGGATCTCGGCAGAGAGCGGTGTACCCACGTTCCGCGACGTCGAGACGGGCCTGTGGGCACAGGTGGACCCGTACGAGATATCCAGCATCGAAGGCTGGCAGCGGCATCCGGAGAAAGTCTGGGCCTGGTATCTGTGGCGTCACTACATGATGTCCCACGTGCGGCCCAATGACGGGCATCGGGCCGTGGCCGCCTGGCAGGACATCGCCGAAGTCCACGTCGTCACCCAGAACGTCGACAACCTGCACGAACGTGCCGGCAGCAGCAACGTCTACCACCTGCACGGAAATCTGTTCGAGTTCCGTTGCGATGCATGCGGTTCGAGGTTCGAGGGCGACCTGCCCGCAATGCCGGAGCCGGTCGAGACGATCACCCCTCCGGTCTGCCCGTGCGGCGGCCTGATCCGGCCGAGCGTGGTGTGGTTCGGCGAGCCCCTGCCCGATGACGCCTGGCAACGGTCGGTGCTGGCGGTCAGCAACGCTGATGTGGTGATCGTGGTGGGCACCAGCTCGATCGTGTATCCGGCGGCAGGCCTGGCCGAGGCCGCCCTGGCGGCGGGCACCGTGGTGGTCGAGGTCAATCCGGAGCGCACACCGCTGTCCGACAGCGCGACGGTTTCCCTGCGTGAGACCGCGGCCGGCTCGCTGCCGAACCTGCTGCAACGGTTGCCTACGCTCCTCGGTAGTCGCGACGCCGGCTAGGCAGGACGGACCGCACGCCCGATCGCGAACTCCGTCACCGGCAGCGGCACCCAGGCCGGCATCGTGAGCTCACGATGGGCAACCTCAACCTGAAATCCGCTGTCTGCGATGGCCCGCTCGGTGTGCCGATGAGTGTGGCAGTTGCCGAACAACCGCGGCCAGACGGTGGCATCGGCCACGCGCTGCATCCCGGCCCGCCAGCCAGTACCGGCGACATGCTCCAGGTACCGCAGCTCCCCGCCCGGCCGGACAATCGAAAACAACTGGCGTAGAACCGTGTCCGGCTGATCGATCGAGCACAGCACCAACGAACAGACCACTGCGTCGAATGGCTCTGTGCTGCTGAACTTCTCGGCGGTGTCGCTGGTGACGGTCACCGGCAGCGGGGCTTGAACCGCCGCGCGGCGGGCTATTTCGGCGAGGTGACGTTCCGGCTCGATGGCGACCACCTCGGTGACCGTGGACGGATAGAAGGCGAAGTTCGTCCCGGTGCCCGCGCCGATCTCCAGGACGCGCCCGCTGAGTCCGGCGAGGTTGTCGCGACGCAGCCGACGCAGTGCCTTGGGCTCCGAACTCGACAGCGTCTTCCACACGCGGGCGAAGAACGGGTTGTCCACGGTCTTGTCAGTCACGGCAGGTGCCCTTCTTCGATGTCATCAGCACTGTGTTCATCGGCCAGTCCCTTCAACCGGGCGATGGTCTCCATGGGTTCGAGATCGGTTCCGATGATCCCAGAGACGATCTGACCGGTGCACACCGCGCGCAGCACGCGATCGGTGAACTCCTCGACGTCCCCCCATGGCAGATACGGTTTGGAGATCAGCAGGGCGGCCACCCCGTGCGCCGCGGTCCACAGTTCGAGCGCCATCATCGTGGCGTCCCCGGGCGGGTAGATCCCCTCGGTGATGAGTGCGGCGATGGTCGCCCGCATGTGCTGGAACGCCGAACTGTTCAACGCGGTGTCGACATCGCTGCCGGGTCTGCCCTCACCCATCGTGGCCAATCGATACAACTCGGGTGTGCGCCTGGCGAAGTTCACATAGGCGTGTCCCTGCGCGCGCAGCACCTCGATGGTTGAGGTGTGCTCGGCGGCAGCGCGCTGCATCTCCTGGTCGAGTTTCTCGAAGTACCGAGAGCACACCGCATCCAGCAGCGTGTCCTTGTCGGCGAAGTGCAGGTAGATCGACGGCGGAGTCACTCCGACGCGCTGGGCCACCGAGCGGATCGACACCGCCTTGGCATTGCCGGTATCCAACAGCAATTCGGTTGTGACATCAAGGATCTCATCACGCAGCAGCTCACCGGAACCACGCGGGGCGCGACGTCGCTTACCTGGTTGGATCGCCACGCTAGCCGACGTCCGTCACACCGGCCCCGGCCCGTTCACGTTTGCCGCCGTCCCCGGGAGCGTCACCGGGCGCACCAGGGTCCAGATCGTCCGGACCCGACTCGCTGATCCCGATTCGCTTGTGCAGCCGGGCCAACGGTGCGGGTGCCCACCAGTTCCATTGGCCCATCAGGTGCATGAACGCCGGCACCAACAGCATGCGTACCAACGTGGCATCGACGAGAACCGCAATGGTCAGGCCGAGACCGAACATGCGCATGAAGGCCACCTGCGCGGCGATCAACGCGGCGAACGAGATCGACATCAACAGCGCCGCGGCCGTCACCACGCGACCGGTGCGGGCCAGACCGAGCGCGACGCTCTCGTCGTTCCTTTCGCGCGCAGACATTTCCGTGCCGTCGGTACGGGTCAGTCCGGGTGTCAGCCAGTACTCGCGGATCCGCGAGACCAGGAACACCTCGTAGTCCATCGACAATCCGAATGCGATGCAGAACAACAACACCGGCAGGTTGGCCACCAAGGTGCCCGTCGACGTGGTGCCGAGCGCACCCAGGTGTCCGTCCTGGAAGATCCACACCAGCGCGCCGAATGCCGCCGACAGGGACAACACGTTGAGCACCAACGCCTTCAGCGGGAGCACCACACTGCCGGTGAGCAGGAACAACAGCACGAATGTGATCGCCGCGATGACGCCGAGCACCAGCGGCAACCGGGAGGTGATCGCGTGCGAGCTGTCGCGGTTCACCTGAGCCATGCCGGTGAACTGCACGTCGGTCGGTGCCGGTACCGCGCGCAGCGCGTCGAGTTGGGCCTCGGAAGCGTCGCTGAACAACGGCACGTGACTGCCCACGGTGAGAAATGCGCTGCCGTCGGCTATTCCGGTTCCCGAAGTCGGCGGACCCACCCGGGCGCCGTCGATGAAGGTGCCCCCCGGCGCGGACACCGAGGCCCCATCGGCCGCCTGCGACAGGTCGCGGGCGTAGCGGTCGAGTTCCGCCGGCGGCAACGCGGTCACGTCGGGCAGCACCACGGTGACCGCGGTCGAGGAGTCGACCGCGAAATCGTTGCGCAGTTCGTCGCCGAGCTGGCGGGACGACGCCGAGGACGGCAACACCCGGTCATCGGGGAAGCCCCACTTGATACCGAGGAAGGGTGCGCCCAGCAGCAGCAACAACGCGACGATCCCGATGCCGACCGGAACCGATCTGCGCATGACGCGCTTGGTCATCCGGTACCAGAACGTCTGTTCGACGGGCTTGTGCACGGGCTCGGGCCGACCGAGGATCCGGCGGATGAACCGGCGCACATCGTAGGCGTCGAGGCGGTCGCCGAGCAGCGCAATGGCGGCCGGCGCCACGACGATGGCCGCGAACGCCGCCAGTGCCACCACTGCGATACCCGCGTAGGCGAACGACTTGAGGAAGTACATCGGGAACAGCACCATCGCCACCATCGACAGCGCCACCGTCATCGCCGAGAACAGCACCGTGCGCCCGGCCGTCGCCATGGTGCGCACGAGAGCCCGATCCGGGTCGACACCGTCGGCCAGTTCGTCGCGATAACGGCTGATGATCAGCAGGGTGTAGTCGATCGCCAGCGCCAGTCCCATCGCGACGGTGAGGTTGAGGGCGAAGATCGAAACGTCGGTGACCATGGTGAACCCGCGCAGCACCGCCAGGGATCCGAGGATCGCAAAGCCTCCGACTGCAAGCGGCAGCGCGGCAGCCAGCAATCCGCCGAAGACCCACACCAAAACGAGGAAGCTCAACGGAATCGCGATGGATTCCATCATCAGCAGGTCTTTTTCGCTCTGCCCGTTGATCTGGACGTAGATCATCGCCTCGCCGCCGGCACGCACGGTCACGCCGTCACGGTCGTGCACGAGTTGACCGGCGAGTTCCTTGGCGTGTTTCTGCGCGCCGTTCTCCCCGCCGGTGAGGCCGGCCAGGATCAGCCCGGTCTTGCCATCCTTGCTGATCAGCGTGGCTGCTGCGGGTTCCGGTACGGTCCACGCCGAGCTGACCTGGGTCACGTACGGAGACGCTTTGAGCTCAGCGGCGATATGGGTGCCCGTCGCCCGCGCTGCCGAACTCTGGACGCCGCCGGCCGACTCGTCGGTGACGCTGATGATCAGCTGCATGTCACCGCGGGCGAATTTGTCCGAGAGCAGCTGGGTGGCCTGCGCAGATTCCGAAGTTGGGTCCTGGAATCCGCCCGCCGACAGGCTCTTCGCCACGGGAACGCCGAAGATGCCGGCGGCGACCATCGCCAGTGCGGCGACGATGAGCACCCGCCGCGGTGCGGCGAGGGCCAGATGCGCGATTCGGTGCAGCACTCAGTGTCCTTCCCCCGATGAGTATCGCCGCTAAGTTAACAGCGGTAAGTTTCCGACGTCAACGTGGGTCCTGCCCTACAGACGGATCCCGTGACCGAAGAGTTCACTTCAAACGTGCCGCGATGAATTCCGGTGCTGCGGCGCGTCTAATAAGGCATGACACTCACCGCCGACACTGAAACCGCAACCGCCGGCATGACCGATACCGGACTACTCATCCTGCGCATCGCCATCGGCGCAACCATGCTCCAGGCCGGCCTGATCAAGGCATTCGACTTCGGCACCGCCGTGGGATTCATGGAGTCCAGCGGCTGGCGGCTACCCGGGTTCGCCACGTTCATGGTGACCGCGGCCGAGACCCTGGGTGGCATCGGCCTGCTCCTCGGCGTGCTCACCCCGCTGGCCGCGTGCGCGGTGATCGGCGCGATGGTCGACGCCTGGGCCGTGAACGTATCTGCAGACGCCTTCTGGTCCCAGCCGTTCAACGTTCCGTTCCTGGCGGCATTCGCCGCCGCGGCGCTGCTGTTCACCGGCGCCGGCGCGTTCTCGGTCGATGACCGCGCATTCGGCCGGTCCCGGGTGTCGGCCAGGGCCGCGGTGGGCTTATTGGTGATCGGCGTCGCAGCCGCCGTGGTGACCTGGGTCGCATTGAACGGGACCAACCCCATCCACATCACAAGCGCTACTGGCTAGAAACCTACCGAAAAGTAGGATTGCCACCATTTTCCGAACCGTGACTCAAAGATTCCTTAATAGAGACCCATACGCTCAGTGTCATGTGGATCGACGACACCAGTGCCGATGTCATCAAGGTTGACTTCGAAGCTCTCTACCACGGCGATGTCCTGGTCGAGGGAGAAACCTCCGAGCAGTTTGACGACTACCAAGAGTTGCCCACCGCAGTATGAGAAAACGCGCGCCTCGCGGCGCGCGTTTCCCCATCGCTAGTTTGCCCGTTTCGGGCCGCAGTCCTCGTCTCAGACGAGGACTGCTTCTTTCTCAGCCTCGGCTTCGCCGGCGCCGATCATGTTCGCCAGGCGGCCACTGATCAGCTCCTCGGCCTCCGACACCATCCGCGAGACGAGTTCGCCGCAGGTGGGGATGTCGTTGATCAGGCCCATCGAAGTGCCGACCGACCAGATGCCTGCGTCGAGATCACCGATCTCATACACCTTCACGCCGCGTTTGCCGGCCACCAGATCCTTGACGTCCTCGAACTGGCCGCCATCTTTGAGGATCTGCACCACCTCACGCGAGACCAAGTTGCTCGCGACCCGCGCGGTATTGCCCAGGCTGCGGAAGATCAGCTCGGTGTCGAGCTCGGTGCCCGCCACGATCGCTTCCTTGACGTTCTGATGGATCGACGACTCCGCGGTGCACATGAACCGCGAGCCCATGTTGACGCCATCGGCGCCCAGCGCCAGTGCGGCCACCAGGCCACGCGCATCCGCGAAACCACCCGAGGCGATCATCGGGATGTCGATCTTGGCCGACGCCGCCGGGATCAGCACCAGGCCCGGGATGTCGTCCTCGCCCGGGTGACCGGCGCACTCGAACCCGTCGATGCTGATGCCGTCCACACCCAGGCTCTGCGCCTTCACCGCGTGGCGCACCGAGGTGCACTTGTGCAGCACCTTGATGCCGTTGGCATGGAACATCGGCAGGTGCGGCGCCGGGTTGGAGCCCGCGGTCTCGACGATCTTGATGCCGGAGTCGACGATCACCTGGCGGTACTCGTCATATGGCGGCGGGTTGATCGTCGGCAGGATCGTCAGGTTCACCCCGAACGGCTTGTCGGTGAGCTCACGACACCGCTCGATCTCCTTGGCCAGATCGGCCGGGGTGGGTTGGGTGAGCGCGGTGATGAACCCCAACGCTCCCGCATTGGCCACACCCGCGACCAGTTCGGCGCGGCCGACCCACTGCATGCCACCCTGAACGATGGGGTGTTCGATCCCGAACGTCTCGGTGAACTTCGTCTTCAATGCCATATCAGTCCTTAATTACCTGGGAGCCATGCGGATCGCGCCGTCGAGGCGGATGACCTCGCCGTTGAGCATCGGGTTTTCGATGATGTGCTGTGCCAGGGCGCCGTACTCGTCGGGATCGCCGAGGCGGGCCGGGTGGGGCACCTGCTGGCCCAGCGACTTCTGTGCCTCTTCGGGCAGCGAGCCCAGCAGCGGTGTCTTGAACAGACCCGGCGCGATGGTGCACACGCGGATGAGCTCACGGGAGAGGTCACGCGCGATCGGCAGGGTCATGCCGACCACACCGCCCTTGGACGCCGAGTAGGCGGCCTGGCCGATCTGACCGTCGAAGGCCGCCACCGAGGCGGTGTTGATGATGACGCCGCGCTCTTCATTCTTGAGCGGCTCGGTCTTGGCGATGCGCTCGGCGCTGAGGCGGATCACGTTGAACGTGCCGATCAGGTTGACCTCGACCACCTTGCGGAAGCCGTCGAGCGGGAACGCACCGTTCTTGCTCAGGGTCTTGATCGCATTGCCGATACCGGCGCAGTTGACGTTGATGCGCACCGGGCCAAGCGATTCCGCGACGTCGAGCGCTTCGGTCACGCCTGCCTCGTCGGTGACGTCGGTGGCGACGAACTTGGCCCGGTCACCCAGTTCGGCCACGACCTCTTCACCCTTGAGGTCGATCACCACAACCTGAGCACCCGCGTCCAGCAGGCGCTTGGTGGTCGCCAGGCCCAGGCCGGAGGCACCGCCGGTAACGACGGCTACCGCGTCCTTGATCTCCATGTACCGCATTCCTCTCCGGCCGACCTTCTGCCGACCAACTGGTTAGTTGGGGACTATACCCAGTCCCGCAGAACGGCTTCGGTGTCCGCTCCACGCGGGCCCGGGGGCGTCGGCACCGCCGGGACACTGCGGGAGAACCGTGGCGCCGGCATCGGTTGCAGGTAGCCGGCTTCGTCGAAGAACGTGTTGCGCTCGGCGATGTGCGGTTCGGTGAGCACCTCGGCGAACGACAGCACCGGCGCCGCACACGCGTCGGTCCCGGCGAACACCTTGGCCCAGTGGTCACGGTCGTGCGCGGCGAATGCCTTGGTGAATGCCTCGCGCAGCTCGGGCCAGCGGGCCATGTCGTTCTGGCCCGGCAGATCGGCATCGTCCAGACCGAGGCCCTTGAGCAGCTCGGCGTAGAACTGGGGTTCGATCGCCCCGATCGACATGTAGCGGCCGTCGGAGGTCTCGTAGGTGTCGTAGTACGGAGCGCCGGTGTCGAGCATGTTGGTGCCGCGCTCGTCGGACCACAGGCCCTGGCTGCGGAAGCTCCACATCATCTGCATCAGCACACTGGACCCGTCGATCATCGCCGCGTCGATCACCTGTCCCTTGCCTGAGGTCTGCCGCTCGAACAGCGCCGAGAGGATGCCGACGAGCAGGAACATCGACCCACCACCGAAATCACCGGCCAGGTTCAGCGGCGGAACGGGACGTTCCCCCGCGCGCCCCACGGCGTGCAGCAGGCCGTTGAGGGAGATGTAGTTGATGTCGTGGCCGGCCTGCAGTGCCCGCGGGCCTTCCTGGCCCCAGCCCGTCATGCGGGCGTAGATCAGTCGTTCGTTGACCTTCGCGCAGTCGTCGGGCCCCAGACCCAACCGCTCGGTGACGCCGGGACGGAAGCCCTCGATCAGCACGTCGGCCTTCTCGATGAGCTTGAGCACCAGCGCGCGGCCCTCGTCGCTCTTCATGTCCGCGGCTACCGATCGGCGGTTACGCAACATGGTGTCGGCGCTGGGCGTACCGGAGCCCTTGCCCGGCCGTTCGATGCGCACGACGTCGGCACCCAGATCGCCGAGGATCATCGCTGCGTGCGGGCCCGGGCCGATACCGGCCAACTCCACAACGCGCAAACCTTGCAGTGGTCCTGCCATGCTCTTTCGCCCCTTCGCGTGTCGGCCTTGGTTGACCGGTGACATAGCTTACTTGTATAACCTTCTCGACCGGCATGGCCATAGCCTGCCCCGCCAGACCTAAGGTGCATAGATGACCGTGACCCGCGAATACCCCGACGTCAAAGATGTGACCGTATCGCTCGAGGACGGCGTTCTGTCGGTCACGCTGAACCGGCCCGACAGCCTCAATTCGCTGACTCAGAACATGCTCGTGGCGATCGCCGATGCCATGGATCTGGCCGCCACCGACGCGGGAGTGCGCGTGGTTCGCCTCGGCGGCGCGGGACGCGGATTCAGCTCCGGCGCGGGCCTCAGCGAGGAAGACCAGAACGCCAAGAGCCACGACGCCGCAGGCGTGCTCGACGCCGCCAACCGCGCCGTCGCATCCATCGTCGCGCTCCCAAAGCCCGTCGTGGCCGCGGTGCAGGGGCCCGCTGCCGGCGTCGGGGTGTCCCTGGTCCTGGCATGCGACGTCGTGCTGGCCTCGGAGGCGGCCTTCTTCCTGCTTGCGTTCACCAAGATCGGGCTGATGCCCGACGGCGGTGCCTCGGCTCTCGTCGCCGCGAACATCGGCCGGATCCGGGCGATGCGACTGGCGCTGCTGGCCGACCGCCTCACTGCCACCGACGCCTACGACTGGGGCCTGATCAGCGCCGTGTACCCGGCCGACGAGTTCGACGCCGCGGTGGACAAGATCATCGCCAAGCTGCGCTCGGGCCCGGCCGTCGCGCTGCACGAGACCAAGCAGGCCGTCAACGGGGCCACACTCACCGAACTCGAGGGCGCCTTCGCCCGCGAGCGTGAGGGTCAGCTGAAACTGCTGGCGTCCAAGGACTTCCGCGAAGGCATTCAGGCCTTCCAACAGAATCGGCGCCCGGAGTTCACCGACTCCTGATCCCGCCGCCGGGCTCACTCCGGCGAAAATCGTTGGACTGAACCCGCTCCGGGCAGGCACCATCGAATGTTGTGAGCATGCACCACGACACCCAGGCGCCGGTCGACCAGACCGGCGGCTGGCGCGTGCTCGCGCCCTTCCGCATCCGCGAATACCGGCTGCTGATTGCCGCAGTCACGTTGTCGATCTTCGCCGAGGGCATGTGGACGGTGGTGATGGCGTTACAGGTCATCGCGATCGACAACGATCCGGCCTCGCTGTCACTGGTGGCCACCTGCTTCGGTGTCGGCTTGGTGGCGTTCGTCCTCGTCGGCGGAATCGTCGCCGACCGGATCAACCAGCGCACGATCATCATCGCGGTCGAGACGGTCAATCTGGTGACGGTCTCGACAATCGCGGCGCTGGGGCTGCTCGATCTGCTCAAGATCTGGCACCTGGCCGTCGCGGCGGGCATTCTCGGCATCGCCGCGGCATTCTTCTTCCCGGCCTACAGCGCGCTGCTACCGCGCATCCTGCCGCCCGAACAACTGTTGGCGGCCAACGGCGTTGAAGGCGTCGTGCGCACGGTGTTCCAGCGTTCGGTCGGTCCGGCGATGGCGGGCATGGTGATCGCCGCCAGTTTCCCCTCATTGGGCGCGGTCGTCGTGGCGGTGTTGTTCGGCCTGGGCCTGGCCCTGCTGGTCGCCACCCGCCCGACGGTGGATTCGGTTGCGGCACCGGAAGACAGCGATCGACCGCACGTATTACGTGACCTGCGTGAGGGTTTCGCGTTCATGGTGCGTACCCCGTGGCTGCTGTGGACGCTGCTGTTCGCCAGCATGTTCGTGCTCGTCGTCCTCGGGCCGATCGAGGTACTGCTGCCGTTCATCGCCCAGGACCGGTTCGCCGACGGCGCCCGTGCCTACGGATTCATCCTGGCGTTCTTCGGATTCGGCAGCGCGCTGGGGGCGTTGACGGTGTCCTCACGCCGGATGCCGCGGCGCTACCTGACCACCATGATGCTCATGTGGGGGTTGGGCTCGGTTCCGCTGGTGATGGTCGGCATGACGTCGTCGTTCCCGTTGATGGCGGCGGCCACATTCTGCGTCGGCGTCACCGACGGCGCGGGGATGGTGATCTGGGGAACGCTGCTGCAGCGCCGGGTGCCGACGGAAATGTTGGGCCGGGTCTCGAGCCTGGATTTCTTCGTGTCGCTGGCCTTCTTGCCGCTGTCGTTCGCGATCGTCGGCCCGCTGTCGAAGGTGGTCTCGATGGAGTCCATCTTCCTGGTGTCCGGGCTGTTACCCGCCGTGCTCGCCGCAGTGGCTGTGGCCGCGGCCCGGATGCCACGCGACGAGCTGGCGCACCCGCTGCGCTGATACCCCTGCGCGGGGTCAGGTCACTCGGACTCTCGGTGCAACCCGGTCAGATGCGTGTAGGCCGCGGCGTTGAGCTTGTTGTGGCCGACCTCGTCATCGCTGAGCTCGCGGCGCACCTTGGCGGGCACACCGGCCACCAGCGAGCGCGGCGGCACCACCATGCCCTGGGGTACGACCGCACCGGCGGCCACCAGCGAGCCGGCGCCGATCACCGCTCCGTTGAGCACCACCGCGCCCATCCCGACCAGGCTGTCCTGCTCGACCGTGCAGCCGTGCAGCACCACGTTGTGACCCACCGTCACCCCGGTGGCGATCCGGCATGGGAAACCCGGGTCGACGTGGATGGTCACGCCGTCCTGGATATTGCTGCCTGCACCGACCTCGATGGGCTCGACCTCGGCGCGCAGCGTGGCGCTGTACCAGACGCTGCTGCCGGCGGCCAGCGAAACCTGTCCGATCACACTGGCATTGGGGGCAACCCAGGCGTCCGGGTCGATCTGCGGGGTATGACCGGCGACGGAGACGATCAGCGGCTCTGGCATGCCGGTCATGGTAGACAGCCGACCGGGAGGCTCACACGCCTCGCCCCGGCACTGTGGCCGAGTATCCGAAAAGACCAGGTCACGGGCACTGAGGTGGGCCGCGTCGACAATTCGGCTTTGCCGTAACCGCGTCGTAACCCTTAACATCCGATGCGGCGCCGCGGGATCGGTGAGGCTGTATTGCCCGCGGTCGCTCGCCATCGTCGCGCCGGGCACCGTGTAACGCGTCACCGCCAGCCGACGATTACAGGCTAGGCATGAGCGGGAGGAAAACCCACCGATGAAGACTTACACGAAGACTCTGGGCTTCGCTGCGGCGGTCGCCGCAATCACGGCGTCGCTGCCGTTGGCGGTCACCGCCTACGCCGACCCGGCACCCACGACCACCGCGGCCCCCGTGGTGGAGATCCCCGACCCGCAGGGCTCGGGCTGCGACAACTTCAAGAAGGCCTTGCCGGATTGGAAGGCGCTCGCTGACGTGCCGACGGGCAAGGTTCTGGCGAGCATCCCGGACATCAGCACGTTCAACGCTGCGCTGTCCGGCGGCTTGAACCCGGACGTCAACATCATCCCGGTGCTCGACAACGGCCCGTACGTGATCTTCGCGCCGACCAACGACGCGTTCGCTGCCTTGGAGCCGGGCAAGCTCGACGCCCTGAAGGCCGATCCGGCCGCGTTGACCAGCCTGGACTACTACCACGCGTTCCTGGGGCTGCTCGGCCCCGACGACGTCAAGGGCCAGCGTCCCACCCAGCAGGGTGCCGAGGTCAAGGTGACCGGCAAGGGCGGCGACATCAAGGTCAACGACACCGCCAAGCTCGTGTGCGGTCCCATCCAGTCCCAGAACGCCCGCATCTACATGATCGACACCGTGCTGGACCCCAACACGCCGCCGGAGGCCCTGGTGCCGACGATCAGCGGCACCAGCACCACGCCCACCACGGCGCCGACCACCACGGCACCGGCAGCCACCCCGGCCGCCGACGCGCCGATCGGCTGATTTTCTCAGCGCGAGCAGACACAAAACTGCCCATTTCCGCGTGGAAATGGGCAGTTTTGTGTCTGCTCAGGGGCAGTCAGGCTGCGAGTTCGAGGTGGCTCCTGATTCGTGAGCACAGTTCAGCGGGATATCGCCGTACATCGTCAACCACTGCCGGCACGCTGGTCCAGCCGATCTCCTGCAGCCGCGCTGATTTCATCCGGTCATGCTTGACCGCAACCGGATTCGCGTGCCAATCCATGCTGTCGTATTCGGCCGCCACCCGGCAGTCGGGCCAGGCAAAATCCACCCTCCACAACTGCCCGTGTCGGTCGAGGATCTCGTGCTGCAGTTCTGGGGCGGGTAGGCCTCGATCGATGAAGACCAACCTCATCTCAGATTCCATCGGCGACTCGGCCCTGGCGTCAGCATTGGGCAGCAGTTCGCGAACCTTCACCACGCCGCGCCGGCCGTGCTGTTCCCTCAGCGCGCACTCGAGTTCGACCGGAGTACAGGTGCCGCTGCGCAGCGCGGCGTCGAGAGTGGCCAACGCGCGTGACCGCCGCAACGACCGGGCCAGCTCGATGGCAGTCCACGCCGGCGCCGTCAGCAATCGGCCATCGATTTTCTTGAGCGGAGCGCCAATTCGTTGATGCACCACGAGGTCTGCTGAGGGCCTCATGCGGACTCCCGGATCGAGAACGTGGGTCCGCACCGTGTTCTCGGTATCGAAGCCGTAAAATTGGGCGGCGGTACCGAGACAGCCCACAATCGGAGTTTCCGACAGCAAGTCGAGTGCACGGAGCCGGCGAACGGTATCCGGCGGGCCCCACGAGTAGACGCCATGCCACACCCGGAAGATCTCACCGTCGCGGACCCGCCGCGCAAGTGTCCGGTACGTCGTCACGGCGAGCAGTTGCTGCGTGGTCGCGACGCCGTTGTTGAGCGCGAACACTTCGTCGAGCATCATGCCGGTGATTGTTTGCGGGCATTTCGCCGGTCGCCACTATTCGCCTTCCAGCCCTGTGGATAACCTCACGAGCAGACACAAAACTGCCCATTTCCGCGTGGAAATGGGCAGTTTTGTGTCTGTTCGCCGAAAGAACTAGACGCCTAGCTCGCGGCCGATGATCTCCTTCATGATCTCGGTGGTGCCACCGAAGATCGTCTGGATACGTCCGTCCACGTAGGCACGGGCGACCCGGTACTCCAACATGTAGCCGTAGCCGCCGTGCAGTTGCACGCACTGGTCGACGACCTTCTTGGCGACCTCGGTGGCCCACCACTTGGCCTTGGCCGCCTCGACCGCCGTCAGCTCACCGTCAACCACACCCTGCAGGCAGCGGTCGAGGTAGTTCTCGGTGACCTCGAGCTCGGTTTCCATCTCGGCGAGCAGGAACCGGTTGTGTTGGAAGCTGCCGATCGACTGGCCGAAGGCCTTGCGATCCTTGGCGTACTGCAGGGTCTCCTGGAACACCGCCCGCGCCCCGTAGATCGCCGAGATGGCGATCCCGAGCCGCTCCGACGGCAGGTTGGTCATCAGGTGGTAGAAACCGCGGCCTTCCTTACCGAGCAGGTTGGCGCTGGGCACCCGCACGTTCTCGAAATGCAGCTCGGAGGTGTCCTGGCTGTGCAGGCCCATCTTGTCGAGCTTGCGCCCGCGGGTGAAGCCCTCCATGCCCCGCTCGACCACGAACAGCGTGAAGCCCTTGTGGCCGGCTTCGGGGTCGGTGCGGGCGACCACGACGCACAGGTCGCAGTTGATGCCCGAGGAGATGAACGTCTTGGAGCCGTTGATGATCCAGTCGTCACCGTCGCGCACGGCCGAGGTGCGGATACCGGCGAGGTCGCTGCCGGCACCCGGCTCGGTCATCGCGATCGCGATGATCAGCTCGCCGTTGGTGATGCCGGGCATCCAGCGCTGCTTCTGCTCGTCGTTGGCCAACTCCTTGAAGTATGGGCCGACGACGTCGTTGTGCAGGCTCAGTGCCGGGCCGTGCACGCCGGCCTTGGCGATCTCCTCGTCGATGATGGCGTTGAACCGGAAGTCATCCGAGCCGCCGCCGCCGAACTCCTCGGGCATGTTGAAACCGATGAGGCCGTACTTGCCCGCGGCGGTGTAGGCCGACCGATCGACGATGCGCTCGGTCTCCCACTTCTCCGCGTTGGGCACGAGCTCACGCTCGATGTACTCCTTGACCGTCGCGCGGAACGCTTCGTGTTCCGCGGTGTAGATCTGTCGCTTCATGGCTTACTTTGCCTTCCAAACAGGTTCACGCTTCTGGGCGAATGCCAGCGGCCCTTCCATGGCGTCCTCGGTCTTCAGCAGCGTGCTGAATTCGCGGTTGGTGCGCTTCCAGCCGTCCTTGTCACCGGTGATGACGCCCTCGTCAACGCCGTAGGCAACCCGCTTGGAGGCCTGCACGGCCAGCGGGGCGTTGCCGGTGATCCGCTCGGCGAGCTTGAGTGCGGCGTCGACGACGGTGCCGTCGGGCACGACCTGGTTGATCAGGCCCCAGCGCAGCGCATCGGCCGAGGTCATCGGTTCACCGGTGAACAGCAACTCGTTCGCCACCTTACGCGGCAACTGCTCGGCGATACGGAACACGCCGCCGGCACCGGCGATCAGGCCCCGCTTCACCTCGGGCAGACCGAATTTCGCGCTTTCCTCGGCGACGATCAGGTCACTGGCCAGCGCCAGTTCGGTGCCGCCACCCAGGGCGGTGCCGTTGACCGCGGCGATCGTCGGCTTGTCGATGAAATGGCTGACGTAGCCGGCGAATCCGTATTCCGGATGCTCGGGGTGGAACAGGTTCTCGCCCCGCGAGATCGCCTTCAGATCGGCGCCGGCACAGAACGACTTGTCGCCCGAACCCGTGATGACCACGGCGCGGACTTCGGGATCGTTCTGCGCCTGCTCCAACGCGTCGCCGACGGCGATGCTGACCGAGCCGTTGATCGCGTTGCGGGCCTCGGGCCGGTTTATGGTGATGAGCAGGACGTTGCCGCGCTTCTCTACGAGCGCGCCGGGCTGGGTGTCGGTCACAGGAGCTCCAAAATGGTCGCGTTGGCCTGGCCGCCACCCTCGCACATGGTCTGCAGGCCGTACTGAATGTTGTTGTCGCGCATGTGGTACAGCAGGGTGGTCAGGATACGGGCACCCGAACCACCGAGCGGGTGGCCCAGCGCGATCGCGCCACCGTTGGGGTTGACGCGGCTCTCATCGGCGCCGATGTCCTTGAGCCAGGCCATCGGCACCGGGGCGAACGCCTCGTTGACCTCGAATGCACCGATCTGGTCGACGTTCAGGCCCGACTTGGCCAGCGCCTTCTGCGTGGCCGGGATCGGCGCGGTCAACATGATGACCGGATCCGCGCCGGCGAGCACGGCGGTGTGCACCTTGGCAAGTGGCTTGAGCCCCAGGTCTTTTGCCTTCTCCGCAGACATGATCAGCAGCGCGGCCGATCCGTCGGAGATCTGGCTGGAGTTACCGGCGTGGATCACGCCGTCCTCCTTGAACGCCGGCTTGATGGCGGCCATGGACTCGACGGTGCCGCCGCGGCGAATGCCGCCGTCTTCCAGCACTGTGCTCTTGTTGCCGTCCGCGTCCGTGACGTTGATGCCCACGATCTGATCCTTGAACGCGCCCGCATCCTGTGCGGCAGCGGCCTTCTCATGTGAACGCAGCGAGAACTCATCGAGCTGGGTGCGCGACAGGCCCCACTGCTCGGCGATCATCTCGGCACCGACACCCTGGTTCGGGGTCTTGTGGTCGTAACGCGCCCGGAAGGCCTCCGGGTAGGGGTGCCCGCCGTTGGCCAGCGAGGAGCCCATCGGGGTGCGTGACATCGACTCGACGCCGCCGGCGACCGCGACGTCGTAGTGCCCGGCGATCACACCGGCGACGGCGAAGTGCAGGGACTGCTGGCTGGAACCGCACTGGCGGTCGACGGTCACGCCGGGAACGGTCTCCGGCCAGCCGGCGGTCAGCAGGGCCGTACGGGCGATGTCGAGGGCCTGCTCTCCGGCCTGCATGACGCAGCCCCAGATGACGTCGTCGACGAGGGCGGGATCGATGCCGGCGCGCTCGACGAGGCCGTTGAGGACCTGGGCGGACAGCTCCGCCGGGTGGACACCGGACAGTGCGCCGTTGCGCTTCCCGACTGGTGACCGGACGGCCTCGACGATGACGGCTTCAGCCATGACTTCTCCTTTGAAGGGTGGGGCGCTACCCCGGTTGGACCCGATGGGGCACTCGAGGTGAAAATAACTCAGTAGGTTTACTAGGTCAACCTACTAGTTGGTAGGGGTCGATCGCGACGATCCAGCGGTATTCAGATGGTTTACTGAGTTGTACAGCTGACCACCCGGCCAGCACAAAATTGTCTTACCTGGGAGTGTCTGGTGGCTCGAACCACACCGCTGGCGCCGATGATCGGCCCCGACGCGATCGCACCGCAGGCACCGGTCCGTTCCCCGAAGACCGCCGAACTCGTCGCGGGCACACTACGGCGTATGGTCGTCGACGGCCAGCTCAAAGAGGGCGACTTCCTGCCCAACGAAGCCGAGCTCATGGAGCATTTCGGGGTCAGCAGGCCGACTCTGCGCGAGGCCGTGCGGGTGCTCGAATCCGAGCGTCTGGTCGAGGTGCGACGCGGCTCCCGCACCGGAGCCCGGGTGCGGGTTCCGGGCCCCGAGATCGTCGCCCGCCCGGCCGGTCTACTGCTCGAACTCTCCGGTGCCGACATCGCCGATCTACTGGTGGGACGTGCCGCGATCGAGCCGATGGCCGCACGCCTGCTCGCCGAGAAGGGCGATGAAGCGGCGTTCGCAGAACTGGAACGGATGCTCGACGAGCACATCCCGGCCGACCATCAGTCGGATCAGTTGGCCGCGACCACCGGCGACTTTCACCGCCGTGTCGTGGAACTGTCGGGCAACGCCACCCTCGGCATCATCGCCGGCATGCTGCACGAGATCACCGTGCGCCACCACGCCTTCCTGTTCAAGGAGCGCAGGCCGGTGTCGAAGACCGACTACGACAAGCTCATCCGGTCCTATCGCAAGCTGATCCAGATCATCCGCTCCGGCGACGGCGACGCCGCCGAGGCACATTGGCGCAAACATCTCGATACTGCCCGGATCCTCATGCTGCAGGACATCGAGAGCGTCAAGGTCCGCGACGTCATGCGCTGACGGCCTTCCCGATCAGGATCGCGGGGCGGGCACCGATTCCACGTCGTAGACCGGCAGTTCGTCGTCCCAGGGCTGGCGCGTCACCATGTCGGCAACCTTGACGTATCCCCGCTCGAATTCCCCGGTGGCTGCATCGACGAGGCGGTACTGCTGGGTCTGATGCTGGATCGGCTGCGCGTCCAGCATGACGATGCGCACCTCCCCCGGCTCGAAATGGCACCGCTTCTGCAGCGCGGCCACGAGTTGTTCGTTGCTCATGTGCCCGTCACCGAAGTTCCAGCCGATGGCCGTGGAGACGATCCGCTCACCATCGGTCAACACGTAGTCGTCCTCGTTGTGGCCGGCCATCGCCCGGTGCGCCAGGGTAAACAGGGCCCGGCCGTGAGAATTGAAGCCGCGGAACGCATATCCCATGTAGAGGTACATCTGGGCGATCTCCGGGCTGCCGTAGTACCGCTCCATCTGGGCGGCCGGCATGCTGGCGATCGCGACGATGTGCTTCTCGATCTTCTCCGCAGCCGACGGCTTGACGCACCACAGCGAGGTGTCCCAGTTGCCGGCGTAGTACCGCATGCCCGGAAGGAACGAGACCTTGCGCGGGAACAGGTTTCCCAGCACCACAATGCCTGCGACAACGGCGAACAACACGATCGGCCACGGACTGGTGAGATCACCGAGCCCGATCCCGGCATGTCCGACGAACAGTGCCAGCACGGAGAACATCATGAAGACGTTCCACTCCAGCGGCACGCCCATCGGGATGGAGCTCAGGATTCCGAAGTGGAACACCAGCATGACAAAGGCAGCGATCGCCGTCGGCCAACCCCCATGGGAGAAGAACAGCACCAGCGGCACCAGACCCTCTATGGCAGTGGAGAAATGCGCCACGAAACGTGACGGCCGGCCGGGCCGAAGGTCATCCGGGAAGTGCTCGAAGAACTTGCGCTTGATGAACCGTGGCCGGAACACCGGGTTGTTGCTCATCATCGTCGAGATGACGAACGGGAAGTGCTTGTTGAGCTTGGATGTCGCCGCGCCCAGCCAGATCACCATGCACACCAGCTTGGCCGCGATGACGATGTCGGCGCCGCTGAGCAGGAAGCAGACCGCCAGCGAGCCGTACACCTCGCCGCGCGCGGCCAGGAAGATCACCTTGTCGCGCAGGCCGGCCACGGCGAGCAGGCCGACGATCGCCGCGGTCTGCCACACCGGCAGCACGCCGATCTCGCTGCCGAGCGCCGGAATGGGACCGGTGCCCTGGGAGAACAGGGCGATGACCAACACCACCAGCAGCGCGCCGTACAGAGCGACGTCGACGACGGTGCGACTGTCACCCTTGGTCAGCGGCACCCGGTTGGGCCACGGTGGCAGCCGAATCGTCTTGGGCCGCAACCAGTACAGGACCGATCCCATGGGCGGGAAGAACCGGTTGTTCAGCGGCCCGAAGCCGCAGCCGAGGCCGACGACCTCGAACAGCATCGTGTAGAACACGACCTTCTGGTAGACGATCGGCTCGGCATACCAGGAGGTGACGTTGGTGAATCCGTCGATCCCGGTGGTGGTGAGCGCGATCAGCCAGGCACCGAGGATGTAGGCCAGGATCTTGACGACGTAGAACAGGTGCAGTGCCACCGGGGTCCCGAAGCCGACCTCGGCCCAGTGCCGCGCCATCGGCTCGATCTTCTGCGCGCGAGTGCCCTTGCTCCACTGCTCGAAGTCGATCTCCGGAGATTCCTGTTTGAGAAAACCCATGCTGCACAGATTAGAACGTGTTCTAGTCCCGGGGTAGTCATTCTGACCAGTCAGCGGAACCGCCGAAGCTCCGGTTTGTGACGAGGAGCGCCGGAATACGAGCTACGACTTGGCGGGCGGGCGGAAGAAGATCACCAGCTGGCCGATACCGCCGACCAGGCCGAGCACGACCGCGATGGTCAGCCCACACCAGCCGTTCAGCAGGTGGTAGAAGCTGCAGTTGGAGAACAGCAGGTAATCGAGGCTGTAGCGACCGGCGCCTGCACCGGCGATCGCCACCGCAGCCACCGCGAGGATCAGGTTGTACTCCCAGCCCTCCTTGACGATGAAGAAGCCGTTGTGCCGGTGCACGGTCCAGGCCGCCACCAGCATCAGCGCCACGAACCCGGCCGCGGGCACGGGGGTCAACAGCCCCAAAGCCAACCCCAGCCCAGCCGCCACTTCCGTGCTGGCCGCGACCCGGGCATGGAACATGCCCGGCTTCATGCCGATGCTGTCGAACCATCCCGCGGTGCCGGGGATCCGCCCCCCACCGAAGAACTTGTTGTAACCGTGTGCAGCCATGGTGAGGCCGAGCACCACGCGCAGAAGCAGGATCGCCGTGTCGTAAGCGGAGGAAGCCATGTAACAGAATGTAGGACATCTGTTAAGCCGCCGCCCAACCCCCATCCACACTGAGGATCGTCCCGTGGATGTTGCCGGCGCCTTCACCGGCCAGGAACACGACCGCCGCGGCGACCTCCTCAGGGGTACTCATGCGCCGGGACGGGATGCGGGCCAGCACCGGAGCGATCTCATCGGCCACGTCGGCAGCCCGTTCGGTGGCGATCGGCCCGGGAGCCACCGCGTTCACCCGCACCCCGCGGGGGCCGTACTCGACCGCCCAGGACTTGGTCAGCGAATGCACGGCCGCCTTGGTCGACGAGTACAGAGCTGACTTGTCTCCCCCGACCAAACCGGTGATCGACCCGACGTTGACCACCGCACCATGGCCGCGCTCGGCCATCGCCGGCGCCAGGGCGCCGGTCAGCAGGAAGGGTGCGATGACGTTCGTCTGATACAACTGCAGCAGTGCCGGTTCGGAAACCTCACCGGTGGGTTCCGGCATCCCCCACACACCGGCGTTGTTGATCAGGATGTCGATCTGCCCGCCGGCAGCCTCAGCGGCCTGCTGCGCGAGGCGCCGCACCTCATTCCCGCCGGCCCCGAGGTCGGCGGCAACGAACTCGGCGTGCCCACCGGCAGAGCGGATCTCGGCGACGACGGCATTGCCGCGCTCCTTGTTGCGGCCGCTGACGACGACGAGGGCGCCCTGCCCGGCAAGGGCCTTGGCGATCGCGACGCCGAGGCCGCCGGTGGATCCCGTGACAAGTGCCGTGCGGCCCTTCAGAGGGGTGTAGCGCGTAGCGTTTGGACTCATGAGTCCAGATATAGGCCGATGAAAATGGACCTGCAAGTCCATAAACTGACCGCCAAGGGCGAGGCCACCCGACACCGCATCATCGAGGGTGCCGCGGCGGTGGTCCGCAACCGCGGCGTGGCCGCCACCACGCTGGACGACATCCGCGCCCAAACCCAGACCTCCAAGAGCCAACTGTTCCACTACTTCCCCGACGGCAAGGACCAACTGTTGCTCGCTGTCGCCGAACGCGAAGCCCAGATGGTCCTGGAGGATCAGCAGCCCTACCTCGGCGAGCTGACCTCATGGGCCGCCTGGCAACGCTGGCGCGACGCCGTGGTCGAGCGTTACCGCCGCCAGGGACAGAGCTGCCCCCTGAGCCTGCTGATGTCGGAGATCGGTCGCACCACACCCGGCGCCCAGGCGGTCACCAAAGCCCTACTACGGCAATGGCATGACGAGATCACCGCGGGCATCCGGCACATGCAGTCGCAGGGGAAGATGGCCGACGACCTGGATGCCGAAGAGGTGGGTGCTGCGCTCCTGGCCGGAATTCAGGGCGGGGTCAGCGTGATGCTGGCCTCCGGTGATCTCAGCTACCTGGAGTCCGCGCTGGACGTCGGCATCGCGATGCTGCGCCGTTAGACGCGCGAGGCCCTCACAGTGCCGCCTCGAGTCGGTCCAGGTAGGCGTCGACATCCCCGATCGCCGACTCCGCGGCGAACACGCTGATCGAGATGGTGTCCCCCACACCCGTCACGCAGTGGGTGAGCCCCACCATCGGCGACAGCCCGGGAAACGCCGCCGCCAGGCGCACCGGCATACCGCCGAATCCGAAGTCTGCGGCGCCACAATTCACGCTCGACACCACGGTATTGCCGGTGACGGTCGCCGACCGCGCATCGGGATTGAACTGGCTTATCCCCCACCGCAACAGCGGGGCCGGGGTGGCGGCGAACGCACGCTCCGACGCCCGCATCGCCGGGTGCGCGGCGCGTTCGCGCCGCGCAGCCAGTTCCGCAGCGATCGCGTCACGGCGCTGCCCCACCGGCAGCGACGGATGCAGGCCCACACCGACCGTGCCGAAATGGTTGTAGGCCTGGCGCGGACCCGGTTTCGCCATGGTGACCTCTGCGCCCAGGGAAGATGGTTCCGTCCCGAGCGCACGGAGTTGGCCGGCCAACGCCTCGGAGATCCCGGCCAGGGCACCCACCGTCACGGTGGCACCCGACAGTTGCGCCCGGTCACGGACGACCGTACGCATGCTGAAGATGCCCTCAGGACGGTCGTTGGTTCGCAACGGTGGACGCGTCGCCGCGGCCGGTGGCACCCGCCCCGCCTCGGTGTCGGCCACCAACTGCCGGTACGCACGGGCCGCTTCGATGCTGCGCCAAGGCAGCATCGCGGGATGTCCGTAGACGGGGGTCACCGGTGCGACCGCTCCCGAGCGGCCGAACATCACGGCTGCCGGACCGCAGGTACGCCCACCTCCGCCGAGCGCGTGCGTGATCTGCAGGACCGCGACGGTGCCCGCACCGGCGGCACCGGGCATCCCCTCGACTCCGGGAAAGACATGCAGCCGCCAGGGCAACACCCCCGCATCGAGTTGATCGTCCACCAGCCCGCTCACGGCCGCGAGGCAACCCAACCAGCTCGAATCGTCGAGATCGTGTATTACGAACCGGGATTCGTCGACCCGCGACGGCACCCAGGCCGGGTAGTGCAGCCGCGCGGTGTCATCAATGCGTTGCGACAGGTCCGGGGCGGTCCGGGCCTGGGCAGCCAACTCACCGAGTGCCGCCGGCAGGTCGGCAGGCACGCCGTCGAATCCGTAGAGCAGGAACGTGTCGTTGGGCATCCTGGACGACATCCAGAACATCTGCGCATCGACCGCGGTGAGTCGGTTAGCCCGCACGTCCGACGAAGTCCAGGATGCGAGCGGCTGTGGCGTCGGGCTGATCGAGCTGCAGGAAATGACCGCCGGATTCGACGACGTGGGCATCGCTACCCGACGGCAGTACCTCGCGCACCCACCGGATGTAATCCGGTGCAGCACAGCCATCGTCGGTCCCGTGCAGATACAGCGACGGCAACACCGGTGGCAGCAGCCAGTGCTTGTGCAGCTCGGCGTACTGCGCCGGGGGTTTGCTCATCCGGATGGTGGCCCGGTAGTAGCCCAGCGCGGCGCGCCACCGGTCCGGCGCCCCGATCGCGGCGTCGACATGGCGCAGGTCCTCAGCCGCGTCGTATCCCGGCGACCACGTCTTCCATAACCGCGGCACCACCCACGACGCGGAACGCTCAGGTAGCCAAGGTAATTGGAAATACATCATGTACCAGCTGCGCAGTGCCTGACGGGGCAACTGGGCCAACAGCTTGCCGGCATCCGGCACCCGACCCAGGGGCTGAAACGATGCCACCGGCGGCACCGACATGATCACGGCCTTTGTGAACGGGTTGTCGGGCAGTGCGGCCACACCCGAGGCCGCCATGGCACCCCAATCGTGGCCGATGATCACATCGCGTCCGGTCGGCCCCACCGCCTGCAGCAGGCGCAGCGCATCGTCCATCAATGCACCGACGTGATAGCTGCCGTCGGCGGGAATCGACGAGGGCACGTACCCGCGCATGAACGGTGCGACGACTTTCCAGCCGGCCTCCGCCAGAACCGGCGCCACCTTGCGCCAACCGTAGGCGGTATCGGGAAACCCGTGTAGGCACAACGCAACCGGGCCGTCCTCGGGCCCCCACACCAGCGCCCGGAGTTGTACCGCGGGGGTGGCGACGTCGATCCAGCGAGGCTCGGTCACCGCGGGACCGACTCGTATTCGGACATCAGCCAACGGTCGCCCTCTTTGACCATCGTGGCCCTTGCCACCGACGGGGACTTCTCCGGCATGTGATCTCCGACCTGGACGCTCTGGTTGACGAACAGCACCAGCTCGACGCGGTCCGGTTTCGCGCTGACCGTCCCGACCTGCAGTACGTCGGCGACCGCCGCGATCTGCTGTGCGTGTGCGGCCGGGATCACCTCGTTGATCATCGCGGTGTAGGTACCGAGGAATTCCCCGGTCATCCGCTCGCGGGCCGCAGTGAGCTGCTCGTCGACAGATTCGGTCTCATACGAGAGCATCTGGACCGTGATCTCGGTCGCCGCCTGAATCGATTCGACTCGGGCCGTGTCACTTTCGTCCTGCACCACGGTCAGCCATCGCAGCACCCCGGCGGCCACTGCCAACACCAACGCGATGACCGCCAGCACGACAGCCAGGCTGACCCGCGAGCGCCTGCGGGACGGTTCAGCTTCCTCGGCGGGCGCGTCGGCCTCGTCGGCCTCGTCGGCGGCCGCGGACCCGTCGAGGGCCTCAACCGATTCCTCGACGGCGTCCGGCTCAGGGCTTGCCTTCTCAAGATTGACCGGCTCGGGGCTTGTCTTCTCAAGGTTAACCTGCTCAGTGGCTACCGGCTCGGCGCTGTCCGCAGACTCTGCGGCCTTACGACGCCCCGCCGGCGGCATCTTGTGGCGGCCGCTCACTGGATGAACTCCACGTTGGAAACCTTTGCCTTGCCATCAACATCCTGCACCGTCAACACCATTCGCCACACCTGTGGAGCCTGCTCCGGCACGCCCGCATTCGTGGACCGAACCGTCACGGACATGAGCACTTCCGCCTTGTCCTCCGAGGAAGACTCCAAACCCGATGCGGTGACAGTGCCTACCGACTTCGACTTGATCTGCTTGACCACGTCGAGGAACGACTTCGAACGTTTCTCGAAGTCGTCATAGAACCGTCCGGTTGAAGAGTCGAGCACTCGCTGGACGTCGTCTTCGGCGTGCTCCCAGTCGACGCTCGTCAGGTTCGTCGCACCTTGTCGCGCCGTTTCCATGAACATGTCACGCCGCTGCTGTTCCTGGTGGACCTTGTAGTAGCCGTAGCCCAGCCAACCGGTCAGTGCCACGAGCGCCACGACGAGCACCCCACCGACCACCGCCGCAGACGACGAGGGCACGAACCGGCGCCGCCCGGGGGCCGGGCGCTCGGCGTCGTCCGACGCTTCCTCAGCGGCCTCGCCGCCGACGTCCTCGTCAGGCTCTTCGGTTTGTTCGACAGCCTCCGGTTCTGGGGCGGACGGGCTCGACTCCTCGGCCTCGGTCGGCTCGGCGTCGGCGCTGTCGTCTGCCATACATCTGCTCCTCGGTGGCACTGCAGTATTGCGTGTGAAGGCACGCGTGCGGTCCAACGTACGTGGCACCGGTCACACCATCATCAGCGGTACCGGAAGGGGCGCGTCGGCCCACGCTCATCGCTATGTCTCGGCGCCGCGGGACCCGTTGACGGCTGGTGGCGCCCCGACGGCACGCAGCGCGAAGTCCACCACCTCGGCCTGCGCGACCTCGCACTCGCCGTCGGAACACAGTCGCGACATTGCATGGCTGACGACCGCACCGATGGCGACCGCGTCCTGTTCCGGTTTGGCCAGTGGGAACGACCCGTCGGCCAGGCCCCGACCCAAGATCACCGCCAGCGACTGCTCACGGTCGTCATGCCATTGCTCGCGGGCGGCGCGATAACCCTTGGCCGCGCGGACCTCGTCCGAATCGAGCACCGTCATGTGCATGTTCAACCGCGCATCCTGCAGCAGGCCGAAAATCTGGCTCAGCCAGACGCGCAACTGATCGGCGGCAGGACCGTCGTAGTGCTCCGCGATCTGGTCAAGGCGGCGGGCCAGCGAGTCGCCTTCACCCCGCATCATGGCCAGGAAGAGCGCGTCCTTGGATGCGAAGTGCCGGTAGAACGCCCGGGTGGACAGTCCCGCCCTGGCCAACACCGCGGCAACCGGCACCGCACCGGTATGCGGCTCGGACAGGCAACTGAAGGCGGCCTCGATGATCGCGTCGCGATCCCGGGAGTCACCCGTCACCTCACCTGGCTCGCTCTGCACGATTGACGATTCTATGAAAAACGCGCCACAGCGGGTCGCAGATGAGGCGAAAACCCGCCTGGGTAACGTGACCTCCCGGGGCCTGCCGAGAGGAATGTTCGTGAGCACCGGGAAAACCGAGCACAACGAATCGCGCACCATCACGTTCCGGGGAGTCGATGACCTGAGTCTGGTCGGCGACGAATGGAACCGGGACGCGGCATCGGCTGCCGATCGCCCCACCGTCCTGCTCCTGCATGGCGGCGGGCAGAACCGGTTCTCCTGGAAGAACACCGGACAGGTCCTGGCCGACGACGGCCTGCACGTGATCGCGCTCGACGCGCGTGGTCACGGCGACAGCGACCGCTCACCCAGCGCGAACTATTCGGTGGAAGTGCTCTGTGCGGACGTGCAGCACGTGCTGTACCAAATCGGCCGCCCGGTGGTGCTGATCGGGGCCAGCATGGGTGGGCTGACCAGCATCCTTGCCGCCCATGAGGCCGGACCGGAACTGGTCACCAAACTGGTGCTCGTCGATGTGGTGCCCCGGTTCGAGAAGAGCGGCAGCGCCCGGATCCGCGATTTCATGTTCACCAACGTGAACGGCTTCGATTCTCTTGACGAGGCCGCCGAGGCGGTCGCGGCCTACCTGCCCTATCGCACCAAACCGCGCAGCCCGGAGGGGCTGAAGAAGAACCTGCGACTGCGCGACGGGCGCTGGTACTGGCATTGGGATCCGGCGTTCCTCACCAAGCCTGAGGACGACCCCTTCGTCCGCGTGGAGAAGCTCGAGCAGGCCGCGATAAACCTGACCATCCCGATCCTGCTGATCCGCGGCAAGCTCTCCGACGTGGTCAGCCCCGAGGGCGTGCAGGACTTCCTGGAGAAGGTGCCCGCCGTCGAGTTCGTCGAGTTGTCCGACGCGGGGCACACCGCGGCCGGGGACGACAACGATGCGTTCACCGAGGTCGTCGTGGAGTTCGTCGGGCGGTGAGCCCCGACCCCGACGCCGTGGCTACGACGTCGATTCGGCTTGCTCGGCCTGGGCCAGCCGCTGGTGGAGTCGGTCCCGGATGTCCTGCGGAGTGTAGGCGTTTCGGCGGCGTTGATCGCGAGCGACCATGACGCCACCCGCGACGACACCTGCGACACCTGCCAGTCCGATCCACTTCCAGACACTCCGCATGCACTCAGTGTGCCTAAGCTTCGGGCGTGAAAGCGAACACGGTGTCGTTGACCAAGGCGCTGGAGGACACCCGCACCGGTGACATCTGGCTGTTCCGCGGCGGCTCCGGGCCCGACCGGGCCATCCAGACCCTGACCAACAGCCCCGTCAATCACGTCGGGATGACCGTGGCAATCGAGGACCTGCCACCGCTGATCTGGCATGCCGAACTCGGCGACAAGCTGCTCGACATGTGGACCGGCACCAACCACCGGGGCGTGCAACTCAACGACGCCCGCCAGGTCGTCGAACGCTGGGCACAGAGCTACGGGCAGCGTTGTTGGTTGCGTCAGCTCACCCCGTTCGCGTCGCGCGAGCAGGAGGACGAACTCCTCAAGGTGATCGCCCGCATGAACGGCACCGCTTTCCCCACCACGGCCCGGCTGACCGGGCGCTGGCTGCGCGGACGGGTGCCGATCGTCAGCGATTTCACTCGGGGAATTCCCTTTGTACACAACAAGGTTCGTGAGTCAGCCGAACGCAAGAAGGTACGCAACCGTCAGGTCGGGCTGGAGACCGCCTACTGCGCGGAGACCGTGGCCATCACGTTCGAGGAGATGGGCCTGCTGACCACCGAGAAGCACTACAACTGGTTCGATCCCGGCTCGTTCTGGAGTGGCGACGAATTGCCGCTGGCCGCCGGATACGAGTTGGGGGACGAGATCTCCGTGCTCATCGACTGATCCCGGCAAGCGGCATCAGACCGTCCCGCGGGCTGCCCACGCGGTGGCGGTCACCGTGAAGGGGCCATCGCCCAAATGTTTCCGGGCAACTGATTTGAGATGCACACGACCGTCATCGTCGAGGCCGTGAACGTAGTCACCGGCTGGGCCGACACCGAATGTGTACGGCTCCCACCATTCCTCGAAGCTGGGATGCACGACGTCCACCTCAAGGGGATGCTCGTCCACATCGTGCAGGCCGGCGGCTTCGAATATCTCGGTCAGGTGCCCCCGATGCGCCCCCGAGAGCAGCGCTTCATCTTCAGCGTCAGCGTCGATCCGGTGAACGGCTTCCCAGAACGGCGCCAGTGCACCGGTCGGCCCGTCCCAAACACATGCGGCCACGACGCCGCCTGGCCGGGTCACCCGCGCCATCTGCCTGATGCCACCCACCGGATCCGCCATGAAGTGCACCACCAACTGCGCCAGGGCAGCATCGAAATCGGCCGTGTCATAAGGCAATTCCTCTGCCACACCCTGACGCACGTCGAGCTCGGGGAATCGCTTACAGATCGCGTCGACGAACGGCGGCGACGGATCGATCGCTGCGACCCGAGCTCCGACCGACAGCAGATGCGCCGTCAGCGCACCCGGCCCGCATCCAACGTCGAGCACCTTGTCACCCGCGCCCACACCGGAGAACGCCGCGAAGACCTCCGCAAGAGGCTCCGCGTATCGGCCCATGAAGCGCGCATAGGCATCCGGCGGGACGAGAAAACCCACCAGAAAATGGTATGTCGGCGGCTCCTTCAGGAGACCGATTCGGGGATGAACGTCACGACCGTCGGTAACCTGTCGAGATGGACGGGGCATTGGATGGCGGGCCTTTCTTCCACGGCACGAAGGCCGAACTGCGGGTGGGTGACCTCCTCACCGCCGGCTTCCGTTCCAACTACCGGCCCGAAATCGTGATGAACCACATCTACTTCACCGCGTTGCGCGACGGCGCAGGCCTCGCCGCCGAACTCGCCGCGGGCGACGGGGCCCCGCGGGTCTATGCCGTGGAACCGACCGGGGAATTCGAGAACGATCCCAACGTCACCGACAAGAAGTTCCCCGGCAACCCCACCCGGTCCTATCGCAGCACCGAGCCACTCCAGATCGTCGGCGAGGTCACCGACTGGACGCGGCTGACACCCGACGCTCTCCAGACATGGCGAGCCCGGCTTGCCGAAATCCACGCCGAGCGCGGCGAAATCATCAACTAGGACGCCCTGCAATGCCGACAACACCGGGAGAGACGATGGCCAACCGTTGGTCCGGAATAACCATCGATTGCGCCGATCCCATTCGGATGTCAACCTTCTGGGCCGCCGTGCTCGGCATTCCCGCGTCGAGCGAACACGGAGACGATCCGGCCTGGGCGACCGTAGGCTCACGCTCGGGCCGGTTTCCCCGCCTCACCTTCCAGCGCGTCGCTGAACCCAAAGCCGGAAAGGTACGCATCCACCTGGACGTCGAGGTCGATGACATCGACACCGGACGTCATCAGGTCGAGGAACTGGGCGGACGCTTCTCCGGCTTCCGGCATGACTACGACGAGGGGGTCGTGCTGAACATGCTGGATCCCGAGGGGCATGAGTTCTGTCTGGTGCAGTACTTCGACAGTGCCGCCCCTCTAGGTTGAACCGGAACTCCTACCGCACTCACGCAGGCCTACGCCACGCTCTGTCGGTGCCGTGGCAGCCAGGTGAGGAGTTCAGCACCGAGACTGGCGATCAGCTCGTCACCCCAGATGGTCAGCGTCTGCTGCCAGGGGTGTCCGAACGTTCCCCAGCGAAGGTCCGAGGTCATGTGCGCGTAGTAGTCGCCATCGGGATACACGGGAATGGCCGGAAGGGCATCCGCAACGACCTGACGTGCCGCTGAGTAGCGGTAGGCGGGGTGCTGCCAGTCGAGAGCCACCAGTTCCTCGTCCTCTGCAAGCCAAACGAATGAACGCAATGCGGCGGCATTGACCGCCGCCACGCCGGCAGTCCACCGGGCACCCCCGCGGCCGGAGATCGGCCCCAGATCGATGACCAGAGCACCCGGTGGAAGCTGGATCGCCGGCCGGTCGCGTTCGTAGTAGTCGGGTTCGAACGCGAACCGTTGGTTGAACGACTTCCACGCTGAGCCGTAGTCGACCTCACGCCAGACGTCGTCTTCCACGTGATGACCGTAACGACTCCCCTGCGAACAACTCGCCGAACCCCGAGCGATCGCGCGGGACGAACGGGGCCGACGCGATCGCAATCGGTTACTCGGTTGCGGCGCGGACGATCTCGGCAACGCGCCGCTCGGTGACGTCGTCGAGGCCATCGAAGTACCAGGCCGCGGGAATCAACAGTCCGTCCTCGCCCCCGGTGGGCTTGAGCGTAGCTTTCTCGCTCACCCCGAGGCTCATCAATTCGTCGTTCCGGACGAAGACGAGGACCGGACTGCTCGCCGACTTGGCATAGCCCGGCATGCCATACCAGATGCGCGGCTTGAGTTCGGGTGCGGCGGCGAGGATCACGTTGTGCATGCGCAGCATGACACCCCGCGCAGGCTCATCCATCGCCGCGATCTTGTCGAGGACCTGCTTGAGGTTCTTGTCGTCCTTCGTAGCCACTGTCATGTCCCTTCGTCGGCCGGTTATCGCTGTACCGGCGCAATGGAGTTGGTGCGCCAGAAGGCGCAGCACCCCATTTCGGACATGTCCTGATCGGCTCAGGCCTCTCCGCAATGATTCAGGTGATCGTTCACCTGGAAGTGCAGACGTGGCAGACATCGCCGCCACCCCACGCACGCTACACGGGCCATCACCCGAATTTGGCCCGCACCTCACCGAAGCCCTTGGAGCCGCTCATTGCTCGGCGGAGCACCGACAACCGTCGGTGATCGAGGACTACCCGACTTCCAACGTCGCGCGCACCGGCGTCGTATTCCGGGTCAGATCCAGCACCGGGCAGTGCGCCTCGACGGCCTCATGCAGCTCGCGGTAGCGTTCCTCGGTTTCCGGCCCGGTCACCGTCACCATCACCCGGACCTCGCCGAAACCCGGTCGCACACCCTCGTCCAGTCCGAAGAAGCCCCGGACATCGAGGTCACCTTCGGCGCGCGCGGAAATGTCGTCCACAGCGATACCCAGCTTCTCCGACCAGAACCGCCACGTCACGACATGGCAGGACAACAGCGAGGCCAGGTAGAACTCAACCGGATTCGGGGCCTTGTTCTCCCCGCCCAGCGCCGGCGGCTCGTCCACCTCAACGCGGTACTTCCCCAACGTGACCGTGCTGGCCACCGCGTCATGCGCCTGCGCGGCTGCCCGGAAAACCACCTTCGCATTGGCTTCGTTTGCCGTGACCGCATCGGCGGTGGCGGCGATTATCCCGGCG
The DNA here is from genome assembly GCF_017876775.1 of Mycolicibacterium lutetiense. Classification (NCBI taxonomy): domain Bacteria; kingdom Bacillati; phylum Actinomycetota; class Actinomycetes; order Mycobacteriales; family Mycobacteriaceae; genus Mycobacterium; species Mycolicibacterium lutetiense. Next base: position 513,680 of record NZ_JAGIOP010000001.1, on the reverse strand, counting down.
AGCTGATTGGTCGATGTCTCCACAAGGAGGCGATAGTAACGACCGGCAAACGGCATTAGGACCGGGCGTGTGGCTTGCGCACGAAATCCGCGCGGACTGCGTGCAGTTCGACGCATGCCCCGCTACACGTTGAAGCGGAACTCCACCACGTCCCCGTCGACCATCACGTAGTCCTTGCCTTCGATCCGGACCTTGCCCGCGGCTTTGGCGGCGGCCATCGAGCCGGCCTCGACGAGATCGTCGAACGACACCACCTCGGCCTTGATGAAGCCCTTCTCGAAGTCGGTGTGGATCACGCCGGCCGCCTTGGGCGCGGTATCACCCTGGTGGATGGTCCAGGCCCGCGATTCCTTCGGCCCGGCCGTCAGGTAGGTCTGCAGCCGCAGGGTGTGGAAACCCGCCCGCGCCAACGCATCCAGGCCCCGCTCGGTCTGCCCGATGGACTCCAGCAACTCGTTGGCGGACTCGTCGTCGAGCTCGATCAACTCCGATTCGATCTTGGCGTCCAGGAACACCGCGTCCGCGGGGGCCACCAACTCCCGCAGCTCGGCCTGCTTGGCCTGATCGGTCAGCACCGATTCGTCGGCGTTGAAGACGTACAGGAACGGCTTGGTGGTCATCAGGTTCAGCTCGCGCAGCACCGACCAGTCCTTGCCGGTGGAGAACAGCGTCTTCCCATCGTCGAACACCGCCTGGGCCGCGACCGCGGCATCCAGCACCGACTTGCGCTCCTTGTTGGTGCGGGCTTCCTTCTCCAGCCGCGGCACCGCCTTCTCGAGCGTCTGCATGTCGGCCAGGATCAGCTCGGTCTCGATCACCTCGATGTCCGAACGCGGATCCACCCGTCCGTCGACATGGATCACGTCGTCGTCGGCGAACACCCGCACCACCTGACAGATGGCATCGCATTCACGGATGTTGGCGAGGAACTTGTTGCCGAGGCCGGCGCCTTCGGACGCGCCTTTGACGATCCCGGCGATGTCGACGAACGTCACCGGGGCCGGCACGGTCTTCTCCGACCCGAAAATCTCGGCGAGCTTGTCGAGCCGGGGATCGGGCAACGGCACCACGCCCTCATTGGGCTCGATGGTCGCAAACGGGTAGTTGGCCGCCAACACGTCGTTACGTGTCAGGGCATTGAACAGAGTCGACTTTCCGACATTCGGCAAACCGACGATTCCCAGGTTCAGGCTCACAGGGAAGAGAGTCTAGGCCGGTGTGACCGGCACGCCCGCGCGAGCTGGCAGCACGCGGCCAGAAAGAGCCGGTACGGTCTACGTGTGTCAGGACAGCGCGCACAGTCGGCAGTGCCGGCTGACCATCGCTCTGTACACCCGCGATTCGCCGGTGTGCCGTGGTGGGGAGCTGTCATTTTGGCGGTCACGGCTACCGCGATCGGGTTTGCTTTCGACGCCGGTTCGGGCGATCGAGAGCTCAGTTCGGTGTTCGCGATCTGCTATTCCCTCGGTTGCATCGGGTCGGTGCTGGCCGTTCAGCAGGCCGGGCTGTTCACCGCGGTGATCCAGCCCCCACTGATTTTGTTCGTCGCGGTACCCGGGTCTTATTTCCTGTTCCACGGGGGCGAGCTGCAGGGCGTCAAAGACCTGGCCATCAACTGCGGATATCCCCTGATCGAACGTTTTCCGCTGATGCTGTTCCTCTCGGCCACGGTGTTGCTGATCGGCCTCGGCCGGTGGTACATCGGCCTGACGTCGCGCAACGAAACCGAAGTGGACGACGCGTCCGGGACGGCCAAGGGCGCCAAAACGGCCACGGCGACACCCGTCGCGGGAATTGTGTCATCAGTCACAGCAAAACTTTCCGGGCTGGTGCTCCGCAAACCCGCCGTGGCATCGACGCGCCGGGACCGGACCGCCGCGCAGGATCCTGCCGCGGACGGCCCGCCGCGCCGTCGTCCCTCCGAACGACCGCCACGGCGACGTCCGGCCGAAGAACCGGGTACGGGCGCCGCTGCGGCGGCCGGAGCGGGCGCCGGACGGGCCCGGGGCGAGCGCAGGCCGACCAAACGCACCGCACCGCCGCGCCCCCGCCCCAGCCGGGCAGCCGCCGGCGATCTCGACAGTGAACTCGACCGTGGGATTCCCGAGCGGCCACGGCGGCCCAGGCCCCCGCGCTCGGCCGAGCCCGGGGCCGGTGAGCCGCCCCGCCGGGTGCGCACCCAGCCGCGTGAGCCGCGCAAGCAACCACCGCCCGAGCGACGTGAGGCCGGCGCGTTCGATTCGCCGCGTGAGCGCCCGCAGCGGCAGCGCCGCCGATTCGACGACTATCAGCCGTTCGAGGACTCGTTCGATCCGCCGACCGGTTCCGGCCGTTCGACGCACCATCCGGTGTCGCGGGTGCGGTACCGCGGTTCTGACGACGAGGATCACCGGGTGGAGCACCGGACCCGCCCGCGCTCACCAAAGGGCGCAGCGTCCCGGGGACGTCACTCCCGGGACTACGACGACTGAAACCGGGTCACCGACCCCCGACCGGGGCAGCGCGGATCAGGCGCGCGGCGGACGGATCTCACGCGGCAGCGCGAACACCAACGTTTCGTTGGCGGTGGTCACGGGCTGCACGGTCCCGTAGCCGTACTCGGCAAGCCGTTCGAGCACACCGCGCACCAGCACCTCGGGCACCGATGCCCCGGAGGTGACGCCCACCGTGGTGACGCCCTCCAGCCAGGCCGGATCGATGTCCTCGGCGTAGTCGACCAGGTGAGCCGCATCGGATCCTGCACCGAGAGCCACCTCGACCAGCCGAACCGAGTTGGATGAGTTGTTCGAGCCGACCACGATCACCAGCTCGCATTCGGGCGCCATCGCCTTGACCGCGACCTGGCGGTTCTGGGTGGCGTAGCAGATGTCGTCACTCGGCGGATCCTGCAGCGTCGGGAACTTCTCCCGCAGCCGGCGCACCGTCTCCATGGTCTCGTCGACGCTCAGCGTGGTCTGCGACAGCCAGATGACCTTGTTCGGGTCCCGCACCGTGACCTTGTCGACCGCGTCCGGATTGTCGACGACCTGCACGTGATCGGGCGCCTCGCCGGCGGTACCGACGACCTCCTCGTGCCCGGTGTGGCCGACCAACAGGATGTCGTAGTCGTCACGGGCGAACCGCTTGGCCTCGTTGTGCACCTTGGTGACCAGCGGGCAGGTGGCGTCGATCGTTTTGAGATTGCGGGCGGCCGCCTCGACGTGAACCGTCGGTGCCACGCCGTGTGCCGAGAACACCACGATGGCACCTTCGGGGACCTGGTCGGTCTCGTCGACGAATACGGCGCCGGCCTTGGCCAATGTCTCCACCACGTGCCGGTTGTGCACGATCTCGTGCCGGACGTAGACCGGCGCGCCGTGCTTCTCCAGGGCGCGCTCGACGGTCTCGACGGCGCGGTCGACCCCGGCGCAGTATCCGCGCGGTTCGGCCAGCAGGACTCGCTTGCCCGAGGCTTGCGAACCGCCTGACCTCACCGAGCTCGTGGCACCCGGGATACCCATGTTGATTGTCGGCGGCATGTCTCCAAGGGTACGGGGCCACCGCGGCACCCAGCCAGCCGTAGGCTGTGGGCCATGGGAACTGCACCGTACGGGGTCCGGCTGCTGGTGGGCGCGGCTGCGACCGCGATCGAGGAAACGCGCAAGCTGCCCCAAACCATCCTGACGTACCCCATGACGGTGGCCAGCCAGGCGGCCAACATTTTCATGCACGTCCAGCAGAACCTCGCCGAACTGGTCGTCAAGGGCGACGAAACGCTCGAACAGATTTTTCCGCCCAAGGACGAGCAGCCCGAGTGGGCCACCTTCGACGAAGACATCGACTCCGGCCTCACTGACGACGCCGACGACGAGCGGCGCACCGAGGGGCGGTTCGCGCTGTACAGCACCGGGGAGCCCGAGGCCGCCGCTGCGACGAACGGCAAGGCCGCACGTGCCTCCGGCTCGGGAGCGGCGCCGGACATCGCGGCCGAACTCGGGTACGACGCGCTGACGCTGGCGCAGCTTCGCGCCCGGTTGACCTCGCTGCGCGTGGCTGATCTTGAGACGCTGCTGGCCTTTGAGGAGGCCGGCCGGGCCCGTGCACCGTACGTCACGTTGCTCGCCAACAGGATCACCCGCGCGACCGCGAAGTGACCGAACCGGGCCAGTCGCCGGAGAACCCCTGGCCGGTCCGCGCCGTGGCGACCCGCGTCGCCAAGTGGATCGACCGGCTCGGCCCGGTGTGGGTCGAGGGCCAGCTGACCGAACTCAAGATCCGTCCGGATTCCAAAACCGTTTTCATGGTGCTGCGGGATCCGGCGGCCGATATGTCCCTGACGCTGACCTGCCCACGCGATCTCGTGCGCAACGCCCCGGTCAAGCTGTCCGAGGGCACCCAGGTGATCATCTGCGGCAAGCCCAATTTCTACACGGGCCGCGGCACATTCTCGTTGCGGGTCAGTGAGATTCGCGCGGTCGGCGTCGGCGAGCTGCTGGCCCGGATCGAGCGGCTGCGTCGGCTGCTGGAGGCCGAGGGGCTGTTCGACCCACGCCTCAAACGGCCGATCCCGTTCCTCCCCAACACCATCGGCCTCATCACCGGACGCGCCTCGGCCGCCGAGCGGGACGTGACGACGGTCGCCACCACCCGCTGGCCCGCGGTGCGCTTCGCGATCCGCAACACGATCGTTCAGGGGCCCAATGCCGTTCCCCAGATCGTGGAGGCGCTCGCGGAGTTGGACGCCGATCCCGACGTCGACGTCATCGTCCTGGCCCGCGGTGGCGGCAGCGTCGAGGACCTGCTGCCGTTCTCCGACGAGACGCTGTGCCGGGCCATCGCCGCCTGCCGCACCCCTGTGGTCAGCGCGATCGGCCACGAACCCGACACTCCCCTGTCTGATCTCGTCGCCGACCTGCGCGCGGCCACCCCGACCGACGCGGCCAAACGGATCGTCCCCGACGCGGCCGCCGAACAGGCTTTGATCACCGATCTGCACCGACGCAGCGCCCGCGCGCTACGCAACTGGGTGCATCGCGAGCAGCATCACCTGGAGCAGTTGCGAAGCCGCCCGGTACTCGCGCAACCCCTGGCGGCGCTGACTGCCCGCGCCGACGAGATCGCGCGCGCCAGGACCACCGCCCAACGTGACATCACGCGGCTCATCGCCGCGGAGACCGATACCGTCGGCCACCTGTCGGCACGGCTGACCGCGCTCGGTCCGGCGGCCACCCTGGCCCGCGGGTATGCGGTGGTCCAGGCGGTCCCGGCGTCCGGGTCGCCATCGGTTCTTCGGTCGGTGTCCGACGCGCCGATCGGCACCCGCCTGCGGGTGCGGGTCCCCGACGGCGTCATCTCAGCGGTCAGCGACGGTAGCGAGTAAGGGTGTGAACAGCGTGAGTATTAAGCCTATTAGTGAACTTGGCTATGAAGAGGCCCGTGATGAGCTGATCGCCGTCGTGCAGCAGTTGGAGCAGGGTGGGCTCGACCTCGATGCTTCGCTCAACCTCTGGGAACGAGGCGAGAAGCTGGCACAACGCTGCGAAGAACATTTAGCCGGAGCACGGCAGCGCGTCGAGCAGGCATTGGCGGCCCGCGAGTCCGACGAGGACTGACCCAGCAACCACGCTTGCCGATCACCCTCGAAACTGGAACCTGTTTCAGTTAAGCTGCCCGTCATGGGTGACGCATCTCTGACCACTGAACTCGGCCGCGTCCTGGTGACCGGCGGCTCCGGCTTCGTCGGGGCCAATCTGGTGACCGAACTGCTCGACCGCGGATACACGGTGCGTTCCTTCGACCGCGCGCCGTCGCCACTGGGCGATCACGCCGGCCTTGAGGTCATCGAGGGCGACATCTGCGACAAGCCGACCGTGGCCGCAGCCGTCAAGGACATCGACACGATCATCCACACCGCCGCCATCATCGACCTGATGGGCGGCGCCTCGGTCACCGAGGAATACCGGCAGCGCAGCTTCGCCGTCAACGTCGAGGGCACCAAGAACCTCGTGCACGCGGGACAGGAGGCGGGCGTCAAGCGCTTCGTCTACACCGCGTCCAACAGCGTCGTGATGGGTGGGCAGGACATCGTCAACGGCGACGAGACCATGCCGTACACGACCCGGTTCAACGACCTCTACACCGAGACCAAGGTCGTCGCCGAGAAGTTCGTGCTCAGCGAGAACGGCAAGCACGACATGCTGACGTGCGCCATCCGGCCCAGCGGCATCTGGGGTCGTGGCGACCAGACCATGTTCCGCAAGGTGTTCGAGAACGTGCTCTCCGGACACGTGAAGGTGCTCGTCGGCAACAAGAACATCAAGCTCGACAACTCCTACGTGCACAACCTGATCCACGGGTTCATCCTGGCCGGCCAGCATCTGGTCCCCGGCGGCACCGCACCCGGCCAGGCCTACTTCATCAACGACGGCGAGCCGATCAACATGTTCGAGTTCGCCCGCCCGGTGCTCGCCGCGTGCGGACGCCCACTGCCGACGTTCTACGTGTCAGGCAAGCTCGTGCACAAGGTGATGATGGCCTGGCAGTGGCTGCACTTCAAGTTCGCTCTGCCCGAGCCGCTGATCGAACCCCTTGCGGTGGAACGGCTTTACCTCAACAACTACTTCTCGATCGCCAAGGCCAAACGCGACCTGGGCTACGAGCCGTTGTTCACCACCGAGCAGGCCATGGCCGAGTGCATGCCCTACTACGTCGACCTGTTCCGTGAGATGGCGTCCGACGCCAAGCAGACTGCCTAGAAGGCAATCAGCGGTACAGATGCACCGGATGGTGCGTCGACTGTTCGATGCGCGCCGATGCGGCATGCAGTAGATCGCTGCCCAAAGCGATAAGCGCACGGGCCGCGGCGATCTCCTCACCGATCATCGGTGCACCCGGGTCTCTCGGGTTGCGGTAGGAATCTCCGGTGGTGGACATCGTGTCATCGCGCACCTCCGCCCGGGCCGTGGCGTGGGTGTGGATCTCGTCCTCGGAGAACTCGATCTCGACGAGCCATTTGTTGGTCAGGTCCTTGTCATACATGTCGATCACCCTCCACCTCCAAGGGTGCACCGGATCGGCCGCGGATACCAGGCCACAGTGTGAGGAAAAGGTGGCGCAGCATCGCCACGAACGTCACCGCCCACGCCGCCAGCGCCACCCAGCCCTCGAGGTAGCCGATGCTTTCCACGATCGGCAACTGATCGGCCTGCCCGAGGTAGTGGCCACCGACGCCGTACATCCCGAGCGGGAACACCACGCTCCACATCGTCGCGTCGTACCGCAACGGGATGCGATGCACGACGTGCCGCCAGATACCTGCGGCGATCAGCGGTGGAATCAGCCAGGTGCCGAACGCCCAGAAGAAGACCGAGGTACCGGCGATGAGACCGCGGGTGGCCGCGACCATCGGGGCGTCGGCCATTTCCACGATCCGGGCACCGGCCACGACGGTGATCGCGGTGGCCCCCATGGCGACCCAGTAGGGCGGGGTGAGGTCCTCGGGCCGCAGCGGGTACATCAGCATCCTGAGTGCGACGAACATGCCGGCCGCCCCGTACAGAAATATCCCGACGGACCAGGAAAACACGGCCAGCAACGCCAATTCACTTCGGCCCTGGGCGATCTGGGGTTGCAGTGCCGCCGCCAGCACGGCGATCGACTGACTGGCGACCACCCAGATGAACCAGGTGCCGTTGGCGCTCTGCAGGACCGGTCGGGCCGCGCGCCCGAGTACCGCCGTCCACGGCACCACGTACCCCAACACCAGCCAGGCCAACCACCCGACCGCCAGCAGTCCGAAGGCCAGGCCGTAATGATCGTCAGTGGCCACCCGGGTACCCAGCACGCCGGTCGCGGCGACGAAGGTGAACATCGCGAAGCCGCGCCGCGGGTCGGTCAGATCCTCGATGAACTCGCGCCGGAACACAATGATCCGCACGGCCACCAGCACGACCAGGACCACATAGGAGATCCCCGCCAGCCACATCAACACCACCGACAGTGCGTAGGTGCGGTGATACTGCGCCGCGATGGACACGATCCCCGTGGCCATGACGAGCGCGAAGTAGCCCGGGTGCAGGGTACGAACAGCCTCGGATCCCCTCGCCTGGCTCATGCTCCGGTCTTACCATCTGGCAGTCGCAGCCACGCCTGAGTGGGCGATCTCGGGTCCGCCTCGAGGCGCGTTCCGCGGCGCTATCGCGCACCTGAGCATAAAGTTCAACTCGCACAGGATTTTCCGCGCGGAAGGACCTAACCATGCCGAACGGCAAACCGAACATCCTGGTCATCTGGGGTGACGACATCGGAATCAGCAATCTCAGTTGCTACAGCGACGGCCTGATGGGCTACCGCACCCCGAACATCGACCGCATCGCCAATGAGGGCATGCGATTCACCGATTCCTACGGCGAGCAAAGTTGCACCGCGGGCCGGGCGGCCTTCATCAGTGGCCAGAGTGTGTACCGCACCGGAATGAGCAAAGTTGGCATCCCGGGCGCCGACATCGGTTGGGCCGCCGAGGATCCGACCATCGCCGAGTTGCTCAAGCCGATGGGTTACGCCACCGGGCAGTTCGGCAAGAACCACTTCGGCGACCTCAACAAGTATCTGCCGACTCTCCACGGCTTCGACGAGTTCTTCGGCAACCTGTACCACCTCAACGCCGAGGAGGAACCGGAGAATTTCGACTACCCGCACGAGGATCGCTACCCCAGGCTGTACAACCTGGCCAAGCCACGTGGCGTCTTGAAGTGCAAGGCCACCTCGGAGGTGTCCGGCGAACCCGATGACTCGAAGTACGGACCCGTCGGCAAGCAGACCATCGAAGACACCGGCCCGCTGACCACCAAGCGGATGGAAACCATCGACGAGGACATCGCCGCTGCCACCGTCGACTACATCAAACGGCAGCACGACGCCGACAATCCGTTCTTCGTGTGGTGCAACTTCACCCACATGCACCTCTACACCCACACCAAGCCCGAAAGCCGCGGGCAGGCCGGGTTGTGGCAGTCGCCGTACCACGACACGATGATCGACCACGACCGCAACGTGGGAACGGTGCTCAACGTGCTCGACGAACTCGGCATCGCCGAGGACACCATCGTCATCTACTCCACCGACAACGGCCCACACCGCAACACCTGGCCCGACGGCGGCACCACCCCGTTCCGCAGCGAGAAGGACACCAACTGGGAGGGCGCCTTCCGGGTCCCGGAGCTGATTCGCTGGCCCGGAAAGATCAAGGCGGGCACGGTGTCCAACGAGATCATTCAGCATCATGACTGGCTGCCGACCCTGCTGGCCGCCGCAGGCGACCCCGACATCAGCGAGAAGCTCAAGACGGGTCACAAGGCGGGAGCCGACGGACAAACCGAGTACAAGGTGCACATCGACGGCTACAACCTGCTGCCCTACCTGACCGGCGAAGCCGACGAGAGTCCCCGACGCGGGTTCTTCTACTTCTCCGACGACGCCGATCTGGTCGCCATGCGGTTCGAGAACTGGAAGATCGTCTTCCAGGAGCAGCGGTGCCAGGGCACCCTGCGGATCTGGGCCGAACCGTTCACCCCGCTGCGCGTACCGAAGCTGTTCAACCTGCGGACCGACCCGTTCGAGTACGCCGACATCACCTCGAACACGTATTACGAGTGGCTGCTGCGGCATGACTTCTTCGTGTTCTACGCGACGGCGATGGCGACGAAGTTCCTCGAGACGTTCAAGGAGTTCCCGCCGCGGCACCCACCGGCCAGCTTCAGCGTCGACCAGGTGGTCGAGAAGCTGCACGAATTCCTGGCCAGAGACTGACCAGGTGCTGAAATCCTGGAATGACGGCGCCACGAAGTCGGCGATCGTCGACTTCGTGGCGCGCGCCACCGCCGAGGTACCGCCCGAGGAGCGCGTCGCCGTGTTCGACAACGACGGCACGCTGTGGTGTGAGAAGCCGGCTTACATCCAGCTGGACTTCCTGGTGCGACGGCTGGCCGAGCAGGCCGCCGCCGACCCTTCCCTGAAAGACAAGCAGCCGTACGCGGCCGCCGCGGCCGGGGACCTGGCCTGGTTCGGCGACGCCGTCACCAAGCATTACAACGGTGACGATTCGGTCCTCAAGATCCTTGCCGGCGGCATACTTTCGGCCTACGCGGGACTGACCGTCGAGGATCACGCCGCCCGGGTCAAGGAGTTCTTCGCGGTGGCCCGGCATCCGACCCTGGGCCGCCCGTACACCGCGTGCGGCTATCAGCCGATGATCGAACTGCTGCGTTACCTGGAGGCCAACGGCTTCACCAACTACATCACCTCCGGGGGCGGCCGTGATTTCATGCGCCCGGTGACAGAATCGATGTACGGCATCCCGCCGGAGCGGGTGATCGGCAGTTCGGTGGGGCTCGATTTCGTCGACGGTGATCTGAAGACCACGGCCACCCCGGAGTTCCTCAACGACGGCCCGGTCAAAGCCGTACGGATCTGGGGCCGGACGGGTCGGCGCCCGATCTTCGCGGCAGGTAACTCCAACGGGGATATCCAGATGCTGGAGTACACCAGCGCCGGCCCCGGCCCGTCACTGGGTCTGTTGGTCCGTCACGACGACGCCGAACGCGAATTCGATTACACCGCAGGGGCGGAGAAGGTACTGGGGCTCGCCACCGACCGCCACTGGACGGTGGCGAGCATGCGGGACGATTGGACGACGGTCTTTGACTGAGTGTGCACCGAGGTCATCGACTCTGCGTCCACGGCGCAAAAGTGCGAGCAACCCTCGCCCTCACCGCAGAGTCGACGCATGACATCACCCAATCTGGTCTGGATTCCGGCACAGACGACAATCCTGGGCTCGGACGCGCACTATGCCGAGGAGGCTCCGGCGCGTGAGGTTGCCACCGCGGGGTTCTGGATCCAACGTCATCAGGTGACCAACGCCGAGTACACCGAATTCGTGGACGCCACCGGCTATCTCACGGTCGCCGAACGTCAGGTGAACCCGAACGACTTCCCGGGTGCCCCACCGGAAAATCTGGTTCCCGGCTCGATGGTGTTCCAGCGCACCGCGGGCCCGGTGGACCTGCGGCACCTCAACCAGTGGTGGGCATGGACGCCGGGCGCGTGCTGGAACCACCCACGCGGGCCCCGGTCATCGCTGAAGGGTCGCGAGCAGCATCCCGTGGTGCACATCGCCTTTGACGATGCCGCGGCTTATGCAGACTGGGCCGGTCTGAAACTACCCACCGAAGCCGAGTGGGAGACCGCGGCCCGTGGTGGTATCTGCGGTGCCGCATACACCTGGGGCAACGAGCCCGAACAACCCGGGAAACGCCTGGCCAACTACTGGCATGGCGAATTCCCCTACTTGCCCGATACCGGTTATGGCACAACGAAACCGGTCGGCAGCTTCGAGCCCAATGGCTACGGTCTGTTCGACATGGCCGGCAACGTATGGGAGTGGACCACGGACTGGTACGGCGAGGACCGGGCCACCACGCCGTGCTGCGCCGCCGACACCTACGACCCGAACCAGCCGCAGTTCCAGATCGGGCGCAGGGTGATCAAGGGCGGCTCGTTCCTATGTGCCGACAGCTACTGCATGCGGTATCGCCCGGCGGCACGGCGACCCCAGATGGTGGATACCGGCATGAGCCACATCGGCTTTCGATGCGTCAGGCGGCCCTAGCCGAACGCCGGAGCGACGAAGCGCATCAGTATCTGCTGCTCGGCAGCCTCGTCAGACCCGGGCCAGACCAACAGCGACAGCACCAGGCGCACGATCCATGCCGCAGCGGCCGGGTCGTCCTCGTCCAATCCGGTGAGTTCGGCGGCAAACGCGGCAGGCACCGGCGATTGCGTCAGGTCCGCCATCCCACCCCCACTGCGCAGTGAGCCGAGTAGCAGTCCGAACATCGGATCAGCTCGAATGCGTTGCAGTGCCACGGTGATGGCAGTGAGCACCCGTTGCGCTCCGGTCAGTCCGTCGACCGCTCGTCGCACCTCCCCCACGATCGAAGCGGCCAACCGGGCCAGCACGGCATCGCGAATCTGCGCCTTGCCGCCCGCATGCCGATAGACCGTCGCACGCGAGCAGTGCACCCGCGCCGCGAGCGCATCGATGTCGAGCGCGTCGAACCCGTCGCGGGCAGCCAGCTCGGCCGCCGCGGCATAGATACGCTCGGCGGCCTCGACACGTCGGTCACCCCCGAGCAGCCAGTCCGCACCCTTGGGAGACATAGCTGAGAATCTATCTCAATATGAGACAGAATCACGGATTGATCTCACCGCACATGCAGGTCACCGCCCTGCCCTGAGACGCCCCCGCACCGCGAGCCCCAGAGGCTCGTATCAACCTGCCCCGGCCTCATTGACGCGTCCGGAATCGCCAGCCAACCTGGCCAAATGCTCCTGGCACACGAACTATTCGAACCCGCCTGCCTGCAGGACCCGTATCCGCTCTACGACCGGCTGCGGGCCCAGGCCCCGGTGGCGCAGGTCGGCGACTCCCCGTTCTTCGTGGTGACATCATTCGACGCCGTCATCGAGGCCACCGCACGTTCCCAGGACTTCTCGTCGAATCTCACCGCGACCATGTGGTCCCAGCCCGACGGCACCGTCTCCGCATTCGGCATGGGCGAGCCGGGCAGCCCCATCCACGTGTTGGCCACCGCAGACGATCCGGCCCACGCCGCCCACCGCAAGATGGTGCTGCCCCGAATGGCCGCCAAGCGGATAGCCGAACTGGAACCCTTCATCGCGGCCGTCACCGCCGACCTGCTGGCCGGGGCGAACGGAGAATTCGAGTGGATGTCGGCCTTGGCGGACCGGCTGCCCATGCTGGTGGTGGCGCGCCTGCTGGGGCTGCCTGCCTCGGACGTTGATCGACTGGTGACGTGGGCCTATGCCAGCACCCAACTGCTGGACGGGCTGGTCGATGCCGACCAGCTGACCGCGTCGGGCATCGCAGCCGTTGAACTCGGCGGGTATCTGACCGAACGGTTCACCGAAGCGTCGGCAAATCCGGGAGAGAACCTACTGGGAGACCTTGCGGCCTACTGCGCGGCCGAACGCGTGTCCCGCGACGCGGCAGCGTTCATGCTGATCCAGCTGGTGGGCGCGGGGGGCGAATCGACCGCGTCGTTGATCGGCAGCGCCGTATGGATTCTGAGCCGACACCCCGACCTCGCCGAACGGCTGCGCCGGGATCCCGCCATGATCACGCCGTTCCTGGAGGAAGTACTGCGGTTCGAGTCCCCGTTTCGGGGCCACTATCGGCATGTCCTGGCCGATGCCGAACTCGCAGGCGTCGCGCTACCCGCGGACAGCCACCTGCTGCTGTTGTGGGGCGCGGCCAATCGGGATGCGGAGGTATTCGGGGATCCGAACGAGTTCCGGCTGGATCGGCCGAATATCAAGAATCACTTGGCATTCGGCAAGGGCGGCCACTTCTGCCTCGGGGCCGCACTGGCCCGGCTCGAAGCCCGCATCGTGATCTCAGCCCTGCTGTGCACCGGCAATACCGTCAGTCCGGCCGGGGATGCCGAATGGCAGCCCAGCCTGTTGGTGCGCCGGTTACGTCAGCTTCCGCTGGACGTGCGGTGAACTAGCTGAACTCAGGCCGCTTGCGCAGCGAGCGCGATGCTGTCGTCGTCAACGAACACCAGGCCGCCGTCGTCGAGGTTGACCGCCCAACGTCGCGCCGGTTGCGCGATTTGCTCGCCAGCGACCTCGACCGCGGTACCGGCCAAGTCGGCGAAATCTTCGACGACGACGCCGTGCAGTTCGTCATCAGTTCCCGGATAAACGATCACCGAGGATCCCACAGCAACGTCTGCGGCAATTTCGCCGGAGTCACTGTCGTTAACCCCCGTCACGACATCTTCGGACATCACACACCTCCCCAATTACTGACGCGTGCAACCGAGTACATCACAATCACCTGCGATCGGCTCACTTTCGTCGATACGTACAGCCACACCCTGCATAGGTCTCGGGCAAATTTCCAAATCCGGTAACGAACACCGTTCGGGCAAATGGGTCACACCGAGCCGGATCACGTGTCCCTGGTCACATCTGGCCCACGACGACGCCATTGACCAATGCTTTTGAGGCAACTGCAGCAACATTCGCTTTCTCCGCCGCCGCCCCAGTACCACGCCCATGTACCGGTTGCTGAGCACCCGCGGGCGAACGGCCTCCGATGAACCCGCGGTCGAGGCCAGGGTCGCGGTGACACACGCCACATCCGTGTTCGCTAGGGTTGGAACACGTTCTAGCGAGGAGGCCTATGTCCGACGCTGTTTTGGTTACCGGCGCGTTCGGTCTGGTGGGCTCCGCGGTCGTGAAGACGCTGGCCGCCGGCGGACGCACGGTCGTCGCGACCGATCTCGACGTACCGGCGAACCGCAAGGCCGCCGCTGCACTCCCGGCATCGGTGGCGGTGCGCTGGGCCGATCTGACCGATTCTGCCGCCGTCGACGCGCTGGTAGCCGCGGTTGCCCCGGCCGCGATCATCCACCTCGCCGCGATCATCCCGCCGTTCTGCTACATGCGCCGCGGGCTGGCCCGCAAGGTGAACGTCGAGGCCACCGCATCGCTGGTGCGGGCCGCCGAAGGCCAGCCGATTCCGCCCCGATTCGTGCAAGCGTCCAGCATCGCCGTGTACGGCGCCCGCAACCCACACCACATCGACGACGTACTGACCCCCGACACCCCGACCAACGCGTCCGATATCTACGGCGCGCACAAGGTGGAGGCCGAAGCCCTGGTCCGGGCCTCGAAGCTGGACTGGCTGATCCTGCGCCTCGGCGGGGTGATGAGCTCCGAATTCAGCCTCGGCATCGACGTCGACCTGATCTCGTTCGAGAGCGTGCTGCCCGCCGACGGGCGGCTGCAGACCGTCGATGTGCGCGATGTCGCGGCAGCGTTCGTCGCGGCCACCACGGTCCCGACCGACACCGCCAACCACGAGGTGCTGCTGATCGGCGGCGACGCCGAAACACACCGGCACATCCAGTCGGCAGTTGGTTCGCAAGCGGCCGGCGCGATGGGCATCAGGGGTGGCCTACCGATCGGCCGGCCCGGTAACCCCGACGACGACGCCGCCTGGTTCGCCACCGACTGGATGGACACCAGCCGGGCGCAGGAAGTGCTCGGGTTCCAGCATCACTCGTGGCCACAGCTCCTGGCGGACACCAGGGCCAACGCCGGGCTGAAGCGCTTCCCGATCGGACTGGCGGCACCTCTGATCCGCGCGTTCCTGCGGTCGAAGTCCGCCTACAAGGACTATCCAGGACAGTTGGCGGACCCGTGGAACGCCATCGACAAGAAATGGGGCGACCACCGCCCGGATGGGATCCAAGCATGAGCACCGAACGGGTAGCGATCGTCATCGGCGGGGCCTCGGGGATCGGCTGGGCCAGCGCGCAGGCCCTGGCCGCCGACGGCTGCCGCATCGTGGTGGCCGACCGTGACGCCGACGGCGCCGCGGCCCGAGCTGCCGAGCTCGGTGCGCCGCACACCAGCGCCTATGTCGACGTCACCGACGAGGAAGCGGTGCAGAAGCTGTTCGAGACGGCAGGACCCGTTGACATCGTGCTCAACTGCGCGGGGTTCAGCAACATCGGCCTGATCACCGACCTGGCGGTCGAGGACTTCCGCTCCGTCGTCGACGTCTGCCTCAACGGCGGGTTCATCGTCGCCAAACACGCTGGCCGCAACCTGCCCGAAGGTGGCGTCCTGGTGTCGATTTCGTCGCTGAACGGGCGCCAGCCCGCGGCCGGCATGAGCGCCTACTGCGCGGCGAAGGCCGGGTTGTCGATGCTGACGCAGGTGGCGGCACTGGAAATGGGGCCGCGCGGCATCCGGGTCAATGCGATCGCGCCGGGATTCGTGAAGACCCCGCTGACCGATCCCGCGGCGATGATCCCCGGTGTGGTCGAGGACTACATCGAGAACACCGCACTGGGCCGCAGCGGAACCCCCGAAGACATCGCCGCCGCGGTGGTGTTCCTGTGTTCACCGCAGGCGTCGTGGCTGACCGGCGAGGTGCTCGATCTCAACGGCGGCGCACACCTCAAGCGCTACCCGGACATCCTCGGCCATGTCATGAAGCTGGCCCAGGCGTGACCTCCCTCGCCGGAAAGCAGGCGCTGGTCACCGGCGCCGGATCCGGCATCGGCGCGGCCCTGTGCCGCGCGCTGGTGGCCGCCGGCGCCGAGGTGCTGTGCACCGACATCGACGAAGATGCGGCGGCCCGCACCGCCTCAACGCTCGGCGCACGGTCGGCACGTCTCGACGTCACCGATGCGACCGCTGTGCAGTCCGCAGTCGACGGCGTCGTCGAGCGGGCCGGACGGCTTGACCTGATGTTCAACAACGCAGGCATCGTCTGGGGCGGCGACACCGAGCTGCTGACGCTGGACCAGTGGAACGCCATCATCGACATCAATGTGCGCGGTGTCGTCCACGGTGTCGCCGCGGCGTATCCGCAGATGATCCGGCAGGGCCACGGCCACATCGTCAACACCGCCTCGATGGCCGGGCTGGCCGCCGCGGGCCAGCTCACCAGCTACGTGATGACCAAGCATGCCGTCGTCGGGTTGTCGCTGGCCCTGCGCTCGGAGGCGGCGGCCCATGGGGTGGGCGTGCTGGCGGTGTGCCCGGCCGCGGTCGAGACCCCGATCCTGGACAAGGGCGCGGTCGGCGGGTTCGTCGGGCGCGACTACTTCCTGCAGGGCCAGGGCGTCAAGACCGCCTACGACGCCGACCGGCTGGCCGCCGACACCCTGCGCGCCATCGCCCGCAACAAGGCCATCCTGGTCAAACCCCGTCGCGCCCATGCCTCCTGGCTCATCGCGCGGTTGGCGCCCGGCCTGATGCAGCGGCTCTCGATGCGCTTCGTCGCCGCACAACGCGCCGGCCAGGCCGCCCGCCCCTCGGCAGCGAGCTCCGACGTCACGCTGGAGTGACGCTCAATGCCGACCGTCACGCCGGCGTGACGATAAGGTCAGCGCAACGGCGGGAAGGGGCGGAGATGAAAGACCAGTTCACCCTCACCCAGAAGCGGGCCCTGGCCGTCTTCACGGTCCTGGCCGTGCTACTCGGGGCCTACTTCCTGCGCGGCTACTTCATCCTGATCGTGATGGCGGCCGTCAGCGCCTACCTATTCACCCCGCTCTACCAACGGTTTCAGCGCCGATTGGGCACCGGACTGTCGGCCACGCTGACGCTGTTGGTCGCCGTCCTCATGGTGATCATCCCGATATCCCTCATTGTGTTCATGGCGATCGTCCAGGTCACCCAGCTCGTCAACACAGTCAGCACGTGGATCGGCGACACCGACGTCAGCACTCTCGGCGACCGGGCCCTGCAACTCGTCAACTCACTGCTGGGACGGGTGCCGTTCCTCGACATCCATCTGACCGCGGATTCGTTGCGCGACACCGTGGTCAAGCTGTCTCAGCATCTCGGCGAATGGCTGCTCGGCATCCTGCAGGGTGCGGTCGGCGGCATGGTCGGCGCGATCACCTCGTCGATCATCTTCCTGTACGTGTTCATCTCGATGCTCGTCAACAAGGATGAGTTGGCCACCCTGATCCGTCGGCTCAACCCGCTCGGCGAGGAGATCACCGACCTGTACCTGGCAAAAACCGGCGCCATGGTGAAGGGCACGGTCAAGGGCCAGTTCGTGATCGCGTTCTGCCAGGGCGTGGCGGGGGCGATCTCGATCTACATCGCGGGCTTCCACAACGGGTTCTTCGTCTTCGCGATCCTGCTGACCGCGCTGTCTGTCATCCCACTCGGCGGCGGCATTGTCACCATTCCGTTCGGCATCGGAATGATGTTCTTCGGCAACGTCATCGGCGGAATTTTCGTGGTGGTGTTCCACCTGTTGGTGGTCACCAACATCGACAATGCGCTGCGCCCGTGGCTCGTGCCCAAAGCGGCCCGGTTGGACCCCGCCCTGATGCTGCTCGCGGTGTTCTCCGGAATCTCGATGTTCGGCTTCTTCGGGATCGTGATCGGGCCCGTGCTGATGATCATCATCGTCACCACGGTCATGGTGTACCTGGCCGTGTACAAGGGCGTCGAGCTGGAAACCGACGAAACCGACACACCGGGCCCCACCCCATGGAAACGAGTGTGGGGCTGGATTCAGAAGCGGCTCGGGCACAACAACGAGGCACCCGCAACCGAACCCGAGGCCGAACCCGAAGCCGAGTCGGACAGACGCACCTCCGCCTAATTCGCGCTCAGACGCTCGGTAAGAAACGCCACCACCCGCTTGCGCGCCTCATAGGCGGGATGCCCGTCGACCTCGCGGACCTGATCGGTCAGCACCGAATGCGCCGCCGCCGACAGTCCGTCGGGGTTGCCCTTCTTCGAGTTGATCTCGATCACCTCGAACGCATCACCGAGGCGGGCCTTGAGGGTGGCGAACCGCTCTCCCGGCGCCAACTTATCCTGGCTGAACCGCAGGGCCAGCGCGCACAGGCCGTCGTTGGCGACGCGTTGCTCGACGATCTTGAGCTCGGCCTCCGACATGCCAGGATCGCGTTTCTGCGCCGCGGTCAGGGCGATGGGGACCGACGGCTGACTGAGCACCGGAGCCAGCACGCTGTCGTCCACCGCGGCGGCTAGCGCGAAGCCGCCGGTGAAGCACTGCCCGATCACGCCGACGCCCTTTCCGGGGGTGTTGGCATTGAGATCGCGGGCCAGGGCCCGTAGGTAGTGCGCGACGGGCCGGTCGGCGTTGGTGGCGAATGCTGAAAACTCTCGTGTCACACAAGCTTTCACCATGACTCCGATGGCGCCCGGCCGTACTGCCGCCGCGCCCGGAGTACCGAACAGCGACGGCGCTGCCACCGTGAAGCCGTTGTCCACCAGATGATTGCCCAGCGCGAGAACGCCGGGATGCAGGCCGGGGATCTCGGGGATCAGAACCACCCCGGGGCCCGCACCCTTGCGGTACACGTCGTAGGTCTGGCCGGCGGCTGTGAACGGGGTGGCGGTCCACCCGGTGAGATCTGCAACTGGCGACGACAACACGGGCTCCATCCGTTAGTGCGTCACGGCCGCTTCATCGGCAGCGGCGACTGCTTCTGCGTCGCACTCGCCAGCGTACGGTACTCATCGGTACCACCGGCGCCCGTGATCGCCACCTGCGCCGGCCCACTCAGCCTCGCAGTCCACACCGGTTCGGGGTCGCTGCTCTCGTAGACCACCCAGGTGACCCCGTCGACGTCCTGAGTGCCCGACGCATACGAATCCGGCTTGATCGAGGCCACCAGCGCGGCCTCGTCGGCATTGCTCTGGGTCAGGCTCAGATACTTCCCGTTGGGTGCCAGATAGCCGATACGCGAGGACACCGCGCGGCCGTGCTGACCGTTGGGCAAGGTCACACCACCATCGATGCCGTGGCGACTGCCGGAGTTCGGCTGCCAGCCCTCTGGCAGCTGGGGCATCCGGATGGGGATCTTCAGCGCGTCGGCGTCGGCCTGGAAGGCAGCCGGCGCATCGAACTCGGGAGCCGGGCCCGCCCCGGGTCCACTCGCCTGAAATGAACACATTCCGAGCATCCCGGCCAATACGATGCAGGCCACCACCAGCGGCGCCATCGACCAGAACATGTCCCGGCCGTCCTGCAGTAACCGGGCCTTCGCCGGTTTCGGGGCCGGGGTCGGCTGGGCGGTGGGCTGATCGGACATGGCTGCCAGTATCCCAGCTCCCAAACCCTGACCACGTTCTGGGACAATCTGGGCCATGAGTCCCACGCGGGGGGAAGCCCCGGATCGCAACCTTGCCCTTGAGCTCGTCCGGGTAACCGAGGCCGGCGCCATGGCCGCAGGCCGCTGGGTGGGTCGCGGCGACAAGGAGGGCGGCGACGGGGCTGCCGTCGATGCCATGCGTGAGCTGGTCAACTCGGTATCGATGCGCGGTGTCGTGGTGATCGGCGAGGGCGAGAAAGACGAAGCTCCGATGCTCTTCAACGGTGAAGAGGTCGGCAACGGCGACGGCCCGGAATGCGATTTCGCCGTCGACCCGGTCGACGGCACCACGCTGATGAGCAAGGGCATGCCCAATGCCATCTCGGTGCTCGCCGTCGCCGAGCGCGGCACGATGTTCGACCCGTCAGCGGTGTTCTACATGAACAAGATCGCCGTGGGCCCCGACTGTGTCGACGCCATCGACATCACCGCCCCGATCGGCGAGAACATCCGCCGGGTGGCCAAGGTGCGCGGCGCTTCGGTGGGAGATCTGTCCGTGTGCATCCTGGACCGGCCGCGGCACGCCCAGCTGATCCAAGATGCCCGCGCCGCCGGCGCCCGCATCCGGCTGATCACCGACGGTGACGTGGCCGGGGCGATCTCGGCCTGTCGGCCCAACTCGGGCACCGACATCCTGGCCGGTATCGGCGGAACCCCCGAGGGCATCATCGCCGCGGCCGCCATCCGCTGCATGGGTGGTGCGATCCAGGCCCAGCTGGCCCCCACCGACGACGCCGAGCGGCAGAGGGCCCTCGACGCCGGCTACGACCTGGACCAGGTGCTCTCCACCGAGGATCTGGTGTCGGGTGAGAACGTCTTCTTCTGCGCCACCGGCGTCACCGACGGTGACCTGCTCAAGGGCGTGCAGTACTACCCCGGCGGGTGCACCACCCAGTCGATTGTGATGCGGTCCAAGTCCGGCACCGTCCGGATGATCGAGGCCTACCACCGGCTGACCAAACTCAACGAGTACTCCGCCATCGACTTCACCGGCGACAAGACCGCCGCCTACCCGCTCCCGTAACTGGTCAGAAAGGTCAGCATGAGCTCCGACACCGACGTCGAATACCGCATCGAGCACGACACCATGGGCGAGGTCCGGGTTCCGGTCAACGCCATGTGGCGGGCGCAGACCCAGCGCGCCGTGGAGAACTTCCCGATCTCCTTCCGCGGGCTGGAGCGCACCCAGATCCGGGCGCTGGGACTGCTGAAGGCAGCCTGCGCGCAGGTCAACAAGGACCTGGGCCTGCTGGCCGCCGAGAAGGCCGACGCCATCATCGCCGCGGCCGGTGAGATCGCCGACGGCCTGCACGACGACCAGTTCCCGATCGACGTGTTCCAGACCGGCTCGGGCACCAGCTCGAACATGAACGCCAACGAGGTGATCGCCTCGATCGCCGCCCGCAACGGCGTGACGGTCCACCCCAACGACGACGTGAACATGTCGCAGAGCTCCAATGACACGTTCCCGACCGCCACCCACATCGCGGCCACCGAAGCCGCTGTGCGCCACCTGATTCCGGCGCTCGAGGTGCTGCATGAGTCGCTGGCCGCCAAGGCCAAGCAGTGGAAGACCGTGGTCAAGTCGGGCCGCACCCACCTGATGGACGCCGTCCCGGTGACCCTGGGCCAGGAGTTCGGGGGCTACGCCCGTCAGATCGAGGCCGGCATCGAACGTGTGAAGGCCACGCTGCCCCGCCTGGGTGAGCTCGCCATCGGCGGTACCGCCGTGGGTACCGGGCTCAACGCCCCCGACGGTTTCGGTCCCAAGGTGGTCGAGGTGCTGGTCAACCAGACCGGCCTGGCCGAATTGCGTACCGCCTCAGATGCGTTCGAGGCTCAGGCAGCCCGCGACGGGTTGGTCGAGGCATCGGGTGCGCTCAAGACGATCGCCGTCTCGCTGACCAAGATCGCCAACGACGTGCGCTGGATGGGTTCCGGCCCGCTGACCGGTCTGGGCGAGATCCAGCTGCCGGACCTGCAGCCGGGCAGCTCGATCATGCCGGGCAAGGTCAATCCGGTTCTGCCCGAGGCGGTTACCCAGGTGGCCGCGCAGGTCATCGGCAACGACGCCGCCGTCACCGTCGGCGGCCTGTCGGGCGCCTTCGAGCTCAACGTGTACATCCCGATGATGGCGCGCAACGTGCTCGAGTCGTTCACCCTGCTGGCCAACGTGTCTCGGTTGTTCGCCGAGAAGTGCATCGACGGCCTGATTGCCAACGAGGATCATCTGCGCACCCTGGCCGAGTCCTCGCCGTCGATCGTGACGCCGCTGAACTCGGCGATCGGCTACGAGGAGGCCGCCAAGGTCGCCAAGCAGGCCCTCAAGGAGAAGAAGACCATCCGCCAGACGGTGGTCGACCGCGGCCTGATCGGCGACAAGCTGTCGGAGGCCGAGCTGGACAAGCGCCTCGACGTGCTCGCCATGGCGAAGGTGAAGGACGGGGAGTAGCCACTTCCGCTATTCGCGAGAGCGCCCCGAAACCGCACGGTTTCGGGGCGCTTTGCATTTGCACTACTCAGGAAGCGGTGCGGCCCAACGCAACACGGTCCCACCGCCGGGCCGGTCGGTGATGGTGAACCGGCCACCCGCGCTCAATGCCCGGGCCCGCAGATTGCCCAGCCCACTCTCGGTGACCTCGGCGGCGATCCCGCAGCCGTTGTCGGCCACCTCGATGGACAGGTCGTCGGCCACCTCCACGAACACGGTGAGTTCGGTTGCCCCCGAATGACGTACGGCATTGCTGATCGCCTCACGCAGCACCGCCTCGGCATGGTCGGCCAGGGTCGAATCGACCACCGACAGCGGGCCGACGAACCGGGTGCCGGTGTGTATCGGCGCGTCGGCGAACTGGGCGATCACCTCATCGAGGCGCTGCCGCAACCGTGTCGCGCCGGCCTGGGCTCCATGCAGGTCGAAGATCGCGGTGCGGATCTCCTGGATCACCGCCTGGAGATCGTCCACGGTGGCGGTGAGCCGCTGCTGCACCTCGGGGGAATCTGCCCGCGGGATCGTGCCCTGCAGTGACAGTCCGACCGCGAACAGGCGCTGGATCACGTGATCGTGCAGGTCCCGGGCGATGCGGTCCCGGTCGGCCAGGATCTCCAACTCACGCACGCTGCGCTGCGAGCTGGCCAGCTGCCAGGCCACCGCGGCCTGGTCGGCGAACGCTGCGGCCATGTCGAGTTGCTCGGCGGTGAAGGTCTGGGCGCCGTCGGCGCGCACGGCCACCAGTACCCCGGCGACGGTGTCGGTCGCGCGCAGCGGTAGCACCAGCGCCGGGCCGCCCGCGCCGTCCAGCTCGAGGCGGTCGAGCCGGTGCGGTGTGCCGTCGTGAAACGCCGCGCCCACCGCCCCCTCCGCTGACTGCGGACCCACCGGAAGTGAGTCGATGGTGGTCGGACGGCCGGCTGTGGCGGCCACGACGAGGGCATCGGCCTCGCCGGCGGGGACCTCGCTGCCGGGCACCGCGACCACGATGCGGTCGGCCCCGGTCAGTTTGAGCGTCTCATCGGCCACCATGCGGAACACCCTGGCCGGGTCGGTGCCGCCGAGCAGTTCGGTGCCGATGTCGCGGATGGCCGCGATCCAGGCCTGCCGGTCGCGGGAGAGCTGGTAGAGCCGGGCGTTCTCCACCGCAACGCCTGCGGCGGCAGCCAGTGCCTCCACGAGCACCTCGTCGTCCTCGCTGAACGGCTGTCCGTTGGTCTTTTCAGTGAGGTAGAGGTTGCCGAACACCTCGTCGCGGATCCGCACCGGCACACCGAGAAAGGTCCGCATCGGCGGGTGGTTGGGCGGGAACCCGACCGACGCGGGATGTTCGCGGATGTCGTCGAGGCGGATCGGTTTCGGGTCATCGATCAGCACGCCGAGCACACCACGCCCCTCGGGCAGATCCCCGATCACGGCGCGGGTGGCGTCATCGATGCCCTGGTAGACGAACTGGGTCAGCTCATGGTCGTCGCCGCGGACACCCAGCGCGCCGTAGCGGGCATCGACCAGGTCGATCGCGGTCCGCACGATGGTGCTCAGCGTGACCTCAAGGTCCAGGCCCGAGGTCACCGCCAGCATGGCCTCGACCAGGCCGTCGATCCGGTCGCGGCCGGTGATGATCTCCTCGACCCGGTCCTGGACCTCGGTGAGCAATTCACGCAAGCGCAACTGCGCGAGAGTGTTCCGCAACGGCGGAGTTCGCTGTTCGTCGTCGGGCTGCACACCGTGACCAGTCACGTCCACCATGCTGGCACTACCGGCCGCGGCGTACCAAGCCAGCCGACGTCGTCACTGCGCCTCCGGTTCGGGTCCGAACCGGAACCGACGGCCGGTGACCCGCACCGGTGACACCCGCACATAGTGCGTCTTGGACGTCGCCGTCCACGGCAGCAACTGCGCCCGGTCCGCTTCGGCCAGTTCCTCGTCGGTGCGCAGGGTGCGTGCGACGCCTTGCACGATCACGCTCCAACCTTCGGCCGCGTCGTGATCGTCGGCTTCGAACAACACGTGGTTGTTGATGGCCGCGCTGATCAGCTTCGTCCCCGCTGCGGTCCGGAACAGGACAGTGCGGTTCTGCACCGCGAAGTTGACCGGGAAGATGTGTGCTTCGTCGTCCACCGCGGTGATGAGTCGACCCAGCGACATCCCGCCCAGCAGGTCCCAGCACTCCCGCTCGGAAAGAATATCGACCGGCACACTGCGCGTTGACATTCCGGTTTCCATAGCGAAGACGCTATCGCCGTTCACTTCGCGGCACGACGGGCGAAAGCCCTATCCCTCAGGGACCAAAGACTCTGGCAGCTACGGACGCGGACGGTCCAGGGTCGAGGCGAATACCGCGGCCTGCGTGCGACGTTCCATGCCCAGCTTGGCCAACAACCGCGACACATAGTTCTTGACGGTCTTCTCGGCGAGGAACATCCGGGCCGCAATCTGCCGGTTGGTCAGCCCCTCCCCCAGCAGATCGAGCAGCACCCGCTCCTGCTGGGTCAGCCCGGCCAACGGGTCGGACCGCTCGGCGTCGCTGCGCAGTTTCGCCATCAGCGCCGTGGCGGCACGATTGTCCAACAGTGACTTCCCGGCCCCGACGTCCTTGATCGCCTGGGCCAGCTCCATCCCCTTGATGTCCTTGACCACGTAACCACTGGCGCCGGCCAGGATTGCGTCAAGCATCGCCTCGTCGGAGGTGAACGACGTCAGCATCAGGCAGCGCAGATCGGGCATGCGCGACAACAGTTCCCGGCACAGCTCGATGCCGTTGCCATCGGGCAGCCGGACGTCGAGCACCGCGACGTCCGGATTGAGGGCCGGCACCCGGGCCAGCGCCTGGGCCACCGAATCGGCCTCACCGATCACGTCCAGCTCCGGGTCGGCGCTGAGCAGGTCGATCAGCCCGCGCCGAACCACCTCATGGTCATCGACCAGAAAGAGTCTGATCATTCCCCGAGTCTCACAATCGGTCGCGCCGATCGCAAGTGCGCACCGCGCAGCCCGAGGAAGCCAACGCGGTCTGCAACCCGGGTGAATCGGGGTGGTCGGCGCCGAGCACGAGCATTTGGGCCGACTCCGGGTGGGCCGTCAGGTAATCCGCAGCGCTGCCGTAGCCGTCGACGGTCTGCACGTCGAGTTCGGGGGATCGTTTCAGCGCGCGGGCCAACCGGCGCTCCAGCTGCGCTGCCGACAACCGGTCACGCTCGGCGACGGCGGTCGCGTCGTACATCTCGCGATGCCGGACTCCCCAGGTGGTCAGCACCCGCAGCGGCGCGCCGCGTCCCACGGCCTCCTCGATCGCGGCGTGCAGCGCGTCGTTGCTGGCGGCGCGGCCGTCGGCTTCGACCAGAACGGCCGCACCGGCGGGGGCGGGGGCGGTCAGGGTGTCGGTCATGGTCATCTCCTATTCGAAGGTCAGGAAGGTGTCGACGCCGCGGCGCGGTGTCGGCGGTGGTGTCTCGGTGAGCGCCGGAGCGATGCCGATCCGGACCAGCAACTGCGGGCAGGCATCCCGGCCGATCAGGGCGCCGATGATGTCGCGGCTGGCATGCAACTCGGTCACGTGGCTCACCGGGCAGGTACTCAGACCCGACAGCGTGCATTCCAGCAGCACGGCCGAGAGCGCCTCGCCCGCGTCGAGGGCATCTGCCCGGCTGTACCCGTCGGTGGACAGCACCACCAGGGTTGCCGAATCGTCGCGGACGGCGGGCCGTCGATCGGTGTGCGAGGTGACCGGGAAGGTTCGTGCCACCGCGACCCGCTCACTTTCCGCAGCCGAGACCAGGGCGCTCTGCGGAATGCCATCCTCGGTCGCGAACGGTGTTGTCCACCAAGCAAGTTCGGAATGGTAGGCGGAATCGTACAGACGCAGTGTCTCGGTCAGCGCAGCTGCCTCGGCCACGTCGGCGCGGCTGTCCTCGGCCAGCACATCCAGGTGCACCGGGCCGTCGGCCAACCGCACTCGCAGCAGGGCCTCGAGAGCATCGAAGCCCGCGTACCCCGCCATCGGCAAGCGGTCGGTACGCCGGGCCAGGATCGCATCGGCCCGCCGGCGATGCGCATCGGTGACGAAGTCCATCGGCGAGAACTGCAGCGTCGCCAGATGATCGCGATCATTCGGATTCGGGAAGCGGTCGACGCTGGTGGCCCATCCGGCTGCGGCCATGGCGACCCGCAGATGGTCCAGCAGCACCCCGCAGCTGACGATCGCCTCACGCGACGATCGATCCGTCGCGTTCACCACCCGACTGGGGTCCAGGTGCAGATGCACGCCCTTGCCGTCGACCACCAACCGCCAGGGTTGGGTGTTGTGCAGCGAAGGTGCACGCGATGCCAGCTGCACCGCACTGGTGAGGGTCGCAGAATCGAA
Source organism: Mycolicibacterium lutetiense (assembly GCF_017876775.1). Classification (NCBI taxonomy): domain Bacteria; kingdom Bacillati; phylum Actinomycetota; class Actinomycetes; order Mycobacteriales; family Mycobacteriaceae; genus Mycobacterium; species Mycolicibacterium lutetiense. Next base: position 487,096 of record NZ_JAGIOP010000001.1, on the reverse strand, counting down.
CATCGTCTCGGGCATGCTTCAAGCCTCGTCGTGCCCGGGCCCGTCGGTTAGGGTCTTTGGTCCTCAACCCGACGCGATGTGCATCTCAGTTGTCAGGCCCCGTTGTTGGGGCCACCCGAATTCGCTCCGGGGATGTCGGTGATCGGGAAGTTCGGCATCGGCGCGGGCGACGGTGTCGCGGGCAGCGTCGGGATCTCCTCCGGCGGAATGTCCTTGAGCGCCTCGGCCGGCGGCACGGGCGGGCCGTTGTCCCGGCTGCCGTAACTGGTGCCCGGCTCCCGCTCACCGAGCATGTGACTGACGGTCACCAGGTGGTAGCCGTTGGCCTTGAGCACCGGGATGAACTGCTGCACCAGGTCCACGGTGGACGAGTAGGTGTCATGAAACAACACCACGTTGTTGGGCCTGATCTGCGTCATCAGCATGTAGCGGGTCGCGGCGATGTTGGCGTCGTTGGCCCAGTCGAACGGGATGACGTCCCAGTTGATGTCGGCCAAGCCCTGCTTGCGCGCCTCGGCGAGCACCTGATCGTTGATCAATCCGCCCGCGGTGCGTACCAGCTTCGGCCGCTGGCCCGTCGCGGCCTCGATGGCGTCGCTGGCCCTGCTGAACTGCGCCGGGATCTCCTCGGGCGGGATGGTCGTCATGTTGGGGTGTTCCCAGGTGTGGCTGCCGACTTCCATCCCGGCCTCCGCGATGCGCTTGGCGCCTTCGGGGTTGGCGGCGGCCTTGTTGCCGATCAGGAAGAAGGTGGCCTTGGCGTCGTTGTCCTTGAGGATCTGCAGCAGCCGGTCGGTGTACGGGCCCGGCCCGTCGTCGAAGGTCAGTGCGATGCACTTCTCTGTCGCGCAGTCCACGTGGTCGGGATCGTCACGACGGATGTGCCCGGTGAGCACCCCCACCACCAGGACCACCACCGCGGCAACCACGCCGACCGCAGTCCACCGCCACGCCTGACTGTTGGGAAGCCTCACCACTCCGGCAGCCTACCGGCCTGGGATTTGGGTGCGTTTACCGGCGGTGAGCGCCGCTAAACGCACCCGAATCACTCCGACTCAGGGCAGGGCGCCGGGGCTGAACTCCTCCAGCATCTCGGTGACCAGCGCGGCGATCGGTGAACGTTCGCTGCGCTGCAACGTGACGTGAGCGAACAACGGATGACCCTTGAGCCTCTCGATCACTGCCGCGACACCGTCATGACGGCCCACCCTCAGGTTGTCCCGCTGGGCCACGTCGTGGGTCAGCACCACCCGCGACCCCGCGCCGAGCCGCGACAGCACGGTCAGCAGCACATTGCGTTCCAGTGACTGCGCTTCGTCGACGATGACGAATGAGTCGTGCAGCGAACGGCCCCGAATGTGGGTCAGCGGAAGCACTTCAAGCATTCCGCGGGACAGCACTTCGTCGAGTACCGCCGGGCTGGCCAGCCCTTCGAGGGTGTCGAAGACGGCTTGGGCCCACGGCCCCATCTTCTCGCTCTCACTGCCCGGCAGGTAGCCGAGATCCTGTCCACCGACCGCATACAGCGGACGGAACACCACGACCTTGCGCTGAGTTCGACGTTCCAGCACCGCCTCCAGGCCCGCGCACAGAGCGAGCGCGGATTTGCCGGTGCCGGCCTTGCCGCCCAGCGAGACGATGCCCACGGATTCGTCGAGCAGTAGATCAAGGGCGACGCGCTGTTCGGCTGACCTTCCCCGGAGGCCGAACACTTCGCGATCACCGCGGATCACCTGTACCCGCTTCTCGGCATTGACCCGTCCGAGTGCTGACGAGCTGCCGCCGAGTAACCGAATTCCGGTGTGGCAGGGCAAATCCCGAGCTTCCGCCACATCGATCTCGCCGTCGGCGAACAGGGCGTCGATTTCCTCGGCAGCCACGTCCAACTCGGTCATGCCGGTCCAGCCGGACACCACGACGTCCTGTGCGTGGTATTCATCGGCGGGCAGACCCACCGCGCCCGCTTTGACTCGCAGCGGGATGTCCTTGCTCACCAGCGTGACGTGCTTGCCCTCTGCGGCGAGATTGGCTGCACACGCCAGGATCCGGGTGTCGTTGGTGTCAGTGCGGAAACCTGAAGGCAATACCGACGGGTCGATGTGATTCAACTCGACCTGCAGCGAACCGCCCTCTGCGCCAACAGGAATCGGCTGATCCAGCCGTCCATGCTCAAGCCGCAGATCATCGAACATCCGCAGCGCCTGCCTGGCGAACCAACCCAGCTCGTGGTGATGCCGTTTGGCCTCGAGCTCGCTGATCACGACCAGCGGGACCACCACTTCATGCTCGGCGAACCGGGTGCATGCCCATGGATCGGACAGCAACACGGAGGTGTCGAGCACATAGGTACGGACAGCGTTATCAGTCACGTGGCGCTCCTAGAACCCGCGCGGCCCCACACGAGTTGCTCGGTGGACACTGCGGCACCAGGACCGGAGCCGGTCCTCTCGTGATCTAACCGATCGGTACCGTCCGGACAGCAGAGCATGTCGCTAGCCATCGGATTGGACGCTACTCCCGCGGTGACGGGGTTGCTGGCTGGCGCGCCGGGGGTACGACGCCGGGCGCGTTACGTGTTGATGAACTCCTGGAGCGCGGCTTCGTCGGCCAGGCCCCAGGCGGTGATTCGGTCGGAGATGACCTTCGCCAGCGCGGCCTTGTCGAAGATGCCGGTCTCGGCCACCAGTGCGACCTTGTCCTGGTATGCGTCGATGTCCGCGCCGATCACATCGAGCTCGCGGGCGCGGGCGGCAATGGCCGCGACAGTCTCGTCGCGGTGGGTGCTCAGCAGGTGCGAGACCAGGTTGGCGAAGAACAGCTCGTGGCGCTCCTCGTCGAGGACGATGCGGTCGACCATCGAGCCCAGCACCGGCTCGGTGATCTGGCCCCGCAGGTTGCGGGTGAACACCGCGTGCGCACGCTCGAAGAACGCCATGAACACCAGCGTCTCGATCTGGCTGTAGCTGTCGGCGCGGTAACCCTTCATCACGTGCTCGACGCGGACGTCCTCGTTGGCCGTCGGGTCGATCTCGCGGGTGACGACGAGGTAGTTGCGCAGCGCGACGGCGTGCAGGTGCTCCTCGGCGGTCCAGCGGCCCAGGAAACGGCCCCACTTGTCCTCGAGGATGAAGTGCTCGACGAGCTCGCGATGGTAGCCGGACAGGTTGTCCTTGGTGATCAGCAGGATCTCCAAGGCGTCGGTGATGTTCTTGGGCAACGTCACCTGCGACGGATCCCAGTCCTGTCCACCGAGGAAGGCGAAGTTCTCACCCTGGTCGAACGGCACGTAATCGTGCGCATACCAGAGATCCTCGGTATCCAGGTGTCGACGCAGCTCAGCCTCGACGACGGGCTCGAGCTCCAGGGTCAGCGCATTAGCGACAGGTTTCTGTGCCATGCGGTAACTGTAACCCGTGTACACACATTTCTAAAAGTCAGCTCGATGTGATGTCGAGCGCCGACTCAGAGGGTGAGGCCCGGGTACAGCGGGTTCGCATCGAGCAGCTCCGCCGAGGCGGCGTGTACCCGATCGGCGGTGCCGTCAGCGAGCTTGTACTTGGCCTTGGAAGTACCTTCGGCCTGCGTGTTGGACAGGACGTCGACGATCAATTCGGCCACCCGGTCGAAGTCGTCGGCGCCGAATCCGCGGCTGGTCAGCGCGGGCGTACCCAGCCGCACACCGCTGGTGTACCAGGCGCCGTTGGGGTCGGCCGGGATCGCGTTGCGGTTGGTGACGACGCCCGCGTCCAGCAGCGCGGACTCGGCCTGGCGGCCGGTCAGTCCGAACGAACGCACGTCGAGCAGCACCAGGTGGTTGTCGGTGCCACCGGTGACCAGGGTCGCGTCCCGCTTGACGAAGCCGTCGGCCAGCGCCTGGGCGTTGTCGGCGACCGCCTGGGCGTAGGTCTGGAACGCCGGCTGGCGCGCCTCGGCCAGCGCGACGGCCTTGGCCGCCATGACGTGGCTCAGCGGCCCACCGAGCACCATCGGGCAGCCCTTGTCGACAGCCGGGGCGAATTCCTCGGTGGCCAGCACCATGCCGCCGCGCGGGCCGCGCAGCGACTTGTGCGTGGTGGTCGTGGTGACGTGGGCGTACGGCACCGGGTTCTCGTCACCGGTGAACACCTTGCCCGCGACCAGGCCGGCGAAGTGCGCCATGTCGACCATCAGCGTGGCGCCCACCTCGTCGGCGATCTCGCGCATCTTGGCGAAGTTCACCCGGCGCGGGTAGGCCGAGTAGCCGGCGACCAGCACCAGCGGCTTGAACTCGCGTGCCGCGGCGGCCACGGCGTCGTAGTCCAGGAAACCCGTCTCGGGGTTGGTCCCGTAGCTGTGCTGATGGAACATCTTGCCGGAGATGTTGGGCCGGAAGCCGTGCGTCAGGTGTCCGCCGGCGTCCAGGGACATGCCCAGCAGACGCTGGTTGCCGAGCTTGGCGCGCAGCTTCTCCCAGTCCGCCTCGGACAGGTCGTTGACGTGTTTGGCGCCGAGTTCGGCCAGGCCGGGGGCCTCCACTTTGGTCGCCAGGATGGCCCAGTAGGCAACCAGATTGGCGTCGATGCCGGAGTGCGGCTGAACGTAGGCGTAGGGGGCGCCGAACAGCTCGCGGGCGTGCTCGGCCGCCAGTGCCTCTACGGTGTCGACGTTCTGGCAGCCCGCGTAGAAGCGGTGCCCGACGGTGCCCTCGGCGTACTTGTCGGAGAACCAGGTGCCCATGGTGAGCAGCACGGCCGGGGAGGCGTAATTCTCGCTCGCGATCAGCTTGAGCGAATCGCGTTGATCGGCAAGCTCTTTGCGGGTAGCTGCGGCGACCCGGGGCTCGACGGACTCGATGACCTGCAATGCGGCCTGGTACGCGGCGCTTGAGGTGTCGGCGTAATCAGCGCCGGAAGCCGCGGGCAAGGTGGAGGACGGGTCTGCTGCCATGGCATTCAGCCTAGTCGGAGCGGGTCAGCTCGACGGTCCCGGGCCGGGTTGACCCGGCGGGTATCCGGGGTAGGGATAGGCCGGTGGGTATCCGGGGTAGGGATAGGGCGGTTGGGTCGGCGGCGGGACAGCGAGGCCCCGGGTGAGCTTGGTGAGCAACACGAACCAGGCGGCAACCCCGACGATCACCGATCCGGCCCACAGGAGGTTGCTGACGGTTTCCATGGGCGGTCCGTCACCGATCACCTTCATCAGGACCGACGGGAATCCGCCGGGGCTGTCCCCGCCGTCGACACAGGCAAGCCCGAACACGAACATCGACGCCCACAGGATGACCTGGGCCCAGGCCTGCCCGGAGGTGAGTTCCCCGCCCGGCTGCTTACGCATCAACCTGCTCGTGAATACCAGGCAAAGCGCCAGCCACGGTGCGGCGAGGACACCGAACACCACCATCCACCCGAGCTGCGCAAACAGTCCCCGGCCGATCACCATCCACACCAACAAGAGCATGTTGAGCGGCATGGCCAACGCGGGGACATACAACCGAAGTTCAGACACCCTCGGACCCTAAGCCTGCGATGTCGACGGGAAGAGCAGCTCATCGCAGGAAGCGTTGGTGGTCAGATCACTTTTTGTGGCTCCACGCGCCACCGGCCTTGCCGTTGGCATAACCGCCGCCGGGCCACCCCTTGCTCCAGTCGTGACCGGCCCAGGCGCCGCCAGGCCACCCCTTGCTCCAGTCCCAGCCGGCCCACGCGCCGCCGGGCCACGGGCTCACGAGGGGAGGAGGCTTCGGCGGGGCCACCGTCTCGCCGTTCAAGACCACGACGGGATCGGCATTGGTCACCATCGCAGGTCCGGCCAGCAACCCGGCCAGGCCCATCGAGCCCACCGCCACGACCACACCGGCCATGCGCTTGACCCGGTTCGATTTCGTGCTCGTTGTAGTCATGTCGACCCCTTGCTGCCGCTCGGTACGTCGCACGATGCTCAGCAAATATTTTACGCTCGGCCAGCGAGCCCGATCAAGCTACGGCCGCGCCGGGACCCAGCGCCCGACGAGTAGCGAATCAAGGTCATTACTTGCCTTTTCAACTGCGCTTTCATGAACCGGCCCACCGCAGGCGCAACAAAGTCGGCGGATCCGGCTACGGAACACCAGAGGCCGCCCTCAGCAAATCCCGAACAACTGTGCCGACGACCGGCACCGCGCAGAAAACCAGGCGGACCCATCGGTTCGCCTGGTTTCGCAGTTGTCAGCGGTGCAACCACGCCCCGCCGGCCTTGCCGCGGATCAGCGCGCCGCCACCTTTGCCGTTGGCGAAACCGCCGCCTGCCGTGCCGTTGGCGTAACCGCCGCCGGGCCATCCCTTGCTCCAGTCGTGACCGGCCCATGCACCGCCGGGCCACGGGCTGACCAGCGGCGGGATCTCGACGCTGGGGACGCCAGGGACACTGGGGACGCCGGGGATTCCGGACGCGCCGGCGATGCCAGTGACGATGGACGTCACCGGATCGCTACCGACCTTTGTGGCTGGCGCTTTTTTGCCGCCGGGCTGGGCCGGGGCCACTGGATCGCTACCGACCTTCGTGACGGGACTGGCATCGGCGACCGCGGCGGGGCCGACGATGGCGGCGAGCCCCATCGCGCCGGCCGCTACGACGGCGCCGACGATGCGCTTGATGCTGTTCCGTTTCCCAGGTGTTGCTGACATGTTCATTCCCTTGCCGCGACCCGGCTTCTTCACCGGGCCCCTCGGCAACCATGTTACCGATCAGTAACAAGGCCGTTCAAGGGTTTGAGACAGAGTTCACCGGGTGCAGAAACAGCGACGTACGCCACTCAATTGGCAAACCGCTGCGCTACGGCGTCGGCGACGTGGTGAATCACGTCGAGGAGTTTGCTACGACGCGCTCCGGAGGGTAGACGGGATCAGCGGCTCATCGAGCAGCCGCCCGAAGCGCTGGGGCAACGTGACGCCATCGGGCCGGTCGTCGAGCCACCCCCGCAGCAGCCGGTACCCCTCGATGTAGGTGCTGGTGTAGGCCCGCCACAACGGCGAGGACAGGAACCGCAGGCTCTGCCGGGCCCGATCGTCGTCGACCAGCAGCCAGCGCTTGAGGAACTCGACCACCTCGTCGACGTCACGATGCTCGTCGTGCAGCATCAGCGCGGCGTCCTGGCGTACGTCGGCCAGGCCGGCCACCGCCTCCGAGATCGCCTCGGCGCGCTCCCCGTCGAACCGAAGTCCCAGGTCGGCGTAGATATCGGCGGCCCACGCCCCCCAACCCGGCCCGACGATGGCATGCAACGCCAAATCGGCCAGGCCCTCGGCCATCAGGCATTGCGGGGTGTTGACGAGGAAGATCGTCTGTTCGAGTTGATTTTGACCGGCCACCAGCCCTGCTTCCTTGCGGCAGTGCTCGGTGTGATGACCGGGGTAGGACTCGTGGGCCACCAGCCGGGGCAGGTTGGCCATCTGTTGTTTGAGGTCGGCGTTGATCGCGACGGTGGACTTGTAGTCACCGAGGTAGTAGTTGAATCCCGACCACGGTCTGTCGGTGACCACTTCGTAGGTGATGGTCTCCGTTTCCGGCAGCGGGTAGGCAGCGCGCACCTTGTCGCGCAGGGCCGAGGAGAACGCGTGGAGGCACTCCTCCAGCCGGGCCGGCGGGATCTCGTCTCCGGTGCGGTGCGCCTGAATACGCTCGGCCAGTGGACCGGTTCCACCGAGTGCGTCGTCGAGTTTGGCGTGGGCCTGCCGGTACTTCTCCGGGTCACCCTTGCTGATCCGCACGTCGAAATAGGCCTGCACCTCGTCGACGAAACCGACCTGCTCACCGGCGAATTTACGGCCCGCGCAGTTGAGCGCCCGCAGATGCGCGGCAATGTATTCGGCACGGTCCCGATCGAGGTCGTCTGGGATCTGGGCCAGCAGCCGATCCGCTTGCCGAGCCAGCTCGGCCGGGTCGGGTGTGGGCTCGTTCTCGACCGCACGGCGCAGCTGCGGGTCACCGGTGAAAGAGTCGACGTAGCCGTCCTCAACCCGGTCGAAGCGCAGGCCGAGGAGCAGATATTCGCGAATCAGAGCGGCCGAGTCCGTCACTGTGCCGGTTCCGGAGCCCGCCTTTTTCTCGATCCCGTTATCCATGCCCCCAACCGTAGATGTAAGACTGATCGGATGCCGCGGCCGAGCGAGCCGAGCCCCTATGTGGAGTTCGACCGAAGTCAATGGCGTGCACTGCGCATGTCGACACCGCTGAAACTCACCGAGGACGAACTGCTGCGCCTGCGCGGTATGGGCGAGAAGCTCGACATCCTCGAGGTCGAAGAGGTCTATCTGCCGCTGGCCCGATTGATCCACCTTCAGGTGGCCGCCCGGCAGCGTCTGTTCGCCGTAACGTCAGAGTTCCTCGGTGAGCCGCAGCAGAATCCGGACCGACCAGTGCCGTTCGTCATCGGCGTGGCGGGCAGCGTGGCAGTCGGAAAATCGACCACCGCCCGTGTGCTGCAGGCCCTGCTGGCCCGCTGGGGCCACCACCCCCGGGTCGACCTCGTCACCACCGACGGGTTTCTCTACCCCAACAAGGAACTCAACCGCCGGAACCTCATGCACCGCAAGGGCTTCCCGGAGAGCTATGACCGGCGCGGGTTGATGCGGTTCGTCACCGCGGTGAAATCCGGCGCCGACGAAGTCTGTGCGCCGGTGTACTCACACCTGCTGTACGACATCGTGCCGTGCGAGAAGCAGGTGGTGCGACATCCGGACATCCTGATCCTCGAAGGCCTCAACGTCCTGCAGACCGGGCCGGCGCTGATGGTCTCGGACCTGTTCGACTTCTCGGTGTATGTCGACGCACGTATCGAGGACATCGAAAAGTGGTACATCTCGCGGTTCCTGACGATGCGCTCGACAGCGTTCGCCGATCCGGCGTCACACTTCCATCACTACTCGACCCTGACCGATGATCAGGCCGTGTTTGCCGCGCGTGACATCTGGCATTCCATCAATCGGCCCAATCTGATCGAGAACATCCTGCCGACCCGGCCGCGCGCCACCCTGGTGCTGCGCAAGGATGCCGACCACGCGATCAACCGGCTGCGACTGCGGAAGTTGTGATCAGCGGTCCGCAACGGACATCGAAGCGCTCCCCCACCGTGTCCAGTGTGCGACGCAGATGCTCGCGGTCGCGGTGGTGAGTCGCCAGGAACCGGGCGGTGGAAACCAACTGGCGCGGTTTCGGATACCAGCGGTTGAAGTCCAGGCCGCATTCACGGAACACCTTGACCGGCAGTGCATCCGATAGCAAGCTCAGGTTGTATTGGGCCAGCGTGAACATCGCGTACGGCAATGTCGTCTTGGACTTTCTCGACAGGTCCTCCAGGTCGAGTTGGTACAGCGGCACTGTGTTGAGCTTGTCGAGGAACATCAGGTGCGTCGCAAAGTAGGCCGCATACGACGTCAGATGCAAAGTTGCGGAACGAATTTGGATCGACAGAATAGATCCCGCACCGGACAGATACGGCTCGTAGGGATGCTCGTCACCGATGAGGTAGCCGGTGCAGTTCACGATCCAGCTGCCCGGCTTGACGGGCTTCCGCGCCCCGCTGCGCAACACCAGATCGACGGAGCCGTCGTCGTCGACGACATCGACCAGGTGGTCCATCACCACGTCATTCAGCCCCGCGGCGATCGTGGCGTTCTCGGCTTCGGAGAGCACGCCGGCCATGAAGTTGGCGGCTCGCGGGGTCGGGCACGTGCCGTAGGCAGACCGAAACCACCGCGCCACTTCGTTCTCGTTGGTGCCGTCGAAGCGGCGGGTCATCTCGATGGCCATCTTGGTCAATTCGACTCCACCCCACCAGCGCTGGACACCGGCGGGGAACAGTCGGTCCCGGCTGGAGAAGAAGGTTCCCGATCCGGCCACCATGTTCACGTCGCGGCCCGGATACGTTGTGATCAGGGTGTGCACGGTGTCCATGGCGGTCTTGCCACTGCCGATCACCCACACCGGGGTGTCGCTGTCGTAGATCTCCCCGGAGCGCACATCGCAGGTATCAGGTGACACCGACCGCACCCGATCGCTGGACAGCTGCAGGGCATCGTTCGGCGTCACCCGCACGCCGTAGGCCTTGATCAACCGGGCGGCCCGGATGGTGTGTGGTTGCCCGTCGCCGTCGCGACACGCGATGTGCACGGCGCCACCGACGGCTTCACCTGATTCGAAATCCCAGCCGAACCGCTCCTCCACCCGCACCCGCTGTTTGATCTGCTGCAGGCAGTACGCAAAGTGATCGAGCACCTCCGGTTTGGTGGCCAGGTAGGACGGTTCACGGCCCAGCGTCCACTCGATGTCACCGGCGGTGAACATCGGGTGAGGCTGGTGCAGCCGCACATACGGGTAGGTGTCCACCCACATGCCACCGACCCGCGGGCGACGGTCGATCAGGACGATCGTCTGGTCGGGTCTGAGATATCTGCTGGCGACGAACAAGGCATTCATGCCGGCCAAGCCGGCGCCGACAATGCAGACATCGCAGCTGTCCGCAGCAGTTGTGGTCATCGCAGCCTCCAGTGACACCGTTTGAGGCCAGTCTCCGACCCTGGCTCGCGATGGTCGCGAGTAGTCGGCTACCCGAATCGGCGATCACAGACAGCGCCCAGAGCCTGGGCTCTGGGCGCTGTACCGGCAGTTGGTCAGGCCGGGATCCGTTTGACCCCGACGTACTGCCACTCGGCCATCGCCAGCGTGTAGATGCCGGTGGCGATGACGACCACGACGCCCGCGGTGGTGAGTGCCATCGTGAAGACGGCGATCAGGGCGATCACCGTGCAGGCCGCGTTGGCGATCACGGTGCCGATGCCGGCGGGACGCACCCGCTCGATGCCCGCGAGCGCGAACACCGCGATGCCGTAGACAACCGAGAAGATGCCGACGCCGTATTCGACGGATTTCGGTAGCCCGGTGAGGTCGGCGAAGTACCCGGCCGCGGCCAGCAGCACGATCCCGACGATGCCCACGAATACTGCGTCGACCCGCATGGCCAGACGCAGCAGCGAGTCGTTTGCCTTCCGGGTGCCTGCGGCTCCGGTGGCGGTGATGGCGGACATGGTTCTCCTTCTTCTCGGTGGTGATTTCCGGTGTTCATTCATTTCGGGCGGTGGAGCACGGTGCGGGGATACTCGCCGTAACCTCTTCCGGCGGCACCCCGCACCGGCTCAGCAAGGAGTCACGCCAGACGGCGCACTCCGCGGTATTGCAGCCAGGCCAACACGACGGTGGCGCTGACGAATCCGAGTACCAAGTCGATACCGGTCCCGGTCAACGGCAACCAACCGGTCACGATCGCGACGATCGTGGCGATCGCGAAGGCCACGTTGCCGACGAGGACGGTGACGCCCACCCGCCAGACGTGCCGGGCCGCGGCGAGGCCGTACAGCAGAACGCCGTAGCCGACGAGGGCGACGCCGACGAACCACCCGGCGGTGGCCGACAGACCTGCGATGCGGGCCAATTGATCGGCGGCCATGGCCACCAGCAGGCCGACGCCGGCGCACACGGTGGCGTCGGCGCGCAAAGCGAATCGCAGCAGGAAATCCTCCGGAGCGACGCCGGCGGCGGAGTCGGTCAGTGGATGGTGCAGGGTGGCCGTCATGTCGGGCTCCTCAGCGATGAGGGGGGTCGATTGGTGGAACACCTCCGACCCTGCTCACCGGAAGCTGCCAGATCGACACCAATCACTGCCAGGGACTGCCAAGCCCAGGTCAGCACCGTTTCTGGAGTGGGAACTCCCTATCGGCCGGCGGAGCCGACTGCCGGCGCCAGATCACCACGCAGGTCCGCGGCGATCACCCGCGCCGCGGCGTTCTGCCAGTTGTGCAGCGACCGCTGCGGCACCTCGGTGACGAACCACTGCCAGGCTTGCCGCGCCACCGGGTCGAGCCCCGCGGCGGTGGCGTTCTGCGCGTAGGCGCGGACCCCGACGACGTACGGGAAGTACAGCGAGTTGTAGTGGCGCCATTGCTCGGTGGTGCCGAAGTCCCCGCTGTCGCGGGGCTTGAGCGCGGAAATGCGGTCGGCCAGCAAGGCCTTGAGTTCGTTCGCGCGTTCCAGTGGCTGATCGGGTGCCCCGCGCCGGGCGAGCCGGGCGTCGATGGCGGGCAGCGAGGTCAACGGGCTGGCGACCAGCTTGGAGAGATCGCCGTAGTGGCCCAGAGCCCGCCGGGTGAGCCGGGTGAAGGCGTCGTTATCGATACCACCCAACGGGTGAACCGATCGCAGCGGCAGCGCAGCCTCGGTCTGGCGCAACACTTCGCGATCGGCACGGAGGTCCGGAGAGCGGGAGAAGGCCAGCCGGTCGAACAGGCCGGCCAGCGGATCGGCCAGTACTTCCACCGCGACCGCGACGGCCAAACTGGTGAACAGCAGGATCGTCATGACAGTGCGGCCGGTCCCGGCGTCGAGCACGATCATCCCGATCAGGGCTTGAGCGGCGAATGGCACCGCAATCACCAGCGTGCCGATGATCGAGCGGCGCATGTCGGCCCGCAGCGCCTGACCTTCGTCGAAGGCGTCCCAGATCGCGACCGCCACCCCGAGCAGCGCGACGTCGAATCCCGTGGAGGCCAGGGCCAGCCAGCTGGGTACCAGTCCGAGCGGGATCACCAGGATCGCGTTGCCCAATGCGAAGAACAACGTCGCGACGATGATGAACCCCACCACCGACCCTGGCTTGGCGCCGCCGAGCACCGCCTTGACCATGGCGCCCAGCGAAGACAGCGAGATGACCGCGAACATCACCCAGTGTCCGGTCCGTAGCGGCCCGTCGACGCTGCCTGCCAATGCCGCCCCGGCCAAGGCCAGCACGGCAACGGTGAAGATCGCCGCGATCTCACCCGCACGGGACCGGAAGGAATCCGCCGGCCGCGCAAGCTCGACCATCACCGCGAACCAGGCGATGCCCGGCAGCGCCACCAGATAGATCTCGACACGGCTGAGCACTTCCGATCCGGTGACCAGCCGGACCGCGTCGAGCGCGACGACGAGCGCGAAACTGGTCAGCCCGAGCGCCGCGAGGACCAGGACCGGCTTACGCGGGTCGCGGGCAAGCAGGTAGAGGCCCAGCCACCAACTGAGCGTGAAGACCACTGCCGACAGCGCAGCCATGGCCCCAGTGTCTCACTTTCCGAAGCGACGATGCCTGGCGGTGTAATCGCGCAGGGCGCGCAGGAAGTCGACGCGGCGGAACGCGGGCCAGTGCGCCTCGGTGAACCACATCTCCGAATATGCGCTCTGCCACAACAGGAATCCGGACAGGCGTTGCTCACCCGAGGTGCGGATGACGAGATCGGGGTCGGGTTGGCCTGAGGTGTAGAGGTTCTCCGAGATCCCTTCGACCGTGACCGCTTCCACGAGTTGTTCAGCCGTCGCACCGTCGGCCAATTGCTTGGACAGCAGTGCACGCACCGCGTCGACGATCTCCTGACGTCCGCCGTACGCGACGGCGACGTTCACATGAAAAGTGGCGGCATTCGCCGGCGTCGTGCTCTCCACCGCGTCACGCAACCGCCGGGCCGTCTCATCCCCCAACAACCCCAGGTCACCGACGGTGCGCACACTCCACGTGTTCGACGGGGCGCAGATCTCCTCCACCACGTCGGTGATGATCTCGATCAGGGCGGATAGTTCTTCGGGGTCGCGCTGCAGGTTCTCGGTCGAGAGCAGGTAGACGGTCGTCATCTCGATGCCTGCGGCCTGACACCAGCGCAGCATCTCGGCGATCTTGGCCGCGCCCATCCGGTAGCCGATGCTGACATCGTCGTAACCTGCGTCACGTGCCCAGCGGCGGTTCCCGTCGCACAGCACCGCGATATGGCGGGGCAGTTCGGATCTGGACTGCGCCAGTTCCTGACGCAACCGCATCTCGTAGAGCCGATAGGCCGGTTCCTTGAGCCGCGGGGGAATGATGTCCACGAGAGTCCAGACTACTGTGAGCGACGGGGTACACCACGGTTCGCAATGGAGGTGACATGTCTTCGCCTACGGGTAGCACCAAGCCCTACCGTTCAGCGGCCGCACGGAGTCGGCCCGCAGAAGATCTGCCGGAGGCTGTCGCCGAAGGTGTCGCCCAGTTCCTGGGCAAGCCCCGCGCGCGGGGCTGGATCCACGTGTACTCGGCCATCGTCGCATTCATCGCCGGGGCAGCCCTGGTGTCGGTGTCATGGTCGGTGGAGTCCACCCGTGCGGGCCTGTCGACCCTGCTCTACACCTTCACGATCGTGGCGATGTTCACCGTCAGCGGCACCTATCACCGGGTGAACTGGAAATCGGCGAACGCCCGCAAGTGGATGAAGCGCCTCGACCACTCGATGATCTTCATCTTCATCGCCGGCAGCTACACCCCGTTCGCACTGCTGGCCCTGCCCGAATCCAAAGGGATGGTGCTGTTCTGGATCGTCTGGGGTGGTGCGATCGCGGGTGTGCTGCTCAAGATGTTCTGGCCGTCAGCACCACGCTGGCTCGGCGTCCCGCTCTACATCCTGCTGGGCTGGGTGGCGGCCTGGTTCATCGGGCCGATCATGCACGGGGCCGGTGTGGCCGCGGTTGTGCTGTTGATCGTCGGCGGCGCGCTCTACAGCATCGGCGGCGTGCTCTACGCGCTCAAATGGCCCAACCCGTGGCCGACCACATTCGGCCATCACGAGTTCTTCCACGCCTGCACGGCGGTAGCGGCGATCTGCCACTACATCGCCATGTGGTTCGCAGTCTTCTGAGCTACAGCTGGGTGATGTCGGCGGCCGACCAGTAGGCCTTCATCGTGGTGATCTGCCCGTCAGCGTCGAAGGTCATGACCTCCATGGGCTCGATGCGCATCGCGCCGGCGATGGTGATCGCGAACAGGAACGCCGCCTCGTGTCCGCCCGGACGGAACTGCAGCAGCTCGGTGCCGATGCTGCCGGCTGCCTCCATGTTCTTGTAGAAGCCTTCGATCGCCTGGCGTCCGATGTGAACCTCGCCGCTACCCACCGGATCCTCCAGCGTCGCGTCATCGGTGTACAGCGCGGCGACCGCGGCAGCGGAACCGCCGGCGACGGTGTCGAGATAGCGCTTGACGAAGGACTCCAGGGTTGCGGCATCGTGGCTCATGGCCGCGAGGCTACACGCCGCCACTTCCGCAGTCCCGCGGTTGGCCGCCCAGCGAGACGGCGAGATCCCCGACCGTCGTGACCGGCAGATCGCACACCGTCCCGCGGCACACGTAGGCGGCGTCGGCGCCGTCCACCCGGTCGCGTCCCTGAAGCAACGGCGAGGAGTCGGTGGAACCTGGGGCGCCGCCGATCACCAGCGCCCCACCGGGCGCCAACCGACGCGCGGCATCCAACAGCGGCGACGACGGATCGCCGGCCACCGCGATCTGGATCGGCCCGCGCACCTGCGCCTCGGCCACCGCCAGCCAGTGCCCGCCGGAGCGCGCCGCGCGGGCCAGGATCGGTGTGGCCGACGACAAAGTCGCCTGTGCCGCATCCACATAACGCTGCGAGCCGGTCAGGTAACCCGCCGCCTGCAGTGCCTCGGCGACCAGCGCGGCGCCCGACGGTGTCGCACCGTCGATCGGGTCCGCGGGACGCACCATCAACTGCTCGGCGTCGTCGGCGGTGTCGAACCAACGGCCCGGCTGATCGGGATCGGCGAAATGTTCGAGTGCGACATCCAGCAGGCCAACGGCCTCTTCCAGCCCGAACCCGATGAGCTGGTACAGCGTCAGCAGTGCGGTGGCCAGCGCCGCGTAGTCCTCCAGAATCGCCGCGCTCGCGCCGACCCTGCCGCCCAGGCTGGCCCGGCGCAACCGACCATCCACCACGTGTAGGTCCAGCAGATGGCGCGCGCATTCCACTGCCGCAGAAAGCAATACGGGCTGATCGAGTGCCACAGAGGCTTCGGCCAGCGCGGTGATGGCCAGGCCGTTCCAGGCGGACACCACCTTGTCGTCGCGGGCCGGCTGGGGCCGCCGGGCGCGAGCCGCCGACAATGCCGCACGCACCGATGCGAACCGCGCATCATCGTCGGGATCGCGGTGCAGTTGCAGCACCGAAGCGCCGTGTTCGAACGTGCCGCGTGCGGTGACACCGAAAAGCGAAGCCGCCCAAGCCCCGTCGTCCTCACCCAGAACGGAGCGCAGCTCAGCCGGCGTCCACACGTAGGTCAGCCCTTCGCGCCCACCGGCGTCGGCATCCAGCGAGGAGGTGAACATGGCATCCGCACCCAGATCCGACATGATGAACGCGGCCGTCTCCGCAGTTACCCTGCGCGCCAACGGATCCCCGGTACGCCGCGCCAGGTGCGCGTACGCCCGCAACAGCAGCGCGTTGTCGTAGAGCATCTTCTCGAAGTGCGGCACCACCCAGTGCGGGTCGACGCTGTAACGAGCGAAGCCCCCGGCCAACTGGTCGTAGATGCCTCCGCGGGCCATCGCGACACACGTACGCTCGACAGCCGCCAAGGCCGCTGCCGAACCCGTGCGTTCGTGGTGGCGCAGCAGCCCTTCCAACAATGCCGAGGGCGGGAATTTGGGCGCACCGCCAAAGCCGCCGTACGCCATATCTTCTTCGTTCAGTACGGCGGCCACTGCGTGATCGCACAACTCGTGCCGTAGCGGCTCCCCGCCGCCGGGCAGCCCGGCGGACAGCGAGCGCAGCTCGTTGGCGATCTGATCGGAGGCCCGCTCGACCTCGTCTCGCCGGTCCCGCCACGTTTCGCCGACCGCGTCCAACAGTTGCAGGAACCCGAGCTTCGGGTAGTAGGTGCCGCAGAAGAACGGCCGACCGGCCGGGGTCAGGAAGCAGGTCATGGGCCAGCCGCCCTGCCCGGTGAGCGCGACGGTGGCGTTCATATAGACCGCGTCCAGATCCGGTCGCTCCTCGCGGTCGACCTTGATGCAGACGAATCCGTCGTTGAGCACCGCGGCCACGTCGGCATCTTCGAACGATTCGTGCGCCATCACGTGACACCAGTGGCACGCCGCATATCCGATGGACAGCAGGATGGGGACGTCCCGGGAGGCAGCTTCAGCGAGCGCCTCGGGCGTCCATTCGCGCCAGTGCACCGGGTTGTCGGCGTGCTGGCGCAGGTACGGGCTGGTGGACCCGCCGAGCGTGTTACCCGCTACCGGGCTCACGGGGCGGACCCTGATGGTCATCGGGGGTGCTGTTCGCGGCGCCGTCACCGGAACCGTCGGCGGAATCGTCGGCGGTGCCTTCGTCGGCAGCCTGGTCGGGCTCGGGGTGTTCCCGGTCGAAGGACTCGGGCAGCCTGCGCAGGTGGCGGTTCATCGACCACACCAGTCCGAAGGTGCCGATCAGCAGCGCCACCGTGACCAGCAGGCCGAGCGGGGTCGCCTTACCGAACTCCGGGCCGGTATTTCGCGGCTCGTCGGCGAGCAGTGTGATCACTGCGGTCAAAGTGTCGATCATTTCTCAATCCCGGTGAACAGGTCGTCTTCCGGCAGGTTCACCGGCACACGCGACCGCGCCAACTCGAACTCTTCAGTCGGCCAGAGCCGCTGCTGCCACTCGATCGGCGCATGAAAGAAATCGCCTTTCGGGTCGATCTGCGTCGCATGTGCGCGCAGCGCATCGTCACGCTGACTGAAGTACTTCGAGCATTCAACACGGGTGGTGACCCGCTTGGCGAACGGGTCGTGGTCCGGGTCCCAGTGTTCCAGCCATTTACCGAAGGGGCCCAGCCGACCATTCTTGGCGAACTCGTCCTGCAGCAGTTGCATGCGCTCACGGAGGAAGCCGTGGTTGTAGTACAGCTTCGAGACGTTCCACGGCGCCCCGACCTCGGGGTACAGCCGGTGGTCGGCGGCTGCCTCATAGGCCGCGACCGAGACTTCATGGCAGCGGATGTGGTCGGGGTGGGGGTAGCCACCGTTCTCGTCGTAGGTGGTCAGCACGTGCGGCTGGAACTCCCGGATCACCTGGACCAGGCGGCTGACCGGCTCGGCCAGCGGCACACAGGCGAAGCAGTCGTCCGGCAGCGGGGGCATCGGGTCGCCCTCGGGCAGGCCCGAGTCGACGAATCCCAGCCAGCGATGTTCGACGCCGAGGATCTCGGCGGCCTTGGCCATCTCGTCGCGGCGCACCTCGGTGATCCGGCCGTGTACCTCGGGGAGGTCCATTGCCGGATTGAGAATGTCGCCGCGCTCGCCACCGGTGAGCGTCACGACCATGACGCGCACACCTTCAGCCGCATAGCGCGCGGTGGTAGCCGCACCCTTGCTGGACTCGTCGTCCGGGTGGGCATGCACCGCCATCAACCGCAGTTCACTCATTTCGCTTTCATCTAACTACGGAGCCCCCTGACCTATGCCCGATACCTACCCGTAGCCGCCCTCAACCCGTCGATCCGCTCCCTGGGCGTCGGTGGCCAACCCGCCTCGCCCTATAGTTCCAGTTCTGATGATCGAACGCCCCGCCGCCCGCTACGGATCCCGCCAATTGTCCCGCCGGACCCGGCGGTGGATCACGTTCGCACTGGTAGGCCTCGTGGTGACGGCGGGTGTGATCCTTGCGGTCGTGGCGTTCCAACGGTTGGGCACCGGCGAGGTCAAAGGCGAGCTCTCGGCCTACAAACTGGTCGACAACCAGACGGTGTCGGTGACAATCGGGGTGACCCGTCCCGATCCATCGATACCGGTGGTGTGCATCGTCCGGGCGCGCTCGATCGACGGAAGCGAGACCGGCAGGCGCGAGATCCTGGTCGGCCCGTCCGATCAAATGGTGGTGCAGGTGACCGCGGACGTGAAATCCAGCCAACGCCCCGTGATCGGCGATGTCTACGGTTGCGGGACGGATGTGCCGTCCTACCTGGTAGCGCCCTGATCTCGACGCCTGCAACAAACGTCCGACAGCGATTAGATGAAGATTCGTCGGCTGTGCGGTGGTACGATTATTCGATACACGGTTCCTCGCTGGGGCCGTGTATTGCTGCATTAGCACTCGGTTAGGTACTGACGCTCGCGGCAATACACGCACCCGCGCCCGGCCCGGAAACGACGACTTCGCGTGCGAGGAAGGCGCGGGAGCGCCGCATGACCAGAACAGACAGGAGCACAAGAATATGACCGATACTCAGGTCACCTGGCTCACTCAGGATGCATTCGACCGGTTGAAGGTGGAGCTGGATCAGCTGATCGCCAACCGGCCGGTGATCGCCGCCGAGATCAACGACCGTCGCGAAGAGGGCGACCTGCGCGAGAACGGTGGCTACCACGCCGCCCGCGAGGAGCAGGGCCAGCAGGAGGCCCGCATCCGCCAGCTGCAGGAGCTCCTGAACAACGCCAAGGTCGGTGAGGCACCCAAGCAGTCCGGTGTCGCGCTGCCCGGTTCGGTCGTCAAGGTGTACTACGACGACGACAAGAAGGACACCGAGACGTTCCTGATCGCCACCCGCCAGGAGGGCATCAGCGTCGGCAAGCTCGAGGTGTACTCCCCCAACTCACCGCTGGGCAGTGCACTGATCGACGCCAAGGTCGGCGAGTCGCGCACCTACACCGTGCCGAACGGCAACACCGTCAAGGTCACCCTGGTCAGCGCCGAGCCCTATCACGACTGACGGGTCGGCACGGGGGACGCACTACAGTCGGGGAAATGGCGCAAATCGCCGAAGACCTGTTTTTGCTGTTGCTGGACAACGCAGCCGCGCAGCCCGGGCTTGACCGCCATCGCAGGGAGAAAGTACTCAGCGCCGCAGTACTGCTGGACCTGGCGTACGCCTGCCGGGTCCGCCCTGCCATGGCAGGCGAACCGATCGAGGCCGGCCGGTTGATCGCACTGGCCGGCAATTGGCCCGCCGATCCGATCGGAGACCCGGCGTTCGAACTACTGCAACGCCGGCCGATTTCGGCCGAGGCCGCGCTGAACAAGCTGAGCAAGCACACCCAGCTCAACCTTGAGCAGCATCTCGAACGCGTCGGTGAGATCCGTCGGGTCCGCATGCCCGGCAAAGGGTTTCCGGGCAAGCCGGTCTACTGCTGGCCGCTGACCAACCGGGACCGGGTCAGCCGGGCGCGGGCGGCCCTGATGGCCACCCTGTTCGACGGCCACAATCCGGTGCCGGCCATCGCCGCGATCATCTGCCTGCTGCATGCGGTCGACGGACTCGGCGCGATCCTGAGCCTCAACGACCGGGGCTGGCGCTGGGTACATGCGCGGTCCACCGAAATCGCCACCGGCATCTGGGTGGAAGAGACCGCGTCGGCACTGCCCGAGATGAATCTGGCAGTGACGACGTCGGCGCTGCGTCCGGCCCTGATGGCCTGACGCTCGGCGCTACTTCCCGAGCGCCTGCTCCAGGTCGGCCAGCAGGTCGGCAGCATGTTCGATGCCTACCGACAGGCGCACCAGGTTGTCGGGCACCTCCAGTTGCGAACCCGCGGTCGACGCATGCGTCATCGCACCCGGGTACTCGATCAACGACTCCACCCCGCCGAGCGACTCGGCGAGAATGAAAAGCTCAGTGCGCGAGCACAACTCACGCGCCGCCCGGGGTCCACCACGTAGTTGCAGGCTCACCATGCCGCCGAAACCGGACATCTGCCGCGCCGCCACATCGTGGTTGGGGTGACTGGCCAGACCGGGATAGAGCACGGTCTCGACGGCGGGGTGGCCGTCGAGGAATTCGGCTATCAGCGCGGCGTTTTCGCTGTGCTGGCGCATCCGCAGCACCAACGTCTTGAGCCCACGCATGGTCAGGTACGCGTCGAACGGTCCCGGTACGGCTCCGGCGCCGTTCTGCAGGAAGGCGAATGCCGCGTCGAGTTCCTCGTCGTTGGTCAGCAGCGCACCGCCCACCACATCCGAGTGCCCACCGATGTACTTGGTGGTCGAGTGCAGCACGATGTCGGCACCCAGCAGCAGCGGCTGCTGCAGCGCCGGTGAGGCAAACGTGTTGTCCACCAGCACCTTGACGCCCGAGGCCGACGCTATCTGGACGATCCCGGGAATGTCCGCCACGCTCAGCAGCGGGTTGGTGGGCGTCTCCACCCAGATCAACCGGGTCCGCGGGGTGAGCGCCGAACGCACCGCGTCCAGGTCGCTCAGCGGGACCGGGGTATGGGTGATCCCCCACTGCGAGAACACCTTGTCGATGAGCCGGAACGTACCGCCGTAGGCGTCATCGGGAATCACCACGTGGTCGCCGGGCCGCAACACCGCGCGCAGGGCACAGTCGGTGGCGGCCATGCCCGAGCTGAAGGCGCGCCCGTAGGCGGCTTCCTCGACCGCGGCCAGCGCTGATTCCAGCGCCTGCCGGGTGGGATTCCCGGTACGGGCGTACTCGAATCCGCCACGCAATCCGCCGACGCCGTCCTGGGCGAAGGTCGAGCTGGCGTAGATCGGGGTGTTGACGGCTCCGGTGCCCGGGTCGGGTCGGTAACCGGCGTGGATGGCTTTTGTGGCCAGACCGTGCCACCTGCGCTGTTCACTCATAACGTGTCGAGCCTATCCGGATGGGCGCGAGCGCGCCCCGCCGGTCAGCTACGCAGCTTGCGCCCCTGCGCGTCGGGCATCGATCGGGTGAACATCATGACCGCATCCACCAGAGCCCAGACTCCGACACCGAGGCAGATGAAGATTCCGACGATCAGGATCGACGTGATGAGGCCGAGGAGGGTCAGCCCCAGCTGGATCGCGCCGATCGTGGTGTAGCCGAGGTAGAAGCGTCCGACACCAAAAGCGCCCAGGAAGAATTGCAGCAGGCCGGCGGTCATCGCGGTCTTGTCAGAGAGCGGCTCCCCGGTGAGCGGATCGCGACCGAACGGCGCCGCCGGATCGGCGAGATAGGCACCGTAGGGCTGCGGCTGGCCCGGGTACCCGGCCGGCGCGCCCTGGGGCGGGTATCCACCGTATTGCGGCGCGCCCTGCGGAGGAAAACCCTGCGGAGGCATCCCCTGGGGCGGAAAACCCTGCGGCGGCATTCCCTGGGCAGGAGTCCCCTGGGGCGGAAAACCTTGGGGCGGGATCCCCTGAGGCGGCTTCCCGTAGAAATCCCCGGGCGGATTCGGCATCGACATTAGGGCCCCGACTTTCTCGAATACGCCGAACTCCGAAATGGATTCGGCGTCGGCAGGCTAGCTGAAATGATGTCACGGAACACAGCGCCCACGGCGCAGGCATTTCTGCCGTACGCGCCGTGGGCGCTGAGGTCGGTTCTCCTACGGGGTCAGCGGTGCCACCGAGACGCCGCTGAGCCGACGCCAAGCGTAGATCGTGATCAGCGAGACCACCGGGTAGGCCACCAGCATGCCGACACCACACAGCAGGATGCCGACGATGGTGAGGGCGACGGTGACGAGCCAGGTCAATGCCACCGGTCCGAAGTTCGCCTTGGAGAGGTTGAAGCTGGTCTTGACGGCTTCGGTACCCGGCAGGTTGCGGTCAAGTACGGCAACCGTGGTGAACATCAGCATGATCGCGGCGATGAAGCCCGGGATGATGCACAGGACAACACCGATAAGGATGATGATCGACGACACCACCGAGGCGATGATGACATTGCCGACCTGGCGCGGACGGAAGAACGATCCGATCGTCACCGGTGCACCGTTGGCGATGTCGAGCATGCCGCCGATGTAGGCGGACTGGATCACCGCGCCGATCACCACACCCACGAGGCCGAGCACCAGTGAGACGAGGAGGCCGGTGGCGCCCATCGAGAAGGTGAAGCTGTCCGGGTCCGAGCTGTCCACCTCGGTGAACGGAGCCTCGATCATCCGGAAGATGAACTGCAGCACACCGTAAATGGCTCCGTACACCAGCGTCGCCACCAGGATTTCGACCGGATGCTTGGTGAACTTGTTCCAGGCCCACGAGAAGGCGTCACCCACGCTGTAGGGAGCGCCGCCGAATCCGGGTCCGCCCGCGGGCGGGTAGCCGGGGGCCCCGTAGCCGGCAGGCGGAAATCCACCGGGCGGCGGGTAACCGCCGGGAGGCGGGTAGCCGCCCGGGGCTGGGTAGCCACCGGCGCCACTGGGAGGCGGAGGCGCGTAGCCGCCACCCTGGGGTGGGGGCGGGTAACCGCCGGGAGGCGGAGGCGGGTAGCTGCCGCCGGGGGGCGGCGGATAGCCACCCTGCTGCGGCGGCGGAGGCGGGTAGCCACCCTCCGGCGGCGGCGGGTAGTTCCCGGGCGGGGGCGGTTGATCGGTCACGTCGAAAGCTCTCCTCGTCTGCCGATAGCGCTCCGCGCGGACGGACGCTACGTTCTGCCGGCACCTAGATGGACAGACTGCTCCACAGGAAGATTACGCACCGGCAACCCCCTTTGGCAGGACAAAAACGAGCGTGTTCGCCGGGCACAATGGGCCGGCACAATGCAGCCAGCCGGGTCTAGTGTCGCCCACCGGCCTCGGACAGGAACCCCAGCAGATCGTGGCGAGTGAGCACGCCGACCGGCTTGCCGTCCTCGACGACCATCACCGCGTCGCATTCGCGCAATGTCTTGGCTGCTGTGGAGACCAACTCCCCCGCGCCGAGCAGTGGCAACGGCGGGCCCATGTGTTCGGCGACCGCGTCGGCCAGCTTGGCCCGTCCCTCGAATACCGCGGACAGCAGTTCCCGCTCGGACACACTGCCGGCCACCTCGCCCGCCATCACCGGAGGCTCGGCGCCGACCACCGGCATCTGCGAGACGCCGTACTCGCGCAGGATGCCGATCGCGTCGCGCACCGTCTCCGCCGGGTGGGTGTGCACCAGGTCGGGCAGCGCCCCGGATTTGCCGCGCAGGACGTCGCCGACGGTCGACTGCTCGATCGAACCGTCGAGCCGGTTGCGCAGGAATCCGTATGACGACATCCACGAGTCGTTGAAAATCTTTGAGAGGTAACCGCGTCCGCCGTCAGGCAGCAGCACCACGACGATCGAGTCGGGCCCGGCCTTGCGGGCCACCTCGAGTGCGGCGACGACCGCCATGCCGCAGGACCCACCAACCAGCAGCGCCTCTTCGCGCGCCAGCCGCCGCGTCATATCGAACGAATCGGCGTCGGAGACGGCGATGATCCCGTCGGGAACCGAGGGGTCGTACGCCGAAGGCCAGAAGTCCTCGCCGACACCTTCCACCAGGTACGGGCGTCCGGTTCCGCCCGAGTACACCGAGCCCTCCGGGTCGGCGCCGATCACCTGGACCGGACCTCCCGGACGGCCGGCCGATACCTCTTTCAGGTAGCGCCCGGTGCCCGTGATGGTGCCGCCGGTGCCGACCCCGGCCACGAAGTGGGTGACCTTGCCTTCGGTGTCGGCCCAGATCTCCGGGCCCGTCGTCTCGTAGTGGCTGGCCGGACCCATCTGGTTGGAGTACTGATCGGGCTTCCAGGCGCCGTCGATCTCCTCGACCAGGCGGTTGGACACGCTGTAGTAGCTGTCCGGATCCTCCGGGGCCACAGCCGTCGGGCACACCACCACTTCGGCGCCGTAGGCGCGCATCACGTTCTGCTTGTCCTCGCTGACCTTGTCAGGGCAGACGAAAATGCACCGGTAGCCGCGGGTCTGGGCGACCATCGCCAGACCCACACCGGTATTGCCGGACGTCGGCTCGACGATCGTGCCGCCGGGCTTGAGCTCGCCGCTGGCCTCGGCCGCGTCGATCATCTTGGCGGCGATGCGGTCCTTGGAGCTGCCACCGGGGTTCAGGTACTCGACCTTGGCCAAGACCATGCCTGAGCCTTCGGGGACAACCGAGTTCAGCTGTACCAGCGGAGTATTGCCGATGAGCTCACTGATGTGCCTGGCGATGCGCATACGTCAATGGTCTCAGGCCCGAGAATCGCTTACCAGGTGGCCTCTCGAATGTATTCGCCGATCTGGCGTAATGAGCGCTTCGCCTCGGACACCACCGGCGACGCGAGCTGGAAGACATGCATCTGACCGGGCCAGATCCGGAGCTCGACGGGAACCCCGGCAGCGGCCAGCATGTGCGCGGCCTTTCGTGCATCGCTGAGCAGAACCTCCGAGCCCGACGCGTGGATCAGCGTGCGCGGCAGACCGGGCTCGATGTGGTCGAGGGGCTCGTAGACGTCCTCGCCCTTGCGCTCGGCGGCGCGCTCGATGAGTTCGACGAGGGCGTCGAACGCCTTGGGCGGGAACATCGCGTCGGTGTGCATGTTGGGGTGGTTGGCCCGTGACTCGTTGTCGATCTCGAACAGCGGTGACATCGTCACCAAAGCCGCGGGCATCTCGCCTTCATCGACCAGTCGCTCGGCCAGCGCCAGCGACAGGTAGCCGCCCGCCGAGTCACCGGCCAGGACGATCTGATCCGGTTCGTAGCCACGCAGGCGCAGCCACTGATAGCCGTCGTAACAGTCCTCGATCGCGGTGCCGACCGAGTGCTTGGGAACCATCCGGTAATCCACCACGAGCACCGGGCTGTCGGCGTACTCGGACAGCGCCGTGACGACGCCCGAGTGCGTGTTGGCCCCGCAGGCCAGGAACGCACCGCCGTGCAGATAGAGGATCACGCTGCGCTTCCCGTCGGCGGGCAGCACACCGTCGGCGCGCACCAGATGCGCGGTGCAGTGCGGCAGCGCGATGGTCGCTTTGATGGTCCCGGGTGCCGGCCGGATCAGCCGCGCGGCGAAATTGATCAGCCCGAACGGCCACGGCAGATGCGGTACGTGGCTACCGATTGCCAAGGCCGGCTTGATTGTCAGCGTCGCCGCCAGCGAAGCCAATCGGCCTGCCAGGCTCGGGCCGTCCTCGACCACCTCGACGGGGGCGCCATCACTGACCGGAAACCTACGCCCGCGATAGGGCCTAGCTGGGCCTATGCCAGCATGATGGGCCCTGGATACCTTGCTCGGTGCAGTCATGGTCACCACTTCCTACGTCTTTGTAGTGCTAGGTGAGCTTCGTCACTCAGACAACCCGGGTAACTTAGCTTGACATTCGTAAACAGTTCAACAGTCAAATAAACTGATTTGATACCGGACTTGATACAGCACCGTGACCGGCACGGGCGATGCGCCACGCGGACAACCCGTGGCATCCGCCTAGACTCAGCTCGTGGGCATACGCATGGCGCGTCGGTCGACCATTAGCCTCGCCGCTGCGGTGGTGGCATCTACGGCTTCGGCCTACATCGGTGCGCGCAATCTGTTGAGCGGGCAGGCGGACAAGGCCCGGCAGGTCATCCCCAAGTCCTGGGACGTCCCGCCCCGCGCCGACGGCGTGTACCTCGCCGGTGGCGGGCCGGTGGAGAAGTGGGAGCGCGACGTCCCCTTCGACCTGCACCTGATGATCTTCGGCGACTCGACCGCCACCGGATACGGCTGCCGGGTTGCCGACGAGGTGCCCGGGGTGTTGATCGCCCGGGGTGTGGCCGATCAGTTCGACAAACGAATCCGGTTGAGCACGAAGGCGATCGTCGGCGCCACGTCGAAGGGGCTGTCCGGCCAAATCGATGCCATGTTCGTGGCGGGCCCACCACCGGACGCCGCCGTGATCATGATCGGCGCCAACGACATCACCAAACCCAACGGCCTCGGTCCGTCGGCCCGCCGACTCGGCGACGCAGTGCGCCGACTGCGGGCGGCAGGAGCCGTCGTCGTGGTCGGCACCTGCCCGGATTTCGGGGTGATCACCGCAATCCCGCAGCCCTTGCGCGCTTTCACCCGCGCCCGTGGCCTACGGCTGGCCCGCGCCCAGGCCGCTGCCGTACGGGCCGCGGGAGGCGTCCCGGTGCCATTCTCGGATCTGTTGACTCCGGAGTTCCACAAAGCCCCTGACCTGCTGTTCTCCGAGGACATGTTCCATCCGTCGGCGGCCGGATATGCACTTGCGGCCACGCAGCTGCTGCCCGCGCTGTGCAGCGTCCTGGGCGAATGGGACGGCGACGAGGCACTGGAATCCGCGACCGCGCATAACGGAGCCCTGTGGACCCGACTGGGCAGTGTCAGCCGGCTGTGGCGCCGCTCAACCGGGGTGCCCGCACCCATCGTGGTGCCCGCGGGCTAGTTTCAACTGAGTTTTCAAGCCATTCGATTAGCAGGAGCCGTCATGCCTGAAGCCGTCATCGTTGCCACCGCCCGCTCACCGATCGGCCGCGCCGTCAAGGGGTCGCTGGCCACCATGCGTCCCGACGACCTCGCCGCGCAGATGGTGAAAGCCGTTCTGGACAAAGTGCCGTCCCTGGATCCCCGGCACATCGACGACCTGATGATGGGCTGCGCCCAGCCCGCCGGTGAGGCCGGCTACAACATCGCTCGCGCGGTGGCCGTCGAACTCGGCTACGACTTCCTCCCCGGCACCACCGTCAACCGGTACTGCTCGTCGTCGCTGCAGACCACCCGGATGGCTTTCCACGCCATCAAGGCCGGCGAGGGTGACGTGTTCATCTCCGCAGGTGTCGAGACGGTGTCGCGGTTCGGCGTCGGTGCCGCCGACGGTGCGCCGAACTCGAAGAACTCGCTGTTCGACGAGGCACAGGCGCGCACCCTCAAGCAGGCTGAGGACGAGAGCAAGTGGCATGACCCGCGCGAGGACGGCCTCATCCCCGACGTCTACATCGCCATGGGCCAGACGGCCGAGAACGTCGTCACCTACACCGGCATCAGCCGCGAGGACCAGGACCGCTGGGGCGTGCGCTCGCAGAACCGCGCCGAGGAAGCCATCAAGAGCGGCTTCTTCGAGCGCGAGATCTCACCCGTGACGCTGCCCGACGGCACCGTCGTCTCCACCGACGACGGCCCGCGTGCCGGCACGTCGTACGAGAAGATCAGCCAGCTCAAGCCGGTGTTCCGGGCCAACGGCACGATCACCGCCGGCAACGCGTGTCCCCTGAACGACGGCGCTGCCGCCGTCGTCATCATGAGCGACACCAAGGCCAAGGAGCTGGGCCTGACCCCGCTGGCTCGGATCGTGTCCACCGGGGTGTCCGGCCTGTCGCCGGAGATCATGGGCCTGGGTCCGATCGAGGCCATCAAGAGGGCGCTCGCCAAGGCCGGAAAGAAGATCTCCGATATCGACCTGGTCGAGATCAACGAGGCCTTCGCCGTCCAGGTGATCGGTTCGGCTCGTGAGCTCGGCATCGACGAGGACAAGCTGAACGTTTCGGGCGGCGCGATCGCGCTGGGCCACCCGTTCGGCATGACCGGTGCCCGCATCACCGCCACGCTGCTGAACAACCTGCAGACCTACGACAAGACCTTCGGCATCGAGTCGATGTGTGTCGGCGGCGGCCAGGGTATGGCGATGGTTGTGGAGCGTCTCTCCTAATTGCTTCTCGCCGAGTCTGCGTACAGATCGCGATTTCACGCGATTTCGCGATCTGTGCGCAGACTCGCTGTACTCAGAGCAGCGTGACTTGCCTACTGGCGATCGCTGCCCGCACTCTTCTTAGGATGTCGGACGGCCGGTCCTCTGCCACCACCCTGACGATGATCCAGCCCATCCGCTCCAGCTCGGCTGTCCGGCGGATGTCCTTCACGTATTGCATGCGATCACTGCGATGTTGGTCCCCGTCGTACTCCACCGCGACCATCCATTCGGTCCAGCCCATATCGAGGTAGGCGAACGCATAGCCGTTTGCCCCGATCACTGGGATCTGAGTCTGCGGGCGCGGTAGACCATCATCGATGAGGAGCAGGCGCAGCCAGGTTTCCTTCGGAGATTGCGACCCGGCATCGAGCATCGGAAGCGCCCTCTCGATTTGGCGCAGTCCGCGCGCTCCGCGATACCGGGCCGCCACTTGTTCCACATCGCGAACCTTCAATCCCGTTGCCCTGACGAGGGAATCGAGCCGGGCCACCGCGCGACCGAGGCCTGGCGTGCGGCCGATGTCGAACGCAGTCCGCTCGGGTGTCGTCACGGGCAGTTCGCGGACCTGTCCGATCTCGTTCGGCTGCAAGCGCATTGCGGATGTCCGCACGCCGAGCGGGCTCCTGGCATTGGTCCAGATCAACTCAACCGGCGCGGAATCGTCGACCCATTTCGCCCCGTGCAACGCTGCAGCGGTGGCACCTGCCAGCACTCCCCGGCGGTGCGACCACAGCCATGCTGCCCTGGCCCGATCAAGCAGCCCCGGACTGAAGTCCCGGGCCACATAGACGTCGGGCAGGATGGCGCGGAAATTCGCGCGCAACTGATGCTTGCGGATCAGACCGGCCCGCAACGCTTCTGAACCGATGAACGGACTGTCGAAGATGGTCATGGTGTCGACGTTGCGAGCCATCTCCGACAGCGGGCATTCACGAAGGCGTCGGCGAGCCACAGCTGTGGATGAAATCGACTCTGTGTACAGGGCGTCGAGCCTGCGCTCGGAGTGCGGATTCGTGCGATTTCACGCCCTGAGTGCAGACTCGGTGCCGTCAGCGCAGGCTCGGTCGCCAAAACCCAAAAGAAAAAGGCGCCCGCAATCGCGGACGCCTTTCTCGGGGCAGGGTTGCTAGTCGTTGTTGAAGTACGACAGCAACCGGAGGATCTCGATGTACAGCCAGACCAGGGTGACGGTCAGGCCCAGGGCGATGCCCCACGCGGCCTTCTCCGGAGCACCGGCACGGACCATCTGGTCGGCGGCGTCGAAGTCGATCAGGAAGCTGAACGCCGCGATGCCGATACACACCAGCGAGAAGATGATGGCCATCATGCCGCCGTCGCGCAGGCCCATACCGGCACCGCCGCCAACGCCGAACATCGCCAACACGAAGTTGAGCAGCATGAGTGCCAGGACGCCGAACATGGCGGCCACGATCATGCGGGTGAACTTCGGCGTGACGCGGATGGCCCCGGTCTTGTAGACGACGAGCATTCCGAAGAACACACCCATGGTCCCGACAACCGCCTGCGCGATCATGCCGGGTCCGCCGACCGAGGCGACGTTGGCGATGATGAACGACACCGCACCGAGGAACAGGCCCTCCAGCGCCGCGTAGCTCAGCACGATCGCCGGGTTGTCCTGCTTGCGGCCGAAGGTGGCTACCAGGACGAGCGCCAGGCCGCCGAGACCGCCGATCAGCGCGAACGGCGTCGCCAGGCCCAGGTTGCCCGACACCAGGAAGTAGGACACCACCGCGACGGCCGACAGCACGGCCAGGGTGATGCCGGTCTTGGTGACGACGTCATCAATGGTCAGCGGGCGAGAAACGCCGGCCTGCTGCTGGTCCAAGTACTCCGGCGCATGCTGCTGCATTTGCTGTGCACCGAAGCCGGCGGCTCCGGTACCGAATTGTGCGTATCCGCCCTGCTGCTTTGGCAGGCTGCGGAATACCGGGTTGCTGGTTTCGCGCACCGTCGGGTCCTCTCTGATGAGATGTGTTCGAGTACGAACTAGTAGCTCAACGATCAATGGTCCGGCTGGGTTCCCGTCGACTCCAGAAAGCTTTCAGGAAACGTCCAGGTTTGATCTTGAGGCAAACCCTACCCGTAGCGCACCACAACAGGGGGTCCGAACTAGATTGCAACTCGTGACAGAAAACGAGGACGTCCTAGTAAGTGTCCGCAACGGCGTCGGCATCCTCACGCTGAACCGGCCCAAGGCGATCAACTCGCTCAATGACGCCATGGTCGCGGGCATCTCCGAAGCGCTGCACGCCTGGGCGGACGACGACTCCATCCACACCGTGCTGTTGACCGGTGCCGGCGAACGCGGGTTGTGCGCGGGTGGTGACGTGGTGGCGCTCTATCACAGCGCGAAGGCCGACGACGGGGCTGCGCAGCGGTTCTGGTACGACGAATACCTGCTCAACGCCTATATCGGTAGCTATCCGAAACCATATGTCGCGTTGATGGACGGCATCGTGATGGGCGGCGGCGTCGGCGTCGCATCCCACGGCAGCGTCCGGGTCGCGACCGACACCACCAAGATGGCGATGCCCGAGGTCGGCATCGGTTTCATCCCCGACGTCGGCGGCACCTATCTGCTCTCGCGCGCCCCCGGCGCGCTCGGCCTGCACGCCGCGCTCACCGGCGCCCCGTTCTCCGGAGCCGACGCCATCGCCATGGGCTTCGCCGACCATTACGTGTCGCACGACCAGCTGGCCGACTTCGCCGAGGCCATCGTCAACGGCGGCGTGAAGAACGCCCTGGCCACCTACGCCACCGAACCGCCGGCCAGCCCACTGCTCGAACAGCGCGGCTGGATCGACGAGTGCTATGCCGGTGACACCGTGGCCGACATCATCGCCGCACTGCGCGGGCACGACGAACCGGCCGCGCACGCTGCTGCGGATCTGATCGCCACCCGCTCCCCCATCGCCCTGGCCGTCACGCTGGAAGCGGTGCGCCGGGCCGCCGAGCTGGCGACACTGGAGGACGTGCTGCGCCAGGAGTACCGAACCTCGTCCGCCTCGGTGAAATCTCATGACTTCGTCGAGGGCATCCGCGCTCAACTCGTCGACAAGGACCGCAACCCGCAATGGTCCCCGGCCTCGGTCGCAGCGGTCACCCCCGCCGACATCGAGGCGTACTTCGTTCCGACCAGCCCTGATCTGACCTTCCAGGAGGACAACCAATGAGTGAGTTCGAGACGATCCTGGTGACCCGCACCGACCGGGTCGCCACCATCAAGTTGAACCGGCCCAAGGCGCTCAACGCGCTCAACACCCAGGTGATGACCGAGGTAACGACGGCCGCAGCCGAACTCGACGGCGACCCGAGCGTCGGTGCGATCATCGTCACCGGCAATGAGAAGGCGTTCGCCGCCGGCGCCGATATCAAGGAGATGGCCGAGCTGTCGTTCGCCGACGTGTACTCGGCCGACTTCTTCGAACTGTGGTCGAAGTTCGCCGCCACCCGCACTCCGACGATCGCCGCGGTCGCCGGATACGCGTTGGGCGGCGGCTGTGAGCTGGCGATGATGTGCGACATCCTGATCGCCGCGGACTCGGCGAAGTTCGGTCAGCCCGAGATCAAGCTGGGCGTGCTGCCGGGGATGGGCGGCAGCCAGCGGTTGACCCGGGCGATCGGCAAGGCCAAGGCGATGGACCTGATCCTCACCGGCCGCACCATCGACGCCGTCGAGGCCGAGCGCGCCGGACTGGTGTCGCGACTGGTGCCCGCCGACACCCTGATCGACGAGTCTCTGGCCGTGGCCGCGACCATCGCGGGGATGTCGCTGTCGGCGTCGCGGATGGCCAAGGAAGCGGTCAGTCGCGCGTTCGAGTCCAGCCTGACCGAAGGATTGCTCTACGAGCGCAGGCTGTTTCACTCGGCCTTCGCCACCGCCGACCAGAAGGAAGGCATGGCGGCGTTCTCCGAGAAGCGCGCCGCGAACTTCACCCATCGCTAAGGTCGACGGGTGACCGAGACCGACTCACCCGCACCGGCCGCCGATCCCGTCGACGAAGTTGCCACCGAACCGGATGCCATGCCGGTGTGGTGGGCGCGCCACTACACGTTCTTCGGCACCGCGGTGGGTCTGGTGTTCATCTGGTTCTCGCTGACCCCGTCGCTGCTGCCCCGAGGGCCACTGTTCCAGGGCCTGGTCAGCGGCGGGGCCGGCGCAACCGGCTACGGCCTCGGCGTTTTCGGGGTGTGGCTGGTTCGATACATGCGATCCAAGGAGACCAGCCCGAGGGCCCCCAAGTGGGCCTGGCTGACCTTGCTCGTCGTCGGTGTCGTCGGGCAGATCCTGATGATCGTCTACTTCCACATCTGGCAGGACGAGGTCCGGGACTTCATGGGTGTGCCCCGGCTGAAGTTCTGGGATCACCCGCTGACCGCCGTGCTGTCGATCGTGGTGCTGTTCGCGTTCGTCGAGATCGGACAATTGGTCCGCAAGCTGGTGCGTTTCCTGGACCTGAAGCTGGATCGCTTTCTGCCGCCGCGAGTTTCGGCCGTGGTCGCGGTGGCATTGCTGCTGGCGCTGTCCATCGCCCTGCTGAACGGCGTAGTGGTCCGGGTGGCGATGGACACCATCAACCGGACGTTCGCGTCGGTCAACGACGAGAGCGATCCCGACTTCCCCGCCCCCATGTCGCCCCTGCGCTCGGGCGGCCCCCAGTCGCTGGCCAGCTGGGAGTCGCTGGGGCATCAGGGCCGGATCTTCGTCTCGGCAGGCCCTACCGTGCAACAGCTTTCGCGGTTCAACGGCAAACCCGCGACCGAATCGATCCGCGCCTATGCGGGCCTGCATTCCGCTGACGGCATCAAGGCCACCGCTGAGTTGGCGGCCAGGGAGTTGCAGCGCACCGGCGGCCTGAACCGTGCCGTGGTCGCGGTGGCCACCACTACGGGTACCGGCTGGATCAACGAGGCGGAGGCCTCGGCGCTTGAGTACATGTACAACGGCAACACCGCGATCGTGTCGATGCAGTACTCATTCCTGCCGAGTTGGTTGTCGTTCCTGGTCGACCAGGAGAACGCCCGGCAGGCCGGGCAGGCGTTGTTCGAGGCCGTCGACGCCTTGGTGCGCGCGATGCCGGAGGAAAAGCGTCCCAAGCTGGTGGTGTTCGGGGAGAGCCTCGGGTCGTTCGGTGGCGAGACGCCCTTCCTGTCGCTGAACAATCTCATCGCCCGTACCGACGGTGCGCTGTTCTCGGGTCCGACGTTCAAGAACACGATCTGGACGACGCTGACCCGCGACCGCGACGCCGGTTCGCCGGAGTGGCTGCCGATCTACGACAACGGCCAGAACGTGCGGTTCAGCGCGAAAGCCGAGAATCTGGACCGGCCCGCCGCGCCGTGGGGTCACCCGCGGGCGGTGTATCTGCAGCACGCATCGGACCCGATCTCCTGGTGGACGCCCGATTTGCTGTTCGCCAAACCGGATTGGCTGCGTGAGCCTCGTGGGTACGACGTGTCCCGGCGCATGGAGTGGATTCCGGTGGTGACCTTCCTGCAGGTCTCGGCGGACATGGCAGTGGCCATCGACGTTCCCGACGGACACGGACACGTGTACGTCGAGAACGTGGCAGACGCCTGGGCCGCGGTGCTTCAGCCCCCGGGTTGGACCCCGGAGCAGACCGCGAAGCTGCGGCCACTGTTGAGCAGCAACGAAAACAGCTGAGCGCCTGCCGTTTACACCTGGCCGGCGGCGACCAGCGCGTGGTACCCGCCGACGACATCGGTGGACCGGTGCAGCCCGAGATCCACCAACGATGCGGCAGCCAGGCTCGAGGTGTAGCCCTCCGAGCACAGGATCACCCAGTAGACGTCGTCGTCGACGGCCTGCGGGAGACGCGCTTCGCTGGTCGGGTCGCAGCGCCACTCCAGCACGTTGCGTTCGATGACCAGCGCGCCGGGCACCGACCCTTCGGCGGCGCGTTGAGCGGCCGGGCGGATGTCGACCAGCACGGCTCCGGCAGTGAGTGCCTCGGAAAGACCCGAGGCGGGCAGTCGGTGCAGCCGGGTACGGGCTTGCTCCAGCACAATGTCGATGCGACTCATTGCCATCACTCCGGCGCGTCGGTGAGCTCGGTACGGTTGCGGCGCAACGTCTTCTGCGGTGTCACCTCGTAGTAGGACATCGCCGTCAGTGGCGGCGAGTAGGCGTGCACACTCAAGGTCGGCCCAGCCACCGCGTCGGGTGCCTGCACCACGTCGTGGACCCAGCCCAGCGGGAAGGCGGCCTGGTCCCCGGCCTCGAGCCGCCGGTGACGCAACACCTCACCGTTCCAACGGGATTCGGTCAGCTCGCCGGACACCACGGTCAAGGCACCCAGGGAGCCGCCGTGGTCGTGTAGTTCGGTGGCCTTGTCGGGCACCCAGCTGATCAGCCAGACCTCGACTTCGTCGTCACCGGATAACCGGGTGTACCACCGGTCGTCCTTGGGCAGCCCGCGCAGCAGGCGGTCGTAGCGGCCGGACAGCACGTCGTCGGCGGCGCGGTCGGTGGTGTGCAGCAGATCGGGCAAGCGCAGCCGGGTGGGCGCGGAAACCGCAGGAACAGGCGCAAGTGTGGACAGCATCAGAGAAACTCCAGGAATGACGGTCGGAAAGGATGGACGGGTCCGCTAACGCGCCCGACAACACTCCTGGAATCCGGTCCCTTCCGTCATGTGGGCCAGTGTTGCATAGATTGGCTGCATGCGCCGTTACACGTGGACCACCCGCCTGACCGCCGGAACCGTCGCCGCTGCAGGCCTGAGCCTGCTGATCGGATGCTCGACCGAGGCCGGCCAGGGGCAATCCGGGGAATCCACGGCACCGTCGCCGCAAGCCACCGCGACGTCGGAATCGTCGACCCCGACGGCCAAGCCGGGCGAGGTCGCGGTGTCCCCCGGTGGGGTCACGACCGCGGTCGGTGCCGACGCGCAGTCCACCGAAGAGGAGTACTTCCAGGCCTGTCACGCCGCCAAGATCTGGATGGAGGCCAAGGGCGGGGACCTCAAGGCGCAGATCGAGCCCTACCTGGCGAGCGTCCAGGCGCCCGAGGCGGCGCCTGGTCCGGGCACCTACAACGTGGCCTGGGCTGATCTCGAGCCGGGACGTCAGGCTGCGGTCGTCGTTGCCGCGCAGGCAGCGGCCGACGAGCTCTGCAGCTAGTTCGAATCACGCTGCGGCAAATCTCCCGGTCCGCCGCTCTGGGCGGCCACCCAGGCGCGCCCCCGCTCGACTGCGGTGTCGAGCGCGCCGAAGACCCGGTCGGACGCCGGGACGATGCCGTCGTCGCCCAGCAGGTCGTCGAGCCCGCCCCGCCGCAGCACCTCCGCGGTGGCGGCGTCGACCCCGCAGATGATGAGCCGTCCGTTGTTGTCGGTCAGCTGCCCGGCCCAGCGGCGCATGGCCTTGATGGTCACCGATGACGGCACATCGGGCAGCGCGCGCAGGCTGAGCACGACGACGGCGTTGGTGGTGCCATCGGCGCGCGGCCAGGTTTCGTCGATGCGGGCCACTTCGGCGAACAGCCCGACCCCGGCGTAATGCAGCACGGTGACGTCATCGCTGGCGCACCGCTCCGGCACCGGTGCCTGCTGCCAGCCACCGCCCGGCGCCGGGGTCAGCGCCATCAGCTGCGCGGCTTTGGCCGCTTTGGCGCAGTAGAGCACCAGTGAGGTGATGACGCCGATGAGGATCGCGGTGTGCAGCGGGAGTTGCGTGGTCGCCGCGAAGGTCACCAGCATCGCCACCGCCGACAGTGGAGCGACCCGCAGCACCAGCTTGATGTCGGGCAGCCGGCCGACGATCAGCTCGGCGCCGATCACCAGGATCAACCCGCCGATCACCGGCATCGGGATGATCTCGGCGGCCGACCCGGCGACCAGCACCAACACGGCAAGCCAGAGCCCGGCGAAGATGCCCGCCCACCGGGTCTGGGCGCCCGCCGAGGTCGCCACCCCGGTGCGTGACAGTGAGCCGCCTGCCGGCAACGCCCCGAACAGTCCGCCGGCCACATTCGCCGCACCCTGGGCCAGGAAATCGCCGTTCATGTTGGTGCGGCTGCCGTCCGGGTTGGGCACAGCGGCGGAGATTCCGGCGGCCTGGGCCAGCGCGACGAGGGCTACCGCCACGCCGCCGACGATCAGCTCGGGCATGGCGGCGAAGTTCGGAAGGGTCACCGGCGGAAGCGCATTCGCGATCGAGGCGATGTCCCCTACGGTTTCGACGTCGATCTTGAACGCCGCGGTCGCCGACGTGACCACGACGAGCGCCAGCAACGTCGCGAACGATTCGAGCGGTTTGATGAAGTGGAACACTGCCCACACCGCGACGGTGCCCAGCGCGACGGCGACGGCGGTCGGATGCCAGAGCCCGATATGTGCCAACGCGTCGATGAACTTGCCAATGGTGTTGCCGCTCTGCGGTTTGTAGCCGGTGGCGTCGCCGAGGACGCCGGCCACGATCTGCAGGGCGATGCCGGTGGAGAAGCCGGTCATCACCGCATTGGAGACGAAGTTCATGATCGAGCCGAACCGCAGCAGGCCGAACAGCAGCATCACCGCACCGACCACGACCGCCAGTGCGGCGATATTGGCCGGATCCTGCGGATCCAGCCCGGCCTCCTTGAGCACGCTGCGCGACGTCAGCGCGATGGCGCTCGTCAATGTGGTCACCATCAGCACCGTGCGCGCGAACAGGGAGCCGATGATGCCGGGCACCACACCGGCATAGATACCGGTGACCGGGTTGAACCCACCGATACTGGCGTAGGCCATGCCCTCGGGGATGGAGAACAGTCCGGTGACCAGCCCGGAGATCACATCGCGGGGTTTGGGGCGACCGAGCTTTCGCGCGCACGTTGACGCTCCCACGGTTCAACCCTCCCACGAATGAGTCTGTGGTGGGCGAAACTGCGAATGTGCCTGCGCCGGGAATTCTTCCGTATCGGCGCTAGGGGTAGAGCCCGCGTAGTTGTCCGGCCTGGGCGACGCGTTCGACGGCCAGGCAGGTCGCGGCGGCGCGAAGCGGCAGCTGCAGTTTCTCGGCGTGGGCGCTGACGTGCTCCCACGCGGTCAGCATGCGTTCGGCCAGCCGGGCCTCGACTTCGTCGACACCCCACCAGTAAGCCTGATTGGCTTGCACCCACTCGAAATACGAGACGATGACGCCGCCGGCGTTGGCCAGAATGTCGGGAACGACCAGTGTTC
The DNA here is from genome assembly GCF_017876775.1 of Mycolicibacterium lutetiense. Classification (NCBI taxonomy): domain Bacteria; kingdom Bacillati; phylum Actinomycetota; class Actinomycetes; order Mycobacteriales; family Mycobacteriaceae; genus Mycobacterium; species Mycolicibacterium lutetiense. The sequence goes on along the minus strand of NZ_JAGIOP010000001.1, from coordinate 449,655 downwards.
CAGCCTCATTGAGAAGGCGGTCGGCCTCCGGGGTCGTAGGTCCGTTGGCTCCCTCGACGACAACGGTGGCCTTGATCTGCCCCGCATTACCCGCGTGGATCACACCCTCGACGGCCGCGGGTACCAGCAGATCGACGTCGACCGCGAGCAAGTCTTCGTTGCTGATTGCGTCGGCATCTGCGAAACCGACTACCGAGCCGGTGGCGTCGACATGACTCGCCAAGGTCGCGATGTCGAGACCGGAATCTGCCCTGATGGCGCCGTACTGGTCGGACACGGCGACGACGCGCACTCCGGCATCGTCCAGGAAGCGCGCCGCGTGCCGACCAACCTTCCCGAAGCCCTGCACCGCGGCCGTGGAACCTTCGGCCCGGATGCCCCTGGACCGCAGCGCAGCCAGTGCCACATGGACGACTCCGCGCGACGTCGACGTGGCGCGGCCCAGAGAACCACCGAGACTCACCGGTTTTCCGGTAGTGACACCGAGAACGGTGTGCCCCTTCTGGACAGAATAGGTGTCCATCATCCAGGCCATGGTCTGCTCGTCGGTCCCGACGTCGGGCGCGGGGATGTCATGGTCCGGCCCGATCAGCGGACTGATCTCACTGGTGTAGCGGCGGGTGACCCGTTCCAGTTCCGAGGAGCTGTACTGACGCGGGTCGATCCGAATGCCACCTTTCGCACCGCCGTAAGGCACATCGAGCAGTGCGCACTTCCACGTCATCCACATCGCCAGGGCGCGAACCTCGTCGAGTGTGACGTCGGGGGAATAACGCAACCCGCCCTTCGCCGGACCCCGAGAGACGTTGTGTTGCACGCGATGTCCGATGAGGAGTTCCATCTCACCGGAATCTCGCCGCAGCGGCACGGCCACGGTGAGCTCGCGGCGCGGATTGGCCAGCAGCTCGTACATACCGTCGTCGTAGCCCAGGATCCTGACGGCATCGCGAAGTTGAGCGCGTGCGTCGTCGAACGGATTTCCGTGCGCTGTGGCCGGATGCGGTCGCCGGGCGAGATCGGACGCAGTGTGTTCGATCGTGGTCACAACTTCTCCTGTAGTTGGTTGGCGAGATGCCAGAACGGTAGGCATTCGTGGCCCGGCCCAGAAGTGCTGTTCTGCACATCTTGCGAATGATCGACTGTGCAACCATGTCAGCTCGTCAATTTGACTGCCTGCCCGTCCTGCGGCGCGGGCCAGGGCGAAATGTCCTTGTACCGATGCTAGTTGGCATCACCACGGTGCGGCAGATGCAGAACTGGTCTCAAACCATGCTCTAAGACTTTCGAGGATCGCGCGCTGGGGGACAATGGCGGTATGCGTGTTGCTCTGGCCCTCGGCAGTGGCGGGGCTCGCGGCTACGCCCACATCGGGGTGATCCACGAGTTGCAGTCCCGCGGGCACGAGATCGTCGGCATCTCCGGCTCGTCGATGGGCGCACTCGTCGGCGGCCTGCACGCGGCGGGCAGGCTCGATGATTTCGCCGAATGGGCCCGAACACTGACTCAGCGCGCGGTGCTGCGGCTACTCGACCCGTCGATCAGCGCGGCCGGCATCCTGCGTGCGGGGAAGATCCTGGACGCGGTGCGTGACATTCTCGGCGAGGTCACCATCGAGGAGCTGCCGATCCCCTACACCGCGGTCGCCACCGATCTCATTGCGGGGAAACCGGTGTGGCTGCAGCGCGGCCCGGTGGATTCGGCGATCCGCGCCTCGATCGCCATCCCCGGCGTGATCGCCCCGTACGTGCTGGACGGCCGATTGCTCGGCGACGGCGGCATTCTCGACCCGCTGCCCATGGCGCCGATCGCCGCGGTCAACGCCGATCTGACCATCGCGGTCAGCCTGTCCGGCGGTGATCCCGGGACGGCCGCGATACCCGCCGCCGAGCACGATCCGAAGCCGAGCACCGAATGGCTCGACCGGATGCTGCGCAGCACCTCGGCGGTGCTCGACACCACCTCGGTGCGCAATGTGCTGGACCGGCCGACGGCCCGGGCCATCCTGAGTCGGTTCGGGTCCTCGGTGCCCGGCACTTACCCCGACGCCGAGGCGGACGCCGAGCCCGACGTCGAGCCGGACGAGGTGCAGCCGGCCGATCTCCCGCGGCTGGGCAGCTTCGAGGTCATGTACCGCACCATCGACATCGCCCAGGCCGCGCTGGCCCGCCACACGCTGGCGGCCTATCCGCCGGATCTGCTCATCGAGGTGCCGCGCTCGGTGTGCCGCAGTCTGGAGTTCAACCGGGCAGCCGAGGTGATCGCCGCCGGGCAGGAGTTGGCCGCGGCGAAGCTCGACGGCTGAATCAGCCCGCCAGAAATTCTGCGACCTCGGCCGCCACCTGTCGGCCCTGCGCCCGGCCCGCGTGAGCCGATGGCACCCGGCAGGCCGGGTCGAGGGGGTTCTTGCCGAACGCGGCCAGGGCATCGTCGTCGGCGAAGATCCCGAGTGACCGCCCGTCGAAGCCGTCGACCTCCTCGGCCGCACCGGCACCGAACGGCGACGGTGTCGATCGACCTTGCGGGACGAGTGCCACCGCGGTGTCACAGTCGGCGGCCAGGACCATGTTGACCGCGCTGCCGATGCCGCCGTCCATGAACCGGCGGCCGCCGATCGTCACGACCGGCCACACCCCAGGTACCGCGCAACTGGCGGCGACGGCGTCGACCAGCGACGCCCCGGATTCGGAGTCGAGCGTCACCAGCTCGCCGGTATCGATATCGATGGCCGAGATCCGTAGTACCCGGTCGGGCCAGTCATGCGAGGGCAGCCGCGCTTCGATCACCTTGCGCCGTACCGCCGCGGCGACGGTGTCGGTGCTCAGTGCCACGGCACCGATGCCCTGCAGTTTCTGTGCCCTGGTGGTGTTGGGCGTCAGCATCGCCTTGACGAACAGGTCGGTGACGTTGTCGATCCCCACGCCCGGGTCGAGTTCAGCGGACGTGGTGCCGACCTGGAGTTCGAATAGCTCCTGCAGGCTCAGCCCACTGCTGAGCTGCGCTGACACGGTCGAGCCGGCTGACGTGCCGACGAGCACATCGGAGGCGAGCAACGCGTCCGCCGTTTCGGGAGATTCGTCGGCGATGCCCTGCAGGATGCCGGTCTCCCAGGCGATTCCGGCGATACCGCCACCAGCGAGCACCAGTGCACGTTTGGAAGTCACGAACGTCGAGTCTGCCAGGGCGCCGGAAAGCGCGGCTAAGCGTGCTGCGATGCCGCGGCCTTCGCGGACAGGTCCTCACGGTGCAGGAGGTGACGCGGCGGGTCAGGAAATGCCACCGTGCGTTCGATCCCCAGGTCGGCATCGACGTGCACCAGCTCGCCGGGGGCGATGAGCTGCCAATCTTCGCCGTCCATCGGTTCGCTGGCGAACACCACCGACGGCTGCGACGTCAGCGGCCCGGATTCAGCCCGGATGCGGGGGCTGCGGAGCGCCAGCCGCTGCGCCGGATGTCTGCGGTCGAGCACGTACAGCTCGTGGGTGTCGGGGTAGCGCAAGGCCCACATGTCGGTAGCCGTGCTGAGCAGGAGATTGACGGCGTAGATCGGTACGTTGTCGGCCAGCCAGCCGACGGCGTCGACGATGCCCGCGCCGACGTCGCCGTCATGCGCCCGGACGGCCGCGGTGATGAGCGCGAAGACGCGTTCGGAGTCGGTCTGCCCTCCGACCAGGTCCGTCACTTCTAGTTCGCGTATCCGGTCGTCCAGCGCCTCCAGGCCTTCAACCACCCCGTTGTGCGCGAAGATGCGACCATCTTGGAGGAACGGATGGGTGTTCGCCACGTCGAGCGCCCCGGTCGAGGCGTATCGGACGTGGGCGATGAAGGTCGTCGCGGTGACTTCGTGTGCCTCGGTGGCGAATTCGCTGTCCTGCCAGGCCGCGACGGGCTCCTTGTGCAGCACTGGTTTTCCGTCGGCGCCGAAGATGCCCAGGCCGGTGCCGTCCGGGTTGCGCCGGCTCTGCGCGGCCAGGTTGTCCGGGGCGTCCAGCAGCCAGAAGGTCGCCGGCACCAGTCGGCGACCGGCGTGCAAACCGAACAATCGGCACATGCCCTCAGCCTGCCCGATCAAGTGCCATGATGCGGATAGTAACCGGGCAGACGGAGGGAAGCCATGACATCCGATCTTGGGCCGACGATGCGGGCCGAGCGTTTCTACGCCGACACCAAAAGAGTTGTGGTGGAAGATGTTCCGATTCCCGAGCCGGGACCGGGCGAGGTCCTGGTCAAGGTGGCGTTCTGTGGGATCTGCCATTCGGATCTGAGCCTGATCAACGGGACTTTCCCGGCGCAGGCCCCGGTGGTGACGCAGGGCCACGAGGCGTCGGGCACCATCGCCAAGCTCGGCCCCGACGTCACCGGCTGGGCCGAGGGCGATCGGGTCATCGTCGCGGCGGGCCGGCCCTGCATGGAATGTCCCAACTGCGGGCGGGGGGACATCGCCAACTGCCTGCGAATCCGGTTGATGGCCTTCGCCTATGACGGGGCGTGGGCCGAGTACACGCTGGCCCAGGCGGTGGGTCTGACCCGGGTTCCCGACAACGTGCCGCTGGAGCAGGCGGCGATCCTCGCCGATGCGGTGTCGACGCCGTACGGCGCGGTGGTGCGCACCGGCAAGGTCGGCATCGGCGAGTCCGTCGGGGTGTGGGGCCTGGGCGGGGTCGGTACCCACATCGTGCAGCTGGCCCGGTTGGTGGGCGCGGTGCCGGTGGTCGCGGTCGATATCAAACCCGAGGTGCTGGAGCGGGCCGTGGAATTGGGCGCCGACTACGCGTTCGACGCGGGAGACGACCGCCTCGGCGAGAAGATCGGTGAGGTCACCGGGGGTCGCGGCCTGGATGTGGCGTTCGACGCCGTCGGTTTGAAGTCGACTTTCGAGCAGGCGCTCGGCCAGTTGACGGTCGGCGGCCGGCTGGTTGCGGTCGGTATGAGTGCCCAGGAGCCGACGATCGGCCCTACGTCGATGTTCGGCCTCACCCAGAAGCAGGTGCTCGGCCACCTGGGCTACCAGAACGTCGACATCTCCACACTGGCGACGCTGGTGTCGCTGGGCAGGTTGGATCTGTCCCGATCGATCAGCGAGATCGTGTCACTGGAGGATGTCGCGATCGGTATCGACAAGCTGGAGCGCCAGGAGGGCAATCCGATCCGGATTCTGGTGCGGCCCTGAGCCTTAGCTCAGGCCGGATGGCCGGCTCAGCCGGCGAGCTTTGGAGCGGCCTTACCGCTGATCAGCGGCAGGTCCGGGTAGGTCACCACGCCGGGTTCGGCCGCGCACACCGCGGGCACCGAGTTGACGCAGTGCGCGGCGGTGGCGACGACGCCTGACTCCGGGCCTTCCTCGCCCGCCTCGGACTGGAAGCCCTTGATGATGACCGTGAAGTCCGGGTTACCGCGGACCTCCATCTCGTAACGCTGCCCGGCCGGACCGAAAGTCCATGCAGGGTCGAGGTTTTCCTCACCCATCAGCCAGTTCACCGTGACCCGGACGACGGGTTCGCCGTCGACGAGGGCCTCCCAGTGGAACTTGCGGCCGGCGACCTGACCGGGTTCGATCACGCCGATCGGCGAGTCGATGGGCGCGGTGGCCACGGCGATCTCCTGCGTGGCCCGGATCCGCGGGTCGATGGTGAACCCGATGTGGTCGACGACCATCTTGACGGCCTGGATGAAGCCGCCGTCGAGCATCTTCTGCATCGGCCCGCTCAGTGCGGTGTCGGGGGTGCCGCCGAATCCCATGACGTGGCGCACCACGTCGGGTGCCTCATACGTGCGCAGGTCGGAAAACTCCTCGGCACGAACGAAACTCACTCCGGTGGCCATCGCGGAGAACACCAGCGGGAACTTCTCGCTGATCCCACCGGGGGCGATGCCGGTGCCGTGCAGCGTGGCATTGCCGTCCAGTGCGGCGGCCCGCATCGGCGCGGCCTGCTTCTCGCTCGGGTACAGCCAGCCGACGGGGGTGATGACGTTCTTGCCCGAGCGCAGCAGCGCCGCGACCTCGTCAGGGTTGGGGATCAGCGGCGAGTAGATCACCGCGTCGGCGTCGAGCGCCAGAATCTCCTCGACGCTGTTGGTGGCGACGACGCCGATAGGTTCGGTGCCGATGATCTCGCCGACGTCGCGGCCGTTCTTGGCCTCGGAGTGCACCCAGCAGCCGACCAGTTCCAGGTCAGGATGTTCGAGCACGCCCTTGATCGCGGCAACGCCGACGCCACCGGTAGCCCACTGCACGACCTTGAGCACGGAACACCCCTTCCGAAGAAAACTAGAACGTGTTCCAACTATCTCTACACCACGGAAACCGCGATCTGTATGTTTCTCGGCATGGCTAACAAAGTTTTCGTCGTCGGTGTGGGGATGACGAAGTTCGAGAAACCGGGCAGCAAAGAAGGCTGGGACTACCCGGACATGGCGCGCGAGTCGGGCACCAAGGCCCTCGAGGACGCCGGCATCTCCTATGACCGGGTGCAGCAGGGCTACGTCGGGTACTGCTCGGGGGATTCCACCTCGGGTCAGCGTGCGCTCTACGAACTCGGTATGACCGGCATCCCGATCGTCAACGTCAACAACAACTGCTCTACCGGCTCGACCGCGCTTTACCTTGCTGCACAGGCGATCCGCGGCGGACTCGCCGATTGCACGATGGCCCTGGGCTTCGAAAAGATGCAACCCGGTTCGCTGGGCGGCGGCGCACAGGACCGCGAGTCCCCGTTGGGCCGCCACGTCAAGGCGCTGGCCGAGATCGACGAGTTCGCGTTCCCCGTCGCGCCGTGGATGTTCGGTGCGGCCGGGCGTGAGCATATGAAGAAGTACGGCACGACCGCCGAGCACTTCGCAAAGATCGGCTACAAGAACCACAAGCATTCGGTCAACAACCCGTATGCCCAGTTCCAGGACGAGTACACCCTCGACGACATCCTGGGCGCCAAGATGATCTCCGATCCGCTGACCAAGCTGCAGTGCTCCCCCACCTCCGACGGGTCGGGCGCGGTGATCGTGGCCAGTGAGGCGTTTGTCGACAAGCACGGGCTGGCCGCACAGGCGGTGGAGATCGTCGGCCAGGCGATGACGACGGATTTCACGTCGACCTTCGACGGCAGTGCGGCCAACGTCATCGGCTATGACATGAATGTGCAAGCTGCCCAACAGGTTTACGCGCAGTCCGGGCTGGGCCCCGAGGACTTCCAGGTCATCGAGCTGCACGACTGCTTCTCCGCCAACGAGCTGCTGCTGTACGAAGCCCTTGGCCTGTGCGGTGAGGGCGAGGCGGCGCGGTTGATCGACAACAACGACACCACCTACGGGGGCCGCTGGGTGGTCAACCCGTCGGGCGGGCTGATCTCCAAGGGCCATCCGCTGGGTGCGACGGGCCTGGCCCAGTGTTCAGAGCTCACCTGGCAGTTGCGTGGCACCGCCGACAAGCGTCAGGTCGACAACGTGACGGCGGCCCTGCAGCACAACATCGGCCTCGGCGGCGCGGCCGTCGTGACCGCCTACCAGCGCGCCGAGCGGTAACCACTCCCGCCGAGCAGACGTAAAACTGCCCCTTTTCCAGCGAAAAGGGGCAGTTTTGCGTCTGCTCGCTGGAGAAACTAGCCCGGCCATCCAAGTAATCACCAAGTGCGCTCGGCAATGATGCCGCGGTGGATCAGACACCTGAGCAAGTGCCCTTGTCGCAACGCCTGTGGAACCCTCTGTGGCAGCAAGCCAGGCACCGGCCGGCGCGCCTCGGCCCCGGCCGCATCGCGGTACCCCTGCGCATCCTCGCCGTCCTTACCTGGCTCGGCTCCGTGATCATGCTGGCGTTCGGCTTCATCCCGGGCCTGTTCGAGTCGAAGAATGGCAGCCTCTACGGCGGCGAACTCGTGTTCCTCTACTCGCCGTTCTGGCCGCTGCTGGGCGGCCTCGCCATCGGTTCGGGCGCGGCCGCCGCAGGTTACGTCGTCACGGCCACCGGCCCGGACGCCCCGCGACACCACGCGGCGCTGGCGTGGTGTGCCGGGGTGTGGGTCCCGCTGATCCCCGTCCTGATGCTGGCAATCGGCCGCGACTGGCAGACGATCCCCGCGGCCGTCGCGTGGCTCGCCGGCGCCGAGGTGGTGATCGGCTGTCTGCACGTGCGGCGCCGCGCTCCCCGGCCGTGGGTGGGGCTCGTGCTCGCCTGCCTTGTCGCGGCGCCATGGATCCCCGCCATCCATGCGAATCTCCGGTTCGGGCTCGCCCTGAACGCCGCCAAGCCACCGCCTGACGGCGAACTGCTCGAAATGTTCATCGCCGATGTCTCGACCCGGACCTACGTTCCCGGCATCGCGCTCGCCTTCGTCGGGGCCATGGCCACCGCAGGCGTTGCACTGGCCGCGCACTCCCGGTCGGCCGTCGCCCAGCAGATCTCCGCGCATCGTGGCGGTTGGCGGCTCACCGCAATCATCTGCGCCGTCGCGGTCGGTGTCATCGTGCTCGAGGTGTCCGGCGTCGCGGGAGTCTCCTCGGGCTTCATCGAGGACTATTGGGGGCTTGGCCACCCTTGGACGTGGCCACACGCCGTCCTCGTCGCGGTCGCCATCGCCTACGTGACCCAGCGCTCGTTTCGGACGCCGTTGGTGCAGCGCGGCGACGTGGCCGCGACTTTGGCCATCGGTGTCAGCGCACTCGCCGTCCACATCCTGATCGCCATCGTCCTGATCGTGAACCTGGTCGCGGATGCGATCACTGGTCCGCGGGCTGACAGCATTTCACCGCCCGAAGGCCTCGTTCTCCTGATCGCCTGGCTCGGCCTCGCCGCATTGGTCCCCATCGCGCTGCGTGAGCGGTGGGACGGCACGGTCGGACAGGCAGTCGCGAGAGTGGGACTGCTGTTCCTGGTCCCTGTCTACATCGGGGTGTTGGGCGACCAGTTGGGTTACCACTGGCCCGTCACCTTCTGGGCGAAGGCTCCGCAGGTTGCCATCTGCCTGACCATCATCGGTTGTGTCGCAACGATCTTCGGCCTCCTTGGTAGACCAACACCCATATCGTCGGAGATGACGAACCGGCTGGTGCTCATCCCGCTGCTGATCGTCAGTGGTGCATCCTGGCTGCCGAACGTCATCGCCGTCCCGTTGACGCCCGTCATCGCAGTCACCGCCGCGTTGTTTGCACTGTTGTGGGCGTTGCCGGCAGTTGACCGCGACGAGGAACACGCCGGCAGCGTCCTGACGGTGTCGGCGCAGCTGTTGCTGGTCGCCGCGGCCTCGGCGATCGTCTCGTGCCTTCCGGACATTTCGGCCGGCGATCCGACGCTCGCGATGCTGCTGTTCGGCGTGCCATTGAGCGTCCTACTGTGTGCCAAGGTAACCCAAGCGTCGAGACTGCAGCCGGTAGATGGCCGGGGCGATCTCGTCGACGTCCTCCCAACGCCGAAGTGATTACGCATTTCCTGCATGGTCGTGGAGGTGTTCTCCATCTCGGCGGCCTGGGCCAGGATGTTGCGGGCCCATAGTCGACACTCGACGGCACTAGAGCGTGACGATCTCGTAGGCGCCGTCGGCGTGACGGGCCCGGATGGTCTTCTTGTCGTACTTGCCCACACTGGTGCGTGGCACCTGCTCGACGAAGGTCCATCGCTCCGGAAGCCACCAGCGAACCACCTTTTCCGCTAGGAACTCTCGTAGCTCCCCCGGGCTGGCCGAAACACCCGACTCCAGCACCACCACCGCCAGCGGACGCTCCTGCCAGCGCTCGTCGGGCACTCCGACCACGGCCGCCTCAAGCACCGCCGGATGCCCGATCAGGTGGTTCTCCAACTCGACCGACGAGATCCACTCCCCGCCGGACTTGATGACGTCCTTCGCCCGGTCGGTCAGCGTGACGTAGCCCTGCGGATCGATCGAGCCGACGTCCCCGGTGCGCAGCCAGCCGGTGTCGAACTTCTCGGCGTCGCGGCCCAGGTAGTAGGCGCCAGTGATCCACGGCCCGCGCACCTCGAGCTCACCGACGGACTTGCCGTCATTGGGCACCGGGGCGCCTTCGTCATCGACGACGCGCACCTCCACGCCGCACATCGGCCTGCCCTGGCTGACCCGCATCTCCCACTGCCGTTCCTCGGACACCCCCGGCAGCGGTTTGGCCACCGTGGCCAGCGGTGAGGTCTCGGTCATCCCCCAGGCCTGCTGGATGTACACGCCGTGGCGCTGCTGGAACGTCTGCATCAGCGAAAGCGGCACCGCCGAACCACCGCAGGCCACCAGTCGCAGCGACGAAACATCGTGTCCCGGGTTCTTTTCCAGGCAGTGCATGACGTCATTCCAGATGGTCGGCACCGCGCCGGCCAGCGTGGGGCGCTGCGATTCGATCAGGTCGATCAACGAGCCGCCGTCCATGAACCGGTCGGGCATCACCAGGTCGGCGCCGGCCATCAGCGCCGCATACGGCAGCCCCCACGCGTTGGCGTGGAACATCGGCACGATCGGCAGTACCGAGTCGCTGCAGCTGACGTCGAGTGCGTTGGCCGTGCAGGTGCTCAACGCGTGCAGGTAGCTCGACCGGTGGCTGTACACCACACCCTTCGGGTTGCCGGTGGTACCGCTGGTGTAACACATTGCGGCCGCGGAGTTTTCGTCGATCTCCGGCCATTCGAACTCTTCTGGCTGCGCTGCCAGCAGCTCGTCCCAGCGCAGCACCGTCTTTCCGGTCAGCATGCCGGCATCCCCGTCGCCGACCACGATCACGGTGTGCACGGTCTCCAGCAGCGGCAGCACCGGGGCGAGCAGGGGCGCGACGGAGGCGTCGGCGATGACGATCTGGTCGGCCGCCTCGTTGGCGATGTAGGCGATCTGTTCGGGTGCGAGCCGGATATTCAGGGTGTGCAGCACCGCACCCATCGCGGGCACGGCGAGGTAGGCGGCGAGATGTTCGGTGTTGTTCCACATGAAGGTGCCGACGCGCTCGTCACCGGCTATCCCCAGCCCGCGCAGGGCATGCGCCAACCGAGCCGCCTGTTCGCCCAGTTCGCGATAGCTGATGGTGCGGTAGCGGCCCTGGCCGCACGCGGTGGTCACGGTCCGGTCGCCGTTGGCTGCGCAGGCGTGGCGCAGTATCGCGGTGATCGTCAACGGCCAGTTCTGCATCGTGCTGTCCACGGGCGCGATGGTATGCGTTCGCGGGGAAGGACCGGCGGGAACGATTCGAATTCCCCGAACGATGTATGTAGAGGAAGATGGGTTCGTACCGGCGAAAGGGTTCGGAGATCAATGGGGTCGATGCGCATGAAGTGGTCCCTCACCGTCGCCGTGGCGGTGTTCGGGATGATCGGCGCGTCGTCCGCGGTGGCATCGGCCGAGGAAACCGCCCAGGAGACGATCAGCCGGCTGCAGGGTGAGGGGTACACCGTCACCATCGACAAGATCGGCACCGCACCGCTGGACCAGTGCGTGGTCACCGATGTGCGCAACCCCCAACACATCTCCCAATTGATGCCCTATGTCGGGCCGGGCCTCGGCGGGAACAACCGGATACTGCTCCCGACGACCACCAGCAGGACGGTGTCGGTCTCGCTCAACTGCCAGCGCTGAGTGGTTACTTCGAGCAGTCGAGCGACACGGTGATAGTGCGACGCACCACCACGGGTATCAGGTCGAATTCCTTCGCGCCGTTCTTGCCGAATCGCTCGACCCGGATGAGCCGGGTCTGGGTCTGCGGGTTGCGGATGCTCGTGACGGTGCATTGGTCCAGTGGCGCACTGCCCACTCGATCGATGTTCACATAGAACCCCTCGGCTTCCAGCAGCCCGATCGTTTCGATCGCCGAATCGGCATATGCCGGGCCGGCGGTCGCCAGAAGTGTGCCTATAGCCGCCCCCGACGCGGCGAGCATGATGATTGATGCCCGCATGGTCGTGTCTTCTTTCTTCTCGCATACTCCTTTTCGGTGATGCCCTGCCCGTTGTTACGGGCCAGGCTCGGCACTGGTTCAACGCGGGCGGCTAAGCGGGGGCCGGTTGGGTGCCAGCTGAGGAGTGGTCGTCGACCATGGTGAGTTCGTCGAACGGATCGTCACCGCGCAGCACCGCATCGACCTTGGCCTTGTCCACGGTGTGGGTCCACGAGCCGACCAGCAGGGTGGCCACCGCATTGCCGGAGAAGTTGGTGACCGCGCGGGCTTCGGACATGAACCGGTCGATCCCGACGATCAGGCCGACCCCGTCGAGCAGATCGGGGCGATGCGCCTGCAGGCCGCCGGCCAGCGTGGCCAATCCGGCGCCGGTCACGCCGGCCGCCCCCTTCGACGCGACGATCATGAACACCAGCAGGCCGATCTGCTGCCCGACGGACATCGGGGCGCTCAGCGCATCGGCGATGAACAGCGCCGCCATGGTCAGATAGATCGCGGTGCCGTCGAGATTGAACGAATATCCGGTCGGCACAACGACTCCGACCGTGCTGCGGTCGACGCCCAGATGCTCCATCTTGGCGATGAGCCGCGGCAGCGCCGACTCCGACGAGGAGGTCGAGAAGATCAGCAGGTATTCGCGGGCCAGGTAGCGCACCAGCTTGAAGATGGACACTCCCGACACCGCGCGCAGCAGCAGGCCGAGCACGCCGAACACGAACAGCACGCAGGTCACATAGAAGCCCAACATCAGCGTCAGCAGCTGGGTGACGGCGGTCCAGCCGGTCTGCCCGACGACGTTGGCGATCGCGCCGAACGCACCGATGGGCGCCAGCCACAGGATCATGATCAGCACCTTGAAGACGAGCTTCTGCAGGTGCTCGATACCGCGCAGGATCGGTTCACCGGAGCTGCCCATGGCCTGCAGCGCGAATCCGACCAGCAGCGCCACGAACAAGGCTTGAAGCACGCTCCCGGCAGTCAGCGACGAGAACAGCGTCTCGGGGATGATGCCCTGGACGAAGTCCATGAGTCCGCCGGACTCGTGCGCCTTCTCCGCGAGTTCAGCACCCTTGCCTGCCGAGCTCTCCGAGAGGTGCATGCCGCTGCCCGGGTGAATCAGGTTGCCGACCACCAGACCGATGGTCAGCGCAATCGTGGACATGGCCAGGAAATAGCCGAAGGCCAGGCCGCCGACCTTCCCGACAGTGGCGGCCTTGCGTACCGAGCCGATCCCCAACACGATCGTGCAGAAGATGATGGGGCCGATCATCATCTTGATCAGGTTGACGAACATGGTGCCGAGCACGCCGACGTTCTTGCCCACCTCGGGTGCCACGAGCCCGACCACCACACCGATGACGACGGCCACGATGACCGCAATGTAGAGCCAATGGGTACGGTCGCGACGCGGAGGGGGCGACGGCTCTACTTGCGGATCTGCGGACACGGTCATCGGGCCACCTCCAGTTGACTTCGAACGCACGGTAATACGCACCTTCGACCTTAGGGTGACCCAGGTCACTTTTCGTTCATTGGGTTCCGGCGATGACCGCCCGCTCAGATACCCGCACAGAGTGCGACGAAGGGAATCGGTGCACAGATACCCACCGAGAAGTAGGGCGTGACGTCACCGTTCCACGCCGGCGGCGGGGGTGGTGGAGGCGGCGGCAACGGGGCCGCCACGCAGGTGTTCGACGGTGGATCGAAGACGGTGCCCACGCCGCACTCGGTGGCGTTACTGACCACCGGGAAGCTCATGCTTACCACTGCCAGCGACGCGACCGCAGCCATGCTGATGGTTGTCACGCGATGAATCATGCAGCTCATCGCAGGTCTCCCTTGGATCACCCTCGACCCTGCTTATGGAGAGATTCTACGACTCAGCGCCCACGAACAGCAGCCCTCAATTGACGGCCGCGAAGGGTCTCAGGGTTATCGGAGCAATCCCGCTACCAGCGGATATCCGGGCCACCGTGGTGGAAGATCATTGCCTTCACAAATGGGGGGGCGGCACCCGCGATGAATCAGACGCCGACCGGCGCCAGGGCGGGCAGTGCGTGCATCTCCACCGCGTGCACCGCGGACAGCTGCGAGTACAGCGACTCGGCGACGTCGAAGGCGTTGACCTGGCCGGCATAGTCGGCGATGTAGAGCCGAGTTCCGTTGTCGCACAAGGCGACCGCCGCGGGCTGCGCGTGCACGTCGATGCTGCCTTGAATTTCGCTGGTCAGTGCGCACCAGACGACGACACGGTCGTAGTCGACCAGGTACGCGCGGGTGGCGTCGGGGCTCAGCACCAGCTGGGTCGGTGCCCCGCCGACCTCGACGGCGTCCACCACGGTCCCGGCGGACAGGTCCACGGTGTGGACCACGCCGCGATTCTCAAGGTCGGAGGTCAGCACGTAGGCAACGCCGTCGCCGATCGCAATGTCGCGGATCGGGGCGCCGACCCACACCGTGGCCTCTGCCTGGGCGGTTTCGGTGTTGACGACGACCAGCCGGCTGCCGCGGGGATCGGAGGTGGCGACGCAAAGACGCTTACCGGTCGAGTCGATCTGCAGGGCATCCAGGTTCATGCCGGCACCGGTGGCGATGTCGATCGTGCCGACGCGCTCGGCGGTGGTGTCGATGACGGCGATGTCGATGCGCTCGTGGCCGGTGCGACCGGCGTACACACGCTTGCCGTCCGGGCTGATCGCCAGGGCGGTGACACCGAAGGCCAGCGGGTATTCGGCAAGTACGGCGCCGGTGATGGTGTCGACCGTGACGATCGAGTCATGCCCGGTGCCCGAGACGCTGACGTAGGCGTGGTCATCGGCGACGACGACGGCGAACGGGTCGCCGGCCAGTCGGACCGAGCCCACCACGCCCATCGTGTGGGGATTGAGGACCGTCAGGCTCTGAGCTCCGGCGTTGGTGACCACCACGGTGTCGCGGTCGGGATCCACGGCGATGTCGCCGATGGGCCCACGGCCGACCTCGGCCAGACCGGCGACGTCGATACCGTCGAGCGCACCGTCGAACACGACGCCGCGGGGAGACATATCGTCGATGGCGCGGTCATTGCGGCCAGAGCGCAGGGCAGTCAGCGCGCGCAGGAAGTTCTTTGCCATCGTTATCGGCACCTCCGCCGGCGGAGCTTTAGCCGGCTCTAGATTTCAAGTTGATCTGCACCGGGAGTGGCGCGGTTGCATTGAGTCTAGCGACGGAACCGACAGCTCCCGAACGACTTCACAGCGAATACGTGACCACCACCAATTCTCCCTCAGAATGCGCTTAGGAAAATCTTTGTTATCGAGCCGTTACCTTTTGGTCGCATCTGATTAAATGCCCGTTACCAGGCACTTCGACGGAGCCCTCGGACATGTCACATTTCGCGAGCAGCGGGACCGTCAATGGCAATTCTTACCTTCGCCGGCAAAAGTGAGCGGTAGATCACACCCCGACACGCCAGCAAACTTTCGTAGGCGTCAAGACTCCGTGACCAGCATTGCGGGCAGCCGCCTGTGACAGCTGTGAAAGATGTGCCATGCGGGATCGGTAATTCGCTACCCCGGCAACTGGTCCGTCACCGGCCGAACCACGAGGCTCACCTCACACGATCCGTGGCGGGCGTCGGGGCGTACCGCAGCCTGGTATCGACCACCGATGACCTCGGCATTCAGGTCGATGACCTCCTGGATCATGCCCTGCTGGATGCCCCGCACCACCTCGGGGGAATCGACCGCGACCTCGGCCAGCGGACACGTGCAGATCTCCACGGACACCTCGCCGAACGAGCTGAGCACCGAACGGACCTTGAATCCCAGTTCGCCGAGGGTCGCCACTACCAGATCGGCGATCGACGTCTCATCGCGCCGGCGCGCCACCCGCACCCGACGCGCCAGATCGGCACCGATCCGCAGCGCGCGCTCTTCCCGTTCCTCGGGGGTGCCGCCCAGATGTGCCGCGAACAACGCAACGATGTCGGCGTAGTCGAGGCGCGGGGCGATCTCATAGGTCAGCCGGGGCCGGCCGACGCGGCCGGCACCGGAGGCCGCGCCGCCACGGCGGATGACGCCCTGCTCCTCCAGCGTGCTCAGGTGAAACCGCGCCGTGGTGACATGGATCCGCAGCGTCTCGGCGATCTGTCGCGCATCGACCGGGGTGTCCGCGGCACGCAGCAGGTCAACTACCCGCTGCCGCTGCAGGCCGACCCCGCGGTCCGATTCGACGCGATCACCGTGCCGGGGCATGCCCACATCATGCACGGCGGCGGGCCGCCTATCGCGCACGGCGGCGGGACCTTGGCTCAGATGCCATTTCGATTCGGCGCTCAGTCGGAACCGGGCACCACAGCGACGATCGCTACCGCGGTCAGCTGCTCGCGGTAGCGATTGAAGGTTCCCCGCATGCTGAGCACCCGCTTGCGGGCGGCCGGGTGGGTGAGGACGTTGCCGACGATCCGCAGCGCACCGAAGACGCCTTCGTCGGCGATCACCCGGCGTGGTTGCAGCAGCGCCATCGGAGCCAGGTCGACGCTCTTGATCTCAAATCCGGCGCCGGTCAACAGCTCGGACCACTCCTTGACGGTCAACGGGCGGGCGTTGACCTTGATGGCCCGGGCCATCTCGCGGCGGATGTCGTCCTTGACCTCCTCGGCCAGCTCGTCGGGCATCAGCCCCAGTTCGTGGATGGCGTAGCGCCCGCCGGGGCGCAGGACCCGGAAGGCCTCGTCGACGATGGCCTTCTTGGCATTCTCGCCTTGCATGGTCAGCATGGCCTCGCCGACCACGACGTCAGCGGAGCCGGCCTCCAGGCCGGTGTCGGCGGCGTCGGCATCGACCAGCCGACCGCCGGTGGCGGCCACAACTTTCTGCAGCGGCGCCGAGGCCACCGAGCTGGCGTCGACCCCGACGTATGACCGTGGTCGTTGTGCGGCGATGTCGGTGGCGGTGCGGCCCAGGCCGGGGCCGAGTTCGACGACGTCAGCGTCGGCGATCTGGGCCGAGCCCAGCAGCCGGGTGGTCAGCTCCAGCCCGCCCGGCCGCAGCACCCGCTTGCCCAGTCGGGCCAGCAGCCAGTGCCCCGGCAGATCGGCGTCGGACCGCTGTGCCAGCGGCAGGTCATTCTTGCGAGTCATTTCGGGATTCCTCCTCTGTGTGCAGTGCACCACGTACTGCACAGCGGGACAACGGAAAACAAGGCGCACGTGTACGCCAGCGCGAGGTTGGGACCCCACGGCGGGTTCAGCACGATGTCTTGGCCGGTGGCGTAGACACCGTTGAGAAACGGCATGAACCGTTGCATCGAGTAACCGCCGGGCAGGTATCCGACTGCGGTCTCGATCACGTACACCCACAGCAGAATTGCGCCGACGGCAGCGGCAGGCGACCGGATCAATGCACCCACGCCGAGCCCGAGACCTGCTGCGAAGAACGCGTAGAGCGGCACGGTCCAGAGCAGGCGCAGGCCGTGCGGGTCGGTCAGCGACACCTGCCCGTAGACCAACTCTGAAATCTGCGGTAGCGCGACGAGCACCAGCACCACGGTGGCCGCCGACAGTGCGGCCCCCAGCGTGCCGTAGAACAACCACTTGCCGGAGGTGGCCGCCCAGGTGCGCGGCACCGCGAATCGGACGTATTGGTGTGCGCCGGACCTGAATTCGTGTGCCTGTCCGTGAGCCGCCGCCAGCGCGGACAGCACCACGGTCACCGTGATCACCCAGTAGGCGGCATTGGTCGTCGATACCTGCTGGACGTAACTCTGGCCCGGGATTCGGGCGAATCGTTCCGCCACGTAGGCGATCAGGAACGTGATCATGGCCGGCAGGATCACCGCAGCCGGGACCAGGACACTCCACAGCGGACCGCGACCGCCGGTGCGGGTCATCTCGGCACGCATGCTGCGCAACACGTGTGCGGTCATACCGGGGCCATTCCGAGCAACATGGCCTCCAGATGCAGACGTGGATCGGCATCGGCGGGAACGATCTCATCGAGGCTGCCTGCAGCGGCGACGCGACCCCGGTCCATCACCAGCAGTCGGTCGGCGGTCAATGTCACCTCACCGAGCACATGACTGGCCACTACGACTGTGCACCCGTCGGCAGCCAACTGCCGCAACAACTCCCGCAGCCAGACGATGCCCGGGACATCAAGGCCGTTGACCGGTTCGTCGAAGATCAGCACCCGCGGCTCGGCCAGCAGTGCACCGGCGATGGCCAGCCGCTGCCGGGCACCCATCGACAGTCCCGCGATCCGCCGGTGCCGGTACTCGGACAGACCCACCTGGGCCAACACCGCGTCGATGCGCCCGCTGGGGATATCGCCCAATGCCGCCAACCAGGACAGGTGGCGCAGTGGGCTGTGCCGCGGGTCCATGGTGGATGGGTCACCGTGCACACCGAGCACCCGCATGGGCTCGGCATACCTGTCAATCGCCTTGCCGCACAACGTCACCGTGCCGCGGTCAGGTCGCTCGAGGCCGGCGATCAACCGGAGCAGCGTGGTTTTTCCGGCACCGTTGAGGCCGAGGAGTCCGGTGACGGTGGCGGGCGGGAATGTTGCGGTGACATCGCACAGTGCCGGCGCACCGCCGAAGGCCTTGGCCAGTCCGCAGACTTCGATCATGGCCTGGTCACTGGAAATTGCACGGAATGGGCAGACCCAGCGTCGAGATGCCGCTACACATCGACTTGCTCGCGAGCTTCCACTGTCCGTCGATGTAGCGCCATTCGGCGGGGATCTGGAGCGTCGGTTGTCCTTGGCGGCTGCCGTTGATCACCGCGGTGTGGCTGGTGCCGTCGTGGGTTTCCGGCCCGGTCACCACAGCCGAGCCTTTCGGCGCACGGAAGACGCCGATCCGGTAGACCATCTTCGGCACGATGACCGCCCGAGGTCCGCCTTCCAGTTGCGCGGCCTTGACGTAATCCGGCGCGGGGCTCGCCACGAGTAGCTGGATCTGCGCATTCAGCTCCTCCAACGTGGGGACGGGAGCGGTGATGGCGAAATCCTCGGCGGCGGCCGACGGTGCCAGGGACACCGCGAGTGTTACGGCTGCGGCGCTGGCGACTAGCGGAAACAGGCGCTTCATCAGCGGTTCCTTAATTTGGAGGATAAATATGCGGTTAACCATAGAAGTTTGGTTAGCCTAAGGCAACACCTCCACCCCGGAACCCCGAGTGCGTGAATTTGCCCAGCGGAGCCTCAGAGCCGCAGTGCGGCGGCGGTGGCGGTGGCGGTGGCGGGGCCGACGATGCCGTCGACCCTGAGGCCGGGGGTGCGACGCTGAAACTCCTTGACCGCCGCCTCGGTTTGCGGACCGAAGACACCGTCGACTTTGAGATCCCCCGCATACTCCGCGTAGGCGCTCTTGAGCCGGCGCTGTAGTGCTGCAACCTCCGGGCCCTCCATCGGCCGGAACAGCAGGACCTCGGCGTACTGCCCCACCGGAGCCGTCGGCCTGGGCGTCGGTGCCGGTTTCTCGATGTGGCCGATCCGGTCCTGAATGTCGGCGCGCAGGACGTCCATGTCGATGGCCCCCGGATCCCACTTACCCTGCGCCCGGCCCGCGTACTCCTTGTGACCGATGGTGCGCGCCGAACTCTGCGCCAGTCTGCGGTTGATCGCCGCGCAGCTCCGAACCAGCGCGAAATACTGTGCGTCAGGCCAGTTCTCACGGTGCGGAGCCGTCGGACTGGTACCGCTGTTGGCACACTCGATACCGATCAGGTGCCAATTACCCATGTTCGTCGGCAACCACGGATACATGCCGGCACCGGCATGCCACGCAACGCCGAGCGCCACGATGGTCACCGTGCCGTCGCGCGCGATGTGCAGCTGCGACAACGGGCCGGCGAGGTCCGGGCGGCCGTTCGCGATCGATGCGGCGGTGGCCGTGTCCGATCCGGTGTGGTGCACCATGACCCCGCGGATGTCCTTGAAATCGCCGTGTCCCCGTGTCCGCCAACCGGGGTATTCGACGAGGTCGACACCTTCGGCACGAAGAATGTCGGCCAGCCAGACCGGGTCACCAGTCCATCGTCCTGTCTGAGGCACTCAGGCTCCTCTTCCACACGCAGCTAACGCCCTGTACCCGCAAGCCTACGCCGGGCGAATGGCATTTCGGGGCATGCGGCATGACCGTCAGACTGGTTATGGATCAATCACTTTGCCTGCCGATGGCACACCTGGACGTTGCCGTCGCAGCACGTTCGCAAAGTCCACAATCAGCAAACGAAGTGGAGAATCGGCAACGGCGCTTCCCGCCCGCATCAGCTGCCCAATGTGCGAGCATCTGCGCATGGATCCGAAGGACGACCCTGAGGCCCGCATCCGCGAGTTGGAACGCCCGCTCGCCGACGCCGCCCGCTCATCCGAGCTCGGCACGGGGCATTCCGCCGTTCCGCCTCCGACCCGGCCCTGGACCCACGGCAACACGTTCCCGCCGCCGCCCCCTGGTCCGCCTGCGCCGTGGCCGGGCTACGAACCGTATCCGGCGCCGACGCCACCACAGCGCAAGACGGGCAACGCGCCGTTGCTCTTTATGGTCGGCGTGGTGACGATGATGGCGGTGGCCGGCGGTGTCGCGAGCTTTGCGATGTTCAGCAGCGACGATTCCGGAAGCACCGACACGTTCACCGACAGCCGATCCACGACGCGGACTGTCGTCAGCCAGATGCCCCTTCCCGGACCCGTTGCGCCGACGCAGGTTCCGGCGGGAGAGACGGTAACCGTCTCAGGTATCAACGGGCACCGGGCCCTCGAGTGCCGGGACAACATCGTGATCGTCAGCGGCATCGAGAACGAAGTGGAGATCACCGGCCACTGCGCCGCGATCACCGTGTCCGGTGTCGAGAACGTCGTCATCGTCGAATCCGTCGACACCATCGGGGTATCTGGATTCGACAACCGGGTCACGTTCTACACGGGCGAACCTGATGTGTCCAAGTCGGGTCAGTCCAACGTGGTCGAGCAGGGCTGAGCTACAGCACCTTCGACAGAAACTCCTGCAGTCGAGGGTGTTTGGGGTTGTTGAACACCTCGGCCGGGGTGTCGTCCTCGACGATGTTGCCGTCGGCCATGAAGATCACCCGAGAGGCCACCTCGCGGGCGAACCCCATCTCGTGGGTGACCACCACCATCGTCATGCCACCATCGGCCAGGTCGCGCAGCACCTGCAGCACGTCACCGACCATCTCGGGGTCCAGCGCGCTGGTGGCTTCGTCGAACAGCATGATCGACGGGTTCATCGCCAGTGCCCGGGCGATCGCGACACGCTGTTTCTGGCCACCGGACAACGTGGACGGTTTGACGTTGGCCTTCTCCGCCAGCCCGACCTGGGTCAGCAGCTCCATGGCCCGCTTCTCGGCAGCGGCCTTGTTCATCTTCTTGGTCAGCAGCGGCGCCAACGTGACGTTGTCGATCACGGTCATATGCGGGAACAGGTTGAAGTGCTGGAACACCATGCCGATGTGCTGACGGACCTTGTCCAGGTCCACCCTCCGGTCGGTGAGGTCGAACTCGTCCACGGTGACCTTGCCCGCGGTGATCTCCTCGAGCTTGTTGAGGCAGCGCAGGAACGTGGATTTGCCCGACCCCGACGGCCCAATGACGCAGACCACCTCACCCTTACCGACGGTGGTGTCGATGCCATCGAGTACCACCAGATCGCCGAATGACTTCTTGAGGCCCTCGACGCGGATCTTGACGGTGCCCGCGGGCTCGGCGGCCGCGGCTTCCGGTACCAGCTGGGTCATTTCACGATCCTCTTCTCTAGCCGGTCAGAGAACTTGGTCAGCGCCATGATCACGATGAAGTAGATGATGCCGATGATCAGCCACATCGTGAACGACTGGTAATTGCGGGCGATGATCAGCCGTCCGGTCTGGGTCAACTCGGCGATACCGATCACCGACAGGATCGAGGTGTCCTTGAGGGTGATCACGAATTGGTTGATGTAGGACGGGATCATGGTGCGAATCGCCTGCGGCAGGATGACTTTGCGCATTGTCGGCAGATAACCGATACCCAGGCTGCGGGCCGCCTCCATCTGGCCCTTGTCCACCGCCTGGATTCCGCCGCGGACGATCTCGGTCATGTAGGCCCCGGCATTGAGCGACAGCGTGATGATGCCCGCGGTCAGCGCCGTCATCTGGAAGCCGAGTGCCGTCGGGATGCCGAAGTAGATGAAGAAGGCCTGCACCAGTAGCGGCGTGCCGCGGAAGATGTCGACGAACGTCGTGCCGATGGCCCGCAACACGATCGAGCGCGACACCCGGAAGAGTCCGAAGATGATTCCGAGCACCAGCGCGATGGCGATGGACACCACAGTCAGGATCAGCGTCATCTTCAGGCCGGTCATGAGGAACGGGAAGGTGCTCTCGAGTAGTCCGACGAAGGAGTTGTCGGCCGTTGTGGCCCCTTCACCGAGATACTTCTCGACGATCTCGTCGTACCGGCCGGACTCCTTGAGCTGCGCCAGACCCGCGTTGAACTTGGTCAACAACTCGGCGTTGCGACCCTTGTTGACCGCGAAACCGTAGCTGGAACCCTTCTCCTTCGGCGTCACGGTCTTGAACCCGTTGCCCTGCTGGATGCCGTAGGCGAGCACGGGGTAGTCCTCGAAGACGGCCACGGAGTTACCGGTCTTGACTTCCTCGAACATCGAGGCCGAATCCGCGAACGAGACGATCTGGAAGCCGTACTTGTCCTTGATCGACGCAGCGAAATCGGCGCCCTGGGTGCCGTTCTTGACCGCGACCCGTTTGCCCTTGAGATCGGCATAGGACTTGATGTCCTCGTTGCCGGCCAGCACCGCCATCTGCACGCCGGATTCGAAGTACGGGTCGGAGAAGTCGAAGACCTTCTTGCGCTCATCGGTGATCGACATGCCGGCGATCACGCCGTCGGCCTGGTCGGCCTGGACGGCCTGCAGCGCGGCGTCGAAGCCCAACGGTTTGATGGAGACGTTGAACCTCTGGTTCGCCGCGATCTCGTTCAGGAGGTCGATATCGATCCCGACGAATTTTCCTTGCGCGTCCTGGAATTCGAACGGCGCGAAGGTGATGTCGGTCGCGACGGTGTAGGTCTCACCGTCAGCCGCGGCCCGTGCCGGGGATAGCAGCGCGGCCCCGAACAACCCGACGAGCAACGCCACGACGGCGGCCAGCAGTCGGTGCGGGGACCGGATGATTCCGGCGATACCGCCGACCGACGCAGATTCGGCTCTCATCGCTCAGTCTCCTAACCAGGTGTGAAACGACGAGTCCTCACGCTATCGCCGTCACTGCAATTAGGGCGGTATTTACCCGTGCACGGTTCGCCACGGGCGATCACGCCGCGGGGCGGGGCGTGCAAACCGGGCTACATGGATCATCGAATTGTCCTGTGCGGGAAGATAGTTGCGCGGGGAACGTCCGGAAGTGACGCCATCGGCCAATGGCAACCCGCGTGGTGGACTTTACAAATCGCCGGGCCTGTCCATCTCACCGCCGTGAGAACCGCTCCTGTAAAAGGACGTTCAGCCGCAGATGCCCCTTATTGAGGTAGTGCACTACGCGTGAGTATTGACCTGGGTCAGTCGTACGTTTTCTGCATGAGAGCGCTGGACAGTACGGCGCTTGGTTCAGAGGAAGTTTCGACATGAGCGTTTTCCATCCGGTTTCCGCCATCAGACGCGAAGCCCCAATCCCGACCACAACGCGCCGGCATACGCACAAGCCGGTGCTCATCACCGAACAGCAGGTGCTCTTCAGCACCGCCGCCGCAGCGGGTACCCGCAATGACCACCACGTCCTCACGGTCATGTCCCATGCGATGTCATCCGTGGCGGAACATTGGCACGCCCTTGCAGACCGGCGGCACGCTCCCTACTACCCGTCGCGGTACAGCTATCTGGAGAGCAGCCTGATGGCTCGGGAGATGGACCGGCTCTGACCGGCAGGCCGCGCCTGGTCAGCCGGTCAGCCGGCCAGCGCGACCGGTGTGATGACCTCGGAATATCGGGATGCGTCGCCGGCGATCACCCGGCTGCGCCGGCCGTGGGCATCCAGCGGGATATCACCGGCCAGCGTGATCCGGCTCAGCCGGCGGAACTGATCGTCGTAGTCGGCCACCGCGTAGTGCTGGGTCGCCCGGTTGTCCCAGATCGCCAGGTCTCCTAGCTCCCAGTTCCATCGAATCGTGTTCTCCAGCTTGATGACCCGGTTCTGGAGCAGTTGGAACAGGGTGGCGGACTCGGTGGCGCTGAGCCCGACGAACTGTTTGATGAAGTGCCCCAGCAGCAGCACCCGTTTACCGGTCTCGGGATGGATCCGCACCACCGGATGTTCGGTCTCGTAGTACTCGGACTCGAACTCTTCGCGGTACTGACGGTGGCCGTCAGCAACAACGGGCCGGCCCTCGTGGTCGACCTGATCACCGGCTGCGTAGTCGTATTGATTGGTGTGCACCGCCCGCAGGTTCTCGACCAGCGCACGCAGCGACTCTGGCAGCTGGTCGTACGCCGCCTCGGTCGACGCCCACGTCGTGGTGCCGCCGTAGTGAGGCAGCGTCACCGCCCTCAGCAGCGAGGCCTTCGGGATGCGGTCGACGAACGTCACATCGGTGTGCCAACTGTTGGCCTTGTCATACCGCGAGTCGATGGGCAGGATCCGGTCGCCGCGTGAGGTGACAGTCGGGTGTGCTCCCGTCGGCGTGCCCAGCAATCGGGCGAATGCCAACTGACCGTCATCGTCGAGGTGGTGTTGTCCGCGGAAGAAGATGACCTTGTGCTCGAGGAGGGCATCGTTGATCGCGGACACCGTGGCGGTGTCGAGGCTGCCGTTGACGTCGATTCCGTCGATGCGGGCTCCGATGTGGGCGCCGAGCTTCACTACACGTAGAGAGGACACCCCGTCACCATCGGCGAAGGGGTGTGGCAGCACCACGGTTGCGCTCACTACGAGCGCAAAGACCGTTCGAAGGTCAGTCGATGCGGATGACGTAGGTGCCGTCGTCGTCACGCTCGATCTGGCCGTCGAGGGCGTTGATCCACACCGGGGTGTCGCGTCGCGAACCGAGGAATGCGCTCTGCACGGAGCCCCCGGGCTGCAGGTCGACATTCCACTCGTCGTCCTGGGCGACGATGGTGAGGAGCTCCTCCCCATCGGCGCGACGGATCGAGATCACCTGGCCGTTGTCCTCCAGATCCGCATCGTCATCGAGGTACTCATCAAGCTCAGCGTCATCGAAAATCTCGGCGTCCGAACCTTTGACATCGTCATGCACGCCGACGACTGTACTCAGCATCACGTCTGCCGATGACGACTGTGGGGGTTTGAACGGCTAACGTGCACCCGACGTTTACCGGCCGTGCGCCCTGGGAACAAGGAGTCCCATCGCGGCGTTGGCCAGACATTGGTCTTGAACTTAGGAGGGATCATCAATGGCTACTGATTACGACGCCCCGCGCGTCAAGGAGACCGACGAGACCAGCGACGAGTCGCTGGAAGAGCTGGCCACCCAGCGGCGGACAGCGACCAACACCACGGTCATCGACGAGGACGAGGTGGTCGATTCGTTCGACCTGCCCGACGCCGACCTCTCCGGCGAGGAGCTGACCGTGCGGGTCGTCCCGAAGCAGGCTGACGAGTTCACCTGTTCCAGCTGTTTCCTGGTGCAGCACCGCAACCGCTTGGCACTCCAGAAGGGTGAGCAGCAGCTCTGCGTCGAGTGCGTCTGATGGGACACTGAACCATCTCGGCGTCGAAGTCGAGTCCAGCACAACCTGCTGTTTCGCGACGCAGGACAAGGTGTGGGTGAGCGGGCCAGGTGGCGAAAAGTGGGAGGGCTACACAGTTCTCGCCGACGCGGATTCCTTCGGCACTGACTCGCCCGCACTTGATGGCCCCGAATCCGGTGGCGCCTGCTCCACCCCGTGAACCGGCCCGCCGTCTGATTTCCGGTGCCTGACGGCGGCGGTGGCCTACCGTGATACTTGTGACTGAAGCGGCCATTCGAGAACGCATCGCTGAGGGTGTGAATGCGATCCGTGCGCGCGATCTCGACACGCTCACAGCTCTCTATGCGCCCGACGTCGTCTCCTTCGACCTCGGGGCGCCCCTGCGGTACGCCGGTGACGACAACAAGCGGCGGGCCTGGCATGAGGTCTTCACCGCCTACACCGGACCGATCGGTTACGACGTGCACGAGTTGACCGTCACCACCGAGGGTGACATCGCGTTCGTACACAGCCTCAACCATGTCCGCGGCACCCTGGCCAGTGGCCGGGACATCGACATGTGGCTGCGGTGGACGGCATGCATGAGGCACGTCGACGGTGTTTGGCGCGTCTTTCATGACCACGTCTCGGTGCCGGCTGACCTTGAGTACGGCAAGGCAGTCCTGAATCTCACGCCGTGATCCACCAGAATCCCCTCCACCACGCGGTGAAAGCGAACGACATGACAGCCCTGATCACTACCCGACAGCTGATCCTCACCTCCTGCTCCGCGATCGCGGTCCTGGCAGCGACGACGGCGATCGACGCCTTACCCGTTCCCTCGACCGTGCTGGCCGCCTGCTCCAACGGCGAGGAGCAGGACACCTACACCGGCAATTGCATTCCGTACCTGGTCCCGAACTCGCCGAGCAGCAACAGCCTGTGCCCACCGGGGGTCCACGGTGCTGAGTGCGGTTCGGCGGAGATCAAGACGGTTCCTACTGCGCCGACCGCGCCGACGGGCCCCCGGCAGGCACTCGAAGACGTGAGCACGCCCAACTTCTGACGGCCAGGTCCCACAGCCACTGCCTCAGGAGGTGCGCATGGTCAGCGTCACCGCTCCGTTATGGGTGGGGCTGCTGATCGGTGCGGCGTTCAGTGTTCCGGCATCGTTGTGGGGAATCGGCAACCCCGAAACAATTATCCGGACTGCCAGGCTCGTAGACCGGCTCCTCCTCGGCTGCTTTCTGTTTGTCACCGCGATCGGCGCTGTCCTGCTGTATGGCCTCTATGCGCTGGGATTCTCGATGCACTTCTCACCGAGGCCCACGTATCTGATCGGCGTCACCGTCGGCGGGATCTTGTTCGGTGCCGGAGCAGCGGTGAGCGGCTACTTCCCGGGCACCGAAATGATCGCCCTCGGGGAGGGGCGCCGGGATGCCCTTGCAGCGCTACCCGGCGGATTCCTGGGCGCCGCGGCCTGGACCGCGGTCTACCAGACCGATGCGGGCCGTTGGCTGGTGCACACCGCCGATCTCGGTGACCTGGTAGCTACCGGAGACATCGCGGACATCCGCCCCATCCCGATGTTCATCATCGCAATCGCTTACGCGGCAGTCGCGTTGACGCTGCTGTACCACCTCCCACGATATGTGGGGGGAAAGCACCGGTGTTTTCAGGATCTACGCGGCACCTGTGCCCCACTCGATGAACATGATCGGGCCTTTGCCGAAGACACGTCTGCCTACCTGTCCGAAGGCGCGGCCGTGCCGGCCCGGCCCGCCTTACTGTCGCGGCTGGCGTCACAGCAGGTCCCCAGCGCGACCTTCTTCGCGCGGGCCACTGCCATGGCGGCCACGTTCGTCGCCGCGCTCGTGGTGCTGTCGCTGTTCCTTCGGCAGCCCTTCGGCATGTCGACCACCTACTCGTGGGTGGTGGGGCACCTCTTCATGCCGGGCTTCGACTACAGCCGGGAGGTCTTCGCCACGATCGGCTGGGAGCCTCTGGTCGTTCTCGGCGTGCTGCTCGGATCCCTGTTCTCGGCACTGTTCATCACCGGTCGCTTCAACGCGTTCCGCCCTGTCGTGCCGCCGTCATGGCGTAATCGATTCGGCCCCAGCCGCGCCAGGCGGGCACTGGCATGCTTTGTGGGATCGTTTTTCGTGATCTTCGGGGCCCGGATGGCCGGCGGATGCACCAGCGGGCACACTCTCAGCGGCGGTATCCAGTTGGCGGTCAGTGCATGGCTTTTCACTGCGGCTTTGCTCGGCGGGATGCTCCTGACCGCTCGACTCCTCTATGGCCATTGCAGTTGGAAAGTCGAGCCGGTGAGGTCTGAGGTGTAAGGCGACGGTATTTCGGGTGGAAATAATCCCCCGAATTGGGGGACGACGTGAGACCTTCGCGTATTTATCGTTGTTGCCATGGCACACAACGGAAGCAATGATTGGTCCCGACCAGCAGCTCTAGCCATCCCCAAAGAGGGCTATTTCGAATTGACCCGGGGGCGGTACGGGCCTACCTTTCCCCGCACTCCCGCTTGTTACGGCTTCAACATCATCGCCAAGGTGCTCGACGGCCATGAGCAGGCGATCCGCGATTACGGCAAGCAGCTCGAGGCGGCCGTCGCAGCGCAGCCGGACGTGCTCGCCCCGCTGAAGCTGCACTACCTGCGCTGGCAGTTATTCGACGTCGGATCCGGTGTGCATTTCCAGTACCAGGGCATTTTCGACACCGACTTCGACAAATACACCGAGGATGCCGTCAAACTGTTCAGCTCGACCGGCATCACCACGGCTTTCACCCATCTGGTGGGCTTCCCGGAGGACTGGAAGACCAATCCGGAGGCCTTCATCATGTTCGTCCGCGACCATCAGGTGCCCAGCTTCCTGGAGTACGGCGAGTACCCGTACGTCACGTCCGAGGAGGTCAAGAAGGCGTTGCGGCTCAAGGAAGCGTTCTCCGACATGTTGGACCAAATGCAGTGACACCACATGCTGTGGCTCCAAATGCGATGACCGCCCTCGAATTCGACGATATCCAGCACATCATGCTGACCGGGACACCGCACCTGACCGGTCGGTACGAGTTCCTGTCGTTCGACACTCCCGAGGCGGGCCGGGCCTGGCTGGCCGAGATGGTTCCCCTGGTGCAGTCGGCCACCGACGTCCGCGAGACGGTCAATATCTTCAAGCGCTGGGTGAACCTGGCCTTCACCTGGAAGGGGTTGCGTGCGCTGGGTCTGGACGACGAGTCGCTGGCGAGTTTCCCCGACGAGTTCCGAGAAGGGATGGCGTCGCGGGCCGACATCCTCGGGGATACCGGGGCGGCCGCGCCCGAACACTGGCTAGGCGGGCTCGCCGGTGACGATCTGCACGCCATCGTCATCCTGTTCGCCCGGGACGAGGAGGAGCGGGTTCGGTGCGTCGGTGAGCACGATGCACTGCTGACCCGCTGCCCCGGGGTGCGGTCACTGTCCCATCTGGACCTGGCCGCCACCTCGCCCTTCGAGTTCGACCACGATCACTTCGGCTACCGCGATCCGATTTCTCAGCCGCAGATGAAAGGTTCCGGAGAGGTACTGATCCCCGGCTCCGGCGGGGCGTTGGAACCGGGCGAGTTCCTCCTCGGCTATCCCGACGAGGAGGGCCTGGTGGCGGACCAGCCCAGACCCGAGGCTCTTTCGCGCAACGGCAGTTACCTGGCGTACCGCCGACTGGAGGAACACGTCGGGGTCTTCCGCGACTATCTGAGGCAGAACGCCGAGGGAGACGAAGACGAGGAGCTGCTGGCCGCCAAGTTCATGGGCCGCTGGCGCAGCGGTGCACCTCTGGTGTTGGCGCCCGAGCACGACGATCCGGAGCTCGGTGCGGATCCGATGCGCAACAACGATTTCGACTACGGCGAGATGGATCCGCACGGTTACGCGTGTCCGCTCGGCGCGCACGCACGCCGGCTCAACCCGCGTGACACCGAGCCGAATCCGAATCGGCGCAGGCTGATCCGGCGCAGCGGCACCTACGGCCCGGCGCTACCCGACGGCGCCGCCGACGACGGGGTGGAACGCGGCGTCGGGATGTTCCTGATCTGCGCCAGCTTGGTCCGTCAGTTCGAGTTCGCCCAGAACGTGTGGATCAACGACACGTCGTTCCAGGAGCTGGGCAACGAGCACGACCCCATCTGCGGCACCCAGGACGGCACGTTGGACTTCAAGATTCCGAAGCGTCCGATTCGCAAGGTACACAAAGGGATACCTGCATTCACCACGCTGCGCGGCGGGGCGTACTTCTTCCTGCCCGGCTTGAGTGCGCTGCGTTACCTCACAGACATTGGGACCCCACGAAGCAAGGAGACAGCATGAGCACCTCGGCCCGTACCTACAACCAGGCCCACATCGCCCGCCCGCACAACGGCAAGCGGCGCGTGTCCATCTACTGGTCGTGGAGCTACCCGTGGGAAGTCCAGCGCGACCCGTCGCTGCTGTACAACCGGTTCTCCACGATGACTGAGGTTCGCCTGGCGACCTGGCCTGCCTATGCCGGACCCGAGTACGACCCGCACGAATTCCTGCAGGGCATCGACGGAACGCTGGAACTGTTCCACCGGTCTGCCTTGACCTTTCAGGAGGTGGCCGGTGAAGCGACCGGACATCCGGTGCCGGTGTTCCAGCGGGTCGATCAGGCCGGGTACCGGTTGCCGATCGACGAGCGCATCCTGGACGACACCGACACTCTGATGATCTTCGGCCTGGACCACCTACTGGGCGACGAGGCCGCGACTCCGGAAGAGATCGCCGCGATCCAGCAGTGGTTGAAGCGCGAGGGCACCTGCCTGATGCTGGCTCCGCATCACGACGTCGGGTTCACCGACGACAAAGAACAGCAGCAGATGGAGTACCTCCATCACGGTGATCCGCTGACACCGCGGATCCAGCGCTTCAGCGGCTACGCCCGGTCGCTGCTGACCGGACTGAACATCCCGGTGCACAACACCTGGGGCCTGCGTCCGGCGACGGTCGAGGGCACCAGACAGATTGTGCCGCTCACCCGATTCCAGGATCTGGATTCCGCCGGCCTGCTGAAGGACGTCACGACGCTGGCCCTGCACCCGCACCTGCCGCACTACGAGTTGACCGCCCCCGAGGGGCCCGATCTTCGGGTTCTGGGCCGGCAGTTGATCGACCAGACCCGACCGCATCCGTTCACCTTGGCCGGTAACACCGAGTTCAACGCACTGATCCACATGCCGCCGTCCGGTGACCGCGCCGGTGACATCGTGCTCGTCGACTCAACCCACTTCACGACGCTGTTCGGCGCCAGTGACAGCCTGAAGTCCTTCTGGCGCAACCTGGTAACGATGGCCTGATGGGGGCAGGCATGAACGACCTCCTCTTGCGGGGGTCGAATATCGCCGTCGTCTTCT
This sequence comes from Mycolicibacterium lutetiense, assembly GCF_017876775.1. NCBI lineage: Bacteria > Bacillati > Actinomycetota > Actinomycetes > Mycobacteriales > Mycobacteriaceae > Mycobacterium > Mycolicibacterium lutetiense. Next base: position 418,683 of record NZ_JAGIOP010000001.1, on the reverse strand, counting down.
TCGTCGTATCGAGCACCCTGGCGGTCGGCCTGGGCTTGACCGTCGGCCAGATCTTGGCCCCGCTCAAGAATGTTCGACTGGTCGCGCTGTCGCTGGCCGCGAACTTCGTGCTGGCTCCGCTGGCCGCGTTCGGGCTGTGGCAGGTGTTCGATCTGGACGACCCGCTCGGGATCGGGCTGCTGTTGTGCGGGCTCGCGGCCGGCGCACCGTTCCTGATCAAGCTCGCCGAGTTCGCGAAGGCCGACATGGCCTTCGCGGTGGGCCTGATGGTGCTCCTGATGGTGGTCACAGTGGCCTATGTGCCGCTGATCCTGCCGATCTTCGTCTCGGGCGCCGCGGTCAACCCCGCCCAGATCGCGATGTCGCTCGTGGTACTGATGCTCATCCCGCTGTCCGCCGGCCTGCTGCTGCGGGCCCGCGGTCCCGGCGTGGCCGCCCGCCTTCAGCCGGTGATCGCGAAGGTGTCCACCGTCAGCATGATTCTCGTGATCGTGTTCACGATCTCCGCCCATTTCAACAGCGTGCTGTCGGTTTTCGGCACGTTCGGCATCCTGGCGGCCGTCATCTACACGGTGATCTGTGGCGGGATCGGTTGGCTCATGGGCGGTCCCGGGACACGGGAGGTGCTGGCGCTCGGGACCGCTCAGCGCAACGCCGCCGCGGCGTTCGTAGTCGCCGGCCAGAACTTCGATGATCCGAAGGTCGTCGTGATGATCACCGTGGTGTTGATCGCCGAGTTTCTGATGCTGTTGCCGTTCGCGCGGCGGCTCGCGCGGTCTCACTGAGCAGTCCCAGCCGCGCCGCCTCGGCCACTGCGGCGGCGCGGGAGGAGACGGCGAGCTTGCGGTAGATCGAGGTGGCCTGGCTTTTCAGTGTTTCCCGGCCCACCGTCAGCTCACCGGCAATGCGCTGCAGAGACAGGTGGGTGGCCAGGTAGGGCAGCAGCCTGAGCTCGGCCGTCGTCAACGACGGCCGGGCGCCACGGGCCGCGCGGGCCGCCGACACAGCCCGAATACGGTCCAGGCCCTGCCCGATGCCGACGGCCTCGGGCTCGCGCCGGTGCGCGCGCTGCGCTTCCTCCAGGTGGCGGTCGCACAGTTCGGTGTCGTCGATCTCGACCGCCGTGCCGGCGACCAGCACATGTGCCATCAGGGCGGTGCGGGCGGACAGGTCACCCAGCCGGTCGACGAGCCGTTCGGTGGCGCGGACGGCCGAGCGCGCCCCGGCGACGTCGCCGCGCCGGGCCCGGACCAGGGCGTCGACCGCGTAGACCACCACCATCGGGACCATGTCGGACAGGTCTCGTGAATCGACGATCGAGCGCGCGGCCGCGGCGTGTTCGACAGCTGCCGGCAGATCGTCGTCGCCGAGGTCCAGTGCGGCAAGATGCGCCAGCGCGGCAGCCTGAAACCCGGGGAGGTCTTCGATCACCGGGAGCGCCGATTCCAGGGTGGCCCGCGCCTGCTCGGGTGCGTCGAGCATGGCCAGGGCGGAGCCTTTCATCGTGGTGGCTGCACCCCACCACGGGTTGACCAGGTGATCACCTGCGCCACAGACGGTTTCGGCATGCCGAATGACCTCATTCACACCGCCGACACCGACCATCGAACCGATGAGCGCCGCAGCCACATCGACCGACGGTGTGCCGTCCGCGAGTGGCTTGCCGGTATCGGCCGCGCTCGCGGTCAACAGCGACCGCTGGATCAACTCGGCGTCACCGGTAGCCACGCCCAGCCAGGCCCGCGCGATCGCCGCGTCGGGGTAGTCGGTGAAGGTCTGCTCATCGATGAGGCTGAGTCGCCGGGCCAGGACGCCGACGCGGCCGTCGAATCCCAACCGCACGGCGTCGATACCCACCAGCGCCGCCGCGTGGGCGCGGTCGTCGGCAGCCAGCGCCTGCGTCAGCGCACCGTCGACGTCACCGGCGTGCGCCAGCCGATCTGCCGCCCTCGCCGCCAGTTCGCGGAACCGGTCCGGATCCCGGTCATGCAGCCGCGCGCGCAACAGATCTCCGAAGAGTTGGTGATAGCGGTACCAGATTCCTTGGGCGTCAAGGGAAACCAGAAACATGTTGCCGGAACGGATGATCGCGTCGAGCATCGCGGCCGAATCGGTACGTCCCAGCAACGCATCGAGCTCGTCGGCACTGAATCTGTCCAGCACCGCTGATTCCATGAGAAACGCTGCGGTGCCTGCTTCGAGCTGACTGAGCACTTCCTCGATCAGGTAGTCGGCCACCAGCCGGTGCCGACCGGTCACCGCGTCGGCGGGTGCGCCATCGCGCAATGCCAACGCCGCCATGACCACACCGGCCGCCCAGCCTTCGCATTTGTCGAGTACCCGGGTGATCGTGGCCTTGTCGATCCCGGCACCCAGGGCCGCGAACGCGGCCGTACCTTCGGATTCCGACAGCTTCAGCTCCGGAATGCCGATCTCCAGGACGTAGCCCTGCAGTCGGCGTCGCGCCAGATCGAGCGCCGGAATCTGCCGGCCGAGAAGCACCAGCGTCGTCGAGTTCGGGGCCAGGTCCACCACGGCGCGCAACGTGTCTGCGGCCGCACTCGCCGACAGCTCGTGAACGTCGTCGAGCACCAGCACGATGGGCCCACAGGTTTCGAGTGCCCGGACGAGTGCCGGTACCAGCTGGGATTCGTCGCGGCCCGAGCCCTGCAGGTAGTTCAGCACCGCCGGGTCGACGGGCTTGGCCTGGTTCAGCGCCGTGGCCAGGTGCAACAGCAGATGCGCGGGGTCGTTGTCGAGGTTGTCCAGCCGCGCCCACGCGAATGGGCGTTCATCGGCGTCGTCCCACTGCGCCACCGCGGTGGTCTTCCCGTATCCCGCGGGCGCGGACACCACGACCAGGCCGGTGCGGTCCTGCAGTAAGCGGGTCACATCGGGGCGGGGAACACCAGAACGCGCGGTGGCCGGCCGTCCGACCGTCACCACCGGAATGTGCGCCGGCCAGGATCCTGCTCCCACCTGGGCATCCTAGGTCAGTGGCGCAAGAGGGCGCCTTTCTGCACAGCAAGGTCCGGCACGGATCCGTCAAATTATTTGACCAGCTAGGACAGCGTTCTATACCGATTCCGGTGGGTGACGACGCCGCAGTCAGAAATGCCAGCGGGTGGTCTTCACGCGCTGCTGAAATGCCTCGAGTAACGCCAGGTCCTTCTTCATCAGCGGCTTGTTGACCTTCTCGGTGAAGAAGTCGATCAGCGGGCCGGCGAAGAACGCGGTCATCACGGTTCCGATGCCGACCTGCCCGTGGAACGCCAACGCCAACGCGACGAACGCGAGGTCCTGGGCCACGCGCACCACCCGGTACGGGAGGCGCGTGTGGTCGACGATGATCGGCGCGATCGCGTCATAGGGGGCGTTACCGAGAGCGGCGGTCATGTACATCGACGCACCGGCCGCGAACAACGTGATGCCGACCAGGAACATCGCGGCCTGCAGCACGCGTCCGGGATCGGCGGGAACCAATGGGCCCAGCAAGGCCGAGAACCATTGAACGAAGTAGCCGGTCATGACCATGTTGATGATCGAGCCGATCCCGATATACATCCGGCCGAAGAAGAACACCGGGATCAGCAGCACGGCGTTGCTGATGAGCTGGTACGTGCCGAGGTCCAGGCCGATCGTGTTGCTGATGCCGATGTTGGCCGCGGTGTAGGGATCCACGCCCACCTGCGCGACGCGCAACACGGCCGACCCGAGACCCAGGACCGCCACACCCACGAGCGCCCAGAAGGCACGTCGCCAGTAGTGCATGTTCTGACTACCCACAATCCACGACTATCGCAGAGCGAAGTGGTCAATCACGGTCAAACCAGCTCGGGCTACGACAACTTGGTCAAGGTGAACGAGAACCGCTCACTGCGCTCAGCTGGACCACAGTCGCTCGCCTCCCAGGTGGCGTAGCCCGTGCCGGCCAGTGTCGCATCGTCCCAGGAGAGCGTGCGTGATGCGGTGAGCGGGGTGCCCTCGCAGGTCCCCGCGTCGGGCCACGGGCTCACCATCGTCCAGCGTCCACCGTCCAGGTGGGCCCGGCCGCCATACGGCGCCCACGTCGCGCCGCCGGTGGCAGCCACGTCGGCGCAACCCTGGCCACAAGACGTCGCGGTCCAGGTGCTCCACGTCGACGGGCCATCGTGGTCATAGCGATAGCTGCCGTTGAGTTCTTCGGCAACAGCCGGGCTCGCGAAACCGACAGCTGTTCCGGCCAGAACCATCGCCGGAATAAAGCCCATGACAAGTCTCACGATCGCACTCCCTGAAGTCGCCTCGACCCGGCCCCACAAATTGACGCGAAGAGCATCTCACACGAAGGTGCCTCGGGCACAGCAGAATTGGCACTGCAGTGGCTCGAGTTGGAGCGGCTGAGCAGCGATCGCCTTAGCTGGCAAACCGGCGGGCGGTTAGCGGTATTCGACCTCGGATTCGACCAACCCGGCGCTGCGGGCGTCGACGACGACGTGTTCCCAGCTGGTCGCCACGGCGGCGATCACCATGATGGCCGTCGCGAAGCCGGCCAGTGAGGCCAGCACCGTGGCCCACTCCCCGCTGACGGCGACACTGAGCAGGAGCGCGACGAACGCTCCGGCAAGTACCAGCCCGGCGGTCAGCGCACTGCGCCCCCGTGTGGCCCGGCGCAAAGAATCGATCAGTGTCATGCAACCCACTGTCCCCGCGCTGGCTGAGCAGGGATGAAGCGTTTCCTATGGAAATGTTCTGAACTGAACTCCCCGCCGGCAAAAGCGTTCAATCCGTACTCGCGCACGCAGCACGGCTATCGTGGTCCCCTATGGCCAACATGGATCGTCGAAAAATGATGGCGCTGTCGGGTCTGGGCGTGATTGCGGCAGCGATGCCGGCCCCAGTAGCCAATGCCCTCCCGACCAAGCCCCAGACACCGCGTGTTCCCGCCCCGGCGGCGCCGCAGGCTGCGGTGAACTACGTGTTCGCCGATGAATTCGACGGCGCGGCCGGCTCGGCACCGAACGGGTCGAAGTGGACCATCGCCAAGGCCCGCGAAACCTTCAAGGAGCCCACCTACTGGGAACAGCCCGGCCGCATCGGGCAGTACCGCAATGACCGGAAGAACGTCTTCCTCGACGGCAAGGGGAATCTCGTCATCCGGGCCACGAAGGAAGGCGACGCCTACTACGGCGCCAAGCTGGCGAGCGTGTGGGAGGGCGGTGCCGGGCATACCTGGGAAGCCCGGATCAAGTTCAACTGCCTGACCCCGGGAGCCTGGCCGGCGTTCTGGCTGGGCACCCTGGGCGAGGGCGAACTCGACATCGTCGAGTGGTACGGCAACGGCAAATGGCCGTCGGCCACCACCGTGCACGCCAAGTCGAACGGCGGCGAATGGGAAACCCACAACATCGCCGTCGACTCCGGCTGGCACACGTGGCGAACCCAGTGGGACGCCAGCGGCGCGCGTTTCTGGCAGGACTACACCGAAGGTGCGAAGCCCTACTTCGAGGTCTCGGCGAGCCAGCTGCCTGATTGGCCGTTCAGCCAGCCCGGCTACACGATGTTCGTGGTGTTGAACCTGGCGATCGCGGGATCCGGCGGAGAAGACCCCAGCGGGGGTACCTACCCGGCCGACATGCTCGTGGACTACGTGCGGGTCTGGTAAGCGGGTCAGCTGCCGGTTGCCCGCGCCTTGCTTCGTTCGGCGGCCGTCATCGCACCCCAGACACCGTGGTCCTCCGGCAAGCGCAGTGCGTGTTCCCGGCAGACCGACAGCACCGGGCACTCGCGGCAGATCCGTTTGGCCGTCTCTTCCCGCTGGCGCAGGCCAGTGCGGCCGACGCGATCTGGGAAGAACACGTCGGTGGCATGATCACGGCATTTCGCTCGCGATTGCCAGGCGCGTTCGTCCGCGAGTCTCAACATCCGGCCGCAACTGCGCAGCGAGACAGCGGGCGACCGGTGCACTGAAAGGCCGCGCGCACCCCGATGTCCACGGCATGGTCGGCAAACCGCTCGTAATAACGACTCAGCAGCGTGACATCGATCGCGGCTGCAATCCCATGGCGCCATTGTGGATCCATCACCTTGCCGAACAGATTGCGGTGCAGCGAATCTATTCGGTCGTCGTCGCGCCGGAGCTGGTTCGCCCGGACCGGATCGCCGGACAACACGATATCTCTTGCAGCACTGCCGATCTGCACCGCGATGGCGGCCATGTCGGCGAAGACGATGCTGATGTCTTGGGGCACAGCACGTTGTGGGTGTCGCCGACGGGCGGCCTCGGCGACGTGTAGCGCCAACGCGCCCATCCGGTCGGCATCGCCGGCGTGCTGCAGGCTGGTGACAACGGCACGCAAATCGGATGCGACGGGAGACTCCAGGGCCAGCAGGCGATAGGCAATGGTCTCGACCTCAGCAGCCTTGGCCGAGATACGTTGGTGATCGCCGACGGCTTCTTCAACCGCCGAAATCTGTGCGCACAGAAGCGCTTCGGTGGCATGACTCATCGCGATCCCAGCCGAGTGACAGAGCATCGCAATGTCGGCGGTGAGGAGATCCAGCTGTCGATGAAACCCGTCTCGCATCTTTCCCACGATAAGAGCCGGGGCCGTATAGATGGGCGCCCGCGTCATCAACGATTCGTAAGTATTCGGTCCGCGCAGGTGCAGCGGTTGGCGACGGCCGGTTACGTTGGCCTTCACCGACCGGTGTTGGGTGTCAATGGATGTCACAAGGATCCGAAGATGAGCTTCTCGACTTGCATGAGGAACGTCGTTGCGTTCTTGAGGGCCGGTTACCCGGACGGCGTTGCCCGTACTGGCCACATTGCACTGCTTGCCCTGTGCCCACGGGGGGTCACCGACGTCGCGCATCCACGCCCTGGAGGGTGCTCAGGTATCGGCGCCGGTTACAGGACCGTCTGAGGCGTCACCAGATATTTCTCGCCGGTCGCTTTCTTGAGGTAGCTGTTGAACGCCTCGGGCTTGAGCAGCCCGGCGAGCGAGACCTCCTGGGTGTAGTTGCTTGCGAACGTCGTGGTGAGTTCGGCAGCCACCCGGGCGCGAAGCCTGCCGATGGTCTCTGCCCCGGCGCCGGCGAGAAACGGGGTGAGCAGCCAGCCGCCCACTCCCCAGGCCATCCCGAAGTTTCTGGTCAGGACGGTCGGGCCGGTGTCGAGGCTGCCGTAGATGTAGACCTGCTTGTGCACGGCCGACCCGTATCGGGAGTACTGCGCGGCGGTCGCGTTGGCCGCCTGCTCCATGGCGTTGAGGATCTGGCTCGCCAGCGTGCCGCCACCGGTGGCGTCGAACGCCAGTGTCGCCGAGGTCGCCTTGAGAGCCTCGACAAGATCGCCCTCGAATGACGGGGATGCCGAGTTGCACACATGGACCGCGCCCAGGCCGCGCAGGATGTCCTCCTGTTCGACCTTGCGGACGATGTTGACCAGCGGCACCCCATCGGCCAGGGACGCCTTGACGAGCATCTGGCCGAGGTTCGATGCCGCGGCGGTGTGCACCAGGGCCGAATGTCCTTCGCGGCGCATGGTTTCCAGCATCCCCAGCGCGGTGAGGGGGTTGACGAACGACGAGGCCCCGTCCTTGGCTGAGGCACCGTCGGGCAGGACCAGGCACGCCGCGGCGTTGACCACGCGGTACTGCGCGTACATGGCGCCGCCGGCGATCCCGACAGTCTTGCCGAGCAGGGCTTGTGCCGATGCCGACTCCCCCGCCGCCACCACGGTGCCCGCACCTTCGTTGCCCACTGGAAGCGAAGCGCCGACGCGCACCGACAGACCTGCTAGCGCCCCCGACGCCAGCGGTGCGGTGACCACGGGACGGTCCGGGGTGCCCGATATCGTCGCCGCCGACATGTCGGCGGCACTGGGAATCAGCAGGCCCAGGTCCGACGGGTTGACCGGTGACGCTTCGACCCGGACCACCACTTCGTCGGGGCCCGGCGCGGGCACCTCGACCTCGTGCAGCGACAACTCGAGCGTGCCGTCCGGTGTCACCAACGACCGCAATTCCAGCGCAGTCTTGGGCAGTGCCTCGGTCATGGTTGAACACTACGTCCGTGTCGGCGCGCTACACCGTGCATTTGCCGCCGGCGAACAGGTCACACGTGGTCTGCAGGCCGTTGAGCACCCCGGCCGGGATGGCGGAGACGAAGTCGATGACGCTGATGGCCCGCAATGAGGTCATATCGGTGGCCTTTTGCGAGCCGATCAGCACCGCCACCGCATCGCCCTTGTCGGTGGTGATGGTGAACGAGTCGTCACCGTCGCCGTACTGCCCGGCGCAATCGGTGTGGCACATCCCGGTCGCGGGGTCGATCTTCTGGTCGAACATGTCGTTGATCCACCCGGCAGACAGTTCGCGGACGGCCAGCGGGTTCTGCGGCTGCGGAAATCCGGCGATCAGGTACGCGGTGGCCTGGATCAACGGGTTGCCGCCCTGCATCGGGTCCATGTGCACGCCGCCTTCGAGGACCACGCCGGTGAACTGTCCCGGCCTGGCCTCGGTCAGCTGGCCGTTGACGTCGCTGAACACGTTGAGGAAGTTCAGCGGGGCGCCGATCTCGTAGATCGGGATGTAATCGTTGGGGTCGTCGTCACTCGGGTCAGCGGTCCCGTTGGTCTCCAGCTCGTCCAGTCGTTCCATCGCATCGGGGATGATCGACCCCATCGGCACCGCGTCGTAGATCACCACACCGGCGAGCTCGTTCGGTGCGTCCAGACCCTGATCGCGCCGGCGCGACAGCCCCTCGGCGTAGTACCCCGCGACACCGGGCGCGAAGCCGCCGCCCAGCGAATGCCCGACGAGGACGAACTGCGTTGGGACGTCCAGGTTCTCGGTGCGTCCGGCCTTCAGCTCCGCGGTATCCATGCTGGCGTTGAGCGCAGTGCGGTCCGGGTCGAGGAACAACTGGGCGACCGACTCGTGCAGCTTGTCGCCGCCGAGCCACATGCCGTCGGCCTCGAACGGATTCGACGAGAACGTGGTGGTGACGACGACGCTGTTGGTCGAATGCGCCAGATACGAGGCGGTGTAGCTGTAGAGCGGGCCGTTCGCCATGAAGCCGTGCTGCAGGTAGATCATCCGGGTCGGCGGCTCACCGTTCTCGGAGGTGGGGAAATACCAATTGGATTCGACTTCATGGCCTTCGGAGATGACCAGGGTGGAGGTACTGACCTCGACGGAGTCCCGCAACTCCGGCGGGACCACCGGGTCACCGCCGACGGCTCGTTCCAAAGTGGCCAGGGTGTCGAAGACGACGTCGCTGATCACCGACAACACCTTGGGATAATGCTGCGGTTCGGGATTGAGCGTCAGTGCGCCGAGGCTGCGGATCACGTCGTGGATGGCCTCGACCGGGTCATGAGCGACGGACGGCGCGGCGGAGCGCTCCGGTGCGGCGAGCGGTTGCGGTGCGGCGAGCGGCTGCGGTGCGGCGAGCGGTTGCGGTGCGGCGAGCGGCTGCGGTGCGGCGAGCGGTTGCGGTGCGGTCAGCGCCTGCCGGATGCGGATCGGTGGTCGGACCCGCACTTCGGCGACCCGCCTCTCCTGCGCCGTGACCTCCTCGGCGGGATCGGTGGCGTCGGCTATCGGGTCGCGGGTGGTGTCGCCGATGTCGCGCAACGCTTTCCGGACGCCGCGGGTGGAATCCCGAAAATCGGCACGGGCCTTTCGCGCCGAATCAGCGAACGGGCGCGCGGACCGGCCGGACTCCCCGGCCGCACGTTGCTTGACCTTCGTGTCGGTGGCCGCGGCGTCTGCGACCTCCGATTTCGCCCGCGGTTTTGCCGAGCGCAGGCTCCGCCGATCAGACTGTCGGTCTGAATCGTTGTGTGTGGCCGTCGGCTTCGCATCCTGCTTCGCCGAGTCCCCCTCGTCGGCGTGGGCGGTGCCCGCCCCGGCCAGCACGGCCGCCGATAATCCGGCCGTGAACACTCCGGCACCCACCCATGTTGCGACTCGAGTCATATCCCGCTCCCCCTGTGCGTCGACCCTGACTCGTCGCACGCTAGTGGGGCCGGTGCCCGTACGGGCCGAGTTCGGCCAGAACAGGTAGCGCGCTACGCGTTCGGTCCCGCCGCTGGCGGAGGATCGTCAGAATCTCACCGCACGAGTGGGGGCTGAGATGGCTGACAGTGTGACCGTCCTGCAGGACGTGGGGACCGGGTTGTTCAGTTTCAAGAGGACGCTGGCGATTCTCGGCGACGGATTCGCGGCGGGCGCCGATCAGACGATCTACGACAACTACGTCCGCGACGTGGTGATGAAGCAGGTCTTCGGGGCCGCCAGCTACTACAACGAGGACGCCGCCGCGTGGAACATCCGGCGCGTCAACCTCGAATCGAATGACTCCGGTGCGAGCGAGCGCACGTGGAACGACGCGGGAACGCCGACCGACATCTCCGATGACACGTCCACCGACACCATCCACGACACCGCGCTGAACATCATCGCCAACGGCGCGTGGTGGCACAACTGGTTCGAGGACGGGACCGACACCGGCACCCGGATCAACAACGCGATCAACACGTGGGCCCCGGGGGCGGATTTCACCCTGATCATCGTCAACTCGACAAAGCCGGGCGGGCTGCGCACCGGCTCCACCCTCAAGGTCACGCTCAACCAGGGTTGGTCGACCGTCGCCCACGAATTCGGGCACGGCTTCGGCAATCTGGCCGACGAGTACAGCGCCAACGGGAAAGGCGCCTTCACCGGCTCCGATCCGGGGCGGGTGAACGTCACTCTCGAAACGAAGCGTTCCAAGGTGAAATGGAAGAACTACGTCAATCCCGCGACGCCGGTACCCACGGGTGTCGGTGCGGCTGCCGGCTGGACCGTCGGCACCAAGCCGGCCGGCTGGGACGACGCCTCCGACGCCGGGTTGTTCGAGGGCGGCCACACCTTCGAGACCGGGATCTACCGTCCGGTCATCAACTGCCGGATGAACAGCAACGTCCCGGACTTCTGCCCGGTCTGCTACACGGAACTCAAGAAGCGCTATCGCCTCGCCGCCGACCACGATTTCCGCAAGGCCATCCCGGGGCGCTTCACCTCCGTCGTCGGTTCGGAATTCATCGTCCCCGAGAACCGCGCATTGACGGTGTACCGAGCCGACGGCAACCAGTGGGAACACAAGAAGACCACCGCCGCCGCGGTCCCCGGCATCTGGGCCATCCGCCCCGGCGATACCTACCTGGCAGCGGACTTCGACGGCGACGGCCGCGACGAACTCGTCGTATTCAACTCCACCGACTGGGTTTTCCCGTACCTGGCACTGCTCAAGGTGAATACCGACGGCACGATGCGTGTGCTGGCCCGCTACGACGGGGACATCCCCGGCTGGGGCGGGTTTGCGCGTCACGATCGGCTGATCGCCGGTGACTTCAACGGCGACGGCAAGACCGACCTGTTGATCTACAACTTCGACGACTGGTCGATGCCCTATGTGGCGACGTTGATGTCGACCGGTTCCGGATTCACCCAGAGCCGCCGCTACGACGGCGACATCCCCGGCTGGGGCGGGCTGGCCCGCCACGACCAGATCTTCGTCGGCGATTTCGGCGGTACCGACCACGACGACCTACTGATCTGGAATTCGCGGGACTGGAGCAGCGAGTACCTCGGCCTGTTCCGGATGAGACGCGGAACGTTCAGCTGTATCCGGTTGTGGGAGGACGACCTTCCGGGCTGGGGCGGGTTCGCCAAACACGACAGGTTCATCGTCGGCGACTTCAACGGCGACGGAAAAGACGATCTCTACCTATTCAACGGCAGCGACTGGGCGAACCCGTATTTGGCGATGTTCCGTTCCACGGGAAGCGATTTCACCCGTAGCAGAATGTTCGACGGCGATGTCCCCGGCTGGGGCGGAATGCGTCAGGGTGACCAGTTCCTGGCCGCCGATCTCACCGGCAGCGGAAAGGTCGGCCTGTTCGCCTGGAACATGGTCGACTGGTCGCACACCTACGCCGGGCGGATGATCTCCAGCGGCGCCAACCTGTCGGCCGACTTCCGTGAGGACTGGATCGGCGAGTGGCATCTGAGTTCATCGGACGTGTTCAACCGTGTACCCACCTATGAGCGGTTCCGTCCGCCGATCGGTGAAGTGCGCCGAATACTGCCCGGGCCGATTATCTTGCGCGGTCCAGACCGCGTGCTGGTGCACAACCGTGACTGGCTGGGCACGTTCCGCGGCGTCCAACCGCTGCGGCTGAACTGCATTTACAACAAATGGGTGCACAACTACCGGTACGGCAGAAACTGGTAAGGGAGACGAAGATGACTGATTCGACTGAACGGCCGTCGAAGAACCTGCGCCGGCGGCGGCCGTTGGGCACGACCACCGACGGGTTCGCCCGCGGTGAGACCAAGGACGGCGGCACACTGTCGGCGCTGCGCCGGGAGCAGACTGGCCGGGAGAAGCCTTCGGTGGCCGCCTCGCGAGCGCTGGTCCGTGGCAGAGCCACGAAACGGAAATGGGGTCCCCAGGTGGCACCGGAACGCGAACCATCCGACCAGGCCCGCAGTGTCCGACTTCGCCTGCAGGTCCGCCGCGGCCGAATCACCGTGCTGGACAGTGCCGTCGTCGAGGCCCCCGCTCCCGATGACGCCGAGGTGCGCGGCTCGACGTTCCTCGAGGTGCGCGCCGGTGATCAGGTGATTGCGCTGCAGCCGCTGATCGATCCCGGGCTCAGCATCGGCATTCCCGACCCGGCCGATTCGGCCGACGACTTCCGCGGGCATCGGATCGTGCGCGAATCCGTCTGGGAGACCGCGATTCGCGTGCCCGTCGAGGCACTCGCCACCATTGCACCGAGCGATTTGTCGATCTCGATATTCGAAGCGCCCGAGCACCAGGTGCTCGACGCCCGCTCGTCGCGGTCGGTCGCCTCGCGGGTGCGGTCGGTGACGACGTTGGCGAGCAGTTCCCAGCTGCGGGCCAGGGATCTCCCTGACGGCGTGTTCGGCGGCACCGGGCGTAAACGCACCCGGCCTCGGGAGGATTGAGTCGGCCGTCGCAGGTCCTAGAGCCGGCCGGCCGCGATGCCGATGCGGGCACGCGTTTGTGCAGTATGAACGAGCTATGGGCGAGCGAGCCAGATGAACTGCCGATTTCAGCCGGTATGGCACACCTCGCTTGAGAAAATGGCCTCGCCGATGACCCCAGGATGGCGAGTGCTGTCCCACGATCAAGATGGCCGCCGATCTGCGGTGGGACGGTTCCACCGTGAGCGCGCAGAACGTCCGCAGACTCAACTGAGCGGCGCTCGTGTGCTAGATCGTCTTGGCCGGCTCCACATTCCAATGCTCACCGCAGCGCCAGCACTCGGCATCGGTTGCAACGGTTTCCACCGCAATATCGTTGATCGCACCGCATCGATCGCAGAGATACCGCCGACGCCCTTGAGCCAGCTTCCGCCGTGCTGCCGACCACGGCGCGCCGTCGAGTTCTCCGCGCGTGGCCAGCAGCGCCACGCCGACGCCGAGCGGCCCGAGGAAGAAGAACGTCGCCAAGGCGAAGCCTATGCCGCTGCGCCCGCGGCGGTCTGCAATGAGCCCGGCGACGATGGCGGGAATCAGCCACACGGACACGATGACCAGCACGCCGAACACCACCGGGCCAAAGAAGACGATTGGGTTGAAGCTGTCGTCGTTCACTGAGGCTTCCTCCACGAGTCGGTGCGGGCCCCATTGTCGCAGCGATCACCGGCCACTCTGCACAGCCACGCCGTCAGGCCGTCGGTGGGTGCTTGTGCACGTCGGCGAACCGGATCTGAAGACAGTCACCGACCTTGATGCAGGTGATCTAGCGGAAGTAGGAGCGCCGCCTAGAGCTTGCCGGCGGCGAAATCGGCTGCCTGCGCGACCTTTCCGGACTGCACATAGGACACGTGGGCGCCCATGTCCCAGCCACCTTCCCAACAGATCGGGTCGGCCTCATTGCACTGGTCGATCGAGTTGGCGGCGTATTGCGGCGCCAGCGTCGGCAGTGGCATCCCGGAAGCCAGGAGGCCCGAGAAGCTGGTGCGCGGTGTACCGAACAGTGCGGTAGCCGCCACGTGATCGGCGGTCTGGGGAGACGCTGCGGTGGTGGCCTGTTCGATGACCGCCGCGCCCTGCGAGTAGCCGCCCAGCACCATCTTCGTGTTCGGGCAACTAGCCGCGATGGAGTCGATCAGGGACCGGGCCGCGTCGGTGCCAGCCGGGGTGCTGGTGTGGAAGTCGTTGTTGGCCGGGTAGTCCACCGCGGTTCCGTCGACGGTGCGCGGTGCCACCCGCGCACGCAGATCGTCGACGAACGGACCGCCGACACTGCCCAGGCCCGGCGGTTCGTTGGTGCCGCGGGCGAATACCACTTCAACGTCGGGACACGGGGCGGCGGTAGCCGGCGCCGTTGCGATAGCCGGGACAGCTGCCGTGAACGCCGCGAACGCCAGAATCAAAGCAGGCTTGCTGGTCATACCGTCCGATCGTAGGTGCGTTCCCCCGATTGGTGGACCCACGATTCCGGCGATTCATGGGCTGACCAGCGGACAGACTCGGCGACTCCCAGACGGGATGGTGTTTTCAACACACCAACACCCACCGAGGGGAACTCCACACATGACCACCACCAACCGCATCGGGTTCGCCCGCCGCTTCGCTCTCATCGCCGCCGCGGCGTCCGTGCCAGCAATGGGACTCGCTGTCGCCCCGACCGCTGGTGCACAGGCCGCCGAGTTCGGTCCGTGCGGGAAGCCCGGCGACAACGTCGCGATCTGGAAGGACGTCAAGACCGCCACACCGCAACACAAGAACGGCGCCATCGACGTCGTGTTCCCCGGCGGCGACCGGTCCCGCGGCTTTGCCGTCCGCGAAGGACACCATCCCGCCCAACTGACCGATCTGCTGGTGATCCCAACCGCACGCGAGACCGGCATCGAATGCAATAACTTGTTGGACGCCAACGCGCCTCACTACTTCAAAGACGCCTTCGATTATGTCGGGACGCTGCCCCCGGGCAACCAGGGCCAGAGCCCGGACTGGGCACTCGGCATCAATTCCGCCGACAACCGCGGCCAGGATCAGCTGCACATCCACGTGACCCTGCTCGACCCGACGGCCCGCGCCGACATCGACCAGGCCGTCAAGAACCACAAGGTCACCAAGGACGCGAAGACCTGGAAGGACTCCGTGATCGGCGTGCGGGGGCACACCCAAACGGACCAGATCGAGAAGAGCCCCCACGGCTACCGGGCGTGGAACACCGACAACATTGACCAGAACTTCTTCGCGGCGCTGAATACCGACATCGTTGCGCCGCTGAAGAAGGCGGGCGCCGATGTGGGGATGAACAACGAGACCCTGCTGATCACCAAGAACCACCAGGGCCCGGGATTCATCGTGCTGGCCAGTGACGAGAAGTCCGGCCTCGCCCCGTTCGGCGTCAACAACATCGAGCGGCTGCTCGACAAGGGCTAACGCTTGCGAACCCAACGGCCACCCGAGTACGGGTGGCCGTTGGTGTTGGTTGTCACCGCGGAATCTTCAACCTCCGCAAGCTTTTTCGGGATGTCCTCGGGATCGAACAGCTTCAGGGCGTCCACCGCGGGGTACGCAGAAATTGTGGCGGGTGACGGTCAGCTGGCGCGTCGATCCCAAGCCGGCTTCGCGCTCCAGCGGGCTTATTTTCCGGACAGCGAACACTGGTTGAGGATGCGCTCGGCAGCGTCGTGTTCGGGCTGGGTCATCCAAACGCCGTACTTCGCCTTTACCTTTACTACCCTGGTGACGTAGGCGCACCTGAACGCATTGTTCTGCGGCAGCCATGTTGCTACGTCGCCATCCCTCTTTGCCTTGTTCGCTTGATGGCCCACGGCTAGAAGATTCAACGGGTCATTGGCGAACTGAACACGCTTGCGCGCGTCCCATTCCTGTGCGCCTTTCTGCCAAGCATCTTTCAGCGGCACTACGTGGTCGATCTGGATGAGGATGGCCGTGCCCTCGCCCCGATCAACCTGAATGTCTCTCCGGGTGTATGGGTCATGCAGCAGCCCTGCCAGCACACGGCACCCCTCGGCGGGCACGACGCTGACCAGATCACGACGCAGGATGTCGTTGCGGGTGTCGCATCCGTTGTGGCCGCCTTCAACATCGACGTCATCCGTCCACGGTCGGCCGAACTCGCTTCGGGTGTATCCCGTCGCTGGCGCTCGTCCTTTGACCGGGATCGTTTCAAGCACTTTCATGGCGGGTTCGGGCGTCACCAAGTGTCCGCCGGTGGCGACCTTGTCGGAGTCCTGCGGTATCCGGTATCCGCCGGTCTTGACCTCGTGGTCATTGGAACCGCCGAGGAACAAGCCAACGATGAGCACGGCGCTGATTAACACGCCGCCAACGACGAGGATCTTCGCTACCGTGCCGCGGTCCACCGTCAACCTCCTGTCTGGCTGATCAAGTAGTACCAGCAGGAGCGGACAGTTCACATCGAGACAGCGGTCATATGTCGGTGACGTCAGAACGGCACATCAGCCACCGGCGAATGCTTGTGCTCGTCCCACCACGCTTGCCGGGCAGCCTCAAACTCCTGAGAACTGGTACCGCGCTCCACCTCCCACGCCGGCACATCGAAACCATCGGGCGGTGCGGGCGGCTGTGCCCGCGGCACACACCCGGTTCACCGATGATCGGGACCGAGTTGCCGACGTATTCGATACCGCCACTGAATCTGCTGAGGACGCGCCGCGGACAGGTCGAGCACTCAAGCCGGTTCCCGCCGCGGGAAACAGTGCTTGACTTGCGCAAATACAGTGCCCCCAGTCGGACTCGAACCGACACTGTGCGGATTTTAAGTCCGCTGCCTCTGCCAATTGGGCTATGGGGGCTTCTTAGCTTGCTAGATACTCATATCAGCAGGTAAACAGGATATCTACCATTGCTGACTGCTTCCGTTCAGGGTCAATCCCGTACTTTCCCCGTAGATCCATTGCCGCTGCCTTCACCGGCCCATTGTTCCAGCACGCTCCGAGCATCCGGCCCGGTGGTCGCACGCTGTGCATAGTGGCCCTCGGTGGTCGACAACCTCGTGTGCGACAGCTGCCGCTGCGCCGCCTCGATACCGAGCCCGTCCCGCACGACGGTGGCCACGGTCCGGCGGAATGAGTGCGGGGTGATCCATGACAACCCCTTGTGCTCGGCCAGGAGCGCGCGCAGTGATCCTCGGATGCTGGCCAGCGGCACGTATCGACCCTCGCGGCCCAGTACCGGCCCCTCTGGTCCGGTGACCGAGTACAGGCCGGTGAGCACCTTCACTCCGAAGCTCGGGAGGGCAACCGCATGCGGCGGCGCGCCACCCTTGCGGCTGTCCTGCCGATGCGTCGGCTTCCCCGCGGCACGGCCGGAGTCGACTACCGTGCCGGAGACGGTGACGGTCGGCGGATCGCCCAGGAGGTCTACGTCCTGCCACCGGATCGCGAGCACCTCGGCGGGGCGGGCACCGGTCGCTGCGAGGAGCTCGACGAACGCCGCTTCGAGTGGTCGGGCCGCGACAGCTAGCCGAACCTGCTCGAACTCCAGCGGCGTAATAGCACGGGCAGGTTTACGGGCGGTGGTGGTGGCCCTTGTCTCGCGGATTGGGTTGTGGGCGAGCACGTCGTACCGCACGGCCATCGAAAACATGCCGGCCAACACGCTGCGCAGCATGACCGAAGCAGATGGCGGCAATGTCTTCACATGGGCATCCGCGCGGGATGTGGATAACTCTCTGATGCGTAGTTCGCCGATCTGTTTGCGGCCATGCAGTCGCCAGGCATCGCGGTACAGCGTCGCTGTGCGTTCCGATATTCGGTCGTCGTTGATCTTGGCCAGAATCCACGTCTCGAACAGCTCATCGAGTGTCGTCGTGTGGTTGACCGCACCGGTCGGTTCTCCAGCCTCGAGTTCTGCCTTTATCCGGCGTTTCAGCTCCCGGCGGGCATCCTCGGCAGACTTGCGCGACGACGCTTCACGCTCACGTAGCTTGCCGCTGTGCAGTCGTAGATAGGTTGTGGCGTAGAAGGTTTCAACCTTCTTTCCGTCTGGCGACTTTGTGGCGGCAACCCGTTCGGTGATCTTGCCGTGCTCACCCGGGGCCATGCGCTGCCTAGGCATCGTCGCCGCCTTCGATTTTGATATTTACCGGAGGATCTACTGCATCGGAATCCAGCTTCCGACCGAGCAGGCGAATGAGCCGATCTTCTACTGACCTGATCTGACGATTGAGTGCAGCTACGTGGTCTGGATGATCCATGTTGTCTCGCGTTGCTATTAGCTCTTTGAGCTCACGCCATTGGTCCAGCATCTCGGTATTCTCTTGCCACTTTTGCCACTGTTGGAATTTTTCTAACATGTCCGGTCGGGCGACGTCGATAACTTCACCGACTCTGAATAGGTGAGTATCGAAACCCGAAAACCACTGCGCTGCATCAAATTCAATCACCCGTAACCCAGGCGCCAACTCAACGTGAATGTCGTAAGGTCCGGGGTAGATCAGCACCACCGGCGACGTGTTCAGTGCGGCGGCCAGGATTACCAACTCGGCCGTCGTGACGTAGCGGCGTCGACCGTTCTCCAAATCGGAAATCACCGACCGTGACACCTCGTACCCGAGTTCTTTGGTGCGGTCAGCGAGCCACTGCGCCGAGTTCCTCCCACGCAATCGGGTGACCTCCCCGGCGATTCGGTGCGCTTGGCGCTCCGCCCAATTCTGAGGCGGTAGCTCAGTCCAACTCAGCCGCTTAGACCTCGGTTGCGTCATGACACGCAGATTACCGGTCGCTTGCGTTCACGTCCTGGCTCGGGTAAGACTTGAGTCGTCACACGCAATAGGACGCTTGTTGGCGTCATTGAACGCAAGGAGGTAGGTGTGAACGATTGGGAATCGACGGCCGACAAGCTCGGAGGTATCAGCCGGACGATGGTGTTTCAGCTCTGGGCATCCGGCGCGCTGGCGTCGGTGAAGATCGGCCGGCGCAGGTTCTCGACCGACGCTCAAATCGGCGAGTACATCAGCCGGCTCGAAGGTGCGGCCTAATGCGATCTCTGCCGCAGGAAGATCACGCCGACTTGGGGTTGATCGAGGGCGACCACACCCCGGATATGAGACCAAGCAAATCGGCCCCCGAGTTCCCGGTGTTAGCGCACCGGGCGGGGACCGATCCGAACAACCCAACACCCACGAAGGAGAAGTTCTGACATGACTGTACCCACTCCCGGCTCTGTGCCGGTAGCCGCCGCCAATGACTGCGATCTGCTGGCCCCGGTGCCATTGCCCGAAGGTGCTACCGCTGGGCCGTGGCAGACCGATGTGCGGGGACATCTGCACCGTGTGCTCGACGACGGGCGGATGCAACTCGGCAACGGCCAGATCGTCAGCGAGTGCATCCACTGCACTGTGCCGGTCGATACCGGCGATATCTACGCGTTTTGCGAGTCCTACACCCCACCCGAGTCCGCAGCAGGGCGCGAGGATGACGCCCTGGAGCCCGACGCCCACAGTTTCGGTTTGGCTCTGGCGGAAGTTGCCCAGCATGCCCGGTACGCCTTCGAGGACATCGAGGATGCCTTCGAGGTGATGCCCGACGAGGCCCCGTTGCCGGCGGTTGTCGACCTCGTGACCGCACGCGCCCATCTGATCGCCGCGCAACGGTTGATCGACAAGGCCGCCACCCGCATCGCCGCCACCGAGGTGACCCGATGACCGCACGGAAGAAGCCCGCCGTCGAGCAGGTCGTGGTCGATCCGGTGGACCTCGAACCCGTCGACCTCGACCCGCCCAACCCGGCGCTGGCCCGCTGGGAGGAGCTGGCCGAGTGGGACGGCATCATCTACCACGACGGTGACGCCGAGGCGATGCTCCCGTTCCCACGGCCAGCGTGGGCAGATCCCGACGAGGATGACTTTGGGCAGTCGTACATCTCGACGTGCTACAGCTCGCGGCCGGCCAGGGTTGCAGTCAAGCAAGCGCCCGGTAACCGCATCAACGCAGATCAGTGGGCGCCCGCCGCCGCCCTGGTTTCAGCGGAGCTGTACGGCACTGGGATCGCCAAGGTAGCCGTGACGTTGACCAGCATCCATGCGGGCAAAGAATGGCGCTCGGTAGCGCTTGGCTTCTCGCCTGCGGAGGCACTGGAGTTGGCCGATGTGTTGCGGGCCGCGGTCGATCTGATCGGCGGTGAGCAGTGAACGTCATCGAACTCGTCACCGCGCCACGGCTGTGCTGCATCTGCGGCGAAGAACTGGCCGACTGGCCTTGTGGCGCCAACAATGCCGACCCGGTGACCGCCGACGGTGATTGCTGCGACTCATGCAACCGCATCTTCGTGATCCCGGCCCGCGAGGCGCAGTAGTGACCGACCAGAAGAACATGGAGGCCCGCGCCGACCGTGGCGCGGGCACTCCCGCAATAACTGGAAGACATGGTTCAACCATCTCTTCCAGACAGGTGTCTTGGTTCGAGGTGTACAGCTTCGCCGAACGCCTTGCCACCAGCCACGGTGTCGGCCTCGACCATCTGCCCCTACCTGGCACACCCGCGTGGTGCGGAATGCCCGACGACGACGCCCGCAAGCTCATGGCCCTGGTGCTCGGCGGTGTCCGGGAAGCACTTAACCACGATGTCGTACAAGGACATCGTGCTGAAGCCAGCCGCGAAATCTGCAGTGCCGCTGACTGGACCGCGCTGAGCAAGCGCATCGCCCAGGGCCGTGGCCCCGCCTACATCCCCAGGAGAGCATCGTGAACGAAGACGAATTCTGGTCGGCCACAGACCAGATCAAGCTGATTCACCAATGGGCACGAGCAAGCTACGTGGCACCGTGGGCGCTGCTATGTGCTGTTCTGCTCCGGGTGATCGCATCGACCGGCCACCCTGTGATGCTCCCCGGCCCGCCGGCGCCGGCATCTCTCAACATGGGGCTTGTCCTCATCGGGCGGTCGGGATCCGGCAAAGGCGTCACCGACAAGCTCAGCCGCGTCGTGTGGCCCGCCGACATTCACGAAGAAGGCCTCGGCTCGGGACAGGGCATCGCCGAATTGTTCAAGGAACAGAAGGACCCCGAAGACCGGATCACGCGCGCACTCATCTCTGTGTCGGAAATCGACCACCTGTCAGCTCTCAATGCAGGGCAGGGCAACAACACCAGGGCCGCGATCAAGGCAGCGCTGACCGGTGACCGGTTGGGCAGCAAGGGCGCATCGTCGGCCACCTCACGGTCAGTCCCCGCCGACTCGTATCGGCTCTGCCTGTCCATCAGCGCGCAGTTCGGCCACTGCGGCGTTCTTCTCGACGACGTATCCGGCGGGACGCCGCAACGGCAATTGTGGGTGCTGGTCACCGATCCGGACATGCCAGAAGAACCCGGACCTACTCCAGATCGTGTCTTGGACACGGCGTTGCCGTCGTGGGCGTTGTCCGGAAGCCAGACGCTTATCCAGTACGGCACGCCGGAAATCCGCGAGTATGTCGCCGCCGGCTTGCTCGCTAACCAGCGAGGGCAGCTCGACGCCATCGACGGCCACCGGACCCTGACCCGACTCAAGGTCGCCGCGGCGTTGGCGATCCTCGATCACCGAATGGTCGTCTCCGGTGTCGACTGGGAGCTGTCAGACCACATCATGGCCAAGTCGGACGCCACCCGCGCGGCCGTGCTCGAATACGACCGACAGGCCGCGCGGGCAAAGCTGCGCGAGAAGTCCATCGCGAAGGCGGTCGGGGAAGAGATCATCGACGATCGCCGCACCGAGGTAGTCCGTCGCCGGATCTTCCGCATCCTCAGCGAAGGACCAGCAACTCACGGAACTGTCCATAGCCGCATCGGCAAACGGGAGTACAAAGAGCTGTTCCCAGATGTCATCGCGAGTTTGCTGCGATCTGGGGAGGTACTGGCTGAGGAACTGCCTCGCGGGAAACGGTACTCACTATCGACTGGGGTCAAGGTTGACCCCAGGGTCAAGGACGATATTCCCAGCTCAGATAGGTTGACCCTTGGGGTCAAGGTTGACCCCGGGGCTACCATCACCGACCTGGATTCTCGCAGGTCGCACGATTCCGAGCGCCCAAAGGTGTCGTGCCGAAAGTGGTTTGAAGAGTACGTCTCGAAAGCGCTCGCATCCGGCGCCACACGCCTCAATCCGTTTGCTGTTATCGCCGCCGGCGAGGCCTACGGATACAAGGAACAGAACATCCGGGTGGCGGCATCCGCGCATGCCGACATCACAGCGGTACGCGACGAACGCACCACGTGGTGGTCGCTGACCGGGGAGCGTCTCTTCGGGCCGTCGAAGGTCCTCACCGACTACCTCGAACAGCTCCCGGCAAACACCACGGAGGTCGACCAGAACGACTACTACGCCTACGCCGAACGCAACGGTATCGAGCGGACCCTTGCCCGCAAGACGGCCGTCAAATCCGAGCTCATCGAGTCCGTACCCGCACACGGCGCCTCGCAATCCGAACGACGATGGCTCATCAGGCCACCGGTGGCAGCGCCGGCCGAGGGCGAGGTGACCGCGTGAGCCAGCTCGATGCCCTCCTGGCCGCCGTCGGGGCAGCACCCGCACTTCCTGGTGCACGATGCAGGGGGAAGCACCACCTGTTCGATGAGCAGGGCACCCACGAGGCCCCCGAGACCACCGAGCAGCGCCACGCCCAAGCCCTCGGACTGTGCCGACTGTGCCCAGCACTCGCCTCGTGCCAGACGTGGTTCGACACCCTGACCGCCACCCGCCGACCCAAAGGTGTCGTGGCCGGCCAGCTCAACACCCCCAAACCTCCCGGCCGACCGACCGGGACAACGAAAGGTAAATCCGCATGACCACTCCACAGACCCCCACCGACACAACCGAACCCACCGAGGACACCACCGACACAACCGAACCCACCGAGGACACGACCGAGACAACCGAACCCACCGAGGACACGACCGAGACAACCGAAGTCGACACCACCCCCGAGGACGATCAGGACGACGATCAGCAGTCGCCTAACGCTGAAGCGGCCAAGTGGCGCACAAAACTACGCGCCGCCGAAGCCGAACGCGACCAGCTCCGCGACCAAATCACCGCCCAACAGCGCGCACTGATCAACTGGCGAGCCTCCACAGCACAATCCGGTGCCGTCGACCCCCAGCTGCTCGACGCCGCCGGCATCACCATCACCGACCTGCTCGACGACAACGGACACCTCGACATGACCGCCGTCGACCAGTTCATCGACCAGACCGCCATCAAGTTCCGGGTACAACGCACCGTCAAACCCAACCCGCAGCAAGGCAACCCGTCCGCGGCGCGGGCCACCGGCAGCATGGCCGACGTGTTCCGCCAGTAAGCGTCCACTCGGGTAGTAAACTCGGCGGTAGCGGGTGTGACAGCCAGGCGCTCCACCCCCGCTACCGCCGCACCTGGTGTGCACCGCGATACCGCTCGAAGCGATCGCGAAACCCATTCCCTTTGCACACCATTGGAGTAACTCATGGCACCCACAACCACCACTACAGCCGCACAGGTATGGCGGCCCGACGAGAACGTTTTCGCCCCGCAAGACGCTCTCCCCGACGCCGCGATCCTCACCCACTCCACGGTCTCCGCGACCATCGAAGGCGACGCCCCGAGCATGCGGGTCGGCTACGTCTCCGACGCCGCAGCCGCCTACCACAATGAAGGCGCAGACCTGACGGTCACCGATCCCAGCCTCAGCGAAATCGAAGTCATCACACAAGAAATCGGCTTCTACCACGAGATGACCCGCGACCAGTACCGCAAGACCAGCACCCCCGAACAGCTGGCAGCATCGGTCGCCCGGTCCATCACCAAACTGGCCGACAAGAGCTTCCTGTCCGAGGCCAACCCGACCAGCCCCGCAGTACGACCG
The DNA here is from genome assembly GCF_017876775.1 of Mycolicibacterium lutetiense. Lineage (NCBI taxonomy): Bacteria > Bacillati > Actinomycetota > Actinomycetes > Mycobacteriales > Mycobacteriaceae > Mycobacterium > Mycolicibacterium lutetiense. The sequence continues at coordinate 394,800 of NZ_JAGIOP010000001.1, read as the reverse complement.
ATCGGCGGCTTGGAGAACTACACCGGCCTATCCACCCAGACCGCCGTGGCCACCAACATCGACAAGCTGGTCGATCTGGAGAGCACCGTGCACACAGCTGGCGCCACCCCCACCGCATGGGTTATGGCGCCCGACGCGTGGGCCATCCTGCGCAAGATGAAGCAGGTCTCATCCGGCGGGAACCTCGGCCTGCTCGGCGCCGGCACCTCCGACGCCCTGCCCTACCTGTTGAGCATCCCGGTGTACGTCAACTCCCAGATGTCCAGCAAGACCGGCCTGCTCGTAGACAAGAACGAGATCATCTCAGCCGTCTCCGGCCTCGAAGTCGACGTCGACCACTCCGCAGCGTTCAAGGCCGTCAAGGTCGCTGTCCGTGGCACCTGGCGCATCGGCTACGGCGTCCCGCGCCCCGATCGCATTGGCAAGTTCGTCCTCACCTAGAGACCGTCGCTGCGGTAGGGCACCGAAGAGGTCTGGTCGCCCCCTCGCGCCACTACCGCAGCGGCACCGGGCAGCGCTGTGCGGTCCTCCTTTCCCGCACACGCAGCAGCCCACGGCCCCAGGTCCACGCTGAACGGCAGTCACAGCGACGGACCTGGGGCCAACCCATACCCCCCCTACCCCCCAGGGCACACACACATCCGCCTATGCCCTGAGAGACCAGCCGGAGGTGTTGTTGGGGCCTTCCCGGGTGGGTAGTCTGAGTGTTGCGGGGCGCCCCTTCGTTTCACGGAGGCATTGCGTCCCGCTTTTTCTATGGGTCCCTCGTCAGGCCTTCGGCTGAGTGATCGCGAGGGCGTCGCGGATGTCTTTGGCTATCGCGGGATCAAGAGACGGAGAGTCAATCAGGTAACGCAGCGCCAGGAGGTCGTCGTACGTCGACAGCAGGTCAATGACGTCCTCCTGCGAATCGCGTGAGAGGCCAGGCCAGGCGGACGGGATCGCTACGAACGCGAGATCGCGCATGCGTCGATCATCATCGAGTGCGCTCATATTGAGTGTTCACCTCCCTGGCTGCTGTTTGGGGTCGGGCGGCTTGACGATGCTTCCGGGCTAGTGTTGACGTCCCCGCCAGCGCCCTATGGTCTTTTTACCCGGCGGCCGACTCACGCCTGCCATAAGGGACGGACCGCCCAACCTGTTTGCAATCGTACGACTGGGCACCGACTGCGAGCCAGCGATTTTGCCTCGCTGAAGGCGCTAGCGGGCGGACCGACTTCCGCATTTGAAATGCGACCCCTTTTTACTGGATCGGATGAAAAGGTCTGACCAGGCTTTTTATCGGCGCCGGCAAAAAGGTCGGAAGATCCCTGAAGGGGGCGGCAACTGCGTCAAATGACGCAGTTGTAGGACGCCACCGAGCGGCGCATCCATGCGGGTCCGCTTCCGCTAAGGCTCCAGCACCCGCCGGGCACGCGGCGCCGCTTCACGGCCGCGAACACCCGGGCGCCGCGGGCGGGTGGATCGCCCGATGAGGGCGACCTGGCCCCCTGTTGGGTCTCGGGCCTATACCTCGATCAAGGTGGCAAGTCTCTTTGCCGTTTCAGCAAGCGAGGGTTGCGGCCTCTCCGTACTTTCCCCGTGAAAACGACCGTGAATCGTGCTGAACTTACATGTATCTATGCGTATCAGGTAACTACGAGAGTGATTGCAACGCAATACGTTAACGAACTCCTATGAACGCCGACGGCCCAACAGTTCCAGTTGGGCTATGGGGGCGATCGGTAGCACGGTACCTGGCCACGAGGTCGCCACCGACCACGCCCTGAGCCAGATTGCCCCGCATCACAATGAGGTGAGCCCTTCGTAGTGGTCCAGTCGTTGTGGGACTCTGTTGCCCAAGTGTTTGGGCAGGAAGAATCGACGACGACATGGCATCGAACAAGCGCCGGCGGCATACGCCGGATCAGATCATCCGCAAGCTTGCCGAGGGCAACAAGCTGCTCGGGACCGGCCAGGAACTGGCCGAGGTGTGCCGGCATCTGGAGGTCACTGAGTCGACGTGGCATCGCTGGGTTGCCCAGTACGGCGGTATGAAGGCCAACGATGCCAAACGCCTCAAATGGGGTTCCCCAGGAAAAGTGGACGCGGTTAGCTTGCTTCCAGGGTGACATTCAGGCTGCGCTCGTAGGTGATGGGTGAGCGCATTCCGATCGCTGAATGCCGACGTTGATGATTGTAGAATCGCATCCAATTGTCAACTGCTGCAATCAATTCAGCCATTGTGGCGAAAGTGTGCCGGTAGTAGTACTCATGTTTGAACGTCGACCACAGCGCCTCCGCGCCGGCGTTATCCCAGCAGATGCCGGTGGCACCCATAGAGCGCCGCAGCCCGTGGGCGCTGGCTGCGGCAGCCATATCGTGGGAGGTGTACTGGGTGCCGCGGTCCGATTGCAGTATGACGCCCTTGACGTGGCCGCCGCGGGTGAACACCGCCCGATCCACCGCGGTGGTCACCAACCCGGTGCGCATGTGGTCATCGACCGCCCAGCCCAAGACGCGGCGCGAATGCTCATCGCGGATCGCGCACAGGTACATGTCGCCTTCCCCGCAGCTCAGGTAGGTGATGTCGGAGGACCACACCGCATCTATACGACCCTGGTCAAACCGGCGGCCGACCAGATCAGGCGGGAACGACGCACAAGGATCGACGACCGTGGTCGTTTTGAAGGTGCGTGGGCTGATGCCCTCGATGCCCAGGTCGGCCATGATCGTTGCGACGGTGTTGACCGATACCCGTTCTCCGGCGTCGTGCAGATCAGCGGTGATCCGCGGCGAGCCGTAGGTGCCGCCGGAGTCCTTGTGGTGGGTCAAGATCTTGACTTCCAGATCCCGGCGTCGTTGGACCCGTGGCGTCGGCTCACTGGCCGACAGCCGGTACCGATGCTTGTAGTAGCCCGAGGTGGACACCCCCAGCAGCTGGGCCATGCGGGTCACGTCGTGGGAGGCGCACTCTGCGGCCATGAGCTCAAACCGGCTCACTTTAGATGCTTGCCCGCAAAGTACGCCGAGGCTTTTTCCAGGAACGCGATGTCCTTTGCCTGCTCGGTGACCTTCACCCGCAGCCGTACCAACTCAGCACGTTCATCCGGTGAAAGCGATTGCCCATCACCAGGATCGGCAACCCCGCCGCCTTCGGCGGCGGCCATCCGTCGCCGCTCCTGGCTCACCCACTTATGCAGCAGGTTCTCATGCAGATTCAGCTCCAGGGCAACCTCAGCCACCGGCCGATTCGAATCGATCACCCGATGCGCGGCCTCCACCCGGTACTCCGGGGTAAACGAACGCCGACGACCAGACATACGAACATCCTTCCAAGGGGACCACCGTCCCGCTATCTCAGATGTCCACTACTTCTGGGGAACCTCAAAAGAGCTGGAGGCCGAGAACGCTCGGCTCAAGAAGCTGGTCGCCAACCAGGCTCTCGACATCGACATGCTCAAGGAGATTTCGGCGGGAAACTTCTGACCCCGAACCGCAAGCGCAGTGCCGTTGCGGTGCTGCGTCAGCGGTTCGGGGTCTCTGAGCGCCGGGCGTGTGCGGTGGTGGGCCTGCATCGGTCCACGATGCGTCTGCAACCAGCACCGATCACCGACGAGGAGGCCGAGCTACGGGCCTGGCTGCGTACATTCTCCACCGACCGGCCCCGCTGGGGCTGGCGACGAGCGGCGATTGCAGCGCGAAAAGCGGGCTGGCAGGTTAACAACAAGCGCGTCCGGCGGCTGTGGCGTGAGGAGGGGCTACGAGTTCCTCAGCGGCGCAGGAAGAAACGCCTGACCGGTATCGGGACCGCGGTCGGGGCGATGTGCCCGATCCGGCCGAATGTGATCTGGGCGATGGACTTCCAGTTCGACACTACTGCCGACGGCCGAACATTGAAGATGCTCAACATCATTGACGAGTTCACCCGCGAGGCCCTGGCGATCGAGGTCGACCGTTCCATCAACGCTGACGGCGTCGTGGACGTCCTCGACCGCCTGGCCCTGATACATGGGGCGCCGACCTACGTGCGGTTCGACAACGGGCCCGAGTTCGTCGCTCACGCCGTCAACGACTGGAGCCGGTTCAACGGCACCGGCTCGCTGTTCATCGATCCCGGATCGCCTTGGCAGAACGCTTGGATCGAGTCGTTCAACGGTCGACTGCGCGACGAGCTGCTCAACTCCTGGCGCTTCGACTCCCTACGCGAAGCCCGGGTCATCATCGAAGACTGGAGGATCGACTACAACGCCAACCGACCGCATTCGGCCCACCGCGGACTCACCCCAGCCGAGTTCGTCCTACAGTGGACCACGACCCACCAACCCCAAGCCGCATAGCGACTGGACCACCGAATGGGTCCCCCTCAACAAGCCGAAGCCAAGTCCGCCGCAAGTGCCACCCGTCACGGTAGACGCATGGAAAGCCCCACTCAGCCGACAACATCCATTCGGGTCACGCCACGCCACGACGGCGACCCCGCACCCGATCTTCTGGGCATCACCCTGGCCCACCGCGCAATGATCACCGATGTCGGCCGGGTCGCAGAGTTGACCGAGGACATCGCCGAAGGCCGCATCCTGTGCGCGCCCAACCGCGCGCAGGCACTGGCGCGGTATGTCGATCTGTTGTGCGACTCCATCCACCACCATCACAGGCTCGAGGACCAGGTGTTGTGGCCGGTGATCAAAGCCTCCGCCGGGAACGACGTGGACCTGACCGAGTTGACCGAAGACCACACGGCGCTCGATCCTCGTCTGGACGGGATACTTGCCTTGGCCAATTCGTTTCGGCAGTCCGGCGGCCACGACATTTCCGCGATCCCGCTGAAGGCCGCACTCCAAGAGCTGCACACCATGCTGCGCGATCACATCGCCGACGAGGAGCGCGCTTTGTTCCCGGTGATCCGGCGGCACGTCTCGGTTGCCAACTGGGCCATGGTCGAGAAGGCCGCTCAACGAGGCGGACGGTTGTCCTTCAACGGGCCACGCACGCTGGCGGTGATGACCGATGACGAGCGGGCCGCGCTGGCCGACGAAGTCAGCCCGGTCCTACTGGCGCTGATCAAGCTGATGGCGGTGCGGCACCGGCGCTTCGAGCGCCGGGTGTTCGGCTGAACGGAGGTGGCCTCAAGGCCCCGCACACTCGCGCACCCGGGGGTGCACTTGGTTGAATGAGTCCCAGGGGTGGGACAGCGACGGGGGCCGCATATGCCGAGCAGTATCGCGAATTCGATTGCCGTAGTTGCCGAACGGATCGCGGCAACACTTGGACCACGGGCGATGCGGGTGATCGCCCACATCAACAAGTACGTCACCAATCCGCTGCAACGGCTCTGGGCGCCGTGGCTGCCGTACATGGCGGTCATCGAGCACACCGGCCGCATGTCGGGCAAGCCGTACCGGACCCCGGTCATGGTGTTCGTCGACAACAAGTCGGTCTCGGTGGTGCTGAACTACGGCGAGCATTCCGATTGGGTGCGCAATGTCCGGGCCGCCGGAACGGCCGAGGTGAGGCATCGCGGCCGGCACTACCAACTGACCAATCCCCGCATCATCCCGGCCACCGACCAGAAAGCCCGGTTGGTCGCCTCCTTAGCGCCGCGAGTCTGAGGTCGCCTGCGAGTTTCTGCCAACGCCTCGCAAACACCTTGGGCGGCTGACGCCCGGCGTAGGCTGCGCATATCCCGACTCCCGGGAGGCTGCGATGCCCGAACTGGCCATCGAACTGCGCGACGTGGTGCGCGAGTACAAGGTCGGCGGTCAGATCGTGCGCGCTCTCGACGAGATCAGCCTCCAGCTGAACGGCGGGCAGTTCGTATCGATCATCGGACCGTCCGGTGCAGGTAAGAGCACGCTGCTGCATCTGCTGGGCGCGCTGGACTCCCCCGATTCCGGCTCGATCACGTTTGACGGCGAGGAGATCGGGCGTCTCGGCGACGAGCAACAGTCGGCGTTCCGCCACCACCGGGTGGGCTTCGTCTTCCAGTTCTTCAACCTGCTGCCAACCCTGTCGGCCTGGGAGAACGTGGCCGTTCCGAAGCTGCTCGACGGGGTCCGGTTGGGCAAGGTCAAACCGCAGGCCGTGGAACTATTGGACCGGGTCGGCCTGAGCAATCGGACCGAGCACCGGCCGTCCGAACTGTCTGGTGGCCAGATGCAACGCGTCGCGGTGGCCCGGGCCATGATGATGGACCCGCCGCTGATCCTCGCCGACGAACCGACCGGCAACCTGGATTCGACGACGGGTGCGGCGATCTTGACCCTGCTCGGCGAGGTCGCACACGAAGAAGGGCTCGGTCGGCTGGTGGTGATGGTGACCCACAACGCCGAGGCCGCGGCGGCCACCGACCGGGTGATCACCCTGCAGGACGGCCGGCTCGGCTCCGACGAGATGTCGGTGGTCCCGGGGTGAAACTCGCGGCCGCGGCAAGTCGGCTCCGAGTATTCAGCCTGCGTGAGCTCATCGTGCACCGGCGGCGTACCCTCGCCTCGATCGCCGTAATGGCCGTGTCGGCAATGTATCTCGTCGCGATCCTCGGCATCTTCGGGTCGATCACCGGATCGGTCAACCGCCTCGCGGACGGCGTCGCCGGCATCGCCGCGCTGGAGGTCTCGGGCGTCACCGACGCGGGATTCCCCGAGTCGGTGGCGGCCGACGTCGCCAAGGTTCCCGGGGTGGCAACCGCGGCACCGATGATCCGGATGACGGCGCCCACCGCGACCGAACCGGTGCTGCTGTTCGGCGCTGACGACCGCAGCCGCGCGTTGGAAGGTGCCCTCAAAGACGCGGTGGGCGTTCAGGTTCAGACCCCGACGGCACAAGAGGGCGTCCGCGTCGGCCCCGGCGTCGGGCACTCCAAAGGCGAGACGTTCCAGCTCGGGTCGGGCTCGGTCACCGTCAGCGAAGTCCTTGAGGGCAAGCAGCTCGCCGATCTCAACGGTGGTCACTATGTGCTGGCCCCACTCCCGTTGGCGCAGAACGTCACCGGGAGACAGGGACAGCTCGACTCGATCCTGATCACCACCACACCGGATGCCGACCTCGCCACGGTGCGAGACCAGGTGACCGCGGCGGTGAACGGCCGGGCGCTGGTCGCCGCCCCGAGTTCGCGGGCGGCCCGCGCCGGCGACGGCGTCAAGCTGATGAACTACATGGCGTTGATGGGTGCGGCGGTCGCCCTGGTGGTCGGCGCGTTCCTGATCTACACGACGATGACGATGGCGATCGCCCAACGCCGCCCGGTCATCTCGATGCTGCGCGCCATCGGCGGCCGGCGCACCACCATCGTCCGGGACATGCTCGCCGAGGCCACGATCCTCGGGCTGATCGGCGGCACCATCGGATCACTGTTGGGAATCGCGTTGGGCCGCCTGGCAATCGGACGACTGCCCCCGACGGTGACGCAGGGCCTCGAAGCCCGCATCGAGTACTGGCTGCCCAGCTACGCGATCCCGGTCGCGATCGCCGCCACGGCACTGACCAGTGTGGCGGCGTCGGCGATGGCGGCCCGGCAGGTGTACAAGGTGTCGCCGATCGAGGCGCTGGCCCCGGTCGGGGTGTCGGCGGCCGACAACGTTCCGCGCTGGCTGCGCATCACCACCGGCATCGCGGCCGTGGCGGTGCTGGCGGCGGCGATCCTGATCGTGTTCTACCAACCGGGATCCCTGGCATTCCTGGCGATCGCCGCCCTGTTCACCGCGCAGATCGCGCTCGGTTTCGCCCTTGCCGGGCCCATCGTCACGGCCACCGCCGCGGTGGCACGCCTGTTCGGATCGGCCGGGGCGCTGGCGGCCGCGACGGTGGAGCGTGCGCCGAGGCGGGTGTGGGCCACCGTGATGACCGTGTTGATCGCCGTCGTCACCACCGTGGTGATCACCGGGACGAACAACGACATGATCCGCTCGGCCCGTGACGTGTTCGCCCCCGTCGCCGATGTCGACGTGTGGGTGAGCGCCAACTCACCCGATCAGTACCCCACTGATCTTCTGCCCCAAGGCCTTACCCAGAACGTCACCGAAGTGCCCGGGGTTTCCAACGTCACCGAAGGGGCCCTGGGCTTCGCCGTCGTCGGCGGCACCCGCGTCATGCTCGACGGCTTCGCCCCTGGCAGCCACGATGCGCTCTTCCGCGCCCTCGACGACCAGACCCGCGCCGACGTGCTGGCCGGCCGTGGCGTGGTGCTCTCGCAGAACCTGGGCAAGACCCTCAACGTCCGCGTCGGCGACGAGCTGACGTTGCAGACACCGCGCGGCCCGCAGCAGGCGAAGGTGCTGGCCCTGGTGCCCTACTTCTCGACGGTGATCGGCACCGTCGGAATGAGTCTCGATCAGATGCGCATCTGGTACGACCGGCCGGGAGCGACGACACTTCAGGTCACCGCCGTCAAGGGAACAGATCCCGATCGGCTGCTGGCCAACATCCGTCACGTCGTGCCCGCACCGAACCACACCTACGACGGCCGCACCGCGCTGGCCGGTCTCGAAGCCCCACTGCACCAGAGCATGCTGATCGCCAACGCCGTGTGGATCATCGTCGTGTTCGTCGCCGCGGTCGCGCTCCTCAACACGTTGACCCTGTCGGTACTGGAGCGGCGCCGCGAGATCGGGGTCCTGCGGGCGATGGGTTCCAGCCGCCGCTACACACTGGCCATGGTGCTGGCCGAGGCGGCGGCCATCGGCATCGTCGGCGGCATCCTGGGCCTGCTGATCGGCCTGGTCGATCAGTGGCTGTTCAGCCTCGTCAGCGGGGACATCATGAACTTCAACGTCACGTTCCATCCGAGTCCCATGGCACTGGTGTTCACACTCGGCGCGCTGGCGATCAGCCTGCTGGGCTCGCTGCCGCCGGCGCGACGGGCCGCGCGGCTCAACATCATCGAGGCCGTCAGCGTCGAATAGTCGCGACGCCCTGCAGATGTGGCGTGCAGGGCGGCGGCACCAATGTCCGTCGGGTACTGCGCAGCCCACTGGTGTCGAACCCGGCTGCGGCGATGGCGTCGACGGTGCGGCGGTTCGGTTCGCATCCCGACGACAACCACGCCCACGGCCTCGCGATCAGGTCCTGGAAGCGACCCATCAAGCCTTCGCCGCGGACGTGTTCGAGAACGACCAGCCGGCCATCGGGCGTCAGGACGCGCCGGATCTCACCGAGGGTGGCGGGCACATCGTCGACCGAACACAACACCAGACCCACATGGACCGAGTCGAAACTGCTGTCCGGGAACGGGATCGATTCTCCGGCCCCGTCGACGACATCGACCTCGATACCGTGGCGCCGGGCCAGCGCGCACGCCATCCGTCGCATCGCGGGATCGGGTTCCACCGCCGCGACCGACGTCACCGCGTTCGGTACGAATAGCAGATCGGTTCCCGGCCCGACCCCGACCATCAACAACCGGCCCGTCACATGGCTCATCGCCGACCGCCGGTAGCGGCGGTAGAACAGCCTGTCGAATGCCGGCATGCCGAGCCGATACACGTACGGGAACAACGGGTTACGGTGCCTCACTCCGAGGCCCCCAGATCCAGTCGAAACGGCGGATACTCGTCGGTCATCAGTGAGACGTACGCGGCGACCCGGTAGCGCCATCGCACGATTCCCATGAGGAGGTCGAACATGCTCGGTGAGACGGTCCCCCGGGCCAACAACCGCACCGCGGAGATGACGCACAGTACTTGCAGCAGCGCCTCCATCGCCCAGCACATGATGATCTGCGGAAACGCCAGCAGCCACCACTTCACCAGAACCGCCCCACGGGAGAGCTGTTCGGGATAGGCGACCTCCAGATCGCCCGGATAGTCAGGATCGGGCTTGAGGGTGAAGGGCGGGTACGTGTCGGTGGTGTTCATCGGGAACCGGTAGTTCATCACGCGCCACGACCAGCGCAGCACCCCGACATTGAAATCGAACAGGGGCCGTGGATACCGGCCGGTGAACAGAATCGCGATCCCCGCGGCAAGCACCACCAGCGGATACACCAGGTAGAGGCCGATCAGGATCGGATAGTGCGGCACGGCCAGCACACACCATTTGACCAGCCACAGCCGTCTCGACGGCGCGTCGATCGCGCCCCGCACCCGTACGGCCTCAGCGGGCATGGTCACCACTGCCGGCGGTGGTCGTCGCGGCGAGCTCCCGGCTGATTCCCGCGGCCATCCGGCGGTGGCTCACCACCCGCAGGAAGGTCGCCAACACCCAGGTCATGAGCCGGTCCGGGACCATCGCCGCCGGCCGCAGCACCGCCTCACCGTGCGACACCTGCAGCGAGGCCACCCGGGACACCGCTGTGACCCGACGACGGCGGGTGTTCTCGTACCACCGCAGGGCACCGGAGAGATCGCCGGTGGCGCGGCGGCGGAAATCCGAAATCGCCTTGCACAACACCATCGTGTCGAGCAGCGCCTGGTTCGTTCCCTGCGCCAGTGTGGGCGGCATCGTGTGGGCCGCATCGCCGACCAACGTCACCGCACCACGCCCCGGCCCGGGGATCGGATGGCGAAAATGCGGATAGGGCGAATGCGCCAGATCATCGTCGGTCAATGTCGCGAGTACCCGATCAACCAGGTCGGACCATCCGGTGAAATTGGCGCGGATCACCTCGATCGGGCGTTCTGGCCTGACGAAGTCCGACGACCACGGCAGATCGAACCACCACTGCACCTCCGTGTCTCCGGCCGGCCAGAGACCGAGGTTCCCGTGCTCGCCGACGATGACGAAGGCGACGTGCCGATCGGCCCCGTCCGGAAGCGCGGCCAGCCCTTGCCAGCTGCACCAGCCGGTCGGCACTGCCGGCGGCGCACCGACGATCTCGCGGAGCCTGGAGTGTAGGCCGTCCGCACCGATCACCAGATCTCCATCCGCACAGCTGCCGTCGGCGAAATCGACCCGCATCCCACTGCCGTTGCCGGCGACGCCGACCACCTGCGCTCGACACCGAATCCGTTCCGCCGGAAAACCTTCCAGCAGACGTCCGAGCAGAACCCGACGCGGAACCATCCGGACCGGCGCACCCATCCGGTTGACGATCGCGGCCACGTCCAGGGTCGACATGGGGCGTCCGGTCGAGGTCACCACCCGAACGGTGGCCAGCTCCTGGCCGGCACCGTCCATCTCGACACCGAGCTGCCGCAACACAGATTCACCGTTCGACCAGATGGTGACGGCGCCGCCACCCGCCCGCACCTCGGGGCGCTGCTCGAACACCGTGACGTCATGTCCGTCCCGCAACAAACCCCGGGCGATGGAGATACCACCCACCCCAGCGCCGACAACGAGGATCCGCAGCGGCCCTTGCGGCGCTGACTGGACGTGGTGCCGGCTCTGAGGCCGTTTTGGGCCCACGGCTCAATTTATGTCCGATACAGGCCCGCTGTACAGGGATCGACCAGTCATTGCCAGCCCAGGTGACACCACAACCACAGGCCTCGGGAACTGCAGCGTCGCGCAGGCGTCGTCAGCGGCCATCTCGATGGCCTCGGCGAACTCCGAGAGATCCTCGGGGCCGGTGTCCACATCGAACCCGCCGCCGACCAGTACCCGTGTGAGCACCGCGCCGTGCGCCCGGCGAATGTCGGCCATCACCGTGATCGCGTCAGCGACTGCCGCCGGATGTCCGGTGAAATAGTCTTTCCCGGAATCGATTTCGCGGTACAAGCCGACCAGATCGAGCCGAGGCCCGTCCAGGACAGCGGCCACCGCGTCGGTACCCGACACCCCCAGGATCACCCGTTGCCGACGGTGCCGGACCGCGCAGGAGGCCAGTAGGCGGACCTCGTCGACGCTGTTGGCCACCAGCCGGCCCACCCCGAGATTGGCACTGCAGAACACCAACTCGTCACCGGTGAACCCACCGGCGTGCACCACCAGACGCATCGGATGGATGCCCGTCCCGATCGCCACCGCGAGATCTCGACCGCTGGTGACAGCGACGATCGACCCATGATCACGTGCCCATTTGGCCACATTGTTGTCGCGGAGCGCCCAGGTAGGCAGTGCGAGTTCGACGGGATCGAGGGAGCGGCTGTACGTGGCACAGCGGCGCATGGCATCCCACTCGGGCGATCGCTGTGGCGCCGCCAAAAATGAGGACCGCAAGCCTGTCGACATGGTCACCGAAACCTCTTTCCATTGGGCCGCAGCCGGATGCCGCGTGCGCCTGGTTCGAGTCTTTCGGCACTGCCGGGGCCTGGCCCGAACCCTTGCGGTCTCTTGACGGGATCGGACGAAACATTCACGCAACATTGATATTTCACAGCCTTCCTTGATGTCGCCTCGGTCACTGCAGCGCATCGGCCACCGGGCCGACCACCAACGCGGGTAGATACTCCAGACCGACGAGCAGCAGAGTGGTGGCCAGGGTCAGCACGATGAAGGTCGGGGTGTGGGTCCGCAGCGTGCCCGCGGTGATCACACCGGGCTGCTGCGCGGCGAAGGTGCCCGCGACGCCGAGAACCGCGATGATCGGCACGAACCGTCCGATCACCATGGCGATCGCCAGCGCGACGTTGTACCAGGTGGTGTTGCCGCTGAATCCGGCGAAGCCGCTGCCATTGTTGGCCGCCGAACTGGTGAAGGCGTACAGCACCTCCGAGAGTCCGTGCGGCCCGGAGTTGAGCATCGCCGCTCCCTGTCCGGGCATCGCCATCGCGATCGCGGTACCGACCAGGATCGCGGCGGGCAGGGCGAGGATGTACAGACTGACCAGCTTCATATGTCTGGCATGCAGACGCTGCTTGAGATACTCGGGCGTCGTCCCCACCATCAGCCCGCCGAGAAACACCGCCAACAGGACCATCATCACCAGCCCGTACAGGCCGCTGCCGGCACCGCCCGGCGCCACCTCGCCGAGCATCATGTTCAGCATCAGTACCGCGCCCCCGAGGCTGGCGAAGCTGTCGTAGGACGCATTCGCCGCACCGTCTCCCGTCGCGGTGGCGGCCTGACCGAACACCGCGCTGCCGGGTACGCCGAACCGGATTTCGGTGCCCTCCACCGGCCCGCCCACGGCGTGCACAACCGTGCCGTGCGGGACCGAGGTCGCCACGGCAAGCGCCACCGTCGCAACCACGAACAACGTTGCCACAACAGCGAACAACGCCCAACCCTGCCTGCAGTCGCCGACCATCACACCGAACATCCGCAGGAACGCGACGGGGATCAGCAGCATCGCCACGATCTCCACCGCATTGGTCAACGGCGTCGGGTTCTCGAACGGATGCGCACTGTTGACGTTGAATGCCCCGCCACCGTCGCCGGACATCAGCTTGATCGACTCCCACGTGGCCACCGGACCGCCGAGCAGCCTCTGGTGCCCCCCGGCGATCGTCGAAACCTCCTGGACGCCATGGACATTGTTGACCACTCCGAGCGCCAGCAGGATCAACGTCACGATCACCGAAAGCGGCAACAGGATCCGCACCACGGTACGCACCAGATCCACCCAGAAATTGCCGATCTCCTGGTTCTGATACCGTGCCAGCCCGCGGATCAATGCGACCGCAACGCACATGCCGACGGCCAGACTCGCGAAGGCCTGCACACCGAGCCCGGCCACCAGCCCGACGTGCCCCAGCGTCGCCTCACCCGGGTAGTTCTGCCAGCTGGTATTGGTCGTAAATGAAATTGCGGTATTGAACGCTAATGCCGGCGTCATGCCTTTATGTCCCCATGGTTGCGGCAAATACGTCTGCAATAGCAACACCCCATAAAGGAAAAGCGCACCGACCGCCGAGAAGGCCAATACCGCGCTGAGGTATTTGGTCCAACGTTGCTGCTCGCCGGGCTGCACCCCGACAATTCGGTAGATGGCCCGCTCAACCGCCCAGCTGCCGTCGGCGCTGTACACACGGGCCATGTAGTTACCGAGCGGGACGTGCAGCAATACGACCAGCGCGGCGATGACAAACAGTTGCATCCAGGAAGCCGGCCCCCACTGCGATGGATCGTCGATGACTCCTGCTCCTCCTGCGCGGTGACATTTCCCATGCAGATTAGGGACAGATCAACCGAGAATTGCCCGTCGATTACGCAATTCCTACGCCCGCAGCGGTGCACATTGACGTCATCTTGACGGCATCTCACCGACCCTCGGCAGGTGCGCGGTGCCGCGGCCCGATAAATCCCGTAAAGGACTGGCGATTCGCCGTAAAGAAGACATAAAGATCGTGGCCGGACGCTGCGGGCGGGCGGATTCTTGAGCAGGTCGCCGAGATACGGCGCCCGTATACGTGTGGGAGAACCCGTGTCCGTAGTGGTGTTCATCGTGCTGACAGTGGCGATCTTTGCGCTGCTGGGCCTGGTGCAGAAGTTGGTCGAGGGACTGTGAGCTACGAAAACGTCGTCGGCCTGGGCCTGGCGATCCTCATCGCGCTGTTCCTCTTCGCGGCGCTGCTGTTTCCGGAGAGGTTCTAGTGACGACTACCACCGCGGGGATCGTCTTCCTCGCCGTCCTCATCGCCGCGGTGGCGGCGGTCCACGTGCCGCTCGGCGACTACATGTACCGCGTCTACACAGCGGAGAAGCACTCGCGCGCCGAGCGCGTCATCTACCGTCTGATCGGCGCCGATCCGAAAACCGAGCAGACCTGGGGCGCCTATGCCCGCAGCGTGCTGGCTTTCTCCGCGATCAGCATCCTGTTCCTATTTGCGTTGCAGCTGGTGCAGGGCCGGCTGCCGCTGCACCTCAACGATCCGGGCACGCCGATAACACCGGCGCTGGCCTGGAACACCGCCGTCAGCTTCGTGACGAACACGAACTGGCAGGCCTACTCGGGTGAATCCACTCAGGGCCACCTGGTGCAGATGGCCGGCCTGGCGGTGCAGAACTTCGTCTCCGCCGCGGTCGGCATGGCCGTGGCGATGGCATTCGTGCGCGGCCTGGTCCGGCGCAACACCGGCGACCTGGGCAATTTCTGGGTGGACATGGTGCGCGGCAGTCTTCGTATCCTGCTGCCGATTTCGATCATCGGTGCACTGATCCTGGTCGGCGGCGGCGCCATCCAGAACTTCGCGCTGCACAGCGAGGTGGTCAACACTCTCGTCGGTGGGACGCAGACCATCCCGGGCGGGCCGGTGGCCAGCCAGGAAGTCATCAAGCTGCTGGGCACCAACGGTGGCGGCTTCTTCAACGCCAACTCGGCGCACCCGTTCGAGAACCCCACCACCTGGACCAACTGGGTGGAGATCTTCCTGATCCTGATGATCCCGTTCTCGCTGCCGCGGACGTTCGGACGCATGGTCAACGCCAAGAAGCAGGGCCTCGCGATTGTCGCGGTGATGGGTGTGATCGCGGCCATCAGCGTGAGCCTGATGATGCTGTTCCAACTGCAGGCGCACGGCACCGTCCCGACTGCGGTCGGAGCAGCCACCGAAGGCGTCGAGCAAAGATTCGGTGTCGCCAACTCCGCGGTGTTCGCGGACGCGACGACGCTGACGTCGACAGGTGCAGTGGACTCGTTCCACGACTCGTATACCAGCCTCGGCGGCATGGTCACGATGTTCAACATGCAGCTCGGTGAGGTGGCGCCCGGCGGCGTCGGCTCCGGGCTGTACGGCATGTTGGTGCTGGCGATCCTCACGGTGTTCATCGCCGGCCTGATGGTCGGCCGCACGCCGGAGTACCTGGGCAAGAAGATCACCCCGCGGGAGATCAAGCTCGCCGCAACGTATTTCCTGATCACACCGTTGCTCGTGCTGACCGGCACCGCGGTGGCCATGGCCATGCCCGGCCAACGGGCCGGCATGCTCAACACCGGGCCGCACGGCCTGTCGGAAGTGCTGTACGCCTTCACCTCGGCCGCCAACAACAACGGTTCTGCCTTCGCCGGCATCAGCGTCAACACCGAGTGGTACAACACCGCACTCGGCCTTGCGATGGTGTTCGGCCGGTTCCTGCCGATCATCTTCGTGCTGGCGCTGGCCGGATCGCTTGCCCGCCAGGGCAAGACACCTGATTCGGTCGGCACACTGCCCACTCATCGACCCCAGTTCGTCGGCATGGTCGCCGGCGTCACCCTGATCCTGGTCGCCCTCACCTTCTTGCCCGTGCTCGCGCTCGGGCCCCTCGCTGAAGGAATCCACTGATGTCAAGCGTTCACTCCTCCCCCGTCGCCGAGCGTCACGCCAGAGTGGCTGCCGCCGGCGGCAGCCACTCCAGCGTGACAAAAGGCTCACGGATCAGCGGCGGCCTGCTGGACCCGAAGATGCTGTGGCGCTCGGCGCCCGATGCGCTGCGCAAGCTCGACCCGCGCACGCTGTGGCGTAACCCCGTCATGTTCATCGTCGAGATCGGTGCTGTCTGGAGCACCGTCCTGGCGGTCCTCAACCCGTCCTGGTTCGCCGGGTTGATCGTCATCTGGCTGTGGCTGACGGTGATCTTCGCCAACCTGGCCGAGGCGGTCGCCGAGGGGCGCGGCAAGGCCCAGGCCGAGAGCCTGCGCAAGACGAAGACGTCGACCATGGCCCGCCGCCTGACCGGCTGGTCCCCGGGCACCCCCGGCCGTGAAGAAGAAGTCGCGGCACCGCTGCTGCAACAGGGCGACCTCGTGGTGGTCGAAGCCGGCCAGGTCATCCCCGGCGACGGCGATGTCGTGGAAGGCATTGCCTCGGTGGATGAATCGGCAATCACCGGCGAATCTGCGCCCGTCATCCGCGAGTCGGGCGGCGACCGCAGCGCCGTCACCGGCGGCACCACGGTGCTTTCCGACCGCATCGTCGTCCAGATCACCCAGAAGCCCGGCGAAAGTTTCATCGACCGGATGATCAACCTCGTCGAGGGCGCTAACCGCCAGAAGACCCCGAACGAGATCGCGCTCAACATCCTGCTGGCCTCGTTGACGATCATCTTCGTCTTCGCCGTCGCCACCCTGCAGCCGCTGGCCATCTTCTCCAAGGCCAACAACCCGGGCGTCCCAGACACCCTGGCGCTCAACGGGAACGGCATCTCGGGCATCGTCATGGTCTCTCTGCTGGTGTGCCTGATCCCGACGACGATCGGCGCTCTGCTCTCGGCGATCGGCATCGCCGGCATGGACCGGCTGGTGCAGCGCAACGTGCTGGCCATGTCCGGCCGTGCGGTCGAGGCAGCCGGTGACGTCAACACCCTGCTGCTCGACAAGACCGGCACCATCACGCTCGGCAACCGGCAGGCCGCCGCCTTTGTACCACTGTCGACTGTCACGCCGGAACAACTCGCCGATGCGGCCCAGCTGTCCAGCCTGGCCGACGAGACCCCCGAGGGCCGCTCCATCGTGGTGTTCGCCAAGCAGGAGTACGGCCTTCGCGGCCGCACACCCGGCGAACTCGACCAGGCGCACTGGGTCGAGTTCAGTGCCAACACCCGGATGTCGGGCGTCGACCTGTCCGACGGTCACCGGCTGCGCAAGGGCGCGGCGGGCGCGGTCGCCGAGTGGGTGCGTTCCGAAGGTGGCCGGGTGCCCACCGAACTCGGTGACATCGTGGACGGAATCTCGGCGGCCGGCGGTACGCCGCTGGTGGTCGGGCGCGTCATCAACGGCAAGGCCGACGTGCTCGGTGTGATCCACCTCAAGGACGTCGTCAAACAGGGCATGCGGGAACGCTTCGACGAGATGCGCCGCATGGGCATCCGCACGGTGATGATCACCGGAGACAATCCGCTGACGGCCAAGGCCATTGCCGACGAGGCCGGTGTGGACGACTTCCTCGCCGAGGCCACGCCCGAGGACAAGATGGCACTGATCAAGAAGGAGCAGGCCGGCGGCAAGCTCGTCGCGATGACCGGCGACGGCACCAACGACGCCCCCGCCCTGGCCCAGGCCGACGTCGGCGTCGCGATGAACAGCGGGACCTCGGCGGCCAAAGAGGCCGGCAACATGGTCGATCTCGACTCCGATCCCACCAAGCTGATCGAGATCGTCGAGATCGGCAAGCAGCTACTGATCACCCGGGGCGCACTGACCACGTTCTCGATCGCCAACGACATCGCGAAGTACTTCGCGATCATCCCGGCGTTGTTCGTGGCCCTGTTCCCCGGCCTGGACCTGCTGAACATCATGCGGCTGCACAGCCCGCAATCGGCGATCCTGTCCGCGGTGATCTTCAACGCGATCATCATCGTGGCGCTGATCCCATTGGCGCTCAAGGGTGTCCGGTACACGCCCAGCAGCGCATCCAAGCTGTTGAGCCGCAACCTGTACGTCTACGGCCTCGGCGGCATCATCGCACCCTTCATCGGCATCAAGCTGATCGATCTCGTCGTCCAACTCTTCCCGGGAATGTGACATGAATTTCTCCAACCTGGTTCGTCAGCACGCAGCAGCCCTGCGGGCGCTGTTGGTACTCACCGTGATCCTTGGCATCGGCTACCCGGTCTTCATCTGGCTGGTGGCCCAGATCCCCGGCCTGCGCGCCAATGCCGAGGGATCGCTGATCGAGGCGAACGGAGAACCGGTCGGCAGCAGCCTGATCGGTCAGTCGTTCACCGACGCGGACGGCAATCCACTGCCCCGCTACTTCCAGAGTCGCCCGTCCAACGCCGGTACCGGCTACGACCCGATGGCCTCGGGCGCAAGCAACCTCGGCCCGGAAAGCGTTATCGACCAACCCGACAAGCCGAGCCTGCTCACCCTGGTGTGCGCACGCAGCGCAGCGGTCGGCACGCTCGACGGAGTCGACGGTGCCCGACCGTTCTGCACCGGAGGCGGTGTCGGAGCGGTGTTGTCGGTGATCGGACCCCGCGACTTACGCGGGAACGTCATTCAACCGACGAAGGTGGTCAGCGTCAACGAGCCCTGCGATACAACGAAAACCACGTTCCTCAACACCTACGAGGGCGTGCGGGTGGAATGCGCCAAGGCCGGCGAGGACTACAGCCTCGGCCTGATCGTGCCGATCCGCGGCAGCGCACCCGCCGAGCCCGAGGTACCCGCAGATGCCGTCACCGCCAGCGGCAGCGGCCTGGACCCGAACATCTCGGTGGCCTACGCGGATCTTCAGGTGAACCGGGTGGCCACGGCCCGCGGTCTCAACCCCGATCTGGTACGCACCGTGGTGGGCCAGCACACAGACGGACGCACCCTGGGCTTCTTCGGCGAACCGCGGGTCAACGTGCTGGAACTCAACATCGCCCTCGACGCGCTGTAGGCACGAGGATGATGGTCTTGTGAACACGGCGTCGTCCAGCCCCACCAAACGCGGTGAGCTGCGCATATATCTGGGCGCAGCTCCCGGCGTGGGCAAGACCTTCGCGATGCTCGGCGAGGCGCACCGCAGGCTCGAACGCGGCACCGACGTGGTTGCCGCGGTGGTCGAAACGCACGGGCGCAAGAAAACCGCCGATCTGATCGACGGTATCGAGACCATCCCGCCGCGCTACGTCGAGTACCGGGGAGGCCGCTTCCCCGAACTCGACGTGGCCGCGGTTCTGGCGCGCAACCCTCAGGTGGTGTTGGTCGACGAGCTCGCCCACACCAACACCCCGGGTAGCAAGAACCCCAAGCGCTGGCAGGACGTCGAAGAACTGCTCGCTGCCGGGATCACGGTGATCTCCACGGTCAACGTCCAGCATCTGGACAGCCTCAACGACGTGGTCACCCAGATCACCGGAATCGAGCAGCAGGAGAAGGTTCCCGACGAGATCGTTCGGGCGGCCGACCAGATCGAGCTGGTCGACATCACTCCGGAGGCGCTGCGCCGCAGGCTGTCCCACGGCAATGTGTACGCACCTGAGCGTATCGATGCAGCACTGTCGAACTACTTCCGGCGCGGAAACCTCACCGCGCTACGGGAACTGGCGCTACTGTGGCTGGCCGACCAGGTCGACGCCGCGCTGGCCAAGTACCGGGCGGACAACAAGATCACCGACACCTGGGAGGCCCGCGAGCGCGTGGTGGTCGCCGTTACCGGCGGCGCAGAGTCGGAAACCCTGGTGCGCAGGGCATCCCGCATCGCCTCGAAATCCAGCGCCGAACTGATGGTGGTACACGTCGTACGCGGAGATGGACTTTCAGGCCTCTCGGCACCCCAGATGGGTAAGGTGCGGGAGCTGGCCGCCAGCCTGGGGGCCACCGTGCACACCGTCGTCGGAGATGACGTACCCGCGGCACTGCTGGATTTCGCCCGCGAACGCAATGCCACCCAGTTGGTCCTCGGGACGTCGCGGCGGTCCCGGTGGGCGCGGATTTTCGAAGAGGGCATCGGACCCGCTGTGGTGCAGCACTCCGGCAAGATCGACGTGCACATGGTCACCCATGACCAGGCCCGCCGCGGGTTCGGCTGGTCGACCGCCACCCCCCGTCAGCGCCACATCGCGTCCTGGCTTGCGGCCCTGTTAGTTCCGTCCGCGATCTGCCTATTGATCGTCGGGGTGCTGGATCCGGTCCTCGGGGTCAGCGGCGAAAGCGCCCTGTTCTTCATCGGTGTGCTGGTCGTCGCGCTGCTCGGCGGGGTGGCGCCCGCCGCGCTGTCGGCTCTGCTGTCCGGACTGCTGTTGAACTACTTCCTGGTGACGCCGCGGCACACGTTCACCATCTCCGAACCCGACAGCGCGGTCACCGTTGTGGTGCTGCTGCTGGTCGCGGTAGCGGTCGCGGCACTCGTCGACGGCGCCGCCAGCCGGGCGCGCGAAGCCAGGAAAGCCTCGCAGGAGGCCGAGCTACTGACGCTGTTCGCCGGGTCGGTGCTGCGCGGCGCAGACCTGACCACCCTGCTGGAACGGTTGCGGGAGACGTACTCCCAACGCGCGGTGAGCCTGCTGCGCGAACACGACGGGACCACCGAGATCGTGGCGTGCGTCGGCTCGAAGCCCTGCGCCGAGGTGGACTCCGCCGACACCGCCATCGAAGTCGGGGACGACGAATTCTGGCTGCTGATGGCCGGACGCAAACTGGCCGCCCGCGACCGCCGCGTACTCAGCGCCGTCGCCAAACAGGCCGCCGGACTGGTCAAGCAACGCGAGCTCACCGAGGAAGCCGGCCGGGCCGCGGCCATCGCCCAGGCGGACGAATTGCGCCGGGCACTGCTCTCGGCGGTCAGCCATGACCTGCGCACCCCGCTGGCCGCGGCCAAGGCGGCGGCGTCGAGCCTGCGCAGCGAGGACATCGACTTCTCCGCCGAGGACACCGCCGAACTGCTGGCCACCATCGAGGAATCCGTCGACGCGCTCACCGCGCTCGTCGGCAACCTGCTGGACTCGTCGCGGCTGTCGGCCGGCGTGGTTCGCCCCGAGCTGCGCCGGGTGTATCTGGAGGAGACGACGCAGCGCGCCCTGTTGGGAATCAGCAAGGGTGCCACCGGATTCACCCGCGAAGGCCTGGACCGGGTGAAGGTCGAGGTCGGCGATGCGGTCGCCATGGCCGACGCCGGACTGCTCGAGCGGGTGCTGGCCAACCTGATCGACAACGCCCTGCGGTACGCACCCGACGGCCCCATCCGGGTCAGCGCCGGACAGGTCGCCGACCGGGTACTGATCGCGGTGATCGACGAGGGGCCCGGAATGCCGCGCGGGGCCGGGGAACAACTCTTCGCACCGTTCCAGCGACTCGGCGATCACAACACCACCATCGGCGTCGGGCTGGGCCTGTCCGTCGCCCGCGGATTCGTCGAAGCCATGGGCGGCACCATCTTGGCGACCGACACCCCCGGCGGTGGGCTCACCGTCGAAATCGACCTTGCTGCACCGCCAAAGGACGAACCGGCATGACACCCACCAACTCCGCCAAGACCCGTGTCCTGGTGATCGACGACGAACCGCAGATCCTGCGCGCGCTGCGGATCAACCTTTCGGTACGCGGCTACGAGGTCGACACCGCCACCAACGGCGGGCAGGGACTTCGCGCCGCCGCCGATCACCGACCCGACGTGATCGTGCTCGATCTCGGCCTGCCGGACATGTCGGGCATCGAGGTGCTGGCCGGGCTTCGCGGCTGGCTTTCGGCACCGGTGATCGTGCTCTCGGCCCGCACCGACTCGTCGGACAAGGTCGAGGCGCTCGATGCCGGCGCCGACGACTACGTCACCAAACCCTTTGGCATGGACGAGTTCCTGGCCCGGCTGCGCGCGGCCGTGCGCCGTGGCGCGGCAGCTTCCGAGACGGATGAGCCCGTCATCGAAACCTCCTCGTTCACCGTCGACCTCGCCGCCAAGAAGGTGACCAAGAACAATCACGAGGTCCACCTGACGCCCACCGAGTGGGGCATGCTGGAGATGCTGGTGCGCAATCGCGGCAAGCTGGTGGGCCGTGAAGAACTGTTGCGTGAGGTGTGGGGGCCCGCCTACGCCAAGGAAACCCATTACCTGCGGGTGTACCTGGCGCAACTGCGCCGCAAGCTCGAGGACGATCCGTCACATCCGGTGCACCTGCTGACCGAAGCAGGGATGGGCTACCGCTTCCAGGAGTGACTTTTCCCGGCGAGCAATAGCTCCTATGTCAAGCCGCCACTGATTGTGGCGGCTTGACTGGGTTTTGGTGGTCGTGGGCGTCGCGGCGTAGGGCTTGGTAGACGCGGCGAGCGATTCGGCGTTTGACGCAGCGCAGCGCCGCGCGTTTGGTTTTCCCGGTCTCGATCAGTTTTTGGAAGTAGATCTGCCCGAGGCTGCCGGTCATCCGAATCTGGGTCAGGGCGATGCGGTGGATGGCGGCGTTGAGTTGACGGTTGCCGGCCCGGCTTAACCGCATCTGCCCGGCACTGGCCCCAGACCACGCCGGGATGGGCGCAACCCCGGTATGGCAGGCAAACGCTGCCTCACTTGTGAACCGGCCGATGCCGGCGACCTCGCCGACGATCTTGGCCGCCGAGAGCTCCGCGCAGCCAGGAATCGCCAGCAGCGTCGGTGCGACCTGGCCGATGCTGGCCGCCAAGCGGTTGGTCAAGGTGTTGATCTCACTGGTGAGCCGGATGATGTCGCCCACCTCAGCGCGGGCGATTTCAGCGACCACACCGGGCCGCTCGGCCAGCCACACCATCAGGGCCTTCTGATGCTTGAGAGCAGTCAGTGAGCCCAACGCGGCGGCCCACTCGGGATCGAGGTCATGAACATGCCACAACACCCGGTTGATCGCCGAGGTCCGTTGTCCCACAAGAACATCACGACGATCAGTCAACAACTTGAACTCCCGCGACACTTCGTCGTGCGAAGCGACCGGCAGATCAGGTTCGCGCAGCACTGCCCGCGACACCGCAAGCGCATCGATCGGATCGGACTTGCCTCGAGCGCGCGCGGACTTGCGGGTGGCGGCCATCAGTTTGGTGGGTACCCGCACCACCTTCTGCCCCGCACCGAGCAGGTCACGCTCCAGCCGTGCCGACATGTTGCGGCAGTCCTCGATGCCCCAGATCAACTCGACACCGAACTGCTCGCGGGCCCACATGATGGCCTTGCGATGCCCATCAGTGGTGGCCTTGACGGTCTTCTCGCCGAGCTTGCACCCGACCTCATCGACCGCGACAAAGGTGTGGGTGGACTTGTGTACATCGGCTCCAACAACAACCATGATGGTTGCCTCCTTCAGTCATGAAGAGGGTGTGTTGAGGTTGGGCCGGTCGGCGGACACTTCTCAGTCGGGGGCGATGCCACGCTCCTATCAAGTCACGCCGTCCGGTCCTTCACATCTGATGCCGGCACTACTGCTCAACGCCAACCCACCAAAGGGGCGGCAGACACAAAATGAGCCAGACACCAGATGATCCAGACCCAACCACCGCAACGCGGCAATTGCCAGACTGACACTGAGACACAAAACTGTCCCTTCTCCCGCGAAAACGGGCAGGTTTGTGTCTGCTCGCCGGGAAGGTGACGGACCGATGACCGCGCGCAAGCGACCACCCGTCGAGGACAGGCAACCGACCAGCGACAATCGCCGATTTCGACCAGCCGGACACGATACGGTGCCGGTATGTCCGACCCCGGCCTTTACCGTGCCCTTTTTGAAGCCAGTCTCGACGACCCGGACACCTTCTGGGCCGACGCCGCCAAGGCGGTCGATTGGACGCGCGCGCCGGACCAGATTCTGGACGACTCCAGGCCGCCGTTCTACCGCTGGTTCCCCGACGCCGAGCTCAACACCTGCACCAACGCCCTGGACCGCCACGTCGCCGAACGCGGCGATCAGGCCGCACTGATCTACGACTCCCCCGTCACCGGAACCAAGGCCACTTACACCTACCGCGAGTTGCGCGACGCCACCGCCCAGTTCGCCGGGGCCCTGCGTGGGCTCGGGGTGAACAAGGGCGATCTCGTCGTGATCTACATGCCGATGATCCCCGAAGCCGTCATCGCGATGCTGGCCTGCGCCCGGCTCGGCGCGGTGCACTCGGTGGTGTTCGGTGGGTTCGCCGCGCACGAGTTGGCCACCCGCATCGACGACGCCCGCCCCGTGGTCGTGGTGAGCGCATCCTGCGGCATCGAGCCGACCCGCATCATCGAGTACAAGCCGATGCTGGATGCGGCGCTCGACATCGCCGAGCACAAGCCCCGGGCCTGCGTCGTCCTGCAGCGCGAGCAGAGCCCCTGCGAATTGGTCGACGGGCGTGATCACGACTGGCAGCATCTGGTGGCTGCCGCCCAACCGGCCGATCCGGTACCGGTGGCCGCGACCGACCCGTTGTACGTGCTGTACACGTCGGGCACGACCGGTAAGCCCAAGGGCATCGTCCGTGACAACGGCGGGCACGCGGTGGCCCTGCTGTGGAGCATGCGCCACGTTTACGACGTGGCACCCGGCGACGTTTTCTGGGCGGCCTCCGACGTCGGCTGGGTCGTCGGGCACTCCTACATCGTCTACGCACCCCTGCTCCTGGGCGCGACAACCGTTCTCTACGAGGGCAAACCGATCGGTACCCCCGATGCGGGCGCGTTCTGGCGGGTGGCCGCCGAGTACGGCGTCAAGGCGCTGTTCACCGCCCCGACCGCGATCCGCGCGATCAAGAAGGAAGACCCCGAAGGCACCCAGATCGGCAACTACGACCTGTCCGGCTTGAAGTATCTGTTCCAGGCCGGCGAGCGCCTCGACCCCGACACCTACCAATGGGCGGCGAACAAGCTCGGTATCCCGATCGTCGACAACTGGTGGCAGACCGAAACGGGCTGGCCCATCGCCGCCAATCCGATGGGACTGGAGGTGCTGCCGATCAAACCGGGCTCGGCGACCGTGCCGATGCCCGGCTACGACGTACAGATCCTGCAATCGGACGGCACCCGGTGCGACCCCGGCGAGGAGGGCGCCATCTGCATCAAGCTGCCGCTGCCGCCGGGCACGCTGCCCACCCTGTGGGGCGATGACCACCGTTACGTGGCGTCGTACCTGTCGGCGTTCACCGGGTACTACCTCACCGGCGACGGCGGCTACCTGGACTCCGACGGCTACCTGTTCGTGATGGGCCGCACCGACGACGTGATCAATGTTGCCGGCCACCGGCTGTCCACCGGGTCGATCGAGGCCGTACTGGCCGACCATCCCTCCGTGGCCGAATGCGCGGTGATCGGCGTCGCCGACGAACTCAAGGGTCAGGTGCCGCGAGGCTTCGTGGTGCTCAAGTCCGGCGCCACGGGCGACGGGATCGCCGAGGAGCTGGTCACGCGGGTGCGGGAAAACATCGGTGCGGTAGCGGTTTTCAAGAAGGTCGACGTGGTGGCGGCGTTGCCGAAGACCCGCTCGGGCAAGATCCTGCGCAAAACCATGCGCGGTATCGCCGACGGACTCGACGAACCGGTGCCCTCCACCATCGAGGATCCCGCGGTGCTCGATGCGCTCAAGGACGTGCTGCGGGGCTAAATCTCTCGGCGAGCAGACGCAAAACTGCCCTAAATCCCCTAGTTTTGGGCAGTTTTGCGTCTGCTCGCGCCAATAGCGGGGATCCTTTATTTTCACGGTGGCCCGAACTATTGTGAAATCGTTATATGTTGATGTCCGCCCAAACTCGGGAGTTTGCTGCCGGCCACACCGGCAGTACCCGAACAGTGAGGAGTTGAACGACGATGCGCATGGCAACCAAGGGATCCTGCACCTGTCGCTGTAATGCCTGCGACGGTGGCCACCACTGCGGAAACCCCCCGAACTGCAACGCACGACGCTGACGTTGTCGGTGGCCTGTCGCCAGCGCAACCGGCGGCAGGTCACCACCCGCCACATCGCCCGCTGAACGAGTCATAACCCATCGATCGCACCAATCGGTCGTGCGATCTCGCGCTTCGTCGCATTTATCACTACTCCCACGTCCCCCGTGCTGAGCCTGCGTCGGCTTATGCTGCGACTGTGCTCACCGCGCTGGTCTGGGGCCTGGTCGCTGCATCCTCACTGCTGATCGGTGCCATCGCCGGAGTGATCCGGGACTGGAACCGGCGCCTCGTCGGCCTCGTACTCGGTTTCGGCGCCGGGGCGCTCATCTCCAGCATCTCCTTCGAACTCGCCGAGGAAGGCTTCCGGGCCAGCGGCGCCTGGGCCGTGGCGCTCGGCCTGGCGACCGGGGCCGTGGTGTTCTATCTTGCCGACAAGGCAGTAGATCGACTGGGCCGCAAGGGAACCCAGACCGCCGGAATGCCCCTGCTCCTGGGTGCATTGCTCGACGGCATTCCCGAACAGGCCGCGCTCGGCATCGGCATCGCGACCGGAGCGGGTGTCAGCCTCGCACTGGTGGTGTCCATCTTCGTGTCCAACCTCCCCGAGGCCATCGGATCGGCGAGCGACATGCGCTCAGCCGGCGAGCCGGCCCGCCGGATCGTGGGCGGGTGGGCATTGATCGCTGTACTGTGCGCACTGGCCACGGTGGGCGGCTATCAGCTGCAGGATGTCGCCGGCGCCCAATTACAGGGCGGGATCAACGGTTTCGCCGCGGGAGCGCTGCTGGTCATGTTGGTGGGCTCGATGATTCCAGAGGCCACCGAGAAAGCCCGGGAGAACGCCGGACTGGCGGCCGTGCTGGGATTTGCCGTCGCCGCGGGGCTGTCACTGGCCGGCTGAAGCGTTAGGTTCAGCGGGTGACTACGCAGTGGCACCTGGGGCCTCTCAACGTCGGAGTGCACAACCTGTTCGTGGCATTCGGAGTGTTCGCCGCATTGCTGGTGTTCGTTGCCGAGGCCCGCCGGCGTGGTGCGGTCAACGAGCAGTCCGTGGTCGCCGCGGCCGGGGCGTTGATCGGTGGCGCTATCGGCATGAGGCTGACCGGGTGGATACGTCACCTGGACTTCAGCGCCAATCCGAGCCTGGCGCAAGCCTGGCAGTTCGGCTCTCGCAGCATCCTCGGTGGACTGCTAGGCGCCTATCTCGGGGTGTTGATCGCCAAGCGCCTGGGCGGATATCGCGGAAAGACCGGCGATCTGTTCGCACCTGCGGTCGCGCTCGGCATGGCGATCGGCCGCATCGGCTGTTTCCTCACCGAAGCCCCCGGGCGGCCCACCACCCTGCCCTGGGGGATCCACGCCCCGGCCGATACCCCCGAATGTCCGGGATGCCTGGCCGGAGCGGCGATGCACCCGTCGTTTCTGTACGAGATCGCCTTCCAGCTCACCGCATTCGCCGTACTGCTGTGGCTGCGTCCCCGGATCAGCAGGCCCGGTGAGCTGTTCGTGTTCTACGTCGCGGGCCATGCGGTGTTCCGCTTCCTTGTCGAATTCGTCCGGGCCAACGAGACCGTGTGGCTGGATCTGACCCGCGCGCAATGGTTCCTGCTGCCATCGATGCTGATCCTGGGGTTTCGGCTGTGGTACGGCTACCGCCGTGGGTACTATCGCAGCCCAGCCCACACTCAGGAGGTGCCCGCATGACGACACCACCCGGCCCATCCGATGACACACCTCCACACGGGTTCGATCAACCGGCGTTCGGCCCACAAAGCTATGAACCACAAGGGATCCCACCGGCATATCCGGGCTTCCCCCCGCCACCCCCGGGCTATCCCGCATACCCGTACCCGCCGCCACAACCGCAGCGCCGCATTTCGGTGCTCATGGTGATCCTCGGCCCGTTTCTCTACGCCGCGCTCAACCTGGTGGTCGGTTTCCTCGCCCTGATGGTCGCCGGGTCCGTCGACAGCACCGGGAACGGTCCCGTTGCGGCGGTGGGCGGCGCCGCGGTGCTGTTGGCCCTCATCGCCTTCGGCGGTGGCGCCGCACTGTTGGCGTCGAAGAACCCGGCAGCCAAGGGCCTTGGCATCGGGCTGATGGTCGGCTGGGCCCTGGTCTCGTTGTTCTCCGCCGGATTCTGCACCGGCATCAACCCAGCGGTGTACAGCCTGTGAGCACCGGAATGGGGTTGCGCGGCGACCGGTTGCACCGGTACGTCACCGCGTTCTGCCCGCGATGCCACGACGAGGCACCCGAGCGGCCGCTGGCCGACGTCGCGCGCCTGGCCGGCATCCTGGTCGAGCGCGAGGGACGAGTCTGGCTCGAACGCGGCTGCCGCACACATGGACTGGTAAGCACGCTCTATGACGAGGATCCCGAGATCCTGTCCTATCTGGAGGAGTGGACCGCCCCGACCAAGGCCCACGTTCCCGACGTCGCGGGGAACTTCGACCCGATTCCCTCGGCCTATCTGCGCGGCCTGCCCGAGATGCAGACCCAACACACCTGCATCCTCCTGCAGGACATCGCCGAAACGTGCAACCTGCGTTGCCCGACCTGTTTCACCGACAGCTCCCCCGATCTGCGCCATGTGGTGCCGACCGCCGACGTGCTGGCCAACGTCGACCAGCGATTGGCCCGGGAGAACGGCCGTATCGACGTTCTGATGCTCAGCGGGGGCGAACCAACCCTGCACCCGAACCTGGCCGAACTGCTCGACCAGCTGGTGGCCCGGCCGATCACCCGAATCCTGGTCAACAGCAACGGGGTCCGCATCGCCAACGACGACGCGCTACTGGATCTGCTCACCGCATACCGGGAACGCGTCGAGGTCTATCTGCAATACGACGGGTTGTCCGAACAGGCGCACCGCCACCACCGCGGCGGCGACCTGCGGAAGATCAAAAGCCAAGCCCTCCAGCGACTCTCCGAGCGGGAGATTTTCACGACGCTGGTGATGACCTGCGCGCTGGGCATCAACGACGACGAAATCGGGGACATGGTCCGGCTGGCCCTGGACACCCCGTACGTCGGCGGGCTCACCATCCAACCGCAGTTCGGCTCCGGACGCTCGGGCGCGATCGACCCGATGAACCGGCTCACCCACACCGGGGTGCTCAAGCGGCTGGGCCCGCAGACCGGCGGCGCCGTCACCTGGCGCGACCTGACCGCGCTGCCCTGCTCGCACCCGCACTGCTGTTCGGTCGGCTACCTGGTCCGTGACGACAGCGACCAGTGGCGCTCGCTGGTATCGCTGATCGGCACCGAGAGCCTCAAGGACAAGCTTGGCCTGGTCTCCAACCGGATCGCCGACACCGAGATCCCCCGCCAACTTCGCATGGCGGTGCAGGAGTCACTGCTCGGGCTGCTCTCCGAGCAGTCGTCGCTTTCCCATCCTCAGATCGGCGACGTCTGGCGCGCCATCTGTGAGAGCTGCGACCTCGGAATGGGGACATTGTTGACGCTGGCGTCCTCGGCCCTGCCGGGCCGTCGCCGCAAGATTCGCAGGTTGCTCGGCGAGCGCGTGGTGCGGCTGACCGTCAAACCGTTCATGGACATGTCCACGATGATCGAGGAACGACTCACCCAGTGCTGTGTACACGTCGGCACCCGGTCCGGGCAGTCGGACTCGGCCGAACACCAGTGCGCACCGTTCTGCGCGGTACAGGCCTGGCCCGCGCTGGGGCGTCAACGACTTTCCCTGTCGGCCAGTCAGGCATTACCGCTCATCGAGATTCGATGAGGCCGCGAACCGGCTGATCCTGGCCGCATTCACATCCGATCAGCAGCGTCAGAGGCCCGGTCAACGCACCTTTCTGCCATGCGCCGGTGGCAGAACTGTGAACTACTGTTCCTAACCATCCTCTTAAGCTGATAGTTTCGGATGAAGTGGGTGTCCCACCGCCGGGGGGCCTGCCACCAGTTCTTTGGACTAGTCAGGAGTGAACGCCTTGAAGAAGACCAATATCGGTACGGCCTTTGCCGGAGCGGCTATTGCCGCCGCGGCGATCGTCGCAAGCGCCCCGATGGCGCTCGCCGACGCCAGCGCCGACAACAACGCCGTCACCACCGCCGCGCTCGGCGGCCAGGGCAAGCTGGACAACGGCACCCAGAGCTGGACGGTCACCGACCTGAAGCCCAGCACCGACACCATCAACTACACGCCCCGCGGCACCCTGTGGGAAGTCACCGCGACCAATGAAGCCCTCGAGGGCTCGGTGACGCCGATCGTCTCCAACTTCAACATCCGCGCCGCCGACGGGCAGAACTACCGCGCGCTGTTCCAGGTGCCCACCACACAGGGCGTCAACCCGGCCACCCTCGCACAGGGTCAGAAGACCAGCGGCAAGATCTACTTCGACGTGACCGGTGAGCAGCCGACCTCCGTCGTCTACAACGCCGGTGGCCACGACGTGCTGGCGTGGGACAAGGGCGCCGCACCCGCCGCAGCCCCGGCTGCCGGCGCTCCGAAGCGTCCGGCCACCGCCGCGGCTCCGGCTGCCGCACCTGCTGCCGCACCCGCGGCCGCACCTGCTGCTGGCGCTCCGGCTGTTGCTCCTGCCGTCGCATCCCCCGCGCCCGCCGCCGTCCCGGCTGCACCGGCCGGCACCGGCGCAGGTAGCCGCGCGGCGGACCTGCCTGCCGCCGCTCCGGGCGCCCCGGCCGCAGCCCCGGTTGACGCCGAAGCGGTTCCGGCCGCTCCGGCACCGGGCGCTCCGGCTCCCGAGTCGACTCCGGTCGCGCACGGCGCTCCGGTCGCCGAGGGTGCACCGGCACCGGCCGCCACCGGTGCAGGCAACGCCGCCACCGCGCTTTCGCCGGCTGAGGGTGTGCCCGCTGAGGGTGTGCCCGCCGCTGCTCCGGGTGCTCCCGCTGCTCCGGCCGCTCCGGGTGCCCCGGCTCCGGCTGCTCCCGCACCGGCCGGCGAGCCCGCGTTGGTTCCGGCGGGCACCCAGCCCGTCATCACGCCCGCCCCGGCCCCCGCGGTCGCGCCGGCGAGCAACCACGGGACTGCGTCCTGATCTAGGTAGTCAAGGCAACGGCCGGACGCGGGTAACCGCGTTCGGCCGTTGTTTTATGTGGAGGATCCCACGCTTCCATTTGCCTCCAGCCGCGCAGAGAACGCAGCGAACGCAGTCAGGCGATCGACAACGCGATGCCGTCGAGAATGTCGTGCTCGCTGACCACCAGTTCGCCGATGCCGGCCCGATCGCCGAGAACGGCCGCCAACTCCTCGACGATGATCGCACCGCCGCCGATCACATCGGCACGGCCGGCATGCATCGGGCCGAGCGCCAGGCGTTCGGCCTTGGTCATTCCGATCAGCTGCTCACACACCCCGAGCAGAGCATCGAACCCGATGCGGGACAGGTGAATTGCGTCGGGATCGTATTCGGTCATCCGCTGCGCCAGGGCAGACAGGGTGGTCATCGTCCCGGCCACACCGACCCACGTGCGCGCACCTTCGACCGGCACCTCCCGCAACGCCTGGGCCAGGCCGTCGCGAGCCACCGCCCGCGCCTGCGCCACCTCGTCCGCGGTGGGCGGATCGGAGTGCAGGCACCGCTCGGTGAGCCGCACACACCCGATGTCGGCGGAGAAGCTCGCCTGCACGGCCGTCTCGCCGAGCACCAGTTCGGTTGACCCGCCACCCAGATCGACCACCACGAAAGGGCCTGCGGCAGGGTCGAGTTCACCGACCGCACCGCGGAACGACAGCTCGGCCTCCTCGGTGCCGGTGATCACCTCAGCCACCGATCCCGGGACCACCTTGCCCAGCAGGCTCGCGGTCATCGCGAAGAACTCGTCGCGGTTGCCGGCATCACGTGCAGCCGAGGTGGCGACCATGCGCACCGCGGTCACCGAATGCTCAACCATCAACGCCACATAGTCGGCCAGTGCGGATTCGGTGCGCGCCAAGGCTTCCGGAGCGAACTGCCCGGTGGCATCGACGCCCTGACCCAGCCGCACCACCCGCATCTCGCGGTGCACGTCTCGCAGCTTTCCGTCCACCACGTCGGCGATCAACAGACGAATCGAATTCGTGCCACAGTCGATGGCGCCGACCCTACTCAAACCCACACCTCTCGATCCAGGATTCCCGCCATCGCGGGTTCGACCGCCAGCATCGCAAGTGCCTCGTCGCCAAAGGGGTTGACCCCGGGGCCTTTTGCCAACGAGTGGGCCATCACCACGTGCAGACATTTGACCCGATCGGGCATACCGCCCCCGGTGAACGTGGTACCCAGCGATTCGATCGCGTCCCGCTCGGCCAGATACGACTCGTGTGCCCGCCGGTACGCCGCGGCCAATTCCTCGTCCTGTTGCAGCCGCTCGGACATCTCACGCATCAGCCCGGAGGATTCCAGCCGGCTGGCGGCCGCGGTGAGTGCGGGGTGCGTCAGGTAGTACAGCGTCGGAAATGGTGTGCCGTCAGCAAGTTTGGGCGCAGTCTTCACCACGGCCGGCTCGCCGTTGGGGCAGCGGTAGGCGATCTCCAGAACGCCACGTGGTTCGCGGCCCAACTGCCGCGTCACAGCCTCGATGTCAGTGGGATCAACCATTAGGACCTCTTGGTTCGGCCGGCGGGGCCGGCACAGGCGGCCCGCCCGGCGGCGGTGCTGGAACAGGTGGCCCGCCGATAGTCGGTGAAACCCCGTGTGGCTCTTCGGCGATCGTGTGCCACAGCGAGGTGTACCAGGGCTGACCGGCCGGCACGGTCGAACCGGGCAGCACCGCTTCCCCCGGCTCGCCGGACACGACGGCCCCCTGGGGCAGTTGTACCTGATACGGAGTATCGCCGGGCATCACGAAGCCGAGCCGCTCCCTGGCCTGGGCCGCGATGAACACCGGGTCGGCCAGTTTGACCTTCTGCTGCTCCAGGTCGCCGATCTTGGCCCGCAACTGCTCCTCGCTGGCCTTGAGCTGTTTCATCTCGGTGCGTTGGGCGAAGTAGGTGCGCACCGGCCCGGCGATGGTCAGGGTCAGCACGCACACCACCGCGGCCAGAATCGCCGCCCGGCGCGCAGTCGACCCGAACCGCTGTTCGGACTGCAGCTCGGCCTGCTGCTGAGCTTGCACCGCAATGGCTTTGGTGACCGTCTCGTCGGCTACCGGCTCAGCCTGCGCCGGCCGGGACTCGGTCGTCCGGCGTCGGGGTTGCGAAGCGCGCGGCCGATTCGACTCCCCTGCCTTACCCGGCTTGCCGGGTCGGGAGGCCGGGGACCGTCGCCTCGGATCGGGCCGCTTCGCTTCAGCCATTGCCGTATGGGTGCGCAGACGCCTGCGTTACCTGGCCTCGAACCGAGGGAACGCGAGATCGCCCGCGTAACGCGCAGCGTCTCCCAGCGCCTCCTCGATGCGCAGCAACTGGTTGTACTTGGCCACCCGCTCGCTGCGGGCCGGGGCACCGGTCTTGATCTGACCGCTGCCCACCGCGACCGCGAGGTCGGCGATGGTGGTGTCCTCGGTCTCACCGGAACGATGGCTCATCATGGTGCGGTAACCGCTGTTGTGTGCCAGCGCAACGGCATCCAGGGTTTCGGTGAGCGTGCCGATCTGGTTGACCTTGACCAGCAGCGCGTTGGCGGCGCCACGCTCGATGCCGTCCTCGAGACGTTCCGGGTTGGTGACGAACAGGTCGTCACCGACCAGTTGGACCCGGTCGCCGATCGCCGAGGTCAACGAGACCCAGCCGTCCCAGTCGTCCTCGGACAGCGGGTCCTCGATCGACACCAGCGGGTACGCGTCGATCAGGCCGGCGTAGAAGTCGGCCATCTGCTCGGCGGTCCGGGTCTCCTTCTCGAAGGCGTAACCCGAACCCTCGGTGTAGAACTCGGTGGCGGCGACATCCAGTGCCAACGCCACATCGCTGCCCAGCTTGAAGCCGGTGGCCTCGATGGCCGTCACGATCAGGTCCAGTGCGGCCTTGGTGCCCGCGACATCGGGCGCGAACCCGCCCTCATCGCCGAGCCCGGTGGACAGCCCCTGCTTCTTGAGCACGGCCTTGAGCGAGTGGTAGACCTCGGTACCCCAGCGCAGCGACTCCTTGAAGGAGGGCGCACCGATCGGGGCGACCATGAACTCCTGCACGTCGACCCCGGTATCGGCGTGGGCGCCGCCGTTGAGGATGTTCATCATCGGCACCGGCAGGATGTGCGCGTTCGGGCCACCGAGGTAGCGGAACAGCGGCAGCGCGGCACTGTCGGCCGCGGCCTTGGCCACCGCGAGCGAGACGCCGAGGATCGCGTTGGCGCCCAGCCGGGACTTGTCCGCCGTGCCGTCGAGATCCAGCAGTGCCTGGTCCACGAGACGCTGATCGTCGGCGGCGTTGCCGATGATGGCCGGGGCGATCTCGTCGAGCACGGCCTCCACGGCCTTCTCGACGCCCTTGCCGCCGTAGCGGGAGCCGCCGTCGCGCAGCTCCACCGCTTCGTGCTCGCCGGTCGACGCGCCCGAGGGCACCGCTGCCCGGGCGAACGTGCCGTCGGTCAGGGCCACCTCGACCTCGACCGTCGGGTTACCACGGGAGTCGAGGATCTCGCGGGCTCCAACCTGCTCGATGATGGGCACTGGCTTCTCCTTATTGAGTCCGGCGTGTAGAGATGAGACTAGATCGTGGTCGGCGCAATAGTGTGTTTGGGCTTGTCACACGGGTCGCTCACCCGGATCACAAACCGTGGCCGGCCGCATACGCCGTTGCCCAGTCCCGCACCGCACGCGCGTACTGCTCGGAGTTGTTGTAGGCCTTGAGCGCCGTCATCCAGCCCCTCGGGCTGGACAGGTCCTTGCCGTACCAGCACAGCAGACCGGCCGCCGAGAGCGCGGCGTCGTCGAAGTTGTCCGGGCTCACCACGCCGTCGTTGTTCGCGTCCACCCCGAAATGCCCCCACGTCTCCGGGATGAACTGCATCGGCCCCATGGCCCGATCCATCAGCGGATCGCCGTCGAGCTTGCCCTTGTCGGTGTCAGGAATGCGCATGTTGCCCGCGGTCCCGTCCAGCTGCACGCCGCGGATGGGCGGGGTGACGTCGCCGTTGCGGGCGACCATCGCGCCGCGATAGGTGCCGTGGTGGCTTTCGACCATGCCGATGCCGGCCAGGGTGGTCCAGGCCAATTTGCAGTTGGGGTTCTCCACCTGGGCGACGCGCGCGGCGTAGGCGTAGGCCTCCAGGGCGTTGACAGGCATGCCCATGGCGGGTGCTCGCCGTACCGCCCATTCGTGCAGCTGATCGGCCGGTCTGCCCTTGGCATAGGTATCGATTGCCGGCACCGCATCCCCGGCCGGCGGTGGCACGCCCTCGGGAATTGGGGTCCCCAGATGCCACGAACAGCTGGATGCCAACAGCAGCGCTGTCGCAGCAATTACGGCGACAGCCCGCAGCCAACGCACTGGCGACACCGGACTCCCTCAACCCCGTTCGGTCTGATTGGCCATCGTCGCATGCGCGACTGCGGACGTGGCGGGCGACGGGTCCATGCCGGGAGAACAGCAGGTGAAGACAGCCGGCCTCACAGGCCCCCCTGATAAGGTGAGCCACGCCTTGCTATGGCAAGCCAAGGCTACATTTTTCATGGTGTTTTCACCCCGGTCGAACGAGGACGCTTTGATGTCTGTCATCTCGGACGTTCCGACCAGCACACTGGCCGCGTCCAACGTCACATCCCAGGTATTCGGCAGTGGGCTGATCGGTTTGCGGGAAGGCCTCGAAGCCGCCATCGTGGTGTCGATCCTCGTCGCATTCCTGGTCAAATCCGAACGCCGCGACGCACTCAAATGGGTGTGGCTGGGTGTCGGCGCCGCGATCGCCATGACCGCCACCGTCTTCCTGGTCATCCAGTTCGGCGAGAACACCATCAGCGGACTCGGTGCCGAAGCCATCGCCGGTATCGCCTCACTGATCGCCGTCGTCATCGTCACCACCATGGTGCTGTGGATGAAGAAGGCCTCCGCCTCGATGTCCGGCCAGCTACGCGGCGAAATGTCGCAGGCGCTGCAGACCGGCGGCCCGGCCGTGGCGCTGCTGGCCTTCCTGGCGGTCGGTCGGGAAGGTGTGGAGACCGCACTGTTCATGGTCGGCTACGCCGAGGCCGAGACACTTTGGCCGCTGACCGGCCTGATCATCGGCGTGCTGATCGCCGCGGCGATCGCCTACGGCATGTACGCCGGCGCCGTCCGGATCAATCTCGCCAAATTCTTCACCTACACCGGCATGTTCCTGATCGTGGTGGCGGCCGGAATCCTCGCCTACGGCATCAAGGCGCTGCAGACCGTGGGCTGGCTGCCCGGCCTGGGCACCAAGGCCTTCGACATGAGCGGCGCTTTCGACTGGTCGGCCTGGTACGGCGAGATCATCCAGGGTGTCTTCAACATCGACCCCACGCCGACCGTGCTGCAGTTCGCCGCGTGGGTGGCCTACATCGTGGTGGTGCTGACGCTGTTCCTGAAGCCGATTCGGGCCGCAGTCGCCCCATCTGCCAGTGCCTCAGCTTCCACTGAGATTTCCTCCGAGCCGACGGTCGAGCCGGAGACCGCCATCGCACCCGAAAGGTCGACCAAGTGAAGATCACCCCTGCCGTCAAGACCGGATTCGCGGCCACCGCCGCGGTGCTGGCCGGCATCTCGATGAGCGCCTGCCAGGCAAAGGAAGCCGACAACGGCAGCGCCGGCGCCGAGGGCACTCAGATCACGGTCGACGCCACCGACACCGGCTGCGAGCTGTCCGGGACCACCGCGACCACCGGCCCCAGCACCTTCGTCGTCACCAACAGCGGCGACAAGGTCACCGAGTTCTACGTCTACGGCGAGGGCGAGCGGGTCATGGGCGAGGTGGAGAACATCTCCCCCGGGCTCAAGCGCCAGCTGATCGTGCAGCTCACCCAGCCGGGCACCTACCGGACCTCGTGCCGCCCCGGCATGGTCGGTGAGGGCATCCGCGGCGATTTCGTGGTGACCGGCGAGGCCGTGAAGGTCGACACCGAGGGCAAGTTCAAAGACGCCGCCGACAACTACAAGCGGTACGTGAACAGCCAGGTCGACGCCCTGGTCCCGGCCGTCGAAGAGTTCGTCGCCGCGGTCAAGGCCAAGGATGTCGCCAGGGCCAAGGAGCTCTACCCGACCTCCCGGATCTACTGGGAGCGCATCGAGCCGGTCGCCGAGTCCTTCCCGAACGACCTCGATCCCCGCGTCGACCTGCGAGAGGCCGATCTGGAGCCCGGGCAGAAGTGGACCGGCTTCCACGCTCTGGAGAAGCAGCTGTGGGTGACCGGCCTGCAGCCGGACGCGAGCGCGCTGGGCGACCAGCTGATCGCCGACGTCAAGGAACTCCAGGCCGGGGTGCGAGCACCCGACTGGACCATCGACTCCACCCAGATCGCCGGTGGCGCACAGGGTCTGCTCGACGAGATCTCGATGAGCAAGATCAGCGGCGAAGAGGACATCTTCAGCCACACCGACCTGTGGGACTTCCGGGCCAACGTCGAAGGTTCGCAGACCGCGGTGGCCTCCGTGCGGCCGATCCTCGACGAGCGCGACGCCGAACTGGGCAACCGCGTGGACCAGCGGTTCGCCGATGTCGAGAAGTTGCTGGAGAAGTATCGTGACGGCGATGGTTTCGTCTCCTACGACAAGGTGACCGAACCCCAACGCCAGGAACTGTCGCGCGCCATCGACGCGCTGAGCAAAGAAGTGAGCCAGGTGCAAGGTGTCATCGCCCACCAGTGACCCGATAGCGGATTCGGGCTCCACCCCGGATGCCGAGCAGACGAGCGGGTTCTCCCGACGCAAGCTGTTCGGCGCTGCCGGGGTCACCGCTGCGGTAGTCGGTGCGGCCGGCGCGGGTGCGCTGGCGGGCCGCGCCTCTGCGGCCAGCGCCCCGCACGGCGCCCTGCAGGGGCCGGTCCCGTTTCGGGGTGACCGGCAGGCAGGCATCATCACCGAGGCGCAGGACCGGATGCATTTCTGCTCCTTCGACATCACCACCGACAACCGCGACGACGTCGTCGCGCTGCTCAAGCAGTGGACGACGATGGCCGAGCGGATGACGCGCGGCGAGGAGACCGAAGCCGGCGGCGCGGTGGACGGCAATCCGTATGCGCCGCCGTCGGATACCGGTGAGGCGCTGGGCCTGCCGGCCTCCCAGCTGACCCTGACGATCGGGTTCGGACCGTCCTTCTTCCGCAAGGACGGCAAGGACCGCTTCGGTGTCGCCGACAAGCAGCCCGCCGAGCTCAAAGACCTGCCGAAGTTCCCCAACGAGACCATGGACCCGGCTCGCAGTGGCGGCGACATCTGCGTGCAGGCCTGTGCCAACGACCCACAGGTCGCGGTGCACGCGATCCGCAACCTGGCCCGCGTCGGGTTCGGCACGGTCGCGGTGCGGTACTCCCAGCTGGGGTTCGGCCGCACCTCGTCCACCACCAGGGAGCAGGCGACACCGCGAAACCTGTTCGGGTTCAAGGACGGAACGAACAACCTCAAATCCGACGAGACAGACCAGCTCAACCAGAGCGTGTGGGTGGCCGAGGGAGACGGACCGGGCTGGCTCACCGGCGGCAGCTATCTGATCACCCGGCGGATCCGGATGCGGATCGAAAACTGGGACCGCACCACGCTTCTGGAGCAGGAGCGGGTGATCGGGCGGACGAAGGGCAGCGGTGCGCCCATCGGCCTTCAGGACGAGTTCGACGAGCTCAACTTCGAGATCACCGACGGCAAGGGCAATCCGAAGATCGACGTGGCCGCGCATGTGCGGCTGGCCTCGGCCGAGCATCTGGGCGGCATCGAGATCCTGCGCCGCGGTTACAACTTCACCGACGGTTCGGATGGCGTCGGCCACCTGGACGCGGGCCTGTTCTTCATCGCGTTTGTGCGCAGCCCCGAGAAGCAGTTCATCCCGATGCAGCGGGAGCTGGCCCGCAAGGACCTGCTCAACGAGTACATCACCCACACCGGGACGGCTATCTTCGCCTGCCCACCTGGGCTGCGTGACGGTGACACCTCGGGTTACTGGGGTTCGACACTCTTCGAGTGAGGTACTGATCAGATGACGCGCAACACCCGAATCCTGCTGACCGCATTCGTCATCGCGTTGATGGCCGTCGGCGTTCTCGTGTACCAGTCAAGTCGCGATCGCGGTGCGCCACCGCAAGCTGCGACCGCCGACGCCGGCCAGCTGGTTCGCGACAACAGTCACCGGCTGAGCTCCGTGCCGGACAGTGCGGTCACCTTCGTGGAATTCCTCGATTTCGAATGCGAGGGCTGTCGCGCGGTGCACCCGGCGATCGAGCAACTTCGATCCGAGTACGGCGGTCGGGTGAACTTCGTCATCCGGCACTTCCCCATGAGCGGGCACTTCAACGGTGAACGGGCAGCGCGCGCCGTCGAAGCCGCGGCCCAACAGGGCAAGTTCGAGGCGATGTACAAGAAGATGTTCGAGACCCAGGGCCAGTGGGGCGAGAAACAGACCCCGGCCGACGAAGTGTTCCGCACCTTTGCCGCCGAACTCGGCCTCGACATGACCGCATTCGACAAGGCCTACCGCGACCCCGCCACCGCCGCACGGGTCCAACTCGACGTGGCCGACGGCCGCGCCCTGGGCGTGCAGGGAACACCGACCTTCTTCCTCAACGGCTCCCGTATCCAGCCACACAGCCTTGAAGACCTGTCCACCGCGTTCGACAAGGCTCTGGCCGAATAGCTGTGTCTGGCAGTCTTGCTCAGCCGTTCGGCCCGAGCAGAATCTGGCTGAGCCGGGTGGTGGTGGCGACCCCGTCGTCGTAGCCGCCCTGCCCGTTGAGCCCGTTCATGATGGCCAGCGTGTAGCGCTGGTTGGGTCCGGCGAAGCCGACCGAGTTGACGACCCAGCCGCCCTGTTCCTGCGACCACCCGTTCTTGTTGCCGGGGCTCATCGACGGCCCTGCGCCCCACACACCCCACCGTTGCTCTCCCCCAACCCGCTGCATCTCCGCGACCACGGCGGCCGCGTCGGGCGGATTCAGTTGGGTCAGTGCGTAGTTCATCAACCGGTCGAGGTCATTGGTGGTCGATTTCTGGAAGCCCCAGTACGGGAACATGTCGCCGAATCCCGGTTGCGGCCTCACGTCCGTCATGCCGTAACGCGGGAAACCGGCATTGAACGCCTTGTGATCGGGTCCGCCGTAGCGTTTCCACAGCGAATCGGCCGCGTCATTGTCGGAGTCCCGCAACATGTTCACCATGAGCTGCCGATCATTGCCCGACATGCGCAACGCCCCGGCACGTTCCCGGGTCAACAGGTCGACCACCATCGCCAGCTTGATGGTGGAGGCGGTCCAGATCATCGTGTTCGCATTGGGATTGGCGTAGCGCGTCCCCGCGGCACGGTCACGCAGGACATACCCAACGGTGCCGGGCCGCGACGCCAAGTAGGCGTCCGCCGCCGCGATACGCGAGCGCAGGTCGCAGCCCGTTGCCGCACAGTCCGCCCCGGCCTGCGGTGCAACCGTTCCCAGACTGAGAGCCACGACGACGGCAACGACCCGCAGTACCCGCATGCGGCCACCGTAATTCGGCCCCGAGGTGGCGGGCTGATGCCACGCCGTCAGGAGGTACGCCACCGCCGTAGCTCGCGTTCGTAACGTGCTGGCGGCAGAACCGGCCGGGAATCGCCCTGGGGTTACGAGCGGGGCGGATCTTCCTCGGCGTCATCGTCGACGGCCTCAGCGTCGGCCTCAAGCTCGGCGTCCTCGTCGACCTCGGGTTCGACGGCCGGCACCTCGACCACCGCACCCGGCCAGTACGCTCGCCACTCGTCTTCGGTGATCGACCCCAGCGGTGTCGCGTCGAGTTCCTCGGGAACATCCTCGCCCCGACGGCCGGCGGCGACGTCGGACTCCACCAACCGCACGGTGTCCATGAATTCCAAAACCGCACTGCGCAGATCGTTTTCAGCGTCAGCGTCCGCCGAAACCACCACCGCCGTCAGCGCCGCGGGCACCAGGTCGGCGGGCAACCCGGCCTGCGTCACCCGGGCCAGCACCTTCTGTGTCAGCGCCAGCGCCGGCTGCCCGGTGGGCACGTCATCCATCGACGACGCACGGGCCTTCACCTTCTGCTCCTGGGCCTTGCGTTCCTCCCACTGGGCCAGCTGCTCCTCCAGTGAAATCGATTCTCCGGCAAGCACTGCCGGCACCCGATTACCGAGCTTGCGGACCAGCGAATCGGCGACATCGTCGATGTCGAACGGATGCACGGGCGCATCCTCGGCGATGCGGGCGTGGAACAGCACCTGCAGCAGCACATCGCCGAGCTCTTCGCGCAACTCGTCGGCGTTGCCGCCGCGGACCGCGTCGAACACCTCGTAGGTCTCCTCCAGAAGGTAGCGACGCAGCGAATCGTGGGTCTGCTCGCTCTCCCACGGCCCGTCGGTGCGCAGCCTGTCCATCATCACCACGGCATCCACGAGCCGCTCCCCCGCCTGCGCCTGCGGGGCCGCGATCAACCGGTCCCCGGCCGCCAATCGGGCCTTGACCGCCGGATGCTCGGGATCCGAGGACAGCAGCACCGGTGCCGGGTTGTCCTCGTCGTCGCCGTAGATGGGCCGGGCGGCGGGCAACGTCCACGGCACCTTGATCGGCATTTCCTCGGTGTACTGCACGTCGCCGGTCAGGAATTCGATCGCTTCGACCGGGACCAGCGACGGGCGGCGGGGATCAACCAGAACGACAGTCATGGTCACACCTCCCCAGTTACCTGCGAGAACTTCGTTATATCAACATCCGACTGGCCTTTGCCATGAAGAACGAGCACCAGACCGGCAACCATTTGGACAATGTCGAGGTCGCGGATCCGCGGCGAGCCGATGCTGTCGCTCTCGCGTGGGATCGGCACCTGAACCACTGAGGTGGTGGCCCGGTAGTGCGCACCCGGGTACATCCGCTTGAGCCGCAGCTGCGCGGAATCGGGCAGCACCAGTGGTGACACTTTGATCGTCGACGCCGACACCGCGCCGATCTCGGTGATGCCGTATTCCCGGCACAGCAACCGCAGCCGCGCCACCGCGACCAGGCGCTGCACCTCGACCGGAAGCGGACCGTACCTGTCGACGAGTTCGTCGACAACCGAGTCCACAGCCCCATAATCGGTAGCGGCGGCCAGCCGACGGTAGCCCTCGAGCCGCAACCGGTCACTGCCGATGTACTCCGGCGGCAGGTGCGCGTCAACCGGCAGATCGACCCGCACTTCTTTCGCTTCCTGCGGTGTGGCCACGGTTTTCCCGTCGGCGGCGGCCCGGTAGGCCTCTACGGCCTCTCCGACCAGCCGCACGTAGAGGTCGAAACCCACCCCCGCCACGTGGCCGGACTGCTCGGCACCCAGCACGTTGCCCGCACCGCGGATCTCCAGGTCCTTCATCGCCACGGCCATGCCGGCACCCAGCTCGTTGTTCTGCGCGATCGTGGCCAGCCGGTCGTAGGCGGTCTCGGTGAGCGGTGAATTGGGCGGATAGAGCATGTAGGCGTATCCGCGTTCCCGGCTACGACCCACCCGGCCCCGCAGCTGATGCAGCTGCGACAAGCCGAAAGTGTCGGCCCGCTCGACGATCAGCGTGTTGGCGTTCGAGATGTCCAGGCCGGTCTCGACGATCGTGGTGCAGACCAGGATGTCGTACTCGCGGTTCCAGAAGCCCTCGACGGTCTTCTCCAGCGTGTCCTCGTTCATCTGCCCGTGCGCCACCACGACCCTGGCTTCGGGCACCATCTGACGAATCCGCGCCGCGGCCTGGTCGATCGTCCGGACCCGGTTGTGGATGTAGAACACCTGCCCGTCGCGCAGCAGCTCGCGGCGCAGCGCCGCGGCCACCTGCTTGTCGTCGTGCGGACCGACGTAGGTCAGCACCGGGTAGCGCTCCTCGGGCGGGGTGAGGATCGTCGACATCTCACGGATGCCGGCCAGGCTCATCTCCAGGGTGCGCGGGATCGGGGTGGCACTCATGGTGAGCACGTCGACGTGGGTGCGCATCGACTTGATGTGCTCCTTGTGCTCGACGCCGAACCGCTGTTCCTCGTCAACGATGATGAGGCCCAGGTCTTTCCAGGTCACACCGGTCTGCAACAGCCGGTGCGTCCCGATCACCACGTCGACCGCCCCGTCCTTCATGCCTTCCATGGTGGTGCGTGACTCCGCGGGATCGGTGAACCGCGACAACCCCTTGACCGTCACCGGGAAACCCGCCATCCGGTTGGTGAAGGTCTGCAGGTGCTGATCGGCCAGCAGCGTCGTCGGCACCAACACCGCGACCTGCTTGCCGTCCTGCACCGCCTTGAACGCCGCCCGCACCGCGATCTCGGTCTTGCCGTAGCCGACATCGCCGCAGATCACCCGGTCCATCGGAACCGGCTTCTCCATATCGGATTTGACCTCGGTGATGGCGGTCATCTGGTCGATGGTCTCGGTGAAACCGAACGCATCCTCCATCTCGTTCTGCCATGGGGTGTCAGGCCCGAACGCATGCCCGGGCGCAGACTGGCGCTTGGCGTACAACGCCACCAGTTCACTGGCGATCTCTCGAACAGCCTTGCGGGCCTTGGTTTTTGTGTTGGCCCAGTCGCT
Source organism: Mycolicibacterium lutetiense (assembly GCF_017876775.1). Lineage (NCBI taxonomy): Bacteria > Bacillati > Actinomycetota > Actinomycetes > Mycobacteriales > Mycobacteriaceae > Mycobacterium > Mycolicibacterium lutetiense. The sequence continues at coordinate 351,198 of NZ_JAGIOP010000001.1, read as the reverse complement.
TCCGCCGAGCTTGGAGAGCGACGGCGCCTCGCCGCCCACGTAACGCGACAGCTGGTCCAGCGAATCCATGGGTACATAGAGGCGGTCCGAGCTGTCCTTTCCACTGCCCCTTTTGCCTGACGCGTACTCCAGTACCAGGTACTCGCGGCGGGCTCCACCGACCACCCGCTCGGTCATCTCGACGAACTTGCCGATGCCGTGCTGATCGTGCACCACCAGATCACCGGCGGTCAGCGCCAGCGGATCGACAACGTTACGCCGTTTGGCCGCAAGCTTTTTGCCTGCCGATGCCGTCACCCGGTTACCGGTCAGATCGGTCTCGGTGATGATGACGAGGTTGGCCCCCGGTAGCACCACACCGTCGTGCAGCGGACCCTTGAGCACGCCGACCACTCCGGCCTTGGGCGCTGCTCCGGGCTCCAATATTGCTGCGGGCGTGTCCGCTTCGCCGAGCTGCTCGACTATCCGGTTCGCGGTTCCGGCACCCGGGGTGACCACGGCGGCGTATCCGCCGGTGGCCACGTGGGCGCGCAGCATCGCGAAGATCTCTTCGAGACTCTGCTGACTACGCGCCGACGGCGACGGTCGCAGGTCGAGTTCGGTGGCCTTGCCGTCGGGCAGCTGGCTCAACGTCCACCAGGGGTGCCCGCCGGCGACGGCGTCCTCGTGCGCCTGCGCGAACGGAACGAACCCGGACGCCCCCAACGCCTCGATGTCGATGGGGGCATCCCCGCCGACCGCGGCCGTCGACCAGGAGGCCTCCAGGAATTCCCGCCCGGTCTTGATCAGGTCGGCCGCCCGGGTGCGCACCTTCTCCGGATCGCACAGCAGCACCGGGGCGCCCTCGGGCAAGTGGTGCGTCAGCGTCGTGGGCTGCACCGGATGCAGCAGCGGCAGCAGCGCCTCCATGCCGTCGACCGGGATGCCCTCGGCGAGCTTCGCCAGCATGTCGGGCACGCTGCCCGGCACGCTGTTCTCGTGGGTGGGGTGCTCGGCGGCGAGCACCGCGGCACGCTCACGCACATCGGCGGTCATCAACAGTTCACGGCACGGCACGGCAACCACGTTCTGCACCGGGATCTCAGGGATCGAACGCTGGTCGGCGATCGCGAACATCCGTATCTCGGAGATCTCGTCGCCCCAGAATTCGACGCGCACCGGGTGCTCGGCGGTGGGCGGGAAGATGTCGAGGATGCCTCCGCGGACGGCGAACTCCCCGCGTTTGCCCACCATGTCGACGCGCGTGTAGGCGAGGTCGACCAGGCGCGCGACCACGCCTTCGAACTCGGCCTCCGCACCGACGGCGAGAGTGACCGGCTCGGTACCCACGACATCGGGGGCCATGGGCTGCAGCAGGGATCGGGTGGTGGTGACCACCACCCGCAGCGGCAGACCCAGCCTCGCGTCGTCGGGATGAGCCAGCCGGCGCAACAGCAACAACCGGGCAGCGACCGTTTCCACGCCCGGCGACAGGCGCTCGTGCGGCAGCGTCTCCCAGGACGGGAACAGCGCGACGGCATCGCCGAAGACGCCGCGCAACTCAGCGGTCAGATCGTCGGCCTCACGGCCGGTGGCGGCGACCACCAGCAACGGCCCCTGCTGGGCCAACCCGGCGGCGACCAGCACGCGGGCGCTGGCCGGGCCGACGAGTGCGAGATCGGCGGGCCGGTCGGCGGCACGGCGAAGGACGTCCTGCAGTGACGGATCGGTTAATGCCAGCTCGACGAGACCCGCAATCGGGGTCTGGACATGGTTGTGCCCCGGTGCGGTCATGATGACGCCATTCTACGGGGCCGGGAATTCGGCTCCGTCCCGATCTGCCCCGGGCGATCATGGAGCAATGGTGCGTGTGGCGGTGGCGGCCGTATCGGTCCTGACGGCGGTCCTGGCCGGGTTGTGGCTCGCCACCCGGGAAACCCCACACACCGCGATTGCGACACACCTCGGGCCCGACGGTATCCCTGACTTCGCCGCCTACCCCGCCGCCGATCCGGCGCGGTACGTCCTGCACGAGGGTCAAGGTTTTCCGGTCCAGGGGTTTCGCACCCCCGACGGCTTCGTCTGCATGACCACCCAACACCGGGCGATGTACGCCCTGGACTGCCGCGGGCCGTTCGTCGGGGCGCCCCATGACGCCAACCTCGCGCATCTGTTCAGTTACGGCACCACCAACGGTGCCATCCCGATGAGCTTCACCCACACCGATGAGCCGCTCAGCCCCGTCGACGGCCTACGCGAGGACGAGGCGCCGATCCTGCCCGCCGGTCAGCGCTTCGAGGCGGGCAACGCCACCTGCATCCACACCGACGACATCCTGTTGGCCTGCCGGATGGCCGACGCCGTCAAGGGCAACGGGTTCGTCGCCACCGGTACCGGCACCACAACGTTCGGTAGGACCTGAGCCCGTCAAGATTGAGCGGATCGGCGTCAAGGGATCGTCAAACCTGGTGACGCGGGCCTGCGCGGAGCCGACGCTGAAGTCATGACCCTGCTGGACATCCTGCCGTCGCTGCGCGGCACCACCCGACCACGGCTCGACCCGAACATCTGGCCGCTGACCACGGGTGTCGACGAGTTGGGCCGGATCACCGTCGGCCGGGTGGCACTGACCGACATCGCCGACCAATACCGCACCCCGGCCTACGTGCTGGGCGAAACCGATTTCCGGACCCGCGCCCGGCGCTACCGCGCTGCGCTGCCCCAGGCCGCTGTGGTCTATGCCGGCAAGTCGCTGCTGACTACCGCTGTGGCCCGCTGGGTTGCCGAGGAAGGCCTCGGTCTGGATGTGTGCTCGGCGGCTGAACTCGCGACCGCGTTGGCCGGCGGGGTCGACCCGGCGCGCATCGTGCTGCACGGCAACGCCAAATCCTGTGACGAGCTGCGCAATGCGATCGACGTCGGCGTGGGCCGCATCGTGATCGACTCCCCGATGGAGATCACCTACCTGGCCGGGTTGGTGCGTCGGCCCCAGCCGGTACTGATCCGGGTCACCCCCGACATCGACATCCACGGGCATCGAGCGGTCACCACGGGCGTGACCGATCAGAAGTTCGGCTTCGCGTTGGCCGACCGCCGAGCCGCCCGCGCCGCCGCTCGCATTCTGGCCACCCCGAACCTCGATCTGGTTGGGCTGCACTGCCACATCGGTTCGCAGATCAGCGATCCCGCGCCCTACGGCGAGGCCGTGCACCGGCTGATCGGCGCGATGGCCGATATCCGTACCGAACACGGCGTACTGCTGACCGAACTCAACATCGGTGGCGGCCATGGGGTTCCGTATGTCCGCGGGGACGCGGCCCTCGATACCGGCGCGTTCGCCGCCGTCGTCGACGACGCACTGACCACGGCCTGCGCGGCCGAGCGATTTCAGCGGCCACGTCTGGTCGTCGAACCCGGCCGGGCCCTCAGCGCACGGGCGGGCGTGACGTTGTACCGGGTGTGCGGGGTGAAGTCCCAGCCGGGTGGGCGCACGTTCGTCGCGGTGGACGGCGGCATGAGCGACAACCCGCGGGTCGCCCTGCATGGGGCGAAATACACTGTGGCCCTGGCAAATCGACATCCGCTGGGCCCGAGCGTGGTGGCCACGGTGGTCGGCCGGCATTGCGAAGCCGGTGACGAGATCGTGCACGATGTCGAGCTGCCCGCCGACATCCATGCCGGCGATCTGCTGGCAGTAGCCTGCACCGGGGCCTACCAACACAGCATGGCCTCGACCTACAACATGGTGGGCCGCCCACCCGTGGTGGCGGTGCGCGACGGCGCTTCGCGGATGTTGGTACGTCGTGAGACGACCGCCGACCTGCTATCGCGGGATCGGGGATGAGCCGCTTGCACGAAGACCCGGCAGTGGAGTTGAGCCGCTTGCGCGAAGACCCGTCGGTTACGTTGATCCGCCCCGCTCGGCAGCGTCCTTGATCCGGGAAAGCCGACGCTCCCACCCCGCCGCGATTCCGTCGAGCCGGCGTGCCACCTCGCTGAGCCGGGCCCCCACCGCCTCGTACCTGATCTCTCTCCCGGCCCGGGTGGCGACCACCAGGCCGACATCAGTGAGCACTTTCAGATGTTTGGCGATGGCCTGGCGGCTGATCGGGAGCTCGTCGGCCAGTGCCGACGCAGACGCGGGCCGACGCCCGAGTGCCACCAGAACCTGCCAGCGGCTGTCGTCGGCAAGTGCGGCGAAAACCTGTACCGGCGAGGCATTCTCATGCATCGGCAGCGGCCCCCACCAGGTACTTCTGGGCGAGGTTCAGCTCGATCGGCCAGCCGCCGCTGTGATCGTCGAACCGGGAGCGGCGGTCGGCCTCAGGCTCGTCGAGCGAGGCGAACCCACTCTCGACGACACGCAGCAGCACGCCGGACGGCGCCGGGGTGATCCAGAATTCGACAAGGGTCGAAGAGCTGTCCACGTCGTCGGCGTCGATGTGCCACCGGAAGGCCGCGTAGCGCGGCTCGTCGAGTGTGACGGTCCGCAAGGCGAACCTGCCGTGTGTGGGGTCGGTGACGATGGCGACGTCGCCGTCACGGTCGATGCGATGTTCGGTGATCCGCTCTTCGTTGATGTACCAACCGGGTTCGCTCACCAGGTCCCAGACGCGTTGCGCCGGTGCGTCGATAGCGATCTCGCGCTCGATGCGGTCGTAGTCGGTGGTCATGTCAGGATTTCCTCTCGCCGGATTACTGCAACCCAACAGTTGCACATGAAGACCCGAGATTGCAACCCCCAGGTTGCAGTTAGTTGCGCTACTCCTCGTGCAGGATCGGATCGGACTCGAGATGGGTCAGTCCGTTCCAGGCCAGGTTGACCACGTGCGCGGCCACCACTTCTTTCTTGGGCTCACGCACGTCGAGCCACCACTGCGCGGTCATCGACACCGAACCGACCAGCGCCTGGGCATACAGCGGCGCCAGGTCCGGGTCGAGCCCGCGGCGGGAGAAATCCCCGGCCAGGATCGAGGACACCTGATTGACCGCGTCGTTGAGCAACGTGGCGTAGGTCCCCGAGGTGATGGCCGCCGGCGAATCGCGGATCAGGATGCGGAAACCGTCGGTGCGTTCCTCCACGTAGGTCAGCAGGGCCAGGGCCACCCGTTCGACCCGCACCCGGGACCGGTTGTTGGTCAGCGACGAGGTGATCCCGTCCAGCAAGGCCGACATCTCCCGGTCGACGACGACGGCGTACAAGCCTTCTTTGCCGCCGAAATGCTCGTAGACCACGGGTTTGGAGACGTTCGCACGCTGGGCGATCTCCTCGATCGAGGTCCCCTCGTAGCCTCGTTCGGCGAACAGCGACTTGGCGATCTCGATGAGCTGTTGTCGCCGTTCACTGCCGGTCATCCGGGCCCGGGGGGCCCGCACTTCCTTCTCGGGTGCTGCCACGCATATCAGGCTAGACCGTTCGACTAGAGTCTCTCCCGGACATTCCGTCGTGGTGTAATCGGCAGCACCTCTGATTTTGGTTCAGATAGTTCAGGTTCGAGTCCTGGCGACGGAGCTCAAACTTCCGCGAGCGACCGCAATATGACACTAAGGACGGCGTGTCGGCGTACAGACCCGGTCGCTCGCCGGAGAGGAGAACATGACCGCACCGATGGAGGCCGCAGTCGTCGTACTGGCGGCAGGCGCCGGCACCCGGATGCGCTCGGACACCCCCAAGGTGCTGCACACCCTGGCCGGCCGCAGCATGCTCAGCCACGCCGTGCACACCGTGGCCAATGCCACCGCCCGACACCTGGTGGTCGTCCTCGGTCACGACCGGGAGCGCATCGCCCCCGCTATCGGCGAGCTGGCCGACAAGCTGGGCCGCACCATCGACGTCGCGATCCAGGATCAACAGCTCGGCACCGGCCACGCCGTGGCCTGCGGCCTGAGCGCACTGCCCGACGAATTCACCGGCACGGTCGTGGTGACCTCCGGTGATGTCCCGCTGCTCGACGCCGACACCCTGGCCGGCCTCATCCAGTCCCACAGCGCGCAACCGGCCGCGGTCACCGTCGTCACCACCACCGTGCCCGACCCCACCGGTTACGGCCGCATCCTGCGCACCCAGGACAACGAAGTAATCGGCATCGTCGAGCAGGCCGACGCCACCGACTCACAGCGGGCCATCCGCGAGGTCAACGCCGGCGTGTACGCCTTCGACATCGCCGACCTGCGCTCGGCGTTGAGCCGGCTGAGCTCGAACAACGCCCAGCAGGAGCTCTACCTCACCGACGTCATCGCGATCGTGCGCCAGGACGGCCGGACGGTGCGGGCCATGCACGTCGACGACAGCGCGCTGGTCGCCGGCGTCAACGACCGGGTGCAACTCGCCGACCTCGGCGCCGAGCTCAACCGCCGCATCGTGGCCCGTCATCAACGCGCCGGTGTGACGATCATCGACCCGGCCTCCACGTGGATCGACGTCGACGTCACCATCGGCCGCGACACCGTCGTCCGCCCCGGCACCCAGCTGCTGGGGACCACCGAGATCGGCGCCGGCTGCGAGATCGGTCCGGATTCCACCCTGACCGACGTCGAGGTCGGTGACGGCGCATCCGTGGTGCGCACGCACGCCCAGCTCGCTGTGATCGGCGCGGGCGCGACCGTCGGCCCGTTCACCTATCTGCGGCCGGGCACGACCCTCGGGGCCGAGGCCAAGCTCGGCGCCTTCGTCGAGACGAAGAACTCCACGATCGGTACCGGCACCAAGGTGCCCCACCTGACCTACGTCGGCGACGCCGACATCGGCGATCACAGCAACATCGGGGCCTCCAGCGTCTTCGTCAACTACGACGGCGAGAACAAGTACCGCACCACCATCGGCTCCCACGTGCGCACCGGCTCCGACACCATGTTCATCGCCCCGGTGGCCGTCGGCGACGGTGCCTATACCGGCGCGGGCACCGTGCTGCGCGACGACGTCCCGCCCGGCGCGCTGGCGGTCTCGGACAACGCCCAGCGCACCTTCGAGGGCTGGGTGGAACGCAAGCGTCCGGGGTCTGCCGCGGCCGAAGCTGCCCGCAAAGCCCGCGGCGAGGGCGACTGAGCACGTCAATGCGGCGAATTGCAGCCACTATCGAGCAGCAATCCGCCGCATAAGCGGTTATCGGTCCACCCGGCCCAGCGGCTGAACGGACGTTTCATGTTGGCAATCTGGTAACCCGGCTACGAACTACCGGAAACGCTACGTACGATTGCCCCGTATCGATCCCCAACCGCGAAGGCAGCCATAGTGGCCACGGACTGGACCGACAATCGAAAAAACCTGATGCTGTTCTCGGGGCGTGCGCACCCCGAGTTGGCGGAGCAAGTGGCCAAGGAACTCGGCATCGAGGTCACGGCGCAGACCGCCCGTGACTTTGCCAACGGCGAGATCTTCGTCCGGTTCGACGAGTCCGTGCGCGGCTGCGACGCGTTCGTGCTGCAGAGTCACCCTGCGCCGCTGAACCAGTGGCTCATGGAGCAGCTGATCATGATCGACGCGCTCAAGCGCGGTAGCGCCAAGCGGATCACCGCGATCCTGCCGTTCTACCCGTACGCGCGGCAGGACAAGAAGCACCGCGGCCGCGAGCCCATCTCGGCCCGCCTGGTCGCCGACCTGCTCAAGACCGCCGGCGCCGACCGCATCGTCTCGGTCGACCTGCACACCGACCAGATCCAGGGCTTCTTCGACGGCCCCGTGGACCACATGCGCGCCCAGTCGCTGCTGTGCGGCTACATCGCCGACAAGTACAACGACTCCGACGTCGTCGTGGTGTCACCGGACTCGGGCCGCGTGCGTGTCGCCGAGAAGTGGGCCGACTCGCTGGGCGGCGTGCCGCTGGCGTTCATCCACAAGACCCGCGACCCGCTGGTGCCCAACCAAGTCGTGGCCAACCGGGTGGTGGGCGACGTCAAGGGCAAGACCTGCATCCTCACCGACGACATGATCGACACCGGCGGCACCATCGCCGGCGCGGTCAAGCTGCTGCGTGAGGACGGCGCCAAGGACGTGGTGATCGCCGCGACGCACGGCGTGCTGTCCGACCCGGCCGCCCAGCGCCTGGCCGATTGCGGCGCCCGTGAGGTGATCGTCACCAACACGCTGCCGATCACCGAGGACAAGAAGTTCCCACAGCTGACCGAGCTGTCCATCGCGCCGCTGCTGGCCAGCACCATTCGCGCGGTGTTCGAGAACGGTTCGGTGACCGGGCTCTTCGACGGGTCGGCATAGCGGTGCCGGCGCGTATCTACCACAACCCGAAGTGCTCCACCTCACGCAAGACGCTGGACCTGTTGCGCGAGAACGGGATCGAGCCCGAAGTTGTGCAGTACCTGAAGACGCCGCCGACACGCGATGAGATCGCCGCGCTGATCAAAGCTGCCGGGATCGATGTCCGCACCGCGGTGCGCAAGCGTGAATCCCTCTATGCCGAACTGGGTTTGGCCGATGCCTCCGACGACGAACTGCTCGATGCGATGGCCGAGAACCCGATCCTGATCGAGCGGCCGTTCGTCGTCACCGACAACGGCACCAGGCTGGCCCGGCCGATCGATTCGGTGCGCGAGATTCTGTGAAGCAGCTGCTCGCCACGGCCGGCGCGCTGGCGGTGCTGGTTACCGGTTGCGGCGCCGAAACGCCTGACTACAAGTCGATCTGGACCACGAGCTCGACGGCTCCGGCCGCCGCCGCCGCCGACAAGCAGCCGGTGCCGCTGTGGCAATACCTGGAGGAATCCGGTGTGATCGGCGAGGCCATCGCGCCCGAGAAGATCCCGCGTCTGACGGTGACCATGCCGAACCCACCGGGATGGCATACCTACAACAATCCGAACCTGGCCCCAGGCACCCGGATGATCGCCAAGGGCGACACCTACCCCACCGCGATGATGCTGGCCTTCGCCCTGCACGGTGACTTCGACATTCCCAAGGCCCTCAAAGACCACGGTTACGCCGATGCTCAACTGTCGGAGAACTTCAAGCAGCTCAACGCATCCACCGCCGACTGGAAGGGCTTCCCGTCGGCGATGATCGAGGGCAGCTACGACCTCAACGGCAAGCGCATGCAGAGCTACAACCGGGTCGTCATCGCCAATGACGGGCTGCAGCCCCCGCAGCGGTATCTCATCCAGCTGACCGTGACGACCTACGCCGATGAGGCTGCGGCGCAGGGGCCGGACATCGAATCGATCATCGCGGGCTTCAACGTCGCGAAGAAGTAATTGAGCCACCCGTAGGGTGGTCAGCATGAGTGGATGGACCAGCGCCGACCTGCCCTCGTTTTCCGGCCGCCGGGTGATCGTCACCGGCGCCAACAGCGGGCTGGGGCTCATCACCGCACGTGAGCTCGCCCGCGTCGGCGCCAAGGTCACCGTTGCGGTGCGCAACCTGGAGAAGGGCACCGCAGCCGCCGAGACGATGACCGGCGCGCAGGGAAACTCTGTCGAGGTCCGCAAACTCGACCTGCAGGACCTGGCCTCGGTGCGAGAGTTCGCCGACACCGTCGAGAGCGTCGACGTACTGATCAACAACGCCGGAATCATGGCGGTCCCGCTCAGCCGCACCGTCGACGGCTTCGAGAGCCAGATCGGCACCAACCACCTCGGCCATTTCACGCTGACGAATCTGCTGCTACCCAAGATCACCGATCGGGTGGTGACGGTGTCCTCGTTGATGCACATGATCGGGAAGATCAGCTTGGGGGACCTGAACTGGAAATCGCGGCCGTATTCGGCGTGGCTGGCCTACGGCCAGTCCAAGCTGGCCAACCTGATGTTCACCTCCGAGTTGCAGCGCCGGCTGACGGCCTCGGGGTCGCAGGTGCGCGCCCTGGCCGCCCACCCCGGCTATTCGGCCACCAACCTGCAGGGCCAGACCGGCAACAAGTTCGGCGCGCGCATGATGGCGACCGCCAACCGGGTTTTCGCCAGCGATGCGTCGTTCGGCGCCCGGCAGACCCTGTTCGCGGCGTCCCAGGATGTTCCCGGCGACAGCTTCATCGGGCCGCGGTTCGGCCAGTTCGGCCCCAGCCAACCGGTCGGGCGCAGCCCGCTGGCCCGGCGGGTGGACACCCAGAGGGCGCTCTGGGGATTGTCCGAAGAGCTCACCAAGACGGCCTATCCGCTGTAGGGGCGTTGGGCGATTTCCACCGGATTTTGGGGCGACCTGCGTCGTTTGCTACCCTGACCTGGCGTCACGGCGAGGGTGGACCTTCTGGACCACCGTTATCGGCGGGAACTTCTGTAAGTGTTGTGACCCTTGCCGTGCTGACGATCTGACCGCAGTACCGCAACTAGAGGAGCAACACCATGGCCAAGGCCGCATCATCCAAGAACGCCCCCAATAAGCTGACTGCCGCCGTGCGTACCCGCACCGGCAAGGGCGCCTCCCGTCAGGCTCGCCGCGACGGCAACGTGCCCACCGTGCTGTATGGCCACGGCACCGACCCCCAGCACCTGGAGATCAACGCCCGCGCGTTCGCTGCCGTGCTGCGCAACTCGGGCACCAACGCCGTGCTGACCCTCGACATCGAGGGCAAGGAGCAGTTGGCCCTGACCAAGTCGCTCGACATCCACCCGATCCGCCGCAACATCCAGCACGTCGACCTGCTCGTCGTGCGCCGTGGCGAGAAGGTCCACGTCGAGGTCAGCGTCGTCATCGAGGGTGACGCCGTTCCGGGCGCACTGGTCACCCAGGACACCAACACCATCGAGATCGAGGCCGAGGCCCTGTCGATCCCCGAGCACCTGACCGTGTCGATCGAGGGCGTCGAGGCCGGCACCCAGATCCTGGCCGGCCAGGTCGAGCTGCCTGCGGGCGTTTCGCTGGTGTCGGATCCCGAGCTGCTGGTGGTCAACGTCGTCGAGGCTCCGAGTGCCGAGGAGCTCGAGTCCGAGACCCCCGCGGCCCCGGCCGAGCAGCCGGCGGCCGCGGCTGCCGAAGCCTCCGAGTAGGCACCCCTTTCGATGGCCGAGCCGCTGCTGGTGGTGGGCCTGGGAAATCCCGGGCCCGCCTACGCCAAGACCCGGCACAATGTCGGGTTCATGGTGGCCGATGTGCTGGCCGCCCGCATCGGCTCGGCCTTCAAGGTTCACAAGAAGTCCGGCGCCGAGGTACTCACCGGTCGGCTCGCAGGAGCCCCGGTGATACTGGCCAAACCTCGGTGCTACATGAACGAGTCCGGCCGCCAGGTCGGACCGTTGGCCAAGTTCTATTCGGTGCCGCCGGGCCGGCTCGTGGTCATTCACGACGAGCTCGACATCGACTTCGGACGGATCCGGCTCAAGGTCGGCGGCGGCGAAGGCGGCCACAACGGGCTGCGTTCAATCGCATCGGTCTTGGGCAGCAAGGACTTTCAGCGAGTCCGCATCGGAGTGGGCCGCCCGCCGGGCCGTAAGGATCCAGCGGCGTACGTGCTCGAGGCGTTCACCGCCACCGAACGCGCCGAAGTGCCGACGATCTGCGAGCAGGCCGCCGACGCCACCGAGTTGATGATCGCCGAGGGCCTGGAACCGGCCCAGAACACCGTGCACGCCTGGTGATGCCGCGGGGCGGGCCACCGGAAACCCTCCCCAGGGTGCAAGGATCTCCCCCTCGGCCGTAAAGAAACCGTTCAGGCCCGACTCGAGCGTGTGCGCAGCAGGTACACCCGACGTATGAGGTCGGACATGCTCGAAGTGCTGTCGCTGATGGCGGCGCCAGTGGCGATTCTGTTGATGTTGCGCGGCTACGTCATTCGGCAGAACCGGATCGCCGACGCGGCCGAGCCCGCTGCGCCGACGGCTCCATGACGACCTCGAGCGGGCGTGTCAGGTGAGACACGCCCGCTCGCGGGTACGGAATATTACGAGGTTGGCTAGCGGCGACGACCGGGCATACCGAGCCACGGCATCATCGGCTGATTGGCCGGCGGTGCGACGGTGCCGGGCCGCGCCTTGATCGACGTGCTGCCGTTGGTCGTGCAGATCGTCTTGGTGGCCGTGTCCTGGCAGGTCGGCCGAGCTGACGCCACCGGTGCCGAAATCACCGATGCTGCAGCCAAACCCGCCATCACGAAGGCCAACTTGCCGCGACCTGTCATCAGTTCCTTGCCTTTCCGCGCCTCGCTCATCAGGGGCAGGCCGATACGACGACGTGGGAATCTGCATCGAGCGGGGTGTTGTTCGCCGCCGCCCGGGTGAACGCGTCCTGGCGGGCAGCCTCCACCGTCGCCCCGGCCCCACCGGCCACCGCGTGGTTACTGGGGCTGGCGACGGACACGATGCAGACGTTGTCGTTGGTCACCTCGTCGGCGGTACATTCCACGCCACCGGCGCTCTCGCAAGCGGCGATCACCGCTGCCGACGCCTCTTCACTCGTATCACCGGTCGCGGTGAAACCAGCCAGGGTGTCGACGAATTCGCCGGTGCCGACTGCTGCGAATATGTCTTCGGGATCCTCGACGTAACCGCCGGGACCACCCGCCCACGCGGTGCCCGCGGTAATCCCGGCAGCAATAACGCCCGCACCGAGGATCGCCGAAACCCATCGGGAATTGACCATGCCGGTCCTCTCGTCAAATTAGTTTCGGCGTCAGAATACACAGGTCGGACACCGTTTACCTGCCGAGAGCCAGATGATTTCGCGGCGAGTCGCGCTCGCTCGCGTGCCGAAAAAGGCTACGTGACCAGGGAGACCGAGTTGGCGCGACGCAGCTTGCCCGACGGGGTCTTCGGGATGCTGCCGGGCCCGAGCACCACGACGTTGCGCGGACGCATATCGACCTCGGACACCACCTCGTGCGCCACCTGATGCTCGATCCGGCGCACCTCGGCCGGATCCTGCCAGGCGTTGGACTCCACTGCGACAGCGAAGGTCTCACGCGAGTGCCCGGCGTCCAGGCGCACCGCCACAGCGCAACCCGGACGCACGCCGTCGACGCGGCCGGCGGCGCGCTCGATGTCGGTCGGGTAGATGTTGCGCCCGGCCATGATGATCACGTCCTTGACGCGACCGCACACGATGATGTTGCCCTCTTCGGTGATGTAACCGAGGTCGCCGGTGTCGTACCAGCCGTGCTCGTCCTGGGCCGGCAGGAAGCCGCCCATGGTGAGGTAGCCGGGGGTCAGGGATTCGCCGCGCAACTCGATGACGCCGACGCCGCGGGCCAGCATGACGTCACCGTGCTCGTCGACGACCCGGGCCTCCAGATCCTTCAGCAGCGGGCCCAGTGAGGCCAGCCGCCGGGTGTTGCCCTTGGTGGCGGGCACAGCTTGGCGCAGTGCGGCCAGCAGGTCGGCATCGACCTCGTCGACCACCAGGCCCGTGTCGCACGGGGAGAACGACACCGCCAGGCAGGTCTCGGCCATGCCGTAGGCCGGCAGGATCGCCGACTTCCTCAGACCGAACGGCTTGCCCGCGTCGAGCAGGTCCTCGACGTCGGCCGGCTCCACGGGCTCGGCACCCGAGAGCGCGAACCGCAGCGTGGACAGGTCGAAATCGCCGGGCTTGGCCTGGCGACGCAACCGCTTGGCGAACAGCGCATAGGCGAAGTTCGGCGCCGCGGTCATGGTGCCCTTGTACTTGTCGATCAGCTTGGCCCACAGCAGGGTGTCACGCAGGAAGTCCATCGGCGTGACCTTGACGAGCTCCGCGCCGAAGTACATCGGGATGGTCAGGAAGCCGACCATGCCCATGTCGTGGAAGCAGGGCAGCCAGCTGACCATGACGTCCGTATCGACGTCGTACTTCGCGCCGATGAACATCGCCTCGGCGTTGGAGTGGATGTTGCGGTGGGTGATCTGCACTGCCTTCGGGGATCCAGTAGACCCGGACGTCAGCTGCATCAGCGCCAGATCGTCCTCGCCGGTTTCCACCGGGTCGATCGGGTCGGCGGCCAGCAGGTCGGAGACCTTGACCACCTTGATGCCCTTTTCCTCCAGCACCGGGATGGCGACCAGGAACGGCTCGGACACGACGACGGCGTCCGCCTCGATCATGCCGATCACGTTCATGGTGTCCTCGGCCCACACCGCCAGGTCGGTACGCGGGGTCGGCTGGTGGAGCATGGTCAGGCTCGCGCCGCGCATCCACACGCCCTGCGCGGTCGGCGCGATCTCGACGGGGTAGCCGGCCAGCACGCCGACAGCGTCGCCGTGACCGATACCCGCGGCGGCCAGGCCGCCTGCGATGCGCCGGGCCCGCTCGTGAACCTCACCCCAGGTGTGGCGAACCGGCTCCTGTGGTTCACCTGTCACCATGCCGCGCTTGCTCTCACGAGCGTTGCGGTACATCTTCTCGGTGAATCTGCTCACGACGACCTCCTTGGCTTCCGCGGCCCCGACACCGGCGGCAGTGCGCCAGGTGCAGTTGCCCGGTTATCCATGCTCCGCCCGCTGTGCACCGCTTGCGGGTAGGCGCGCGCGCACGATTGGGGAGCAGTTATGTCTCGAAAAGGTGATGCCCCGGAAGCGGGTGTACGTCTGGGCGACCACCCACCGTCGTGGACGGCAGGCGCACAAGTCGCGTTCGATGCAAGATCGCTAGCATTCACCGTCGACCATCTTAAGAGGCCCTTAAGTAACTGCCAAACCCTCGCACTAATTGAGGTCTGCGTCACATTTTCAGGCCGACGTCAATGGGGTGGGCCGCACCGCTTTCCACCCAGGGGCCGTTCTGCCAAAAAATCCACAGCCCTGGCGTCGAAAACGACAGACGACAGCGGGTCAGACCCGACTGTCAGGCCGACGTCGACGGCTCGGGAACAACCCGGGCACCGCTGACCGGGCCGCTGGCCACCCGCACCGTCCGGCACACGCCGGCCCCGGCCAGTTCCGTACCCACGTCCACCGCAGACGTCGACGACGAGCACAGGAACGCACACGTCGGGCCCGAACCGGACACGATGCCGGCCAGGGCGCCGGCCTCCACCCCGGCCCGCAGGGTCCGGCGCAGATCCGGGTACAGGCTCAGCGCGGCCGACTGCAGGTCATTGCCCAGCAGCGGGGCCAGTTCGGCCGGATCACCGGACGCCAGCGCGGCCAGCACGGGCTCGGGCTCCTCGGTCCGCGGCGGGCCTGGAGTCGAGGTGTCCGCGCGCAGTCGATCCAGCTCGCCGAACACCTTGGGGGTGGACAGGCCCTTGCGTGCGAACGCCAGCACCCAGTGGAAAGTGTTGCGGGCCAACACCGTGGCCAGCTCCTCACCGCGGCCGGTACCCAGCGCAGTACCACCGTGCAGCGCGAACGGGACGTCACTGCCCAACTTGGCGGCCAGGGCGTGCAGATCGCGCCTGGGCACCCCGAGCTCCCACAACGTGTTCATAGCCACCAGCACCGCGGCCGCGTCGGCACTCCCCCCGGCCATGCCGCCGGCCACCGGGATCGACTTGTCGATGCTGATTGCCACGTCCGGCGCCCGGCCCACATGCTCAGCCAACAGTTCGGCCGCACGCCAGGCCAGATTGCGCTCGTCGGTGGGCACCGACTCCACACCCTCACCCTCGACCGTCACCGACAGCATGTCGGCATTGCGCACCGTCACCTCGTCCAGCAACGACACGGCGTGGAACACCGTGGCGAGGTCGTGATAGCCGTCGTCGCGCACGTCGCCGACGGCCAGGTAGAGATTCACCTTGCCGGGGACGCGCACGGTCACCGAACCGGTGGGGACCCACTCGGAGGCGGTACTGCCGTCGGATGCTGACACGGCCACGACACTATCGCCGTCCACCCACGGTTGTCGGTGAACCTAGGCTGAGACGGTGCCCTCACTCGAGGTGGGAATAGCGGGATACACCGCGACGAAGGTCGTGGGGTACGGCGGCTCAGCGCTCGTGTATCAGGCACGCGATCCCGACGGGGCCCTCGTCGCACTGAAGGTTCTCGATGATCGGCACCGCAGGCCCGCCCAGTTGGCCCGGCTGCAACGCGAGTTCGACTTCGCCCGCCAGCTCACCCATCCGAACGTCGTCACGGCACACGCGGCGGGCCCGGGCTGGCTGGCGATGGAACTCCTCGACGGTGGCAGGGTGACCAACCTGACCGGCATCCCCGAGCGGCTCACCGCGCTGACCCAGATCGCCGGGGCGCTCGATCACGTCCATCGACGCGGCATCGTGCACTGCGACGTCAAACCTGCCAATATCCTTGTCGATCAACCATTTTCGAGAGCAGTGCTGATCGATTTCGGGGTGGCCCATTCGATGGCCGCAGACGTGGCCGCCAAGCTGGCCCAGGACCGGCACAGCAGGATGAGCCTCGACCCGGCCCGACGCATCACCCGCCGGGCGCCCCGTCCGCACCCGGATATTCAAGCGTCACTGCCCTATTCGGCACCCGAGCTACTCAGTGACCGGACGCCGTCGGCGGCAACGGACCAGTACGCACTGGCCTGCACGACGGTTGAGCTACTGACCGGGTCGCCGCCGTTCTCCGCGGATACCGCGATAGCCCTGATCGATCACCAGATGTACAGCCGACCGCCACGAATATCGCAGCGGTGCAACTGGATTGCACCTTCGGCAGACTCAATCGTCACCAGGGCGATGGCGAAGGACCCGGAACGGCGATACGACTCATGCTCGGAGTTCGTCAGCCTGATCGCCGAGGCAATCACGTCCCCAATGTGAAGTAGATCGCGAGATTATCGAAAAATCTCGCGATCTTCTTCACGTTGGGCGCGAAGGCTCCGCCGCAACCTCGGCGGCGGCCTCACCCTCGGCCTCCTTGGCCCGCTGCAGGAGCCGGACGAAGTCGGCGATACCGAGCGTCTCGCCGCGGCGCGACGGGTCGATACTGGCGGCCAGCAGCCGCTCGGCCGACTCGTTGCCCGAACCCGCCCAATCCGCGAACGCGTTACGAGAGGTCTTGCGCCGCTGCCCGAATCCGATGTCGATGAGCTTGAACACCTCATCACGGAACTCGGCCTCCGTCGGCCACGGCGATGTCTCGTACCGGTCGATGCGGACCAGCCCGGAGTACACCCGCGGGATCGGCCAGAACACCGTCGGCGACACCATCCCGTGCCTGCGCACGTTTCCGTAGAAACGCGCCTTGGCACTGGGCACGCCGTAGTCCTTGCCGCCGGGTTCGGCCGCCAGACGCTCGGCCACCTCGGCCTGCACCATGACCATCACCGTGCGAATCGACGGGAATTCGGCCAACAGGTGCAGCAGTGCGGGCACCGCAATGTTGTAGGGCAGGTTCGCCACGAGTGCCGTCGGGTGATCGGTCAGATCGGACGGCATCAGGGTCAGGATGTCCTGATTGATGACGGTGAGCCGGTTGATCTCGCTGTGCGAATGATCGGCGATGGTGGCCGGCAGTTGCTTGGCCAGCACCGGGTCGATCTCCACCGCGGTCACCCTGGCACCACGGTCCAACAGGGGCAGAGTCAGCGACCCGAGGCCGGGTCCGACTTCGAGCACATGGTCGTCCCGGTGAATCCCGGACGCCGACACGATGCGCCGAACGGTGTTGGCATCATGAACGAAGTTCTGGCCAAAGGCCTTGCGTGGTCGAAAGTCGATTTCTTTCGCCAAGCGTCGTATCTCGGTCCGCCCGAGCAGTCGAATAGTCAGCGCGCCCCAATCCTCCCGCTACACGTCGGCCAAGCACCCCATCCCTGCCGGGCCTGCGTCACCGTAGCAATCGCAATCTGCTCTTCTCTTGTCGCCAGATCGGCCCTCGGAGCATAGCGCAGACCGCCCTGTCGCTCCCAGGTGTTCTGGTCGAATTGGACGCCACCAAAAAATCCGTTACCTGTGTTAATGGCCCAGTTACCTCCCGCTTCGCACTGCGCGAGAGAATCCCAGGTGCCGCCCATGGTGACCGCCGGGACTTCGGTGCCGGGCTTTGCTCCGACCCGCAGCACGCCGTCGCGCGCCGGGGCGATCACGACATTGGCTACTGGCAGCCTGCCGGTCTCCACGCCGTTCACCTTGGCCACCGCGTAGGTCACGTCCTGGGTGCCCGGGGCGCCCGGTTCCTCGACGACCTGACGGCTCATGTTCATGGAGGTGTCTTCGATGCGCTGATTGCCCGGGGTCAGCGGAACCCGCTCGGTGACCTTCACGATGCGCATGCGGGTCACTTCGACCTGCATACCCTCGGTGACCGGGGTCGATGCGGCCGGAACAACAGTGTCGTTCTGCTCCAGCGGCGCCCCCGCGGCGGCCAGCAGACCGGCAACGTTCGGCGCGGCCAGATGCACTGTCCGCACGGCTCCGCCGTCGTCGATCCGGACGGTCTTCGCGCTCACCACCGGCAATGCCATACCGGCCAGCGGCACCCGGCTGCCGCGGGAAGCCGCGGCCGGTGCCTTGTCGGTCAGCTTCAGCTGCGCCAGGGCCTCGTCCACGGTCGAGGCGGTGGTCCACACCTGCTTGCTGTCATTGCCGTCCAACGACAACTGCAGGGGCCGGCTGCGGCGCAGAACGATGGTGTCGGCCTGGTGCACGGACTCGTCGGCCGAGGGGTAGAGATCATCGCGATCGCCCACCGAGAAACCGTTCTCCTCGACCACATCGATCACCCGCGACTTCATGGTCGTCACGGTCATCGGCGCGCCGTCGACGCTCAGCGTCACGGTCTTGTGCGATCCGACGGCGTAGCCCCCGGCCGCGGTCAGCGTGACCAGCAGGGCTCCCACCACGCCTCGCAGCAGCGGCGATCGGGATTCATGAAGTTTGTTGAGCACGTCCACACCATCCGCTTTCGGCCAGGACGGCATGGGGCACCGCCGGCGGTTGAGCTTTGATCACAAGACGGTAACGAAAAGCTCCCGATTTCAGCAACCGGGCTCGGCAACTACGCCGGGTGGCTCCCGTTAAGTCCGTACACCCGCGCCGCAGTGGCTGCGGTCTCGGACGCGACCTTCTCGGCGGGCCGGTCCAGCAACTCTGCGAGTGCCCGCACAGTGTATGGCAGGCAGTACGGCTCGTTCGGTGCTCCGCGGAACGGATGCGGGGTCAGGAACGGCGCGTCGGTCTCGACCAGCAGCTGGCCCGGCGGGATCAACCGGGCGGCTTCCCGCAGCTCATTGGCGTTGCGGAAACTGACCGTGCCGGAAAGACTCAGCACCCAGCCGGCCTCGACGCAGGTGTGAGCCATCTCAGGTCCCGACGAAAAACAGTGGAAGATCACTGTCTCGGGCGCCCCTTCGGCGCGCAGCACGTCGAGCACCTCGGCGTCGGCGTCCCGGTTGTGGATCATCAACGGCTTACCCGTGCGCTTGGCCAGGTCGATGTGCCAGGCGAAGCCCTCGCGCTGCTCGGCCGGCGTCGCGCAGCCGTCCAACCGGCCCGGCCAGTACAGGTCCATCCCGGTCTCCCCCACCGCCACCACGCGGGGATGGACGGCGAGACGCTCCAGTTCGGCCCTGGCCGCGTCGGTGAGCGCGTTGGCCCGGGTGGGATGCAACGCCACTGCCCCGTAGACCCGCTCGTCAGCCTCGACGGCCGTGGTCACCCAGCGCGCCGAGTCCAGATCGTCGGCGATGGTGACCGCCTGGCCCACCCCGACGGCGGCCGCGCGATCCATGATCGCGCGCACGTCCTCGGCGGTCTGCGCGCCGCAGGCGTCGAGGTGTGTGTGCGCGTCGACCAGCGGCGCCAACGGCTCCGGTGCCGGCGGCTTCTCCCTGGCTGAGCGTTTCGAACCCACCTCAACACCATAAGGTGGGACCAAATGAGTGAGCCTTTCTACATAACTACGGCGATCGCGTATCCCAACGGTGCGCCGCACATCGGGCACGCCTACGAGTACATCGCCACCGATGCGATCGCCCGGTTCAAGCGCCTCGATGGCTTCGACGTGCGCTATCTGACCGGCACCGATGTGCACGGCCAGAAGATGGCCGAGACCGCGGCAACCGAGGGCATCTCGGCGGCTGAGCTGGCCAACCGCAACTCCGACGTGTTCCAGCGGCTGCAGGAAAAGCTCAACATCTCCTTCGACCGGTTCATCCGCACCTCCGACGCCGACCACTATGAGGCGTCCAAGGAGATCTGGCGCCGGATGAACGAGGCCGGGGACATCTACCTGGGCGCCTACTCCGGTTGGTACTCGATCCGCGACGAGAGGTTCTTCGCCGAGGACGAGACCACCGTGGGGCCCGACGGCACCCGCACCGCGATCGAGACCGGCACGCCGGTCACCTGGACCGAGGAGCAGACCTACTTCTTCCGGCTGTCGGACTATGCCGAGCGGCTGCTGGCGCACTATCAGGCCCACCCCGAGTTCATCGGGCCCGACGTGCGCCGCAACGAAATCGTCAGCTTCGTCTCGGGCGGGTTGAAGGATCTTTCGATCTCGCGGACCACGTTCGACTGGGGTGTGCCCGTGCCCGACCACCCCGACCACGTGATGTACGTGTGGGTGGACGCACTGACCAACTACCTGACCGGGGTGGGATTTCCGGACGAGGCGTCGGAGGCCTTCGGCAGATATTGGCCCGCCAAGCTGCACATGATCGGCAAGGACATCATCCGGTTCCACAGCGTGTACTGGCCGGCGTTCCTGATGTCGGCCGGGATCGCGCTTCCCGAGCGGGTCTTCGCGCACGGCTTCATCAACGTCAAGGGCGAGAAGATGAGCAAGTCGCTGGGAAACGTAATAGACCCGGTCGATCTGGCGGATCGTTTCGGCGTCGACCAGGTGCGCTTCTTCTTCCTGCGTGAGGTGTCCTTCGGCCAGGACGGCAGCTACAGCGAGGAAGCCATCATCGGCCGGATCAACGCCGACCTGGCCAACGAGCTGGGCAACCTGGCCCAGCGCTCGTTGTCGATGGTGGCCAAGAACCTCGACGGTGTGGTCCCCGACCCGGGCACGTTCAACGACGACGACACCGCCATGCTGAATGCGGCCGACCGGCTGCTCGAGCAGGTGCGGGCGCAATACGATGTGCCGGCGATGCACCTCGCACTTGAATCGATCTGGTCGGTACTCGGCGCGGCGAACCGCTACTTCTCCGCCCAGGAACCGTGGGTGCTGCGCAAGTCCGACGATTCGGCTGACCAACAACGGTTCGGTACGGTGCTATACACGACGCTTGAGGTAGTGCGGATCGCAACGCTGCTCACGCAGCCGGTGATGCCGGACTCGACGGCCAAGCTGCTCGACCTGCTCGGCCAGCCGTCCGACGCACGCGACTTCGACTCCATCGGTACCCGGATCAAGCCCGGTACCGAATTGCCCGCTCCGACAGGGGTTTTTCCCCGCTACCAGATGGATTGACATGGCCGTACTACACGACAAACTGCAGCCGATCTACGCTGAAGTAGCTCAACGCAACCCCGGCGAGCAGGAGTTCCACCAAGCCGTCATCGAGGTGCTGACCAGCCTCGGGCCCGTGGTGGACAAGCACCCCGACTACGCCGACGGGGCCATCATCCGCCGGCTGTGTGAGCCCGAACGCCAGATCATCTTCCGGGTTCCCTGGGCCGACGACTCCGGTGCCACGCAGATCAACCGGGGTTTCCGCGTCGAATTCAACTCGGCGCTCGGACCGTTCAAGGGCGGGCTGCGGTTCCACCCGTCGGTCTACCTGGGCATCGTGAAGTTCCTCGGCTTCGAGCAGATCTTCAAGAACTCGCTCACCGGCCTGCCGATCGGCGGCGGCAAGGGCGGATCGGACTTCGACCCCAAGGGCCGCTCCGATGCCGAGGTGATGCGGTTCTGCCAGTCCTTCATGACCGAGTTGTACCGCCACATCGGCGAGTACACCGATGTGCCGGCCGGCGATACCGGCGTCGGGACGCGTGAAATCGGTTATCTGTTCGGTCAGTACAAGCGCATCACCAACCGTTACGAGTCCGGCGTGCTCACCGGCAAGGGGCTGACCTGGGGCGGATCCCAGGTCCGCACCGAAGCCACCGGATACGGCACGGTGTTCTTCCTCAACGAGATGCTCAAGGCCGCCAGCGACACGGTCGAGGGCAAGCGGGTTGTGGTGTCCGGTTCGGGCAACGTCGCGATCTACGCGATCGAGCAGATCCACGAGCTCGGCGGCATCGTCGTCGCATGTTCGGATTCCAGCGGCTACATCGTCGACGAGAAGGGCATCGACGTCGGGCTGCTCAAGGAGGTCAAAGAGGTCCAGCGTGGCCGGATCGCCGACTATGTCGAGGCCAGGGCGGGTGCGGCCCGGTTCGTCGAAGGCCGGACGGTCTGGGAGGTCCCCTGCGACATCGCGGTCCCGTGCGCCACTCAGAACGAGATCAACGGTGACGAGTCCGCGTACCTCATCAAGAACGGCTGCCGTTTCGTCGCCGAGGGCGCCAACATGCCGTGTTCACCAGGCGCGATCAAGAACTTCGCCGACGCCGGAGTGACCTTCGCCCCGGGCAAGGCGGCCAACGCCGGCGGTGTGGCCACCAGCGCCCTGGAGATGCAGCAGAACGCCTCCCGGGACTCCTGGACGTTCGTCGACACCGAGAAGCGGCTGGAAGAGATCATGCGCCGGATCCACAATCGGGTGCTGTCCACCGCCGAGGAGTACGGCCAGCCCGGCAACTACGTGGCCGGCGCCAACATCGCGGGCTTCATCCGGGTGGCCGACGCGATGCTGGCCCTGGGCCTGGTGTAGTGATCTAGACCACATTTCCCGTATGGCTGTCACAACGGCGGTCCGCGCGGTGTCTTGAGGGCACAAGCCTTTCGAGAGGAGACACCATGAACGCGCAGAACACACACGTCGTCGTGATCGGCGGAGGTTACGCCGGGGTGCTGGCGGCCAACCGACTGCAGGGCACACCGGGAGTGGCTGTCACGCTGGTCAATCCGCGGCCCGAGTTCGTCGAGCGGATCCGCCTGCACCAGCTGGCGGCCGGTAACCACGACGCCACCGCGGCCTACGACACGTTGTTGGGCGACGGGGTGCGGCTGCTGGTCGACGGCGCCGAGTACATCGACGCCGACATCCGTCAGGTACAGCTGACGTCCGGCGAGGTGCTCGACTACGACTATCTGGTCTACGCCGTCGGCAGCACCGGCGGAGTGCCCGCCTCGGTGCCCGGTGCGGCGGAATTCGCTTATCCGCTTTCGGAATTGGAACAGGCTCAGCGCCTGCGCACCCGGCTGCAGGACGTGCCGATGTCGGCACCGGTGGTCGTGGTCGGCGGCGGGTTGACCGGCATCGAGGCGGCGAGCGAGCTGGCCGAGGTGGGCCGCAAGGTCACGCTCGTCACCGATGTGGTCGGCGCCTCGGTGGGGGCAGGTGCCCGTGCCTCGATCGTCAAGGCGCTGACCAAGCTCGGCGTCTCGATCATCGACGGACCCGAGATCCTGGTGTCCGGGGTCGAAGCGGATGCCATCACGCTGGCCGACGGCAACCGCCTGCCCAGCGCGGTGACGGTGTGGACCACCGGGTTCGGCGTTCCGGGCCTGGCCGCCGCGAGCAGACTGCGCACCGATGAGCTGGGCCGGTTGCTCACCGACGAAACCCTGACCAGTGTCGACGACGCGCACATCGTGGCGGCCGGCGACGCGGCCTCACCGTCGGGGGTTCCGCTGCGGATGAGCTGCCAGTCGGCCGGCCCGTTGGGTGTCCAGGCGGCCAACACCGTACTGGCCCGCATCGCCGGCGCCGAGCCCGAGGTGATCAACCAGGCCTTCGCCGGGCAGTGCGTGAGTGTCGGCCGCAACGCCGGGACAGTGCAGCTGTGCCACTCGGACGACAGCCCGCGGCGGGTCTTCATCGGCGGGCGGACCGGGGCGATGCTCAAGGAGCAGGTCTGCCGGGCGACCATCACGTTCCTGCGCAAGGAGGGCGTGAAGCCAGGTTCGTACTTCTGGTTCAAGGGTGGCAACCGAGCGCGCCAGCTGGCCCAGGCACAGCAGGAGACACCGGTCCGATGAACACCCCCGGCGCAGGCAACTCGAACGAACACGCCGAACGATTCACTTTGCTGCGGCCGCTGTTGTTCACCATCGCCTACGAGATCCTCGGGGCGGCAACAGAATCCGATGATGTCCTGCAGGAGAGTTACCTGCGCTGGGCCGAGGTCGATCTGGACACGGTCCGCGATACCAAGGCGTTCCTGGCCCAGCTCGTCACCCGCCAGGCCCTCAATGCCCTGCGCGCGCAGTCGCGGCGTCGCGAGGATTACGTGGGCCCCTGGCTGCCCGAACCGTTGCTGCTGGACCAGCGTGACGCGGCCGCCGATGTGGTGCTGGCCGAATCGGTTTCGATGGCCATGCTCGTGGTGCTCGAGACGCTGACCCCGGACGAGCGCGCCGTGTTCGTGTTGCGCGAGGTGTTCGGGTTCAGCCACGACGAGATCGCCGCTGCGATCGACAAATCCGCGGGCGCGGTGCGTCAGATGGCGCACCGGGCCCGCGAGCACGTGCAGTCACGGCGCAAGCGGTTCGAGCCCGTCGACCTCGACGAGTCCAACCGGGTCACCGAGGAATTCCTGACTGCGGCGGCCACCGGCGACATGGACGGCCTGCTGGCGCTGCTGGCGCCGGACGCGGTGTACACCGCCGACAGCGGCGGAAAAGCCAGTGCGGCCCGGCGGCCCGTGGTGGGCGCGCAGAGGGTCGCGGCCATGCTGGTCGGCTTGTTCCGCGCGGGCGAACGGGTCCCTGGGCTGTCGTTCGAGCGCATCACGTGCAACGGCGAACCCGCGGTGATGATCCGCAGCGACGCCGGCATGGAAGGGGTTTTCACCGTCGAGGTCATCGACGGCAAGATCACCCACTTCTACGCGATGCGCAATCCGGACAAGCTCGCCGGCATCGATGTCCCGCGGGTGATCAGCCGCTGAGTTTCTTCCGCGAACTTCCCCGCGAGCAGACACAAACTCGCACTGTTTCGCCTTGAAAAGTGCGATTTTGCGTCTGCTCGCGGGAGGAAGCAAGCTTGGGGGCATGCGAATCGAGCGGCTCGGCGCGCTGGGCAATGCCTCGGCGGTGCTGTGTGGCGTCGCCGCGGCCGGCCGGGCCGCCGGCCTGGCGCCACCCGCCGCGCTGATCGGTGACTGGTTCTCCTCACGAGCGGTGATCGCACCGTCGGTGGCGGCAACCCCCGTTGCGCCGGAAGCCGCGTTCGAGGTGGCACACGATGCTTCGGGGCCGGCCGGCTCGGTCGGGGGTGGGTGGTTCGGTTATCTCTCCTACCCGGACCCCGGATCCGACGGCACCCCGCCGCGCATCCCGGTGGCCGCCGGCGGCTGGTCGGACTGCGTGCTGCGCCAGGATTCCGAGGATATCTGGTGGTTCGAAAGCCTCAGCGGTGCAGCACTTCCCGCGTGGCTCACCACCCTTCGGCCGGCGACCCCGCACGCCTGCGCCATCGCCTGGACGGCGCCCGACCGCGACGATCACCGCCGCGGCGTGCTGGCCTGCCTCGAAGCCATCGCGGCCGGCGAGGTGTATCAGGCCTGTGTCTGCACCCGCTTCATCGGCCACCTCGACGGCGAGCCGATCGACTTCTTCAGCGAGGCCGTGGCCCGGACCGCACCGGCGCGGGCCGCGTACGTGGCCGGCGACTGGGGCGCGGTGGCCTCAATGTCACCGGAGTTGTTCCTGCGCCGGGCCGGTACGGCCGTGGCCTCCAGTCCGATCAAGGGCACGCTGCCGTGCTCGGCCGACCCGGCGGACCTGCTGGCTTCGGTCAAGGATGTCGCCGAGAACGTCATGATCGTCGATCTGGTCCGCAACGACCTGGGCCGGGTGGCGACGACGGGCAGCGTGACGGTGCCCGAGTTGCTCGCAGTACATCCGGCGCCGGGGGTATGGCATCTGGTCTCGACCGTCACCGGCGAGGTGCCGGCGCAGGTGCCGATGAGCACGCTGCTGGACGCCACGTTCCCGCCCGCCTCGGTGACCGGGACCCCGAAGCGACGGGCCCGCGAACTGCTGCGCCAGTGGGAGCCGACCCGGCGCGGAGTGTATTGCGGCACAGTCGGATTGGCCTCACCCGTGGCCGGTTGCGAGCTGAACGTAGCGATCCGCACGGTCGAATTCGACGCCGGCGGGGCGGCGGTCCTCGGCGTGGGTGGCGGCATCACCGCCGATTCCGATGTCGACGCGGAATGGGATGAATGCCTGCACAAGGCGGCCTCGATCGTTCAGTCCCGGGCGCGCAGCACCGCGTCGTAAAGCGCCCGCCGGGACGGTGCCCCCGGGTTCGCGGCGATCACCTGGGCGCAGGCGTCCTTGACGCGGGCCCCGTCGGCGACGAGCTCCTCGACCTCGGCCACCAGGTCGGGCAGTTCGACGGTCGGGGTGCCTCCGGCCAGCACCACGGTGATCTCCCCCAGCACGCCGTCGGCGGCCCATTCCGCCAGCTCGGCCAGGCTGCCGCGGCGGATCTCCTCATGCGTCTTGGTCAGCTCGCGGCACACCACGGCACGCCGCGCAGGCCCCAGCACCTCGACCGCGTCACGCAGGGTCTCACCCAGCCGGCGCGGGGATTCGAAGAACACGGTGGTGCGCGGTTCGGCGGCCAGGGTCTGCAGCCAGGTCAGCCGGGCCGCGTGCTTTCGCGGCGCGAAGCCCTCGAAGCAGAACCGGTCCGAGGCCAGCCCGGACACCGCGAGCGCCGTCGTCACCGCGCTCGGGCCAGGCAGGCAGGACACCGGCAGATCCGCCTCGGCGCAGGCCGCGACCAGGCGGTAGCCGGGGTCGTTGATCAGCGGCATGCCGGCGTCGCTGACCACGAGTACCGTCGCTCCCGCCTGGATCTCGGAGACCAGACCGGGCACGCGGCTCGCCTCGTTCTGATCGAAGAAGCTCAGGATCCGCCCGGACGGTTGCACGCCCAGCGATTGGGCCAGCGCTCGCACGCGTCGGGTGTCTTCGGCCGCCACGATGTCGGCCGTCTGCAGCGCTGCGATGAGACGCGCAGAGGCATCCGAGGGCAGGCCCAGCGGCGTGGCGCCGATCAGTAGTTTGCCGGGTGTCACGACCGACAGCCTACGATCGCTTGCGTGACCGCCACCGCCACCGCAACGCCGACGGCTGGTCGCTCGGTCCCGCTGATCAGCCCGGCGCCGCTGATCCCGGCCGCGGATTTCGGCCCGACGGACCGGCTGCAGGGCTGGTTGATGACGGTCGTCATCACCGGGATGGCCGCAATAAGCCGGTTCCTGAATCTGGGCTCGCCGACCGATGCCGGCACCCCGGTGTTCGACGAAAAGCACTACGCGCCGCAGGCCTGGCAGATGCTCCACAACCACGGGGTCGAGGACAACCCGGGCTACGGGCTCGTGGTGCACCCGCCGGTGGGCAAGCAGCTCATCGCGATCGGTGAGGCACTGTTCGGCTACAACGGGCTGGGCTGGCGGTTCGCCGGGGCCCTGTGCGGTGTGGTGATCGTGCTGCTGGTGGTGCGGATCGCGCGCCGGATCAGCCGCTCCACTCTCGTCGGCGGTATCGCCGGGCTGCTGCTGATCGCCGACGGGGTCAGCTTCGTCTCGGCCCGGACGGCGCTGCTGGATGTGTTCCTGGTGGTGTTCGTGGTGGCGGCGTTCGCCTGCCTGATGGTGGACCGCGACGACGTGCGCCAACGCATGTACAACGCGTTCATGGAGGGCCGGATCGCCGAGACGCCGTGGGGCCCTCGGCTGGGCGTGCGGTGGTGGCGATTCGGTGCGGGGGTGCTGCTCGGTCTGGCGTGCGCGACGAAGTGGTCGGGGCTGTACTTCGTGGCGTTCTTCGGCGTGATGACGCTCGTGCTCGACGCGATCGCGCGCAAGCAGTACCACGTGCAGGCACCGTGGCGGGGCGTGCTGCGCCGCGATGTCGGGCCGGCCGCATACGTATTCGGGCTGATCCCGATCGCGGTGTACCTGGCGTCCTACGGACCGTGGTTCGCCTCCGAGACGGGTATCAACCGGTACGAGGCCGGCCAGTCCATCGGCGAGAACAGCATCATCCCGCTGCCTGACGCGCTGCGCTCGCTGTGGCATTACACCTATGCCGCTTACCATTTCCACGCCGGGCTGACCAACGCCGACGGCAACCACCACCCGTGGGAATCCAAGCCCTGGACCTGGCCGATGTCGTTGCGGCCCGTGCTCTATGCGATCGACAACCAGGATGTGGCGGGCTGTGGCACGCAGTCGTGCGTGAAAGCCGTGATGCTGGTGGGCACTCCGGCGATGTGGTTCATCGCGCTGCCGGTACTCGGGTGGGCCCTGTGGCGGGCCGTGGTGCGGCGCGACTGGCGATTCGGCGTGGTTCTGGTCGGATACTCAGCCGGTTTCCTGCCCTGGTTCTTCGACATCGACCGGCAGATGTACTTCTTCTACGCCACGGTGATGGCGCCGTTCCTGATCTTGGCGATCGCGCTGATCCTCGGCGACATCCTCTATCAGCCCCGGCAGAACCCCGAACGTAAAACGTTGGGGCTGCTGGTGGTCTGCTTCTACGTGGCGCTGGTGATCGCGAACTTCGCGTGGCTGTACCCGGTCCTGACGGGTATTCCGGTTTCACAGTCGACCTGGAATCTGGAGATCTGGCTGCCTTCCTGGCGGTAGTTGTGCCGCATGCCTCTGCGCCGGTTTCGTGGCCCGACGCCTCTGCGCCGGTTTCTACCTGCGGGCTGTAAAACGTCACGCACAACAACCCTCAGGTCGAAAACGGCGAGCAAGGATGGCCGGGCCGCGACCCTGGTGTAGAAAACGGTGAGCAAGGGTGGCTAGAGCAGGTCCCGCGCCGCCGGACACGACATGCAGCGGGGCCCGCCGCGGCCCGTGCCCAGCTCCGAGGCCTCGATCGGCAGCACCTCGATTCCCGAATCTGCCAGCCGTGCATTGGTTTCGACGTTGCGCTCATAGGCCACCACCACCCCCGGTGCCAAGGCCAGGGTGTTGTTGCCGTCGTCCCATTGCTCGCGCTCGGCGGTGACCGGGTCGAGCCCGGTGTCGATCACGCGCAACTGCTCGATCCCCATCGCATTCGCGGCCGCCTGCACGAAATGCATTTCGTCGTCGATCTGGATTCCGGCCTCGGTGCGGTGGATGGTGAACGCCGACAACGAGTCCACGATGTTGGGGTACATCACCACGGCGTCGACGTCGACCATCGTGCACACGGTGTCCAGGTGCATCTGGGCGCGCTCCTGCCGGATCGGCACCGCAAGTACGGTATGGGCCAGGTCGTCGTCGAACAGACTGCGCGCCAACGCTTCGGCACCGGCCGGTGTGGTCCGCTCCCCCACCCCTACCGCCACCACGCCGGGCCCCAGCAACAGCACGTCGCCGCCTTCGACGGGCGCCGAACGCGATTCGTAGGCCCGCCGGACGCCGAGGAAGCGCGGATGGTGGGCGTAGATCAGATCGGTCAGCGAGGTCTCGCGCACCCGGGCCGGGAGGGCAAGCGAGGTGATGGCCACCCGCGGCCCGATCCAGAACGACGAATCCCGGGTGAACAGGAGGTTGGGTAGCGGCTCGATCACGAAATCGCCGTCGTGGTGCATGCGGCGCACGAGCGACAGTTCGGCACCGTGAAACGGCACCTCGTTGAAGGTCATGCCGGCCATCAGGATATGGGCCAGATCGGCCGGAGCCAGGGCCCGCAAGTAGGCCGAAAGTTCTTGAGCCAGTGGCACACCGAGACGCCGGGCATCGACGGCAGCGGAAATACCGTGCATGCGCGCGGCTCCGCTGTCCAGCGCTTCGGTCAGCAGGTCGGCCAACAGCAGCACCTCGACCCCGCGCGAGCGCAGCACGTCGGCGAAGGCGTCGTGCTCACGTTGCGCCTTGGAAACCCAGGGCAGGCCGTCGAACAGCAGGGCGTCGTTGTTGCGTGGCGTCAGCCGTTGCAGCTCGGGCCCCGGTCGATGCAGGATCACGGCGCGCAGGGTGCCGACCTCGGAATTGGAACCGAACGCCGCAGTTTCCACCCCATGACGTTAACTCAACTATGGTTGAGGTGTATGGAGACGCACGAGTTAACTCCTGGCGAGATGTCCCAGCGCAGCGGCGTTGCGGTGTCCGCACTCCACTTTTATGAGCGCGAGGGCCTGATCGCCAGTAGCCGCACCTCGGGAAACCAGCGGCGCTATGCACGTGAGACGCTGCGCCGCGTGGCATTCATCCGGATGTCGCAACGCCTGGGCATTCCGTTGGCCCGCATCCGCGAGGCACTGGCCGGCCTGCCCCCCGACCGGGTTCCGACCAGCAAGGACTGGGCCAAGCTGTCGGCCGGTTGGCGCCAGGACCTCGATGACCGCATCCTGCATCTACAACGGTTGCGCGACAACCTGACCGGCTGCATCGGCTGCGGCTGCCTGAGTCTCAAGACGTGCCTGCTGACCAACCCCGACGACGTCCTCGCCGAACGCGGCCCCGGGGCCTCCCGCCTCTAACCCAGTCGAACGTCTGTGCGATACACTCGCGCGCATGGAGCTGGCGTTGCAAGGCTCACTGTTCGAGCACGCGGAGCGTCGTCGACTCGGCAACGACGCCTGGGTGGAGCTGCGCTCGGGCTGGTTGCCCGACGCCGACTCGCTGTTCGAGGAGTTGATGGACGGGATCCCCTGGCGGTCCGAGGAACGCGAGATGTACGACCGCGTGGTGGCGGTGCCGCGGCTGGTCAGCTTCCACCACCTGATCAACGAACCGGTTCCGCACCCCCGGCTCAAACAGATCCGGCGCAAGCTCAACGACACGTTCGGCGGCGAGCTCGGTGAACCGTTCACCACCGCGGGCCTGTGTCTGTACCGCGACGGCAATGACAGCGTCGCCTGGCACGGCGACACCATCGGCCGCAGCCGCACCGACGACACCATGGTGGCCATCATCGGGCTGGGTGCGACAAGGGTTTTCGCGCTTCGCCCCCGCGGCGGTGGTCACGCGTTGCGGCTACAGCACCGCCACGGCGATCTGCTGGTGATGGGCGGGTCGTGTCAACGCACCTGGGAGCATTCGATACCGAAGACCACCAGCCTGGTCGGACCGCGCATCAGCATCCAGTTCCGCCCGCACGACGTGCGCTGAGGTGCCGGACTAGCCCCGGACCGCGGCGACCGCGGCGCTGAGCAGGTCGCGGGCCCGCTTGTCGTCCACCGGAGCCACCGGCTTGTTCGGCTCCACCAGCGGGTTGGCCGTGACGATCACCGTGAACGTGTCGAAACTGGCGACGTAGTTGTACAACTCCCCGGTACGTGGCTGGCCGCCCATCGCGGTCTGCACGACGCGGTGCGTTCCCGTCGTGCGTGCCCCGTCGATCTGCGGCGCCTCGACCACATCCACCTGCCCACGCATCCCGGGACCGAGGAACTTCACCTGCTTGCACTCATCGCCGGGAACGTTCAGCGGGACCGGCTCCGAGGTCTCCAGAGCCATCACGATGAACCGGTTGCCCGCGCCTTCGGCCGTGGTGGCCGCCACGTTTCCCTGCAGACCCTCGGGCAGGGACTGGCCCTCGGCGAACTTCGCGCAATCGGCGGGTTCGACCTTCACCCCGGGCGGCATTTTGTGCGGCGCCAGCTTTTTCGGGTCGATTCCGGCCGGGGCGACATCGGTGACCTTGAATTCCGGCCCGAAGCTGGACCGCACCTTGGCGACGTTGGCGATGTCCGCGTCGGCGGACGTCGACTGGTCCGATTGACCGCAGGCGACCAATCCGGTGGCGCAGGCAAGCACGCCTGCGGTGGCGAGTAAGACGTTGCGGTTCGGCATCGCTGTCAAGATACCTGGGACCGCTGACTCAGCCGCGTAGCGCCGAAACCGATTTCACCAGCAGGTCGGCGGCGAACGCCGGGTCGAGCGCAGGATTGGGTGATCCGGGATCGGTGACGACGCTGACGAACACGTGATAGCCGCCGCCCAGATCGGCGGTGAATGTGTCGGCGTGAGATCTGGTTTCGGTGCCACCCTCGACGACCGTGGTGACGGCGGTGGACATCCCCGCGGTTGTCGCGCCCTCGATCGCCGGGGCCGCGACGGAGTCGACGGTGCCGACGGAATGGCCGCCCGACACACTCCACTGTTCACACGGCGGTTCGCGGCGATCCGCAGGTACGCCTGGCGCAAGCTTCAAGATGCCGGCGTACACGATGCCGCCGGACCCCGAGGCCGACCAGCCCCGGGTCGGCTCGACTTCACGGGCCGGCAATGCCCCGCATTCCGCGGGGTCGGCCGTCCAGTCCGGGCCGAAACCCCACACGGACACCGGGGTCGCCTGCGGGTCGATGGCCACCACTTCGTAGCCCGGCGGCAGCGCCTGACGCACGCGGTCGATGCGGACCGGGTTCACCGTGGCGACACTGCCGGTGGCCTGAGGTCTCGACGATGTCGGCGTCGGTTCCGGCGCCGGCTGCGGCCCGCAGGCCACCCCGAAAGCCAAGAGGACCGCCGCGACGGCGAAAAGGCGCACGGCGTGTTGATACCACAGGCCGGGTTTGCTGTCGAGGGTGCTCGTCGGCATACGACAAGTGTTGCGATACAGCGGAATTTAATCGTGGCAGGACCGGTTGGCACCAACATGTACGGACTGACGGGAGCTGCGCTGGCCGGCACCGCACTGTCGGCCCTGGCCCTGGGTTTTCCCGTCCCGGCTCTGGCCGCCCCGTCGGGGGTCGGGTCCGCGCAGGACACGGCCGACGAACTGGAGCGTCAGGGTTTCGACGTCATCATCTACCGGGCCGGTACGGCGGCACTCGATCGCTGCACCGTCTCATCGGTACGGCCGGCGCAGGTTCTGCGGCAGACGGTGTATCTGTCCGCGATTTGCTGAGCCCGACCCGGGTCGGCGACACCACGGAACATTTCCCTGCGCAAAGGATCGGGGTCCCAGGACCGCCGCTTCTGCCAGCTAATGCCCAGGTGAGCGTTTATCGTGCAATCAGTTGCGCCTCGCCAGGGCGTCCCACCGATTGGAGACCGATGACCACCTCAATGAGGGCCGGCGGAATCGCCATCGCTGCCGTCGCACTCGGGGTCACGCTGGCCGGCTGCGGCGACAAGACGGTATCCGGCACCGCCACCGAGGCGACCGGGACCAGCGTCAGCAGCGAACCGAGCGAGACCA
Organism: Mycolicibacterium lutetiense; assembly: GCF_017876775.1. Taxonomy (NCBI): domain Bacteria; kingdom Bacillati; phylum Actinomycetota; class Actinomycetes; order Mycobacteriales; family Mycobacteriaceae; genus Mycobacterium; species Mycolicibacterium lutetiense. The sequence continues at coordinate 318,280 of NZ_JAGIOP010000001.1, read as the reverse complement.
AGGCCAACGAAACGCGCACACCCACGGCCGGGCACCAGTACACGATCGTGGACTACATCCGTGACAACAAACTCACCGAAGCTCCGGTGCGCCGGGGCGATCCGGGCACACCCACATTGGACCTGCCGATTCCCGACGGCTGGACGGACGCGACCTCGTCGGCTCCCGAATGGGCCTGGGCCGCAATCGTATCCACCGATCCGGCCTTCGAGGCAGATCCGCCGTCGATCATCGTGTTGATGTCAAAGCTGACCGGCGACGTCGACGCGGCCAAGATCTTGGAGTACGCACCGAACGAGATCAAGAACCTGCCGGGTTACCAGAACCAGGGGGACGGCTCAGCAGGCGAGCTGAGCGGGTTCGATTCTTATCAGATCGGTGGCACCTACGTGAAGGACGGCGCCACCCGACTGATCGCCCAGAAAACAGTGGTGATCCCCGGGTCGGACGGGCTGTTTGTCTTGCAGTTCAACGCCGATGGCACGGAGGATCAGATGGGTCCACTGATGGATGCTACCTCGGCGATCGATGACGAGACGGTCATCACCCCGTAGCCGCCTGCCGCGAGAAGGCTGACGCCGCAGCCACCTGCTCAGGTGTCGGCCGCACTCCGGTGTAACGCTCGAATTGTTCGGCGGCCTGCAGCGCGATCACTTCGGCGCCGGTGATGACCGGCAGCCCCGCCGCGCGGGCCGCGGTGATCAACGGGGTTTCGGCCGGCATCGCCACGACGTCGACGACGGCGCGGGCTGCCGCGATGGTCGCGGGCTCGAATGCGCTGCGGTGCTCGTCGGGCCCGTCCGTCATCCCGATCGGGGTGACGTTGACCAGGATGGGTGCGGTCAATGCGCCGACCTCCGGCGCAAAGCCGTAGCCGAGTGTCCCGGCCAGTCCACGTCCGGCTTCCGCATTGCGCGCGATGACGGTCCCGTTGCGGAACCCCTTGTCCCGCAATGCCGCACCGACTGCCTTGGCCATGCCGCCACTGCCCCGGATCAGCACCGCATCACTCGGGTCCAAATGGCCGATGAGTTCCTGCACCGCCAGGTAGTCGGTGTTGGAGGCGACGAGACGACCTCCGGGCACCGACAGGTCATTGACGATCGTATTGACCGCATCGATGGCCAGCGCGGACGGTTCGACCTCATCGACGAGGTCCATGACCGCCTTCTTGAACGGCATCGATACCGAACAGCCGCGGATACCCAACGCCCGTACCCCGCCGATGGCTGCGGCGATATCGGTTGTGGTGAACGCCTTGTAGAGGTAGTCCAGGCCGAGTTCGTCGTAGAGGTAGTTGTGGAACCGGGTGCCGATGTTGCTGGGCCGCGCGGCCAGTGAGATGCACACCCGGGTGTCTTTGTTCAATGGTGGCCTCCGGCCACGGGCGGTCAACGGTGGCCTCCGGCCACGGGCGGTCAACGGCGGCCTCACTGGCCGACCGCCTTGATCACCTGCCGGGTCACATCCTTGATCTTCGCCGCCAGTTCGGGTTCCAGACTGAGGGTGTCGGCCGCGGGCACCGCGACATCGGTGAGCACCACACCCAGATCCTCCCGCTCCCATACCGCGCCGAGCCGGTCCAGGATGCGCCGCATCGCATAGTTCTCGCTCAACACCCGTGCGGTAAAACGTTGAATCCCAAGATAATCCGCGGACACCACCAGGGCATCCATCAGGAATGTTCCGATGCCGCGGCCTTGATAATCGTCGCCGACGGTGAATGCGACCTCGGCTGTCGTCGCATTGTGGCCCTCGCGGACCACGCGGGCATCGGCGACGACGGGCCCCAGTGCGCCCTCGGTCATCACCCAGACGAAATGATCGGCGTAGTCGACCTCGAACAGGTACTCCAACAGGGCCTTGGTCGGTTTGCGCACGGATTGAAAACGGCGGTAGAGGGTTTCACTGGAGAATTCGACCGGCCCGTTCAGGGTGCGCTCGACGTCGCCGGGTAGCACCGGCCGCAGATAGAACCAGTCCCCGGTGCGCACCTGCACCGGGATCGGTGTGATGAACCCGGCCAGCCGCTGGCGGGCGATGCGCACCAGGCGGTCGAACATCCCGGGCACGTGCAGGATGCCCTCGAACGCATCGCGGTCACCGACCCAACCGGTGACCGGTTCCAAGGCGGTCACCGTGGCCGTGCGCGACGCATCGCGCAGCAGCGCGATCTCACCGATGATCAGCCCCGGCTCCAGATCGGCTACGACCGTCCGGCCGTCGGGCCCGTCATGGACCACCTGAGTCCGCCCGGAGGCGATCAGCATGAACGTCAGGGCCGGATCACCCTGCCGGATCAGCACCTGCCCGGCCGGGGCCGTCAGCGGCCTCAGCAGGGTGGTCAACGGCGCCAGTACGGACGGCCGGCATCCGGCGAAGAATTCCAGTGCCGCCAGGTCGTCGGCACTGATCTCGGTCAGATCGGCCACGTCCCCAGGCTACGACGCCGCCGCGGGTGCGGTCAGGGCTTGGCGAATCCGGCCTTGGCGAGCGCTTTTTGGCCGGCCTCGCCGGTCACCAGGTCGACGAAGCGGTGCGCCAGCTCCGCCCGCTTGGACTCTTTCAGCACGGCGATGGGGTAGGTGTTAACGGCCCCGGCCGCCTCGGGGAAGGCCACGCTGGTGACCTTGTCCCCGGCTCCGGCGGCATCGGTGACATAGACCAGGCCGGCATCGGCCTGTCCGCTGGTCACCTTGCCCAGCACGTCGGTGACCGAGGTCTCCTCGCTCACCGGGGACAGTGTCACGCCGGTGGCCCTTTCGACCTTTTCGGTGGCGCCGCCGCAGGGTACCGGCGGGGCGCACACCACGACGCTGGTGCCGGGCTTGGCCAGGTCGGCGAAAGTCTTGATGCCCTTGGGGTTTCCCGGGGCGACAGCGATGGTCAGGGTGTTGGTGGCGAAGTTGACGGGGGTGCCCTCGACGAGGCCGGCGGTCACCGCTTTGTCCATGTTCCGGGTGTCGGCCGAGGCGAACACGTCGGCGTCGGCGCCCTGGGTGAGCTGGGTGACCAGGTCCGAGGATCCGGCGAACGAGAACTCCACCGAGCTGCCCGGGTTGCCGGTCTTGAACTGCTCGCCGATCTCGGTGAACGCCGATTTCAGCGAGGCCGCGGCGAACACCGTGATCGAGCCACCCTCGGTGTTCGAGGGTGCCGCGGCTTTCTCGGTCGAGGTGCAGCCACCGACCAGGGCGGTCGCACCCACCACGCTGAGCGCCATTGCGAACATCCGGACTCGGTTCACGATTGTCCTTTCGGGGTTTCCACGATCACGGTCGTGGCCTTGACCACCGCGACAGCGATGCTGCCGGGGGCCAGGCCCAGCTCGCGTACCGATTGGCTGCTCATCAGCGACACCACGGTGAACGGTCCGCATTGCATCTCCACCTGCGCCATCACCTCATCGGCGATGACGTGGGTGACCAGCCCGGCGAAGCGGTTGCGTGCCGAGCTGCCGATGCCGAGCGGATCCTTGGGCGCCGCAGCGGCGTTGGCACGGGCGAAGGCGGCCAGTGCGGCCCCGTCGATCACCTTGCGCCCGGAGCCGTCGAGGTGGGCCGGCAGCGATCCGTCGTCGATCCAGCGCCGCACGGTGTCGTCACTGACCCCGAGCAGTTCGGCCGCCTCACGGACCCGGATGTCTGGCACCGCGACAGCCTATCGGCCGAATATCCACCCAACAACCGCAAACACAGGAGAATTCGCCGGTTTTGAACCGCACATGCGGTCTTGACCGCCTCGGCCCCCGGCTGCTAAGCAGATGCTCAGCATTTCGTCGACGAAGGGAACCATATGGCACTGCAGACGGTTTTGGAAGAGCTCCGCAACCGACCCGGCACGGGCGAGACCATTCCGGTCATCGACCCCGCGACCGAGGAGCAGATCACCGAGTTCCGCGACTGCGGGGTCGCCGCGGTCGACGCGGCCGTCGCCGCCGCGAAGGCCGCGTACCAGTCCGGGGTTTGGACTGACATCCCGGCCCGCCAGCGCGCCAAGGTGCTGTGGAAGTTGGGCGATCTGATCGACGAGCACGCCAAGGAATTCGCCGAACTGGAGTCGCTGGACGCCGGGATGCCCCCGATGCAGGCCGAGATGATCGTCTCCACCTGCGCGGAGTTCTTCCGCTACTACGCGGGCTGGTGTACCAAGCTCAACGGCAGCAGCTACCAGGTGCAGATGGAGGGCGGGGTCAACAGCAACTACTCCAACCTGCACGCCTACACCACCAAGGAGCCGTACGGCGTGGTAGGCCTGATCTACCCGTGGAACGGCCCACTGTTCAACGCCTGCGCCAAGATCGCCCCGGCTCTGGCCGCCGGCTGCTCCCTCGTCGTCAAGCCCGCCGAAGAGACCCCGCTGTCAGCCGTGCTGCTCGAACGGCTGATCGGTGAGGCCGGCGTGCCAGACGGCGTGGCAAACTTCGTGATCGGCTACGGCGCCACCGCGGGTGCCGCGATCACCGCGCACCCCGACGTGGAGAAGGTCGCTTTCACCGGCTCGACCGAGGTCGGCAAGCAGATCATGCGGGACTCGGCGGACAACCTGAAGAAGGTGACCCTGGAGCTGGGCGGTAAGTCCCCGGTACTGATCTACGACGATGCCGACCTCGACATGGCGATCATGATGGCCTCGATGGGCATCTTTGTGCACTCCGGGCAGGGCTGCGTGTGCGGATCACGAATCTTTGTGCAGCGCAGCGTGTATGAACGCGTGGTGCAGGGCATCGCGATGATCGGCGACAACCTGGTGCTGGGCGGCCCCAAGGACGAGGGCGCCATGATCAGCCCACTGGTCAGTCAGAAGCAGCTCGACCGCGTGCTGGGCTACATCGATCAGGGCAAGCGAGACGGTGCCGAAATCGTTTCCGGTGGTTATCGATTGGACCGCAAGGGCTACTTCGTCAAGCCCACTGTGGTCACCAACGTCGACCCGGCCACCAGCCGCCTGTACAAGGAAGAGATCTTCGGCCCGGTCGCCACCATTCTGCCGTTCGACGACGACGATGAAGCCATCGCAATGGCCAACGACACGAGCTACGGCCTGGCCGCCACCGTCTGGACCTCGAACCTGGCCCGTGCGCACAGCCTGGGCAAGCGCCTGCAGGCCGGCATGGTGGGGCTGAACTGCCAGTTGACATTCGACCACAACGTGCCGTTCGGCGGCTACAAGCAGTCAGGCGTCGGCAAGGAATTCGGATACGAGGGCATCGACGCCTATCTGAAGACCAAGACAATCTGGGCGCAGCTGTAGCGGGCGAGCTCGTCACACCGAGAACTGGACGGCGGCGAGCTCGAGGGCCTTACCCTCGAGCCGCTGCCCCAGGTAGATCTCGGCCTGCATGAGCCGCTCGCAGTGCCACCGGATGTCCTCGGCATGTTCCCGCGACGCCGTGTAGCGCGTCGCCATGGTCGTCACGTCGATGCGTCGGGTATCGCGGACCTTGAGATCCTCGGCCACCTGGAAACTGTCTTCCTCGGCGGCGGTGATGGCGTCGAGTACCTGCCCCACGGCCAAGCGGATGTCCCGGCAGCCGTTCTCGGCGATCTCGGAGGCCTCACGCTGAATGTCGCCCTGCCTGCGGACCACGGCAGCGTCCGCGCTGACCCGCTCCCCCGCGGCTTCACTGGCTTCGCCGGACCACTCGGCACCGCCGGGCGCGAAAATGTTCTGCCGGTGCCACTCGAACAATGCTTCCGACTCGGCGGCCAACTGCCGCCAGCGGGCTGCGGCGTCCGCCAGATACGTTGTGTCCCAACCTTCCAACTGAGATCGAGTCAAGGCTCCACCAGACGGTCCGGTAGTAGACGGATCATTCACATCAACTCCGCCAGACCTCCGCCGTGTTGCTCATCGACCGCGGTGTATCGCAGTGCGGCCGCAGACAGGTCCCCCGCCTGGACGCTCACACGACTCGACTGGGAGGTCCGCGCAGTGATGACCGCGCTGTCCATCGCGACGACGCCGGTACTGCTCGGATAGCCGCCGGCATCGGGACCGGCAGGCGGTGCCCCCAATTCGGCAGCGATCATCTCGCTGCTAGTGGCCCCCGCACGAAGCGCCCCCGGGTCCACTCTCAGATCGTTTGCCATAGCAATCCCCCAACTGGCCAATCTGCTCCCCGAGGCTAACCGAATTGGCTGGGTTGAGCCCAGGGGCTGAGCAAGTATGCCATTGCTATCTGGCATCGACCAAGGGTGGGTTCGACGCCGGCCGGCCATCAGTTGGCCATCAACCGGCCATCGTCAAGCCCCCACTGACACTGAGGACTTGGCCAGTGATGAAGCTGGCATCGTCGGAGGCAAAAAAGAGCACAGCCTTGGCAACCTCTTCCGGTTTGGCGACCCGGCGGAACGGGATGGCTCTGATCAGCCCCTCACGGACCCGGTCGGGAAGCGAGTCGAACAGCGGGGTGTCGGTCGGTCCAGGGCAAACACAGTTGACGTTGATCTGATGACGGGCCATCTCGCGCGCGAGCGACTTGGTGAAAGCGATCACCCCGCCCTTGGTGCCGGCGTAGACCGTCTCCCCCAGACTGCCCACCCGCCCTGCATCGCTGGCAATGTTGACGATCTTTGCCATATTCCCCTCGTCGAGGATCGTTTCGAGGAACGCGTGGGTGAGTCGGACGGGTCCGAGGAAGTTCAACGCGACCAACGACTGCCAGAGGGCGTCGTCGTTGGACATGAACGGTTCGACCCGATCGAAGCCGGCGGCATTGACGATGACGCCGGGAAGTCCGTGGGCGGCCACCACCTCGTCGCGCAGTGTGCTGACCGCTGCCGGATCGGCGAGATCGACCACGTGAGCGGTCGCAGTCGCACAGGCCCGCACGGTCTGCTTCAGGCCCGCTTCGTTGCGGTCGACGGCGGCGACTACGGCGCCCTCCTCTGCCAGGGCGATCGCGATGGCCCGGCCGATCCCCGAGGCGGCACCCGTGACCACGGCGACTTTGTTGTCGAATGGCACTATCTGACCTCCCGATCTGCGGTGATGTGGACGCTATGGCCACTATCGGCCGATCGATGCAGAAAATCAACCGAATGGTCGATAATTGACTTAGGCGGTCGAAAAACCGTAACTTCGGTTGAACCGGGTGCCCGTGCGCACGCAGACAGAAGGGACAGTCCCCATGGATTTCTCCGCTTACCAACAGTTGACGCTGACCCGCCGCGACAACGGCGTCCTGTTGATCACGCTGAACCGGCCGGAAAAGTACAACGCGGCCGACGAGGGCATGCACACCGAGTTGGCCAACATCTGGAAGGACGTGGCCGCCGACCCGCAGACCCGGGTCGCGGTGATCACCGGGGCCGGCAAGGCCTTCAGCGCAGGCGGCGATCTGGCCATGGTCGAACGGATGGCCGGTGACTACGACCGGGTGTCACACATGCTCGGCGAGATGGGCGATCTGGTCTACAACATGATCAACTGCGACAAGCCGATCGTGTCCGCGATCAACGGTGTGGCAGTCGGGGCCGGCGTGGTGGCCGCCCTGCTCGCCGACGTCGCAATCATCGCCGAGGACGCCCGGATCGGCGACGGACACGTCAAACTCGGCGTGGCCGCGGGCGACCATGCCGCCATCATCTGGCCACTGCTGGCCGGCACGGCGAAGGCCAAGTACTACCTGATGACCGGTGAGATGATCGGCGGCATCGAGGCCGAGCGTATCGGAATGGTCGCCAAAGCCCTTCCGCGCGAGGAGGTTCTAGATGAGGCGCTGCGGATCGCCGATAACCTGGCCAACGGTGCCCAACAGGCGATCCGGCTGACCAAGCGGGCGCTCAACAACTGGCTGCGCAACGCGGGCCCGATCTTCGACCAGTCTGCGGCCTACGAGATGTTGACCTTTCTGGGGCCGGACGTCGTGGAGGGCTACACCGCCTTGCGCGAAAAGCGCGCGCCGCACTTCCCGTCCGCACAGCCGAGCCAGGCGGACTGACATGAAGATCGGCCTGGTCGTCATGGACGAAAACCCATCCGACGCGCTCAAGGTGGCCAAGGCCGCCGACCGCGCCGGCGTGCACTCGTTGTGGAGCATCGACTACTACAACCGAAGCAGCCTGACCCGGGCCGCATCGTTCGCCGCCGTCACCGAGAACGCGATCGTCGGCACCAGTGTCACACCGCTTTTCGCCCGCGCACCACTGGCACTGGCGTCGGCTGCCGCCGATATCCAGGCCCTCGCCGGTGGCCGGTTCGTGCTCGGCGTGGGCAGCAGCACCCGGCGGATGAACCAGGACTGGTACGGCGCGGCGTTGCAGCACCCGGCCCCACAGGTCCGCGAGCGCATCGAGTTGATCCGGCAGTTGATCGCCCATCGCGGCGGGCCGTTCCGCTTCGACGGCCGGTTCGACACGGTGGCGATGGCCCACTACGAGCGGGCCGGGCTACCCACCGAGGTGCCGATCATGGCGGCCGGGGTGGGCGAGCACATGGTCAGGGCGGTCGGGCAGTGCGCGGACGGCTTCGTCGGGCACACCATCGCCTCGGCCGAGAATCTGCGCGACGCCTCGCTACCGCTGCTGGCCGCCGGTGCGGCCAAGGCCGGCCGGGACGTCAATGACATCCGGGTCACCACGCAGATTGTGGCTTCGGCCGATTCGGACCGTCTCGCGGCACGGCGGGACGCTGCGGCACAGGTGGGCTTCTACGCCACCCCCAAGGGTTACGACGCGCTGTTCCCGGGTGGCGAGCACACCGCAGAGCGCCAGGCCAGCCGAGAGGCCCTGGCCCGCAACGACCTCGACGGGGTGGTCGCCGCCGGGCAGGCGATGGTCGGGGACCGCGCGGTGTTCGGAACCCCGGAGGACATCGTCGAGCAGCTGCGTCGCTACGCCGACGTGGTCGACTGGGCACTGCTCTACCCGCCGCACTACGGGGTCGAGGCCGAGCGGATCAACGCCAACGAGCACCTGCTCATCGAGGTGGCCGCCGCCGCAGGAGCCGGATAGCGGTCAGTAGAACAGGCACAACGCACGGTCGACGATCGCGGCACGCAGGTCGGCGCGGTCGTCGTCGTGCATGCCCGGCCCGATCCAGACCGAGGACTGGTTGAGAATCCCGTGCAGGCACTGCAAGGCGACATTGACGTCGGGGCAGGTGAATTCACCGCCGGCCACACCGCGGTCGACGACCCGGCGGAACACCGCGTCGTGGCGACGACGCATGTCCTTCATCGGTTCGTCGAACACCGCCGGCCAGCCCCGCGGCCAGGAGAACACCGCGGCCACCTCGGGTGCGGTCTCGGTCAGGATGCGGATCTGTTCATCGATCAGGGCCGCAAGGTGCTCGCGGGCACCGACCTTTCCGATCGCCTCCTCGCGGGCCGCGAGCCGCTGCAGCACGTCCTCGGTGAGGGTCTCGAGTGCGGCGGCAACCAGGGCATCCTTGGACGAAAAGTAGTGGTAGAGCGTGGCCTTGGCGATGTCGGTCTGCTCGGCGACTTCTTCCAGGCTCATACCCTGGTAGCCGGACTCGGTCAGGATTCGGGTGGCAGTCTTGACGATCTCGGCCTTACGCCGGTCACGACGACGCGTCACTCGGCTGGAGCCGGCGGGCTGAACCTCCACGCCCCCATCCTAACCGGGGCTGGTCGACTACCCGACCGAGTGGACGAATAGCGGTTCGTCGAACTGCGTTGAGCACCTAGGGTCACAGCTGCCACTTCTACCCCGGCTCAGGAAGTGGGGTATGAGTTCGAAACGCGGTATCCCCGGTGTTATCAGGTTTCTCAAGCACCTGTGCCCAACCGGCTCCCCAACCCGGCGATGATGACGTCCAGATCGAATTGAAAGTCGTCCCCAGTCAGCGCTTTGGGGCGGGCAATTCCAAGATTCGACGGCCGACGGCGACGAGTTCTTCACGCAACGCATCATCAGCGAGGTCAGGGTCCGCGGTCGATGCAGCACCTGCCAAGCCGGTCATCACCGCCGCAGCATTGATCGCGCCGGTAGGCGATGAGCCGACGGCAGCCAGCAGGGCAAGTTGACGCTCGATCAACGCAGCCCACTCCGGTTGGTTTCTGAGCACGCTGCTGACGCTGGGGTCGAAAACAGTGACGGCGGTCAGTGACCGGTTCCTCGCCACGATGTCGGCGTACCCGACCAGAATCGCCTCAGCGCGGGCGCGGTCGCCACGGCTGCGCTCCGCGCGCTCCACTACCTGCCCGATCTGGCTGAGCATCGGCTGCATCAGGGCGATCAGGAGTTGCTCGCGGGTGCGGAAGTGGTAGTAGATCGCCGCTTTGGTGAGGTTCAGTTCGGCGGCGATCATCTGCAGCGAGGTTCCGGCGAAACTGTACTGGCTGAACAGTTTCATCGCCGCGTCCAACATCCGGCGCCGAGTCGGCTCCGGCCAGGCCGTGTCGTCAACGACGCCGATGCTCATCGCCCCTCCTCTGACGGCCAAGTCGATCCCGACACACCCTACTTGCCGATCATAAAGATCAACGCTCATTTCTCGAAAAACGTTTACTTTCTGATCAGCAAGACATTACTTTACGAACAGCTAGAACAGTCGCTCGACGTTCCCGTCGACCCAGACAAATCCCGAGAGCGAAGGGCTACTGGCCTGACCATGAACCCCGACACCCGAGAACTCACAGAACTGCTGGACCGCGACAAGATCCGCTCCTGCCTTGCGCGGCTGGCCCGAGGCGAGGACCGCCGCAACGCCCAACTCATCATCGGGTCGTATTGGCCGCGGGCCGTCGTCGATCACGGCATCGTCAGCGGAACCTTCGACGAATATCTCGGATGGGTAGTTCCGGGCTCGCCCGACATTCCGGTGACGCAACACGTGCTGGGGCAGAGCACCATCGACCTCCACCTCGACTCGGCCCTGGTGGAAACCCACGTGCTGGCCTACCACCGAATGGTCACCGGAGACGACCACAGCGACACAGTCATCGGTGGCCGCTATCTGGACTGGTTTGAGAAGTCCGCCAACGAGTGGCGGATCTCCAAGCGCACCATGGTCTACGACTGGGTTCAGGACCTCGGCGCATCGATCGACTGGCGAACCGGATTCATGGGAATGCCGCTCGATGCCGAGCGCTATACCGGGCGAGCTGCGGGTGACCCCAGTGAAGACTTCTTCGGCGACTCCTGGAGTCTCACAACGCAGAACGGCAACCGATGACCTCGCTGTCGGGCCGTGTAGCCGTCGTGACCGGGGCCAGTCGCGGAATCGGTAAGGGCATCGCGTTGGCGCTGGGTGACTCCGGTGCCACGGTGTACGTCACCGGGCGCACTGCGACGGTCGGTGAGCACGACCTGCCGGGCACTATCGGCGAGACGGCGGCCGAGATCACCCGACGAGGCGGAACCGGGATCGCGGCAAAAGTCGACCATGCCGACGACAACCAGGTGAGCGCCTTGTTCGACCAGGTGAGAATCGAGCACGGTCGACTCGACATCCTGGTCAACAACGCGTTCGCCCTCCCCGACGACCTCACCGACCCGAAGCCTTTCTGGGACAAGCCGATATCCAACTGGGAGATGGTCGACGTCGGCGTGCGCTCCAACTTCACCGCGGCCCGCCTCGCCGCCCAGATCATGGTGCCCCAAGGTTCCGGGTTGATCGTCGCAACATCGGGATACGTCGGCGTCACGTACACCTACGGCGTCGTGTTCGGCCTGGCCAAGACGGCTGTCGATCGAATGGCACGCGACATGGCCATTGAACTTCAGCCCCACAACGTCGCATCGTTGTCGCTGTGGCAGGGCCTCACCATGACCGAACGGGCGCAACACAATCTGACGGCCCGACCCGAGATGACGCAGTCACTGGTCACAAACCCTGCGGTCGGCTGCTCTCCGGAATTTCCCGGCCGGGTAATCGCAGCTTTGGCGACCGACCCCGCGGTGATGGACCTGACCGGGGGCACATTCATCACTGCCGAACTCGCCTACCGCTACGGGATCACCGATATCGACGGCAGGACCATCCCATCGCTGCGTGCCGAACGAGGATCCCCGATCTGGCAGCCGCTCACGGAGGCATCTCATGGACGCTGATCAACATGCTCGACTCGAAGGCCTGCTGTCACGTCAGGAGATCACCGACTGTCTGACCCGATTCAGTCGTGGCATGGACCGGTTCGACTCCGAGCTGTTCCTCTCGGCGTTTCATCCCGACGCGCAGATCGCCGCGGGTGACTTCGTAGGACCGGCGACCGATCTGTACGCGTGGGCACACGCCATGCATGAGCAGGGGCAGATCGCCACCCAACACAACCTGTTGAACAACACAGTCGACATCGACGGCGACATCGCGCATTCCGAAACGTACTACCTGTTCGCCGCACGGAACCTGGACGATTCCAACTGGATCGCCGGAGGACGGTACTTCGACCGGCTCGAGCGCCGAGCGGGTCAGTGGCGTATCACGCTACGAACCAACGTAATCGAATGGTCCGGCATGCTGCCGACGATGCCGATACCGTTCGCCGACGTCCCCGACATCGCCGTCAACGGCACGTCGGCGCGGAACCGAAGCGACCCGTCCTACCAGAGGCCTCTGGTCAACCGCCGCGATCCACACCACCCCGGAGCCAGCTGAGGCCGGCCTAGGAAAGCCTGGCGCGGGCCACCTGCGCGGCCCCGTTGCCTGTGATCAACCAGAGAGTGGCGAGCTGCGCGATGAAATCGTCGAGGGACAGGTTGACTCCGCCGTTGACGAACTCCAGGATGGCATCCGCCGTCCCACCGACGATGAACGCCGGTGCCACCTTGGCCAGGGGGTCTCGCTCCAGCTCGACGCCGTGCACTGTGCGCCCGTGGTCGATGAGTACGTCGGTCAGCCGGTGCATGACCGTGGTGCGGTGCGTATCGAGCTCGGGCGAAGCCGCCACCCCGCCGAGTAGGACGCGGGCGCGACGCGGGTCGTCCACGAGCGCCCGCACTGCAGCAGCGACGCTCGCGAGGGCCTGAACCTCCAGTGGCTGCTGTGCGGCCGCGTCGGCCGCCTCAACGGTGGCGACGCGGACATTCTCGGCAATGTCGTCGACGACGGCGGCGGACAGCTCATCGAGGTCGGTGAAGCTCTCGTAGAAGTAACGCTTGTTGAGACCTGCTGCGGCACAGAGTTTCTCGACCGTCGCGCCGCGCCACTCTTTGCGCGTCATCAGGTCCATCGCAACATCCAGCAGACGCTCGCGCCGTTGCCGACGGCGAGCGTCCGCCGACTGGCCTCCGTAGGCGCGATTCGTCGTTGACACCACCCCGACAGTCTGGCACAGTCCCGTACCAGATATTAGGCACGATTCCGTACCAGATGCTTCCACCAGGAGAACCATGACAACCGCAGCCAAGAACACCGGCATCGACAATCAGGCACCGGACACGGCCCACACCTCGGTGTTGAACGACTTGCGCGAGTTGGCCCAGACCGCACCGGCCCTGGCCCAGCGCCAGGGCTGGGACTACCTACAGGAACTCGGCACCGCGGGTCGCCGCGACCAACTCGCCGCGCTGTTCGAGCGGGGACACGCACCCGACGGACCGCACGGAGCCATGGAAGGTCTGATCGTCGGCAACCTCTTCGGCATTCCCGAGGCGTCCCTGGCGAATCCGCTGTTGAAAATCGACCCGACCTGGCGGGGAAAGACATTCGACACCAATACCGGCTTCAACCGCCTCGCGCCGATCGCCAAGTACGCGATGCGCGTCATCGCGCCCCTGTACCGCGGACTGCGCCGGGCCGGATCCGAGATGGTGGGATTCGAGTTCACCCACCGCATCGACACCGCGGCTATCCCGCCCTACATCAAGGTTCGGGCACTGGACTACAGCCCGGATGAATTCCGGAACCCCAGCGTGCGCACCTTCCCCATCAAACGGACCCGCGACGAAATCGTCGAGCTGCTACCCGGCCTCTATCTCGGGCGGGCCCTGCTGAATATGAACAGCGGCGAAGTGCGACCCATCGCATACTTCGCGCTGCGGGAGTTCACCGACGAGAGCGCGGGCCGATGATCGACCTCGACGGGGCCGTCGCATGCGTCACCGGCGGTGCGCGCGGTATCGGTCGCGCCACCGCGACGGCGCTCGTGCAGCGGGGCGCAACGGTATGGATCGGCGACCTAGACGCCGACGAGGCCGCACGCACCGCACGCGAAATCGGCGCGAAAGCAACCCATCTGGACGTCACCGACGAGTCGAGCGTCGCGGCGTTTCACCGTGCGGCATCCGCTGACGGACCGGTGGTGATGTTGGTGAACAACGCAGGCATTCAGCACATGGGCCCTTTCGTGGACCAGAAGCTCGCGGCGTACCACCAAGAGATCGCCGTCAATCTGACCGGCGTCGTCAACGGCATGCACGAGTTTCTTCCCGGCATGCTCGATCGCAATCACGGCCACATCGTGAACGTCGCATCGATGGCGGCCAAGGTGACCACTCCGGGCATGTCGGTGTACTGCGCCACGAAGTACGCGGTGGCGGCGTTGTCACGAGCCGTCCGCGCCGAAATCGCCCACACCGACGTCACCATCACTACGGTCATGCCTACCGCAGTCCACACCGACCTGACCGCAGGAGTCACTCTCGACCTTCTCCCCACCCGGCAACCCGAGCAGATCGGAACCGTCATCGCCGACAGCGCACGCAACCCCGGACGCGAGGTCACCGTCCCGAAATGGTTGTCGCCGTTCGGACTGCTGGAGGAAGCCACGCCGGAACCGGTGATGCAATTGTTCAAACGACTCGCCACTCGAAACGAGCCACCCGGCCACTTCGACGAAGATCGTCGCCGTGACTATTTGGATCGGATCGACGGATGACGACATTGGCCACGTGCCTCGCGTCGCCGGCGAACAAACACCGCCTGCAAGCGTTCGGCGCCGCTGTCACGTCACGGTTTCCCAGCGGAGATCACCCACTGGCCACTCCGCCACCGGGGTCGAACCTCAAGCCGGTCATGGGTAATTACGGTTTTCCGTTCCTCGGCCATGTATTGAGTACCCTGGCCGATCCCCTGACCTTCGCCCGGGACCGCTACGAGCGTTACGGACCGGTGTCGTGGGCCGGGGGCGTCGGCTTCCGCGTCGTCGGCCTGATGGGCCCCGATGCCCTCGAGACCGCATGGGTCAACCGGGACAAGGTGTTCTCCAGCACGCGCGGTTGGGCACCGGTCATCGGACCGTTCTTTCACCGCGGAATGATGTTGCTGGATTTCGACGAACACCGCGACCACCGCCGCATCATGCAGGCGGCCTTCACCCGCAGCGCGTTGGACGGCTATCTGGGACTGATGCGGCCGAGTATCGACCGCACCCTGCGTAATTGGCCCTCGGCACAGCGCTTTCCGTTCTATCCGTCCATCAAGGCGCTACTGCTCGAACAGGCCGCGGAAGTGTTCGTCGGCACGCACCTCGGTCCCGAGTCCGACCAACTGTCGGCGGATTTCCACGACACGGTCCGAGGCGGGCAGGCGCTGGTCCGCGCCGACGTGCCCGGCGGTGTGTGGGCCAAGGGGCTGCGGGCCAGGGAGCGGCTCGAACGCTACTTCGCCGAGCAGGTTCCCGATCGCCAGCGCGGCGACGGCGCCGACCTGTTCTCGATGTTGTGCCGCAGCCAGGACGAGGACGGCGCCCGGTTCACGCCGGCCGACATCGTCAACCACATGATCTTCCTGCTGATGGCTGCGCACGACACCACCGCCATCGCGTTGTCCATGCTGACTTACGAACTGGGCCGGAACCGGCAGTGGCAGGACGCGTTGCGCGAGGAGGCGATCAGCCTCCCGAATGACACGCCGACGGTGCTCGACCTGGAGGCCTACCCACTGCTCGATGCCGCGTTCAAGGAGATCCTCCGGATGTACGCGCCGGCCGGCGCGCTCTTCCGCCAAACCGTCCGCGACACCGAGATCCTCGGACACTTCGTTCCACGCAAGACCCAGGTGGCTATCAATGTCTATGCCTCCATGCGGCTTTCCGACTGGTGGCCCGACCCCGACACGTTCAATCCGGAACGGTTTGTGAACAATGCGCAATCCCGCGCCGATGTGAGCCGCTACGTGTTCGCCCCGTTCGGCGGCGGCGCGCACAAGTGCATCGGCCAGCAGTTCGCCGATATGACGGTCAAGACCACCATGCACCAGATGCTGAGACGATTCGAATGGAGCGTGCCTGACGACTACCGCCTTCAGCTGACCTGGGGTACCGGGCCGACCCCGGCCGACGACCTACCGATCACCCTGCGATCGCGCGCGCTGACGTAAGCCACGCCCTTCGACGCGAATCAAGTCGCGTAGCGGTCGTGCAACTTGGTCAACGTGGACTCGATACCCTTCGCGTTGCCCTTGGCGAAGCCCATTCGCTCGTAGTACTTCAGCGTGTCCTTGATCGGCCCGGTGTCGCGGTAATCGAATGTCTCTGTCACGCGTGTGAGGGTGGGGGCGAGCGCGGTGAACTCCCAGCGCCAACGGTGCCCCACTGGATGTCGCCATTCAAAGAGTTCGTCGGGTCTTACCGCGGTGACGACGCTGGTGATCCGGTAGGGCACCCCGTACATCCGCATCCCAGTCGTGAACTTCGCCCCCGGAGCGATGTCATCTGGGCACGACACGTTGTCGCGGACGGTGCCCGAACCGTCGATCTCGTGGTGACGACGCGGATCGGCGATCATGGCGAACAGTTCGGCCGCAGGGGCATTGACCTCCACGGAGCGGCTGATCTGATTCGGACCCGCGTCAACGATGCTGACGGTCATGGTGTGCCCTTCGATTCGCATTCACTGTTCGAGGACCAGTATGCGACGGTTCATCCTCGCTGAGGGATAGCTGAGGGATAAGAGAAAGACCCGCCGTCTCCGGCGGGTCTTAGCTGTTCAAACTTTGTGGAGCTAAGGGTGTGTGAGTTCACGACATAGGTGACACCTGAGTCGGGACATGGGTGACACCTGCGATGGCACCTCGATGAGTCGCGTCATAGGTGACAGTCATGATTCATGTCGAAAGCCCGCGTGGTGGTGTTGGAAATCGTCTCCGGTCATCTGTCGGTCAGCGCCGCGGCCCGTACCTACGGGATGTCCCGTCAACACATCCACCGACTGCTCAAACGTTTCCGGGAAGGCGGTCTGGAAGCCGTCGATCCCCGCTCTCGGCGCCCCGCCAGCAACCCCCGTGCAGTCAGCGATGAGGTCATCACCGCGATCGTGCTGCTGCGCGAAAAACTCACCGCACAAGGCCTCGACGCCGGCCCGATCACCCTGCAAGAACACCTGGCCCAACAACAGCTACCGGTGCCCTCGACCTCCACCATCCGACGCATCCTGCACCATCACGGACTGATCGCCCCGCAACCCCACAAACGGCCCCGCAGCTCCTATCACCGCTTCGCCGCCGAACAACCCAACGAATGCTGGCAGTCCGACTTCACCCACTGGACCCTGGCAGACGGCACCGACATCGAGATCCTCAACTGGCTCGATGACCACTCCCGATACCTGCTGTACTGCACCGCATTTACCCGCGTCAGCGGACCCGACATCGTGGCCAGTTTCACCACCCTCATCGACATCTACGGCCCGCCGGCATCCACCCTGACCGACAACGGATCGGTCTACACCTCACGATTCACCCACGGCCACAACGATTTCGAACGACTTATCGCCAGCCTGGGCATCACGCAAAAGAACGGACGCCCCGGCCACCCACAAACACAAGGCAAAATCGAACGCTTCCACCAAACCCTCAAACGCTGGCTGGCCGCCCGCCCCCGACCATCGACCCTGGCCGACCTGCAACACCTGCTCGACGAATTCCGCATCATCTACAACACCGAACGCACCCACCGAGCCCTGCCAGCCGCCACCACACCGGCGCAGGCCTACACCGGCCGACCCAAAGCCACCCCGGACGCAATGATCGAACACTTCCGCATCCGCCACGACACCGTCGATCAATTCGGCAAACTCACTCTGCGCCACGGCAGCCGACTACACCACCTGGGCATCGGACGCCGCCATGCCCATACCCCGGTACTCATTGTGGTCACCACCACCAACGTCACCATCATCAGCAAAACCGGATACCACCTCATCGCTGGCCACCGGATCAACCCCGACCGCAACTACTGGCCCAACCAACAAAAAACCCCGGCCAAAAGACCGGGGAATTCTGTAACCGATGACTCGACTCATGTGTAACCCATGACCCGACTCACCACATTGTGGAGCTAAGGGGAATCGAACCCCTGACCTTCTCGATGCGAACGAGACGCGCTACCAACTGCGCTATAGCCCCTGATACCGGAACGCAAGGCTACCAGTCGCCGGCCTGGAACCGGAAACCGGCCGCTCTACTGCCCGGCAGCCCGCGGTAGATCGTATTCACGGGCCGTCGACGCGTACGACGCGTAAGCCAGGTGTTCGAAGATCGGATCCTCGTCGTCGATGTCGAGTACCGCCGCGCCGGGCCTACGCAGCCGGGCAGGTACCACGTCGAGCTTGTGGTCGTCGGTGCTCTCCACGCCGAGCCGGGACCGCGCCATCCGCTGTGCCCGACGACGTCGCAGTTGTTCCTCGATGCGGGTCTGACGGCGCAGGTAGGCCAGGTAGAGCACGGTCAGTGTGGCCGCGCCGCCACACACCCACCAAGCCGACGGCGTCACGAGCAAGGCAGCGCCCGCCGAGAACAGGATCGTGGCCGCCAGCACGGCCAACACGCGCTTGCGGAACCGGAACTTGCGTGCGGTGACCTCCGCTGAGGTCTTGGACTCGAACCGGCGCTGGCGGGTGGCACTCAGCGACGCGACGGGCGTCTCCGCCTGTTCCCCGTCGACCGGCTCGTCCTCGGCCTCGGGTTCCAGGCCCGACGAGTCGTCGACGTACTCGTACTCGTCGTCGGAAAGGTCGTCGGGATCCTCGGACTCCTGAATGTCCTCGGAATCCAGTGCGATGCGCTCGGTTTGGGCCTCCGATTCGACAGAATCGAACTCCTCGACGGGCTCTTCGACCGCGACAGGTTCGGGTTCCGGCTCGGCTTCGACCTCAGGCTCGGTCTCGAACTCCAACTCGAGTTCGGGCTCGGACTCTTCCTCGGGCGCAACAACCGGTTCGGCGGCTTCGGCCATCGAACCGACGGGCAGCGCACCGGAATCCTCGTCGACGACATCGACGTCGAGGTAGTCGGGCTCAGCGGCGGTCTCGACGCTCACCACCGCCGCGGCCACCACCACGGTGTGCTGCACGGTGGCACGCACGTGCACCTCGGCCGGCTCTTCATCCTCTTCGAAGTCGTCGTCGAGCTTCTCGTCGAGGTGGTCGGCCGTGTGCTGCCAGTGCGGATCGCTGTGATGCCCGGCGGCCGGGCCGCGTCGTAACCGTTGCGCGTTGCGGCCGCTGTTGAGTACTCGAGTCGCCAGGGCGACGTCGCTGGTGCGACGCACCGAGTCGCGCTTGCTGATCAACATCGGAACGAGCACGAAAAGCCAGAGAACGACGAGGGAAATCCACAGCAGTGACTGGGGGATGCTTGGCATGACGCCTGCTCCTTTCCCCTTCAGGCTAGGTCTGTGACCAGCGCATCCATCGATGGCGCGCCGAGACAATTACACACCTGTAATTCAATCGATACAAGCACCAACAGCCACATTTGCCACATTAGTAACAGTTCGGTGGACCGGTTTTCGTTGAGATTGCTTCCAGGGCTGTGAATCCGGCGAAATCGCGACCGTGGGCGCAATCTCAACGCGGCGCGCCGTCGGCGCGAAGACTCAGCACCAACTGGCCCGTCCCGCCGAAACCAGCGCTTGGCACGCCGAATGTTTCAGCTCCTCCAACGTGAGCGCCACCAGGAGATGGTCGCGCCAGGCACCGTCGACCTCTAGGTAGCGGCGCAACAGGCCCTCCTCGCGGAACCCGACCCGTGCCAGCACAGCCCGGCTCGCGGCGTTCTCCGGACGCACCGTGGCCTCGACCCGGTGCAACTGCACCCCGGTGAAGGCATGGTCGAGCCCCAGCGCCAGCGCACCCGTCGCCACCCCGCCACCGGTCTTGTCGCTGGCCACCCAGTAACCGATCCAGGCTGATCGCAGCGCGCCGTGGGTGACGTTGCCAATCGTGAGCTGGCCGGCGAACTCCCCGTCGAGCTCGATCACATACGGCAGCATCCGCCCGCGCCGGGCCTCGCCGCGCAATCCCGAGCAGATCGCGGGCCATGACGAAACCCCATGGCGGAGACGCCAATCCACACCGCTGACCGGCTCCCAGGGCTCAAGGTGAGCCTGGTCGGCCAGCCGGATCCGGCTCCACACCGCGGCGTCGCGCAGCCGCACCGGGCGTAGCCGCACCACGCCGGCCTGCACGCGCAACGGCCCGATCGGAACGGGCCAGCCCGGGTGAAAAGAAGCACTGGAGCGCAGCCAGCTCATCCACATCGTCGATTCGTCACACCGTCATTCATCGAATGAAGTCTTATCAGCCGCGCTGAGCCAGGAATGCCACATCCACGGTTTCACCGGTGCGGACTTCGTCGACCTCACTCGGAATCACCACCAGACAGTTCGCCTCGGCGAGAGTGGCCAGCAAATGCGTCGACGCGCCGGGCGCCCCGCCCAGTGCCTGCACCAGGTACTCGCCGGTGTCCTGGTCGCGCATCAACTGCCCGCGCAGGTATCCCGTGCGCCCGGCCACCGAACTGATCGGCGCGAGCGTGCGGGCCTTCACGACGCGGCGCATCGGTGCGCGCTTGCCCAGTGACAGCCGGATCAGCGGACGCACCATCACTTCGAACACCACCAGCGCGCTGACCGGGTTCGCAGGCAGCAGGAAGACCGGCACGCGGTCGCGGCCCAGCTGCCCGAAGCCCTGCACCGACCCGGGGTGCATCGCGATCCGGGCCACCTCCATCTCGCCGAGTTCGGCGAGCACGGTGCGCACCGATTCCGCGGCCGCCCCGCCCACCGCCCCGGCGATGACCACGATCTCGTTGCGATTGACTTGACCTTCAACGGTTTCCCGCAGTTCCGCCGGGTCGGTGCTGATGATGCCGACGCGGTTGACCTCCGCGCCCGCATCCCGGCCCGCCGCGGCCAGTGCGTAGGAGTTCACGTCGTACACCTGCCCGGTTCCGGGGTTGCGGGACACGTCGACGAGTTCGCCGCCCACGCACATCACCGACAACCTGGGCCGTGGATGCACCAGCACGCGGTCCCGTCCGACCGCGGCAAGCAGGCCCACCTGGGCCGGACCGATGATGGTGCCGGACCGCACTGCGACGTCACCGGGTTGCACGTCGTCGCCGGTGCGCCGGACGTAGGCGCCCGAGCGCACGCTGCGCATGATCCGGACCCGGCTCTCGCCGCCGTCGGTCCAGCGCAAGGGAAGCACCGCGTCGGCCAGCGTCGGCATCGGCGCGCCGGTCTGCACGCGCGCAGCCTGCCGGGGCTGCAAGCGACTCGGGGTCCGTGCCCCCGCCTCGATCAACCCCATCACCGGCAAGCTGATCTCACCGGCGCCGTCGCCCACGGACAACACGTCGACGCTGCGCACCGCGTACCCGTCGATCGCGGCCTGGTCGAACCCCGGCATCGGCCGTTCAGTCACGACCTCTTCGGCACACATCAGGCCTTGCGACTCGGCGATGGCCACTCGCACCGGCCGGGGAGCCACCGCGGCAGCCGCTACCCGAGCCTGCTGTTCCTCGACCGAACGCACAACACGCCTTCCTATCTACGGGCCGACGTGCGAGGGACCGGGCCAGCTCTTGCTAGCCCTCCTGTCCGGTCAGACCCAACCGTTCTTCCAACCACCGCCGCAAATCTGGGCCGTAGTCGTCACGTTCCAACGCAAAGTCAACCGCAGCCTTCAGGTAGCCGCCGGGATTTCCCAGGTCGTGTCTGGCTCCGCGGTGCACAACCACATGTACCGGATGCCCCTCTTCGATCAGGAGTGCGATGGCGTCGGTCAGCTGAATCTCCCCACCCACCCCGCGCGAAACGCGACGTAGTGCATCGAAGATCGCCCGGTCCAGAAGGTAGCGGCCGGCGGCGGCGTACGGGGACGGCGCATCCTCGGGCTTGGGTTTTTCCACCATTCCCTTGACCCGCAGCACGTTCGGATTGGCCGCGTCGGGCACCGTCTCGACGTCGAAGACGCCGTAGGCGCTGATCTCGTCTTCGGGGACCTCGATCGCGCACAACACCGTTCCGCCGCGCTTGGCCCGCACCTTCGACATGATCTCCAGTACGCCGGTGGGCAGCACCAGATCGTCGGGCAGCAACACCGCCACCGCGTCCTCGTCGGGAGCCAGCGCACCCTCGACGCAACCGACGGCATGTCCGAGGCCGAGCGGCTCGGCCTGCACCACCGACTCGACCTTGATCAGTGCGGGGGCGCGGCGGACCTTCTCCAACATCGTCTTCTTGCCGCGCGCCTCCAGCGTGCCCTCGAGCACCAGGTCCTCGACGAAATGCGCGACGACGCCGTCTTTGCCTTCCGAGGTGATGATGATCAGTCGTTCGGCGCCGGCGTCGGCCGCCTCGGCAGCGACCAATTCGATACCTGGGGTGTCGACCACCGGCAGCAGTTCTTTGGGGACCGTCTTGGTCGCAGGCAGGAACCGCGTACCCAGACCGGCCGCGGGAACCACGGCCGTGTAGGGAAACGGCACCTCAGGCGCCTTGTGAGACGTGCTCATCGTTCACACACTAACGTTCGTTCTGAAATGGTGGAGGGCGTGACCCCGCCGACCAAGACCGAGTTGCGAGCCGACGTTCTCCGTGCACGACGGGCCGTACCGGCCGACCTCCGTGACCGCGAGACGCTGGCACTTTGCCGCTGGCTGCCCACTCTCGTCCGCGGCGGCCAGACGGTGTGCGCCTACGCTCCGGTGGGCTCCGAACCGGGGGCGCCGGCCCTTCTGGACGCCCTGTCGGAACTCGGTGTGCGCGTGCTTCTTCCGGTTGCCCGAAACGACATGGACGGCCGCGCATTGCCGATGCAGTGGGGCGCTTACGAACCGGGCACGTTGGTGGCCGCCGAGTTCGGTCTGCGCGAGCCTCCGCCGCCGTGGTTGCCCGCCGGATCGATCGCCGACGCCGAGGTGGTACTGGTGCCCGCCCTGGCCGTCGACCGCGACGGGAACCGGTTGGGCCGAGGTGCCGGCTTTTACGACCGCAGCCTGATCTACGCCTCGCCACACGCGCGGCTGGTCGCGGTGGTGCGGGACGACGAGTTGGTCGACGCGTTGCCCGCCGACGCCCACGACGTGCGGATGACGCATGCGCTGACGCCTGCGGGCGGGATCGTGCGACTGGGCAACCCCGCCGGGAACTGAGCACAACTCGTCGTCCGAATTGCCGCCCGCGGTTTCGGCGTCGGGCATAGCGTCAACCTTCTGACGAGATGTGATGCACGTCACGTACGCGAGAAGGGGTGGCGATATGGGCGAGACTCCGGTGTTGAACAAGGCGCTCAGTCAGAGACAGCTGACGATGATCGCGATCGGCGGTGTGATCGGCGCCGGACTGTTCGTCGGATCCGGCGTGGTGATCGGCGCGACCGGCCCCGCTTCCTTCATCACCTATGCCCTGGCCGGCGTGTTGATCATCATGGTGATGCGCATGCTGGCCGAGATGGCGGTGGCCAATCCGTCGACCGGCTCGTTCGCCGACTATGCGCGCAATGCCCTGGGCAACTGGGCCGGTTTCTCGGTGGGCTGGCTGTATTGGTACTTCTGGGTGATCGTGGTGGGCTTCGAGGCCATCGCCGGTGCCAAGATCATTCAGTACTGGGTGCACATCCCGATCTGGCTGACGGCGCTGCTGCTGTTGGTCGCGATGACTGCCACCAATCTGTTCTCCGTCTCGTCATTCGGTGAATTCGAATACTGGTTTGCCGGCATCAAGGTCGTGGCGATCCTGGCGTTCATCGGACTGGGCATGCTCTTCATCTTCGGACTGTGGCCGCACAAGGAGATGGACTTCTCGAATCTGACCGCGCACGGCGGGTTCTTCCCGTTCGGGCCGATGGCGGTCACCGTCGGCGTCGTGACGGTGATCTTCTCGATGGTCGGCGCCGAGATCGCCACCATCGCGGCCGCGGAGTCTGCCGATCCCGAACGCGCCGTGGCCAGGGCCGCGAACTCGGTGATCCTGCGGATCGCGGTGTTCTTCGTGGGCTCGGCGTTCGTGCTCGTCACGATCCTGCCGTGGAACAGTGAGAACCTCGCCGCATCGCCGTTCGTCTCCGCATTCACCGAGATGGGCATCCCCTACGCCGACCACATCATGAATGCCGTGGTGCTCACGGCCGTGTTGAGCTGCCTGAACTCGGGCATGTACACCGCGTCGCGGATGCTGTTCGTGCTGGCCGCCCGCCGTGAAGCGCCGCCGCAACTGGTCAGCGTCACCCGCCGCGGGGTACCCGCAGCGGCGATCCTGACGTCATCGGTGGTCGGCTTCCTGTGCGTGATCGCGGCGGCGTTCGCCGAGAAGACGATCTTCGCGTTCCTGCTGAACTCCAGCGGCGCCATCATCCTGTTCGTCTACCTCCTCATCTGCATCTCGCAGATCGTGCTGCGCTACCGGACCTCCCCGGATCAGCTCAAGGTGAAGATGTGGTTGTTCCCGGTGGCGTCGATCCTCACGGCGGTGGCCATCGCGGCGATCCTGGTGCAGATGTACCTGCAGGAGGAAGTGCGTTCGCAACTGGTCCTGAGCTTGGCATCGTGGGCCGTGGTGATCCTGCTGTTCCTGGCCAACCGCTGGTTCGTCGGGCGCCGGCCCGAAACGCCCGAGCCTGAGCGGGCGGCCGGGGCCCCGCGTCCGCACCGGGTGTTGGTGCTGGCCAACGAGACCGTCGAATCCGATGAACTACTCGACGAGTTGCGCCGCATCGGCGCGGACCGCGACGCCGTCTATCAGGTGGTGGTGCCGGCCAGTCCGATCGACACCGGGGCGGCCGCCACCCACGGCCCGCTCGACATCGCCGCAGCCACCACCCGCGCGGCCCAGCGCCGCCTCGATCACACGCTGAGCACGCTGCGCTCCGAGCAGTTACCGGCCGACGGGGAATTGGGTGACTATCGTCCGCTGCGGGCCCTGGCCCGTGCCGTCGAGGCGTTCCGACCCGACCAGATCGTGATTGCGACGCTGCCGCCGGAGGATTCGGTGTGGCACCGATTCGATGTCGTCGACCGGGCCCGCGCCGATTACCAGATCCCGGTGACCCATGTGGTGGCGCGGGTGCGCACCCAGGAGCACGCGTCGTGACGATCCTCGCGGCATTCAGCGCGAGCCGGCACAGCGGCGCACCCCTGAATCTGGCCGTCCAGCTCGCCCGCACCACCGGGGAGCGGGTGATCGCCGCAGCGGTGGTGGAGAGAGCTTGGCCGCCCCGGGACGACCCCGTCGAGGTCGAATATCTGGCCTACGTTCGCGCCCAAGCCACCCAGGAGTTGCAACGGGCTACAGCGGTGCTGCCCGCCGATATCGGCGTCACCCCGTTGGTACATGAATCTACTTCGATTCCAACGGGTTTGATGGAGCTTGCCGATGCTCACCGGGCCACGCTGGTGACGGTCGGCTCCTCGTCGTCGGGCATGCTCGGGCGCGTCACGCTGGGGAGCGTCACCGAGCGCCTGGTGCACACCGCGCGGGTGCCGGTGGCATTCGCGCCGCGCGGATACCTGCAGACCGAGGGACGGATACGCCGGCTCACCGCGGCCTACGGCGGAGAAGCCGATGTCAACGGGCTCATCCCGGCCACCGCTGAGCTGGCCGCGGCGTGGAAGGCCACGCTGCGCATCGTCTCGTTCACGGTCCGCAACACCGCGGCCTTCGCCGGAACCATCGAAACCTCGGCCGAGGAGTTGGTGGTCCAGCAGTGGTCACGGCGAACCATTGCCGAGATCACCAAGCAGCTCAACGCCATTCGTGACCGGATGGCCGTTCCCGACGTCGACGTGGTGGTCGGCGCGGGTCACGACTGGAATGCCGCGGTCGAGAGCATCGGATGGAACACCGGAGACATGCTGGTGATGGGTTCGGGTGCGGCCGCGCCGTTCGCCCAGGTATTCCTGGGCTCGGCGGCCGGCAAGATCCTGCGCCACTCACCGGTCCCGCTGATGATCGCGCCGAGCTACCGCCGCAGCTAGTCAGCAATTGTCGAGCACGTCCGACATCGCCCGCTTCTCTTTCTCCGACGCCCAGAGTCCGTACGCCGATTTCACCTCGACCTGACGGGCGACGAACTCGCAGCGGAATGCCGCATTGGGTGGCAGCCAACTGGCCGCGTCGCGGAACGCCTTGTCGAAGTTGGGCTGTGCCGCCACCGCGATCAGGTTGCGTGGATCGTTCGCGAAGTCCATGCGCCGCTGCGGGTCCCAGGTGCGTGCACCCTTGTACCAGGCGTCCGACAGGGACACGAGATGGTCGATCTGCACGGCGCTGGAGGTGTCGGGCCCGCGGGTGAACGCGACCTCGACGCCGGTGTAGGGGTCGTGGAGGATGCCGGTGGCGGCGTAGCAGGTGCCGGGGCGGACGGTCAGCTGAGCCAGGTCGCGGCGCAGGATGTCGTCACGGGTGTTGCAGCCGTTGTGGCCGAACTCGACGTTGACGTCGTCGCTCCACGCCTCACCGAAGCGGGACCGGAGGTAGTCGGTGTCGCGATCCCATCCCTTGACCGGCAGCCCCGCCAACAACGTTCGGGCCCGGTCGTAGCCGGGGGTCCGCTGCACCGGCGCCGGACCGACGGCCGGGGACGCTGACGGGTGCGTGGTCGGGTGCGCCACGGAATCCTCGACCGGGCTTGCCTCCCGCATGCGGGCCACCAGGAGTACGGCCAGCACCGCCAGGATTACCGCCACCACGAGCAGGACCGCTAATCTTCCGGAGCGCCGGCGCCGACGGCGCGCGGGAATGACATGGCCCACATAGCGGTTCTAGCACTTGAGCCGGTAGAGTGCTAACAAGTTTGACCAACTCGGAGGGTTTTCGTGCCTACCTATTCCTACGCATGCACTGAGTGCGGCAATCGGTTCGACGCGGTGCAGGCCTTCAGCGACGATGCGCTGACCTCCTGCCCCAAGTGCTCCGGAAAGCTGCGCAAGCTCTTTGGCTCGGTGGGCGTGGTGTTCAAGGGAAGCGGCTTCTACCGCACCGACAACCGCGAATCGGGCAAGAGTACGTCCAACGGCTCGTCGGCCAAGAGCTCGGAAAGCAGCTCGTCGAGCTCGTCGTCCGACTCGTCGTCATCTTCTTCTGACTCGTCTTCTTCGAGCTCGTCCAGCAGCTCCAGCGCCGCCCCCGCCGCGGCCACCTCAAGCTAGCCCGAGTTATCCACAGGGCGGCGAAGACGCCGTTCCCACCCGGCCGTCGCGCGCCTACCGTGGCGCCATGGCCGAATCTCTCAACCCGCCACTCTGGCATCGGTTGACTGCCGCCCGGCCCGACTGGACCCGCACCGTGGCCGCCCGCCGCGCCGCCGCAGCCGGATTGGTGCTGCTGGCCGCCGTCGCCGCCCTGCGCTCCGATCCCCACGGCGAGTACACCGAGATCGCGGTCGCGGCTCATGACCTGTCCCCCGGCGTCGCCTTGACCGCCGCCGACGTCCGCCTCGAGCGGCGCAGCACCGCGACCCTGCCCGATGGCGCCCAGCGCGACGTGGCTCCGGTGATCGGCGCGACGCTGACCGCCCCGGCCCGTCGTGGCGAGGTGATCACCGATGTCCGGTTGCTCGGGTCGCGGCTGGCCGAATCGGCTGCGGGCCCCGATGCCCGGATCGTGCCGCTCAAACTCAGCGACACCGCGCTACTGGATCTGATCCGTCCCGGCGATGTGGTCGACGTGCTGACAGTCACGGCCGATCTGGACGACAAGCAGCCGGCCCGGCCGGTCGTGGTGGCCTCAGGCGCCGTTGTGGTGCTGGTTTCCGAGAAGCCACGTGGGGCCGGGGTGGGCAGCGACCGCGTGGCCCTGGTGGCGCTGCCGGCCCGCTCAGCCAATGAGGTGGCGGCCACCAGCCTGGTGCAGGCCGTCACGGTGACGATTCACTGAAATCGGGTTCCCTTGCCGGACAACATAGTTCACACGAATCCAAGTTGTTGTCCCACAATCACCCAGCCGTTCGGACAACTCCGTTACTGTTTGCTTGTCGCACTTAACACACACCACTGCAGGGAGGGTCCGCAGCATGTTGAAGGGCTTCAAAGAGTTTCTGTCTCGCGGCAATGTCATCGATCTTGCGGTTGCTGTGGTCATCGGCGCCGCCTTCACCGGCTTGGTCACCGCCTTCACCGAAAAGGTGGTGCAGCCGCTGATCGACCGGATCGGCGCCGGCCCCGACAGCGAGTACGGCATCCTCAAGATCTCACTCGGCGGCGATCCCGAGACGTTCATCGACTTGAATGCCGTCGTGTCGGCCTTCATCAACTTCATCCTGGTAGCGGCGGTGATCTACTTCGTCATCGTCCTGCCGTACAAGAAGCTGCGCGAGCGCGGCGAGGTGGAACAGGCCCAGGACACCGAGCTGAGCCTCCTCACCGAGATTCGTGATCTCCTGAACGAAAACGGCTCGGCCGGCAAGCACGTCAGCGGCCCCGGCACGGGCCCCAGCCCCGACACCGCCAGGCACACGAGTGCCGACCGCGGCGACAAGTAGCCCGCACACCAAAGCAGCCCCTGGATGAATCCAGGGGCTGCTTTGGTGTGAGCTTCAGATCAGTGCCTAGTTCATGTTCCAGGGCTCGCCGTAGGTGGTGACGCTGTCACCGGTCGAGGCGATCAGGCGGGCGAACGGACGGAGCAACACACCACCGGCCGCACCGGTCACCGTGCCGTGCGCATTGGACACCGCCACGCCACCGGCCGGGCCCTTGACGTCCACCGAGAACGTCGCCACTTCCTGAATACCGGGGCCGTTGCCCAGGTCGGCGCTGATCGACACACCCGGGAACAGGTTCGGGGTGATCACGGACTCGAGGCCGAAGGGCGGTCCGGTGATGTCACCGTCGTCGATCAGGATGTTGGGGGTGGTGTAGGAGAAGTTGATCCCGACGCCCAGCGACCAGGGGAAACCGATCTGGTAGCCCAGCTCCAAGGTGCCCTCGAACTCATCTGCCCCCGGGCCCTCGACGTGGTACTTCGCCCGGCCGGAATGGAACCATTCACGGGTCAGCCGGTTGCGGTCCAGGGGGAAGACACCGTTGAGGAAGGTGTCCCACTGCTGAACGGTCAAGGTCCGATCCTGGCCGTCGACCAGGCTCAGTTCATTGTCCAGACCCGCATGAGAAATGCCCGTGCTCGTAAACAACGTCGCGATGGCTGCGACCATCACGACCAGCACCCGACTGAATGCCTTCATATTCTCCCTAGCCATATCGCCGGCGCTCCCAGAGGCCCACCGTTTGTGGTCGGCGTTACGGTCCCCCGCAGACCGTACCGCCGCGCAAGACCAACACGTGGCGTGGATTAGGAACTCCACATGTCGCTCTTACCTAATGCACATCGTCTTTGACACGAGGAACATAACGGCAGGGCATTCCGGCGGCAACGCAAGCACATATCGCGAGAGCTGCATTCGTTCAGGCGCTCAAAAATTTGCTGGGTCCCGGAGGCGCATCGGTGCACAACGCCCTGATGCTGCAAGTTGGACCGCGGGGCAATGCTGTGACGCCGTTCGCCTGAACGACATGCTGAGGCTCAGGCCACACCCCAGATGGGGGGTTCCTACGCTGACAGGCCGCTCACAGGTCATGATGATGCGGCGGAATGTTGTTCCGCAGCCACCGGTCACGGTCGGCTTCGTCGTCTGGCGAATCGGTGTCCCGTTCGTCGGGAGCGATGTCCGGGAGAGCCTCACCGAAGATCTTGTTAACTGCGTGACGGGACGATTTATTCGCTTCCGGCATCGCGATCCTCCTTTGTGACGAAGCCCACACTCTAGATCGGGCGATACGCAAGCAGTCGTTAACCTGCTCTTAACCAGCATGAACACTGCGCGAGACATTGGCAAAAAAAGAAACGGCGGCCGATGGCCGCCGTTTCTTCCTTGCGCTCAGATCTCCAAGCTTGACAGCTGGCCTATCACTTGTGCGGCCAGTGGCCCGAGTGTGGCCATACCGTCGCGCACCGCCGCACGTGACCCGGCGATGTTCACCACCAGCGTGCTGCCCGAGACTCCGCACAGGCCGCGGGACAGCCCGGCATCGACGATGCCGGCCGAAAGTCCCGACGCGCGCAACGCCTCGGCGATACCCAGCAGGTCGCGGTCGAGGATGTCGAGGGTGGCCTCCGGCGTCACATCGCGCGGTGTCACCCCCGTCCCGCCCACCGACACCACCAGATCGACGCCGCCGATCACCGCGGTATTCAGCGCGTTGCGGATCTCGACTTCGTCCGCGGCGACGACCACGACACCGTCGACGACGAATCCGGCCTCACCCAACAACTCTGTGACCAACGGACCGCTGTGGTCCTCTTCGCCATGTGCAGTGCGGTCATCTACGACGACGACGAGCGCCCGGCCCACCAACTCCCCTGGCTGTTCCATGCCTGCAACCGTATATCCGGCGGCAGACAACGGTGTAGCCAGACGCAGTGTGGCCATCTCGCCGGGTCCGATCAGCGTGCTCACTGCTCGGCCCTGCCGAGGGTGACCTCGATGGTCTGCGGCTTGCCGCCCTCGCCGAGGAAGGTCAGCGTGACCTTGTCGCCGGGGGCCTTGGACCGCACCGCGGCCACGAGCGCGTCAGCACTACCGATCACCCGGTCATCGACCTTGGTGACCACAACACCGCTGGGTAGACCGGCTGCCGCCGCGGCCCCGCCGTTGGTGACCTCGACGATCTTGGCGCCGTCGCTGGTGGTGTCATTGCTGACCTGCACGCCCAGCGAGGCGTGCGAGGCCGTCCCGTTCTGGATCAGCTCATCGGCGATCCGCTTGGCCTGATCCACCGGGATCGCGAAACCCAGCCCGATCGAGCCGCTCTGGGCCTGCGGTGAATCCCCGCCCATGGTGGCGATCGCCGAGTTGATGCCGACGAGCTCGCCGTTCATGTTGACCAGCGCGCCCCCGGAGTTGCCCGGGTTGATCGCAGCGTCGGTCTGGATTGCGTCGAGAACGGTGTTCTGGTTCTTCGCGTCGCCGCCGGCGGCCACCGGCCGGTTGAGGGCGCTGACGATGCCGGTGGTGACGGTGCCTTCGAGGCCCAGCGGCGACCCGACGGCCACAACGTCCTGGCCCACCCGCAGGTTGGCCGAGGAACCGATCGTGATCGGGGTGAGGCCCGAGACGTCCTGCGCCCGCACCACCGCGATGTCACTGCTGGGGTCGGTGCCCACCACGGTGAACGACTTGGTGGTCCCGTCGGAGAACGTCACCTTGGTCTGTGCGCCGGCTGGTGCCGGTGCCCCTCCCGGTACTGGCGCGGGGCCGGGCCCGCCCGGCTTGGCGGCCTGCACGACATGGTTATTGGTCAGGATCAGGCCGTCGGCGGTGAGGATGATGCCGGACCCCTCCTCGGAGGCGCGGCCCAGGTCGGTCTCGAGCTTGACCACACTCGGCACCACCTTGGCCGCCACCTGCTCCACCGAGCCCGGCGGCAGGGCGGCCGCGGGGACGGTCGGCGCGGCGCCGAGGCCGTAGTTGCCCAGGCGCGGGTGGTCGTCGTGCATGAGGGTGCTGACACCGCCACCGATGCCTGCCGAGACCACGGCCACCGCGAGCGCCCCGGCCAACAAGCCGGTCTTGGACCGCTTCTTCGCCGGGACAGGCTGCGGGCTGGCCGGAATCCGGTACGGGTCATACGGCGCGCGGTAGGCCTGCTGCGGCGGCGGCTGGTGTTGTTGGCTCTGGTGTTGTTGGCTCTGGTGTTGCTGTTGCTGCTGCTGCGGTTGTTGCCGCGCGTATCGCCAGTCGTACTGCTGTGGTTGATAAGGATCAGGACGCGCACCGGCGTATCCGGGGGCGCCGCCGGGATGCTGCTCCGGCTGCTGGGGGTACCTCGGGTGGTTCGTCATTGTGCTGCGTGCTCTTCTCTTATAAAAGGTCCGCCGGCCAGTCACGCCGATCCGGTCCGACCCGTATGTCCAGCCCTCGCGTCCGTCACTTCGTCAAACGACGAAGTGGTCACCTTGGTTGCCCAGATGGGCTGAGAATCCACTTAGAGATTTCTGATCCATCCGTGACTGGTCCCCCGACCGACTTCACTCTCTCACCTTTCCTCCGCGCCGACGCTGTGCGCGCCACCGACTCGGTGCAGATGTGTCGCATCGGTATTCGAGATCGGCTGCCCCGGCAGCACCATGTGAAACGAAGCCCCCGGTGGGGTGCCGCCCGGCACGGTCTCGTCGATGCGTAGTGCACCGCCGTGCTTGAGCACCACCTGCTGGACGATAGCCAGTCCGAGGCCCGATCCCGGCATCGCCCTGGCAGCATCCGATCGGTAGAACCGCTCGAACACGAGCGCACGTTCCTGCGGCGGGATACCGGGCCCGTGGTCGGAGACCACCAGCTCGGCATGCGTCGGATCGACCTGATGCAACCGGACACCGACGCGTCCACCGGCCGGACTCCACTTCGCGGCGTTGTCGAGCAGGTTCAGCACGGCACGGCCCAGTCCGGGCGCATCACCGAACACCTGCCAACCGACGATGTCGACGTCGAATTCGATGTCGTTGCGGCGCCGCCGGACCCGCTCCAGGCTGCGGTCGACCACCTCGGACATGTCGACGGGCTCCGGGTTGATACCGCCCGCATCGTCGCGGGTGAGATCGACGAGATCGCCGACCAGGGTGGAGAGCTCCTCGATCTGGGCGACCACATCCGTCTGCAGCCCGTCCATCTCGTCCTTGGGCAGCGGCGGCGCCCCGGGCGCCTGCGAGGCCATCAACAGTTCGACGTTGGTGCGCAGCGATGTCAGCGGGGTTCTCAGCTCGTGCCCGGCGTCGGAGACCAGCCGGGACTGGCGTTCCCGCGATTCGGCCAACGCCCGCAACATCATGTTGAACGCCTCGGTGAGCCGGGCCAACTCGTCGCTGCCGACCACCGGGATGGGCCGAAGATCGTCGGTGCGGGCCACCCGCTCGGCAGCTTCGGTGAGTCTGCCCACCGGTCTGAGCCCGGCTCTGGCCACCGCACCGCCGGCCATGGCCGCCACCGCCACGCCGACACCGCCGACGATGAGCAGCACCGTGCCCAGACGTCTCAGCACTTGGACAGTGGGTGCCAGGCTCTTGGAGATCAGCAGGGAGCTGCCGTTGGCCAGATGCACTGCGAGCACCCGCTGGTGGTTGGCGGTGCGCAGGGACATCAGCAGCTCGCCCGAGATGACGTCCTTCTCCGCTCTGCCCAGCGGCAGCATCTGGCCCTGCTGGTTGGCCGTGTAGATCGAGCGGCCCGGGATCACCAGCATCGCGTTGACGTCGGAGTACGCGGTGCCCTCGATCGCCTTGCCGGGATCGGCCGCCAGCGATCCACTCTCGATGAGCAGCCGGGCGCGGCTGTGCAGCTGGTTGTCCAGGTCGTCATAGAGCGCACGGGAGACCACGGCGTAGACGGCGACGGCCATCAGGACGACCACCATCGCAACCATCGACATCGCGAGCATCATCACGCGCCAGCGCAATGACAGTGAGCTGGTGTTCCGTAGGTTCACGGCCGCGAGCCGCCCAGAGTCGGTGGCGGCTCGCCAGGTGTTTCCGTTGAGCGCCATCAAATCAGGGAGGAGTTTCGCGCAGGACGTAGCCGACGCCGCGCACGGTGTGGATCAACCGGATCTCACCTTCGGCCTCGGTCTTGCGGCGCAGGTAGCCGATGTACACCTCGAGGGCGTTGCCCGAAGTCGGGAAGTCGAAACCCCAGACCTCTTCGAGGATGCGGCTACGGGTCAGCACCCGCCGCGGGTTGGCGATCAGCATTTCCAGCAGCGAGAACTCGGTGCGAGTGAGGCTGATCTGACGTTCGCCGCGGGTGACCTCGCGGGTCACCGGGTCGAGGGTCAGGTCGGAGAACGACATCTTCTGCGAATCGGAGCCATCGTCGCTGACGGTCCGGCGGAGCAACGCCCGCATCCGCGCCAGCAGCTCCTCGAGTGCGAACGGCTTGGGCAGGTAGTCGTCTGCGCCTGCATCCAACCCGGCGACCTTCTCGGAGGTCGTGTCGCGGGCGGTCAGCACCAGGATGGGCAGGTCGTCACCGGTGCTGCGTAGCTGCCGGCACACTTCCAGGCCGTCCATTCGCGGCATCATCACGTCCAGAACCACAGCATCAGGCCGGTCATTGGAAATCGCCTCGAGCGCTTCGACCCCATCTTGGGCGAGCTCGACCGAATATCCATTGAAAGAAAGCGACCGGCGCAGGGATTCGCGCACAGCGCGATCGTCGTCAACGACAAGTATGCGCACAGGCAACAGTCTCATCCCGCCGTCTGAGAGTGGGCTGAGAGGCACGCCGCAAATTCACCGAGCGTTTTCCCAGCTCTAGGAAGCTCCGAGCACGACAAAAAGCGCCATCACGAGTGATGGCGCTTTCTGAAGAAGCCTCTGCGGGTCTAGCGCTTGTCGAGGTCGACCAGGCCGAGACGAGCGGCCTTGAGCAGACGGCGCGGCACCTTGTGCTGCTGACCGGCGACATTGACGCCGACGAGGCCAGTGGCCTCGGCCTTCCACTGCGCGCGCCGGCTACGGGTGTTCGCGCGCGACATTCTGCGCTTGGGCACAGCCATGACGTGCATCTCCTTGCTTAGGGGTGTTGCCGCGCGAATCGCAGCGGCAGACGACTGTCCTACAGAGTAACGGTTGATCGGCGTCGGCTCCAAAACGCAGTTTCACGCCCCTGCGCCGAGATTGCAGCCACGGACAAAAACCCGGCCGATTCTGTCCCTGGGTTCAATCTGGGTGCGGAAACTCGGCGTACGGGGCCACCCTTGACGTGGGACCGGCGGTACCCGCTAACCTACCGGTTGGTTGGTTGGTATCCATAGTCAGCGTCGACGGGAGTACGTGTGCCATCAGGGACTGATGCGGTTCGCATCGGCAACTGTTCGGGCTTTTACGGTGATCGGCTGTCTGCGATGCGCGACATGCTCACCGACGGGGAGCTGGACTATCTGACCGGCGACTATCTGGCCGAGCTCACCATGCTGATCCTGGCCCGTGATCGGGCCAAGAATCCCGACCGCGGCTACGCCAAGACCTTCCTGACCCAGCTGGAACAGTCGCTGGGCCTCGCTCTCGACAAGGGCGTGAAGATCGTGGCCAACGCCGGCGGGCTCAATCCGGCCGGACTGGCCGCCGCGGTGCGGGCCCTGGCCGAGCGCCTGGGCCTCGACGTCAACGTCGCTCACGTCGAGGGCGACGATCTGGTGGGCCGTGCTTCTGAGCTAGGCCTGGGTACGCCCCTGGCCGCCAATGCCTACCTGGGCGCATGGGGCATCGTCGACTGCCTGAATTCCGGCGCCGACGTCGTGGTCACCGGCCGCGTGACGGACGCGTCGGTGATCGTCGGGCCCGCGGCCGCGCACTTCGGCTGGTCGGCCACCGACTACGACGCGCTGGCCGGGGCGGTCGCGGCGGGTCACGTGATCGAATGCGGCACGCAGGCCACCGGCGGCAACTACTCGTTCTTCACAGAAATCCCGGATCTGGCCCGCCCCGGGTTCCCGATCGCCGAGATCGCCGCGGACGGCTCCTCGGTGATTACCAAACATGCCGGCACCGGCGGGCAGGTCAGCGTCGGCACCGTCACCGCGCAGCTGCTCTACGAGATCACCGGGGCCCGTTACGCCAATCCCGATGTGACGCTGCGCGTCGACTCACTGCAGTTGAGCCAGGACGGCCCCGATGGCGCAGACCGGGTTCGGATCTCCAATGTGACGGGCGAGGCCCCGCCCCCGACGTTGAAGGTGTCGTGCAACAGCATCGGCGGTTTCCGCAATGCCGCCACCTTTGTCCTGACCGGTCTGGACATCGAGGCCAAGGCGCAGCTGATCCGCAGCCAGTTGGAGGCCGGGATCAAGGTCCGTCCGGCCGAGCTGGAGTGGAACCTGGCCCGCACCGACCACCCTGACGCCGATACCGAGGAAGCTGCCAGTGCGCTGCTGCACTGCGTGGTCCGCGACCCCGACCCCAACCTCGTCGGCCGCCAATTCTCCGCGGCGGGCGTGGAACTCGCGCTGGCCAGCTATCCGGGGTTCACCACCACCGCGCCGCCCGGCGACGGGCAGATATACGGCGTGTTCGTACCTGGCTACGTCGACGCCGCCGAGGTGCCGCACATCGCCGTGCACGCCGACGGCGCCCGGATCGGTATCGCTCCTGCGGCCGAAACCCTGCCACTGGCACCGGTTTCCGACCCTGCCCTACCCGAGCCACTCGCGGACGGGCCGACTCGGCGTGCCGCGCTCGGCACCATCGCCGGCGCCCGCAGCGGCGACAAGGGTGGGTCGGCCAATGTCGGCGTCTGGGTCCGTAGCGACGAGGCGTGGCGCTGGCTGGCCCACACACTGACCGTCGAGCGGCTTCGTGAATTACTGCCTGAGACAGCCGACCTGCCGGTCACCCGGCATCCGCTACCGAATCTGCGGGCAGTGAACTTTGTGATCGAAGGCATTCTCGGTCAGGGCGTTGCATATCAAGCCCGATTCGATCCGCAGGCCAAGGGGCTGGGCGAATGGTTGCGCAGCCGTCATCTCGATATCCCGGAAAGGTTGCTGTGAGCGGCATCTGGAATACCCCCGAACGCGAGTCGCTGCGCAAGACGGTGCGCAGTTTCACCGAGCGTGAGGTCCTACCCCACGCCGCCGAGTGGGAACGCACCGGCGAGCTCCCGCGCGAACTGCACCGCAAGGCCGGCGGGGCCGGACTTCTCGGAGCCAACTTCCCCGAGTCGGTCGGCGGCGGTGGCGGCGACAGTGCCGACGCCGTGATCATCTGCGAGGAAATGCATTACGCCGGCTCACCCGGCGGCGTGTTCGCCTCGCTGTTCACCTGCGGCATCGCGGTGCCGCACATGATCGCCTCGGGCGACGAGCGCCTGATCGAAACGTATGTGAAGCCCACGCTGCGCGGGGAGCTCATCGGATCGTTGGCCATCACCGAACCCGGTGGCGGCTCGGATGTCGGGCACCTGACGACGAGAGCCGTTCGAGACGGTGACGACTACCTCCTCAACGGCGCCAAGACCTACATCACCTCGGGTGTGCGCGCCGACTACGTCGTCACCGCGTCGCGCACCGGCGGTCCCGGGGCCGCGGGCGTGTCCCTGATCGTGGTGGACAAGGGCACGCCCGGCTTTGAGGTCAGCCGCAAGCTCGACAAGATGGGTTGGCGCTCAAGCGATACCGCTGAACTGTCTTACACCGATGCACGGGTGCCGGTGGCCAACCTGATCGGTGCGGAGAACTCCGGCTTCTTCCAGATTGCCGCGGCGTTCGTGTCCGAGCGGGTGGGCCTGGCCGTGCAGGCGTACGCGAGTGCGCAGCGTTGTCTGGATCTGACCGTCGAGTGGTGCCGCAACCGCGAGACCTTCGGCAAGCCACTGATCGCCCGGCAATCGGTGCAGAACACGTTGGCCGAGATGGCCCGGCGCATCGATGTGGCCCGGGTGTACACGCGCCATGTGGCCGAGCGGCAGTTGGCAGGTGAGGCCAACTTGATCACCGAGGTGTGTTTCGCCAAGAACACCGCGGTCGATGCCGGTGAATCGGTGGCGAACCAGGCCGTGCAGTTGTTCGGCGGAATGGGCTATATGGCCGAATCCGAGGTCGAGCGTCAGTACCGTGACATGCGCATCCTGGGTATCGGCGGTGGCACCACCGAGATCCTGACCTCGTTGGCCGCAAAGACATTGGGGTTCCAGTCGTGACCACTCTCAAGTCCACCATCGATCCCCGCTCCCCCGGGTTCACCGAGGCCGCCGAGGTGATGGCGGCCAAGCTCACCGAACTCGACACCGAACACGCCAAAGCGCTGGCTGGTGGCGGGCCCAAGTACGTCGACCGCCATCACGGCCGCGGCAAGTTGACCGCCCGCGAGCGCGTCGAGCTGCTGCTGGATCCGGACGCACCGTTCCTCGAGCTGAGCCCGCTGGCCGCCTGGGGCAGCGATTTCACCGTCGGCGCCAGCGTCGTCTGCGGTATCGGCGCCGTCGAGGGCGTCGAGTGCCTGATCGTCGCCAATGATCCGACGGTCAAGGGCGGCACGAGTAACCCGTGGACGCTCAAGAAGATCCTGCGCGCCAACCAGATCGCGATGGAGAACCGGCTGCCGGTGGTCTCCCTGGTCGAGTCCGGTGGCGCCGATCTGCCGACGCAGAAGGAGATCTTCATCCCCGGCGGGCAGATGTTCCGCGACCTGACCCGGCTGTCGGCGGCGGGTATTCCTACCATCGCGCTGGTGTTCGGCAACTCCACCGCCGGCGGGGCATACGTGCCGGGCATGTCCGATCACGTGGTGATGATCAAAGACCGCTCCAAGGTGTTCCTGGCCGGGCCGCCACTGGTCAAGATGGCCACCGGCGAAGAGTCCGACGACGAGTCGCTGGGTGGGGCCGAGATGCACGCCCGCACTTCGGGTCTGGGCGATTACCTGGCCAACGATGAGCTGGACGCCATCCGGATCGGGCGTCGCATCGTGGCACGTTTGAACTGGCGCAAGCAGGGGCCTGCGCCTGCCCCGGTGGTCGAGCCGCGGTTCGACCCCGAAGAACTCATCGGCATCGTGCCCGCCGATCTGCGCATCCCGTTCGACCCGCGCGATGTGATCGCCCGCATCGTCGACGGTTCGGATTTCGACGAGTTCAAGCCGCTGTACGGGTCGTCACTGGTGACGGGATGGGCCACGCTGTACGGCTACCCGGTCGGGATCCTGGCCAATCACCGCGGTGTGCTGTTCAGTGAGGAATCGCAGAAGGCCACCCAGTTCATCCAGCTGGCGAACCGGTCCAACACCCCACTTCTGTTCCTGCACAACACCACCGGCTACATGGTGGGTAAGCAGTACGAAGAGGGCGGCATGATCAAGCACGGTTCGATGATGATCAATGCGGTGTCGAATTCCACCGTGCCACACATCTCGCTGCTCGTCGGCGCCTCCTACGGTGCAGGCCACTACGGCATGTGTGGGCGCGCGTACGACCCGCGGTTCCTGTTCGCCTGGCCGTCGTCCAAGTCCGCGGTGATGGGCGGTACCCAGTTGGCCGGAGTGCTCTCGATCGTCAGCCGCGCCGCCGCCGAGGCCCGTGGACAGGCGGTCGACGAGGCTGCCGACGCGGCGCTGCGGGCCGCGGTCGAGGCTCAGATCGAGGCCGAGTCGCTGCCGATGTTCCTGTCCGGCCGGTTGTACGACGACGGGGTGATCGATCCCCGTGACACCCGGACCGTGCTGGGAATGTGCCTGTCCGCCATTGCGAGTGGCCCGATCGAGGGGACGTCGAACTTCGGCGTCTTCAGGATGTGAGAGACGCCCAATGATTACGAGAGTTCTGGTCGCCAACCGCGGCGAGATCGCCCGCCGGGTGTTCGAGACGTGCCGGCGCCTCGGTATCGGCACCGTCGCGGTGTACACCGATCCCGACGCCGGGTCACCGCATGTGGCCGAGGCCGACGCCCGGGTGCGCCTGGAGGGCACCAACGGCTACCTCGATTCCGCGCAGCTCATCGCCGCGGCCCAGGCCTCCGGCGCCGACGCCATTCACCCCGGCTATGGGTTCCTCTCGGAGAACCCCGATTTCGCCGCCGCGGTGATCGACGCCGGGCTGACCTGGATCGGGCCACCGGTGAATGCCGTGGCTGCCATGGGCTCGAAGATCGAGGCCAAGAAGATGATGGCCGCGGCCGGCGTTCCGGTGCTGGCCGAACTCGATCCGTCCACCGTGACAGCCGATCAGCTGCCGGTCCTGGTGAAGGCCTCTGCCGGTGGCGGTGGTCGGGGAATGCGCGTCGTGCGTGAATTGTCGGAGCTACCCACCGAAGTGGCCGCCGCGCAGCGCGAGGCGCAGTCGGCGTTCGGCGACCCGACGGTGTTCTGTGAGCGCTACCTGGCCGCGGGCCACCACGTCGAGGTGCAGGTGCTGGCCGATCAGCACGGCACGGTGTGGGCGGTCGGTGAGCGCGAATGCTCGATCCAGCGCCGTCACCAGAAGGTCATCGAGGAGGCCCCCTCTCCCCTGGTCGAGCGCACCCCGGGGATGCGGGAGAAGTTGTTCGACGCAGCCCGCCTGGCCGCCGAGGCGATCGGCTACGCCGGTGCGGGCACGGTCGAGTTCATGGCCGACCACAAGGGTGACTTTTTCTTCCTGGAGATGAACACCCGTCTGCAGGTGGAACATCCGGTCACCGAGGCCACCACCGGGCTCGACCTGGTCGAGCTGCAGATCCTGGTGGCCGACGGCGGCACCCTCGACGCGCAACCACCGGCCTCACGTGGTTCGGCCATCGAGGCCCGCCTCTACGCCGAGGATCCGGCCAAGGGCTGGCAGCCGCAGGCCGGCACGGTGCATCGGTTCGACGTGCCCGGGCACGTGCGCGTCGATACCGGCATCGAAGACGGTTCGGTCGTGTCGATCTTCTACGACCCGATGCTGGCCAAGGTCATCTCCTACGCGCCCACCCGGCGTCAGGCCGCGACCGTGCTGGCCGATGCCTTGGCCCGCACCCGGATCCACGGACTGCGCACCAACCGGGATCTGCTGGTGAACGTCCTGCGGCATCCGGCATTCCTGGGCGGGGCCACCGACACGGCGTTCTTCGACGCGCACGGTCTCGATACCCTGGCTGCTGCGCTGGCCGACGCGGGGGTGGTGACGCTCTCGGCGATCGCCGCCGCCCTGGCCAACTCCGCGGGCAACCGCAGCAGTGCAAAGGTTTTCGGTGCCGCCCCGAGCGGCTGGCGCAACCTGGCCTCGGGATACCAGTCCCGGACCTACCGCGATGCCGCGGGCGACGACGTCCCGGTGCGCTACCGATTTACCCGTACCGGCGTTGAATTACCCGACGAAGGCGGGGTTTCCCTGGTGTCGGCGACTCCGGACCGGGTGGTGCTCACCGTCAACGGGGTGGATCGCGCGTTCGACGTGGCGGTGTACGGCGATCAGGTGTTCGTCGACTCCCCGCTGGGCCCCGTGGCACTCACCGCGCTGCCCCGCTTCCCCGATCCCGACGACGCGGTGGCGCACGGCTCGCTGCTGGCACCGATGCCCGGTTCGGTGGTGCGCGTCGGCGCCGCCGTCGGCGATACCGTCACCGCCGGACAGCCCCTGATCTGGCTGGAAGCCATGAAGATGGAGCACACCATCGCCGCCCCCGAGGACGGGGTGCTGGCCGAACTCAATGTCGCCGCTGGCCAACAGGTCGAGGTCGGCGCCGTACTTGCCCGCGTGCACAACCCTGAAGGAGAACAGTCATGAGCTTCATCGAGACCGACGAGCAGAAGGCCCTGCGCCAGGCGGTGGCCGCGATGGCCGCCAACTACGGGCAGGACTACTACCTGGAGAAGGCCCGTTCCGGGCAGCACACCACCGAATTGTGGAACGAGGCAGGCAAACTCGGCTTCATCGGGGTGAACCTGCCCGAGGAGTACGGCGGCGGTGGCGCCGGCATGTACGAGCTGTCCATGGTGATGGAAGAGATGTCGGCGGCCGGGTCGGCGCTACTGATGATGGTCGTCTCCCC
Organism: Mycolicibacterium lutetiense; assembly: GCF_017876775.1. NCBI lineage: Bacteria > Bacillati > Actinomycetota > Actinomycetes > Mycobacteriales > Mycobacteriaceae > Mycobacterium > Mycolicibacterium lutetiense. The sequence continues at coordinate 276,658 of NZ_JAGIOP010000001.1, read as the reverse complement.
CGCGATCAACGGCACGATCATCTCCAAGTTCGGCACCGAGGAGCAGAAGAAGCGCTGGATCCCCGGTATCGCCGACGGCTCGATCACCATGGCCTTCGCGATCACCGAGCCTGACGCGGGTTCCAACAGCCACCGCATCACCACCACCGCCCGCCGCGACGGCAGCGACTGGATCATCAAGGGCCAGAAGACGTTTATCTCCGGGGTCGATCAGGCGCAGGCCATCCTCGTCGTCGGCCGCTCCGAGGACCACAAGACCGGAAACCTCAAGCCCGCACTGTTCGTCATCCCGACCGACACCCCGGGTCTGAGCTGGACCAAGATCGAGATGGAGATCGTCAGCCCGGAGAGCCAGTTCCAGGTGTTCCTCGACGATGTCCGGCTGCCCGCCGATGCGCTGGTGGGCTCTGAGGACGCCGCGATCGCGCAGCTGTTCGCCGGACTGAATCCCGAACGCATCATGGGGGCAGCATCCGCGACGGGCGTGGGCAGGTTCGCCATCAACAAGGCCGTCGATTACGTGAAGACTCGCCAGGTCTGGAAGGTACCGATCGGTTCTCACCAAGGTATCTCGCATCCGTTGGCGCAGAACCACATCGAGGTGGAGCTGGCCAAGCTGATGATGCAGAAAGCCGCGACGCTGTACGACGCCGGCGACGACTTCGGTGCGGCCGAGGCCGCCAACATGGCCAAGTACGCCGCCGGTGAGGCATCGGTGCGGGCGGTCGATCAGGCCGTGCAGTCGCTCGGCGGCAACGGTCTGACCAAGGAGTACGGCATCGCGGCCGCAGTGACGGCGTCGAAGCTCGCCCGCATCGCGCCGGTGAGCCGCGAGATGATCCTGAACTTCGTCGCGCAGACGTCGCTCGGTCTTCCTCGGTCCTACTGATGAGCGCGGTCGTCCACTACCGGGTCCAGGGCGCCGTCGCACGCCTCACGCTGGATTCCCCGCACAACCGCAATGCACTGTCGACGGCCCTGGTGGAGCAATTGCACCAGGGGCTGACCGACGCGGCCGATGAACCCGGTGTGCGGGTGGTGGTGCTCGGTCACACTGGTGGAACCTTCTGCGCGGGAGCCGATCTGAGCGAGGCCGCAGGGCAGGATCCCGGCGAGATCGCGGTGGACCGAGCCCGGGAGATGACCAGGACGTTGCGGGCCATCCTAGAGTTGCCGGTCCCGGTGATCGGCGCGATCGACGGGCATGTGCGGGCCGGCGGGATGGGCCTGATCGGTGCGTGCGATCTCGTCGTCGCCGGCCCGCAGAGCACGTTCGCACTGACCGAGGCGCGCATCGGCGTTGCGCCGTCGATCATTTCACTGACGTTGTTGCCGAAGATGTCGCCGCGGGCGGCGGGGCGCTATTTCGTCACCGGGGAGAAGTTCGGTGCCGCCGAGGCAGCCGAGATCGGGCTGATCACGCAGGCCGCCGACGACGTCGAATCCGCCGTGGCCGCGCTGACCGCCGAGATCGCGAAGGGTTCACCGCAGGGGCTGGCGACGTCGAAAGCGCTGACCACGGCGTCGATCCTGCGCCGGTTCGACGAGGATGCCGAGGCACTGACCCGGCAGTCGGCGCAACTGTTCGTCTCCGATGAAGCCCGCGAGGGCATGATGGCATTCCTGCAGAAGCGCCCACCGAACTGGGTGACGGGCTGACCCAGCGGCGACTCCGGCCCCACTTCAGCGCCAACGAAGTGGGGCCGTTGCCGTCAGCAGTGCCGGAACCGGTTGCAACCGGCCCGCAGCGATTGTTCCGCTTTGAAATACATTCAATGATTTTCAAGTAGCTACTGCCCGCACACGATGGCACCCCATCACATGTAGCACCTAGATATGCCCCGAGCAGATAGTTTGCTGATTCGTTCCTTGCACGTTGAAACTTTCCGAAGATTCGACGTCGACGAGCTCTCGCCTCGCTACGGTTCCCATTCCGAACTACCGACAGGAATGAACCATCCATGCAGAAAGCAATGCGGCCGGCCGCCAGGGCCGGCATCGCACTTGTTGGGGCCAGCGTGATCGCCATGTCACCACTGGCACCACCACCGGCCACAGCCTCGGCCACCACCTCGATCTCGACCGCCGCGGTCCAGCTGACGTCGACCGTTGACCCACTGACCCGCTGGAGTCAGGTGGCGACGAACACCGGCGAGAACCTCGGCGAGCTCGGCGCGTACTGGATGAACAATCCGATGCCGATCACCCGACAGCTCATCACCAACGTGCAGACCTACGCTGACTGGATCAGTTCCGGTGTGCAGAACACGATTCCGAAACTGCAGTACTGGGCGGAAAATCAGGTAGCGCCGGCATTTGAGTTGGCCGTGACCCAGTTCCAGGCCGGGAATGTCCAGCAGGCGGTCAAGACGATGACGACCGTACTTGCTTTCAACAGGGTGATGTTCGCCTTGATGCCCATGATGGACCTCATGAAGATCCCCACCTCGATAGGTGACCACGCCGCTGCAGTGGTTCGGGAGATCTTCAGCATCAACACCATGTCCCCCCTCTTCAACGGCATGTCAAACGTCGTGATGAAGACCGCTGATTCGATGGCCACCTCAGCCCAGGCGGCCATCGATGCCATCGAAGCAGGCGATGTCCCAACGGCATTGACCGCCGTTGCCAACGCCCCCGCCAACGCCATCGACTCGGTCCTCAACTCGCCGGCCGGTCTGTTCGACTATCGGGTGGTTGGGGGCTGCGGTTGCATCGTCACCGGCGGCACCGTGCTGAACCTGGTCCTCAGGAAGGCCGAGTTCATCGCCCAGGCGATCGCACTGCCGAAGCCTGAGTCCGCGCTCCCGGTTGCCAAGATTTCGGCGCCTGATACTGCGCCGGTCGCTCCTGCACAGGCGCCGGTCCACGAGCCTGAGGCCAAAGCCGAAGCGACAACCGAGGACGACTCCGCCCCGGCGGATACCGCCGCGGTGAACGCCAGCTCCACTGGGGCAAAGGACCTTTCGACAGGCAACAAGGTCACCCCCGGCAAACCGGCCGCCGCCACCAGCCGAACCGGGCAGCAGCTGCGCACGTCGTTGCAGAACGCGGCAGGTCAGGTTGACAAGAGTGCCGAGAGCGTCCGCGACGACATCAAGAAGAGGGTCAAGTCTCTCACCAAGGGCCCCAAGAAGGCCGCGGCCTCCAAGGCCGGAGAGAAAGACAAGAGCGACGCCGGCAGCGGCGACAAATAACAAGCAGAACGTTGGCGCCTCCCCCGCCGCCCTGGGGGGAAGCGCCAACGCCTCTGGTCGAAGCGACGCCATCCGACAGTGGCGGCGTCGCGGACAGCGCAGGTCAGCCTGTGCATGCTGGACGACTGGTAATTGCCAGTGGCAGCACACACTGCCCCGCGTCTGTCGGATCGGCGGCCACAGTTCTAGCGTTTTCTGTGCGGACGTTATCTGCCGTACGGTGGTCTCCCGAAAGGCCGGAATCATGGCCAATGATCAGAACAAGGCGATTTCCCGACGCATCTGGGAGGTATTCGGCTCCGGCGACCTCGGCGAGCTGGACGATCTCGTTGCTCCGGGTGCCGCCTTCCACGACACCCAGGATCCGTTCGGCGATCAGCGGGGTCCCGAACACATGAGAAGCCTGATGGGCATGTATCGGACGTCTTTCTCCAACATGCGATTTGACGTCAAGAGGCAACTCGCCGATGGCGACTATGTCTGCACGATGATCGAGGCCCAGGGCGACAACACCGGCGAGATCATGGGCCGGCCCGCTACCGGCAAGCACAGCCGGATCAACCTGACCAATATCGACCGGATCGAAGACGGCAAGATCGCCGAAAGTTGGGTCACGTGGGACACCCTCGGCATGCTGCAGCAGCTCGGCCTGATCCCCTCAGGCGCACAACAAAAGGCGCCAGCCTGAGCTTGCTGCCCTAATGGGTCCGGGGCCGGCCGCGGCCCCGGACCCCCACGGGTATCTGTGCCTGCGGAGCTATCAGACCATGATGTCGGCCGGGGGCAGGCCGAACTCGTTGTCGCCGAAGATCAGATAGGCACGCTCGGGATCGTTGGCCGCGTGCACCCGACCGGCGTGCGCATCACGCCAGAACCGCTGCACCGGAGCATCATTGGAGAGCACGGTGGCACCCGAGGCCTCGAACAGACGGTCGATCGAGGCGATCGCACGGCCGGTGGCACGCACCTGATCGCGACGCGCCCGGGCCCGCAGCTCGAACGGGATCTCCTCACCGGCGACCAGCAGGGCGTACTCGTCGGCGACGTTGCCCGACAGCTGTCGCCAGGCGGCGTCGATGTCGCTGGCGGCCTCGGCGATCCGAACCTTGGCGAACGGATCGTCCTTGGCCTTCTCACCCGCATAGGCGGCGCGGACCCGCTTGCCCTGGTGCTCGACGTGGGCATCGTAGGCGCCGTAGGCCATGCCGACGATCGGAGTCGAGATGGTGGTGGGATGGATGGTGCCCCATGGCATCTTGTACACCGGGGCGGTGTTGGTCTGGTAGCCGCCGGCGGTGCCGTCGTTCATCGCCGCATACGACAGGAAACGGTGTTCGGGCACGAACACGTCCTTGACCACCAGGGTGTTGCTGCCGGTGCCGCGCAGGCCGACGACATTCCACACATCGTCGATCTCATAGTCGGAGCGCGGGATCAGGAAGCTGCCGAAATCGACCGGCCGCCCGTCCTTGATCACCGGGCCGCCGACGAAGGCCCAAGTCGCGTGCGCACTTCCGGACGACCACTGCCACGAGCCGGATACCAGATAGCCTCCGTCGACGACGTGTCCGGCGCCCATCGGGGCATAGGACGACGACACCCGCGCGGACGGGTCGTCGCCCCAGACATCTTCTTGTGCCTGCTGATCGAACAGGGCCAGATGCCAGTTGTGCACGGCCAGCACTCCTGCCACCCATCCGGTGGAACCGCAGGCACTGGCCAAGCGGCGCACTGCCTCGCAGTAGACGGTCGGATCGCACTGCATGCCGCCCCACTGCTCGGGCTGCAGCAGCTTGAAGAAACCGATGTCGTCGAGTGCCGACAATGATTCTTCGTGGATCGCGCGCCGATCCTCGGTGGCCTGGGCCCGCTCCCGCAGCAGCGGCAACAACTCGTCGATACCGGCCAGAACTGTCCGCGGATCGCGCACCGCCTGAATACGATCGATCTGAATAGTGGTCACTGGACTGCCCTTTCAGGGTTGGACTGGGTGAGACCGAGGCCAGTGAGGGCCGGGGCCGGTGGTTCCTGCTGTCGAAGATGCTCGGCGACTTCGTTGCGCCAATACTCATTGGCGGCAGTGGTATCCACTTCGTACTCGAAGCGATCGGTCATGTCCGGGGTGACGTCTGCGGCATCGACGTAGAACTGCTCGTACCACCGCCGCAGCTGATAGACCGGACCGTCTTCCTCGACCAGAAGCGGGTTGTCGATCCTGGTCTTGTTCTTCCAGATCTCCACATCCTGCAGGAACCCGCGGCTGACACCGTCGGTGAACGCATGCAGCAGCATGTCGGTCGCCTCGGCGGTCAGCCCCTTCGGCCGGCGGACCATGATGCCCCATTGCAGCACAAAGGAATCCGGCGATACCGGGTAGTGGCAGTTGACCAGGATTGCTTCGACGGCGTATCCGCTGTAGCTGTTGTGCAGCCGGTTGATCATGAACGACGGACCGAAGTAGGACGCTTCGGAATCGAGGACCTGTTCACCGGCGTAGTGCGATCCACCCAGGTTGACGTCGGGCCGCCCGATCGTCTGGAGGTACTGGGACGCCACCTGGCCTTCGAACACGTTCTTGAAGTAGGTCGGGAACCCGAAATGGATGTAGTAAAAGTGCGCCATGTCGACGATGTTGTCGACGATCTCTCGACAGTTCGAGCCGATGAGCTCGGTGCGCCACGACCATTCCGTCCAGCCCTCGTCACGAAACTCCGGAATGTCGGGGATGTCCAGATGCGGAGGCGGTGTATTGCCCTCGGGGTCATGCCAGACGAATAGGAGACCCGCACGGACACTTGATATCCACACACGTGTACGTGCAAGTCGTGGAGCGCGTTTGGCATAGGGCACCTGTGTGCAGCGGCCACTGCCGGACCACCTCCAGTCGTGGAACGGACACGCAACTGCATCGTCTTTGACCTCACCTTGAGCCAGGTCGCCGCCGAGATGGCGGCAGTAGGCATCGAGAATGTGCAGTTCGCCCTTGCTGTCGGCGAAGACGACCAGCTTCGTCCCGAATGCGTGAATCGAATGGGGTTTGCCGTCCAGAAACTCCGACACCATGCCCAGGCAGTGCCAGCCACGAGCGAACCGCGTCGGCGTCGTGCCGACGTCGATCTCGCGCACCGCAGTGCCAGTCGAATCGCTACTCAACCCGCCACCTCCCGCTCAGTCCAGAAACTAGAACACGTTCCTGTAGTTGCTGGATTGCAACGCTAAGCCCAGGCCATACGGACCCAATAGGGACTAATGGCCCTAGTTGCGGCGCGCGGCTGAGCGCAAGGTGATGGGACGTTGCCACCGCCGTCTCGGAGAATCTGAGGAGCCTCGTTACATGACCCGTCCCAATCTGCCCGAAGGCTTCGACCCTCTCGACGCGGACCTGAACGTTGTGAGCCTCCCGGTCGCCGAACTTGCCGAGCTGCGGAGGGCCGAGCCCGTGCACTGGGTCGATGTGCCCGGCGGCACCGGTGGATTCGGCGACAAGGGCTATTGGCTCGTGACCCGACATGCCGACGTCAAAGAGGTGTCCAAGCGCAACGACACCTTCGGGACCTCGCCGGACGGCGCGATCCCGGTGTGGCCTCAGACGATGACCCGCGAGGCCGTCGACTTGCAGCGCAACGTGCTGCTGAACATGGACGACCCGCAACACGCGCGGCTACGCAACATCGTGTCCCGGGCCTTCACCCCGCGCGCGCTTTCGCGGCTTGAGGACGAGCTGAACTTCCGGGCCCAGCAGATCGCCAAGACCGCGGCCGCGTCGAACACCGGCGACTTCGTCGAGCAGGTGGCCTGCGAGTTACCGCTGCAGGCCATCGCCGAACTGCTCGGCGTGCCCCAGGACGACCGCGACAAGCTGTTCCGTTGGTCCAACGAGATGACCGCCGGTGACGACCCCGAGTACGCCGATGTCGATCCGGTCGCGTCGTCGTTCGAGCTCATCTCCTATGCCATGAAGATGGCCGAGGAGCGGGGCAAGAACCCGACCGACGACATCGTCACCAAGCTGATCGAGGCCGACATCGACGGCGAGAAGCTGTCCGACGACGAGTTCGGCTTCTTCATGATCATGCTCTCGGTGGCCGGCAGCGAGACCACCCGCAACTCGATCACCCACGGCATGATCGCCTTCTCACAACACCCCGATCAATGGGAGCTGTTCAAGAAAGAGCGGCCCAAGACCGCCGCCGACGAGATCATCCGCTGGGCGACCCCGGTGTCGGCGTTCCAGCGCACCGCCCTCGCCGACGTCGAGTTACACGGCGTACAGATCAAGAAGGGAGAGCGGGTGGTGATGTCGTACCGCTCGGCCAACTTCGACGAGGACGTGTTCGAAGACCCACACACCTTCGACATCCTCCGAGATCCCAACCCGCACCTCGGGTTCGGCGGCACCGGGGCGCACTACTGCATCGGCGCCAACCTGGCGCGGATGACGATCACGATGATGTTCAACGCGATCGCCGACCACATGCCCGATCTCAAGCCGATCGGTGAGCCGGAACGGTTGAAGTCTGGCTGGCTCAACGGCGTCAAACACTGGCAGGTGGACTATGGGAGCGCATAACACCTCGGGCTGCGATTCTGGCAATCAATCGCGACACGCAACTTCGGATTCCACATAGGCCAAACCCCGAGCACAGGCCCGGTGAATTTCCCCGCCTCACCAGGCATGCGCGTGGGTTGGCGACTGATTCCGCAGCGCCGCCATCCACCAACTACGCGCAAGGACGCCATCTGGGCAAATATGTGTTGTTACAGTGTGCAAGCTCTCTGTCGGCTACGTCACACTTTGAAGGCGGATCGATTGATGTCACAGCCCACCCCACCCCGCCTTCCCAAGGCCAAGACAGCAGCCACCGCCGCGGCCGTCGTCGCGACCGCGGCGGCATTGACCGCAGGCGTGGCCTCGTCGGCGCCGGAAGCGCTCGCCGCCCACAACCGCAGCGTGCAGGCGGACGTGGAACTGACGGCAGCCTCGGCCCCTGACATCGGCAAGATCCCCGACATCGTCGGGCTCTACGGGGTAGGCCCGATCTTCTGGACCGCGCAGCTCCTCGGGATCACCCCCGGGAACGTGATCCGGGCGGCCGGAGGATTGACCGGCAACACCGCGCTGGCCGAGACCGTCGTCGGATTGCTGGACCTGCTCGACGCCGTCTCGCCGGTCGAGGCCGGCGTCAAGGGCCCGCTGCCCAGCGACGTGTACGACGCCGTTAACGGCCTGGACCCCACCCTCACCGGCCTCATCAAGATGTTCGGCCTGGGCAACCAGCCGGTATTTCAACAGATTGCCAATTGGCTGTTGAACGAGGCTCCCGTTCTAAATCAGCGACGCGCCGTCATCCTGTCCGAAAGCCTCGGAGGGCTGACCACCTCGCTGGCCTACCGTGACATGATCAACGCAGTCCAGTCCAATGACCCGGACTGGCAGATCGGGGTCACCGGCCAGTGGCTGATCTTCGTCAACAACCCGAGCCGTCCTGGCGGCGGGTTGTTCGCGCTGGCAACACCTTTCACCAACTTGCTCGGGGTGAACCTCACCACGCCGGATGCGGGCAGCTACACCAACGACGCCATGACCAAGGTGCTCAACACGTCGATCCTCGACATCACCTGGGCCTACAACCCGCTCTCGGACGTACCTACCACGCTGAGCCCGCTGGCCTGGGCCAACTCGCTCGCAGCCGGAGTATTCCTCACCTATCTCCTGCCCGACGAGGGCAACAACATCGGCAGCCATGTCTTGCCGCAGTTGGTAACCGGGATCCTCGACGGCGTGAAGGTGATGGTCGACCCCACCGGCGGCCAGGGCCTCGACATGGTTCCGGGCTGGACGGGGTTCGTGGACAGCCTCAATTGGGTCCCCATCCTCAACACTTGGCTGAACAATTTCACCAACGCCACCAAGTTCCCCGGCAACGCCACCTACATCACCTACGACTCGGGCAATCTCCCGTTGCTCGAGCCGCTGCGGATGGTCCCGCATCTGCTCAATCTTGCTCCGGGCGTTGATATCCCGACTCCGTTGACCGACAGCGTCGAGGATGCGCTGCGGAAGATGGTGAACATGGGGTACCAGGACGTGAACCCCGCGAACCTGGAGCGCACCTTCGGCGAAGCCGGCGACCAGGCATACCTGTGGCATTCCCCGCTCAACGTGACGCAGCAGCTGGCCGCCAACGAGATCATCTTCGACGCGCTGATCGACGGCATTCAGGCCAACGCCCTCAACCCGGAGGCCTGGACCCCCAAACTTCCGGGGATGGACTTCAAGCCGATCGTGCAGAACGCCGTGTCGGTGGCGGTAGCCAAGGCGATGAGCGACGCACTGCAACTCGTCCAGGACGGCGCCCACCCGATCTTCGACGGCATCGAGAAGGGCCTCGCCCCGGTCACCACTGCTCTCGACGGCGTGAACGCTCAGGTCGAGACGGCCATCGACAACATGCTCAAGGTCAATGGCTCCACCGCCAATAAGCAGTCCAACAAGCAGGCCATCACCTCGATCCCATCGGGCGACCGCCAGCTGCAGACGCTCAGCCTTGAAGCCCCGGACACGACGACTACCGACACCGACCAACCCGAACCCAAGGACACTGGCGCCACGTCCACCCCGGTCAAGGACACCCTCAAGGGTCTTGGTGTGGAGAAGGACTCGGTGAAGGTCGCCCGGCCCAAAGCGAAGGCCCGCCATGCCGCCGACGCGAGCGATCCCGTCAAGAAGTCGGTCAAGGAGACGGTCGACAAGGTGCGTGGCGCGGTCGACAATGCCGCCAACGACGTCAAGGACGTCGGCAAGGGCCTGAAGAAGACGAAGAAAGCCAAGGCCGAGAAGAAGGAGAAGTCGGCCGACGCAGCCGCGTAATCGCTGACGGCCCCGGGGACGCGTCGGTAGCGTGGCCACCATGCCACGCACTGTGCTCGTCACCGGGGCGACCGGCACTCTCGGCCACCATGTGGTGCCGGAGGCGATCGACGCCGGCCATCAGGTCCGCGCACTGAGCCGCCGGGACCGGGTCGGCTACACCGGCGTGCACTGGCACCAAGCCGACCTGCTCTCGCCCGACGGCCTGGACGCCACGCTCGACGGCGTGGACGTCGTCGTCCACTGCGCTACGCAAGCCACCGGCAGCAAGGACGTCAAAGCCGCCAGGAATCTGATCGCGGCGGCACGACGCAAGGGCGTCGGGCACCTCATCTATATCTCGATCGTCGGCATCGACGACATCCCACTGCCCTATTACAAGACCAAGTTGCGGGTCGAGGAGGCGCTCGAGACGTCCGGGGTCGGGCACACGATCCTGCGCGCGACGCAGTTCCACGAGCTAATCGAAAAGACGTTTTCGGCGCAGCGATTCTCCCCTGTTTTATGGGCCCTACGCGACGTCCGATTCCAGCCGATCGACACCCGGGATGTGGCCACTCGACTGGTCGCATTGATCGATTCCGAGCCCGCCGGGCGGGTGTCCGATATCGGCGGCCCCGCGGTTCACAGCCACCCAGAATTGGGACAGATGTATCTATCAGCCCACAACGGCGTGCGTCGCGTGGTCAGATTCACCATCCCCGGCCGCATCGTCGCGGGTTACAGGTCGGGGGCCAATCTGGCCCCGAAGAATGCGGTCGAAGGCACATCGTTCCAGGACTATTTGGGTACGGCCGGATAGATCGTCGGCACCGAGTGGGGTCCATTGCCGCAACCGTCGCAACACAGGTAGGCCACTGGTCTTGCATGTGACAGCGATCGTCGTAGGCTCGACACCGATGAGCACTTCAGCGCCTCAGGGCAAGTCGATGCGCGCGGCCGACACCGACCGCATTCAGGTGGCGCAACTGCTCACTGATGCTGCGGCCGCGGGCCGGCTGCCGATGGCCGAATACGAGGATCGGCTGGCAAAGGCTTACGCGGCGCAGACGTACGACGATCTGGCCCGGTTGAGCCGGGACCTTCCGGGGGCCGTGAACTGTTCGGTAAGCCAATGTCGCCCTGCCCCCTCGACGCTGCTGCTGGCGATCATGAGCGGGTTCGAGCGCCGCGGCCGGTGGAACGTGCCCAAGAAGCTGACGACGTTCGCGCTCTTCGGTGGCGGCGTGATCGATCTGCGCTATGCCGATTTCACCGCACCCGACGTCGATGTCCGCAGCTATTCGATCTTCGGTGGGCAGACCATCCTGGTGCCGCCGGAGGTGAATGTCGATGTCGACGGCATGGGCGTGATGGGGAACTTCGATCACAGCGTCGACGGATCCGGCACGTCCGGGGCACCGCGGGTCCACATCCGCGGTTTCTCGCTATGGGGCAGCGTGAGCGTCAAGCGCAAGAAACGCCGCAACCAGACCGACTGAGACAAAGCAGGCGGGCCCGAAGGCCCGCCCGCTTTCCCCATGTCGAACGATCAGTGGTTGCAGCTCGCGGCGGCGACGCAGGTCAGCGACTTGTTCGCGTTGGATGGCTTAGCGCTGGACACCTTGGCGGTGGGTCCGTTCCCGGCGATGGCCTTGGGCAGGGTGCCCGGCAGGTCCTTCTCGTCCGCGAGGATCTTGTTGCCGAGGTACTGATTCGAGTACTTCTGCGTCTCGTTGTAGTAGTACTTGCCGGCGTTGACGTTCAGCTCGCCCTGGATCGCACCGTTGGCGCCCTTGCTCGGGTCGGCGTAGTTCCCGGTACCGAAATTGGTGTGGTACACCTCGCCCAGTGGGCTGTCGTCGAGCGTCTTGTTGACGCCGGGCGTCTGGTTGAACACCTTGTCGCCGGCAGCCTGGGCGGCCCGGACTACCGGTGCGGGGTTGTCGAAGGCAGGCCTACCCACCGCATTGCCCGATGCGCTGGAATCAGCGGACGCCAATCCCGTCGGCAACGCCACCGCCAACGCGCCGCCCGCGATGACGCCCCCAACCAATGTCCGCGTCCGCACCGACCGCTCGGACATCTTCCGATGTTTTGCCATGTCTGCAACCTCTCGTGATTGGCTTTGCGCCACAGCTGAATTGGAGCCGATCGGCTGACATTGCCGCTGGCCCGCCAGCGAACATAAGGTACGGCGAGGAGGCGCGATAGGTACTGGCGATGTTGTTCACTTGCCGTTCGGCACATCATCATGAGAACTCACAGGTCACTCACAGGGCCGCCCATGCACGCGAAAATACAACGGCCCCCTCCGTTTTGGAGGGGGCCGTCGTATGAGTCAGGTGCTACTTGTCGGCGCTCTTGCCTTTGTCCTTGTCGCCGGAGTCGGCATCGCCTTTGGCGTCCTTGGCCTTCTCGTGCGAGTCCGCCCCCGCCTTGGTCTTGGGCGTTGCCTTGAACGCCTTCTCCAGATTCTTCGTGGCGTTCTCGACGAACTTCTCACCGGCAGACTTCTTGCGCTCGGTGGACTTGCGCTCGGGCTTGGCCACCAGGCTGTCGCGGACCAGCGAGGTGCCGGTGGTGGACTTGGTCTCGGTCGTCGGCTTGGTCTCGGAGGTGGACTTGGTCTCGGAGGTGGACTTGGTCTCGGAGGTGGACTTGGTCTCGGAGGTGGACTTGGCCTCTGTGCCAGAGGTGCTCGCGGTACCGGACTCCGGCGAAGTCGCGGCCTCATCGGCGTCGGCGTCCACGGACTCGATCTCGTGTTGCGGCAGCTTGATTTCCGGGAGCTTGATTTCCGGGAGCTTGGTCTCGGGCAGCTTGAGCTCAGGAAGCTTGGGCGCCACGACTTCCGGGGTCTCGGGCTTCGAGACCTCGACGATGGGTGTAGCTGCCTCGGTGACGTCCTCGGCGGTCTTGTCGACCGTGATGTCCTCGGTCTTGAGGTCGAGTGTCTTGAGGTCGAGAGTCTTGACGAGCTTGGGCTCGGCAGGCGCTTCGAGTTTCTCCACAAGCTTCTGGAATGGCGACTCGACGTTCGTCGGCAGGTTCAGCAGCTTGCTGACGTTCGGCAGGCTCGTGGAGCTGATGTCCGACGCGGTTTCCGATTTTGCTTCAGCGTCTTCCGGCGTCGACGGCAGGTTGAGGCTGTTGGTTTCCTCGGGTTCCGGCCCGGCGATCAGCATTTTCACGGTTTCAACCATGTAGTTGACGACGCCCGGGATGCCATCGACGTAGAAGGTGCCGTTGAGCCCCTTGGCCCATTCGCCGACCGCGTTGTCCGGCAGGTTGTCGTTGATAATGCTGTAGGCCACGTAAGCGGCGCCGCCGGCGAAGAATTCATCCACCCGCTTCGACAGCTGGAGGCGTTGAGTCGGGTCGAATCCGTCGACGATCGAGCTGCCGATCACTGCACCGAGATAGGCGAACTCGCTGGCGCCGGCCTCGAAGAAGATGTTGTCGAGGATGTTCAGCGGAAGGATGTTGTCGCTGAGGTAATAGGCCAGACCGGTGAACCCGTCATGGCACACCGCGCCGGTTGCGGAGCAGTTGCCGGGGTCATGCTCCCAGGCGGCATTGCCGTTGCCCCAGTAGAACTGGACGGGTTTGCCGTCTGCGTCGAGGTTGGCAGTCGTAACGGGCACGAGATAGCCGTCGACATCTGCGCCGTAGAGTTGGTAGCCGTCCTCGTCGTAGAGGACGTCGGTGCCGTCCTCGTCGTAGGTAGCCCGGACCAGCTTGCCCTCGCTGTTCTTGACGTAGGCAGTAGCGGTGACCGTGCCCTGGTAGTACTGCGCACCGTAGCCGTTGTTGAATGAATTCAACAGGCCGTCGAGCGAGAGCGCGACGAGGTTGATCTGCTCCGCCGTCATGGTCCGGTGCGCAGGAGCGTCCGAAGCGGACGATGCCACCGTGATCTCGTCGCGGGGAACGAACAGTCCCGGGGTTCCGGCAACAATCGCGCCGGCGCTGAGCAGTGCCACCCCAGTGGTGACGAGTGGACGGACTGCCATGCGGGTGAGGCCCCTTATCTCGAGCGCAGGACGGATTCCTGAGAATCCGTCCTGGCATATAGGTACTAACTTAAAAGTCCTTGAGAAGGGTAATTCCCGTCACCACCTCCCGCAACCTCTCTCTATGCGAGACCGGAGCCCCTGATGCCCCGCCGCAACGCGGTTCTTTGCGGGACGAGTCCGAAAAATATTTCGATGCCGAACGCGACGTTCCCGAACGACTCACATCCAGCTACCTTCGAATACCGTCGCCGAGGCACTAGCGGGCACAAATATGCGGGTTATCGCCTACGGAATCCGTGGCGTATCCACCGGATGTACCGACCCGGCACACTCGCGCAACCACTCGTGGCCCTAGGCCGGGCGCATGATGCCCGCACGGGGAATCATGCGGGCAGTTGTCTACTTGTCGCCGCTGTCGGTTCCCTTGTCATGATCGGAGCCGGTGGCATTCTTGACGGCCTCGCCCAGCTTCTTCAGGAACTTGCTGCCGTTGGACTCCCCTTTCGGCTTGCCGTCGCCGAAGAGGATGGGTGGGGTGGACTTGTTGCCGTTCTTGGTGTCGGTACCCGTCGCCGGCCCGTCTTCCGTCGCGGGTTCTTTGTCCTTGACCGTGATCCTGATCTTGGGCGTGATGTCGGGCTTCACCTCGGGCACCGTGACCTCGGGCGCCTTCGGCTGCGGCACCTTGATCTCCGGCAGCTTGACCTCGGGAACCTTCACCTCGGGCAGCTTGACCTCAGGCTCCTTGAACTCAGGCAACTTCAACTCCGGTGCCTTGAACTCGGGAATCTTGGGGGCCTCAGGGGCCTCGAACGTCGGGGCTTCCGGCGCCGCCGGCAGCTTGATGCCCAGAGGGATGGCGCCGGTACCACCTTCGACCGGGTTCCCGATGCCCTGGTCCACGTCCTGTTCGATCACGTCAAGATTTTTGACGAGGTTGCTCTCGTCGACAGCGGGTGCTTTGAAAGGCAACTTCACCAGATTCTTGAACGGCGACTGCGTCGACAGCTTCAGCAGCGACGCGGGCCCCGGCAGGCTGGTGGAGGTCGGGTCGGTCGCCTTCTGGGCCAGCACCATGGTGTCGCTGTTGCTCTGCTCCTGTGTCGAGAAGGTGGACGGGCCGGAGTCGAGCGGATTGATCAGGTTCGGGTTGGGTGTCGGCGTGCCCTGCACGATGGCGTCCACCACGTAGGTGAACGCGGCGTAGATGCCGGAGTTGGTGCCGTAACCGAAGAAGAAGGAGTTGGTCAGGCCGTAGGCATAGCCGTCCTGAGGAAGGTTGTCGAGCAGCAGGTTGCCGACGAGTTGCGTGGCACCACCCTCGAAGAAATCATCGACGCGCTTGGTCAGATCCAGCCGGCCGGTCGGATCGACCGCATCGATGACCAGAGCAACCGTGCGGATGGCTTGATGGGCCAGCTCGGTGAAGCCGCCCTCGAAGAAGATGTTGTCCACATCGCCCAGAGGCAAGATGTTGTCGCTGAGGTAGTACGCCAGACCGGTGAAGCCCTTTTGGCATACGGCTCCGGGGGCGGCGCAATTGCCGGGATCGTCCTCCAGGGCGATCTGGCCGTCCGCGTCGAGCTCGTAGACGGGCTGGTTGTTCACGTTGTAGTACTGAGCGCCCGGTTCGAGATCGGCCGTCGTGGCGCGGGTCCCGTCTGCGTTGTAGAGCGGGGTGTCGTTCGCGTCGAAGAGAAACCCGCCCTGGTCGATTGCCGCGGCGGGCTTGGGGCGTTGGCCCGGGAACCAGAGACCGCCATAACCCTGGGTGAATGATTGCCACGCCCCCTGCAACGACAGTGCGAGCAGATTGATCTGCTCCTGGGTCAACGTGGCCGGGGCGATCGCGGCAGTCGGGGCGGCGACGGTGATCTGATCACGAGGGACGAACAGGGCCGGAGTCGCGGCAACTATCGCGCCTGCACTCAGGACTGCAGCAGCAGTGGTGACAAGCGGACGTACAGCCATGTAGCTAGCCCCTTATCTAGAGGACGAACGGCCGTTTCCGAGAATCCGCTCCTGCTCCGGCGGCGACTTAGAAACTCCTGTGAATGCTAAGGCTCGACTTGCCCTCCTGCAACCGATATCAACCCATCAATGACTAACCAATACCGCAGCCGAAGTCGCCACAATCCCGCCGGAGCGCCTCCGAATGTAGCGGCACAATATCGTCGTAACGGAATCAGTGGCCGATTGCCGACCTTGCGACCGATCACCCCAGTTCAGGCGGGTAGCTCACGGTTCGGAATTGATCTTGAAGGATCACGAACACAATGCATATCACTGGCAACCGAATACTCGGAGCACCGCCAATTGATTTCATTTTCAAATGAATTGGACCCGACAGCTACACCCTTGCAAACGCAATTAACTTCGGTCGTCGGGTGCCGATAGAAGAATTGGCCCGAAATCCACCCGGGCCGCGCAATTCCTAGGCCGCCTGGATCAGCGCGGCATCGCGATCCGCAACCCCGCCAGCATCACCTGCGCGTCAGCCATGAAGGTGGGGTTATTGGGCGCCGTGCTCTGTGCCAGCGCCACAATGTTCCAGAACTTCGCTCCGAGCGGCACCATCACCGACACGGCGGTCACGTAGCTTGTCTTGCTGATCTGGTCGTCGGGCGGGGTCGTGTAGTTGACCATCAACGCCGGGAATCCACAGATCTCGGACGGCACCTGGGTGATGTTCTCGGCGCCGACAGCTTGGAAGCCCTTGATGGTCTCAGTCAGCAGGTCCTCGGGCGACCGGTCCCCATCCGTCGCATCTCCGATCGACACCGAGACGGCCGGATTCGAAACTCCGTCGCTGAGGGATTCATTGCGCAGCACCAATTTGACTGGGCCCTTGGCGAACTCAGGTGCGGGCACCCATCCCGGCGGTTGCGCCACACGCACCCTCGGCTGGTCGGATCCGATCCCGGGAACCTCGATCCAGGCATCCGAGTGCAACTGCTCGCAGGTTTGGACCTTGTATCCGGACTCTCCCGACGCGGCGTCCGACAACCCGTCAGGCCGATCGAACCCGGCCGTCACGGTGCCATCCGTCATCTGGGTGCATCCGCTGAGGATCAGCCCGGCCGTCACCAGGACTACACCGGCACCACACTTTGAGACCCCCATCGGTTCCAGACACTACGCGAGCCCGCTTCAGAGCCGAGTGCGACGCAGACGTCGTCGGCGGCCCGGTCAAACGACGTGTGCGTCGCGCTCGGGGCGCACTACCGCCGACGCGAGTGCAGGTAGTCGCCGACGACGGCGGCGCCCAGACCATCGAGGTCGGGCACCACCACCCGGCCCTGCACACGACGGGCCACCTGATCGATGAAGCGGGCCAGGCCGGGGTCGGAGCCCAGCCGGAAGATCGTCACCTGCGCGCCGAGGCGGGCCACCTCGTCAAAACCCCGCACGGTGTGGGCAATGGTGCGCGGGTGCGGGGGGTAGTCGAAAAACACGGAAGACCCCTCCCCATCCCCGAAATCTTCCAGATGCGCGGTGGGCTCACCGTCGGTCACCACGAGCACCACCGGCTGCGCATTGGGATGACGACGCAGATGCCGCGTCGCCAGGGCCAGCGCGTGGTGCAGGTTGGTGCCCTGCTCGTACACGCCCTCTAGCCCGGTCAACTCACCCGCGGTCACCGTGCGGGCATACCGGCCAAAGGCGATGATCTGCAACTCATCTGATCGGAACCGGGTGCTCACAAGGTGGTTGAGCGCCAGTGCCGTGCGCTTCATCGGCAGCCAGCGGTTCTCCATCACCATCGAGAACGAGGTGTCCACCAACAACGCCACGCAGGCCTGGGTGCGGGTCTCGGTTTCGGAGATCTCCACATCCTCGACCGCGAACCGGATGGGCCGCTCGACGATCCCGGTACCGGCCTGGCGCAGCACCGCATTGGTGACCGTGCGGGTGACATTCCACGGCTCGGTATCGCCGAACTGCCAGGGCCGGGTCGCCCCGGTCAACTCCCCGGCCGCGCCGGCCCGACGGGTGTCCCGCTCCCCATGTCGACCCGAAAGCTGTTGCGCCACATCACGCAATGCGGTCTGGCCGAGCTGACGCATGGCCTTGGGCGACAGCCGCCACTGCCCGTCGGAGCCGCGGTCGATGAAACCCTGATTGACCAGGGCCTTCTCCAGCTCGGACAGGGTGCGGGCGTCGATCGCGGCGTCGTCGCCGAGCTGGCGGGCCAACGACTCGAGGTCGACGTCGTCCATCGACGCCCCGGAGTAGCTCTGCGACAACGCGTCGGCCAGCTGCTCCAACTCGGCGATGTCGGACAGCGCCTGGGCCCCCTCGCCCATGCCCAGCGGGTCGCCACCGGAGAATCGTTCCGAACCGGTCCAGTCCTCGCCGGGTCGGGCGGCCTGCAGGTGCGAGTCGAGTCGATCCAGCGCATTCATCAACGATGGCGAACCAAAAGCCTGCTGCGCCAGGGAATCCAGCTCGGCACGCTGCTCGGCCGACAGGCTGTTGCGGAACCGCTGCGCGGCAGCCGCCCGCTTGGCCAACGAGTCCAGCAGCTCGTCGATGTTCTGCGGGCCCTCCGGGAAGAATTCGCCGTGCTTGTCCATGAAATTCTGGAAGTCCTCAGGCGAGTCATTCCCCTGGGCGTGCTTGTCCAGCAGCTCGTTGAGGTCATCGAGCATGTCGTTGACCCGCTGCCGGTCCTCGTCGGTGGCGTTCTCCAACGCCTCCTTCATCCCGGCGAAACGCTGATCCAGCATCTCGCGGCCCAGCAGATCCTTGATCTGCTCGTACTTCTGCCGCGCCTCGGGGCTGCGCCAGTCGTAGTCGGCCAGCTCCTGCACGGCCTTGGCCGGGGACGGCGAGAGCGCCTCCATCTGCAGTTCGCCGAACCGAGCATCGTCGTCGAGGGCACGGGCCAGCTCCTTGCGCTCGGCCAGCACGGCCTCGTCGAGCAGCTTCTTGATCTCCTGCAACGTGCCGTCAAGGTTGTGCCGCTGCAACAATTCCCGGCGTTTCCGGTTGGCCTCGGCCGCCAGCCGGTCGGTGCCGCGCATCCCCTCGGTGCCGCGACGCATCAGCTCAGAGAGGGCGCGGCGCGGCGAGCTGCCCTCCATGACGTTCTGACCGATCTGCTCGAGCGCGTCGCGCAGATCGATCGGCGGTGCCAGCGGGTCGGGGCCTCCGGTGTACCGCGAATACCGCGAGGTGTGCCCGTGAGCCCGACCGGGATCAGCCATAGACCGTCTCGCCCTCCCCCGTCACCTTGTCCACACGCTTGGCCAGATACAGCGCCTCCAAGGCCAATTCGACGGCCGCGGCCCGCTGACCGACCGACACCGCGCCCACCCGGGCGGCGAGCGCGTCGACCACGGCCAGATCCGGCAGCGCGGCCAGGACGTCCTTGGCCGATACCCGCTCGCCGGTGGTCACCGGAGAACCCTCCTCGACCGCGGCCACCAACGGGGCGACATCGATGCCGCCCAGCAGTCGTTGTGCGGTGTCGGCGGTGGCACGTCGCAGCAGATGCTCCAGTACCGCCTGCTCACGTCCCTCCTCGCCGCTCTCGAACTCCAACTTGCCGCGCAGCACGTCGACCACAGTGGCCAGATCAACCACCCGAGCCACCGGATCGTCCTCACCGAGAATGGCGGAGCGGTGCCGCGCCGAGGCCGCCACCGTCTCGGCGGCAGCGATCGCGAACCGGGCCGACACACCGGAACGCTGATCGATCGAGCTCGATTCACGCAGATTGCGGGCAAACCGGGCCAGCACACCGATCAGGTACTCCGGGACCTCCGCGGCCAACTGGGCTTCCTGGCGGATCACCCCGACCTCGTCGTCGATCTCCAACGGGTAGTGCGTGCGGATCTCCGCGCCGAACCTGTCCTTGAGCGGGGTGATGATCCGGCCGCGGTTCGTGTAGTCCTCGGGATTGGCGCTCGCGACGACGAGGACGTCGAGCGGCAGCCGCAACGTGTAGCCGCGGACCTGAATGTCACGCTCCTCCATCACGTTGAGCATCGACACCTGGATCCGCTCGGCCAGGTCCGGCAGCTCGTTGACGGCCACGATGCCGCGGTGTGCCCGCGGGATCAGCCCGTAGGCGATCGTTTCCGGGTCGCCCAGGCTGCGCCCTTCGGCCACCTTGATCGGATCGATGTCGCCGACGAGATCGGCCACGCTGGTGTCGGGGGTGGCCAGCTTCTCGGTATAGCGCTCACTGCGGTGTCGCCACTCGATCGGCAGATCGTCGCCGGAATCGGCGGCCCGGCGGATCGACTCCGGCGTGATCGGGCTGTACGGATGCTCGCCCAACTCCGACCCGGCGATCACCGGCGTCCACTCGTCGAGCAGCCCCGTCAACGCCCGCAACAGCCGCGTCTTGCCCTGGCCACGCTCACCGAGAAGCACCACGTCGTGCCCGGCGATCAAAGCCCGCTCCAATTGCGGGATCACGGTGTCCTCGAACCCGAGAATGCCCGGCCACACGTCGCGGCGTTCGGCCAGTGCGGACAGCAGGTTCTCCCGAATTTCGGCTTTGACGCCCCGCTCACGATGGCCGGAGGCGCGCAGCTCACCGACGGTACGAGGCAGATCCTTGGGTTGGGTCACCACTCCACGCTACGACTGAACCCGCCCGCGCACATCGCCACCCGGCAGAACTAGCACCCGGCGCGCGCAAGCCACACCCCCGGCATAGTCGTTGCCCGAGCGTGGCTACCGGTAGTCTGCGCTCCATGCCGTTGGCTAGCGGTCAAGAATTCGCAGGGTTCACCATCGTCCGGTTGGTGGGCACTGGTGGTATGGGCGAGGTCTATTTGGCCTCCCATCCGCGGTTACCCCGCGAGGACGCTCTCAAAGTGCTGCCCATCAGCGTCAGCTCGGACAACGAATTCCGGCAGCGGTTCATCCGCGAGGCCGACATGGCGGCCACGCTGTGGCATCCGCACATCGTCGGCGTGCACGACCGCGGCGAGTTCGAGGACCGGTTGTGGATCTCGATGGACTACGTCGAAGGGCACGACGCCGCCAAGCTGCTGCACGACCAGTTCCCCAAGGGCATGCCGGCCGAGGACGTCATCGAGATCGTCACCGCCGTCGGCGACGCGCTGGACTACGCGCATCAGCGCAACCTGTGGCACCGCGACGTCAAGCCGGCCAACATCCTGGTCACCAGCAAGCAGGGCGGTAAGCGCCGCATCATGCTGACCGACTTCGGTATCGCACGCCGCGCCGACGAGGTCAACGGGCTCACCTCGACCAACATCACGGTGGGCTCGATGTCCTACACCGCACCCGAACAGCTGATGGGGCAGCCGCTCGACGGCCGGGCCGACCAATACTCCCTGGCCGCCACCGCCTACCGCCTGTTCACCGGCACCCCACCGTTCGCGCACAGCAACCCGGCCGTCGTGATCAGCCACCACCTGAACTCCCCGCCACCAAAGCTCGGTGATACGAAACCCGAACTGGCCGTGTTCGACTCGGTGATGGCCAAGGCGCTGTCCAAGGACGCCAAGGACCGCTACGACACGTGCCACGACTTCGCCGTCGCACTGGCAGAGGCAGCCACCGGAACCACCCCCGAGGTGCGCACCCCGGCACGGCCTCACGAGCCGGCGCCGCCCACCACCCCGCTGATCATCCCGAAACCGGTGAACCCGCCGCCGACGCCACCGCTCCCGCCGTCACCGCTCCCGCCGTCAAATCCCCGGCAAGCACCCCCGTCGGAACCGCCGGTGTTCACCTCATCGTGGACAGGTAACGAGACTTCGTCCCACAAACCCGTGGCGAGCAATCCGGCGGGCGGCATGCAGGGGCTCAGCGGTCCGTCAGGGCCGCCTGGACCAGTCGGGCCGCCACAGACCAACTTCGGACCGCCCCCGCTGCCGCGCAACCCGATTCCGCAGCAGCCGGACAACCGGCGCAAGCTCGTCCTCGCCGCGGCCGCGATCGGCGGAGTCCTCCTGCTCGTCGGCGGCATCATGTTCGCGGTCACCTCGGGAGGCGAGGAGACCAACGGCGGCGGCGAAACCACGTCGGCGATCGCCACGGATACCTCCGGCGAGACCACGAGCCCGGCCAAGCCTGCCCACGCCTTCACCATCGCCGACTACATCAAGCAGAGCGGCGCCATCGAAACGCCGGTCCATCGCGGCGATCCGGGCGCGCCGGTGTTCAACTGGCCGACTCCGCCCGGATGGATCGACGCCGGCACCCGCACACCGGCGTGGGCCTACTCGGCGATGATCAACGACCCGGCCAACCCGACGGATCCGCCGTCGGTCATCTCACTGATCTCCAAGCTGACCGGTGACGTCGATGCCGGCAAGCTGCTGGAGTACGCCCCCAGCGAGCTGCAGAACCTGGCGGACTACAAGCCGAACGGTGAGGTGACCCGCGCAGAGATCGGCGGGTTCCCCTCGGTCCACCTGAGCGGCACCTACGCCAAGGGCGAACAGCGCCGCGCGATCACCCAGACCTCCATCGTGATCCAGGCACCCGGCGCGGTTTACGTGCTGCAGATCAACGCCGACGCACCCGAACGCGACAAGGGCGTGCTCACCGAGGTCAACAAGGCCATCGAGTCCCAGGCCACCATCGCCCTGCCCTGAGTGCCTCCGGCGCCGGACACAGACGAAAGGAGCCGGCCACCACGGTGGCCGGCCCCAACCGATTCGACCCGTCGGGTCGAGGTGACCGGTCTAGATCACGCCGGAGATTTCGGCTTCGAGCGGAATATTGCAGCGATTGCGCAGATCAATCGCTGGTGCGCGGATCGCGTTGAGCTCGTCGCGCACCTGCGGATTGTCGTTGAGGTACGCCTTCGTCTTGTCCGCGGTCGTCTTCTTGCCCTGGCCTTGCAGCCCGGTGAAGAACGCGTTGACGTCGGGATGAGTGAACAAGTAGCCGCTGATATTCGTCGCAACACCTGCCATCACCGCGGTGACGTCGGCAGTGGTGCAGTTCGGCGGTTCGGCGGACGCCGTTGCCGATGTGCCGAGGAGCACCGCGCCCGCCCCCAGCACCGCTACGGCCCAGCTACGTGAACGCGTGACAAGTTTCATGGAGCTCCTCGATCGTCGGATCAGGTTGCGAGCGATGGTCTATCGTTTGCCGCAACCATAACTTGCGCGACAATATCGCGTGCAGGGTCGACGCAGCGTCAACCCGGACGAAAGGACTAGTCGCCATGTCGCACATGCGTAACCTCATGGTCATCGGTGCCGCAGGGTTCGGCGTCGCGGCCGCGATTCTGGCCGCGCCGACCGCCGCCGCGGATCCTTCGCTCCTGCCGCACTGCGAGGTGACCGGCGGAAGCTCAATCGCCGGTGGGCAGACCACCGACTGTGCCTCCGAGGGCAACGTCCAGATCGACGCGACGCCCCCGGTGTACCCGGGCGAGGAAGAGTTCTACGGCTTCCCCGGCTTCGGCTTCATCTGACGGTCGGCGGGCCGGCCGACTCTCCGGCGCGAGGTACCCGGTACCCTCGGTATCGTGAATTCGCTCGATTGGCGTAGCCGGCCGGCCACCGTGCACTTCGGCCCCGCATCTCTGCAGTCCAGAGCACTCGGCTGGACCACTGCGATTTTCGTCCGCCCATTGCTGGGGCTGCTGACCCTGATCGGACTGGGCATCAACCGCGTCGCCCCCGCACTGCTGCAGCGCGCACGCCTCGACGTCATCGACCGGCCCTTGCGGTTCATCAAGCCGCTGCCCGGCACCGAGGTGACGCCGGTGGCGCTGCCCAACTGCCCGGCCGAATGGGTGATCGCCCCCGAGGCCCGCGACTCCGATCGGGTGATCGTCTACCTGCACGGCTCGGCGCTGGTGACCCTCGGCCTGAACTCACACCGGCGCTTCGTGTCGAAACTGTCCGCCGCTACCGGGGCGCGCGTGCTCAACGTCGGCTACCGACTGGCCCCGCAGGCCGACATCGACGACGCCGTCGCCGACGGGCTCGACGGCTACCGACTGGCCCTTTCACTCGGCTTCGCACCTGATCGGATTGTGCTGGCCGGCGATTCAGCCGGCGGATTGATGGCCGCCGACACCGCCCTGGCAGCGCGTGACGCTGGGCTGCCGGTGCCGGCCGGGCAGGTCCTGCTCTCGCCACTGACCTCGTCCGACATGGATCTCAAATACCGTGCCCTGCAAGAGCACCGAGACGTGCTGTTCCCGTTCATGACCGTGAAGTTCATCTATGACGTGTTCGCCACGGTCAACGGCACCCGGCCCACACCGGTGATGCCGCCAGAAGCAGACCTGCACGGGCTCGGGCCATTCCTGCTCCAGGTCGGCACCCACGAGATGCTGCTCAACGACACCTTCGCGTTGGCCGACAAACTTCAGGCCTGCGGCGTCCCGGTGTGGGTTCAGGTGTGGGACAAGGCAATGCACATGTTCCAGCTGAGTTTCGACATCAACCCCGATGCCCGCCACGCGGTTGACGAGATCGCCTCCTTCATCGCCTATGCGACAACCGAGGCCGAGGACGAGGCGAGCGCGTAGCTGGCGTCGCCTCGCCTTTGCCACCGCTTTGCCTTTGCGCCGTTTTCTACGCCTGGGCTGTGATCGCGAAGTTTCGCGACCCTGGTGTAGAAAGCGGCGCTCATCCACAGCGCACGGTTCATCCACAGCCGCAACGAAGACGTATGTGGGCGCCGTCAATCCGTCGGTACCGCTGCCGATCGTCGGGGTCCATGAGCATCCCATTCATCGGACCGGAAGCGCTCGCAGCGGGCAGCCTCAGCAGGGGCCAACTGCGTTGGAGATACGCCGCGGCTCATCCACGCATCTACTTGCCGAAGCAGGCCGTCCCAACCCTCAAGGCGAACACCGTGGCCGCATGGCTGTGGACGGCACGTCGCGGGGTCATCGCCGGCCGGGCAGCCGCTGCCCTGCACGGCGCGCAATGGGTTGACGATGATGCCCCGGTCGAACTGATCACGAAGCACGGGCGTCGCCGGCCCGGCATCATCGTGCGCGAGGAACGCATCAGGCCCGACGAGATTTGCCGCATCAGCGATCTCAACGTCACCACACCGCTACGCACGGCGCTCGATCTCGCGCGCTTTCTTCCCCGTGACCAGGCGGTCGCCCACCTCGACGCGATGGCGATCGCCACCGGCGTGGACGCCGGGCAAGTGCTCGAACTGGCTGCCCGATATCGCGGACTACGTGGAATACCAAGCGCCCGAACAGCACTCGACTTGATGGATGCCGGTGGGCAATCTCCGCGAGAGACCTGGTTGCGGCTGCTTCTCATCGACGCGGGCTATCGGCCCCCGCGTACGCAGATCCGGGTGACCGACGGCTTCAACGAGGCGTTCATCGACATGGGCTACGACGACGTCAAGGTGGGCCTGGACTACGAAGGTAAACACCACGCCACGGACCGCCCGCGGGTGGTGCACGACATCGGCCGCAACGAGCTCATCGAACGTGAGGGCTGGATAGACATCCGCGTCGTGGTCGAACACAGCAGGGCTTTCATCCTGCACCGGGTCCGAGAGGCGTTTGCCCGGCGTGGTGCTTCACCGTTTTCTACCTCTGGGTCGTGATCGTGAGGCCGTCACAGCCCAGGAGTAGAAACCGGCGCAAACCACCGCGGCCGCAGTGCGCCATTTTCTACCCTGGGGTCGCAATTCCACGCGAACCACAGCCCTCAGGTAGAAAACGGCGGCGCCGCAGCAGCAATGGCAAGGGCCGCCGCCACAGCAGCTGCAGCTGCAGCTGCAGCCAGAGCAGCAGAAAACTAGTGCGCGAAATGCCTTGCGCCGGTGAGGTACAGCGTGATGCCCGCGGCCTCGGCAGCTGCGGTGACCTCGCCGTCGCGCACCGATCCGCCCGGATGCACGATGGCCTTTACGCCCGCGTTCGTCAGCGTCTCCAAGCCGTCGGGGAACGGGAAGAAGGCATCGGAGGCCGCGACGGCGCCAACCACCCGGTCGCCGGCACGCTGCACGGCCAGTCCGGCCGCGTCGACGCGATTCACCTGTCCCATACCGACGCCCACCGTGGCGCCGTCCTTGACGACGACGATCGCGTTGGACTTCACCGCGCGGCAGGCCCGCCAGGCGAACACCAGCTCGCTCAACGTCTGCGGGTCGGCCGGCTCACCGGTCGCCAGCGTCCAGTTGGCCGGATTGTCGCCCTCGGCGTCGAGTGCGTCGCGCTGCTGCAGCAGCACCCCGCCACTGATCTGGCGGAGTTCGATGCCGCCGACCAGTGGCTCGGACGCCACCAGGATGCGGATGTTCTTCTTGCGCGCCAGGATTTCCACCGCACCGGCCTCATATGCCGGGGCGATGATGACCTCGGTGAAGATGTCGGCGACCGTCTCGGCCATCTCGACACTGACCTCGGTGTTGGAGGCGATGACGCCGCCGAACGCGCTCAACGGATCGCACTCGTGGGCCTTGCGGTGCGCGTCGGCAACCGACTCCGAGGAGATCGCGATGCCACACGGGTTGGCGTGCTTGATGATCGCCACGCAGATCTCTTCGTGGTCGAACGCCGCCCGCCACGCCGCGTCGGCGTCGGTGTAGTTGTTGTACGACATCTCCTTGCCGTGCAGCTGCTCGGCCTGGGCCAGTCCGGGCCACGCGGAATCGTCGCGGTACACCGCGGCCTGCTGATGCGGGTTCTCGCCGTAGCGCAGCACCGCGCTGCGATGCCAGGTGCCGGCGAACCAGGCCGGCAGCGGCTGCGCGGGCTCCTCCGGCGCCAGGGTCGAACCCATCCAGCCGGCGACTGCGACGTCGTACTCGGCGGTGTGCCGGAATGCCAACGACGCCAGCTTCTTCCGCTCGCCGAGGGTGAAGCCACCGGCGCGGACCGCGGCCAGCACACCGTCATAGCCCAGCGGGTCCACCACCACGGCCACACTCGGATGATTCTTGGCGGCCGCACGCACCATCGACGGTCCGCCGATGTCGATCTGCTCGACACACTCGTCCACCGATGCACCGGACTCGACAGTCTCGGAGAACGGGTACAGGTTCACCACCACGAGCTCGAACGCCTCGACCTTGAGCTCCTGCAGGGCCGCAACATGTTCGGGCTTGCGGGTGTCGGCCAGCAAGCCGGCGTGCACGCGCGGATGCAGCGTCTTGACCCGGCCGTCGAGCACCTCGGGGAAACCCGTCACCTCTTCCACCGGGGTGACGGGAACACCCGCGGCGGCAATGGTTTTGGCGGTCGACCCGGTGGAGACGATGGCCACGCCCGCCTCGTGCAGGCCACGGGCCAGATCAGCCAGGCCGGTCTTGTCATAGACACTGACCAGCGCTCGCCGGATCGGTTTCTTCTCGCTCACCCTATGGTCGCCTTTCGTCCAGTCCAGGTCACGCCGCGGGTTGCCAGCGCGGCCAGCACATCCACCAGCAGTCGTCGTTCGACCACCTTGATGCGCTCATGCAAAGTCTCTTCGGTGTCATCATCGAGCACCTCGACGGCCTGCTGGGCCAGAATCGGCCCGGTATCCATCCCGGAGTCCACGAGATGCACGGTGCAGCCCGTCACCCGCACGCCGTACGCCAACGCCTCGGGCACCGCGTGCGCCCCGGGGAACGCGGGCAGCAACGCCGGATGCGTGTTGACCACCCGGCCCGGGAAGCGGGAAAGAAATTGGCCGCCCAGAATTTTCATGAACCCGGCCGAGACCACCAGGTCCGGCTCGTGTTCGGCGGTGGCTTCGGTGAGCGCCGCATCCCAGGCGTCTCGATCGTCATAGTCGCCCAGCCGCACGGTGTAGGACGGCACCCCCGCCTCTGCCGCGATGTCCACCGCGGCACATTTGCGGTCGGTTCCGACCGCGACCACCCGCGCCGGATAGTCGTCGACAGCGGCGGCCAGTAGCGAGGCGAGCAGCGACCCTGTCCCCGAGGCCAGCACTACCAGCCGTGCCGGTGCACTCGGGGGCACTTGTAACGGTTGCTGCACGCGCAGCAGCCTAGTCGTCCGCACGGCGGGGGTTGGCGCCGGTCGCCGGGTCGTCGGGGATGTCGTCGACGATGAAGTGGTCCTCGGGATCGTCATCGAGGTCTTCATAGCTCCGAGGGCCGGGTTCGTAGACGGTTTCCTGCACGTCGTCGTAGTCCTCGTACTCGTCCTGCGGGCTCTCCGGCTCGTCGCCGGGCTCCTCGGCCGACCACGACACCAGCGGTTCGTCGGGTTCGAGCTCGGGCTCTGCCTCGACATACTCGACGTCGTCCTCGATGACGTCGAGTTCGGGCTCGGGCTCGGGCTCGGGCGCAGGTGGGGGCGGGGGCGGGGCCGCGGGCCGCGGCTTGCGGGTCAGGCCGCCGGACATCGCCACCGTCAGCCCGCCGATCCCGACGAACCACAGGAAAACCGCTGGCCCGAAGGTCGCCTGATCGACTCCGACGGACCCGAAATTCCCCAACCGGCCGCCACCGGCGAATCCGGCCAGCGCCATCGTCACCGCGGCCAGCGCCGATGCCACCACCAACTTCCCGGTGGCCGCCCCGATCGGGAGCGGACGTCGTGCACATTGCTGACCTACCGCCACTGCCGAGGCCGCCCCCACGATCAGGAGCGCCACCCAGATCGGGCCCAGCGGCGGCGTCGGCACCGCGGCCAGCACCGGCACCGCAGGGATGTCGCCGCCGAACACGGTGAACGAACTGAACGCGGCCAGCCCGACATGGGCACTGGATCCGACCGCGATCGCCGAGGCCCCCACGATCACGTTGGGGATATAGAGGATCGACAACAAAGTGAGGCTGAACTGGCCGAACAGACTGTCGGTAATCGCGAACAGGTCGTGCATCGTGCCCCAATGCACCACCAGGGAGGCCGCCGTCACCACGCCGGAAAGCCCGAACAGGGCGAGGACACCGGCGGCTGCGGCGCGAAACGCATCGGGCAGCCAGTCCGGGAGCGGCAGGGCCGCCAACGTGCGTCGACCGACCTTCGAACCGACGCCGATCAACGCGCCGATCGCATGCACGACCAGCACGCTGAAGAACGCGCGCAAGGCACTGGGGGTCTGCAGTTCGCTGATCACCGAGGCGGCGTCATGGATGACAGCCAGCAGGATGGCCGCTATCAGAATGGGCCCGCCCAGCGCCGAGGCGACGACCCAGCGGGTGACGAACCAAGAGGAATTCGGGGCGGTGGCCGCGGCCGTCGTGCGGGCGGTGCCCCAGATCATCGCCATCACCGGCAGCAGCGGCATCACACCGAGCTCGCGGCCGCCGATCGAGACCGGCACCTGATGCACGCCCAGCCACATGCTGGCGGTCGCCCCTAGCGCGCCCGTCATGTCGCTGTTGGCGATCAGCAGCTGCAACAACACAACCGCGGCGATGACCACCAGCGCGACGACGGACGGCCCGAACGCGACCCGAAGCAACTCACGTGCCTGGCGGGTGCCGACTGGCCGGTTACTCACTTGGTGGGCTGCTCCTCGCAATGATCGGCGCGTACGCGGGAAGCGCACGCGCCGATCAGCTTACGACGGCGCAGGGCCAGATTGCTGTGAAGGCGGCTGCTGTGCCGGGCCGGCAGAGGGCGCCTGGGAGCCCGAATGCTGCGGCTGGCCATAGGTGGGGTAGCCGGTCGGAGGCGTCGGCGGGCCGCTCGGCTGCTGCCCCTGCGGGGGCTGCACCGGGAAACCACCGGTGTTCTGACCACCGGCGTAGCCGCCGTACTGCGACGGGTAGCCGGGCTGCTGCGGCTGAGCCTGCTGGTAGGACTGGCCACCGTGCTGCGGCTGGTGCTGCTGCCCGTAGTACTGCGACGGGCCACCGTACTGGCCGTACTGGGGCTGCTGGTCGAACTGCGGCTTGGGCGCCGGAGGGGTGAGGATTCCGGCGTCGAACAGAAGTGCGGCGATACCGGCACCGGCCTGGACCAGCGTGAGCACAAGGAGAACCCAGATCGTCCAATCGGCGTCTCCACCTGCAGCTACCGAGAGGGTGATGGACAGCAGCAACCCGAGGGTGGACAGCACTGCTGCCGGCGCAACACGGCTCTTCTGCTTCGGCAGAACGCCGACGCCGGCCAGGAGGCCGGCCAACAGCGGGACCACGATGATCAGCGAACCGATCACGGCCTGGACCTCGAAGGCGAAGCTCACGAAGTAGATGAGCAGGCCGGTGACGGCCACCACGCCCAGCAGGATCTCGGGCAGCTTGTTCTCACCGGGCTCTGACGCGGCCGGGGCGGCGGGCGGGGCCGCCGGAGCGGGAACCGCCTTGGCGAACTGCTGGGTTGCATCGAACTGCGAACCCGATTGCGGCGGGTATCCGGGGTTACTGGGCGGGTAGGTCATGACCTCTCCTGTGCTATCAAGCTTCGCGACGTGTGTTCACGCAGGCATGAATACCGACCACGTGAGCGATTCGATCTTCCACGCTAGCGCACCCGACTGTGTGCCGGGCGCGCGTGCTTGGTGTCAGAGCGGTCTCAAGCCGATACCAGAACGGGTGTCTCGGCGGAATCCGTTTCGGCTGCCTCGATTTCGCGGACCAGTGGCAACACGTTGGCGCCGAAGTACTCGATTTCCTCCTGGAAATGCAGGAACCCGCCGAGGATCAGGTCCGCGCCACGTTTGCGGTAGGCGGCGATGCGTTCGGCGATCTGCTCGGGTGTGCCGATCAACTGGGTGCGGAAGCCGTCGTTGTACTGCACCAGGTCCTCGAAACTGGAATCGGCCCACATGCCCTTCTTGTCCCCGGTGGACTTGCCGGCCTGCTGCACCGCGCTTCGGAAGCCTTCGACGGCGGGTTTGTTCGCTTTGGCCACGATTTCTCTGAGGACTTCCTTCGCCTCCCTTTCTGTGTCGCGGGCGATGATGAACGAGTTGAGACCGAACTTCACCGCTCGGTCAGCGTTGCGGGCGTGATGACGTACCTCGACGACCTGTTCGGTGAAGCCCTCGAAGTCTTTGCCGTTGGAGAAGTACCAGTCGGCGTAACGGCCGCCGTTGCGGCGGGCCGCCGTGGAGTTACCGCCCTGGAACAACTCGGGATTGGGACGCTCCGGCGTGTTCAGCGGCTTGGGCTTGAGAGTGAAATCGTGGATCCGGTAGAAGTCACCGCGGAAATCGACGTCGTCCTCGGTCCAGATCTTGCGCAAGACCTGGAGGAACTCCGCGCTGCGGCGGTAGCGCTCGTCATGTTCGAGCCACGGTTCACCCAGGTGCGTGAACTCGTCCTTGAACCAACCGGACACGACGTTGACCGCGAACCGCCCACCTGACAGATGATCGGCAGTGGCGCCGAGCTTGGCCAACACGGCGGGTTGCCACAGTCCCGGATGCACGGCGGCGATGACCTTGAGTCGTTCGGTGGCCAATAACAGGGCGAGGCTGAAGCTGGTCGATTCGTGCTGGTACTCCGCACCGTAGCTCGCCTCATAGCGAACCTGCGACAGGGCGTACTCGAAGCCGTTGTTCTCCGCCGTCTGCGCGAGCTTCTTGTTGTACTCGTAGTTCCAGTCGGTGCGCTGTTCGATGTCGCTGGTGACCAGACCGCCACTGACATTGGGCACCCAGTACGCGAACTTGACGTGGTCGGCGATGCGTTCAGTCGTCATGCCGATGATCCCAGCAAACTGGTGAAGCCCCGTCGCGGGTATCGCTCGCGATGAAGTTTTCTCCGACCCGACTCGCCTAACGAGACGGTGCGTCTTGCTACTGCGACTGAAACACGTTCTAATTCTGCGTATGGACTATGGGCTTGTTCTCTTCACCAGTGACCGCGGCATCGCCCCGGCCAAGGCCGCCAAACTCGCCGACGATCACGGCTTCACGACGTTCTACGTTCCCGAACACACCCACATCCCGATCAAGCGCGAGGCGGCTCACCCGACCACCGGTGACGAGTTCCTGCCCGACGACCGCTACATGCGCACCCTCGATCCGTGGGTATCGCTGGGCACCGCCTGCGCGGTGACGTCGCGGGTGCGGTTGTCGACGGCCGTCGCATTGCCGGTCGAACACGACCCGATCACCCTGGCCAAATCGATCGCCACCCTCGACCACCTGTCCGGCGGACGCGTGTCGCTGGGCGTCGGATTCGGTTGGAACACTGACGAACTCGCCGACCACAAGGTCCCCCCGGGCCGCCGCCGCACCATGCTGCGCGAGTACCTGGAAGCCATGCGCGCACTGTGGACCGAGGAAGAAGCCTCCTATGACGGCGAATTCGTGAACTTCGGACCGTCCTGGGCCTGGCCCAAGCCCGTGCAGTCGCACATCCCGATCCTGGTCGGCGCGGCCGGCAACGAGAAGAACTTCAAGTGGATCGCCAAGTCGGCCGACGGCTGGATCACCACTCCCCGCGACTTCAACATCGACGAGCCCGTCAAGCTGCTGCAAGACACCTGGGCCGCCGCCGGACGCGACGGGGCAC
Source organism: Mycolicibacterium lutetiense (assembly GCF_017876775.1). NCBI lineage: Bacteria > Bacillati > Actinomycetota > Actinomycetes > Mycobacteriales > Mycobacteriaceae > Mycobacterium > Mycolicibacterium lutetiense. The sequence continues at coordinate 244,232 of NZ_JAGIOP010000001.1, read as the reverse complement.
CGCAGATCGTCGCGCTGGACTTCAAGCCGGACGCCGACAAGCTCGCCCACTGGCGCGAACTGGGCGTCACCGAGGTTCTGTTCGGGCTGCCGGACAAGTCCGAGGCCGAGGTATCGGCGTACGTCGAGCGGCTTGCGGGCAAGCTGGCCGCGCTGGACTAGCTTCTGGCACGCCGAAATCAACGCTGTGGTCGTAAAAGTTCGAGCGGAACGACCATGGCGTTGATCTCACGGTTACGCTGACGCGGGTGCGCACCGCTGGACGCCTCGTCGTCTGCCTCATCGCGTTTCTTGCCGCCTGCGCGCCCGCTGGCCGCCCCAGCGACGGCAAGGGGTTTCCCGATTTCAGCGGATACACCCCCGCTGACCATGACACCTATTTCTCTGGCGGGCAGAGATATTCGGGTTACAGCTTCCGGACGCCGAGCGGCCTGACGTGTGACTCCAACGACTATCTCGGTCCCGAGTACGCGCGGATCCAATGCTGGGGTCCTCGGCCGGACAAGGGGCCGGGGCTCTGGTTGGTGGCCGCCGAACGACGGTCTGCCGCCACCATTCGTCAGCTCACCGACCCGGATGATCCCCAGGCCACTCCACCTCCGTTGCTGCCCGCCCAACACGTGGTGCGGTACCCGAAAGATGACCTTGTCTGCGGGGTTGGCAGCCACATAACGGCCTGCCGTATCGGCAGGCACGGGTTTGTGCTGGGGCCTAAATGGTCGAGGTTCTTCTGAGATGGCGGGCGTGAAAGTCGCACGAGGCTCTTCTGAGCAGGTCGGATGTTCTCGGCGACATATGATCTCGAAACCTGGTATCGCATGCGGTACCAGGTTTCCAGGCACAGTGCCGCGACCAAAGAGCCGCGTTACGCCAGCGTCGCGGTGTTCCGCTTCTCACCAGATTGCACGATGATCGACGCGCCCAACGGCTCGCCGTCTGAGAGCAACTCCACCAGCGCCTCGTCCGTCGTCGTCGCCAGGAATCGGCTGCCATCGACATCCAGGCGTCCGACGATGATGCCCGTGCGCGGCGTCCAGTCATAACGGACGGTGTAGGTCTCGATTGCGGCTGGGCCATCGGCCTTTTCGGCGATGACCACGCGCTCCTGAACGTTGAACGCATCCTGCAAGGCGGCGCTGCCGTCGGCCACCCAATCGGCGGGCTCGGTGGAGTAGATACCGACCGAGTACTTGCTGGCGATACCGCCGTTGCCGCCGACTAGAGCGAACTGCCCTGGCTTGTCGCGCATTTCATTGACAGCCTCGGCGATACAGTGCATCGAGTAGTTGTTCCCCGGGCCGCCGAAGAAGGGCAGACCGCCGGTGAGCGTTAGACCGCGTTCATCGTCGGGTGCCAGACCGGTGCCGTCGCAGATATTGAATACCGGGAACGGGAAGCAGCTGTACAGATCGAACGCCGCGACGTCATCGAGGGTGATGTCTGCGACCCGCAGCGCCTCGTTCACTGCGATGTTCGCGGCATCGCTGTAGCCGAGTTCAGCGCGCTCCAGCAGCTTGATCTCTTTCATGTCGGCGTGCCCGCGCAGGTAAACCCACTTCTCCTCGGGCACATCGAGTTTCCGGGCGGTCTCGACCGACATCATCAGCACGGCAGCACCCTGATTGACCTGGTCGCGCGCCACCATCATGCGCGGGTACGGGTCGCAGATCATCCGGTTGCTCGAGGTGACGGTGGCCAACTCCTCGGCCGAGCGCTCCACCGGGGCAGACGAATACGGGTTCTTCTCTGCCACTTTCGAGAACGGCGCAAACAGCTCCGCCATCGCCTGCCGGTAGTCCGCGACGGACAGACCCTGCCGGGCGCGACGCGCGTTCTCCAGCAGGCCGTACTGCACCGGGGCACCGATCAACCCGTGCTTGATCGTGTACTCGTCGAAGATGCCGTCATAGCCGTAGCCACGGTCCTCCAACTGGCCTTCGACGGTCCCGGAGTGATCCGGCTTGTCGTCACGCTTGGAGAAGTGGCGCAGCGTCGAGGTGTTCTCCGAACCGAACAGCAGCACCACCTCGGCCTCGCCTGCCGCGATCGCCGCCGAGAACTCGGTGACCAGGTGCTGGGGGCTCTGGCCGCCGATCACTTCGAGGATGGCGCGGGCCGGCGCGGCGCCGACGTTGCGCGCCACCGAGCGCGGGTAGTTGTCGGACACACCCAGGGTTGGCGTCTGTGGGCCGGAGATCTCGAACTGCCGCGTACCCGCCACCGTGTCGATCGCCTGCGCCACAGCAGCGGCGTCGGCCCCGCAATCGTGCAGCGCTGCCCTGGCCGCCTCGGTGGCCAGCTCGACCGAGGACATGCCGCGATAGCCGTCAAGATCGATGCGTTCGGTGAACTGTCCGACGCCGACGATGACAGGTGTGCGCGGATCGACCATGACAATCTCCTTGACGGGTGTTAATTCGCGAGGCTAACCGATTGTGGTTTCGAGAGCGAAATCGGTGCGCATCTGCCCTCATGAGCCGCATTAGGGTGAATGGGTGACGCGGCCGTTGAGGGTCGATACCGCGGCACTCAAAGGGGCTGCGGAAGAGCTAGCCGCGTTCAGCGACGAACTCGGAGATTCACTCACTCACGAATGGCAGCCTCCAGCGGATCAACCGTCGGCGAAGGCCACGGTCGCCCTCACCGCGGCGACCAATCACGTGATGAGCGAATGTTCTGCCAACCTGCTCCACTTCGCCGACAACATCGCCCAGGCAGCGCGCTATTACGACGCAACGGATTCGGTCAACGCTCAAGCCGTAATCAAGACGATGAACCCGCCCAAGTAGGAGTACCGAGTCGAGATGCTGACACGCTCCCGTGTCGAGGGGTGGACGACGGGCCACCTGAAATCTGCGTCGCTCGGGTGGGCCAACCTCGACTTCTCGCGCCCAGACCGCTGGGCCAACGGGTACGCGTTCTTTCGCACACCTGACGGTCTAAGCTGCATGATCGGTGGTGTCAGACGGTGCAGTGGACCCCTACCCGGACTGCCCGTGGAATACGGCGAATGTGCCGTCGTGCTGCAGACCCACGAAGAGTACAGTCGCTCAGCACCTTTCAGATTTGAGAAGTCGGTCAAGGGGTGCCCACCACCGGCCGACACACTTCTCAACATCGGTCAGAAGCTAACACTTACCGCGAACAACACCTCGGCGTGCGTGGTCGGTGAGGATAGATTAACCGCATGCATCGACGGCGACGGGAAGCATGGCTTCGTACTGCGACCGTCGGGAAGCTGGGCGTTCTGATGCGGCTTGCGCGGTGTTTGGTCGTCGCACTTCTCGGGGTTACGGCATGTTCGCCCACCGGAGTTACCTTCTCCGCCAGTAGGTTTCCCCGACCTGAACGAATTTACGGGCGTCGACCCAAAAGATTTCGACTTGGGCGGAACAGCGTTCGTCAGTCCCGAACGGATCAGTTGCCTGCTCGACTACGGGCCTCATAGATCCGTCGTGTGCGGTGGCAACATTGACGGCATCGCCGATTCGGTAACAGGTACCGGTTGTCCTGAGGTGCGCAAGCCAGAGGACGGACCGAGCGACGCACCCTACGTCATCTCACGGCCGGATGGGGATTGCGCCTCGGCGAGGTTTAAACCGATCACCGTCGGCAAGAAACTCGAGGGCCACAACAGCACCTGCGTCGTCGGCGGGAACAACCTCGTTTCCTGTATCGACGCCGACCACAAGCACGGGTTCGTCCTGCAGCCCTCCGGCAGCTGGGCTTTCTGAGCTCACCGCTTCCTACGCCCGGGTCCTTCTCAGCGAGCGAGCACAGCCCAGATGTGGAAAGCCACGCCTTAGAAGAGGCAAAGCAACAACGAAACCGGCGCTCACCAGCGCACCTTGACGACCCTGTCACTTAGTGACATATTGGAGCTGTCACTAAGTGACAAGTTCTGGAGGTGAGGGCGTTGGGCGAGAAGCAGGATCAGGCGCGTCTCGCAGTGTCACGACATGCGTGCGCATTGTTCTGGGAGCGTGGGGTCGCCGGTACCAGCGGTGACGACATCGCCGCGGCCGCAGGGCTTTCCACCCGCACGATCTGGCGCTACTTCCGCGCCAAGGAACGCTGCGTCGAACCGGTGCTGGAAAAGTCCGCGGACCGGTTCATCGACATTTTGAACCGGTGGCCGCATGAGGTATCGCTGGCCGAACACCTTGCCACCGACGGGATTTCACATCCGATGGCGGCCGAGGACGTGCAAGACGAGATCAGCGCCATGCGGATCGCCACCATGACGATGTCTGAGCCGGCCCTGCGTACCGCGTACCTCATGGTGCACGACCGGATGGAGCAAGGCTTCATCCCGGTGATCGCCGAGCGACTGGGCCTGCCGGAAACAGACCTCACCGTTCGCCTCTGCGCGGCTGCTGTCACCGGGGCGTTCCGCGTCGTCGACGAGGACGTCAGCGTCGCGGTGATCGTCGAAGGCAAGAAGGTCACCGAGGAGCAGGCACTCGCCCTGATAGACCGCGCGATCCGCGATGCCACCAACGGGCGATTGGGCGGACCCGTCGAATCCTGAGCCCGAAAGAGCTTGTCCGCACCCGCGAAAGGAGCGTCATGGCGTTGCCCGAACTCATCTCGGTAGAGGACTTCTTCAACCCACCCGAGCGCGCAGCCGCAAAGATCTCACCGGACGGAACCAAGATCGCCTACCTGGCGCCGTGGAAGAACCGCCTCAACGTGTGGGTTCAGGACCTCGACGGCGATGCATCGCCACGCTGTGTCACCGCGGACGAAACCCGCAGTGTCTACATCTACGAATGGACCGACGATCCGCGATGGCTGCTCTACATGCAGGACAACGGCGGTGACGAGAACTGGCACGTCTTCCGCGTCGACCTGGACCACCCCGACACCGCCGCAGTGGATCTCACACCGTTTCCGGGTGCCAGGGCGAGTTTCGACCTGACCAAGGGCCGGCCCGGAAAAGCGATCGTGCAGACCAACAATCGCGATCCCCAGCTGATCGACGCGTACGAACTCGACATCGCCAGCGGAGAACTCACCCTGCTGGCGGAGAATCCCGGGAACGTCATCACCTGGTTGTGTGCGCCCAACGGTGACCTGTTCACCAATACGCTGACGCGCGACGGTGACGTCGAACTGTCGCAATGGAATCCGGCGACCCACAGCTTGCGGACCATCACCACCTACGACGGCACCGACTACCCGTTGGGCATCTTCCCGATCACCATCACCCCCGACGGCAGCGGCATCTGGCTGGGCGCCAACACCGGCACCGACCGCACACGACTGGTCCGGATCGACGTCGCAACCGGCGCCGAGACCGAGGTGGACAGTCACCCGACCTACGACCTGGCGGCCCAGATGGTACTGCCGTCACCGATGATCCTGAGCGGGAGCACGGGAGAACTGATCGGTGCCCGCTACTACGGCGAACGTCAGGTGATTCATGCCCTCGACCCGAATTTCGCTGCCGTACTTGAAAATCTGACCAAACTGTCCGACGGCGACCTGGGCGGCATCTCTTCGGACGACCGCGGGCAACGATGGGTGGTCAACTTCACCCACGACCGCGACCCCGCCGTCACCTACTTCTACGACCACGCCACCGGCGAAAGCCGGATGCTTTTCCGGCCATACCCGAATCTGAATTCAGATTCACTTGCACCGATGTCCCCGGTGACGATCACCGCACGCGATGGACTGCGGCTGCACTCGTATCTGACCCTGCCCGTCGGGATCGAGCCCACCGACCTGCCGATGGTGCTGCTCGTTCACGGTGGGCCCTGGTCACGGGACTGCTGGGGCTTCCAGCCTGACGTGCAGATGCTGGCCAACCGTGGATATGCGGTGCTGCAGGTCAACTTTCGCGGCTCCACCGGCTACGGCAAGGGCTTCACCAAAGCTGCGATCGGTGAGTTCGCCGGCAAGATGCACGACGATCTGATCGATGCGGTGGACTGGGCCGTCAAGCAGGGCTACGCCGACCGCGACAAGGTGGCCATCTTCGGCGGCTCCTACGGCGGTTACGCCGCGCTCGTCGGCGTTACGTTCACCCCGGACGTGTTCGCCGCTGCGATCGACTACGTCGGGATCTCCAGCCTGGCCAATTTCATGCGCACACTGCCGAATGTGGCGCGGCCCTTCCTGTCCACCAACTGGCACCTGTACGTGGGAGACCACAACGATCCCGTGCAGGAAGCCGACATGCTGGCCCGCTCCCCCATCACGAAGGTGGACCAGATCCGCACGCCACTACTGGTGATCCAGGGCGCCAACGACTCCCGCGTGGTGCAGGCCGAATCCGACAACCTCGTCGAAGCGCTGCGTACGCGGGGCGTCGAGGTCGAGTACATGGTCAAGGAGGACGAGGGACACGGATTCCTCAACCCCGACAACCAGATCGACATGTACCACGCTGTCGAGCGGTTCCTGGCCGAGCATCTCGACGGAAGGGTCTAGCCGGCCCGCGCCAAAAGAAAAGGCCCCCGCCGTAGCGGGGGCCTTTCCGTTGTAAAGACTTACAGGTTCGCGAGGAGCTCGCGCGCCTTCGCGGCGGTCTCGGACGGCGTCTTGCCGACCTTCACGCCGGCGGCCTCCAGGGCCTCCTGCTTACCGGCCGCGGTACCGGCACCGTCGGACACGATGGCGCCGGCGTGGCCCATCGTCTTGCCCTCAGGAGCGGTGAAGCCCGCGACGTAGCCGACGACCGGCTTGGTGACGTTGGCCTTGATGTAGGCGGCGGCCTTCTCTTCGGCGTCGCCACCGATCTCACCGATCATCACGATCAGCTTGGTCTCGGGATCCTTCTCGAACGCCTCGATGGCGTCGATGTGGGTGGTGCCGATGACCGGGTCGCCGCCGATGCCGATGGCGGTGGAGAAGCCGAGATCGCGCAGCTCGTACATCATCTGGTAGGTCAGCGTGCCCGACTTCGACACCAGGCCGATCGGGCCCTTGCCGGTGATGTTGTTCGGCGTGATGCCGACCAGCGACTCACCGGGGGTGATGATGCCGGGGCAGTTCGGCCCGATGATGCGGGTCTTCTCGCCCTTGTCGACGTTGTAGGCCCACGCGTAAGCGCTGTCCTGCACCGGGATTCCCTCGGTGATGACCACCAGCAGCGGGATCTCGGCGTCGATGGCCTCGATGATGGCGTCCTTGGAGAACGCCGGCGGCACGAAGGCGATCGACACGTCAGCGCCGGTCTCCTTCATGGCCTCGGCGACCGAGGCGAACACCGGCAGCTCCACATCGGAACCGTCAGCAGCCTTGTGGGACACGGTGGTTCCGGCCTTGCGGGCGTTGACGCCGCCGACGACCTGGGTGCCGGCCTTGAGCATCAGAGCGGTGTGCTTGGTGCCCTCACCGCCGGTGATGCCCTGGACGATGACCTTGGAGTCTTTGTTCAGAAAAATCGACATGTCAAGTGTCCCTTACTTGTTCGCCAGCTCGGCGGCCTTGTCGGCGCCGGCGTCCATGGTCTCGGCCTGGACAACCAGGGGGTGGTTGGCCTCGGCCAGGATGCGCCGGCCCTCTTCGACGTTGTTGCCGTCCAGACGGACGACGAGCGGCTTGTTTGCCTCATCGCCCAGCTTCTTCAGCGCGCCGACGATGCCGTTGGCCACCGCGTCACAGGCGGTGATGCCGCCGAACACGTTGACGAACACGCTCTTGACCTGGCTGTCGTTCAGGATGACGTCGAGGCCGTTGGCCATGACCTCAGCCGAAGCGCCACCGCCGATGTCGAGGAAGTTGGCCGGCTTCACGCCGCCGTGCTTCTCGCCCGCGTAGGCAACGACGTCCAGCGTCGACATGACCAGGCCGGCACCGTTACCGATGATGCCCACCTCGCCGTCGAGCTTGACGTAGTTGAGGTCGTTCTCCTTGGCCTTGAGCTCGAGGGGATCGGTGGCGTCCTTGTCCTCGAACTCGGCGTGGCCGGGCTGCCGGAAATCTGCGTTGGCGTCCAGGGTGACCTTGCCGTCCAGGGCCAGGATCTGGTCGTCGGGCGTGCGCACCAGCGGGTTGACCTCAACCAGGGTGGCGTCCTCGCCGACGAACACCTCCCACAGCTTCTGGATGGTCACGGCCGCGGCGTCGAGCACCTCGGCGGGCAGGTGGCCCTGCTCAGCGATCGAGCGGGCGAAGGCCAGGTCGACACCCTTGACGGCGTCGACGGGGACCTTGGCGAGCCGCTCAGGCTTGGTGGCGGCGACTTCCTCGATCTCCATGCCGCCTTCAACCGAGCACATGGCCAGGTAGGTGCGGTTGGAACGGTCGAGCAGGAACGAGATGTAGTACTCCTCGGCGATGTCGCTCGCCTCGGCCACCAGCAACTTTTTGACGACGTGACCCTTGATGTCGAGACCGAGGATGTTGGTCGCGTGCTCGAGGGCGTCTTTGGGGGTCGCTGCATACTTCACGCCGCCGGCCTTGCCGCGGCCGCCGACCTTCACCTGTGCCTTGATCATCACGGGCTTGCCGATTTCGGTGGCGATCGCCTTGGCGTCCTCGGCCGAGTCGGTCACGCGGCCCGGAGTCGTGGGGACGTTGTGCTTGGCGAACAGCTCTTTTGCCTGATATTCGAAGAGATCCATGTGCTTCCTAGATAGGCGTTGTCTGTCTGCTTGGCTTCTAGCGAGCTTCGAAGCTGCCCGGTCCGCTTAACCTCTGACGGGCCCGCTGGCACTTTATCCACCGCCGAGTGATGGGTTAGCATCGCCTCCGGCTCATGTGGTAGATCTCACCGCCCACAAGAGGTGATACGGATCACATTCCGGCGCGGAATAGACCCATAGGTTGCCACCATCAGTGGGATTTGGTTAACGTGCCTCTGGTCCAGATAACGTTCAGGTCACGACGAAGAAGGATTCCTGAGTCTTGCCGCAGCACCGTTCGTCCGAAGCCCCGCGTGGGGCGTCGACGGATGCGCGCCGCCATAGGCGCCGTGTTGCACCTGAAATTCTGGATGCCGCGGAGATCACCGACGTCATTCCGTTCAGCGCCTTCGAAGCGTTCGAGGACCAGTCCGACCAGGGTGATCGCGGATCGGACAACCACGAACCCGGCGTGATCTTCGCCCCCGAACTCGACGATATGGACGACACCGATGATCTGGTGCCCGTCCGGCTCGCGGTCCCCTCACGCTTCCGCCCGGAGGCCACCAGTGACCGCAGCTCCCGTTACGCGTACCGGGACAGCCACACCGATGTGAGCGACGGCGTCGCCGCCACCGACGTGATCAACATCTCGGGCGGGCGCGGTGCCCACCGCAAGGAGGCCGCCGGGGCGGTCAAGAGCCGCCTGATGATCGCCGCCATGGCCGCGGGTGCGACCGCAGCCGGCGCCTACTCGCTGACCAACCCCACCGAGATCAACGCTGACGACACGATCCTGGCCTCCGAGGGCAGCCACATCGAAGGCGCCTCCGTGACGGGCTCCGTGGACGGCATGCAGATCGTCTCGGTCTCGTCGACCGCCGACACCTCGGTGCACGCCGAAGAGATCACGAAGGCCGCCGCTTTCGCCCAGGAACGCGCTGAGCGCGAGGCGCGGCTGTCACGCCCGCTGTTCGTCATGCCCACCAAGGGTTACGTCTGGACCTCGAACTTCGGCTACCGCTGGGGCGTCCTGCACGCCGGCATCGACCTCGCGAGCCCGATCGGTACCCCGATCGTGGCCGTCTCCGACGGCGTCGTCATCGCCTCGGGCCCGACCGCCGGCTACGGCGCGTGGGTCAAACTGCGCCATTCCGACGGCACCGTCACGCTCTACGGTCACATCAACACGTGGCTCGTGAGCGTGGGCGAGCGCGTGATGGCCGGCGATCAGATCGCCACCGTCGGAAATCGGGGCTACTCCACCGGCCCCCACCTGCATTTCGAGGTTCTGCAGAACGGGACCAGCCGCATCGATCCGGTGCCGTGGCTGTCCAAGCGAGGCCTCAGCCTCGGCAGCTATGTTGGCTGAGTGAGCGACGACGGTCAGATTCCGGCCGATCACCCCGACGAAGACGACGACCACACCCGCATCATCCGGCGCCAGCCCCAGGACCGCATTTCCCGTCCGTTACCCGTGGCCGGCGAACCACACACGAACATCATCCGGCGTCATCCCACCGGCGCCGTTCCCACCGCGGCCGGCGCGGAGCCTCAGACCGGTCTGATCGGCCGTGCGGACGACGACGCCAGCACGAGTTTCGTGCCCCGTGCGGGGCCGCCGATCATCCCGCGCACCCCGGCGGATACCAACCCGCGTACGACGATCGTGGCGGCCACGTTGGCCATTCTCAGCGGCTGGGCCACCGGCGTCATCGCGACCGATCTGATCGCCGGCTGGTGGCGCACCGACCGATTGTTCTGCGTGGCCATCGGTTTCCTGGCGGCGATCTCGGCTGCAGCAACCATCGGCGGACTCATCGCATTGTTGCTGCGGCACCGGATGGGCCGGCTCCTGGTCATCGTCGGCGCGGTCATCAGCCTGCTGATCTTCGGCAGCCTGTTCATCGCCGGGGCCCGGCTGCATCCCGTCGTCTACGCAATGCCGGCCCTCCCGCTGGCCGCCATCGTGTTCACCGTGTTGCCCTCGACCGGGCGCTGGAGCGCACACCGGTAGGTGCCCGACGCACTCTGGCCGACAGACCCTGGAATCATCAGGATCATGCCTGACGACGCGTCCGCCGCCGACCGCGAAAAGAACCCGACCGAGAGCCGGCGATTGCTCTACGGGGCAACCGTTTTCGCCCGGGTGGCGCTGGCCGCCGCGTTTCTTTCCGCCGTCGCGGACCGATTCGGCCTATGGGGACCGGCAGGCACCCCGAACGTCGCCTGGGGCAACTTCGAGTCTTTCACCGCCTATGTCGGCGTCCTGGCGCCCTACGTGCCCGGTGCGTTGCTGGAGCTGACGGCCTGGCTCGCGACAGTCCTCGAGATCATCCTGGGCGTGGCGCTGCTGTTGGGCGCAGCGTTGCGCTGGGTGTCCCTTGCGAGCGCGGCCACGCTGATTGCATTCGGCCTGTCGATGTTCTTCTTCGCAGGCTTCGAGACACCGTTCAGCGCATCGGTTTTCACTGCTGCCGCAGCGGCCCTACTGCTCGGCCTGGTGCCCGAGGACTACCACATCCTCCGGGTCAGAGCTTCTGCACCGGCGCGTGGTTGTGCATCAGCTTGACCCGACCCCCACTGCCGAAGTCGATCAGTGACATCGCCAAATCGCCCACGCCCGTGACTTCTTCGACGCGGCCCAGGCCGTACTTGTCGTGGGTGACGCGATCGCCAGGTTCCAGCGTGATCACCGGACGGTTGCGGGCGGGCGCGGGCCGTGACGGCGACGGGCGCGGGTCTCCGTAGCGGCCGGCGTTACCCACCGGCGCGCTCATCGACGACGACGGCTGCTCGACGCGCCGCCAGTTGATCAGGTCCTCCGGAATCTCGCGCAGGAACCGCGATTCCGGATTGAGCATGGGTTGACCCCACGACGACCGCACCTTGGCCCGGCTCAGGTAGAGACGCTGGCGGGCGCGGGTGATGCCGACGTAGGCCAACCGGCGTTCCTCGGACAGCTCGTTCGGATCGCCCAGAGCCCGCATGTGCGGGAACATGCCGTCCTCCCAGCCGGTGACGAACACCGCCGGGAACTCCAGGCCCTTGGCGGTGTGCAGCGTCATCATCGTCACCACGCCCGCACCGTCTTCGGGGATCTCGTCGGCGTCAGCCACCAGCGACACCCGTTCCAGGAACTGGGCCAGTACCCCGGTGTCGGGGATGTCCTCGTCGACGGACTCGCCCTCGCCCTGTTCGGCCAGTGCGCGGGCGTTGGCCAGGTCGGTGCTGAATTCGTGTGCGACGCTGACCAATTCGTTGAGGTTGTCCAACCGGGCCAGGTCCTGCGGATCGCTGGAGGCTTCCAGCTCACGGCGGTAGCCGGTGCGCTCGAGCACGGCCTCGACGACGTCTCCCAGCTCATCATCGAGCTTCCCGCGCAACTGGTCCAGCATCTGGACGAACGAGGCGATGGCCTTCTCCGAGCGGCTGTTCAGCATCGGTACCCGACCCTCAGCGGCAGCCTGCAGCGCATCGTTGAAGTTGGCGCCGGTGTTCTCGGCGTACACCGCGACGCAGGCCTCGGCCCGGTCGCCGATGCCACGGCGGGGCGTGTTGAGGATGCGACGCATGCTCACCGAGTCGCCCGGATTGTCCAGCACCCGCAGATAGGCGACGATGTCGCGGATCTCGCGGCGCTCGTAGAACCGCACCCCGCCGACGACCTTGTATGGGATGCCGGCGCGGATGAACACTTCCTCCAGCGCGCGCGAGGAGTTGTTGGTGCGGTAGAACACCGCGACGTCCGAATATTTCAGGCCTGCGCTGTCGGCCAGGGAGTCGATCTCCTGGGCCACGAACCGGGCCTCATCGTGTTCGTTGTCGGCCACGTAGCCGACGATCAGCTCACCCTCGCCTTCCTCGGTCCACAGCCGCTTCTCCCGGCGGCCCGTGTTGCGGGCGATCACCGAGTTGGCTGCGTTCAGGATGGTCTGGGTGGAGCGGTAATTCTGTTCCAGCAGGATCGTCGTCGCGTCCGGGTAGTCGCGTTCGAAGTCCTCGATGTTGCGGATCGTCGCACCACGGAACGCGTAGATGGACTGATCGGCGTCACCCACCACGCACAGCTCCGACGCAGCCACCCCTTCGGTCTCGTCGAGGTGGTGGCCCACCAACTCGCGCACCAACGTGTACTGCGCGTGGTTGGTGTCCTGGTATTCGTCGACGAGGATGTGGCGGAACCGGCGCCGGTAGTACTGGGCGATCTGAGGGAAGACCTGCAGGATGCCGACCGTCTCGCCGATCAGATCGTCGAAGTCCAGCGCATTGGCCGCGCGCAGCCTGCGCTGATACTCGCCGTAGACCTGCGCGATGACACCGGCCATCTCCTCGGCGGCTTCCGAGGCCTCGGCCACCGCCTGCTCGGGCCCGATCAGTTCGTTCTTCAGGTTCGAGATGCCGTTGGCCAGCAGCCGCGGCGAATACCGCTTGGTGTCCAGCCCCATGTCCTTGCCGATCATCATCAGCAGGCGCCGGGAATCGTCCGAGTCGTAGATCGAGAAATTGGAGTTCAGCCCCGGCAGCAGCGAAGCCTGGTTGCGGAGGATGCGCACACAGGTCGAGTGGAACGTCGACACCCACATGTTGCGGGCTCTGGGCCCCACCAATCCGACCACCCGCTCCCGCATCTCGGCGGCGGCCTTGTTGGTGAACGTGATGGCCAGAATCTGCCCCACCCCGACGTCACGCGCCGCCAGCAGATAGGCGATACGCCTGGTCAGCACCGCCGTCTTCCCCGACCCGGCGCCCGCGACGATCAGCAACGGCGACCCAACGTGGCGCACCGCCTGGCGCTGTTGCGGGTTCAGACCGTCAAGGAGTTGGTCGATTTCGGAGGCGACGGGGGAAGTGGTCATCGTGCGATCAAACTTACCGCTGAGCGGGGACAGTTTTGCGCTGGCACGGGCCGACTGAGACGATCAGGCTGTGCCTGAGATCGATGACCTGCGCCGGGAGATAGACGAACTCGACGCCACCATCCTTGCTGCGGTCCAGCGCCGCGCCGAGGTTTCCAAGCTGATCGGCAAGGCCCGGATGGCCTCCGGCGGTACCCGCCTGGTGCACAGCCGCGAGATGCAGGTGATCGAGCGGTACAGCGCGCTCGGCCCCGAGGGCAAGGACCTGGCGATCCTTCTGCTGCAGCTCGGCCGCGGCCGACTGGGCCACTAACTCCGGCCATCCTGGGAAATTGCTGTAAGGATACTGCGCTGGTAGGCCCGATAATGGACGGGTGACAATCCGGGGGCGCCATCAATGAGCGTGCTCGACACATTTCTGGCGGTGTCCAGAACCGCGCAATCGAACTTCGGCGATGGTATTCCACAGCCGGGCACTCCCCTGTTCGAGAGCAGCGCGGCGGTCCGCACCGTCGAGAGCGATCTGCGGGGAGCCAGTCCCGGAGGTCAGTGGACGGGTACGGCATCCGACAGGTACACGCAGGCCAACAACAAGCACATCGGGAACGTCGGGAACTTCGCGGACCTGGATCAGCGGCTCGGCGCCCAGATCGACTTCGCCGCCTTCGCAGTCACCCGCGGACGCAATGAACTCATCTCGCTGCACGATCAGGTGGTCCATTTGGCCGAGTCGGTCCCTCCTGGTCCGTTTCGGGAGAAGATGCTGATGCCGATCGTCGCCGCCGGTATCGGCCAGATCGGGGACATCGTCAGTCGCACCACCGCCGATCTCTCGGACATCAGCAAGGACATCACAGAAATCGCCAACGAGTATCAGAAGCTCGGAGCGGGTGAGGGCGCCGGATCGACTCTGGAGGAGGATCCCCGTAAGAAGCTCGAAGACATCCTGCGCGAGTACCAGGTCAAAGACGATCGGATGCTGCCCAAGTGGCTGCTCGACACCATTGGGGGCGTCCTCGGCGACGAAGTCAAAGGGGATGCCAACCTCACGGTCGGTGAGTACCGCGTGCTCGCGGAACTGGCTGCAACCCAAGGGCCTTTGGCGGTCAAGGACTTCTTCGACATCAAGCAAGCTGCAATCGACGAGGCCAGCAGGAAGTTCCCGCCACCGGACGGCAACACCAGTGACAACCACACCGACGCGTTCCGGCACACGTATTGGAATGCGCTGATGACGCAACGGTTCGGTGAAGAGTGGACCCGCAAATTCGCCACGGCGCACGAACGGCGCCCAGGCGATCCTGCCCCGCGCGAGGCAATGGATCTGTACAACAACGAGATCGGCCGGCAGATCGGCACGGCCAATCCGAAAGCGTCACCTGAGGAACTCGCTGCTCAGGTGGAATCGGCGGTACGAGGTGGCGACACCGTGATCGTGAGCCAGGACGGCGCAGGCTTGACCTGGAGCAACGACCCCAAGTTGCCGATCGGCGTGCCTGGGGGCGATCCCAAGAACGCTCCCCCCGGCGATCCGACCCCCTACCCCACCGAGGGACGAACCCCAGGAGTACCAGCATGACGCGAGCGATAGCCGGCATCGCTCTCCTTGTCACCGGTCTGCTCAGCGGATGCTTCTTCGGCCCCGGCAAAGACAACGGCGCCGATAGGTTGAAGGACACCATCGCCGCCATGCCCGGTGTCACCAGCGCAGGGTTTGCGACAAACGACGCGGAACTGGCCACCGTCACGCTGCCGAATCTCTTTGTGACGATGGCAAGGGCAACGCCCGGGCAGATCCGCGCGGTCGTCGACACGCTCAAGAACAATCCCCACGAGGATCTCGAGACCATCAACATCCGTGTCGCCGAAAAACCACTGATTCTCGTCAGCGGCACGGTCGCCGACCTCGATGCCGGTCAGTTCGTCGACGATGTCGAGCGGCTACGTCGACTCACCCCGGCGGTGGGTCCGGCTGCGGTGATGAAGTGGACCCGCGACGACATCCCGAACGGCAACCTCTATGTCTCACGCGAATCGCCGCTACCGGGAACACTCGGCATGATTCGGGACAGCCTGGGCGGCATTGGTCTGGCCGAGATATACCCAGGCGCATCGAGCAGCGTGCAGCGCTGGCGCATCTATTTCCCGTTCTCACCTGATGAAGAACGCCGCGTCAGTTCTCAACTCGACTCACTCCCCCTTCAGGTGGGCGCGGTGACGGTCAGTTCCGGTGTCATCACCGAACTCAATGTCGCGGTCACCGACATCCAGGCGGTCGAACCGGCGATGAAGGATGTCATCAGCCGGCTCGGCGCCGGACCTGACTCACCATTGATGTTGAGCTGGCAAGTCGGTCAGATCTTCCTTCCCGCGGCGCCCGACGGGACCGTACATGTGGGCGCTTGCGGATATCCGAGCACACCCCACGGGGACAGCCTGTC
Source organism: Mycolicibacterium lutetiense (assembly GCF_017876775.1). Lineage (NCBI taxonomy): Bacteria > Bacillati > Actinomycetota > Actinomycetes > Mycobacteriales > Mycobacteriaceae > Mycobacterium > Mycolicibacterium lutetiense. The sequence continues at coordinate 228,357 of NZ_JAGIOP010000001.1, read as the reverse complement.
GCGCGAGGAAAGGGCGCTGCAGGAGCGCCTCCGCGAGCAGTTCGACACCTGCCCTCGATAGATCGACTAGCGTCCTGCCGGATTGGCAGGCGCCTTCAGCGAGTCCAGCAGCCACGGCGTCAACCACTGGACCGCCTCGGACGTCGGGTGCACGCCGTCGCTGCGGGTCCGGACGCCGTTGATCTTCGCGGTGTACTTGCCGTCCGGGTTGAGCTTGGCGTTGAAATCCACCACCGACACGTTGGGCCGTTGCGCGGCCACACTGCGCAGCATGGTGTTCCAGGCCTGTACCCGGCCCGGTTGATCCTCGGGGTACAGCGTCCCGTCCGACCGCTCGCCGCGCCGGTTGTACGGCGCCGTGGTCACCACAACCCGGGCTCCGGTCGAGCTGAGGATGTCCAAGGCGCGCTGCAGCTCACCTTTGAGATAGGTGTCGTAGGCGTCGTTACCGATGTGCATCCACCGCCCGTGCCAGGTCCGGTCCACAACCTCCCAGCGCCCGATCATCAGCAGCACGGTGTCCGGCCGGTCATGGGCGAGCCGCTGGGTCCAGCGCTCCGGCCAGGAATCGCACTCCGGCTTCTGGTTCAGCGTCTCCCCGGCCGACCGGTACGGCCCGCCGCGGGCGATGCCGCAGCCGATGGTCGTGTAGTCGCTGAAATGAAAACCCGGTGTGGCGGGCAGGTACCGCATCAACGTCCACGCCACCGAGTCGCCGAACACCGCAACCGTCTTCGTGCCGGGAGGCAGCGCCGGCGGTTGCCCCACCGCGACGGCCCGCTCCGCGCCGATGTCCTGCTCGGACGCGGCGGCGGCCATCACGTCCGGGCCCGCCGTGCGGTTCGGGACGCCGACCGGGACGACCGTCATCGTCACCACCGCGGCGGTGGCCACCGTGGCGGCGGACAGCCGGAGCATCGGGACATGTTCGGGGCGCCAGTGTCGGATCGGCTGCTCGATCGCCCACCACGACACCCACGCCACCGCGATGGTCACCGCGCAGCGCAGCGCCAGCAGGGACCAGCCGTCCAGGCCGGTGCGTTCGCCGTTGAGGATCAGGAAGATCGGCCAGTGCCACAGGTAGACGCCATAAGAGATGACGCCCAACGTCACCAGCGGGAACCAGGCCAGCGCGCGGGCGACGTAGCCGTCCTGGTCCAGTGCGACGGGGGCGACGACGAGCACGGCGCCTACGGCCACCACGATCAGCAGCCCGCGGTGGAATTCGTCGGCGCTCCCGGTCGCCAGGTGCGCAGCCGCGGCCAGCACCGCGATCCCGATCACCGGCAATGTCCAGGCCACCCAGCGGCGCCACCGGGTCCGGATCAGCGTGCCCGACACGGTCAGCGCCGACCAGTCGCGCACCAGCAGCGCCGCAGCGGCCGCGCCGATCATCAGCGCCTGCGCGCGGGTGTCGGTGCCGAAGTACACGCGATTGAGTTCCCCGGCATCGCCGGACAACAGGATCGCCGCGACCGCCGAGCCGATGACACCGAGCACCGCCAGGACGAAGACCGTGAAACGGACAACGACGGTCGAACTGCTGCGGACACCGCCTATCGGCGAGCGACGCACCAGCAGCGCGGCGCCCAGCACCAACAGTGGCCAGAGCAGGTAGTACTGCTCCTCGACCGCCAGCGACCAGGTGTGCTGCAGCGGTGAGGGCGTGGCGCCCTGGCTGAAGTAGTCGGTGTCCGCGGCGACGAACACCCAGTTGGCCATCCAGAAGAACGCCCCGACCGCGTCGTCGCGGAGTGAGGTCACCGCATCGGACGGGAACAGTGGCCGGGCGATCACGACGGCCAAGGTCATCAGCACCATCGCCGGCAGCAGACGCTTCGCGCGGCGGATCCAGAAGCCTTTGAGGTCGATGCGTTCGGTGCGTCGGAACTCGTCGAGCAGCAACGAGGTGATCAGAAATCCGCTGAGCACGAAGAAGACGTCGACGCCGATGAAACCTCCGGCCACACCGGGCACTCCGCCGTGACCGGCCAGCACCAAGGCCACCGCGATCGCGCGGATTCCGTCGAGTGCCGGGATGTCACGCCGGATGGAGGCACGCAGACGCCGACTGGGAGCACGGACTGGCGCCGCAGTCACGTCATGCCCTCCCGTCTTATGTTGAACGCCAAGACTATCCCCGGCGGGCAGACGTCAAAGTCCCCCGACACCGGCGTGTCGGGGGACTTTCACTGAGAGCTAGTTCGTCAGCGCAATATATTTCGTATCGAGGTATTCCTCGATACCCTCAGACCCGCCCTCGCGACCGAATCCGGACTCCTTGATGCCGCCGAACGGGGCGGCCGCGTCGGAGATGACACCACGGTTGATCCCGACCATGCCGGATTCGATACGGTCGGCCACCCGCAACGCCCGGTCCAGCGACTGGGTGTAAACGTAAGCAGCCAAGCCGTATTCGGTGTTGTTCGCGGCCGCCACCCCCTCGTCCTCGGTGTCGAACCCGGTGATCGGGGCGACCGGGCCGAAGATCTCCTCCTTGAGGATGCGGGCGTCGGCCGGCACATCGGCCAGCACCGTGGCCGGGTAGAAGTTGCCGGGACCGCCGGGAGCGACGCCGCCGACAGCGACGGTCGCACCTTTGGACACCGCGTCAGAGACTAGTTCGGTGACCGTGGCAACCTGCTTGGAATTGACGAGGGGGCCCAACGTGGACGCGGGGTCGATGCCCTTGCCGAGGGTGAACTCGCTCATCCGCTTGACGAGCTTCTCGGTGAACTCCTCGCGCACCGAGTTCGCCACATGGAAGCGGTTGGCGGCGGTGCACGCCTCTCCCCCGTTGCGCATCTTGGCCAGGATCGCGCCGTCGACCGCCGCGTCCACGTCGGCATCGTCGAACACGATGAACGGGGCGTTGCCGCCCAGCTCCATCGACGTGCGCAGCAGCTTGTCGGCGGACTGTTTCACCAGTGCCTTGCCCACCCCGGTCGAGCCGGTGAAGGTGAGCTTGCGCAGCCGGCCATCGTCGATCAGCGCGGTGCTCACCGCACCCGGGTTGCTGGTCGGCAACACCGACAGCACGCCCTTGGGTAGGCCGGCCTCATCCATCAGCTTGGCGAGCAGCAGCATCGTCAGCGGAGTTTCCTGCGCGGGTTTGACGATCATGGTGCAGCCCGCGGCGAAGGCGGGCCCCATTTTGCGAGTGCCCATGGCCAGCGGGAAGTTCCACGGCGTGATCGCGTAGCACGGGCCGACGGCCTGCTTGGTGACGAGAATCCGACCGGTGCCCGCCGGCGCCGGGGTGTAACGACCGGCGATGCGCACCGCTTCTTCGGAGAACCAGCGGAAGAACTCGGCGCCGTAGGCGACCTCTCCCTTGCTCTCGGCGACGACCTTGCCCATCTCCAGGGTCATCAGCGCGGCGATGTCGTCGGCGCGTTCGGTGATCTTCTCGAACACCGAGCGAAGGATCTCGCCTCGCTTGCGCGGGGCGGTTGCGGCCCATTCGGCCTGGACCGCGCATGCGGCGTCCAGTGCGGCGACGGCGTCGGCGGCGGTCGCGTCGGCCACGGCGGCCAACACCTGATCGTCGCTGGGATCCAGCACATCGAACGTCGAGGTGGCCTGACGTTCCTCACCACCGATCCACAGGCCGGTGGGCACGGATGCAATCAAGTCTTCGATGGCCATACATCCATCATGTACACCCTTGAGCCGAGCGTCACACTAAGGTCGGCGGAATGAGTGCTGACATCACCGCAACCCCCGCATGGCAGGCATTGTCGAAGCACTACGACGAGATCCGCGACCTCCATCTGACGGAGCTTTTCGCCGAGGACCCGGCCCGCGGAACCGAACTGGTGTTGACCGTCGGCGATCTCTACATCGACTACAGCAAGCACCGCGTCACCCGCCGGACCCTGGAACTGCTGGCCGATCTGGCCCGCGCCGCCGATCTGGAGGCCCGCCGCGACGCGATGTTCGCCGGGAAGCACATCAACACCTCCGAGGACCGCGCGGTGCTGCACATAGCGTTGCGCTTGCCCGCCGATGCGACGTTGACCGTTGACGGGCAGGACGTGGTGGCCGATGTGCACGAGGTCCTCGATCGCATGGGCGGGTTCACCGACCGACTGCGCAGCGGCGAGTGGGCCGGCGCCACCGGCGAGCGGATCAAGACCGTGGTCAACATCGGCATCGGCGGCTCGGATCTGGGCCCGGTGATGGTGTACGACGCGCTGCGCCACTACGCCGACGCCGGGATCAGCGCCCGCTTCGTATCGAATGTCGACCCCGCCGATCTGGTGGCGACACTGGCCGATCTGGACCCGGCCACAACACTTTTCATCGTGGCCTCCAAGACGTTCTCCACGTTGGAGACGCTGACCAACGCCACCGCCGCGCGCCGCTGGCTGGTCGACGCCCTCGGTGATGACGCCGTCGCCAAGCATTTCGTGGCGGTGTCCACCAACGCGAAGCTGGTGGATGAATTCGGCATCGACACCGACAACATGTTCGGGTTCTGGGACTGGGTCGGCGGCCGGTACTCGGTGGACTCGGCGATCGGATTGTCGGTGATGGCCGTGATCGGCCGTGAGCGGTTCGGCGAATTCCTGTCCGGTTTCCATCTCGTCGACGAGCACTTCCGCACCGCGCCGTTGTCCGAGAATGCTCCGGCGCTGCTGGGGCTGATCGGCCTGTGGTACTCGAATTTCTTTGGCGCACAATCGCGCGCGGTGCTGCCGTACTCCAACGACCTGTCCCGGTTCGCGGCATATCTTCAGCAGTTGACCATGGAGTCCAATGGCAAGTCGGTGCGCGCCGACGGCACCGCCGTCACCACCGACACCGGCGAGATCTTCTGGGGCGAGCCGGGAACCAACGGCCAGCACGCGTTCTATCAGCTGCTGCACCAGGGCACCCGGTTGGTGCCGGCCGACTTCATCGGCTTCTCGCAACCCACCGACGACCTCCCCACGGCCGACGGAACCGGCAGCATGCACGATCTGCTGATGAGCAACTTCTTCGCCCAGACCCAGGTGCTGGCGTTCGGCAAGACTGCCGAAGCCATTGCGGCCGAAGGCGCCCCGGCCGAGGTGGTGCCGCACAAGGTGATGCCCGGAAACCGACCGACGACGTCAATCCTGGCAAGCAGGTTGACGCCGTCGGTGGTGGGCCAGCTCATCGCCCTCTACGAACATCAGGTGTTCACCGAGGGAGTGGTGTGGGGGATCGACTCCTTCGATCAGTGGGGTGTCGAACTGGGCAAGACCCAGGCCAAGGCCCTGCTGCCGGTGATCACCGAATCGGAATCACCGGGCAAGCAGTCGGACTCGTCGACCGACGCGCTGGTGCGCCGGTACCGCGTCGAGCGCGGGCGCTCGGTCTAGAGCTGCGGCCCCGAGCCTACTGTCCCGGAATAGACGCGCAGCCCACGTTCGGGATACAGCCACTGGCTCCGCCGGGACCCGCTGTGCCGCCCGGCCCGCCCGGGATGGAGCCGGTGGCACCCCCGGGTCCGGCAGTTCCGCCCGGGCCACCGGGGATCACGCCGGTCGCACCCTCAGGTCCGGCCGCGCCGCCCGGACCACCCGGGATCACGCCGGAAGCCCCGCCCGGGCCTGCCGTCCCACCGGGACCACCTGGGATGGCGCCCGTGGCACCGCCGGGACCGGCCGTGCCGAGGTCGGAGCAGGCCGTGCCATCAGCGTTGACGCACGGCGGCGGAGCAGGCTCAGCCATGGCCACCGGGCCAAAGGCGACAGCACCTGCCGCGGCGCCTGCAAAGAACATCGAGGCAATCAATTTTGTGGTCATGACGGGGGTCTACCCACGATCGCCGGGATTCGAAACACACGGTCACGTCACGCTGATGTTTTGACACCATGCAATCCACACCAGCCACGGGGGTGAGCTGCAGTTTCTTCTGTCACGGCCGCACAACTCAGGTTTCTCGTCGCGACCGCGGCATGACGTCGGATAGCCCTACGCGAAACGCTTGGTGTATTTCGGCGGCAGCAGCCGCATCACCTGGGTCAGCGGCGCCCACGGCCAGCGCGGCACCACCGCCCGGCCCTTCTCCTTCTCGATGGCCTCGACCATCGCGCGCACTCCGGTCTCGTTGTCGACCATCAGCATCGTGGTCGCCGACTTGGCGGTCATCTCCGACTCGATGTAGCCCGGCTCGATCACCGTCACCCGGATGGGGCCCTTGTCGTACTCGGCGCGCAGCGACTCGCCCAGCGAGGTCATTCCGGCCTTCGACGCGCAGTAGGCGGCCTTACCGCCGGGGACACCGGTGTTGCCCAGCACCGACGAGATCAGCACCAGGTGTCCGCTGCCGGACTTCTTGAACATCTCCAGCGCGGTCTCGATCTGCACCAGGCCGGCGATCAGATTGGTTTCGATGGTCGCTTTGTTGGCCCACGGCTTGCCCTCACCCAACGGCCAGCCCTTGCCGATGCCGGCGTTGACGATCACGCGATCGATACCGCCGAGTTCCTCGGACATCTCGCCGAACACCCGCGGCACGGCCTCATGGTCGTTCACGTCCAGCGCGGCGACCGCGACCTTGACGTGCGGGTGCCGGGCGGCCAGCTCGGCCTTGAGCTCGTCGAGCCGCTCGGTGCGGCGGGCACACAGCGCCAGGTCACGGCCCTTGGCCGCGAATTGCCGGGCCATGCCCGCGCCCAGTCCGGAGCTGGCGCCGGTGATGAGGATCTTCTGACGGGTCATCGCTGCAGGATAACCGAGTTAAACAACTGTCAAAAATGCGGTCTATTTGAGCAGCCGCGACATCCGACGATCGGCCAGCACCTTGCCGCCGGTCTGACACGTCGGGCAGTACTGGAACGATTTTTCGGCGAAAGACACCTCCCGCACGGTGTCCCCGCACACCGGACACGGCAACCCGGTGCGGGCATGTACCCGCAGGCCGGACCGCTTCTCCCCCTTGAGCGTGGCGGCCTGCTGCCCCACCGACCGCGTCACTGCATCGGTGAGCACGGAGATCATCGCGTCATGCAGCGCGGCCAGTTGGGCATCGGTCAGCTTGCCCGCGGTCGCGAACGGCGACAGCTTGGCCACATGCAGGATCTCGTCGCTGTAGGCGTTGCCGATGCCGGCGATCACCTTCTGATCGGTGATCACGGTCTTGATCCGTCCGCCCTGCCCGGCCAGTACACCGGCAAGCCCGGCCGAATCCAGCGACAGCGCATCGGGTCCCAGCGAGGCGATCTGCGGGACATCGAGTGGATCGGCGACGATCCACACCGCCAACCGCTTCTGCGTCCCGGCCTCGGTCAGGTCGAAACCCTCCCCATCCAGGTGCACGCGCAGGGCGATCGGACCCTTGCCGGGCTTGAGCGGCGTCGTCGCCAGCTTGTCCGACCAACGCAACCAACCCGCCCGGGACAGGTGTGTGATCAGGTGCCAGGGGCCCACCTCCAGACCGAGGTACTTTCCCCAGCGGTTCGCCCCGGTGACGGTCTGGCCGTGCAACGCCGTCGTCGGCGGATCGAACGTCTTGAGCACCGACAATGCGGACACATCGATCCGGGTGACCACCCGGCCGGTCGCATGCCGGCGCAGATGATCGGCCAACGCCTCGACTTCGGGCAGCTCAGGCATGGCGCGTCCTAGGCGAGCGCCTTGACGAACGACAACAGCCAGCTCACCAGCGACAGCACGATGGCCGCCCAGATGGCGGTCCACCAGAACTCGTCGATGTGCAGACCCCAGTGGGTGGTGTTGTCGGTGATCCACGACGTGATCCACAGCATCAGCGCATTGATCACGATGTGGATCAGGCCGAGGGTGAGGATGTAGAGCGGGATCGACAGGATCTGCACGATCGGCTTGATGAAGGCGTTGACCAGACCGAAGATCACCGCGACGACGAAGATGATGCCGACCCTCGCGATGGTCGAGTCACCTCCGATGAAGTAGATCCCCGGCACGATGAGAGTGACCACCCAGAGCGCGAATCCGGTTATCGCGGCGCGCAGGAGAAATGAGCTCATGGATGTCTAGTCTGCCGAGCGCAGCAGGTATGTGTCCATGATCCAGCCATGGCGTGTTCGCGCTTCGGTACGTGCGGCAACGATTTCGTCGCCGATCTCGCCCACCGTTCCGGCATAGAGCAACTCGTCGGCGGTGCCCAGATAGGCGCCCCACCAGATGCGGGTCTGCGGTGCGCACTGCTGAAATGAGCAGTCCGCATCCAGCATCACCACGGCGCTTCCGGTCAGCCCGTGCTCACGCAACTGACGCCCGGTGGTGATCAGCACCGGTTCGCCGACGTCGTTGAGCGGGATGCGATGCCGGGCGGTCAGCACCTGGATTGCGGTGATGCCGGGGATCACGTCGTATTGGATGTCGAGGTACTCGGCCACTTTCTCCAGGATCCGCAGCGTGCTGTCGTACAGCGACGGATCCCCCCAGGCAAGAAACGACCCGGTGGCACCGTCGTCCAGTTCGGTTTCGATGGCCGCGGCCCAGATCCGGGCCCGCTCGGCATGCCAGTCCGCCACCACCTGGCGGTAGCCCGGTGTGTCGCCGGCCGCGGCGCGCGGCGGATCGACCAATTCGACGAAGCGGTAGCCGGGTTCCCCGGATTCGACCCGGATGAAACGGTCGCAGATCAGCTTGCGCACCGCGACCAGTTCGTCCGCCGCGCCTCGACGAGGACCCTTGTCCATCGCGAAGAACACCTGCGTGTCATTGAGCGCGGAAACGGCCTGGGCCGTGACGAAGTCCGGATCACCGGCACCTATTCCGATGACATGGATACGACGCACTGTCGAAGGTTAACCGAACCGAAATCGGGGACCCCAGGTATCCGGTACCCGGGGTATTGACATCATGCATTGTCGGTACCTAACGTCGAAGTGAGTGGGACCACAAACGAAGGGAACGTCAACGGTGACAACTTCGATCAGACCCGGCGAAGGCTCGGCCAACGCCGCGCGGCGGGACGCGTTCTCCGAACGTCTGCTCAAGGGTTCGGTTCGCAAGTCATACGCGCCGGTGGTGGACATCGACTGGCAGGCGCCGATCGATCCGGACAAGTTCTTCCTGCCGCCGACGATCGTGTCGCTGTACGGAACCCCATTGTGGGACGGCATGTCCCGCAAAGAGCAGATCGAGCTGTCCCGCGAGGAGCTGGCCAACACCCTCTCGGCGGGCATCTGGTTCGAAAACATCCTCAACCAGGCACTGCTGCGCAAGATGATGCACCAAGACCCCACCTCGAATTCCACGCACTACGAGCTCACCGAACTCGGCGACGAGACCCGTCACATGGTGATGTTCGGCAAGGCCATCGACAAGATCGGCGCCAAACCGGTACGGCCGCGGCTGTACCAACGCATGATCATCAACACGCTGCCGTTCTTCTTCCGCGGCTCGGTGCTGTGGGTGGCCGCGCTGATCGGTGAGGAGATCTTCGACTCGCTGCAGCGGCAGATGATGGACGACCCCGAGTTGCAGCCGATGGTGCAGCGCCTCATGCGCATTCACGTCACCGAGGAGGCCCGCCACATCCAGTTCGCACGTGACGGACTGCGCCAGCGCACGCCGTCGATGCGCTGGTACCAGCGGGTGTGGGTGGCCAACCTCAACGGGGTCGGCGGGTTCTTCTTCCGATATCTGTTCACCAACAAGGTGCAGTACGCGCGCGTTGGCCTGAACGCCCGCGCCGCGCGCCGGATGGCCCGGGCCAGCGCACACCGTCACGAGGTGCAGATCTCGGGATTCGCCCCACTGGCAGCTTTCCTCGAAGAGGTCGGGCTGATGGGACGCATCGGGCGGCGGATGTGGCGTCGCTCCGGCTTCCTTCCGGCGAAGGCCCCGCGTGGCCTCACCGGCTCAGCGGGTACTCCCGAGATTTCCGGGACCGGCGTCACCGAAGAGGTGTTCGACGGGCTCGCGATCCTCGACAACGGTGACGGCGATCGCCGGGTGCATGTGCGGCTGGCCGGCCACCTGGATCCGATCGACGGCCGCTACCACTGGCGCGGAACGATTCTCGATGCACCGAGCACCGTCGCCTCCGGGCCCGTACGCCTGACCATCGGCACCCGAACCGTCGACGCCCGCATCACCGAGCGCACCTCGCAGGGCACGCACTCCGTCGCCGGCGTCGGTGAACCGCCCTTCGAACTGGACGGTGCCGACGAGTCGGAAGTCAGCGCCGCCGGGTAAGCGCCGAACGGCCGAGCAACCCGACCGCGAACACCGCACCACAGATCCCGGAGATCACCAGCGGCAGTTGGCCGGGCTGACCTGGAATCGCAGTCCATGCCAGCCCGGCCCACACCCCGGCGCCCAGCACGGCAAAACCACTGAGCCCCTGGAACACTCCCTGTGCACTGCCCTGTAGGTCAGAGCCGACGAGCGAGGACACCCAGGCCTTGCTGACCCCGTCGGTGCAGCCGGTGAACAGGCCGTAGGCCCCGATCAGCAGCCAGGCCGTCAGCGGATCGGTCGTCAAACCCAGCCCGGCATAGCCGATCGCGAAGAACACCAGGCCGATACCGAATACCGGCAGCCGGCCGATCCGGTCGGCCAGCAGCCCGGCCGGGAAACTGGAGATGGCGTACACCGCGTTGTAGGTGACGTAGGCCAGGATCACCTCGACGACGGAGAAGCCGATCTCGTTGAGCCGCAACAACAGCAGCGCGTCGGGAAAATTCACCAGGCCGAATGCCACCAGCACGGCTGTCACCCGCCAGAACCGGCCCGGTAGGTCGCGCACCCGGGCGAATACCGGCTGACGCTCCGCGCGCGGCTGGGTGCGGCCCTTCCCTCTGCCCTTTTCCGAAACCAGGAACACGAGGGCAACGCTGAGCACCGCGGGTACCACGGCCACCCACAGCAGTGGCGCGATCTGATGGTCGAGCAATTCATAGGCGGCCAGACCCAGCAGCGGACCGACAACTGCCCCGAATGTGTCCATGGCGCGGTGGAACCCGAACACCCGGCCGCGGGCGGCGGCGTCGATGTCGGTGACCAGGAGGGCATCGCGCGGCGCACCGCGAACCCCCTTGCCCAGCCGGTCCACCACGCGACCTGCGAGCACACCGGACCACCCCCCGGCGGCGGCGACCATGACCTTGCCCAGGGCCGCCATGCCGTAGCCGGTGGCGATCAAGGGCCGCTTGGAGAATCGGTCGCCAAGGGGGCCGGCGGCCAGTTTGGTCATCGCGGCGGCGCCCTCGGCGACGCCCTCCACCGCACCGACCACTGCGGGTGGGGCGCCGAGCACGGTCGTCAGATAGATCGGCAGCAGTGGGTAGAGCAGCTCACTCGCGGTGTCCTGCAGGAAGGACACCGCCGACAGGACCCGGACGTTGCGGGTCAGCCAGGCCGGCATGGGGTCATCATGCCTGCCCGATCAGCCCCACAGAACTAGAACACGTTCTAGTGTGTACACCATGCGGTTCACCTATGCCGAAGCCATGACCGATCCCACCTACTACATCCCGCTGGCCCAGGCGGCCGAGGCGGCCGGCTATCACGCCATGACCATTGCCGACAGCGTCGCCTACCCCTTCGAATCCGATTCGAAGTACCCGTACACCCCTGACGGCAACCGTGAGTTCCTGGACGGCAAACCCTTCATCGAAGCCTTCGTGATGGCGTCGGCCCTGTGCGCCGTCACCACCACGCTCAAGTTCAACTTCTTCGTCCTGAAGCTGCCGATCCGCCCACCGGCCTTGGTGGCCAAGCAGGTCGGCTCACTCAATGCGCTGTTCGACAACCGACTGGGGCTCGGGGTCGGCACCAGCCCGTGGCCCGAGGACTACGAGTTGATGGGTGTGCCGTTCGCGCGGCGCGGCAAGCGCATGGACGAGTGCATCGACATCATCCGTGGACTGACCAGCGGTGATTACTTCGAGTACCAGGGCGAGTTCTACGACATTCCCAAGACCAAGATGAGCCCGGCACCCTCGAAGCCGGTGTCCATCCTCGTCGGCGGGCACGCCGAGGCGGCCCTGCGTCGCGCGGCCCGCAACGACGGCTGGATGCACGGCGGCGGCACCGACGACCTCGACCTCCTCCTCAAACGGCTCAACGAGATCCGTGAAGAGGAGGGTCGGACCGGGCCGTTCGAGGTCCACGTGATCTCGGCCGACGCGTACACGCCCGACGGCATCAAACGACTCGAGGACAAGGGCGTCACCGACGTGATCGTGGGCTTCCGTCTGCCCTACATCAAGGGCGACGACCCCGAGCCGCTGGACCGCAAGATCCGCCACCTGGAGAAGTTTGCCGAGAACGTCATCGCCAAGGTCTGACTCTGCGCGCGTCCGCCAACCTCTGCAGGTCGGATGTTGTTTGGGAGATCGTCAAGATTGTTGACGCGGGTCGAGAGAACAGGTTGAGGGAACAGCGGGCGCGGCGTTAGCGTTGCACCCGCCGTTCTCGCCAACGCTGTCCGAGAGCTTCAGTCCGTGCCCCCTCGGAAAGCCTGCGAATGACGACCTCCCTCGAACGTGCACGCTCAATCGTCGCTCCCGACCCCACGGTGCGCATGCTCGCAGTGTTCGCCCTGGCCCTCGGCGGCTTCGGGATCGGCACCACCGAATTCGTCGCGATGGGCCTGCTGCCCGACATCGCCACCGGCTTCGGCATCTCCGAGCCCACCGCGGGCCACGTGATTTCCGCCTATGCGCTGGGCGTGGTGGTTGGTGCGCCCGTGATCGCCGCGCTCACCGCGCGCTGGCCGCGCAAGGCACTGCTGCTCACGCTGATGGCGGTCTTCACCCTCGGCAACGTGGCCAGCATGCTGGCGCCGACCTATCCGACCCTGGTCATCGCCCGGTTCGTCGCCGGCCTGCCACATGGCGCGTTCTTCGGGATCGCCGCACTGGCGGCCGCCCACCTGATGGGTCCACAGAACCGGGCCAAGGCCGTGGCCTACGTGCTCTGCGGCCTGACCGTCGCGACCGTGCTGGGTGTCCCGCTGGCGTCCTGGCTCGGCCAGGCCCTCGGCTGGCGCAGCGCATTCGGCCTGGTGGTCGGCGTCGGCCTGATCACGTTGGCCGCCCAGTGGCGCTGGCTACCGAAACAGCTGCGGTCCATGCACGTCACCAGTCCACTGACCGAACTCGGAGCGCTACGCCGACCGCAGGTGTGGCTCGCCGTGCTTGTCGGCATGATCGGCTTCGGCGGCATGTTCGCGGTGTACACCTACATCAGCACCACGATGACCGATGTGACCGGCCTGTCCCGGTCCATGGTTCCGGTGGCGCTCATGGTGTTCGGCCTCGGCATGGTGGTCGGCAACCTGATCGGCGGCCGGTTGGCCGACACCTCGGTGGTCCGCGCGTTGTATCTGGCGCTGGGCTCCCTGGCGGTGCTGCTGGCCGCGTTCTCGCTGGGGTCGCACAGCCCGTGGACCGCGCTGCCGCTGCTGTTCGGCGTCGGGGTGGCCGGCTCGGCCGTCGGCCCGGCGTTGCAGACCCGGCTGATGGACGTCGCCCACGATGCCCAGACGCTGGCCGCCGCACTCAACCATTCCGCGCTCAACATCGGCAATGCCACCGGCGCCTGGGTGGGCGGCCTGGTGATCGCAGCCGGCCTCGGCTACACGGCCCCGGCCGCGGCAGGGGCACTGCTGGCCGTCGGCGGACTGCTGGTGTTCACCGTGTCGGTGGCGCTAGAACGACGGACCGCCATCCAGTGACGACGGCGGGATGATGTGCATCGCGGCCTCTTCAGCGGAGGCCGCACCACCATCGATGCCGACGTCGGTCCCGAGCAGCTCTGCCTCGTCGTCCGCGCCGAAGCCCGCATTGGGGGCCACCAGGCGACCTGACCGCAAGTCCCCGACCTCGTCGTCGCCGCCCTGCTCGTCGAGATAGGCGGGATCGTCGAGCTGCATCGCGGGGTCGGGTTCTTCCTCGGCCAGCAGCTCATCGAGGGTCTCGTGGTCACGCGGTTCCCGCCAGTGATCAGGCGGCGAATAACCCTCGTCGAGCAAGTCGTCGACACCCCGATCGATCAGGGTGTCCTCCTGAGTCAACTGGTCGTCGTCATCGACGCTGTACCCGTCACTACTCATCCTTCAACGATGTCACAGCCCGGGCATCACAGGGACCGACTGATGATCTCTTTCATGATTTCGCTGGTACCGCCGTAGATCTTGTTGACCCGCGCGGCCGCGTAGGCCCGTCCGATGGGGTACTCCATCATGTAGCCGTACCCGCCGAAGAACTGCACACAGCGGTCCACCACGGCGACACCCTTGTCGGCCGCGATCAGCTTGGCCATGGACGCGGTGGCCGAGTCGATGCGCCCGTCGATGTAGGACTGCACGCAGTAATCGACGGTCGTCTTGATCGACAGCACTTCAGCTTTCAGCTCGGCCAGGGCAAACCGGTTGTGCTGGAAGCCGATCAGCGGCTTGCCGAACGCTTCGCGTTCCTTCGTGTAGTGGATCGCCTCCACCACGGCGGCCTCAGCCATACCGGAGCACACCGATGCGATGGCCAGCCGCTCTCGGGCCAACTGGTCCATCAGCTGATAGAAGCCTCGGCCCTCTTGCTCACCGAGCAGGTTCTTGACCGGGACCCGCATGTCGGAGAAGAACAACTCCCGCGTGTCCTGACCGTGCTGACCGACCTTCTCCAGCACCCGTCCACGTTCGAAGCCCTGCAGTTCGTCGTTGGTCTCGGCGACGATCAGCGAGATTCCCGCCGCGCCTTGCGACGGATCGGTCTTCGCGACGATCACCAGTAGATCGCAATGGGTTCCGTTGGAGATGAACGTCTTCGATCCGTTGATGACGTAATCGTCGCCGTCGCGCACGGCCGTGGTCCGTACCGCCTGCAGGTCCGAGCCCGTGCCGGGTTCGGTCATCGCGATGGCCAGCACCGCCTCACCGCTGATGATCTTCGACATCCAGCGCTGCTTCTGTTCGGCATTGGCATAGGTGTTGACGTAGTGCCCGACGATCGGCGAGTGGACCACCCAGCCCGACGCCGAATCATGGGCCAGCGCAAGCTCCTCGGCGACTACGGCCGAAAATCCGAAGTCCCCACCGGCACCGCCGTACTCCTCCGGCAGGTCCAGACCGAGCAACCCGGCGTCGCCGAGCTTGTTCCAGAATTCGCGGTCGACCTGATGGTTGCGGGCCCAGCGTTCCTGATGGGGCGTGGCCTCCTTGCGGAAGAACTCCGCGGCGTGGCGGCGAAGTTCACGATGCTGATCGGTTTCCCAGGACGCCCGATACTCGGGGAACAGTTCGGACATCGTCGCTACCTCATCTGTTGTCATGCAAGAACGAATTACGATACAACTGTATTGTTCTAGAGTCAGGTGTACCGGAGGAGCGCGACATGGTCAACCCGCGGGCCACGAACGAGGACCTGACAGCCAAGGCCCGCATTCGCAACGCCGCACTGGACCTGTATTCGAAGTACGGACAAGACCGAATTTCGTTGCGCGCCATCGCCTCCGAAGCAGGTGTCACGCTCGGCCTGGTACAGCACCACTACAAGACGAAAGCCGGACTGCGCGATGCCGTCGACCAGCTGGTGGTGGATCACATCGCCGCGGCGCTCTCGGAGGCACCGGATTCCGGCAGCCCCGCCCAGTTGGCCGCGGCCCGCGATGAGGCCGTGCGCAAGATGCTGGACGCGAACCCCCCGGTGGCCAACTACGTCCGCCGCGCGCTGCTGGACCCCTCAGGCGAAAATCTGCACCTCCTCGACGTCCTGGTCGACCTGACCGAGCGAGAGGTCAGCGCACTACGGAAATCTGGTCGTGCATCGACCAAACGCCGCGAGTCCACCCAGATCGTGGCGGTCCTGGTTCGCCAGATGGGCGAAATGCTGTTGGCGCCGCTGGTGGATGTGGTGTGGGATCGCGTCGACGGTTCGGACGCCGAGCACAAGCCACGGCTGCGGATCACCGTCGAAGACAGCTCCACCCCACCCTGAGAAATTCCGCATTTCCAGCTGAGAATTCTGGAATTTTTGAACTCAACTCCCGATTGCACGTAATAGGTAGCAACCGGAGGGTTGGAAAATGAAGTCATATGCCATCGCCACATTAGCCGCCAGCACGCTGGCCGCCGGCGCGTTCCTCGGGGGCGTCGCCGCTGCCGCTCCGACCGGACAGTCGGCCGAGCAGACCGTGAAAAGCCTCCAGACCAGTGGTTATCACGTCATCGTCAACCGCACGGGCACTGCACCGCTGGCCAGCTGCAAGGTGCTCGGTGTCCGCCAGGGGCAGACCATCGCCACCAACGACTCCCGGGGTGGCAGTTCGATCAACACGACCATTATTTCCAAGACGGCATACGTCGACGTCGCCTGCTGAGCTGAAACAAACAGCACAAATACATTGGCTGGAGACGGCCGCAGAATCTGTGCGGCCGATTGTTTTTAATGATGCATTCGCGCGAGCGGTGAGCTTGTCGGTGGGTCGGCGTACGGTACCGAACATGAGTTCGATATTGGTTTCCGAGAGGGACATCGAGCGGACAATCGTCGGTGATGCCCTCGATCATCTGAATGCCGCCTGCAAAGAGATCGACGCGCTGTCGGTGCACGCTCTGACACGGTCGGAGCTCCACGAGGTGCTGAGCCGGCTCGACGCCGGGGAGAAACGGCTGGCGACCGCTCAACAACGGCTACTCGGGCGGATGGTCGCCACCGACACCGCGTCGCCGCCACGGTTCGACCCGGCCGGGGTGCTCGCCAGGAGGCTCCGCATCTCGCCGGCGGAAGCGCGACGGCGAATCGCCGACGCCGGCCGAACGTCCGACTGAGGTCCACCCGGCGGACCGACGGGACGGCTAGATTCCACGTCCATGACCGTCACCGTCGACGAACTCGAAGTCGCCGACCCGCCGGATGCCTGGAAGCGAGCGGGATTTTTCGTCGACTCCGATGCCGTCTGCCGGGTGGGTGAGGTTGGCATCCGGCTGGTCGGAAGCGACCGCGGCACCGGCATCATCGGGTGGTCGTTGCGCGGCCTGCCGTCACACGATCCGTTGGACGATCTCGACGGCATCCCGACATCGCGATCGGATGCGGTCACCGCACCGTCGGCGGTCCACCCGAACGGCGTCACCGCGATCGACCACGTCGTGCTGCTGTCTCCAGACCTGGACCGCACGGTCGCCGCACTGGCAGCCATCGGTGTGACTCCGCGCCGGGAACGCGACACCGAACTCGGCGGACGACGGATGCGACAGATCTTCTTCCGCTTCGGACAGGTGATCATCGAGGTCGTGGGCTCACCGGAGACCACGAGTGACGGTCCCTCGAAGCTCTGGGGAATCACCTACGTCGTCGACGACATCGACGCGAGCGCCGCGTTCTTCGGCGACCACACCGCTCCGGTGAAGGACGCGGTCCAGCCCGGGCGCCGGATCACCACGCTCCGACACCGCGACCTCGGCATATCGGTGCACACGGCGGTGATCTCCACGACTCCCCGTCGTTGACGTGTGTCGGGACGCCGGTCGCTCGAAACAGTTCCCTATCCTCAGCGCATGACCGACCCCGGGGACCTGCAGGACGACGTCGTCGTCATCTACACCGACGGCGGGTGCCGGCCGAATCCCGGCCCCGGCGGCTGGGGCGCGGTGCTGCGCCGCCGCGAACACGTGCGCGAGATGTACGGCGGGGACCCCGAAACCACGAGCAACAACCGAATGGAGCTGACCGCCCCCATCATGGCGCTCGAGGCACTCACCAGACCTGTGGTGGTGCACCTGCACACCGACAGCACCTATGTCCGCAACGGCATCACCAAATGGGTCCTCGGCTGGGAGCGCAACGGTTGGCTGACCGCCGCCAAACAGCCCGTGAAGAACGTCGACCTCTGGCAGCGACTTCAGGCTGCCTGCGAGCGGCATCAGGTCGAGTGGTTCTGGGTGAAAGGCCATTCGGGCGTCGCCGACAACGAATTGGCCGACGAACTCGCGACCCGCGGGCTGCGTGAAGCGCTCGACGGTTCCCGCGTCTGATTCACGATTCCCACACCACGTCATTCGGCGACTTGTCGGGCCGCAGACCCCGCCAACTGGGCTGGCGCAGCCGGTGGTCA
The DNA here is from genome assembly GCF_017876775.1 of Mycolicibacterium lutetiense. Classification (NCBI taxonomy): domain Bacteria; kingdom Bacillati; phylum Actinomycetota; class Actinomycetes; order Mycobacteriales; family Mycobacteriaceae; genus Mycobacterium; species Mycolicibacterium lutetiense. The sequence continues at coordinate 210,333 of NZ_JAGIOP010000001.1, read as the reverse complement.
CTGGTGCGCTCGCTGTAGCGAACCTCCCCCACCAGTTCGGGGAGCACGAACGTGACCCCTTTTGCGTCGAGCTTCGGCAGCGGTTTGTCGAAAGGTGACTCCTCGGTGTGCAGCGGCGCCAGCATGTCTTTGAGCTTGGCCAGCTCTTTCTCGGTGAACCCGGTGCCGACCCGGCCGGCGAACTGAAGCCCGTCAGGGCCGGGCACACCGAGCAGCAGCGCACCGATGCCGCTGCTGCGCCCGCCCTCCCCCTGGCGCCACCCGCCGATCACCGCTTCCTGGGTGTTCCAGATCTTGTCCTTGACCCACGATGCCGACCGCCGGCCCGGTTGATAGGTCGAGTCGCGTTTCTTGGCGACGACGCCTTCGAACCGGTGCTCGCGGGAATGCTCCATGGCTTCCGGGCCGTCGCCGGGCAGCGGTTCGGGCACGATCAGCCCGCCGCCGGCAGCCAACGCGTCCAACAGCTTTCGCCGGTCGGAGTACTTGGCGCGCAGCAGAGATCGGCCGTCGAGCCACAGGATGTCGAACGCCCAGAACTCGACGCGGGTGGAGCGGGCCCGGTTCTGCATCTCGCCGAAGCTGGGCACCCCGGAGTCGTCGAGTGCCACCACCTCACCGTCGAGCACCACGTGATGGTCGGCGAGATCGGCCGCCAGCACCTCCAACTGGGGGTACTCGGCGGTGACGTCGCGTCCACTGCGTGAACGCAGTTGCAGGCGGCCATGATCGGCTTCCACCAGCAACCGGTAGCCGTCCCATTTCCCTTCGAACGCCCATTGACCGGCAGTGAGTTTCGCGACGGACCCCTCGGTTGCCAGCATCGGCGCGAAATCCTTGGGCTCGGGCGTGACCGATTTCTGGTCCTTCATCCGATGCGCCAGCCAGTTCTTGCCCTCGGTCTGGATCAGCGCGTAGCGGCCATCGATCTTCCGGCCGCTCAGGGTGAAGATGACCTCGCCATTGCGGGCCTCGGGATCGTCAGTGACCCGGAACTTCTCCGCCTCGTACGTGCCGGTGTCCCAGATGACCATCTCCCCGGCGCCGTACTCGCCCCTCGGGATCGGGCCGTGGAAGGTCAGGTACTCGATCGGATGGTCTTCGGTATGCACGGCAAGGTGATTCACTGCGGTGGTCTCGGGCAGGTTCTTGGGCACCGCCCAACTGACCAGCACGCCATCGCGTTCCAGCCGCAGGTCGTAGTGCAGCCGTCGAGCGTGGTGTTCCTGGATCACGAACCGGTCGTTGTTGCCGGTCGCCGGAATGTCCTGGGGCACCGGCTCGGGAGTCTTGGCCGCGTCGCGCATGCTGCGGTAGGTGGTGAGTTTGTCGGCCCGGGGCGGGCCCTCGTCGAGTCCGGCCAGCAGGTCACCATCCTCGGAAACCCGTTGCAACACTTCATCGAATCGCAGGTGACGCAGCTCCGGGTCGGCGATCTCGTCCCAGGTTCGGGGCGCGGAGACGGTCGGGTGGTCCCGCCCGCGCAGCGAGTACGGAGCGATCGTGGTCTTGGCCCCGCTGTTCTGGCTCCAGTCCAGGAACACCTTCCCGGCCCGCACACTGCGGGCCATGGTGGCGGTGACCAGTTCCGGCGTCGACTGTTCCAGTTGTTGGGCCACCCGCTTGGCCAGCACCGACGCTCCCTGTGAGCTGATCAGCTCGCCCAGAGGCACATACAGATGCAGGCCCTTGCTGCCGCTGGTCAGCGGATACGTCGTCAACCCGATATCGCCCATGAGATCGCGCACCGCCTGGGCCACCTCGCACAACTGCGGCATCGCGACGCCCTCACCCGGATCGAGGTCGAACACGATGCGGGTGGCCGGGCCCTGGCTGCCGTCGGCGGAGAACCGCCATTGCGGCACATGCACTTCCAGCGCGGCCTGCTGGGCGATCCAGGCCAGGCCCTCACGAGTATTGATGATCGGGTACGTGGTGGTCCCGGACTTGTGCGCGATGCTGCCGCGTTCCAGCCAGTCCGGGGCCGATGACGCCAACTGCTTTTCGAAGAACGATGCCGCTGCGACCCCGTTGGGCCAGCGCTTCCGGGTCACCGGACGCCCGGCGATGTGCGGCAGCATGACCTCGGCGATGCTCAGGTAATAGTCGAAGACCTCGGCCTTGGTGGTGCCGGTGGCGGGATAGAGCACCTTGTCGGGATTCGTCAGCCGAACCCGCTCGTAGCGCTCCATCTTCCCAACCTATACGCGGACATCAAGAATCAGATGCCTGATCAGTCATCCTTCCAAGGGCACACGTTTCACGGTCGCCACTTGGTATGAACGGCCATAGAATAATGCCGATCCAAGTGCCGCAAGGGACGTAATGCTCGGGCGCGGATGCGACCTCGGGGGAAGGCCGATAAATGCGCTCCTGGCGAGCGAGGGCCTTGGGAGGTCACAGTGGCAGAATATGAAGTCGGCGATATCCTCGCCGAGGTCACCGGCGGGCGTGCCACGTGGACCCCGGTCGGGCCACAATCACCGGAACTGGCAGAGATACCGCAGAAATGGCGACCGATCGCATCCGCCTCCACCTCATCGGAAAGATGTCGCCACGCCTTGTCCTTGTGGGGCGCGGATTTCACCGACCTACTTCCCGGTTTTGCCCGACGATTTCAGGACAAACTCTCGGATGTCAGGGTCTTTCGCCGACAATCGGGCGGGTTGTTCGAAAATGTTCTCATTTATGCGGCGGGACAGGCTAGAGATGACTTTCCAGCATTGTGGCTCGGCTGGGATCCGGCCATCCTCAGACAGCCCGAAGCAGAATTCTTCGATTGCTTTCCCGATGCCGTACAGACGTTCCTGCGCGAGGTGCATCCGGGGTTTACCGCCCAGGATTGGGAGTCTTATGGAATCAGGCGCCCAGACGCCTGGGAGAGCTTTGAAGGATATGACTGGTTTCCGAGCGAGAGTTTTGACGAGATCGAGTCGAAACCCTCGCAATTGATGTGGTTCACGAAGGATTCAGGGCAACTGTATTACTGCGTGAACAGCCGCCTCCCCGGGAAGGTGACCCTCGCCTACGAAGCAAATTTCGATCCGCCCGGCGATTTCGCAGCGGAACTCGACAACCTCCTGATGCGTCGCTGGGACGAGCAATAACAACGTCTCCGCCACAACCACCACCCCGGCCGCCATCTGAACCGCCGTACTGGGGTGTTGGCGTACTTCCCGATCGCCGGCGGTCCGAACTCGACGGAAAGGGAAATCCGCTCCAAGGCAGTGAGTTTCACCGACGCGGTCGACACGGACGATCAGCAAAAGGTTCTGGACATGATGCGCGCGGAGGAGGCTGACGAGCTTCTGCAGCACGATATCTGGGACGACCCATTGGGCCCCAGTCGCCTGACCCGTCGCGAAAGAAGCCGATCACCATAACCGACGTGACCGTTCGGGGGACGTAGCGCAGGCCGGGTTCACCCGGTCCGATCCACTCCGAAGGGGGCGCTGTACTTCCTGCAAAAGGACGGGGCGTGGAAGCTGTGCGACAGCGTCTCAAAGCAGTTCGACGATGAGCCAAGCTGATCTGCCGTCAAAATGTGAACATGGACTGATGTCGCTGAACACCGCAGTCCTCCGGTGGGCCATCGCTGCATCGATTGCGACGGCCGTTCTCATCAGCCCGGTACCCGCGGCATCGGCCGATCCCTGCTCGGACGTCGAGGTGGTCTTCGCCCGCGGCACCGGTGAGCCGCCCGGGATCGGCCGGGTGGGCCAGACGCTGGTCGACCAACTCGGGTCCAGGATCGCGCCGCGCAGCCTCGGCGTGTACGCAGTGAACTATCCGGCCGGGCTCAACTTCCTGACCACCGCAGACGGCGCGAATGACGCCGCCGGGCACATCGCCTGGCTGGCCGACCAATGCCCCGGCACCCAAGTGGTGCTGGGCGGATTCTCGCAAGGCGCAGCGGCAGTTTCGATGTTGGCGGGCGTACCGCCGATCGGTGACCGGATCGGCACGATCGGCTCGGCTCCGGCGTTACCGTCCTACAGCGCCGACCGGGTCGCTGCGGTCGCGGTGTTCGGCAATCCCGGCAATCGATTCGGCACGCCGCTGTCGAGCACCGGACAGTTCGCCGGGCGGGCGATCGACCTGTGCAGCGCCGGCGATCCGATCTGTGTCGAGGGTGGGCGTGCCCGCGCGGCGCACAGCGCATATGAGCTCCCGCCATATCCCGATCAGGCGGCTGGGTTCATCGCCGGACAGCTCTAGCCCAAGCCACCTACCATGGAGCTATGAGCCGGGCCCTGGTCATCGGCGAGGCACTGATCGACATCGTCGAGCGGGATGGCAACGTCGTCGGAGAGTACGTCGGCGGCAGCGCACTCAATGTCGCCGTCGGTCTCGGACGGCTGGGCCGCGACGTCGACTTCCTCACTCACATCGCCGACGACGACCGCGGCAAGCTCATCGTCGAGTACGTGGAAAGGTCTGGGGTACAACTCGTTTCGGGCAGCAGGAATGCCCGGCGGACACCGACCGCGATGGCCACCCTGGACGCCGCAGGGTCGGCGCACTATCAATTCGACATCGATTGGCAGCTTTCCGGCACGCCCGAGGTGGCGACCCCGCTGCTGGTGCACACCGGATCGATTGCCACCGTGCTGGAGCCAGGATGTCGCGCCGCCGCCTCTCTGCTGGATGCCTACCGGATGTCGGCGACCATCAGCTTCGATCCGAATATCCGGCCGGACGTGATCCGGGACGACGACATCGCTCGCGGGCGCATCGACCGACTCATCGAACGCGCCGACATCGTCAAAGCCTCCGAGGACGACCTGCGCTGGATGGACCCCCGCCACTCCCCCGAGCAGATCGCACGGGCCTGGCTGGAGGTCGGCCCGTCAATCGTCGCCGTGACGTCGGGTGAGGGCGGCGCGTTCGCGGTCTGCCGGGCCGGTTCGGTGTCGGTCCCCGCCCGGTCGGTGCAGGTAGTGGACACCGTCGGGGCCGGTGACGCCTTCATGACAGGCCTGCTCGATGCGCTGTGGTCGTTGGGGTTGCTCGGCGCGGACCGTCGTCGTGACCTGTCCCGGATCGGTACTGAGAGTCTCGAAGGTGTCCTGAGGTCCGCTGCGTTGTCGGCGGCGTTGACGGTGGCTCGGCCCGGCGCCGACTTGCCGGATCGTGCGGCACGAGACGCTGCAGCGCAGTCCTGAGCGGCGCTCACGGCTGACGGATCGCATCCGCGATGAGCTCGGCCACCGCGTCCGCCTGGGTCTCGGGAAGCCGCGCGTACCCACACACCAGCCCCCGGGTGCCGGCGATGTCCGAGAAGTCCGAAAAGAATGAGGACAGCGGCGACGCGGTGACTCCTCGGTCGCGGAGCGTGGCAGCCATCGCGATGTCGTCGATCGTGTCGTGCAGCCGCACCACCATGTGCAAGCCGGCCTCGACGCCGGCCAGCTGAATACCTGCGCACCGGCGACCGAGCGCACTGACAAGCGCCGCCCGCCGCGCCGAGTAGGTGCGTGCCGCCCTGGCGAGGTGTCGGGTCAGCGCACCCGAATCGATGAATCGGGCCAACGCGAGAGTCGTTACCCCACAGACGGATTCACCGCTGCGTTCCAGCGCGTCGGCGACGGCATCCCGCAACCGCGGCGGCGGTATCATCCAGGCGACCCGCAGCGTGGGTGTGAGGATTTTCGACGCCGTCCCGATGTAGGCCACGCAGTCACGCCCGCCGTCGATGCCGCGCAGCGCGGGCAGCGCAGACACGTCATAGCGAAATTCACCGTCGTAGTCGTCCTCGATGAGCAGGCTGCCGGTCCGGGCGGCCCACTGCACGAGCTGAGCACGTCGGGACACGGGCAGCCGCGCCCCGAGCGGATACTGATGTGCCGGAGTGCAATACACGGCCGCATCGGACTCGCGCAGCGAGCCCGGATCGAGGCCGTCCCCGTCGACCGGCACGGCACGCGTTCGGGCGCCGGACATCTGGAACACTTCCCGCGCCTCGGCGTACCCGGGCTCCTCGAAAGCGATGTCGCGCCCGGCCAGCCCGGCCGCCTGGGTGATGGTGCGCAACGCGGAGGCCACGCCGGGCACGATGATCAGCTCGCTCGGGTCGGCAACGATTCCGCGGGTACGACGCAGATGCCCGGCCAGGGCTTGGCGGAGTCCGGCGTGGCCGTGCGGCCCCGCAGCCGCGGAGGATATCGGCGCAGCGGCGGCCGCCCGCCAGGCGCGGCGCCAGTCGGTGGTCGAGATCAGGCCCGGATCAGGGTGCCCGGGCATGAGGTCCCAGGCCGGCGATTGATCACGCGGGGCTCGCCGTGCGGCGGGCATGACACCGCTCGCGGTCACGTGTGACGCCGCATTTGCGTGCGCGGCGGCATCTGCCCCGGCAGCGATCCGCGTGCCTGATCCGGGCAGCGCGGTGGTGTAGCCGGCCGCGGCGAGCTCGTCGTACGCGTCGACCACCGATGACCGGGCCACGGCAAGTTCGGCAGCCAGGCTCCGGGTCGACGGCAGCGCGTCGCCGGGACCCAGCCTGCCCAGCCGGATCTGCTCGATGACGGCGGCCGCGATGCGCTGCCTCAGCGGCGACTCGTCGGTGGGCAGCTGCAGTGCCAAGTTGAGCTCGGGTGCGTGGCGCGCCATGACGCCACAATAGTGGTCTGCACTTTCACTCTAGTTCTGGATCTTCTGAGCAGGCCGGAATACCCGCAGAATTCGTTCCGTGAAGCAGATCAGGAGAGAACACCAGCTTGCCCGCACCGACCGGGCCGCCCTTGACTCGGTGCTCGACGCCGCGGCGGTGGGCACGCTCGCGACGGTCGTGGACGGACAGCCGTGGATCGTGCCCATGCTCTACGCCCGGGACGGTGACCGGGTCGTCCTGCACGGGTCGACGGGAGCGGGTGCGCTGCGGCACGTCGCGGCCGGGGCTCCCGCCGGGTTCTGCGTGACGCTCCTCGACGGAATCGTCGTGGCAAACACACTTTTCGACTCCACGGCCAACTACCGGTCAGCCGTGGTGCGTGGGCACCTGACCGTGATCGACCCGCGGGATGCGGCGTACGCCCTCGACCTGATGAGCGATTCGCTGATTCCCGGCCGCAGTTCGGAGGTGCGGTCCAACACGAAGAGAGAACTCGCCGCGACGCTCGCCATCGCCCTGCCGATCACGCCCGACGGCTGGACGGTCAAGGTGCGCGACGCACCGCCACCGCCGCCGGACGACGAGGCCGACTCCGGCGGGTGGGCCGGCGTCGTGCCCCTACGGACAGTGGCCGGCGACCCGATTCCCGCACCGTGGGTCAGCGCGGATATCGAGGCGCCGAAGTCTGTACACCGCCTCGTCAACGGCACCTGACCCGACGCACCGATCCGGTGGTTCTTCGCACAGTCGCCGAGTTCAAGCCATACTGGGCAAATGCGATCCATCTGGAAGGGTTCGATCGCCTTCGGCCTGGTGAACGTGCCGGTCAAGGTCTACAGCGCCACCGAGGACCACGACATCAAGTTCCATCAGGTCCACGCCAAGGACAACGGGCGCATCCGCTACAAGCGGGTCTGTGAAGTGTGTGGCGAGGTCGTCGAGTTCCGAGACATCAACAAGGCTTTCGAATCTGACGACGGGCAGATGGTGGTGATCACCGATGAGGACATCGCCACGCTGCCCGAGGAACGCAGCCGCGAGATCGAGGTCGTCGAGTTCATCCCGGCCGACCAACTCGACCCGTTGATGTACGACAAGAGCTATTTCCTGGAGCCCGACTCCAAGTCATCGAAGTCCTACGTGCTGCTGGCCAAGACGCTCGCTGAAACCGAACGCGTGGCCATCGTGCATTTCTCACTGCGGAACAAGACGCGGCTGGCGGCGCTGCGGGTCAAAGATTTCAGTAAGCGCAACGTCATGGTGATCCATACCCTGCTGTGGCCCGACGAGATCCGCGATCCCGACTTCCCCGTGCTGGACAAGGAGGTCGAGATCAAGCCGGCCGAGCTGAAGATGGCCGGCCAGGTGGTCGAGTCGATGACCGACGACTTCAAGCCCGATCAGTTCCGCGACGACTATCAGGAACAACTCAACGAACTCGTCCAGGCCAAACTCGAAGGCGGAGAGGCGTTCTCGGTCGAAGAACAGCCCACCGAGCTCGATGAGACCGAGGATGTCTCGGACCTGCTGGCCAAACTGGAGGCCAGCGTGAAGGCCCGTGGCAGCGCATCGAAAGAGCCGGCGAAGGCGCCCGCGAAGAAGGCGCCTGCCAAGAAAGCGGCCAAGAAGGCTGCCGCCAAGAAGTAGTTCAGCGTCGGCAGTCCAGATCCACGTACACCGTGGTGTACTGCAGATTCTGTCCCGGATTGAACGACGTGATACTGGCCGCACCAGCCGGTACTTGCGGTGCGGTGACCGAACGGCCCTGGCGCACTGCGGTCACCGTGCAATCATCGATGGCCTTGGTGCCGACCTTGCTCAAGATCACCCGGAAGCCCTTACTTTCGAGGTCACTGATGGTTTGGCTCGCCGTCGACTCGGTGGGTGCGGCGGCAGCCGGCGCGGCCAACGCCGTCCCGAGCCCACACAGTCCGGCACCTGCGGCGCACAAGCATTTCAAGTTCCGTTTCACTGGGTTCAGCCCGCCCTTCGGTTTCGGTGAAGTGGACTAAAGGTAAATCGCCGAAATCCGTTGTGCGACAGACTCATACTGAACACATACGGGGTAATGCGCAGCACACACCGCCGAAACACGGCGTTAACATCAGCCCCTGCGGAGCGTCTCTAAGCAGGGACGTCGACGCGCAAGGCCTCGTGCTCATCGAGGATGCGACGCAACGCGGCATCCATCGGATGGGCCGATTCGAGATCGTGGCTGCAGCGGCGATCCACCGCCACCACCGCCCCCGGACGCAGCGGCGTGTGCTCGATCTGGTCGACGAACGCGTCGAACATCGGGTGCGGAGTGGCCAGGTAGTACAGCCCGTGCCGGGCGTCGGCGAAACGCGCGCCGTAGATCAGACCGCACTGGGTGAAGACGAACAGTTCGGACGACGGGTACAGGTGGCCGGGGAGGCCGATCTCCTCCTCGCCCCACGCGCACGCCGCGAGACGGGCTTGGGCCAACCGGTCCTGCACGTCGTCGGTACACGCGAGCAGTCGATGGACGAGGCCGCCCGCCGCCGAGGGGTACCGACCGATCGCGGGGCTGAAATACCGTGCGAAGACATCGCCGAAGAAGTCATAACGCTGCTGGGTCATCGCGGCTCCCCACGTTGAACTGACCCCTCAATTGTGCGCCCGCCACCGCCGACGCGGACGGCTTTGCGCACACTCCACGCCACGCGGTGGCGGACCTCAGCACAACTAGAACGTGTTTCAGAAACACCGGACACGCGTCCACTCACCCTGCTAGCGTGGCGCCGAGCAAGCGAACGGAGTGCGCGTGATTCTGGACAGATTCCGACTGGACGACAAGGTTGCGATCGTCACCGGAGCCGGCCGAGGACTGGGCGCGGCTACCGCCCTGGCCTTCGCGGAAGCCGGTGCCGACGTGGTTATCGCGGCTCGTACCCAGGCCCAACTCGACGAAGTTGCCGAGCAGATCGCCGCGACCGGGCGGCGGGCCCACGTCGTCGCCGCCGACCTGGCCCACCCCGAGGCCACCGCCGAACTCGCGGCCATCGCAGTGGAAGCGTTCGGGAAACTAGACATCGTCGTCAACAACGTCGGCGGCACCATGCCGGCACCCTTGATGAACACCTCCACCAAGGATCTGCGCGACGCCTTCACCTTCAATGTGTCGACCGCGCACGCGCTGACCTGTGCGGCAGCGCCGCTGATGCTCGAGCATTCCGGCGGCGGCAGCATCATCAACATCACCTCCACGGTGGGGCGTCTGGCCGGACGCGGGTTCGCCGCGTACGGCACCGCGAAGGCCGCCCTCGCGCACTACACCCGGCTGTCCGCCCTGGATCTGAGCCCACGCATCCGCGTCAACGCCATCGCCCCCGGCTCGATCCTCACCTCGGCGTTGGAGATCGTTGCGTCCAATGACGCGCTGCGTGACCCGATGGAGAAGGCCACACCCCTGCGCCGCCTGGGCGATCCGACCGACATCGCCGCGGCCGCGGTGTACCTGTCCTCCCCCGCCGGTAGCTACCTGACCGGCAAGGTGCTCGAGGTCGACGGCGGCCTGAACGCGCCCAATCTTGACCTGCCCATCCCTGACCTCTGAGGAGCAGCATGACCATTCGGGTAGCGGCGATCGGTACCGGCAACGTCGGCAAGCACGCGCTCAAGCAACTTGTCACCAATCCGGCCTACGAGCTCACCGGTGTGTGGGTGTCCTCGTCGGCCAAGGCCGGTAAAGACGCCGGAGAGCTTGCCGGACTTGATGTTTCGACGGGCGTCTTGGCCACTGACGACCTGGACGCGATCCTGGCCGACAAGCCGGACTGCGTGGTCTACACCGCCCTTGCCGACAACCGGCTGCCCGAGGCCCTTGAGGACTACCGGCGCATCCTGGCGGCCGGGGTCAACGTGGTGGCCAGCTCCGCGGTGTTTCTTCAGTACCCGTGGGAGGTACTGCCGGCCGAACTGATCGAGCCCATTGCCACCGCGGCCGAGGCAGGCGGAGCCAGTATTTTTGTCAACGGGATCGACCCCGGCTTCGCCAATGACCTTCTTCCCCTTGCCCTTTCCGGTACCTGCCAGCAGATCGAACAGGTCCGGTGCATGGAGATCGTCGACTACGCCACCTATGACAGCGCGGCGGTGATGTTCGACGTGATGGGCTTCGGCAAGCCGATCGACGAAACTCCGATGCTGCTGCAACCCGGCGTACTGACTCTGGCCTGGGGTTCGGTGGTACGGCAGCTGGCCGCGGGACTCGGCATCGAACTCGACGCCGTGACCGAGGAACACACCCGGGTACCGGCACCCGAGGACTTCGACATCGCCGCCGGGCACATCCCGGCGGGCACCACCGCCGCCCTGCGTTTCGAGGTGCGCGGCATGCGCGACGGCAAGGCGGCCGTGGTGCTGGAGCACGTGACACGGCTGCGCGACGATCTGTGCCCCGAGTGGCCGCAGCCCGCACAGGAAGGTGGCTCATACCGGGTCGTGGTGACCGGTGAACCGTCCTACATCCTGGATCTGCGCCTGAGCAGCCCGAACGGTGATCACAACCATGCGGGTCTGGTTGCGACGGCGGCGCGGGTCGTCAACGCGATCCCGGCCGTAGTGGAGGCCAAGCCGGGTATCCGGACCACGCTCGATCTGCCGTTGATCACCGGTAAGGGTCTTTACGCTGCCGGTTAGGCCTCATCGGGACGGCCCACCACCGCGTTGACCACCCCCGACGCTGGCTCCGTCGACAGATTTCGGCTACCCTAACTTTTCTATTCGTATACCCGGATGGAGAGCTGGGCAGTTGCTGGAGGACACCAAGACACGCACGACGCCGAGCTGGACGCTGCTCGGGCCGGCATTCGTCGCCGCGATCGCCTACGTCGATCCGGGCAACGTCGCCGCCAACGTCAGTGCGGGCGCACAGTTCGGGTACCTGCTGGTCTGGGTGATCGTGGTGGCCAACGCCATGGCCGGGCTGGTGCAGTACCTTTCCGCCAAGCTCGGCTTGGTCACGGGCCGCTCGCTGCCCGAGGTGGTTGCCGACCACACCCGCACCCCGACGCGCATCGTCTACTGGATACAGGCCGAATTGGTGGCCGTCGCAACCGATCTCGCCGAGGTGGTGGGCGGGGCCATCGCCCTGTATCTGCTGTTCGATCTGCCGCTGCTGCTCGGTGGGGCGATCACCGGCGTGGTGTCACTACTGCTGCTCAGCCTGCAGAACCGTCGTGGGCAGCGCGCGTTCGAACGGGTGATCACCGGACTGCTGATGATCATCGCGATCGGCTTTCTCACCAGCCTGTTCGTCGAGGCTCCCCCCGCGGCCGACGTTGCGGCCGGGCTGATTCCCCGGTTCCAAGGCGCCGAAAGCCTGCTGCTGGCCACCGCGATGCTCGGCGCCACCGTGATGCCGCACGCGGTCTACCTGCACTCCGGCCTGGCCCGCGACCGCCACGGCCACCCCGCACCCGGCGCCCCGCGGCGGCGGCTACTTCGGATCACCCGCTATGACGTCGGACTAGCCATGCTGGTCGCCGGCGCCGTGAACCTGGCCATGCTGCTGGTCGCCGCAACCAACCTGCAGGGACGCGACAACACCGATTCCATCGAGGGCGCCCACGCCGCGGTCCGCGACACCCTGGGTCCGACGGTCGCGCTGCTGTTTGCGATCGGGCTGCTGGCGTCGGGCCTGGCATCCACCTCGGTCGGTGCGTATGCGGGCGCGATGATCATGCAGGGGCTGCTGCGGCGCTCCTATCCGCTGCTGCTCCGCCGGCTGGTCACCCTGATTCCGGCCCTGGTCATCCTGGCCATCGGCGTCGACCCCAGCCGGGCCCTGGTCCTCTCGCAAGTCGTGCTCTCGTTCGGCATACCGCTGGCGCTGATCCCGCTGATCCGCCTGACCGGTAACGCGACCCTGATGGGTGAGGACGTCAACCACCGCATCACCACGATGCTCGGCTGGACCGTGGCCGGATTGATCAGTGTGCTCAACGTGGTGCTGATCTATCTGACCGTCACGGGCTGAATCATTAGCATCGGGTGATGCCCAACGATTTCCGTTTTGGTGTCAGCCTGCGCGTCGCCGAATCCCAGTCTCAGATCGCCGACGCGGCCCGGCGTGCCGAAGACCTCGGCTTCGACGTGCTCAACGTGCCCGACCATCTGGGGGCACCCGCACCGTTCCCGACTCTGACCGCGATCGCCGCGGCGACGAGCACGCTGCGCGTCGGGACGTTCGTGCTGAATGCCGGCTTCTACAAGCCGGCCCTGCTGGCGCGCGACGCCACTGCCCTGCGGGATCTGTCCGGCGGCCGGTTCGACCTCGGGCTCGGCGCCGGCTACGTGCGCGAGGAGTTCGAGGCCGCCGAGCTTCCGTTCCCCGGGGCGCGCGATCGCATCGACTATCTGCGCCACCACACCGAGTACCTACGTGAGCATGCACCGGACATCCCGATCCTCATCGCGGGCAACGGCGACCGACTGCTGACGGTGGCCGCGCAGACCGCCGATATCATCGGCCTCACCGGTGGCGATCACGTCGACGGGGATCCGCTGGCCGACCGAATTGCGTTCCTGCGCACCGCCGCCGGGGACCGGTTCGACAAGTTGACGCTCAACATCGCCGTCACCGCGATGCCCGCACCTGGTAGTGAAATGCCCATCCTCAACGTCCCGCGCCATTTCCTGCCGGGGCTGAGCGACGAACAGCTCCTCCGCCACCCCGGCGTGCTGTCCGGTTCGGTGAGCGCCATCGCCGACCACATTCGCGGTCTGCGGGAGAAGTACGGGATCACCTACATCATCGTGCAGATCGCCCACGCCGAGGCATTCGGAAAGGTGATCGCCGAACTTCGGTAGCCGCCCACCCATCCGGATCCGGATCGGCTCCGAATACCGGATGTGGAAACCATTCATCCCGGCGGGCGTTCCATCGCGGTGATCGGCAGCGGCGTCGCCGGACTGACCGCGGCGTACGTCCTGTCGGCGCGCGACCGGATCACGCTGCTGGAGGCCGATACCCGCTTCGGCGGGCACGCCCACACCCATCACGTCATCGAGGACAGGGGCGCCGTCGCCGTCGACACGGCCTTCCTGGTGCACAACGTCCGGACATATCCGACCCTGTGCCGACTGTTCGACGAACTCGGGATCCGCACGCAGGACACCGATATGTCGATGTCGGTACGCGACGACGGCTGCGGCCTGGAGTATGCGGGTGCGCGCGGGGTGGCCGGCCTGTTCCCGACGTGGTCCAACCTGGCCCGGCCGCGTTACCTGCTGATGCTGGGCGAGATCATCCGATTCCACCGGTTGGCCACTCATCTGCTGAACCACCCGCCCGGCGCGGATGAGGACACGTTGGGTGCCTTCGTACGGCGGCACGGGTTCTCCCAGTACTTCATCGACCGGTTCATGACACCGCTGGTGGCCGCGGTCTGGTCCTGCCCGCCGGGTGAGGCGCTGGGCTATCCGGCTCGCTACCTGTTCGTCTTCCTGCAGCACCACGGCATGCTCTCGGTCTTCGGTTCGCCCACGTGGCGCACCGTCCTCGGCGGGTCCGCCACCTACGTCGACGCGATCGTGTCCCGGCTCGACGAGGCCGTCGCGGGTGCCGCAGTGCGATCGGTGCAGCGGAGCGCCGACGGCGTGCTGGTGACGGTCGACGGTGAGACACCCCGGCGGTTCGACGCCGCGGTCATCGCCACGCACCCCAACCAGGCGCTGCTGATGCTGGCCCACCCCAGCGAGGCCGAGCGACGCATACTCGGCGCCCTGCGCTACAGCCTCAGCCAGGCTCAACTGCATACCGACGAATCGGTACTGCCACAGCGCGCGGGGGCGCGGGCCTCGTGGAACTATCTGGTCGATCCCACTGATCGGGCCGTCACGGTCACCTACGACATCACCCGGCTGATGCGGCTGGGCGGAGATCGGCGCTACCTGGTGACGCTGGGTGGAGCCCATCGGGTCGACCCGTCGACGGTGTTGGCCGAGATGGTCTACTGCCATCCGGTCTACACCACCGAATTTGTTGCGGCTCAACAACTCCTGCCCACTCTCAACGACGACCAGGTGGTGTTCGCCGGCGCCTACCACGGGTGGGGATTTCACGAGGACGGCGCAGTGTCGGGGTGGCGGGCCGCCCAGCGACTGGGTGCCAGCTGGGCCGGCGACGCGGCTCCGGAGGCGCTGCCATGCTGACGCCCGCCCTGTACCGCACCCGGATCACCCATGTTCGCCGGGCACCCGTGCACCATCGCTTCAGCTACCGCGGATACAGCTGGTACGTCGATCTCGACCGGATGCCACGCCTGCCCCGCTGGCTCGGACCGTTCGCCCGGTTCGATGTTCGCGACCATTTCTCGGGAGGACCGAAAGATTCACTGCGGCAACGTATCGATGCGTTCCTGGCGTCGCATGAGGTGGATCTGGGCGGCGGACGGGTCACCGCCCTGTTGCAGGCGCGGGTGCTGGGCTACGTGTTCAACCCGCTGAGCCTGTACTGGTGCCACGATGCCGCCGGCACGCTGCGCTACGTGGTCGCCGAGGTACACAACACCTACGGCCGCCGTCACGCCTATCTGCTGCCCGCGCCTGGGCCCGCCCGAATACCCAAGCGCCTGTACGTGTCACCGTTCAACGCCGTCGACGGGCACTACCTCCTGCGGGCTCCCGAACCCGACGAACACCTGGCGGTGACGGTTTCCCTGCACCGCGAAGGACAACCGGCGTTCGTCGCGATCTTGCGAGGCGAGCGCAGGCCGGCGACGGCCAGGGTGCTTCTCCGGCTTCAACTGACTGCCCCGCTGGCCCCACTGGCCGGGGCCATGGCCATCCGGATCGAGGGAATCAGGTTGTGGCTGCGCGGAGTCCCCGTGATCCCCCGGGCCGCCGATATCGAAGGAATTCACTGTGAGCATTGAGATCGAGGCGCCCGGCACCGTCGACACCGACCGCTGGCCCGATGTGGGACGCCTGCCGAGCGGACCGCTGGCGGCACTGGCCGGAGTCGTGGCCGATCAGTTGCTGCGGCGCGCCGCAGCCTCGCTGCCGCTACGACTGGCCTTTCCCGACGGAACGGTGGTCGGGGCAGCCGACCCGACCCTGCCCACCATGGTGATCCATCGCCCCGTGGCGCTGGCGCGCCGGATCGGCAGGCACGGCCTGATCGGATTCGGCGAGTCCTATATGGCCGGCGAGTGGAGCTCCACCGACCTCGTCGGTCTGCTGACCGAGTTCTGCCGGTCCATGGGCGAGCTGATTCCCGCACCGCTGCAACGGTTCCGAAGCCTGGTGCTGCCGCGGGCACCGCGATCGCAATACAACGACCCCGCACAGTCCCGGCGCAACATCTCGGCCCACTACGACCTGTCCAACGAGTTGTTCGCCGAGTTTCTCGACGAGACGATGACATATTCCAGCGCGCTGTTCGGCCGGTTGCCTGCCACCCCGGAGGAACTGGCCGGCGCGCAGCGTCACAAGATCGACCGGCTGCTCGACACCGCTGGTGTCGGGCCGGGCAGCCGCGTGCTGGAGATCGGCACCGGCTGGGGTGAGCTGTGCATCCGCGCCGCCGGCCGCGGTGCCCAGATCCGCTCGGTCACCCTGTCAGGCGAACAACAGCAACTGGCGCGGCAACGCGTGGCGGCGGCGGGCCTGTCCGATCGGGTCACGATCGACCTGCTCGACTACCGCGACGTCGACGGTTGCTACGACGCCGTGATCTCGGTCGAGATGATCGAAGCCGTCGGATATCAGTTCTGGCCCACCTACTTTCAGACATTGGACCGGCTGGTCAATCCGGGCGGACGGGTGGCGATCCAGACCATCACCATGCCGCACGACCGCATGCGCGCCTCGCGAGACACCTTCACCTGGATCCAGAAGTACATCTTCCCCGGCGGATCACTCCCCTCGACCAAGGCGGTGATCGGCGCCACCGAACGCGCCACCCGGCTGCGCACAGTCGACATGCTGTCACTGCGCCCGCACTACGCCGAAACGCTGCGGCTGTGGCGTGAACGCTTCGTCTCACGCCGGCAGGAGCTGGCACTGTCCGGTTTCGACGATGTCTTCCAACGCATGTGGGAGTTGTACCTGGCCTACTCCGAGGCGGGTTTCAGCTCGGGCTATCTCGACGTCTACCAGTGGACGTTCGCAGCGACCGGAGGTTCACGATGAATCTGCTGATCGTCGCCGCGGTATCGCTGGCTGCACTTGTCGTCGTGCATGGAGCGACGTTCCTGATCGGCCGGACGATCGGGCGGTACAACGTCGTCGACGTGGCCTGGGGCGTGGGGTTCATCGTCGTCGCCGTGGTGTCCGCGCTGCTCGGCACCGGCGATCTCTTCCGCCGTCTGCTGCTGTTGATGCTGATCACCGTGTGGGCTGGGCGGCTGTCCTGGCACATGGTGCTCAAATCAGCGGGCAAGGGTGAGGATCCGCGCTACCGAGAACTGCTGGGCGGCGACTACTCGGCCGGCCACGTGCTGCGCAAGGTGTTCGGGATCCAGGCCGCCGCAACCTGGTTTGTCTCCCTGCCGGTGCAGTTGTCCTCGACGCTGGGACCGACACCTACGGCGCTGCGGCCGGTTCTGATTGCCGGGGTGGTGATCTGGTCCGTCGGGCTGGTGTTCGAGGCGGTCGGTGACCACCAACTGCGCCGGTTCACATCCGATCCGGCCCACAAGGGGCTGATCATGGATCGCGGCCTGTGGGCCTGGACCCGCCACCCCAACTACTTCGGCGACAGTTGCGTGTGGTGGGGGCTGTGGCTGGTGACCCTCTGCGACTGGCTGTCGCTGCTGACGGTGCTCTCCCCGGTGCTCATGACGTACTTCCTGGTGTACGCGACCGGGGCGAGGCTGGCCGAGAAGTTCATGGCCGGGCGTCCCGGGTTCGCCGAATACTGCTCGCGCACTTCATTTTTCATCCCGATGCCACCGAAGTATCGATAACCGTGACCGCACTGGCGCCGGTGGCTAGGCTACGGTGCGTGACCACCGACCTCGACGCGTTGCTGCGCCGGGTGGCTCGACGCGACGTCGACGCCTTCGCCGAACTCTATGACCACACCAGGTCGCGGGTGTTCGGCCTGGTCACGAGGGTGGTGCGGGACCCGGGATACAGCGAGGAAACCACCCAGGAGATCTATCTGCAGGTATGGCGCTCCGCCGACGGGTACGACCCGACAGCGGGTTCTCCGATGGCCTGGCTGATGACGTTGGCACACCGGCGCGCGGTGGACCGGGTACGCACCGAGCAGGCCGCCACCCAACGGGAGTCGCGCTATGGGGCGAGCACCGTGGAGCCGCCCGTCGATCACGTCGCCGATTCGGTGATCACCGAGGACGAACGGCGCCGGGTGACGGACTGCCTGTCCTCGCTCACCGATGCCCAACGGGAGTGCATCCACCTCGCTTACTACGAGGGCTTGACCTACCGCCAGGTATCCCAACGCCTCACCGCCAACCTGGCCACCATCAAGTCCCGGATGCGCGATGCCATCCGCGGCCTGCGCAACTGTTTGGGGGCCGCATGACCGACCCGCTGGACGCCGATTTGATCACGCTGGCCACACCGTTTGCGTTGCACGCGGTGTCCGACGCCGAACACGCCGACATCGAACGGCGCGTTGCCGCCGCTCCGCCCGAGATCGCCGCACAGTTCGCCGACGAGGTGCGGGATACCCACGAAACCATGGCCGTGCTGGCGGCCGGCACCGCCCTCGAACCGCCGGCCCATCTGCGTGATCAGGTGCTGGCCGCTGCGTCGGCGTCGGTCCGCGAGCTACGGCCGAAACCGCCCCGGTGGCGCACGGCGGCCCTGGCGGCCGCGGCCGCCGTCGTGCTCGCGGTCGCAGGTGTCGGAGTGGGGATCGCGCTGCGGCCGACCTCCGCACCGTCGGCCGCCGAACAGATATTCGCCGCGCCCGACGTGCAGACCGTCTCCGGCGAGATTCCCACCGGCGGTACCGCCACAGTGGTGTTCTCCAGGCAGCGCAACGCCGGCGTACTGGTGATGAATGGTGTCGCGCCGCCCGAACCCGGCACCGTCTATCAGATGTGGCTGCTACGCGAGGCCGGGCCGGAATCAGCGGGCACGATGGACCAGGCCGCCGTGGCTCCGTCGACCACCGCGGTGCTACCCAACCTCGGCGACGCATCGGCCCTGGCCTTCACGGTCGAGCCGGGTAGCGGTTCGACGGCTCCCACCACCCCGATCTTCGCCCAACTGCCCTTGCGGTGACAGGCATGAGGTGGGCGAAAGCCGGGTATCACTGACCTCGACCACACAACGGCGAGCAGGAAGTTGTGAACCAGATGTCAACCGACGCAGACCTCAGCAGGGAGCTCACCCCCGATCAGGCCGAGGACAATGCCTTCTTCCCGTCGCCCTACTCGTTGAGCCAGTACACCTCCGCCAAGACCGACTTCGCCGGCGTCGAACACAAGGACGCCTACACCGAGGGCCGGTGGAAGGTACTCATGATCGCCACCGAAGAGCGATATGTGTTGTGCCAGAACGGAAAGATGTTCTCCACCGGCAACCATCCGGTGGAAATGCTGCTACCGCTGCACCATCTGATGGAGGCCGGGTTCGGCGTCGAGGTCGCGACCATCTCCGGGTACCCCGCCAAACTGGCATTGTGGGCCCTGCCCCGCGAGGATGCCGCCGTGATGGCGACCTTCGACGCCCTCAAACCCAAGCTCAAACAACCCCGCAAGCTGTCCGAAGTGGTCGCGGATCTCCATCCATCCTCCGACTACCTCGCGGTCTTCGTTCCCGGCGGCCACGGTGCCGTCGTCGGGCTACCGGGCAGCGTGACGGTGGGCCAGACGCTGAACCGGCCGTGGACCACGGCCGGTTCATCATCACCCTGTGCCACGGTCCGGCGGCACTGCTGGCCGCCGACCTCGGTAAAGCGCAGTCACCGTTGGCCGGGTACTCGGTGTGCGTGTTCCCTGATTCGCTCGACGAGGGCCCCAACATCGAGATCGGCTATCTACCCGGGCGCCTGCAATGGCTCGTCGCCGATCTGCTGGCCAAGCAGGGGCTCACCATCGTGAACGACACGATGGCCGGCACCGTGCACCAGGACCGCCGCCTGCTCACCGGCGACAGCCCACTGGCGTCCGATGCGCTGGGCAAGCTGGCCGTCAACTGCCTACTCGACGCGCTCGGGCTGGAGCGCCAGACCTGACCAGCGTCCGCCTCAGACACCCACCTGCCCGTCGATGCGCTCGCGGACCAGATCCGCGTGCCCACAATGGCGGGCGTACTCGGCAATCATGTGCGTGTAGATCCACCGCAAGCTGACCTCGCCGCCCATGAACGCGGCGGTGTCATCGAGGCCCCGCGCCGCACAGTTGAGTCGGGCCTGCTTGATCTCGTCCTGCCAGATCTGTTCTGCGACGCGGAATGACGATTGCCCAGACACCTCGAAACCACCGTCATGGCCGTTGGGATCGCGTGGCCCGAAGATCGGTGGCGCTTCGTCGCCGGTCAGCACCTGACGAAACCAGTTCCGTTCCACTTCGGCCGCGTGCTGCACCAGACCCAGCAAGGTCAACCCCGAGGGCGGCACTGAGGCCGACCGCAGCTGCTCCTCATCCAGGCCTTGGCATTTCAGCGCCAACGTGGCGCGATAGAACTCCAGCCAGCTCTCCAGCATCGTGCGTTCATCGGCATTCAGTGGCGGCACGGGCCGTTCCGTCGACGTCATGCCCACGATGCTGCCACCGACCCCACGCTGGGCTGCTCAGTCAGGGTGCGGATGTCGGCGCCGGCGGAGCCGGATTCGGAATCCGCCGCTTCAGACGCGCGCTCCGCAGTATCTGCATCGCCATGTTTGTCGAGGTGAGCATCGGGAAGACGCCGAGGAATGTTCGCTCCGACGGGGTGCGTCCGTGCAGCTGTTCGAGGCTGCCGAAGACAAAGAAGCATCCGATGGAGAACAGGGTGGCGGGAACGGCGAGCGCAAGGATGCTGCCACGGTCGGTGAGCACCCGCCGTGCGAGGTTCAGTTCCGCGTCCGAGAGCGCCTCGCGTGCGCGGACCTTACGCAAGATCGCCGGCACGGTGCCGATACGGAGTTTCGAGGTGACGTGGGCGTGGCCCATCAACCGCCTCGTGTACAGGAAAGCGACGGCGGCGAACACCCCGATCAGCGCGAAGGAGATGATCGCCAGGATGCCGAACAGACTCGATGTCGTCATGTCACACCTCTGATCGCTGCCGCGATGGTCGCTGTCTCAATGGTCGCTGCCGGATGAATGTGGGCCACCAGAACCACGGACCGAGGAAGCGCAGCAGACACGGCACGATGAACGAACGCACGATCAGGGTGTCGAGCAGCAGCCCGATGCACACGGTCGAACCCACCTGGCCGATGGTGCGCAGATCGCTGATCAGCATGGCCAACATGGTGAACGCGAACACCAGACCCGCCGAGGTCACCACACCACCGGTGCTCCCGAGCGCACGGATCAGCCCGGTGTTCAATCCCGCGCCGGACTCCTCCTTGACCCGGGAGATCAGCAGCAGGTTGTAGTCCGAGCCGACAGCGACCAGGATGATGAAGGTCAGCGGCAGCACCAGCCAGTGCAGGTGCAGTCCGATCAGGTGCTGCCACACCAGGATTGACAGTCCGAAGGCGCCCGCGTACGAGAACGCCACCGTGCCGGGAATCACCATCGCCGCCACCAGGCTCCGGGTCAGATACAGCATGATCAGAAAGATCAGCACGAACGCGGCGATCGCCACGATGAGCAGATCGGACGCGGCATAGGCCTTGATGTCTTTGTTGTTCGACCCCGCGCCGCCAATGTAGATCCTGGAACCGGCCAACGAGGTTTCCTTGAGCGCCGCCTTGATCGCATCCGGGAATTGTTCGACGTGGTCGATTCCTTCCGGCCCCATGGCATTGCCCTCGTGAGTGACGATGAGCCGGGCGGCCTTGCCATCCGGCGACATCATCAGCTGCATGCCGGTCTTGACGTCCTCATTGTCGAACGCCTCTCTCGGAATGTAGAAGAAGTCGTCGCTGCGCGATTTGTCGAAGTCGTTGCCCACGTTGATCAGGTCGTAGTAGGTCTGGTCGGTCTGGGTGGACTGCAGATGCGCAGGTCCGTAGTTGTTCGTGATGACGCCCAGCAGGGACTGACTGTCGGCCATCATCCGCTCCAGCTGCGAGATCATCTGCGGCAGCAGCCGATCGATGGCCTCGAAGGACGTGACGGCGTCGGCGATCTGGGCGTCGAGGCTGTCGATGCCGTCGAGCGAGTCGAACAGTGATCGCATCGCCCAGCACGCCGGTATGTCGAAACAGTGCGGTTCCCAATAGAAATAGCTCTTCAGGGGCCGCAGGAAGTCGTCGAGATTGGAGATTCCGGCGTTCATGTCGTCGGTGACCTGCTTGAGGTTCTCCAGCGTCAGCACCGTTGAATGCAGTTCATCGGCCATCTGCTGGGTCAGCCCGATCACCTGCTGCAGAACCCCGACTGAACGCGCCTGGATCTCCGCCTGTTTGTCGGTGTTCTCGTTCTGCTGCTGGGTGAACGGCAGCTGCTGGCCGCTTCCGCTGCCCTGGGTCGTGAACAGGTAGGGAATCGTGGCGTGCTCCAACGGCCGGCCCAGTGGCCGGGTGATGCTCTGCACCATGGCGACGCCGGGGAGCCGGATGAGACTCTTGGCGACCCGGTCCAGGGAGATGAAGTCGGCCGAGTTCCGCATGTCATGGTCGCTCTCGACCATCAACATCTCGCTGAACAACTTGCTCTGCGAGAAATGCCGATCGGAGGCCTCGAAACCGAGATTGGCTGCGCCATCGGCAGGTTGGTAGGCGCGGTCGTCGTAGCTGACCTGGAAGGTGGGGACGAACACCGCTCCGATCATCACGACGGCGGTACTTGCGACGAAGACGGGTTTCGGCCAACGCACCACGCTCGTCGCGATCCGCCGGTACAGGTGCCCTTTGATCATGCGCTTTGGGTCGAACAAACCGAAAAGGCTGCCCAAGGTGAGCAGCGCGGGCGCGAGGGTCAGCGCGGCAGCGATGGTGAACAGCATGCTGATGGCGACCGCCGGCCCCATGGTGTGGAAGTAGTCCAGCCGCGCCAGACTCAGGCAGTAACACGCGCCGGCGATCGTCAGCCCGGAGCCGATGATGATGGGCGCGACGCTGCGGTACGCGGTGAAGAACGCATCCTCACGGCTCTCGCCGTCCTGCCGGGCCTCCTGATACCGCCCCATCAAAAAGATGCCGTAGTCGGTTCCGGCCCCCAATGTCAGTGCGACGACGATGTTCACCGCGAACGACGACAGCGGGATGGCGCCGAAGTGGCCGAGCGTCGCGATGACGCCTTTGGCGACAAGCATTTCGATCAGAACGCTGACGAGCGGCACGAGTACGTTGGCGACCGACCGGTAGACCACCAGCAGCATGATCACGATGAGGATGATCGTCAGGATCGTGATGTTGTTGAGGCTGGAGTTGGCGATCGCGAGGGTGTCCGCCGCCAGTGGCGCAGCACCACTGACGTAGACCTTGAGGCCCGGTGGCGGGGTGTCGTTGGCGATGATGTCCCGCACGGCGTTCACGGACTCGTTCGCCTGAAGCTGGCCGATGTTTCCGGCGAGTCGCAACAGCACGAAAGTCGACTTGCCGTCGACACTTTGGGCTCCGGCAGCGGTGATCGGCTTACCCCACAGGTCCATCACGTATTGCACGTGCCCGGGGTCCTGCTTGAGCCGGTTCATCAAGTCGTCGTAGTACCGGTGGTCACCGTCGTCGAGCGGGCGATCGGCCTCGAACACCAGCATGGTGAGGCTGGTGGACGTGGACTCCTGGAACTTCTCCCCGATGCGCAGCATCGCGACCTGTGACGGTGCGTAGCTCGGGATCATCGAGCCCGCGAGTTCCTCGGCGACCCGCTCGACCTGCGGGATGAACGTATTGGTGGCGACGGCGAGCAGCGCCCAGAACACGATGATCGGCACCGCCAGGATGCGCACGGTCCGCGCGACGAAGGGTCGGTTGGTCCGATGAGTGCTCATGCGGACTTCACCCGGCAGGTGACGTCAGCTTCGGCATGGGTGGACGATTGTTCGTCGCGCACAACGCCGTTGACCAGCATTCGGCACCCGACTTCGCCGCCGTTGACCTGTACCGAGATGCTGCCGGAGACCACAGTGAGGGTCGTCGTCTCGGTATGTGTCCAGGGCAGCTCGGTGACATCGACCTTGTGCGGGTGCCCGTCGATGTCGACGTAGCTCAGCATCCCGCCGTCGCCGACGGAGCCGAACACCTCGTAGGTGAGTTGTTTGGGGGTGAACTGTTCGGGCGCCTGCGCGGCAAGAACGGTGGGCACAGGGCCGGGCTCCGACATCTGGTGGACCTTCCAGACACCCAACGCTCCCATGCCCACTGCGACGACCGTGACGACGGGAAGCCATCCGATCTGCAGGAGCGTTCGGTTTCGTCGTCTGCGATCGCCCGCGCGCTGCTCCCCGATCATGACCGACAGATATATCGCATATGGGATGTACTTCTCAAGCCGTACATGAACAACCGCCTTGCATTCACAGCAGATTGACAGCTGAGTCAAGCGCGATGACTACTTGGGTTACTGCGTTTAGCAGTGCGTACAACTGCAGATGAACGCCACGGCCGGCATCCGCGCCACCAGTAGGCCAGCCGCACCGCTTTCGCCCAATTACATCCTCCAACTGATATAAATGAACGGTGAGCAGCGAACCCTTCGACAGCAACGTGGAAGCCGTATCGTCGATGCTCGTGGCGAGCGCCGACCTGATGTGGCGGCATCTCGCCGATCGCAAGGGCTTGAGCGCGAGCGCGACGCTCGTCCTCGTCCGACTCAACCGCGAAGGGCCGATGCGGGTCACCGCGCTCGCGGAGGCCGAGGGCGCAAGCCAGTCGGGCATGACGCAACTGGTCCAGCGCCTGGAACAGCAAGGCCTGCTGGAGCGGTGCAGCGACCCCGATGACGGGCGGGCTTGCCTGGTCAAGGTCAGCGAGGGCGGCCGGCGCCTGTGGGAAGAGCGGGCCGTTCTACGCAAGCAGCGCATCGCCGAACTGTTGGCGGGCTTGTCGGATGACGACCAAATGGCGCTGTGGCTCGCTGCCCAGGTCGCGGGACGACTGGTCGACCAGATGCGCGAGATCGCCGACACCCATGCAAGCACCGATGCTTAGCGCGGCCCGGAAAACCCGCAGTCCTGGCCCAGGCCGGTGTTACCTTGACGCCATTGCCCCGAGGAGGCGGACGCCATGTCCATGGAAGGCTCGGTAACCGTGCGGATGGCCGCGCCGGCGGACCGCATCTGGAATCTCATCGCCGACGTGCGCAACACCGGGAAGTTCTCACCGGAGGTGATGGAAGCCGAATGGCTCGGCGGCGCCACCGGCCCCGCCCTCGGCGCGCGGTTCCGCGGGCACGTAAAACGGAACGAGATCGGCCCCATCTACTGGACGACGTGCGAGGTGACGGCCTGCGAACCCGGACGTGAGTTCGGGTTCGCGGTCCTGGTCGGCGACCGGCCGGTCAACAACTGGCACTACCGGTTGGAACCGGCCGGACCCGAGACCGATGTCACCGAATCCTTCCGGATGTCGCCGGGAGCCTTCACCGCCGTGTTCTCGATGCTCGGCGGGCAGCTCCGCCGGCGCCGGAACATCCGCGATATGCGCAAGACCCTCGAACGGATCAAGGACGTCGTGGAGGCCGGCGAGCAATAGCCGGATACACCGCCTTCCAGTGAATCCCTGTGCGACAGCTACGCGTTGACGAGAATGTCGGCGCGATGCCGGCGCGCGTGGTGGGAATAAATAAAATTTAGTCGTACTTAGCAGTTGTGGTAGGCATTAGGTACCGGGCTGAACCACTGAGCACCGGGACATCTGAATCCGCGCGGTCGGGAGCGGCGCGATCACGGCCACACCGGCCGTAGCTGAGGAGAACGACATGACGATGCTCGGCCCCCGACCGGTCCGCGAGAATGTCGTGGAGCTTGCCGAGCCTTTGCCGCGACGACGAAGATTCGTTCCCGGCTCACGCCGAGGCAAGGCAACCGTCGCCGCCGCCATGGCCGGAGTACTCGTCGTCGGCTTACTCGGCGCGGCCTATGAGACCTCACCCGGCGGTTCTCTGTGGGGCGTCACGCGGACGGTGTTTCCGGGACACGCCCAAGACGTCGCTTTGACCGCTGTCGTAGCTGACCTGAAGACGGCGCAGGACATTCTCGGCAGCGGGCAGCAGCCCACCGCCGATCAGCTGACTGACGCCCGCACCGCGCTCAATCAAGCCAAGCAGGACCTGGACTACTTGTCGTCGTCACCTGAGCGAACCAGTCTGCAGAACCTCTATCTTCAACTGACACAACAACTTCTGCAGTACACGCCCGATTCGGTGCTACGACTCGCACCGTTGCCCGCCCCGTCTCCGGAGTCACCGGCCGCCGCCCCAGCCTCTGCCCCGGCCGACCCGCAGCAGGACGTCGTGGCACTGACCAGCGCGACCGCGCCGACCTGGGGATATGGCGCGTCCGACGACTACGTTCCGGCACCGCTCGGCGTTCCCGATTCCCCGATGGCCGATTGGCCGCAGCCCATTGATCCGCCGCCGACGCCCAACCTCACAAACCTGGGCTACTACGACCAGTCCTGGGGCCAGCTCTACGGCTACAACTCCGGCGGTTGGTACAACTACGACCTCAGTGGCTACAACCAGTACGGTTACGACTTCATCGGCTTCGACCGGTGGGGATATGACCGTTGGGGCTATGACAGGTGGGGATACGACCGCTGGGGCTACAACTGGTCCGGCTACAACTGGGCGGGCTACGACCGCCACGGCTGGGACCGCAATGGCCGCAACGAATGGGGCCAACACCGCGACCGCCCAGGCGACCCGCGCAACCAGCGCTGGTACGACCGTCACCACCCGTACCAGCAGCACTACCGGTGGAAGTTCCGAAACTACAACCCGGTCTACCGCCGTACGCAGTGGGACCGGGCCCACGGATTCAACCCGCACCTGTATCAGAACTGGAACAGGAACCGGGACTGGCACAATCCGCGCAAGCGCGATTGGGCGCCCCCGGCTGTCACGGTGAACACGTCCGTCAACATCCACGTCTCGTCCCCGGTGGTGAGCCTGAATACCTCACTGACACAGTTCATCTCCAACGACACCGCGACACGCAACTCCGGGCACCTGATGAAGGACCTCGCGGACAAGTCCGCACGTAACTTCGCCAGGGACCTCACTCCGCGGACCGATCCCCTCGACGGGTGGCAGCCGGTGTCGGCGCTCGGACAACGACCCGATACGCCCGAGGAAAAACACCGAACACCGTTCGAGCCGGCGGCGGCAACCGCGCCACCGGCCTTGGCGGCACCCGCACCGACCGCGCCGCCGTCGAAGGTGTCACCCACGTTCAGTGCGCCCAAGCTGTCGCCGGTGCCCGCCTACACGCCGCCGACGATCGACGAACCGCGCGAAAAGCCCGAGACCGCACCGGCGCCGGAGAAGGACCTGGATCTTTCCCCGGGGCTACCGGCGACACCACCACCGCCGGCCGACCGGCCGAATCCGGCCGACGCAGTATCTCCGGACCAACCGGAACCGGCGAGCCCACCCAACCCTGCACTCGATCGTTCCCGGGAGGACCCGGCGCCGCGACAGACCGCTCCCCATCCGCAGGCGCCGGTATCGGAGGCACCTGCAGCGCCTCCGGAGGCACCGAGACAGCAGGAGCCTCCGCAGCAACAGAAGAAGCCGGAAGAGTCTCCGGTGCAGCGCGATCCGGCTCCCAAGGTTCAGGTCCCTGAGCCCGAGGCACCGACGCCTGAGACCCAGGCTCCGGTTCGCGAGGCACCGGTGTGGCAGGAACCCGCGCCCGCGCCCGAGCGCGAGGCACCCAAGGAGGCCCCGGCTCCCACGTATCGGACCCCCGAACGCCAGGCTCCCGTCTGGCAGGAACCCGCTCAGCAGGCACCCCCGAGAGAGGCGCCCGCCCGGCAACGACCTGAGCGGGAGGCGCCCGCTCGGCAGGAGCCGCCGGCCCGCGAGGCTCCGGCCCCGCGGCAGGCTCCTCAGCAGCGTTCGGAGCAGCCGAGATCGGAGCCCGCGTCGCCGAAGGGGCCGAAGTGCCCGCCACCGATGTGTTCGGGTCGCGGGTAACCGACAAGCTGTTGACGACCTAGAAAGGCGCAAGCAGGAATTCGTCGACGAACCTGGCGAACGTGTCGTCGACGAAGGTCGGATCGGGCGCGGTGAAAAATTCGATGATGAAGCCCTGGAACGCTGCCAGCGCGATGCGCGAGCGGGTCTCGGCGACGCGGGCAGGCATCCCGAGCGCGAGAAGGCGGGCCTTGGAGTTGCGCGTCAACAGCGACAAGGTGTCCCAGGTGTATTCGCGGTACGGACTGTCGACGCCACACGCGGCACCGAAAATCTGCAGCACGACACGCAGGCTGTCACGACGCTCACCGCGCGTGCATTCGTACCAGTCTTCGAAACACCATTCACGGTGTGCCGCAATCGACTCCGGAAGGTCCAGATCCTCGGTCTCCGGTATCGCGGCACGCTGCTGGCGGTTCAACACTTCAAGCATGAGTTGCTCTTTTGTGCCGAAGTAGTACACCAACATCCGAGCGCTGGTCTCCATCTGGGAGGCCAGCTCACGCAATGAGGTGTCAACGACCCCGGTGCGCGCCAAAATCGCTCCCGCAGTGGCCAATAGCGCTTCGCGTTTATCGCGGTCGAACGGTCGCGGCACGCTTGACTGTAACATTTGCTTCAGATATTGATGATGTGATGCGCGCGAACACGAGGGCGAGGGACGCTCGGTGAGCCTGGTCGAGGACGTCGCCCCGGCGCCTGGAAGCGAACTCTCCGAGGCGCCGGCAGCGCGAAGCCGCCGACCGTTGCCGGTGACCCGATGGGTCGCAATCATCGCGGGACTGGTGGGGTTCGTGGCCAGTGCTCTGATTCCGGTGTTGCCGGTGGTGCAGACCACCGCGTCGCTGCAGTGGCCACAGGATGGACGCCTGGGTAATGTGACCGCGCCGCTGATCGCACTGGCCCCGGAGTCGTTGGAAGCGTCGGTGCCCTGCAGCGTCTTTCGCGAGATGCCCACCTCGGGCGGGGTGGTGTTGAGCACGGTGCCGGCGGCCGGCAAGCAGGCGATGCTCAACGGGCTCTTCATCACAGTTACCGCCCAACGGGTCGATGTGATTGCCCGCAACGTGGTGATCCTCAGCGTGCCACGCAGCCGAATGATCGACCCGCAGTGTCAGCGGTTGGAGCTGTCCTCCTCGACAGCCGGTACCTTCGCCGCAGTCGAAGGACTGATCGATCCGGAC
The DNA here is from genome assembly GCF_017876775.1 of Mycolicibacterium lutetiense. Classification (NCBI taxonomy): domain Bacteria; kingdom Bacillati; phylum Actinomycetota; class Actinomycetes; order Mycobacteriales; family Mycobacteriaceae; genus Mycobacterium; species Mycolicibacterium lutetiense. The sequence goes on along the minus strand of NZ_JAGIOP010000001.1, from coordinate 181,357 downwards.
ACCGGCGGCCCGTTGCGCAGCGGCTTCGGCGATGCGAACTTGCGGCCCCAGATCGTCGGGGTGTTCACCGACCTCGCTGGTCCCGCCCCGGCCGGATTGTCGTTCGCCGCGACCATCGACACCCGATACACCAGCTCCCCTTCACCGCTGAAGACTGCTGCGATGGTCGCCGGCATCCTCGGCACGATTATCGCGCTGCTGGCGCTGTGGCGACTTGACCGCCTCGACGGGCGCCGCATGCAACGCCTCATTCCGACCCGTTGGCGCACCTTCACCGCGGTGGACGCCGCGGTCATCGTGGTATCGGTGGTCTGGTTTATCGCCGGCGCTGGATCCTCCGATGACGGCTACCAATTCGGCATGGCCAACACCTCCAGTCATGCCGGCTACATGGCCAACTACTTCCGTTGGTACGGCAGCCCCGAAGATCCCTTCGGCTGGTACTACGAGCTGATCGCGGCGATGACCCACGTCAGTCATGCCAGCCTGTGGTTGCGACTGCCGGACTTGGTCTGTGCGCTGGTGTGTTGGCTGCTGCTCTCCCGGGAAGTTCTGCCCCGGCTCGGACGAGCGGTAATGAGAAACCGCGCCGCGGTGTGGACGGCGGCGCTGGTGTTCATCGCGGCGTGGATGCCGTTCAACAACGGATTGCGGCCGGAAGGTCAGATCGCCACCGGCGCCCTCATCACTTACGTCCTTGTCGAACGCGCCATTGCGACACGCCGCGCCACACCGGTCGGGCTGGCGATCGTGGTGGCCGCGTTCACCCTCGGCATCCAGCCCACCGGAATCATCGCTGTGGCTGTCCTGCTGGCGGGTGGTCGCCCGATCGTGCGGATCATTGTCACTCGCGCGAAATCGGTGGGGATCTGGCCGGTGCTGCTGCCCTTGGCGGCAGCCGGGTTCGTGGTCCTCACAGTGATCTTCGCCGACCAAACCTTGGCTGCGGTACGCGAAGCCACCGCGGTGCGCACCGCGATCGGGCCCGCGCAGCCCTGGTACACCGAGAACCTGCGCTATTTCTACCTGTTCCTGCCGACCACCGATGCCGCCTTGTCGCGCCGCTTCGGAATCTTGATCACCATCGCGTGCCTGTTCGCCTCGATGCTGCTGATATTGCGCCGCAAGCGAATACCTGGAATCGCAGTCGGGCCGGTGTGGCGATTGATGGGAGTTATCTTCGCCACCATCTTCCTGCTGACGTTCGCCCCGACCAAGTGGATACACCATTTCGGGCTGTTCGCCGCCGCCGGCGCGGCGATGGCCGCAGTGGCCACGGTGCTCTTCGGCCCGACGGTGCTGCGTTCACGACGCAATCAGGCGGCGTTTCTCTCCATCGTGCTGCTGATTCTCGCCCTGTGCTTCGCGTCCACCAACGGATTCTGGTACGTCTCCAGCTACGGGGTGCCGTTCAACGACAGCAGTCCGCACTGGGGACCGGTCACCGCGAGCGCGGTGTTCCTCTGGCTGTGTCTGGCGGCCGCGGGCTATGCCGGCTGGCTGCACCTGGTCCCACCGCGACAACCTCCCGCGCGTCTGACCCGGATGCTGACCGCAGCACCGGTCCCCGTGGCGGCCGGGCTGATGGTGCTGGTGTGCACCGGATCGATGCTGACCGGAGCGGTCAAGCAATACCCCAGCTACTCCAACGGCTGGGCCAATCTGCGCGAGCTGACCGGTGGCTGCGGGCTGGCCGACGATGTTCTCGTCGAACCCGACGCCAATGCCGGATTCCTCCCGCCGCTGCCCGAACGCTACGGCCCCCTGGGGCCATTGGGCGGCACCGAGCCGATCGGCTTCGACCCGAACGGCGCACCTGAACACACACTGGCAGAGGCTATTTGGCAGAGTCAGGCGAAATCCGGAACCGACTACGACTGGGATGCGCCAACCGCTCTGGATCAGCCCGGGGTCAACGGTTCCAGCGTCGTGTTGCCGTACGGTCTTGATCCCACCCGCGTGCCAGTGGCCGGTAGCTTCACAGCCGGCCCCCAACAGGTCAGCACGCTCACCTCCGCGTGGTATCGACTTCCCGCCGCCGACAGCGCCCACCCACTCATCGTGATCACCGCGGCCGGCACCATCACCGGCAACAGCGTCCTCTCCGGGCACACCACCGCCCAGACCGTCGCCCTGGAATACGGCACACCCGGCCCCGACGGCGCACCTCAACCCGACGGGCGGCTCATCCCTTCCGACATCGGCCCGCAACCAGCCTGGCGCAACCTACGTTTCCCCCGCAGCGCCATCCCCGCTGACGCCTCCTACGTCCGGATAGTCGCCGACGACCGCTCCCTGGACCCGGGAGATTGGGTCGCCGTCACCCCGCCCCGGCTGCCCGAGCTCAGATCAGTGCAGGAATATCTCGGCTCCACGAAGCCGGTGCTGCTGGATTGGGCTGTGGGATTGGCGTTTCCGTGCCAACAGCCCATGTTGCACGCCAACGGCGTCATGCAGATCCCCAACTATCGAATCTCGCCGGATTACCCCGCCAAGATCGAAATGCCGGACACCTGGCAGTCCGGCGACAACGGCGGTCCGTTGGGTATCACCGATCTGATGCTGCGGGCTCATGTCATGCCCACGTACCTGTCGCGGGACTGGGGCCGCGACTGGGGTTCCCTGCGCCGCTTCACCCCCGTCGTCAACGCGCCCGAAGCCCACCTGCAGCTCGGGACCGCCGTTCGAAGTGGACTCTGGAATCCCGGCCCTATTCGCATCGGACCATGAGTGCGCGCCCCCGACCTGTACCCGGTGCCCGAACCCTATGGCTCGGGGATGCTGGCGATCGGGGCCCGGTCACAGAAGGGGCCGAAGTGTCAGGGCAGCCCCGGCCGCCACCGGTGAACGCACTTTCATCGGACAGCCGGAGTAGGCAGCGGCTCGAAACTCGTGGTGCTGTCAGCTTCGGAGCGGAAGGTTCGCAGTCGCAGGCTGTTACTGACGACGAAGACGCTCGAGAACGCCATCGCGGCGCCGGCGAGCATCGGGTTGAGTAGCCCCAGCGCGGCCAGTGGGATCGCGGCGACGTTGTAGGCGAACGCCCAGAACAGGTTGACCTTGATTGTCGACAATGTCTTGCGTGCCAACCGTATTGCGTCGGCCGCCGATCGAAGGTCACCCCGCACCAGGGTCAGGTCCGCGGCTTCGATTGCAGCGTCGGTTCCGGTGCCCATCGCCAGGCCGAGATCTGCTTGCGCGAGTGCGGCTGCGTCGTTGACACCGTCGCCGACCATTGCGACGACCTTGCCCTCGGCTTGCAGGCGGGTCACGACGTCGACCTTTTCCCGTGGCAGGACCTCGGCGATGACCTGCTCGATCCCGACCCGCTCGGCGACCTGCTCGGCGACGGTCCGGTTGTCGCCGGTCAACAGGACTGGGGTCAATCCCAGCGCCTTGAATTGGCGGATGGCTTCGGCGCTGGTGTCCTTGACTGCGTCGGCGACCACCAGCACGCCGCGGGCGGCTCCGTCCCAGGCGACCACAACCGCGGTCTGCCCGGCCTTCTCGGCAGCCTCCTTGGCGGCGGTCAGGTCTGCGTTCATTGTGATTGACCAGTCCTCGAGCAACGACGCTCGACCCACGACCAAGAGGTGTCCGTCGACGATCCCCTGCACGCCCCTGCCTTCGATGTTCTTGAAGGACTCCGGGGTGGGCAGAGTACCAACCCGCTGTGCTGCGCCTTTGGCAATCGCCTGGGCGATCGGGTGTTCGGATGCGTCCTCGACGGCGCCGGCAAGCCGCAACACCTCGTCGTCGGTGGTGTCAGCGGTCGTCGTGACACCGAGCAGGGTCATCTTGCCGGTGGTGACCGTTCCGGTCTTGTCGAGCACGATGGTGTCGATCTTGCGCGTCGACTCCAGCACCTCGGGGCCCTTGATCAGAACGCCCAGCTGGGCGCCGCGGCCAGTCCCGACCAAGAGCGCGGTCGGGGTCGCCAAGCCGAGTGCGCAGGGGCACGCGATGATCAACACTGCGACGGCAGCGGTGAAAGCGGCCGAGATTCCGAACCCACCGCCGAGCCACACCGCAAGGGTGGCGACAGCGATACCGATCACGATCGGTACGAAGACGCCGGAGATCTTGTCCGCCAAGCGCTGGACCTCGGCCTTGCCGGATTGAGCGTCCTCGACCAGCTTGGCCATCTGCGCGAGCTGCGTGTCCGATCCGACCCGGGTGGCGCGCACTAGCAGGCGTCCGCCGGCGTTCACGGTTGCGCCGACCACGGTGTCGCCTTCGGTGACTTCGACCGGCACCGATTCACCGGTCAGCATTGACGCGTCGACCGCGGAGGTGCCGTCGACGATGACGCCGTCGGTGGCGATCTTCTCGCCTGGCCGCACTATGAACTCGTCGCCGACTGCCAGGTCCTCGGTTGGGATTCGGGTCTCTACGCCATTGCGCAGTACCGCAACGTCTTTGGCGCCCAACTCCAGAAGTGCCCGCATGGCCGCGCCGGCTTGGCGCTTCGATCGCTTCTCGAAGTAGCGTCCGGCCAGGACGAACGTGGTGACGCCGGCGGCGACCTCCAGGTAGATGTTGGCGGATCCGTCCCCGGGGGCGATTGTTAACTCGAACGCGTGCGTCATCCCGGGTACCCCGGCAGTGCCGAAGAACAGCGCATAAAGCGACCACAGGAACGCCGCGGAGGTGCCCACCGAGATGAGGGTGTCCATCGTCGCGGCGCCGTGCCGGAGGTTGGCGAACGCGGCCTTGTGGAACGGCCATGCGGCCCAGACGATCACCGGCGCGGCGAGCGCCAGCGACGCCCACTGCCAGTAGGTGAACTGCAGCGCCGGAGCCATCGCAAGGACGATCACCGGCACCGACAGCACGATCGAGCCGATGAGACGGTTGCGCAGGGTCGTCAGCTCCGGATCCTCGCGCTGTTCGTCGGCATTCGACACTGAGTTCTTAGCGGACGGCACGGCGGCGCCGTAACCGGTCTTCTCGACCTCGGCGATCAGGACCGCGGTGTCGAATCCGGGCGGGGTACTGACGCGGGCCTTCTCGGTGGCGTAGTTCACCGTCGCCGAGACGCCGTCGAGCTTGTTGAGCTTCTTCTCGATCCGCATGGCGCATGACGCACAGGTCATGCCGCTGATGTCGAGCTCGATGCTCTCTGCATCCGACGTCTGCGGCCGAGCGGGCGATGTCGTCATGTGATCAGTCCTTCCTCGTGCTGCCGGTCAGTGACCGGCGCCGGCGTGTCCGTGCTCGGGCGAGCCGGCGGTGGCATTGCCGGGAGCCGCGGCCGGTGCCGCGGTGACCGTGAACTCTGCGGTGCGGACCTGTCCATCGACCTTGAAGTCCAGGTACAGCAGGTACGTGCCGTCGGTGGGCGCGGATGCCATGAACTCGATGTCGGGACCGGGCTGGGTGACTCCGTCACCGGGCTCCCCCATCGGGTGCACGTGCAGGTACCCGAGGTCACCGACGCGCAGCGCCACCAGGTGCCCGTAGGCGGCAAGATATGGTTCGAGCGTATCCACCGGCTGCCCCGCGCGGGTCACGGTGAACGTCAGGGTCGAGCTTGTGCCGACGCCGAGCGATCCGTCGAGGGTGACGGTGAGATCGCCGACGGTGGCGACGGTGGAGTCCGGCGGCAGCGGCCTCGGCACGAAGTCGCCGGCGACCGACGTGGTCGAGGTCAGCGTCACGTTGCTGCCAAGATCGGTGGGAACGACGTCGGCGAAGATTCGGTAGGAGCCTGCCGCATTCCACCGCCACGGCATCGACCATCGGCCGTCACCGTCGTTGTGGGGGTGCACGTGCCGGAATTCGGCGCCGTCGTTACGGACGACGATCAGGTGGAGGTCTTTGTCGTGGGCGGTGTCGTACTCGGTGAGCGCAACGCCGCCGGGGCCGGTCAATCGGAACGACAGCGTGCCGTCCTCTCCGACTACGTCGGGTGCTGCCACGTCGCGGATCTGATACCCGCTACGTTCGATCGACAGGCCCGGCATCTCAGCCGACGAGTGCGATCCTGAGGTGCCGGCGTGGTTGTGTGCTCCGTGATCCATTTGTGTTGCCTCCGTTTGTCTTTTCCACGACGCGGATGCGTCTGCGGGGATGAGTGCTCGGGCCCCGACGAAGCCGGCGACGAATATCGCAACCAGAGCTACGACGTACAACCCGAGTCTTAGCGGTGCGCGCATGTCAGGCGCGCACTCCGCTGTATCCGGCTTCCTCGACGGCAGCCAAGACCGCGGCGTCGTCAAGTTCGCCCGCGCTGGTCACCGAGAGCCTGCCGGTGGTTGCGGAAATGTCGATCCGCTCAACCCCGGCCACCTGGCTGACTTCCCGGGTGACCGCTCCCTCGCAATGGCCACAAGTCATCCCGGTCACCTGGTACGTGGTGGTAGTCATAGAGTTCCCTTCGCGTTTACGTATTTCGTTATACCCCCCAGGGGTATATGGTCTAGCACCACCATACCCCCGTAAGGTATTTCGTCAAGTGCGCACGACTGAGGCAATGGACCTACCGTGCGAGATGACGTTCGGTTATCGGCCCTCGCGGATCACCGTCACAGAAGCGATGGTGAGCATCGCGTTTCAAGCGGATGGCCGTTTGTAACCCGTCCCTGGTGCAACAGTCGATGGCCGCGCCCCGGCCGTGAGTTTCACGGCCGGGGCGTCCAAGGTGGTTTGGCGCAAACCACTCTGTAATCACCAGTGCCCCAGATCAATTCCGCTCGTATCAGCAATCCGAACCGCTGGCTGACCGGCCAGGGCCCGCAGGTACCCTGGCCGGACCGGAACGAACTCAGCGAGCCGGAACCGGGATCTCGGTGGTGTCCTCGCCGGCGGAATCGTTAGGTTTCGTAGCCCTCCGATTGATCGCCGAGGTGGGAAGCACCTTTATCGGCCACCAGAACCAGCGACCCAAAAGCGCTGCAACGGTTGGGGTCATGAACGCGCGGATCACGAAGGTGTCGAACAACAGGCCCAGACAGATCGCGGATCCCACCTGACCGATGGCGATCAGGTCGTTGGTGACCATCGAGCCCATGGTGATCGCGAACACCAGACCCGCCTGCGTGGCCACGCTCCCGGAACCGGCGACCCCGCGGATGATCGACGTGTTCAGGCCGGCGTGCAGCTCCTCCTTGAACCGGGACACCAGCAGCAGGTTGTAGTCCGATCCCACCGCCAACAAGATGATGACCGTGATCGGCAGCACGAACCAGTGCAGCTGCTGGCCGAGAATGTGCTGCCACAAGAGCACCGAGAGCCCGAACGACGAACCCAGCGAGATCGCGATCGTTCCGACGATCACCGTGGCCGCGACGATGCTTCTCGTCATGACCAGCATGATGATCAAGATGAGACTGAGCGCCGCGATCACGACGATCATCAGGTCGTATTTCGTGAACTCCTCGATGTCGTGATAGGTCGCGGCGGTACCGCCGAGATAGAGTTCGGATCCCTCCAGCGGCGTGCTCTTGATGGCTTCCTTCGCCGCAGTCAGCTCCGCAGGCGTCGTGGCGAGCGCCTCAGGTCCCGCCGGATCACCCTCATGCGTGATGATCATCTGCGCGGACCTGCCGTCCGGTGACACCAGCAGCTTGAGGCCCTTCTGGAAGTCCGCGTTGTCGAAGGCCTCCGGCGGCAGGTAGAAGTAGTCGTCGTTCTTCGCGGCGTCGAAGGCCTGACCCATCACGGTCGCCGTGTCGGTCATACGACTGATCTGCTCGATCAGCCCGCTGAAGCTGCTGTGCATGGTCAGCATGGTGGACTGGATGCTCTTGGAGATTGCGATCATCGGCGGCAACTGGGCAACCAGCTGCGGCATCAGCTCGTCCATTCTCTCCAGATTGACCAGCATCGAATCCATGTTCTCGCTGAGCTTGTCGATCCCGTCGAGTCCGTCGAACAACGACCGCGTCGAGAAACAGATCGGGATGTTGGCGCAATGCGGTTCCCAGTACAGGTAATTCCGCATCGGGCGCCAGAAATCGTCGAAATTGGCCATGTGGTCGCGCATTTCGTCGGATGTCGCCTGCAAGTCCTTCGCATCGCCGACCATGTCGTGGGTGATGCCGGCCTGTTGCTGCATGAGGCCGTGCATGCGTTCCATGATGCGGATCATCGAACCGAGTTCGTCGGTCATCCCGAGCATGTCGCTCATGCGGTCCTTCATAAACTGCAGGTTCTCGGTCATCGACACCGACTGCATACTCACCTGGAACGGGATCGAACTGTGGTCGATCGGCGCCCCCAAGGGCCGAGTGATGCTCTGCACCTTGTTGATTCCCTCGACGCGGAGGATGTTTCTCGCGATCCTGTCCAGGATCAGCATGTTGGCGGGGGTGCGCAGATCCTGATCGGCCACGATCAGCAGGATGTCCGGGTCCATCTTGGCCTTCGAGAAATGCCTATCCGACGCCTGATAGCCCTGAATGGAAGGCATCCTGTCTGGGACGTAATACCGGTCGTTGTAGTTGACCGTGTACGACGGCAGCACCCCTAGACCGATCAGCGAGACAATCATCGTCACGACCAGAATCGGTCCCGGCCAGCGCACGAGGGCGGTGCCGATCCGGCGCCATCCCCGAGTCTTGATCTTGCGCTTCGATTCGAGCAACCCGAAGCGGGTGCCCACCAGCAGCACCGCCGGAGTGAGCGTGAGTGCCGCGGCGACGATGACAAGCATGGCCACGGCGTTGGGAATACCCACCGCTGCGAAGTAAGGCAGCCGGGTGAACGTCAGGCAGAGCGTCGCACCCGCAATCGCCAAACCCGACCCGAGGACGACGTGCGAAACGCTGTGATATGTCGTGTAATACGCCGCAATACGATCCTGGCCGGCCGCTCGCGCCTCGTGGTATCGGCCGAGAAAGAAGATTGCGTAGTCGGTAGCTGCCGCGATCCCCAGCATCGTCAGCAGGTTCACCGCGAGGTTCGACAGTTCCATGACCTGGTAATGCCCGAGGATGGCAACCACTCCGCGCGCGGCACTGAGCTCGACGAAGACCGTGATCGTGACGAGCAACATCGTCGCGAAGGAGCGATAGATGATCAACAGGATGAGAGCGATGATCGCGAAGGTGATCAACGTCATCATCAGCTGGCTATCGTCAGCGGCGGAATTCAAGTCCATCGTGAGCGCGGCCGGACCGGTGACGTAGACCTTCAGCCCGGACGGCGGATTGCTTCGATCGATGATATCGCGTACCGACTCGACAGCTTTCTTGGCCGGCGTAGTCCCCTGGTCGCCAACCATATTCAGTAGCACATAGGCTGCCTTGCCGTCCATGCTCTGCGACCCGCCCGCGGTGACGCGGTCGCCCCAGAAGTCCTGAACGTGGTCGACGTGCTCACGGTCATCCTTGAACTGAGCGACCAGGCCGCGATAATAGTCGCGCGCCTCGTCGCCGAGCTCGGTATCGCTTTCCAGCAACACCATGACCATGCTGTCGTAACCGAACTGATCGAACTCTTCGCCCAGCTTCTTGAGCGCCTTGTAGGACGGCGCATCCTGGGACGCCAGCGAGACCAAGTTCGCCTGCCCCACCTTTTCGAGCGACGGCACAACGACGCTCACCGCCACCATCGCCACCAGCCACGCCACGATCATCAGTCCGGGCACCCGGCGGATGGCCGACGCGACGCGGGACGGCTTGGCAGCGGCCATGACGGTTCTCATGCGGACTTCACCAAGCAGAACACCTGGCCGTTATGGGCGGTCACCGACTGCTCGTCGCGGACCACGCCGTTGACGGTGATCCGGCAGCCAAGCGTGCCGCTGTCCCCCTGCGCGACCACATTCGCGAAAACCGACATCAGTTTCGTTGAGATGGTGTGCGACCACGGCAGTGTCGCGAAATCTGCGCGCTGTGGCTGAGCATGCTCGTCGAGGAAGTTAGCCTGGCCCGTCGTTCCCGCCGGACCGAACACTTCATACGTCACGTCTTTGGGAATCACGGGCTCAGATCCATCCCTGATGGCGCCCGGAACCTGATCAGGCGAACCGGCCACCCCCTGCAACCGCGATACCGCGAACACTGCGATCGCGACCACCATCACCACCACCACTGGTATCCATATTCGCTGCACGACCCTAAACATCTCTCGTCCCTTCAATGCGTCGGCCATACCGACGTGAACAACAGCAGTATTTGGCGCGCCGTTCTCCGGCGCCATGGTGTTTCACCGCCTGCCGGGAGCGTACACCCCATACCCCTAGGGAGTATATGGGTGAGCCTCGAAATCGCGCACCGTGAGATGCATATCTGCCCGCAACCCATTACTGCGACGGCATTTGGCCACGTTGATGGCGATGCCAGCCGAAGAAGGCTGCGCGCGGCTCTCCATTCGCGTCGCCAGGGTCAAGAATCATCGCACCAGCGGGAGGCAGGTAAGTTTCCGGCTTGTCACCGAACACCGTTGTGCTGCAAGACAAATAGTTATCGAGCACAAGACCCGCCGCAAGGCGGATACAGTGTTCAATCCAGCCACAAATCCGCCGATGACGCGGCAACCTTCTTCCACAGTCTTCGTCACCCGAAGTCCGCTCCCGGACCCTCAGGCGCCGGGGGCAGGTCCTTACGCGTGGATTGACAACCGGAGCCGACTTGTTCTCCGATCGCAGGAAGGATGCCATATACCCGGTATGGGTATCATGTGGAGATGTTTGCCGCCAACCGATCGTGGCATACGAGAGGTAACGTGGCGGCCGACTTGTCCGTCCCGGCCACCCTCCATCGGTTGCGGCGCCATCGACCGCCCTCTCAGCCCAGGGTGCCTTCGCTCACTTTGACAGCACGGTTTCACAATCCAACGTGGCGAGGGAAGCCTGACCGCGTTGATGCCCACTGGACACCGCGATGCCATCAAAAGGTTGGGCGACAAGCATCTTGACTGGTTTCATGTCGAGGCCTGGCGATGGCGGCTAACTTCTCGATGTTCGTCAGGCGTCTGGGCCGACCGGGAAACATCTGCCGATCCTCCTCGTAGTCAACGTCGTGCAGGCGCGTCGACCGCACCGGCCCGGATCAGCGGCAGTTGTCGGACGAGCAATGACCCTGCGTCGGACGCTCGGCCGCCACGATGTTGACGGCGCAAGTCGCTACGCAACGCAGGACGCGCCGGGTGGTGGTGGATCGCCCGACGGCGATGAGAAAAGAACGAATAGTGCCCATGCGAGGTCCTTTCGAAGAGCGGCGAAGCCACTGCCAGTCTCCGATTACCATACCCTGGTACGGTATGTACCGTAATGCTATAGGAGGCTTACGGTGTCGCGGTACGGCTACGGCCCTGCCCATGATCGAGAGGCAGCAGATGCAAGCCCGCGAACACCACATCTCGCACGACCACATCCACCGCAAGGAGGACTATGTGCGGCGGATACGGCGCATTGAGCGCCAGACAGTGGTCCAGCGCACTGCAGTCGGCTTCTCCTACAGCGGCGCACCCGCGCCGACCGCGCCCCTGCCGTCGCGAACAGCCGACTTCATCACGGCACCACCAATGGCTTAGGACGCTGACATGTCGACAACACACCCAAGCACCTCGCCGGGAGGCCATGGCGGTCGCGCCATCGGTGCCACCTCCGGCACCGCCGGCAAGCCCCATTGGGCACTGATCCTCGGCGCCCTGCTTGTGCTTGGCGCCTTATGGGGCAGCGCCTTCCCGCTGATCAAGGTCGCGGCACCAGCTTTCGGTCCTGTTGGAACGACCCACATCCGGTTGGCGGTGGCTGCGGTCGTGCTCGCCCTGCTCGCCGCCGTCCGCCGCGGCCTCTGGCGCGGGGTGCCCCAACGATTCGGAGCATTTGCGCTGCTGGCCGCCCTCAACGTCGCGATCCCGCTGACGCTGGTGGCCACCGCCATCGTCGGGCTCAATGCCTCGATGGCAGCGATCCTGAACGCCACCACCCCGATGTTCACCATCCTGGTCGCAGCGGCCTGGCTCGGTCAGCGGGTTACCTGGAGCCGGACACTCGGTGTCGCCGCGGGGGTCTTTGGCGTTGTCATCCTGCTCAGCGGAGCGCCGTTGCCGTCAGGCACCGGCACCACCCTGGCTGCGGCGGCATCCCTGGCCGCAGCACTGTCCTATGCCCTGGGCGGCACCTATGCCCGCCGAGCCTTCCCTGACACCGCACCGATGACCCTGGCACTGGGCCAGCAAGTAGCCGCCACCCTTTTGTTGATTCCGGTGACCGTGGGCGCCACCTGGGCGGCGGCGCCGACAGGACCAGTGACAGCAGCGGCGATCACGGCGGTCGCGGTGCTCGGACTGGGTGCCACTGCAGGCGGCTACCTGCTCTACTTTTGGATCATCCGCCACGCCGGTCCCGTCGCCGCTTCCACCGTTACTCTCCTGGTTCCGGTGGCCGGCGCCGGACTCGGGGTGAGTTGGCTCGGCGAACCCCTAACCCCAGCCCTGTTGCTGGGACTGCTAATCATCAGCACCGGCGTTGTTCTCCTCACTTTCGACAAGCCGCGCACCACACAGACACCCGCTGGCTCACCGGCTACCCACGCAGCTGCCTCAGCAATCCGCCATACTGCGTCGCCCAAGCAGTCCTAAGCCAAAAGCAAAGCCGCACAACGAAAACAACACACGATAGTCCGAGCACGTCGTGCGTCGTCCCGGCTTGCCGGGGAACACAAATGGTGTCCCTACTGAAACTGGCGCCCGTCACGGTCTTACCCTCGGATTCTCGGCCGGCAGTCCGGCCTAGCCACCATCTTGCCGACCACTGCGGTCAGCCCCGTCGCGCTCGAATGCGGCACGCCGCTGGCCAGCTGAACATCAGTGCACCAAGGTCTTTGGGCCTACCCGCGGTATGTGGCGCGGCCCAACTTCATTCGCATGACTTGCAACAGGGTCCACCGGTAGCAGCTATTGCCTGGGTACCATACCCTGGTAGGGTATTTTACGGTGTCCTGCTACGAGTTGTGATCGACGCCAACACAAACCTTTTCGAACTCCCGGTATCTGGCCAGCGATGGCCGTATACCCATTACCAGTACGAGGTAACGGAATGTCAGTCGAATCACCGCCCCACTCCCGACGTTGGTGGGCGCTCGCATTGATCGCCACAGCTCAGTTCATCGTCATCATGGACACCTCGATCATTGGTGTCGCATTGCCCCGCATCCAGGAGGACCTCGGCTTCTCGCAAGAGAATCTGTCCTGGGTGTTCAACGCCTACGTGGTCGCACTCGGTGGTCTGCTCTTACTAGGCGGCCGACTGTCTGACCTCTTCGGGGCTCGCCGGATGTTCAGCGCGGGGTGGGTCATCCTTCTGGTCGGATCTGCAGTGGCCGGCCTCGCTGGCAACGTAGGCGTCGAACTCGCCGGTCGTGCCGTGCAGGGGGCCGGCGCAGCTCTCATCGCGCCGTCAGCCCTGACTCTGTTGATGATGTTCTTCGGTTCAGACCCGCGGGAGCTGACCAAGGCCCTCGCGCTTTACGGCGCTGCGGCCCCGGCCGGTGGCACGGCGGGCGTGTTTCTCGGCGGCGTGATCACCGAGTACATGTCGTGGCCATGGGTCTTCTATCTCAACATTCCAGTCGCTGTACTCGCGCTGGTCGCCGTGCCGATGCTGATGCCGGCTGGCGGCACCGGCGCGAGGGGCACCGTCGACGTATCGGGCGCACTCACGGTCACCGGAGGTCTTGGCGCGGCGGTGTACGCCATCGTCCGGGCTCCGGAAATCGGATGGGACTCAGTTGAGACGTGGGGCGTGCTCGCGCTCGCCGTCGTCTTTCTCGGAATCTTCGTCGGAATGCAGGCATCCCGTCGTGAACCATTGATGCGCCTGACCATCTTCCGTACGCCGAACCTGGGTGCGGCCAATATCGCACAGCTGCTGCTTGGCGGTGCATGGATCCCGATGTGGTTCTTCCTGAACCTGTACCTGCAGCAGGTTCTCGGCTACAGCGCTTTCCCGTCCGGTGCCGCCCTGCTGCCGATGACCCTCCTCATCATGATCGGAATGATCGCCCTCGCACCGCGAGCGATCAACCGCTTCGGGCCCAAGGCAATGATCGTGGCCGGACTGGTGATTCTCGCCATCGGCATGGGTTGGTTGTCCCTCATCCGGCCGGATGGCAACTACTGGGCCGACGTGCTGCCCGCATCGCTCGTGGCGGCCCTTGGTATGTCGCTCGCCTTCATCCCCTCGCTCGGAACCGCCATCTCGTCCGCCCGGCCCGAAGAGGGGGGCCTCGCGTCTGGGATCGTCAACACCAGCTACCAGATCGGTTCCGCACTCGGCCTAGCGGCCATGACTGCCGTTGCCGCTTCGTACGGTGCCGACCAGCTCGGCGACCCGTCCGCGCTCACTGACGGCTTCTCGTCCGCATTCCTGGGAGCCAGTCTGATTGCCTTGGCGGGCGCAGTGATCGCTGCGCTGACACTCCGCACACCGCGGCTCGAAAGTCCCGTTACCGAAGGCAAATCGGCTGCAGACCACGCCTGAAGGTGCGACCAATCCGAACCCCACACCTCTAAAGACAGGATCACCATGACCACAGCGTGTCTTCTCATCGCCTACGACGGCTCTCCTGACGCGCGCACGGCGATTACAGAAACTGCCAGGCTGCTCCCGGGCGCCCAAGCGATTGTCCTCTATGCCCGCCAGCCGTTGGAAGGCCTCGCTGCTCACCTTGAGGGACATCGCGTCCTCGAGGACCTTCGGGGCGTTGAAAAAGCCAGCCTCGACGCCTCCGAACGAATCGCGTTCGAAGGCGCGGAGTATGCGCGCGCCGCCGGTTTGGACGCCGAGCCACGAGTGCTGTCCCGGATGTCCACCGCATCGGAGGCGATCGTGCAGGCTGCCGACGAAATCGACGCAGCTCTAATCGTTCTCGGCTCCCGCGGACGCGGCGGGCTGTGGTCAGCCGTGCTCGGTAGCACCTCAGTAAACGTCCTCCATCACGCAAGACGACCAACCATGGTCGTGCCGTCCGAGGCAGTCGTTTCGGCGCGCCAGCGGTCGAGCAACCCGGAGACCGACACCCTGCACACCTGAGCATTCGACAAAAGCACACCGCGGTGTCGTGGCCGAAGTCCGAGCCGATGGCGGCCGGAAACTCCTCCGCAAGAAACGAGTTGATGATGCTGAAGAAGACATGGGCCCTGTTGCTCGCCGGTATGGCTGTGTTTGCCTCCGCGGCACCTGCGCAGGCCGATCCCGACAGCGACTTCGCCAGGGAGTTGCACGGCCACGGGATCTACGGGCAGAGGGACTCCAACGCCTGGATTGGCAAGATCGCCTGCAAACGCCTCGACCGCGGCGTCGATGCCACTGCCAGGGACTCGGCCAAGTTCGTCGCCGACCAACTACAGCGCGATTCCAGCACTGAGCAAGCCTACCAATTCCTCAGTGCGGCAATGAATTACTACTGCCCGGACAAGCGCGTCCTGCTCACCCAACAGTAGGGGAACACTAATGAAACACAAAAGGCTGAGCTTGGCCGCACTGCTCGGCGCGACCCTGATCCTCGCCCCAGCGACCGCATCCGCCGACTCGACGGAGGACTACCCGATCCCGCGCAGAATCCTGCACACCCTGTGCACGGCCGAGCAAATCCTGGCCGCCACCCGTGACACCAACCCGGTCTACTACGAGCGCTACATGATCGATTACAACAACAAGTCCTCCGAGGTCCATCGCGCCGTCCAGGACCGCATCCATTGGTTCTTTGCCATGGACTACGCCGGCCGGCGTCAGTACTCCGAGGCCACCGCCACCAACGCCTTCTACGAACAGCTGGCCTGGAACTGGCCCAACTGGGCCAAGATCTTCTTCAACAACAAGGGCGTCGCCGCTGCATCCACCTCGGTCTGCATGAACTATCCCCCTGACGACATGTCGGTCTGGGTCTGGTGAGGCGATGGCTTGGCCCGGTGCGCAATGCACCGAGCCAGAGTGGCGCCGTCCCGGCAGTCCTCACACGGGTTGAGAAGTGAGACCAGCCCTATCGTGCCGCAGCGTTCAGGAACGTACGAGGCGTGCAATGGCAGCGGAAGCCTCGGCCAGCTTCTCGTTGGCCTCGTCGCCGCCTCGAGAGGCCGCCCGGGTCACACAGTTGTCCAGGTGGTCATCGAGGAGGCTCAGTGCGACCGCGCGCATCGCCCGGTTTGCCGCACTGATCTGGGTCAGGATATCGATGCAGTACTTGTCGTCATCGATCATCTTGGCGATGCCGCGAATCTGGCCTTCAATACGGCGCAGCCGCTTAGCGTGGTTTTCCTTCTGCGCCGAGTATCCGTGCGTGGTTCCCATTTAGCCTCCCGGCGTTCCTCCCTACCGGGCAGCCTCGACCGCAATGATCGCCCCGATAGGGCCAAGTCGTAACCGATCACCGACTGCACACTCCAACGATGACCACCGAGGGGCCATGACCGAGGGACAGCGCAAGAGGTCGGCCAGCGTCACGTGGCCATGTTACCTAGCCCGCGGGTGTGGTAATCATCCGCGCCGGCGGGGTTGCCGGCGCCTTGGGGTCGTCCACAACCACCCAGGACAGAGGCTTCGTTGACAAATCGAGCTCGTGAAGCCCGCCGTGCACGACTGGCGCCAAAAGCACCGGTACCGATCAAGTTCACTAATCTCGGACCGCCGGCACAGATCGCTTGGAGCGACCCATTCAACAGCTGGCTGCGTGCGCCGTCGCCATCTCGATACCCGAAACGAAATGTCACCGTCGCCGAATTCCACCGCCCCGAGCCGTCGGTGGCCTGTTGGAGCACGGCAACGGCGCGAGTTTCACCTCACGCCAGCCCCATGCCACCGACTGACGATGGGCCGACTATTATGAATCGTCCATCGGTCTATTTCGACGGGTCCCCGCCCCCGTAGCTCAGGGGATAGAGCACGGCTCTCCTAAAGCCGGTGTCGCAGGTTCGAATCCTGCCGGGGGCACTCTTTGTTTGTATTATCTCGGGTGATGCTTGACGTTTTGGCTTCGATTGATGACTGACAGTGTTTCGGTTGATGCTTTACATCGGTGTCGACTGATCCTTGACACTCGCGTAGATCGACTCAGCCGTCGGCGCGTCGCTCGACGCGCCTGAGGGTTTCGTCGACGAGGGCGCGCATTTTCGATTCAGGCCGAAAATACAGCCGGTGCTCGCATTCTGCCCGCACGTCACGCAGCAGATCCTTGGGCAATCTCAACTGCTGCTTGTCGGCGAGCGCGATGGTGTCGAGTAGCGCCTCAGTTCGTCATACCCCTCAACTTGCCACCAGCGGTCGTCCGCTGGCCTGCCAGGCCTTCATTCCGCCCTGGAGTTCGACAACGTCGGTGTACCCGAGCGATCTCAGCGTCTCGGCGGCTGTCGCGCTCATGGGGCCGGTTCGGCAGTAGATCGCGATCGGCACACCGCGGTCGGCGGGCAGTCGGTCAGCCTGCTCAACAATCCGATCGAACGGGATCGACAGGTCCGTGCCGGCAATGCGCCCTTCGAAGGGCACATGGACGTTGATCGTCACCCGGCCGGATTCGGCTATGGCAGTGGCGAATTCGTCAGGGCTTACCAGCCGGTGGAGGGTAACGCCCACCGTCCCCGATCCGGCAGGCGCGGCCGACGGCGCCTCGGCCGTTGAGCCACACGATGCCAGGGACACGGCGACAACGACCGCCAGCGCACCGATGCGCATCCTGGTGAACATGCCGAAAGAATACCCCCATAGGGTACTCGCTCTCCACCCTCAAGCGATGCTCGGCTGCAAGTTACTTGCCCGTGCAGTTTCGCCCAGGAGCTCTCACACGGAGCAGCCCGCCGGCACCACATCACGTTGCCCCGCGGGCTAATTCAATCCGTTCGACAGGATCATCGACTCGCCGGTCTGTAGCCGCCCGCGATCCGACACCAGGTACAGCACTGCATCTGCGACATCCTGCGGCTCGAGCAGGCCAGGCCGGGGGCGCCCCTGAGCGAACATCTCCTCGACGTCATCGCGGCCCGGGTTCTCCAGGTCGGGCCGGATCACCTTGTAGGTGTGCGGGTTGTGGATCATCGGGGTGTTCACCCCGGACGGCAGCACCGCGTTGACCGTGATGCCGTATTCGGCCACCTCGAATGCCACCGATTTCACCAGCGCCACCACCCCGGCCTTGGCCGCTGCGTAATGACCCGAGTTGGTTGCGCCGGTGCCCGCGACGATCGACGAGGTCGCGACGATGCGCCCCGCCCGCCGTTCGATCAGATGCGGCAGCACCGCCCGGAATGTGTTGAACACCCCGGTCAGGTTGATGTCGATCATGGTCTGCCACCGCTGCTCGGACATCGTCGCGATCGGCTCGCTGCTGGCGATCCCGGCATTGGCGAGCACCACGTCGAAACCGCCGAACTGCGCGACCGCCGCGTCCGCCACCGACTGCATGGCCACCAGATCCCGGACATCGGCGGTCACGGCCAGGCAGCGCCGACCCAGCGCGGACACCTCCTCGACGGTCTGTTCCAGGTCGGCCGGCGTGGGCAGCGGGTACTCGACCGATTCGACCGGCGCAGCGATGTCGCACACCACGATGTCGGCGCCTTCACGCGCAAGCGTGAGGGCGTGTGCACGCCCCTGCCCACGCGCTCCCCCTGTGATCAAAGCCGTCCTGCCGTCCAGCGCTCCCATACCTGCCCTTCCTGTCGTTCGGTCCTTGGATACAGACCGCCAACGTCGGCAAAACTCGTCGACATCGCCGTTCGCACCACGCGACACGCGTGTCACACGGGCCAGCTGGCAACACTCCAGGGCGACGCCACGGAACCCTATTTCCGTTGGCAAATGAATTCAACGCCCTGACCGGGAAGGCTTCGATGAGAGCAAATTGGCTGCACCGTGGCATCCCAGGCGGCTCCCAGGAACATCGTGAGATGCACTAATGTTATCTACAGACGGGGGTCTTGAGCTTGAACTCAGCAAACAACCCGGAGGTGCAAATGATCCGTTCGAAACTGATGAAGGCCGCTGCTGTCGGGCTGGGTGCGTTGGCAGTGCCGGTCGGTGTCGCAGTGGCAGGTGCCGCTCCGGCTTCGGCAGGTCCTCAGATCTGCGCGACCGGACCGTACGGTTACGTCAGCGCCTGCGCGGAGGGTCCCGGATGGGCCCGCCCCTGGTACGGCGACAACTGGCGCGGGCGTGGCCACGGACACGGCCACGGACACGGCGACGACTAAGTCGGCTTAACCACGGTTGACGCCGTGGCGGGAATCCAAACTCGGATACCCGCCACGGCGTTTTCTCGTTGAACCGCTCCAGTCACTCTCTTAGTTGTAGTAACCTCTCCGGCATGCAGGACGTCTGGATTCTCGGCGGCTATCAGAGCGATTTCGCCCGCAACCTGAGCCGCGAGCAGGTCGACTTCGCGGGACTCACGCGCGAGGTCGTCGACCACACGCTGAACAGCGCCAGGGTCGACGCCACCGGCGTCGGCGTCGTCCACGTCGCAAACGCCTTCGGCGACCTGTTCGCCGGTCAGGCCCATCTCGGCGCCATGCCGGCCACCGTGCATCCCGACCTGTGGGAAACGCCGGCATCTCGCCATGAGGCCGCGTGCGCGTCGGGCAGCGTCGCGACCCTGGCGGCTATCGCCGACCTCCGCTCGGGTGCCTACGACAGCGCCATGGTCATCGGGGTGGAACTGGAGAAGACGGTGCCCGGCGACACCGCCGCCGCGCACCTCGGCGCAGCCGCGTGGACGGGTCACGAAGCCGACAACGCCAAGTTCGTCTGGCCATCGATGTTCTCCGACGTGGCCGACGCCTACGACCAGCGCTACGGCCTGAATGCCGAACATCTGCGCGCCATCGCCGCGCTGAACTTCCGCAACGCCAAGGCCAACCCCCACGCCCAGACCCGGGACTGGACGGTGCCCGATCCGATCGGAGACGACGACGCCAGCAATCCGGTCGTGGAGGGACGACTACGCCGGCTCGACTGCAGTCAGATGACCGACGGCGGGGCAGGCCTGGTGCTGGTCAGCGACGCCTACCTGCGTGCACATCCACACACCCGACCGATCGCCCGCATCGACGGCTGGGGCCACCGCACCGTCGGTCTGGGTCTACGACAGAAACTCGACCGCAGCGCCGCAGATCCGTACCTGCTGCCGCACGTGCGCCACGCCGTGCTGGACGCCTTCGGCCGTGCCGGGGTGACGCTCGACGATCTGGACGGGTTCGAGGTCCACGACTGCTTCACCCCCAGCGAGTACCTGGCCATCGATCACATCGGGTTGACCGGCCCCGGCGAATCCTGGAAGGCCATCGAGAACGGTGAGATCGAGATCGGCGGGCGGCTGCCGATCAACCCCAGCGGCGGCCTGATCGGCGGCGGGCACCCGGTCGGTGCGTCCGGGGTGCGGATGCTGCTCGACGCCGCCAAGCAGGTCAGCGCCACCGCGGGGCCCTACCAGGTCGAGGGCGCAAAGACGTTCGGCACCTTGAACTTCGGCGGCAGCACCGCCACCACCGTCAGCTTCGTCGTAGGAGGAGCCCAGCAATGAACACCGAAGTCGTGGCCAAGTACCTGTCCACCCTGCCCGAGGACGACGACCATCCCTACCGCACCGGGGCGTGGCGGCCACAGACCACCGAATGGGATGCCGACGACCTGCGGGTGATCGACGGCGAAATCCCGACCGACCTCGACGGTGTCTACCTCCGCAATACCGAGAACCCACTGCATCCGGCGTTGCAGACCTACCACCCGTTCGATGGTGACGGCATGCTGCACATCGTCGGGTTCCGCGACGGAAAAGCGTTCTACCGCAACAGGTTCATCCGCACCGATGGCCTGTTGGCCGAGATCGAGGCAGGAGGGCCGCTCTGGCCGGGTATCGCCGAGCCGATCGAACTGGCCCAGCGCGACTACGGCTGGGGTGCGCGCACCCTGATGAAGGATGCCTCCAGCACTGATGTGACAGTGCACCGCGGCGTCGCGCTCACCAGCTTCTACCAGTGCGGCGATCTGTACCGCGTCGACCCGTTCACCGGCGACGCCCTCGGCAAGGAAAACTGGGGCGGAGACTTTCCCGCCGAGTGGGGCGTCTCAGCGCACCCCAAGGCCGACGACGCCACCGGCGAACTGCTGTTCTTCAACTACTCCAAGCAGGCACCCTTCATGCACTACGGAGTGGTGGATTCCGACAACCGACTGGCGCACTACGTAGACGTCGAACTGCCCGGGCCGCGGATGCCCCACGATATGGCGTTCACCGAAAACTATGTGATTCTCAACGACTTTCCGTTGTTCTGGGATCCCGAGTTCCTCAAGGCCAACGTGCACCTGCCAAAGCTGCACCGGGACCTGCCGTCCCGGTTTGCGGTACTCCCCCGCCGCGGCGCACCCGGCGACGTCAAGTGGTTCGAGGCCGACACCACCTATGTTCTGCACTTCACCAACGCCTACGAGGACGGCGACGAGATCGTGCTCGACGGATTCTTCCAGGGCAACGCGGTGCCGGCGCTGGCGCTGGACAAGATGCAGACCAGGCTGCACCGCTGGCGGTTCAACCTCGTCACCGGCCAAACCCGTGAGGAGCAATTGTCGGACAGCATCACCGAATTCGGCATGATCAACCCCGGTTACACCGGACGCGACTACCGCTACGCCTATGCCGCCACGGGAAAGCCGGGCTGGTTCCTGTTCGACGGATTGGTCCGCCACGACCTGCACACCGGATCCGAGGAGCGCTACGAATTCGGGGACGGCGTGTACGGCAGCGAGACCGCGATGGCGCCTCGTGTGGGCAGCGCCGCCGAGGACGATGGCTACCTGGTCACCATCACCACCGACATGAACGACGACGCGTCCTACTGCCTGATATTCGACGCAGCCCGAGTAACTGACGGACCGGTATGCAAACTGGCTCTGCCGGAACGGGTTTCCAGCGGAACCCACTCCACCTGGGCGCCGGGCGACGCGCTGCGCCGATGGCTGGTGCGTGACTAGCACCCCAGCGTCGGCCGGCGGCCCCAACGCCGTCGCGCAGATGCTGGGGCTGGTGGGTGACGAGTGGACGCTGCTCGTCATGCAGCAGGCCATGCTGGGCGCTACCCGCTACGGACAATTCAAGGCCCGGCTGCCGATCTCCAACTCGGTGCTGACCAACCGCCTGGGCTCCCTGACCGAGGAGGGGTTGCTGGCCCGTCATCGCTATCAGGAGCGGCCCCCGCGTGACGAATACCTGATCACCGTGCGCGGAAGCTCGCTGTGGCCGGTGCTGGTATCCATCTGGGAGTGGGAACGCCACTGGGTGACCGAGCACCGTGAGCCACTGCCCGCGATGCGGCACCTGCGCTGCGGCGCCGATTTCACGCCGGTCCTCACCTGCGCGGGTTGCGGTGACCCAACGGTGTCCGGAGACGTGACTGCCGGGTGGGGGCCGAGCGGGGGCTGGCAGCGGTCGCTGCCGACGGTGACGACGCGGCGCCGGTCCTCCGACGATCGGCTCGACTCCCCTTCGGGATTGTTCCCCCAGACCATGAGCGTGCTGGGTAACCGCTGGGCGTTCGCGATCCTGGTCGCCGCTTTCACCGGCACCACCCGGTTCTCCGAGTTTCAACGGGCGCTGACCGCCCCACCCGCGTCGATCGCCGACCGCTTGCAGACGTTCCGGGACAACAAGATTCTCGCCACCGCCGACGAAGACCCGCAATACCGGCTGACCCAGAAAGGCGCGGCATTCCTGCCCGTTCTGGTGACGGCGCTGGCGTGGGCACAACGATCGTTCCCCTCCGCCCAAGGCCCCGCGGTGATCCTCACCCACACCGGCGGACACGGATTCTCCCCGGCGCTGCAGTGCGATCAGTGCGGTGAGCGGCTCACCGGAGCCACGGTGTCCGTTGTCTAGCTGCCATCAGTAGCATCCCCGGCAGTGCGAGCCCGGTGAGCACGACGCCAACCCACACCGGGCCGAGGTTGCCTGCGGGCCCGGGGAGCGACGCAGCGGCCAGCGCGGGACCGCAGGTGGCCCCGATGTTGAGCGCGGCCGTAGCGTACGAACCGCCCATGGTCGGCGCGCCCGAAGCCGCGTAGAGCACCCGCGCGATGAGGGTGCTTCCGACGGCAAAGGCCGACATCCCTTGGACGAACACCAGAATCAGTAGCGCCACAGGATGGGCTGCCAGTACCACCAACGCAACCCACCCGATCAGCAGCAGCGGGCCACCCACGGCGATGACGAAGCCGGGCCGGTGGTCGGAGTACCGGCCGGCCACGGTGACACCGATGAAGGACCCGGACCCGAACAGCACCAGGACCACCGGGACCCACAGCTCTGGCAGGCCGGCAGTATCGGTCACGATGGGGGCCAGGAATGTGAATGTGGCGAACGTGCCGGCATTGACCAAGGCGGCCAGCAGCATCGCAACGCCCAGCGCTCGCGACGTGAGCTGCGCCAGCTCATGACGCAACGACGGGCCAACGGCGGCACCACCCGAAATCCCTTCATCACCACCGGGTATCGCCTTCAGAATGCCGATTGCGGCGGGAAGGCACAGCAATGCAATCGCCCAGAACGCCGACCGCCAGCCCAACAGCGCACCGAGCATTGCGCCGCCCGGCACGCCCGCAATGGTGGCCACTGTCGTCCCACCGAGCAGGACCGACAGCGCTCGGCCCTTCTGATCCGCCGCCACCAGCGTGGCGGCGGTGCTGAGCGCCACCGCCAAGAACCCGGCGTTGGCGAGCGCAGCGATCACGCGAGTGCCGAACAGGACCGCGAAGTTCGTCGTCACCGCGCCGACGACATGGCAGAGCGCGAAAACTGCCACACAGCCGAGCAGGCTGGCCCGCGCCGGCCACCGCCGCGCGAGGACCGCCATGACCGGTGCGCCGATGACCATCCCCACGGCAAAGGCTGAGGTCAATAAGCCGGCGGCGCCGACCGTGACGCCGAGGCTGACGGCGATGTCCGGAACCAGTCCGGCGAGCATGAATTCCGAGGTACCCATGGCGAAAACAGCCAGGGCAAGAAGATATAGGGCAAGAGGCATCGAGGACTCCGAGGTAAGAGAACGAACGGGAGGCGTCTCGTCACCACGGCCAGCACCCCATAGGTGCGGAGAAAACTGAAGAGTCAGTGATTCAGGGGGCTGACGGCGTGACCGAAAGCCCCCATCTTGTGCGCTTCAGGGCTCGACATGCCGCCACCCTACTAAAGACTCTCCCCCATCGCGCAACCGAAATCTGCCGGTGTCGAAGGGGACACGCACGTCCCCACCCGGAAATGAATTCCAGTTGACAGAGTCATCCGACTCGAAGAAGAGTGGCCAGCTGACCGAGCACGGAATACAACGACGGGTTTTCAGATGAGCGGAACCGTGATCATTCTGACGGGCCCACCCGGAGCAGGGAAAAGCACCATTGCTGCCGCACTCGCCCGAGGCTTCGACCGGGGAGTGCACCTGCACACCGATGACTTCTGGCACTACATCGTCGCCGGAGCGATCCCACCATACGAGCCTGCATCTGCCGCCCAGAATCAGACCGTGATGGAAGTTATCGCACGAGCTGCCTTCACCTATGCGGCAGGTGGATTCACCACCGTGCTGGACGGCATCGTGGGGCCGTGGATGCTCGATCACTTTCACAGTCACCCGCCTGACATCACCATCCACTACGTCGTACTGCGGCCGAGCCGCGACACCACCCTTGCGCGAGCCCAGGCTCGAACCGAACCTGACGCACTTGTCGACGAGCAGCCGATTGTCACGATGTGGGACCAATTCGCATCCCTAGGTGACTACGAGCCGCACGTTCTTGACACCTCAACAGACATGGCGCACCGGACAATCCGACGTGTCGAAAGCGCTATTGCTTCCAACAACTTCCGCCTCCAGTTCTAGGTCAAAACGACACAGGTGAACCCGCCGGCCAATAAGAATGCCCAGTCATGCAGGGTTTCGTTCAGCAGCCGGCAGGCCGCCTACCAGCGATCCAGCCGGAACCTCAGGTTATTGCGCGCAGCGGGCCATTCGATGTCCAGGATCGAGTAGACGACCGTGTCACGACGGGATCCGTCCGGCAGCAACTGTTGGCTGCGCAGTATCCCGTCGAGCTTGGCACCGAGCCGTTCGATCGCCGCACGGCTGGCGAAGTTGAAGAAATGGGTCCGGAATTCGACTGCCACACAATTCAACTCATCGAAGGCGTGGCCGAGCATCAGCAGTTTGGTCTCGGCGTTGATGCCGGTGCGCCGGGCTGCAGCCGTGTACCAGGTATGCCCGATCTCCAGCCGCCGGTTGGGCCCGTCGACATGCAGGTAGCTGGAAGACCCCACCAGCCTGCCCTCGAGATTGCGCACCACGAAGGTCACGCCGTGATCGGCAGCTCGCAGCTCGAATATGCGCTGTACCCACTCGGCGGCACCGCCGGGCCGTGGCGTCATCGTGTACCAGAGCGAACCCAACTCACCGTCCGCGGCGGCGGCGTCGATCTCAGCGATGTGGCCCATCGTCAACGGCTCCAGCGTCACCCAACGCTGCCCGGTCAATGTCACCGGCGTGACGAATTCGCTCATGCGCTATCTCATACTCTTCCGCGAGCGCTCGTCGGACCAAACGTCGACAACAGCGACCACACCGAACACAAGCCGGCCAGCACCGCCATGGCACCGCCGACATACAGCCCGTAACCCGCGGCGACCAGCCCCTTGACGTTCAGCGTGTAGTACCACACCGTCAGCGCCACCACGGCCAGCGAAATCAGCAGCCCCGCAGCCGAAGCCCAACGCTGCGACAACCCGCGCCCGGCCATCGCACCGGCCACGATCAGCCCGGCGCCCAACAAGACGATCAGCTGCCCGGCGCCGAAACCACGGGGCGGCACGATGCTTCCCACCGCCCCGCCGATCGCATTGGCCCGGCCGCCACCGTGGGCGCTGGTGGTCAGCCACGGCAGCCAGGCGCCCACCACCAGGACCGCAGCACACAGGGCCATTAGCCACCCCGGGGCCACCAGCCACCCTGGACGCAGACGAACCATGCCGACGAGACTATCGGGTGTGACCGAACTTCCCGACTGGGCCGAACAACTCGACCTCGCCCCGCACCCCGAGGGCGGGTGGTACCGAGAAACGTGGCGCAGCGAACTGACGGTGACGCAGTCGTCGCTGCCGCCCGGCTACGCCGGACCACGCAGCGCAGGCACCGCGATCCTGTTCCTGCTGATGCCCGGCCAACAGTCGGCCTGGCACACCGTCCGCAGTGCCGAACTCTGGTTCCACCACCGGGGCAGCCCGTTGGTCCTGGAGATCGGCGCGGAACGAGACACCGCGACAACACACCTGCTGGGTCCGGATATCACTTCCCGCCAGCAACCCCAGCTACTCGTACCGCCCGGCCACTGGCAGCGCGCCAAACCTCGCGACGACGAACCCGCCCTGGTCAGTTGCGTGGTGGTGCCCGGCTTCGACTTCGCCGACTTCGCGCTCAGCCAGTCGCGCTGAATTCGCCGATGTGGCTATTCGGCTTCCAGTCGGGCGCGAATATCGGCTAACCGTTGCCGCAGATCGGCTTCGTCGATCACGCCGCGGGCGAGCAGCGAATGTGCCAGCGAGACGAGCTGGTTCTCCGGGTACGGAAGGTTCCGATACCGGGTCGCTGACAGTTCGTCTTCCTCGTCGCGCCGGTCCTTGAAGGTGAAGTCCAGGTCTTCGACTTCGCACGAGGCAGTGTCGAGCGCATCGCACAACGCGTCGAGGCTGGTCTTCCACGGCGGGAGCGGGTTCTCCACACCATATTTGGCCGCCATCGCCGGCCAGGCCTGGTTGCTCCCGCTGATCTCCTCAAGAATCTCGATGGGCTTGTTCATCATCCCCTCGGGAGAGGGATCTTCCAGGGCAGCACTCACGACGGGGCCCCGGCAGCGGCGATCGGATTGTTCGCCGGCCGGGCCTTGGTGATGACGTTGGTGGTCACTCCAGCCTTGGGCAGGGCAACGCCGATCAGCGAGTCCCTGGTGAGGATCTCGACCAACTGGTCCTCGGTCCAGCCCTCGGTGCCCTCCGGTCGCACCGGCATCACCATGAAGCGATGCTTCTGGTTGGAATCCTCCACCCGCACCTCGACGCCCTCGGGCAGTTCGAGGCCGAACTCGGACAGCACCTGCCGGGGCCAGCGCACAATACGACGCCGATAGTTCGGGGTCCGGTACCACTCCGGCGAGTTGCCGAGAATCGGCCGCGGGTAGCAGGAGCAGAGTGCACAGACGATGACGTGATGGACCGTCGGGGTGTCTTCCAGGATCTTGAAGGCCACGAAGTCACTCGGCGTACCGAACCCGGTGGGTTCGAGCCAGTCGACACCGACCTCCTTGCAAGCCGCGATCGGGTCGCTCAGCGCCAGCGCCTTGAACTTCGGGTCCAACCAGGACTTGGCAACCAGCCGGGCAGCCGGCGTAGTACCGATGTGCTCGGCGAACTCGGTGAAGTGGCGATGCTGCGCGGCGGTGAACAAGCCTTTTTCGATACACAACTCACGCAGGGCGATCTCGAGGACCTCGAATTCGGTGATCTCGTCGACCATCGGTTTGACGGTGCGGGCGTGGTCGTGATCGTGCCCATGTGCGGACATAAGCAGTTCCTATCGTCTCCGGGTATGTCGGTTGGCAGATACGGTCAGGCCGGCGCTAGCCAGCGCTCGGGGATTTCCGTCTGGAGGGTGTCGTTCGCAGGACCGGTGTAGGACTCCCCCCACAACTCGGTCTGCTTGAAACGCACGATGTAGAACCACTCCGGCTTGGCGTCCTCGATGTTCCAGGTCTCGTCTTCCGGGGCGGGACTTTCGTAGGCACACTCCGCGATCACTCCGGTGGCACCGCGCACATACTCCGGGGTGCGGGTGTAGAACATCGCCGGCAGATCCCGCACGACCACCGGATCCCCGACCTTGAACTTCGCCGGATCGGCCTTGCCGGCAAAAACCTGCGGATCACCGATGCCTTTGGCCTCGATGTGGTGCTTGTTGCGGACGACATCCGCGCCGTCACCCTCGAACTTCGGCTGGGCATCGAGATGTGTGCCCGTCGGCTGGCGCGCCTGCACCTCTGCCAGGCGGTCGGTCAGATCACCCCAGGAGATGTGCTTCTTCTCGATCAACAACCGACCCACCGACCACAGCCAACGGCAGTAGTAGGGAAGCCCCAGGTAGATGGGCCGCCCGACGTCGACGTTGGCCAGCCGACGCCGTTCCTCGGAAACCCAGATCCCCTGCCACCCAAGGACTTCGCAGAGCACATAGGTCATCAGCTCCCAGTGCTCCTCCTCCTTGTTCTCATAGACCTTCGGGAAGTCCAGTTCACCGCCGACATCGTGCGAGGTCTTCATGTAGGCCCAGAAGTGTTCACTGGTGACCTGGTCCGGCATCGGCCATTCCGGGTCTTCCTGGAACGTCGTCTTCAGCCTGGAGATGAGTGCGAGCCGCTGTGTGCGCTCGGCAGCTGTTTCCATAGCGCGACCACTCCCTTCTCTGCCGCGGGCACTGCCCACGGCGCGGAATTCTCTGGTGCAACTCACGCTAGACCCGATCAGGACCATGTTTGCCGGAATCGGGAGCTGAGATAATGTCGCCGGAAAATCCCAGCTCAGAATCGTGATGAGACGGGCTAAACACACAGCGCCGGCTGTGCCGACGCTGACCGGCCGCGGTCCGCCCCGAATCCAGGTAGGACCGCGTAGCCGACCGCGCCCTCAGCCCTGCAGCGACGACAGGTTGAAACCGGCGCCGGTCGGATCGGTCACCGCGGCCAACCGCCCGTACGGAGTGTCCTCAGCCGGGCGCACCACCGAGCCGCCATTGGCGACGATCACCTCGATGGTCTTGTCCACATCGTCGGCTCCGAAGAACGTCGCCCAGTCCGACGGTGCCCCCTCGGGGATGAACGCGGATCCGTCCATCACGCCGACCAATTCCGCTCCATCGAATGATGCTGTGCTGTACCGGAATTCGTCAGTATCCGACACTTTCTGGGTGGTCCAGCCGAACACCGTCCGGTAGAAGTCCAACGCCTTGGCGTAGTCGCTGGTGGTCAGCTGGTGGTACACCGGCGCACCCGCCTC
Organism: Mycolicibacterium lutetiense; assembly: GCF_017876775.1. Lineage (NCBI taxonomy): Bacteria > Bacillati > Actinomycetota > Actinomycetes > Mycobacteriales > Mycobacteriaceae > Mycobacterium > Mycolicibacterium lutetiense. The sequence goes on along the minus strand of NZ_JAGIOP010000001.1, from coordinate 152,339 downwards.
GTTGAACACCGCGAAACCCTCATGCCCGCCCGGCTGCCAGATACCGAAGAATCCGTTCGCAGTATCGGTCATCATCGCCATCCGGCCCTTCGCCGGGATGTCCATCACGCCACCGCAGTTGCTCCCGCCGGCCGCAATGGTCGCCGCCACCGTGGCGTCGGCATCGGCGGTGTGCAGATAGGTGGTCCAGGCATCGGGTGCGTTCCACTGTGGGTCATTGGTCATCAACCCGGCCACCACCTGGCCGTCGACGGCCGCGGTGACGTAGCCGCCGTACTCGGGGCCGCCGGTTTCGAACGTCCAACCAAACACTGCACCGTAGAACTGCTGGGCGCGCTCAAGGTCGGACGTGGCCAGGTCGATCCAGTTGGGGGCGCCCAGCGGGGCGCTCTGACGAGTAACCACGATATTTCTCCTTCACGGAATGGACAGTCGCTAGGTCTGACCACCTCCGCGCGGAAAACTCATCGCGGGTCAACAACTGGTCGTTTGGTCCGGTCGCCCGCCGTCGTCCAGCGTGATGGTGGTCGTCCCGCCGCTCCACCGTCCGATCCGGACCGTCCGCGGACCCGTCCATTCGACTTCTTTGAGCCCGTCACGTTTGCCGTTGAAGCAACCCAGATAGCTCTCCCGCGACAGCAGACCGTTGTTGGTGTACACCCGCACTGTCGCGATCGGGTCGATCGTGAACCCGCCGCCGGTGAACACGACCAGTTCCATGCCGCCGTCAGGTGACGGGAGGCGTCTCTCCTCGCTCTCGTGCCCGCCGGCAACCAACAACGCAAACACCACGATGCCGCCCCATCCCAGGCCTGCCAGGACCACCAGAACGACGGCCGACCACTTCAGCACCTGATTTCGAATGACCAGGCCGAGTGCCGCCGCCAGCGCCATGCTGCCTACGACGCCGAAGATCACCGGATGGAACAGAAACGGACGTAACCGGTAGTAGTCGGACAACAAGAATCCGGACAGGACCAGGCCCCAGAGGAAGACGCCACACACCGCCAACAGCCCAGCCACCGCGCGCACGCGGCCACTGTACGCAGCTCAATGCCAGCGCTGGGCGATCCTGGCGCGGTGCTCGGCGGGTGACCCGAACAGCGACCGGTTGAGCGCGGCTCGCTTGAGGTAGACGTGCACTCCGCTCTCCCAGGTGTAGCCGATGCCGCCGTGCAGTTGCATCGCCTTGCCGGCCACCTCGACGGCTGCCTCCGTGGCATAGGCCTTGGCCATTGATACTGCGCGAGGCCCCGGAGATTCAATGGCCGCGTTCACGAGTTGACGGGCCACCGAGATCGTCACGAGCATGTCGGCACAGGCGTGCTTGACAGCCTGGAACGAGCCGAGCGGACGGCCGAACTGCTGACGAACCCCGGTGTAGGCCACCGTGGCGTCGAGCATCGCCTGCGCGACGCCCACGCTGTCGCAGGCCACCGCGAGCGCGGCCCGTTCGGTGAGCTTGCGCAACTGTTCCTCGGGGTCACCGTCGAATCGCCACACCGCATCGGCGTCGACCTCGACACCCTCGGCCGTCACGGTCGCCAGCCGGCGGGTCTCATCGAGCACCGACTGCTCGGAGACCGTCAGCCCGGGTGAGTCGGCGCTCACGTCGACGAGCACCGCGACACCGTCGGCGTCACGGGCAGGCAGAAGCAGTCGCTGAGCTCCGGCCGCGTCGGGCACAAACGCAGCCCGGCCGTGGACACGCCAGCCCAGCCTGGTGGTGGCCAGTTCGAAGGGCGCCGGCTCCGCCGCTCCGGGCACGGCGAGTGCGGAGCGAATACTTCCCGACACCACGTCTTGCAGCAGCGTGTCACGAGAATCATTGGATTGCACCGCATTCAGGGCACCAATGGCCAGCACCGCGCCGCCCAGGTAACCGGTGGGCGCAACGGCCCGGCCCAGCTCCTCGCAGATCACCGCGACTTCGGCGAACGTGGCGCCGGCCCCACCAGCATCCTCGGGCGTGTCGAGTCCGACCCAGCCTGCCGAGACGAACAATGCCCAGTCGCCCGGGTCATTGTTGAGGTCCTTGGCAAGCAGATCGGCTGCCACCGAACGCAGCTCGTCATGAATGTCAGAGAATTCGCTCATCACACCGCACTCGGTTCTCGGGGCAGGCCCAAGCCGCGCTCACCGATGATGGTGCGCTGGATCTCGCTGGCCCCGCCGGGGATGGTCCATTCCCACGATCCGATGAAATCGAGCATCCAGGCGCCCGACTCCCAGCCGCTGGAGGCCGGTTTGGCGATCACGGTGTGGGCGTGCAGGCCGCCGATCTCGGCACCGAAGCCGGTCATCCGCTGCAACAGTTCGCTGTAGTACAGCTTGACGATCGAGGCGTCGGCCGGCCCGGCCGACCCGGCCTCCGTGCGCTCCACCAGATCCCGGCACAAGCCACGCAGTCCGGTCAACTCGATCTCGAACTGTGCCAGCCGATCTGCCACGACCGGATCGTCTGTCGGGGCAGCTTCGAGCAGCCACCTGAAGCCCGCATTACCCAGACGCTCGGACAATTCCAGCATGGTCATGCCGCGCTCGGCACCCAGCGTGGCCTGGGCGACCTGCCAGCCCTTGTTCACCGGGCCGATCAGGTTGGCCGCGGGCACCTCGACGTCGTTGAGGAAGATCTCGCAGAAATGCGAATCCCCCACGGCATTTCTGATCGGTCGCACATCGATGCCGGGCGTGGTCATGTCCATCAGGAAATACGAGATACCGTGCCGCTTGGGCGCATCCGGGTCGGTACGCGCCAACAGCAGACACCAGTCGGCGTGCAACGCGCCACTGGCCCACAACTTCTGGCCGTTGACGACGAAGTTCTCGCCCTCGGCGCGGGCCGTGGTGCGCAACGCCGCCAGATCGGATCCGGCCTCCGGCTCGGAGAAGCCCTGCACCCAGATCTCGCCGTCGAGGATCGCCGGCAGGTGCTTTCTGCGTTGCTCGTCTGTACCTGCGGCCAGCAGTGTGGAGGCGGCGTGGTGGATCCCGACGAACGCCAACACGAGGCGCGGCGCATCGTGGGCCGCCAGTTCCTGGTACAGCACGATCTGCTGGGGTACGGACATGCCGCCGCCCCATTCGGCGGGCCAGTGCGGCACGGCGTATCCGGCGGTGAGCAGCTCGGCGAACCAGGATTTCTGGAACGCTGCGAACTCGTCGTCGCCGACGCCGGTCTGGTTGGGACGCCAGTCTTTCGGTACGTGTTTTGCGCACCAGTCCTTTACGGTGGCCCGGAAATCGTCGAGCTCGCTCATGAGAACAACCCGGTGAGTCCGTGCCGACCCAGCCGCGCGGTCAGGGTGTCGCGCGTCTTGGAGACCCCGAATGGCAAGCGACGCAACGGCTGACTGTAGCGCGACAGCCAGGACAGCACGGTCTCATCGCAGAAGCCGACTGCCCCGTGCAGCTGATGGCACACCCGGAACACCACCTCGGCGGCCTCGACGGCGGCCAGCCGCAACGCCAACGCATCGTTGATCGCCTCGTCGGCCGGGTTCGCGCCAAGGCTCCACAGCGCATACTTGGCCAGGATGTCGACGCCACTGCGTTCCACCTCGGCATCGGTCAACTGGAACTGCACGCCCTGGAACGACGACAGCGGCTGACCGAACTGCTTGCGCAGGCTCACGTGCGCGACGGTCAGGTCGATGGCCCGGTCCAACATGCCGAGCAGCGTCCACGACGGCAGTGTCAGGGCCAGTGCCACATCTCCCGCCCCTGCGCTGTCTACCGCGGAGAGTTCGAGGGCGGTGGCGAACGCGGGCCCGGATCCGCCGAGCTTGGCCACCGTGCTGCGCTCACCGTCCAATGTGACTGCGGCCCAACGGTTGTCCAAGCCCTGCAGTGCCGCCTCGGGAACATCGGCGTCGACCACGACCAGGCCGTCGACGTCGAGACCCTCCGAACGCGCCAACCGCTCGGCCACCGGATAGGGCAGCGCCCAATAACCGGCGCTGCGGCACACTGCGGCCGCGGCTTCCAGCGAATCCGCATCGCTGCGCGGCTCGAGCTCGAAGACCCCCAGGCTTTCCAGGACGGGGGTGATCAGGCCGGCCCGGGTATCGGGTTTGGCGTCGGCCTGGACCAGCAGCTGGTCACCACCGGCAGCCTCGAAGGCCTTGAGTGCTTGGCGGCCATACTCTTTGGCGTCGTCGTTGAGATCGAGAATCATCGCCGTCACGCCTTTCCGGCCAACATGGTGCGGGACAGCAGGATGCGCTGCATCTCGATGCTCCCCGAGGACACCGTCGACGCCTGCGAGTACCGCCAGTGGTCCTCGACCTCGGCACGGAAGTACTCGGCTGCGGTACTGCCGCCCCGCGGCAGGGCGGCAGCAATTTCCATGAGCACCTCGGCGCTCTCCTGATCCAGTCGGGTCACTGCGATCCGATATGCCGCGGAGTCACCGGGATTCACCCGCCCGGTGGCCTGCATCGACACCACCCGGTAAGCCATCAGCCGAGCCCGGCGGCAGTGCGTGAGCATCCGGGTCCACCGGCCGCGCAACTCGGCGGGAAGCCGGTCCCAGGTGTCACCGAGCACCTCGGGGGCAGACTGCAACAACCGCTCGCAGCGCGCGTAGCGGGCGATGCCGACACGCTCGAACGACACCACGTCCTGCACCATCGACCAACCCTGGTCCACCGTGCCGAGCACATCGGCCTCGGTGACCAAGAGGTCATCGAAGAACACCTCGTTGAGATGGTGCGGGCCCATCATGGTGCGGATCGGGCGAACCGTGATGCCCGGCGAATCCATCGGCACCAGGAAGATGGTCATACCCTGCTGCTTTTTCTCACCTTTGGAGGTGCGGGCCAACAGGAAGATCCACTGCGCCATGGTGGCGTACGACGTCCAGATCTTCTGGCCGTTGACCCGCCAGCCGTCATCCTCCCGACGGGCGAACGTGCGCAGCGAGGCCAGGTCGGAACCGGCCTCCGGCTCGGAAAAGCCCTGGCACCAGATCACTTCGCCGTTGGCGATCGGCGGCAGGTGCTTACGCTGCTGCTCTTCGGTGCCATGCCGCATGATGATCGGGCCCACCCAGTTGACGCCCATGTACTGCGCACCACGCGGCTCGTGGTGCGCCCACATCTCCTCGCGCACCACGGTCTGCTCCCACACCGAGGCATCGCCGCCGCCGAACTCCTCCGGCCACGCCTTGCATAGCAAGTGCTGCTGCGCCAGCGTCCGGCAGAACTGCTGGGCCACCGCAAGATCGGCAGGGTCATCGGTGAACGCGCCGAGAAAATCGGCAGGCACCTGGTCGGCGATCAGCGCACGCAACTCACCGCGCAGCGTGTCAGCCGCCTCACCAAAATCGAAATCCACTCCTGGCCTTTCTATCGCGTCTATCGCGGGCCGAGCTCAGCGAGCACCGCATCGGTGTCGGCTCCCAGTTCCGGTGCATACCCGGCGATATGACCGGGGGTGCGGGAGAACCAGGTCGGTACACCCGGCATCCGCACCCGGCCGTGCGGGGTGTCCAGCGTCTCGAACAAGCCGACCGCATTCAGGTGCTCGTTCTCGAACAACGCATCGGGGGTCAGCATCGGAGCCGCCGGAATCTCCAACTCCGTGAACAGATCCAGCCACTCGGCTGTGGTGCGATCCTTCAGAGTCTGGGCCAGCAACCCGTACACCGTGTCGATCTGGCGGGCCCGCTGCTCCAAAGTGGCGTACTCGGGGCTGTTCCAGCTGGGTTGCACCCGATCGATGAACGCGTTCCAGTGCTTGTCGTTGTAGATCAACGCCGCGATGTGACCGTCCTTGGTCTCATACGGCCTGCGGTTCGGGGTGACCGCCCGCGGGTACACCGCAGGACCCAAGGGTGGGTCGAACATGGCGCCGTTGGCATGTTCGACCAGCATGAAGGAGGCCATGGTCTCGAACATGCTGACCTCGACCTCCTGGCCCTCGCCGGTGCGCTCCCGGTGAAACAGCGCCATCGTGGTCGCGTAGAGCGCAGTCAGCCCGGCCACCTTGTCGGCCATGATCGTGCCGACATAGGACGCCTCACCGGTCAATTGCTGTTGCGCGGCAGGCAATCCGCATTCGGCCTGAATGGTGTCGTCGTAGGCGGGGCGGTCGGCGTCCGGGCCACGCCGGCCGTAGCCATAGCAGTTGGTGTAGACGATGCCCGGGTTGACAGCCGCCACGTCGTCGTAACCGAACCCGAGTTTGGCGATGGCCTTGGCCCGCATCGAATGGATGAACACATCGGCGTCGGCGATCAGTGCACGCAGGTCCGCCTTGCCCTGCTCCGATCGCAGATCCAGCACCACGCTGCGCTTGCCGCGGTTGACGTTGACGAACACCCCGCTCATGCCCGGGGCCGGTCCGACCGAGATGTAGCGGGTGTTGTCGCCCGCCGGTGTCTCGATCTTGACGACGTCGGCACCCATGTCGGCCATGATCTGCGTGCAGTACGGCCCCATCACCATCGCGGTGAGGTCGATGACCCGAACCCCGTGCAGTGGACCCGTTGTCATGATCGGACCCCCTGAGCGGCCCCGAAGCTGTAGCGGATGTGATCGGCGTGCCCGTCGGGAACCACCGGGAAGATCACCGGCTCGGAAAGATCGCGTATCGCGTCCATCTGCTCCCCGACCTCCTCCACGGTCCACGACGGTCGGTACACCCCAGGCGATTCGGCGACGACCGCACGGGCCAGCCTTCCGGCGATCGCCACAAAGAATTCACCGGTGACCGAACAGGATTCGTGCGCCAGCCAGCCCACGGCCGGGGCCACCAGGTCCGCGCCCATCGGCGGATATGCCGAGGTGTCCAGCCCCTCGGCCATGCGGGTCACCGCACCCGGCACGATCGCATTGCACAGGACACCCTCGGCGGCGCCCTCCAGCGCCGCCACGTTGCACAACCCCAGGGTCCCGGCCTTGGCCGCGGCGTAGTTGGCCACCTCATGGTTGCCGTACAGCCCGCCGATCGACGAGGTCAGCACCACCCGGCCGTAACCGGCCTCGCACATGAGTGGAAATGCGGGGCGAACCACGTGAAATGCGCCGCGCAGATGCACGTCGAGCACCGCGTCAAAATCGTCGTAGCTCATGTCCTTGAGCGAGCCGCGACGCACCGTGCCGGCATTGTGGATCAGGATGTCTACCCGGCCGAAGCGCTCGAGGGCGGCGTCGATGATGGCCTGGCCGCCTTCAGGTGTGGCCACCGAATCGGTGACCGCTACGGCTTGTCCACCCGCCGAGACGATTTCGTCGACAACGTCTTGTGCGGGCGCGGAATCAGCGCCGTCGCCGGTGACACTGCCACCCGGATCGTTGACGACGACCTTCGCGCCCCGCGATGCCAGCAGCAGCGCGTATTCACGGCCCAGTCCCCGGCCGCCGCCGGTGATGACGGCGACCCGGTCGTCGAACCTGTGCTGAGTACTCAAGCGAAGGGCTCCTCGCCCTCGAGCTTGGTGCGCTGCAGCAGCCGGCCCGACATCGGGTCATAAGGTGTGGCCCGGTGCATGGTTCCGGTGTTGTCCCAGATCACCAAATCGCCGACGGTCCACTTGTGCCGATAGGTGAAATCGGGCTGGGTGGCCCAATCCCGCAGCCGCACCAGCAGTTCGATGCTCTTCCTGAAGTCGATCGGGCCGTCGGTGTCGACGATGTGGCGCGCGGTGGCACCCAGCACCAGCGACTTGCGGCCGGACTGGTGCGTCCACACCAACGGCAGCTCGCGATCACCGATCGCCATCATGCGCCGCAGCGTCTTCGCACTCGGTTCGGGGTCGTAGTAGAACAACGTGTTCCACGCCGAGTGCATGACCCGCAGTCCCTCGATGTCCGCCTTGTCCTCATCGGACAGGTCGTCGTAGGCGGCGTAGGTATTGCAGAACTCGGTGTCGCCTTCCTCCGGGTTACCCAGCGCTACGCTCTGCAGCAGCGAGGCCCGGATCGGCACCTCGTTCATCGTGCCGTCGATGTGCCAGTACAGCGAACCCTTGAGGTAGTCGGCATGCTTGTTCACCTCGGTATCGAGTGAGACCTTGTAAAGCCTCTCGCCTTGATGCTCGGCGGCGAACGTACCGAGGGTTTCGGTGAAGGTGATCTGCTCGTCGTCGCTGAACCCGACCTGCGGGAACACCAGAACCCCGCGCTGCTCTAGCAGTTCCCGGATCTGTCCGGCATGCTCGCCGGAGAGCAGCGTCGCCTTGTCGGCACGGATCTCGGTTCCGATGCGCGGTTTGATATCCCGGGTGTCGAGTGCAGTTGACGTGGTCATGAGGTGAGCTCCAATCCATCGAGATCACCATTGTCCCGCCACTGCGCGATCAGCTCGTCGAAGGCGTAGAACCCGGGTGAATAGAAATCACCCAGGAACGCACCGTTGCGTTCCGCGCCACCGCGGCCCTCGTTGTTGTAGTAGCCAGGCGTGCAGGACAATTCGAACGCCGAGTTGTCCATCGCCAGTTCGCGGACCGTCGAGACCCAGTGGTCCTGACCCTCCTGACTCGGCTCGACCGTGGTGGCACCCCGGGCCTGCGCCTCGGCGATGATGTAGGCGATGTGCTTGGCCTGCTGTTCGAACATCGCCGTGGTATTGGCCGACACGCCGCCCTGGATGAAACCCATGAAGAACTGATTGGGGAATCCGCGGCTGGTCATGCCGTGCAGGGTCTTGTAGTCGTTCTGCCAGTAGTCGAACAGCTCGAGCCCGTCACGCCCGGTGATCCGATCGATCGCGAACCGACGGCTGATCTCGGTGGAGATCTCGAAGCCGCTCGCAAAGATCACGCAGTCGACCTCGTATTCGACACCGTCGGCCACGATGCCCTTCTCGGTCAGCTTCTCCACCCCCTTCGAAGCCGAGACGTCGACAAGGGTCACATTGGGACGGTTGAACGTCGCCAGGTACTGCTCACTCGACGTCGGCCGCTTACACATGAAGCGGTAGTAGGGCTTCAACGCCTCGGCAGTCGCGGGATCCTCCACGATGTCGCCGACGAGCCGCCGCAGCCGCTCCATGATCTTGAAGTCTTCTTCTTCCCGGAACGCCATGATCTGCTCGATGGTCACCGCGGCCGGGTCATCGCTGGCCGCAATCCGGGCAGTCAGATTGCGCCCGAGCTCGGTCCAGAAGTCACACACCAGATCTGGCTCGCCGAACACCACGCCGACGAACGGCGACCAGTTGTGGAAGTTACGTTTCCGCTCTTCCTGCCAGCCCGGTTCCAGGGACGCCGCCCACGCCGGATCGGTCGGCGGGTTCGTTCGCGCGTCAACCGACGACGGAGTCCGCTGGAAGACGACGAGCTCCTGGGCATCGCGACCGAGGTGCGGCACCAACTGGATACCTGTCGCACCGGTGCCGACCAGGGCGACGCGCTTGTCCGCCAGCTTGTTCAGGCCACCGTCGGCATCTCCGCCGGTGTAGTCGTAATCCCACCGTGCGGAGTGGAACACGTGGCCACCAGAAGCCCGGTAGTCGTTGATCCCCGGGATTCCTGGGAATTTCGGACGGTTGTAGGAGCCTTGCGCCATGACCACGAAGCGGGCCCGGATATCGTCGCCGCGGTCGGTGCTGATCTGCCAGCGCTGTGTCGCGTCGTCCCAACACATTTCACGAACCTGGGTGGAGAACAAGGCACCGTCGTACAGGCCGAAATACTTGCCGATGTTGCGGCAGTGCTGGAAGATCTCGGCGCCGTCGGCGAATTTCTTGCTCGGCATGAAGTCGAGCTCTTCGAGCAGCGGGACATAGCAGTACGCGTCGTTGTCACACTGGATCCCCGGGAAGCGGTTCCAGTACCACACGCCACCGAAGTCGCCGGCCATCTCGATGACGCGGATCCCCTCGACACCGGCCTTCTTCAAGTACGCACCGGCCAGCAGGCCGGCGAACCCACCGCCGAGGATGACAACGTCGGCGTCCTCGCTGACGGGGTCCCGCTCGGTCGCCGTCGTGTACGGGTCGACCTCATAGAAGTCGGCGAAATCGCCTTCCAGTTCCAGGTACTGGTCGGCACCCTCGGGCCGCAGACGCTTGGCCCGCTCGGCGGCGTACTTCTCCCGGATCGCGTCGATGTCGAAATCGGTGGGAGTGTCGGTGGGCCCGCACGTGTCCGGCTGGGTCATGCGTTGGCCTTCTCCGGCAGCGCGGCAGCGTGCAGCGGGGCTTCCATCTCGTGCACTGCGGGCAGCACCTCGGCGGCGAACAGCTTGGTGGATTCCATGGCCAACTCGTAGGGCATGGTGCCGAACTGCGGGACGATGGTGACCTCGCAGAACGAGCACGCCTCCTGCGCGGCCTTCAGCTTCTCGAACACCGTCTCGGGCGTGCCGATCAACAGGTTGGAGGCGTGGTATCCGGGCGGGCCGCCCTTCTTCTGGTTGCCGACCTCTGAGGCCAGCACGGCCGTCGCGCTCGCCTCGCGGGCAGCGTAGGCCTCATACCCCTTGACACCCTGGAAGTTCGACGCGTCGGCGAAACCGTAGTGCACGTTGACGTCCCGGTTGGCGGTCCAGATCCACTCCTCGGTCTGAGCGACCTCGTCCTCGGATCCCACGCAGTACATGAACATCACGTTCTTGGGCTGGCACGGTCCCAGGCCCTCTTCGGCACGGAAGGTGTTGACCTTGCGGACTTCCTCGCCGGCATCGGTGATCGGCTTGTTGCCGACGAACAGCGGCACCATGCCGCGCCGGGACAGGATCTCCAGAGATTCGGCGGTCGAGGACGAGCTGTAGATCCGGTCGAACAGGTCGGTGCTGATCGGCTCGGGACGCAGCGACATCTCGGGGAACGAGAAGATCTTGCCCTCGTAGGAGAACCGCTCGCCGGAGAAGGCCAGCTTGAGGATGTCCAGCGTCTCGTTGAAGCGGTCGCGGCTCTCCTCACGTGGCACGCCGACAGCGGCGAACTCACCCTTGGACACACCGCGGCCCAGGCCGATCGTGGTGTAGCGGCCCTTGGATACGATGTCGAGATAGGCGATCTGGGTAGCCAACCGGATCGGGTTCCACCACGGCACCACCGCCACGAAGGTACCCAGGCTGACCCGCTCGGTCCGTCCGGCGAAATAGGTCAGGGCCTGAATCGGGTTGGGCGTCATGCCGTATGGCGTGCCGTGGTGCTCGGGGAACCAGATCCCGTCGAAGCCGAGCGGCTCGGCGAGGTCACCGAGTGCCAGCGCGGCCTCGACACACTGGTAGTCCGGTGTGGCCGGCGGGGTGCTGAAATCCCCCGCGAGCACGCGGTCCCAATCGTGGGAGTTCTGTGCTCCCGTACCCAAATTGACCTTCATGGTTCGCTCCTTATCGGGCGATTTGTGTGCGGTTGGCGGCGCTGACCGCCGCTGGATGCACCCAAATCACTGGATGTCTTGGGGTTCTCCGACGCCCATGTACTTGGAAAGTTGGTAGTGCAGGTTGACGGTGCTGCGTTCGCGGTACGGATTGGGCTTGGTGCCCGGAAATCCGGCCGACTTCATGCCCTGCTGAACGGCGGCCATGTTCGAGAAGTCCTGGGGCAGCACCGAGCGCCAGTTCGGACTGTCCGGCGGGGTGTACTCCCATTCGGTCTGCGGCTCTTGACCTTTGGGATAGAGCTCGAACACCGACACCTCGAAGATGCACTTGTCCGGGTCGTAACTCGGGTCAGGCCGGGCGCTGTAACACAGCGCACTGGTCAGGCCCTGGCCGATCTGGAAGTTCGGGAAGATCTGCCACGCGGTGCCGCTCTGCCCGAGGATGTCGGGCGGGATGGTCGGCCAGGTCACGCCACGGGCCTCGTCGTCGCGGCGGGCCGAGGACAGCCAGTGCTCGAGCACCTTGTCGGCGGGCGTGCCCTCGGGCAGTTCGTCGACCAGGCGCTTGGCGGCGTTGACCAGGGTCTGCGTGGTTGTCGCGTTGGTCTCTTCCATGGTGTAGACCTGCATCTCAGCGGTGGAGATGCGCGGATCGCCCGTGCCGAGCCGGATCTTGGACTTGGTCTCCTCCATGTCCTTCGGCGCGTCGTAGCCGATGTTGGAGTGCTTGCCCTGCGCCTTGGCCCAACCCTTGAACTCGCCGAACTTGTTGAACTCGGGGTGGGTGGTGAACACGTGGTAGGTCTCGTTGAAGGCCTCCATCGCGACCTTCCAGTTGCAGTCGAACTTCAACCATTTGCGCCACTTGTAGCGCATGTTCTCCAGACCGAACGGATCGAGGATCTTGGCGGCGGGAAACAGGAAGTCGGCCAATGGTTCACAGTCGGGGTCCATGTTGATGAACAGCCAGCCGCCCCAGGTGTCGACGCGGACGCCGGCCAGATGGGTGTTCTCCGGGGTCAGAGCGCCCTGCCAGTCGTCCTGCTCGCGGATGTGGGTGCAGGCCCCTTTGAGGTCGTAGGTCCAGCCATGGAACCCGCACATGAACGACTTGCGAGTGCGTTCGCAGGCATTCTTGGCACCGTCCGGTGTGTCGATGAGGCGCCGACCTCGGTGCATGCACACGTTGTGATGGGCGGCAAAGGATTCCGCAGCGGATCCGGCGGCTGTGCGCACCACCAGAATCGAATCGTCGAGGATGTCGTAGGTGAGGTAGCCGCCTACCTCCGGTAGGTCCTCGATCCGGCCCACCTGCTGCCACACCTTGCGCCACAGGCGATCCCGTTCGTTGCGGGCGTATTCCGGTGAGATGTAGGCGTCGACCCCGATAGTTGTCGGGCCCGACAATTCTTCTGGTTCGGTCACTCATGCCTCCTGATGGCCGCGCGGAAGTTCTCGTCCTTGAGGAACAGCGAGGTGTTGTCGCCGCCGAGATGGGTCCAGCGGAGGTTGAGTCCGCCGTCGACCAGGATGGTCTGGCCGGTGATGTAGGTCGACAGGTCGGAGAGCAGAAAGAGGATGGCGCCGGCCTGTTCCTCGGGTGTGCCACGCCGGCCCATCGCGATCGCGCGCTGGTCACGGTCGGGGTCGGCGTCGACATAGGTTGCCGAGGCGGCGGTTTCGGTCACGCCGGGGGCGACCGCGTTGACCCGGATGCCGGCATCCGCCAGTTCGACGGCCATGGTTCTGGTGGCCGCGACGATCGCGGCCTTCGCGGTGCCGTAGGCGACGTGATACGGCGCGGTGTTCATTCCGCTGATCGAGGACACCGACACGATCGAGCCGGGATTGCCCTGCGCGCGGATCTCCGAGGCCACCGCCTGGCTCATGAAAAACATGGTTTCGAGGTTCGCGGTGAACAACTCGCGCCAGTCGGCCCGTGACACCCGGGTGGCCGGCATCCAGGTCGACGGGGCCGCTCCACCGGCGACATTGACCAGTCCGTAGAGCGTCCCCTGTCCGTCAGATTGGAGCCGGCGCACCTTCTTCAGCACGGTCGCAATACCCTCGTCCGTCGACGCGTCGGCCGCCACCGCCACGACGTTCAACCCCTTGTCGGCCAACGGCGCGACGTGGGTGTCGAGGTTGTCCTGCGACCGGCTCACGGCCACGACCGTGGCCCCGGCCTCGGCCGCCATTCGAGTGACGGTGGTACCGATGCCGCCACCTCCGGCACCCGACACCACCACTACCCGGCCGTCAAGGCTCAGGGAGCTCTCCATGCTCAACCCCTATCGGCCTATTTGTCCGGACAAAATATTGCGATTTCCATATTGGAGAACACTATTCCCCAGCACTTATGCACCGTCAAGGGGAGATCTGAACACTCAGACCACTATTGTCTGGACTACGCGAACTTGCTAACGTCCGAGGTCATGAGCGCGCTATCGGTATCCGATGCCAGGTACACCGCAAACCCCACGGTCGCCGGGAGTTGGACGCTGGAGCAGGTCACCGCGCCCAGCCGGCTTTTCGGCGCGAACGGCCTGCGCACCGGCGCGGATGGGCGGATCTACGTCGCGCAGGTGACCGGCAGCCAGATCAGCGCCCTCGACCTGGTGACCGGGCGACTGGAAACCGTCAGCGCCAAGGGCGGCGACATCGTCGCTCCGGACGACGTCGCGTTCGACGCCGACGGCAACCTGTATGCCACCGAAGTGATGGACGGCCGGGTCAGCGTGCGCGGGGCCGACGGCCGCACCCGCGTGCTGCGCGACGACATCCCCTCGGCCAACGGCATCACGTTTCACCAGGGTCGGCTGTTCGTCGGCGAATGCCGCGAAGGCGGCCGGCTCATGGAATTCGACCTCGCCGGTGGCGCCCCGCGCATCCTGTTGGAGAACGTGCCCTCCCCCAACGCCATGGAGGTCGGCCCCGACGGGCTGCTCTACTTCCCGGTGATGGGTGCCAACGAGATCTGGCGCATCGACCCCAACGGCGGGCAACCCGAGGTGGTGGCCGGCGGACTGGGGGTACCGGACTCGGTCAAGTTCGACGCCGACGGCTTCATCGTCTCCACCCAGGTGGCCAGCGGCCAGGTGCTGCGCATCGACCCGCGCAACGGTGAGCAGACACTGCTGGCCCAGCTGACTCCCGGCCTGGACAACTGCACCTTCGTCGGCGACCGGTTGTTCGTCTCCAACTTCACCGGTGAGATCACCGAGATCCTCGATGGCAGCACCCGGTCGCTACTGCCTGGCGGCCTGAACTGGCCGCTGGATCTGACCGTGGGCGCGGACGGCGAGTTGTACATCGCCGACGGCACCTACTTCTACCGGGTCGGCCCGGACGGTGCCCTGCAGACCGTCGCGATGCTGTTCTCTCCTGGATATCCGGGCTTCCTGCGCGGGGTGATCGCCTCGGGCCCAGGAGAATTCATCGTCACCACCGCCGCCGACACCGTGGCCCGCTATTCCCCGGGCGGCCAGGAAGGCTCCGCGGAAGGGGTGAGCCAGATTCTGGCCAGCGGCATCGACCAGCCCTGCGGGGTGGCCCTGGCACCCGACGGCGCTGCGCTGGTGGTCGAACAGGGCGCGGGACGGCTGCTGTCGGTGCGCGACGGCTCCGTCGACGTGCTGGCTTCGGGCCTCGACACCCCGGTGGGCGTGGTGATCGGACCCGACGATGCACCGCTGGTGTCGGTGGCCGGCGCAGTCGTCCGCGTGAGCAGCGGAGGCGCCGCCCCACTGGTCGACGGATTGCACACGCCACACGGCATTCTCGTGCGCGACGGCGCCGTCTACATCGTCGACGCCGGCAGCAAGGAGCTCATCAGCTACGACCTGGACACAGCGTCCCGCTCCGTCCTTGTCTCCGGACTGCCGGTCGGACCGCCGCCAGGAGTGACCCCCAAGCCGCTGAAGGGCATGCCCCCGTTCTCCGGCCCGCAGGGCCCGTTCGCCGGGATCGCCGCGGGAGCCGATGGGACGCTCTACATCTCGGGTGACGGCGACGGCAGCGTGCTGGCGCTGCGCCGGGCCTGAGCGAGAACATGACAGGCCAGCGAGAAGCGGAGCGGATCCCGCATGACAGTTAGTCCGGCCGACCACCGTTACCTTCAGGTGGCGCGCACCCTGCGCAAGGAGATCGTCGACGGGGTCTACCCCGTGGGCTCCCAACTGCCCACCGAATACGAACTCTGCGAGCGCTTCGAGGTGAGCCGTTACACCGTGCGCGAAGCACTGCGACGGTTGCGCGACGACAACCTGGTCACCTCGCGACCGCGCGCCGGAACCACAGTGGCACCGCGAGCCGCAGCGAATACCTATGCCCAAGACGTGGTCTCGATCAACGACCTGCTGGCGTTCGCCACCGGGGCACAGTTCACCATCGAGTCCAATGCCATGGTCACGATCGACGGCGAGTTGGCCGAGCGGACCGGACTCCCCCTCGGGGAGCAGTGGCTGGCGGTGCGCGGCTACCGCCAGGCCGATGACGACGCGGCGCCGGTGTGCCGCACCGAGTACTACATCAACCGCAGCTTCGCCGGGGTCGGCCGGTTGCTGCAACGGCATTCCGGCCCGATCTTCCCGCTGATCGAGGATCTGTTCGGGGTCAGCATCATCGAGGTACACCAGGAGATCTCAGCGATCGTCACGTCCCCCGAACTGGCTGCGGGCCTCAAGGTCGTCCCCGGTACCGCAGCCCTGCAGATGCAACGGACGTACACCACCTCCGACGGGGAGGTCGCCCAGGTCACCGTCAACACCCATCCGTCGGGCCGGTTCCGGCATGCCATGACGATGCGTCGGGTCAAGGGCTGAGTCGTGGTGCGAAACTCGGTGCGATGGGACGAAGACCGCGCGGCGGACGCCTACGCCCGCGGGCTGTGGGTGTCCACCACCCTGGCCGACGCGCTGACCGAAGCGGCGCATGGCTCGCCCGACCGGGTGCTGCTGGTCGACGCGGGCACCAGGCTCACTACCCACGAATTGCACACCCGGGCACAGGCTCTGGCCCTGCAGTTGGCCGCGTGGATGCCACCGGGCAGCGTGGTGTCCTTCATGCTGCCCAACTGGCACGAGGCCGCGGTCATCTATCTGGGCGCCACGCTGGCCGGCATGGTGGTCAACCCGATCCTGCCCTCACTGCGGGACCGCGAACTGCGCTTCATCCTCGATGACGCGCAGAGCCGGGCGATCTTCATACCCGCCCAATTCGGCAACCATGACTACGCGGCCATGCTCACCCGGGTGTGCAGCCAGCTGGACACCCCGCCGGAAGTGGTGGTGCTGCGCGGGGATCCGGGACCGCACCGTGCCTTCACCGCGCTACGCGACGCTCCGGATCGGGACCTTCCGACGCTCGACCCCGATGACATCCGGATGATCATGTACACCTCTGGCACCACCGGGCGCCCCAAAGGCGTACTACACAGCCATAACTCGATCAACGCACTGATCCGCCAGTTGGGCGAGCACTGGAGGGTCGACCCGGGTGACACCTTCCTGGTGCCCTCACCCATCGCGCACATCGGCGGCTCGATCTACGCCTTCGAATGCCCGCTGCTGCTGGGCAGCACCGCGGTGCTGATGCAGCGCTGGAATGCCGAGAACGGCGCAACACTGATGACCGAACACGGCTGCACCCACATGGCCGGGGCGACACCGTTTCTGGAACAACTGCTCGGCGCCGCCGAACGGGCCGGCACCCGGTTGCCCGATCTCAAGGTGTTCATCTGTGGTGGCGCGTCGGTGCCACCATCGCTCATCCGGCGCGCAGCTGACTACTTCGACCGGGCCGTCGTCAGCCGGGTGTACGGCTCCACGGAGGTACCGGTCACCACGGTCGGCTCACTGGACCCGGGAAGGATCGAGCACGCCGCCGAGACCGACGGCCGCACCGGCATCGCTGAGGTCCGGCTCGTCTCCGGCGAGATCCGGGCCCGTGGCCCGCAGATGCTGCGGGGTTATCTGCACTCCGAAGACGAGATCGAATCCTTCGACGAGGACGGCTTTTTCCGCACCGGGGACCTCGGCCGCTGGGTAGACGGCGACTACCTGCAGGTGACCGGACGCGCCAAGGACCTCATCATCCGCAACGGCGAGAACATCTCCCCCAAAGAAGTCGAGGACATCCTGGTCGGCGAACTCGGCATCACCGAGGTGGCCGTCGTCGGCCTGCCCGACGAACGCACCGGGGAACGCGCCTGCGCGGTGCTGGTGACGGCCGATGGTCAGCACCCCGACGTGGCCGATGTGGGCCGGGTGCTGGCCGAACACGGGCTGGCCCGGTTCAAATCGCCCGAGCGGGTGGAGATCTGGGATGCCCTGCCGAAGAACGACGCAGGAAAAGTGTTGAAACATCACATCCGAGCACAGCTGAAAGGTGCCTAGAGATGCAGGTTGCGATCGTCACCGGGGCCAGTAGCGGCATCGGATTCGGCTGCGCCACCGCGCTAGCCGAATCCGGAATAGCCGTACTCGGGACCGGACGCGATGAGGAACGACTCGGCGACCTGGCCAAGACTGTCCGCGATCCGGACCTCATCGCCACGCTGGCCGTCGACCTGACCGCCGACGATGCCACTCAACGCATCGTCGAGGGCGCGCTGGCCCGCTGGGGCCGTATCGACTTTCTGATTAACAATGCCGGTGTGGGCAGCCCCAAGCCCCTGCACGAGACCGACGATGAAACCCTTGACCACTTCCTCGGCATCATGCTGCGCGCACCATTTCGGTTGGCCCGAGACGTGATACCGCACATGGGACCGGGTTCGGCCATCATCAACATCACCTCCACATTTGCGGTTGTCGGCGGATTGCGCGGCGGCGCGTACTCCGCGGCCAAGGGCGGGTTGACGGCACTGACCACGCACATCGCCTGCCAGTACGGGGCCCAGGGCATCCGCTGCAACGCGGTGGCCCCCGGCGTCACCGTCACCCCGATGGTCGAACAACGCCTCAACGACCCGGGCTTCCGCAAGATGCAGACCGAGATGACCCCGCACACCCGACTGGGCCGGGTCGAGGACATCGCCGCCACCGTGGCGTTCCTGTGCTCCGACGGCGGCAGCTTCATCAACGGACAGACCATCGTCGTCGACGGCGGGTGGAGCTCGACGAAGTACCTGTCTGATTTCGCGCTGCGCTCCAAGTGGATTGAGGATGGGTTTCCGTCATGAACGTTTTCGCGGTGCTCGATCAGGCCGCCGCACGCTTCGGCGACCGTGGGGCGGTGTACTGCGGCGAACGCCAGCTGCTGACGTGGGCGCAGCTGCGCGACCGGGCCCTGCGGCTGGCCACCACGCTGAAGGCCCTCGGCGATCGCGGTACCCGCATCGCCGTCGCCAGCGAGAACCGGCCCGAGGTCGTCGAGCTGATGTTCGCCATCTGGGCCGCTGAATGCGTTTTCGTACCGATCAACTACAAGCTGCATCCCCGCGAGATGGCCGACATCCTGGTCGATTCCGGTGCGGCGCAGGTGTTCGCGTCGGCCAAGATCGCCGAAGGCCTGACCGCCGGCACCGACATCCCGGTCGAAACCATCGGCAGCCCGGACTACACGGCCCGGTTCGCCACGGCCCCTGCGACCCCGCCGTCGACCGATCCGGCCGCCCTGGCCTGGCTCTTCTACACCAGTGGCACCACCGGAAAATCCAAGGGCGCCATGCTTTCCCACCGCAACCTGATGGCGATGACGGTGGCGCACCTGGCCGATTTCGACGACCCGGACGAGAACTGCAGCCTGATCCACGGCGCCCCGATGTCCCACGGCTCCGGCCTGTACATCCCGCCCTATGTGCTGCGCGGCGCCCGGCAGGTGGTGCCCGAATCCGCGGCGTTCGAGCCCGACGAGTTCCTGGACCTGTGCGGCCATCACCCCGGCACCGCCGCCTTTCTGGCACCGACCATGGTGCAACGCCTGATCCAGACCGGCAGGCCCCGTCCCGAGAACCTCAAGACCGTCGTCTACGGGGGCGGGCCGATGTACGTCGACAGCCTCAAGAAGGCGCTGGCCGCCTACGGCCCGATCTTCGTTCAGCTCTACGGGCAGGGCGAAGCCCCCATGACGATCACCGGCCTGCGCCGGGCCGATCACATAGATGCCGACGATGCGACGCTCGGCTCGGTGGGCTATCCGCGTTCAGGCGTGGAGGTCGCCGTCCTCGCCGAGGACGGAATCCCGGCCGCGGTTGACGAGATCGGCGAAATCGTCTGCCGCGGCGACGTCGTCATGTCCGGCTATTGGAACAACCCCACCGCCACCGCCGCCACCCTCAAAGACGAGTGGCTGCACACCGGCGACATGGGTTCCTTCGACGCCCGCGGCTATCTCACCCTGCGCGACCGATCCAAGGACGTCGTGATCAGCGGCGGCAGCAACATTTACCCGCGCGAGGTGGAAGAAGCACTCCTCGAACACCCCGGTGTGGTCGAGGCCGGTGTCGTCGGCACCCCCGACGCCGACTGGGGCGAGGTGGTGGTGGCGTTCGTCGTCGCCGGCGATTCAAGCGAAGTCGACGCCGCAGCCCTCGACGCCCATCTGCTGGAACGCATCGCCCGGTTCAAGCGACCCAAGCGCTACGAGTTCATCGACGCGCTACCGAAGAACAGCTACGGCAAGGTGCTCAAGCGCGAACTGCGCGACCGCCTCACCTCATAGCGCGAGCAGACGCGAAAGCACCCCAAAACAGGTATTTCCGGGGACTTTCACGTCTGCTCGCGGGAGGAAGGTGGGAGAAACGTGGGAGGAACTACGACGCGTAGAGCGCCTTGAACTTGTTCAGCGACTGCTGGATATCGCCCTTGAGCGCGGCGGCGACCACCATGCCGATCGGACCGAAAAGGGCGGGCCCGCCGAGGTGCACGTCGAAGGACACTTTCGCGCCGTCGACACCATCGACCGGCGCCGGCGTGATCTTTCCGATCAGCTTGACCTTCACCCCGCCACGGCCGTCGCCGTTGAGGGTCAGCGACTGCGGCGGCTTGTAGCTCACCAGCGTCCACTTCACCCGGTTCAGCATGCCCTTGACTTCAACGATCGAGTCGAGGACCGAGCCCTTCTCGAGGGTCTCGGGCAACTTCGACCGCCAGGCCCGGTGGATGCTGAGCCACTCGTCGAAACGGGAGAGATCAGAGGCGTACTCCCACGCCTTCTCCGGCGGCAACGGGACATCGACGGAGACAGACAATTTGGCCATAAGCTACTGCTGCGGTTCTTCCTTGTTGATGGCGTTCTTCGCCGCTTCTTGCGCCTTATCGACCGCGCCGGAGTATTTGCCCTGCGTCTTCTCGTCGACGATGTCGCCGGCCTTCTCGATGGCCTGCTCAACCTTGTCAGCGTTCTGCGACAACAGGCTCTTGGCCTTGTCCAGGAATCCCATCAGCCCACCCTATCTTCTCGATTTTCGACCGAACGCTGGCCATTGTCCCCGCAGCCAGCTATCTCCACAACCGCCGTTTCTCCCCCAACATCCTGCCCTGCACCCACCACACCACCTCGATCAACGCGGCTCCGATCAGGCCGATGCCCAGCGCAACCGCGGTGGCCTTCAGATTCGACGGATCCAACATGAACAGACGTCGAGTCAGCGGCAAACAGAAGATCAGCACGTACGCCAGGCCCGACACTGCGACCAATGCCACCCGCCACCACTCGTACGGTCGGGTCACCACCGACAGCACCCACAGCGACGCCACCAGCAAGGTGATCAGCGCCGCCGTCGAAGCCTGGGTCTGCTCCACCGAACTGGCCGCACGGCCCTGATAGGCCACCAGGTAGGAGACGAACGTGGCGGTGCCGACCACCAGGCCCGAGGGCAGCGCTGCCGTCATCACGCGGCGCACGAAACCCGAATGTGCCCGTTCGGTGTTCGGGGCCAACGACAGGATGAACGCCGGGATGCCGATGGTGAACCAGGCCGCGATGGTCACGTGGATCGGCTGGAACGGGAACAACAGCGGGTCGGTGCCGAACCACACGGACGACAACCCGGCCAGCCCCACCAGGGTCGCCAACAGCACCGAGTACACGGTCTTGGTGAGGAACAGGTTCGAGACACGCTCGATGTTGCCGATCACCCGCCGGCCCTCGGCCACCACATACGGCAACGTGGCGAACTTGTTGTCCAACAACACGATCTGCGCCACTGCACGCGAAGCCGAACTGCCCGAACCCATCGCGACGCCGATGTCGGCGTCCTTGAGTGCCAGCACGTCGTTGACACCGTCACCGGTCATGGCCACCGTGTGCCCGCGTGACTGCAGGGCGTGCACCATGGCGCGCTTCTGATCCGGACGCACCCGGCCGAACGTCGTGTACTCATCCAGGGTCGCGGCCAGTTTCTCCGGTTCCTGGGGCAGCTTCCTGGCATCCATCGTCTCGCCGTGGAGGCCGAGCTTGCCTGCCACCGCACCTACCGACACGGCGTTGTCACCGGAGATCACCTTGACCGTAACGTCCTGGGAGGCAAAGTAATCGATCGTGGCACCGGCATCGGGGCGGATCCGCTGCTCCAACACCACCAGCGCGACGGGCGTGACGGTGCCGGGCGCCTTCGGCGCGTCGACCGCCAGATCGGACGACCCGACCAGCAGCACCCGCAGCCCCTGCGCACCGATCTGTTCAGCCTGCTCGGCCTCCGGTGAGCTCGGATCCAACAGCACATCCGGGGCGCCGATCACCCAGTTCCCGTGCTCGCCGTACGACGCGCCACTCCACTTGGTGGCCGACTTGAACGGCGCCGTCGCGGTGGCCTGCCATCCCGGCGGTGTCGCGAAGGCCTCGGCGATCGCCGCAATGCTGGCGTTGGGGCGGGCGTCGTCGGCGGCCAACTGGGCCAGCACGTCAGCCACGTCACCCTCGGCGAAAGTCTTCAGATCGCTGACGCGCATACCGTTTTCGGTCAGCGTGCCGGTCTTGTCCGCACACACCACGTCGACCCGGGCCAGACCCTCGATCGCGGGAAGCTCATTGACCAGACACTGACGCCGGCCCAACCGCACCACACCGACCGCGAACGCGAGCGACGTCATGAGCACCAGGCCTTCGGGAACCATGGGAACCAGCGCACCGACCATGCGCAGCACCGGCTCATGCCACACCGCATCGGTGGTGAAGATCTGACTCATGATGATTCCCAGCGACTCCCGCCAACCGCCTTCGTTGTCGACGATGTCGTGGTAGGTCTGCTTGAGCGAGTCCTGGATCTCGGGGTCGACGGTGAACAGCTGGCTGTAGATGATCAGCAGGCCGGCCGGCACCAGCAGGTAGGTGATGAACTGCAGAATCTTGTTGATGCCGTTGCGCAGTTCGGATTTCACCAGGGTGAACTTGGAGGCCTCCTCGGCCAGCTTGGCCGCGTAGGCCTCGTGTCCCACCTTGGTGGCCCGGTAGGCGCCGGAACCTGCCACCACGAAGCTGCCCGACATCACCGCGTCGCCGACATCCTTGACGATCGGATCGGCCTCACCGGTCAGCAACGACTCGTCGACCTCGAGATTGGACTCCTCGATGATCTCGCCGTCCACCACGATCTGGTCGCCGGGCCCGAGTTCGATGATGTCGTCGAGCACCACCTCACTGGGCAGCACTGCGCGACTACCGGATTCCCGGCGCACGGTGGGCTTGGCCTGCCCGACGATGGCCAGCTTGTCCAGGGTCTGCTTGGCCCGGATCTCCTGGATGATGCCGATCGCGCTGTTGGCGATGATCAGCAGGCCGAACGCCCCGTTGATCAACGACCCGGTGGACATCACGATCAGGAACAGCACACCGAGGATCGCGTTGATCCGGGTGAACACGTTGCCGCGGATGATCTCCGAGATGCTGCGCGCAGCACGCGTCGGAACGTCGTTGCTCTTGCCCTCGGCTACCCGCTGGGCCACCTCGGCGTCGGTGAGACCGGTGACATTGATCGTCGTCATCCGCGAAAGTCCTCGTCCCGTCGAAGTCGTCCTGATCAGAGGTCAGTTTGCCATCCGCGGGCGGTCAGAACTCCCACCACGGGTCGCGCGCCGCAGACTCGGCGTCCACCCGTTGCCCCGGGCGCGGCACGGCGATCTGCACGCCGGCCGGGTCGGCGGCCGTCAGCAGGCGTCGCACCGGCTCGGCCCAGGGATGGGGCGCCAGCCGGAACGTCGCCCAGTGGACCGGCACCAGCAACCCGGAATCAGTGACGTCCAGATGGGCGCGCACCGCTTCCTCGGGATTCATGTGGATATCGGGCCAGGCCGGGTGATACGCCCCGACCGGCAGCAGCGTCAGGTCGAAAGGCCCGTACTCCGAACCGATTTCGGAGAAACTCTTGGTGTAGCCGGTATCCCCGCCGAAGAACGCCCGGTGCTGCGGCCCGATGAAAGCCCACGACGCCCACAACGTCGTGTTGCGTTGGAACAGCCGCCCAGAGAAGTGCCGGGCCGGCGTGCACACCAGGGTCAGCTCGCCGATCTGGTGGCTCTCGTTCCAGTCCAGCTCGATGATGCGGTCTTCGGGGATCCGCCACTTGCGCAGATGCGCCCCGATGCCCAGCGGCACCACGAACGGCGCGCGCTGGGTGCGGGCCAACACCAGAATCGTCTCGATGTCGAGGTGGTCGTAATGGTCGTGGCTGATCACCACGGCGTCGACGGCAGGAAGCCCCTCCAGGGGCAGCGGCGGCTCGTGCAGCCGCTGCGGGCCCACCACCCGCGACGGCGAGCAGCGTTTGCTCCACACCGGATCGGTCAGCACCCGGTAACCGTCGATCTCCACCATCGCGGTCGAGTGCCCGTACCAGGACACCGCGCACACGGCCGCTTCCCCGCCGTCATTTTCAGTAGGTTCGACCAGCGGGATCGGCCCGCTCGGCCGACTCACCGAACCCGAGCCGAGCAGCTCGGCGATCAACATGCGCCGCTCTTCGCGGCCCATGCTGATTCCGGGCGAGGCCGACTCGATGTTGACGAACACACCGTCGGCGTACTGCAGGGACCGCTGAGCCACCGGGCGGATATCGCGGGGCAGCGCACCCACCGAGGCATAGGTCCCGTTCAGCGCGCGCAACAACCAACCACCGGCCAGCAGGGAGGCTGACCTGGCTCCGAACCCCAGCGCGGCGCGCAGCATGTCAGGCCCCGTGGAAGTTCGGCGGCCGCTTCTCGATCCGGGCCACCTGGGCTTCGATGACGTCCTGGCTGCTCCACGCCTTGTCGAACAGTTCCTTGTGGGCCGGCCATGACTCTTCGTAGGCGCCGTCGTCGTTGAGCACGCGCTTGGCGTGCTGCAATGCCAGTGGCGCGAACCCGGCCAACTCGGCGGCCCACTTCTGCGCGTCGGCCAGCGTGCCGATGCGGTTGGCCAAGCCGGTCTGCAGCGCGGTCTCGGCGGTGAGCCTCTCCGCGCCGAGCAGCATGCCCCGCGCCCGGCCGTGGCCGACCAGTGAGGTCAGCCGCCGGATACTCCAGTTGTCCAAAGCCAGCCCGTACCGGGCGACCGGGAACTGGAAGTAGGCCTCCGGGGCGACGACGCGCAGATCGCAGATCATCGACAGGATGACGCCCGCGCCGATCGCCGGGCCGTTGATCGCGCCGATGACCGGAACCGGGGCCTTGTCGATCGCCAGGTTCAGCGCCAACGCCTTGTCGGGGAGCTTCTCGGCCATTCCGGCGGCGTCGGTCAGGTCTGCACCCGAACTGAACACCGATCCGGCCCCGGTCACCACGATGGCGCGGACATCCTGCTCGGCGGCATGCTCGACCGCTTCCCGCAGGCCATCGACAAGCTCGCAGTTCAGCGCGTTGCGCCGCTCGGCACGTTGCAGTTCCAGGGTCAGGACATCGCCGTCTCTGGTGATACCAATCATGCGGCCAGCCTATATAGGCTCGAGCCGTGAGTCGGATCGGCGCCCGCGCGCTTCGCGATGCAGTGCTCGACGAGGGCTCGTTCCGCAGTTGGGACGCCCCGCCCCTCGACGTCGCCCGTTCCGAGGATTACCAGCGCGAACTGGCCGAGGCGTCGTCGAAGACCGGGCTCGACGAGTCCGTGCTGACCGGCGAGGGCACCATCTTCGGTCGCCGCGTGGCCGTCGTGGCCTGCGAGTTCGACTTCCTCGCCGGGTCGATCGGGGTTGCCGCCGCCGAGCGGATCACCACCGCGGTCACCCGCGCCACTGCTGAGGGGCTGCCGCTGTTGGCCTCGCCGAGCTCGGGCGGAACCCGCATGCAGGAAGGCACGGTGGCGTTCCTGCAGATGGTCAAGATCGCCGCAGCCGTCGAACTGCACAAGCAGGCCCACCTGCCCTACCTGGTGTACCTGCGTCACCCCACCACCGGCGGGGTGTTCGCGTCCTGGGGTTCACTCGGACACGTCACCGCTGCCGAGCCCGGCGCGCTGATCGGCTTCCTCGGCCCACGGGTGTACGAGCACCTGTACGGCGAACCCTTCCCCTCCGGTGTGCAGACCGCCGAGAACCTGCACGCCCACGGCGTCATCGACGGGGTGGTGCCGCTGGCTCTGCTGCGCGACACGCTCGACCGCACCCTGCGGGTGGTCTTGGATACTCCAGTTCCGCTTCCTCCCGCGCCGGCCCCTGAGCCCCTGCCCGATGTACCGGCCTGGGAATCGGTGCTGGCCTCGCGGCGGCCGGACCGGCCCGGCGTCGGGTATCTGTTGCGGCACGGTGCCACCGACCGGGTGCTGCTGTCGGGTACCGAGCGGGGCGAGGCCGCCACGATGCTGCTCGCGCTGGCCCGCTTCGGTGGGCAGCCCGCGGTGGTGGTCGGCCAGCGCCGCAGTGAGGGTGGACTGGTCGGGCCCGGTGCACTGCGCGAGGCCCGGCGCGGCATGGCCTTGGCGGCCGGACTGCAGCTTCCACTGGTTCTGGTGATCGACACCCCGGGCCCGGCCCTGTCGATCGAGGCCGAGCAGGGCGGGCTGGCCGGCGAGATCGCCCGGTGCCTGGCCGAATTGGTCACGCTGGACACCCCCACGGTGTCGGTACTGATGGGTCAGGGCAGCGGCGGCCCCGCACTGGCGATGGTGCCCGCCGACCGGGTACTGGCCGCCGCCAACGGCTGGCTGGCGCCACTGCCACCCGAGGGCGCCAGTGCCATCGTCTACCGCGATACCGCGCATGCCCCGGAACTGGCTGCCGCGCAAGGGGTTCGCTCGACGGACCTGCAGCGCCACGGCATCGTCGACGTGATCGTTCCCGAACATCCCGATGCAGCCGACGAACCACGAGCCTTCACCGAGCGGCTGTCGGCGGCCATCGCCGGCGAGCTTGCCCAATTGCATGCGGTGCCAGGCGAGCAGCGGCTGCAGACCCGGCTGGACCGCTACCGGCGGATCGGGCTCTGACACCAGCGATTTGTGTGCGTTGCGTAACGCTGACCGTTACCGGAGGTGCACAAATCGCTCCTCACACTTCGATCGGCGGATGCAACCTGTCCATGGTGTACTGCCGATCTCGCCGCGCCGCCCATGAACTGGCGGCCAGCGACACCGCCAGCACACCGGCCAGCACCGCGACCGCGATCCACAACCGTGAATCGATGCCGCCCACGATCAGCTGCCGGAGCCCGTTGACCGCGTAGGTCATCGGATCGACCGGGTGCAAGATCTGGAAAGGCTTGGCCGTGGTCTCCACCGGATAGATGCCACCGGCCGAAACCAGTTGCAACATCAGAAAAGCGAGTGTCGCCACCCGGCCCACCGACACCCCGAACAAGGCGTTGAACGCCTGGATCAGAGCCAGGAACGTGCCCGCCACCAGTAGCAGGAACGCCACGGTGGACAACGGATACTTGGCCTGCAGACCCACCCCGAAATGCACCACCGCGTACATCACCACGACCTGGCAGAACACGACCAGCAGGGCGGGCCAATAGGAGGCCAACACCACCCTCAGCGCCCCCAGTCCGTTGACCACCGGACGGGACTGCAACGGCTTCAACAACATCCAGATGATGAGCGCACCGATGAACAGTGCCAGCGGCAGGAAGAACGGCGCGAAACCGGTGCCGAACGTGGCAGCCGGATTGTGGGTCTGGATATCCAGTGCCACCGGCGCGGCCAGGGTGCGCGCCACCTCGGTGCGCTGCTGCGGGGTCCACGACGGAACCTGGGTGGAGCCCTGTTTGAGCGCGGTGGCCAGTTGCTGATTGCCGGCCTGGAGCTTCTCGGTGCCGGCGGCGAGATCGCCCGCCCCGCCGGACAGTTGACGGCCCCCGTTGCTCAGCTGCACCAGACCGCCGTTGAGCCGCTGGGCACCGGTGTTGAGCTGATGCGCGCCGTCCCGCAGCTTGACTACGTCGGAACGCAGGCCGCCGTTGAGCGCCTTGGTGATGAACACCCGCAGCTTGCTGTTCGGGTCACCCAGATCGTTCTCCAACTGGGCGGCGTTGTCCCGCAACCGGATCAGACCCTCATCGGTGGTGGGGTCGAGTCCCCGGGACTGCAGCAGCCGCTGCGCACCGGCCAGGAACTCCCCGGTGTCGCGCACCGTGGGATCAGGGCTGTTGCGCAGCATGCCGACGGCCTGATCGACAATCGCCGCCGCCTGCGCCTGGTCGATGTTCAACGCCGCGATCCGGTCGGTTGTCGAGCGCACCGCACCCGACAACCGCTGCGCGGCCATGCCGACCTCATTGGGATCCAGGCCGAGCCCGCTGACCCGGTCCAGCACCGTGAGCAGCGGATCGGTCGCGGTATCGACCGCCGTCGACAGTTGCCTGGTGCCGGCCGCCAATTGCGCGGACCCGTCGCGCGCGGTGACCAGGCCAGCAGACAGGGCGTCCGCTCCAGCCGACAACCGGTGCGCACCGTCATTGGCCGCCGCGCTCCCGGTCGCCAACTGCTGCGCGCCGTCAGCCGCCTTGACCAGGCCCGCCCCGGCATCGGTCAGCCCGGTCAGCACCGTGCCGACTGTGCGTTCGCCGATGTTCGCGTTGATCTGGTTGATCACCTCACGAGCCGCGTTCTGCCCGATGATCGAACCCAGGTAGTTGTTGGCGTCGTTGAAGGTGAAGCGAATGTTGGCCTGGTGCGGGGATCCACCCGACGGTGACGAGATGCTGGTGCTGAAATCCTCCGGCAGCGTGATCGAGAAGTAGTACTTGCCGCCGGCCACGCCATCGGCCGCCTCCTGCGCCGAAACCCGGTGTAACTGAAGCTGACCCGAGTCGACCAACGCATCGGCGACCTCATCGCCGGCCTTGATCAGCTGCCCTTCGGCGACCGTGCCCCGGTCCTCGTTGACCAACGCCACCGGAACCTTGTTCACCTCACCGAACGGGTTCCAGAACGCCCACAGATACATTGCGCCGTACAGCAGCGGCAGCAGGATCACCGTCACCAGCGCGATACGCGGCATCGTGCCGCGCGAGAAACGTTTGAGGTCGGTACCCAACGACATTCCGGCTAGCACGGCTACTTGCCACCTTTCTGCGAACCGGCCAGCTCGGCCAGCGTCGTGTTGGGCACTGTCACCTGCGCACGTACGGCCGGGGCCAGATGACCGGGCACCCCGTTGACCGTCGCGGTGACCACGGTCTGCTTCTCCCCCAACGCGATCAGACGGCCCAGCAGGATGTCGCGGTTGCGGTCATCGGTGAGGTAGTCGAGGTTTCCGACCACCAGCAGCGGCGGGCTGCCGGTATTGGCCAGTGCGATACGCAGCAGGATCTGGTCGAGCTCGGTGAGCCCGTCGAAGTACGACGTCAGCGAAGGCAACGGCAGATCCCCGAACACCGGAGCACACAGAGCGGCCAGGGTGCCTTCGTCGGCACGGGCGACCAGCGAGTACCAGGGCGCATCCCAGCGGCATTGTTCGGTCACCAGGTCGCGCACCGTCACCGACTCCGACACCGTGTCGAGCTCGTCGATCCCGGCCAGCGCCGCGGAGCGGAAGATGTCGGGTGCCCGGGTACGCCCGAACACGGTCAGCTGCCCGCGCGCCGTTCTCATCCGCCCGGCCAACGTCATCAGCAAGGCGGTGCGACCGGTACCCGCCGCGGCGACCAACACCGTGACACCGCCCTCGTCGATGTCGAGGTCGATCGGCCCGTACACCGGGCCCCATGGGCCGTGCATGGCGATCGCACGCGCGGTGATTGCCGGTGGCTTCTGCTCGTCCTCGCCGGTGTCAGGCTCGGGAGTTTGCTCAGGCATAGGCCCATCACAACACATCCGGTCGTCACGCACCGGCAACCGCAATCCCTGCTTCTCGGACGACCGCTTACGCGAACACAGGCCACTGATCCAACGACGTCGCGAGACTCCCCGGGTTAGGACAGGTCTTTCCTATGGGAGAAACCATCCTGGGCGAGAACGGAATACGTGTTTTGCCGGGGTGGTCAACGACGTGTTCGGTGGTGACGCCACCGCCGTCAACGAATATTGAACGCTTGATCAGATGACGGAGCGGTGCCGGGTGCGGTAATACAGCACCGCAGCGGCGATCGTGGCTTCGGTGAGCGCCAGCACCACGGCCAGGGCCATCACCGACGACATCACCGGGGCCGAGACCGGGGCAACACCAGCGCCGTGGTGATGCGCGGGCATCGGCGTGTGCAGCGCCACCATCGCCAAGCTCATCAATGCCACCGCGCACCAGCCCCCAGAGGTGCCGCGCTGCCATAGATGAGCAGCGCAGTACAGACAACCCACGATCATCGCCGCGAGCACCACCCCGGCCGCCAGGTTGGCAGCCACGCCGAGCATCACCACATGCAGCAGCGCCGAGGCCGCTGCCAGCAGCGCACACATCCGCCGCCCCAGGATGCTGCAGGCGTGTGCGGTCGACATACCTCTATCGTCGCAGCCCTTGGTGTCGGCCGCGGCCGGAACCCCACGCAATAGCTTCACACCCCGGTAGAACGGCTGCGCCGTCGAAATCACTCCACGCCGGGGCCGGCGGATCGAATATCAATGGAATTGGTGCCTGAATTAGGGGCTCTTCCGACTTAGCAGGGGCGGAGCCTGGTTCTGGATGGCGCTCGCCGTGATTGGCGGGTGCAGGCCCACCGTACGCGGCGGCGTTGGTTGTCCGGTGTTCTGAATCCGAACGCGATTCGGCCGACGTGTTTGACGATTCTGTTGTAGCCCTCGCTGCGGGCGTTGGACAGCCCGGTGGTGATGGCCAGGATCATCGGTTCCTGCCACGCGGAGATGGTTTCGGCGAGCTTGACGATCTCGGGTACCGAGCACGCCGCGCAGAACGTGTAGAACCGGTACAGCGCGTCGCCGATCTCGTAGCGCAGACCGCCACGGTCGGTGCAGGCCAGCACATCTCGCAGCAGTTCCTTGGCGATCCAGGCCGCCGCGATGTCCCCGTTGGGGTCTGCGCAGGTCAGTTTCTCGAACAGCGTGTGGCGTTGATCGTCGGTCAGCCGTTCGGCGGCGCGCAGCAGCCGGCGGCGGTTGATCCACTCCGGATCGCTCTTGTGCCCGCGGCGTCCGCGGTAGGTCTGGGTGACGCGGCGGCGAACCCGATCGACCATCTCGTTGGCCTTCTTCACGAGATGAAAGCGATCCACGATCAGCTTCGCGTGCGGCAACGCCTCGCGGGCGGCCTTGGCGTAGGCCCCCGACATGTCGATCGCGACGAACTCGATCCCGTCCCTCCACGCCTGCTCGCGCTGGGTCAGCCAGTCGGTCACCGGCCGCGCGGCACGCCCGTTGACCTGGACCAGCAACCCGCCGGCGCCGGTGATGTCGACCAGGCCGCTGTCCCAGCGGTCCACCCACGCCCGGGCCCCGGTCTCCGGGCAGGTCTCCCACTTGGCCTTCCCGCGGCGGGTCTCATCGATGCCCAGCACCCGCACCGGGGGCGGTTCACCGGCCAGGACCGGATCCGCGGTGGCGATCACCGCGTCATGGCAGGTGTTCCAGCTACAGCCATACGCGGCGGCGACGGCCTTGACCGAGCGGTCGTCGTCGAGGACCGCCAGGGCCATCTCCGCCTTGGCTCGCACCGTCACCCGAGCCCGCGGCGGGATCGACGGCGTCGACTCAGTGAATGACCTGCGTTCGCAGGAGGTGTTGGTGCACAACCATTTCCGCTTTCGCCACATGATCAGCGGCCGGTCCGCACCGATCTTGATGTCCCGGGGCCGAGTCGTGACCCAACCCCTCGACCGCGACGATCTGGTTCGGCAGTCCGGGCAGATCCCGACCCACTCGAGCGCTGTGCCCACCTCAACGATGCGGACATCGCCGTCATCGACTTGCACGGACTCCACGGTGATGCCGTCGAGTCCAAGCAGCAGGGAACCACTATTGTCAGACATGCTCGCGCCTTTGCTCTGGATGCGTAGAGAACACCCAGTTGACAAGGGCGCGAGCCCTCAATCAGTCACCGACACGAACCCAATCGGTCACACCAGACCCCCATCAAGTCGGAAGAGCCGAATTAGGCGTGTATTTGGATACAAAAATGCCCGAGCCCTCCAATCGGAATTGGAGGGCTCGGGTCTTAATTTGTGTTCGGCGGTGTCCTACTTTTCCACCCGACAGGGTAGTATCATCGGCGCTGGCAGGCTTAGCTTCCGGGTTCGGGATGGGACCGGGCGTTTCCCTGCCGCTATGGACCGCCGTAACTCTATTCACTCGTTATTGAGTGTAAACCTTGTGTTTTGGTGGTGGGGCATGGGGAACCATGTCCCGACACAAGTGTCGTGTGTGGTTTGTGGTGTGGTTGCGTAGCAGATGTGCGTCTTACTGAAACTCATCAAACATTGGTTGTTTGTTGGTTGTTGTAAGTTTTCGGCCGGTTAGTGCCAGTTCCCTTCACCCATTACTGGGCTTCCAGGTCTGACCTATCAATCCCGTGGTCTGCGGGGGGCCTTATCCCTCTAAAAGGGTGAGAAGCCTGGTCTTGGAGGGGGTTTCCCGCTTAGATGCTTTCAGCGGTTATCCTGTCCGAACGTGGCTATCCAGCCGTGCTCCTGGTGGAACAACTGGTACACCAGAGGTTCGTCCGTCCCGGTCCTCTCGTACTAGGGACAGATTTCCTCAAGCTTCTGACGCGCGCGGCGGATAGAGACCGAACTGTCTCACGACGTTCTAAACCCAGCTCGCGTGCCGCTTTAATGGGCGAACAGCCCAACCCTTGGGACCTGCTCCAGCCCCAGGATGCGACGAGCCGACATCGAGGTGCCAAACCATCCCGTCGATATGGACTCTTGGGGAAGATCAGCCTGTTATCCCCGGGGTACCTTTTATCCGTTGAGCGACACCCCTTCCACTCAGAGGTGCCGGATCACTAGTCCCGACTTTCGTCCCTGCTCGACATGTATGTCTCGCAGTCAAGCTCCCTTGTGCACTTACACTCAACACCTGATTGCCGTCCAGGTTGAGGGAACCTTTGGGCGCCTCCGTTACATTTTAGGAGGCAACCGCCCCAGTTAAACTACCCACCAGGCACTGTCCCTGAACCGGATATACGGTCCGAGGTTAGAGGCCCAATACGATCAGAGTGGTATTTCAACAATGACTCCACCCACACTGGCGTGTGAATTTCACAGTCTCCCACCTATCCTACACAAACCGTATCGGAGGAATTGTCAATACCTGTGGATCGGCTTGTTTCAGGCGACCTCCGTTCCAGTTGATTCGGTCGGTGCCGAGTCCGCCGACGGGGTGATGTCGGTGGGTCGCTCGAGCAGTTTGCCTTTGTGGAAGATCGCGCCGGCCCGGACCAGAGCGACCAGGTGCGGTGCGTTGACGGCTCGCCAGCGGGCTTGCGCGGCGTCGATCAGCTTGTAAGCCATGGCCATTCCGGCGACGCGTGAACCCGGCCCCTTGGTCACCTTGGTCCTCAAACGTACCGTGGCAAACGTTGATTCGATCGGGTTGGTAGTGCGCAGATGGACCCAGTGCTCGGCCGGGTACTTATAGAACTCCAGCAGCACATCGGCGTCATCGACGATCTTGGCGACCGCCTTGGGGTACTTGGCGCCGTAGTCCACCTCGAACGCCTTGATCGCCACCTGCGCGTGGTCGATATCCTCGGCGTTGTAGATCTCCCGCATCGCCGCGATCGCCCCCGGATGAGCCGACTTTGGCAGGCAGGCAAGAACATTGGCCTGCTTGTGAAACCAGCACCGCTGCTCGCCGGTGGCCGGGAACACCTCACGCACGGCCTTCCAGAACCCCAGGGCCCCATCGCCGACGGCCAGCACCGGTGCGGTCATCCCGCGACGTCGGCACGACCGCAACAGATCAGCCCACGACTCGGCCGACTCCCGGTACCCGTCGGTGAGCGCGACCAGCTCCTTGCGGCCGTCAGCGCGCACACCGATCATCACCAGCAAACAGAGCTTCTCCTGCTCCAGGCGCACCTTGAGATGGATGCCGTCGACCCACAGGTAGACGTAGTCGGTGCCCGACAGATCACGGGCCTCGAAGGCCTTGGCCTCGTCCTGCCACTGCGTGGTGAGTCGGGTGATCGTCGTGGCCGACAAGCCGGCACCCGAGCCCAGGAACTGCTCCAACGCCGGACCGAAATCACTGGTCGACAAGCCATGCAGATACAGCAACGGCAACACCTCGGTCATCTGCGGCGACTTGCGCACCCACGCCGGCAGGATCGCCGAGGAAAACCGTTGCCGCTCACCAGTGTCCGGGTCAACACGTTTGTCATTGACCCGCGGCGCGGTCACACTCACCGCGCCCGCCGCGGTGAGCACCTCGCGCTCGCGGTGATAGCCATTGCGCACCACCAGCCGGTGCCCGTTCTCATCAAGCTCACCGGCATGAGCCTCGATGTAGGCGGCGACCTCAGCCCGCAACGCTGCGGCCAGCATCTGGCGGGCACCGTCGCGGACAATCTCATCGAGCAACGACCGCGACGAGCCAGCATCCTCGTTGGATGAATCCGCATCGTGAACTACCGTGAGCATGGGCGTACCTTCCCGAACCAGCGCGCCAACGCCGGCTCTTGATCAGACCTTCGACATTCAGATCATCCTCGGGAAGGTGCGCCCTTTCCTACGCCGCCTCGCCGAGGCTCATCCACAGGTTCTGATCATTGCTCAACCGTATCGAGCACCAATACCAAGTTGTAGTGAAGGTCCCGGGGTCTTTTCGTCCTGCCGCGCGTAACGAGCATCTTTACTCGTAGTGCAATTTCGCCGAGTCTATGGTTGAGACAGTTGAGAAGTCGTTACGCCATTCGTGCAGGTCGGAACTTACCCGACAAGGAATTTCGCTACCTTAGGATGGTTATAGTTACCACCGCCGTTTACTGGGGCTTAAATTCTCCGCTTCACCCCGAAGGGTTAACGGGTCCTCTTAACCTTCCAGCACCGGGCAGGCGTCAGTCCGTATACATCGTCTTGCGACTTCGCACGGACCTGTGTTTTTAGTAAACAGTCGCTTCTCACTGGTTTGTGCCACCCCCTCCCGCTGCCGGCCGCAAAAGCCTTGACGATATGGGGGTCCCCCTTCTCCCGAAGTTACGGGGGCATTTTGCCGAGTTCCTTAACCATAGTTCACTCGTACGCCTTAGTATTCTCTACCTGACCACCTGTGTTGGTTTGGGGTACGGGCCGTGTATGTCCTCGCTAGAGGCTTTTCTTGGCAGCATAGGATCACCGAATTCGCCTCAAACGGCTATGCATCACCTCTCAGGATTAATGCCAGACGGATTTGCCTATCTGACTCCCTACCGGCTTACCCCAG
Source organism: Mycolicibacterium lutetiense (assembly GCF_017876775.1). Lineage (NCBI taxonomy): Bacteria > Bacillati > Actinomycetota > Actinomycetes > Mycobacteriales > Mycobacteriaceae > Mycobacterium > Mycolicibacterium lutetiense. The sequence continues at coordinate 117,397 of NZ_JAGIOP010000001.1, read as the reverse complement.
TACAACCACTGACTGGTACGGCTACCTTCCTGCGTCACCCCATCGCTTGACTACTACCCACCGGGGTCCCACGCAGCCCCGTCAACGCCTCACCCCGAAGGGATCGGTCACGACGGTTTTGGATGGTTAGCACAATGGATTCATCATGGACGCACATACACGGGTACGGGAATATCAACCCGTTGTCCATCGACTACGCCTGTCGGCCTCGCCTTAGGTCCCGACTCACCCTGGGAGGACTGGCCTGGCCCAGGAACCCTTGGTCTTTCGGCGGGCAAGGTTCTCACTTGCCTATTCGCTACTCATGCCTGCATTCTCACTCCCACACCCTCCACAGCTAGATCACTCTGCTGCTTCACCGGATGCAGGACGCTCCCCTACCCAACGAAACTAGTTCGTTGCCGCGGCTTCGGCGGTGTACTTGAGCCCCGCTACATTATCGGCGCACAATCACTTGACCAGTGAGCTATTACGCACTCTTTCAAGGGTGGCTGCTTCTAAGCCAACCTCCTGGTTGTCTTCGCGACTGCACATCCTTTTCCACTTAGTACACGCTTAGGGGCCTTAGCCGGCGATCTGGGCTGTTTCCCTCTCGACGCACGGAGCTTATCCCCCGCCGTCTCACTGCCACACTCTTAGACTTGTCGGCATTCGGAGTTTGGCTGACGTCAGTAACCCTGTGGGGCCCATCGGCCATCCAGTAGCTCTACCTCCAACAAGAAACATGTGACGCTGCACCTAAATGCATTTCGGGGAGAACCAGCTATCACGGAGTTTGATTGGCCTTTCACCCCTACCCACAGCTCATCCCCTCAGTCTTCAACCTAAGTGGGTTCGGGCCTCCACGCGGTCTTACCCGCGCTTCACCCTGGCCATGGGTAGATCACTCCGCTTCGGGTCCAGAACACACCACTACACCAACCCCTCTGGATTGGATACGCCCTATTCAGACTCGCTTTCGCTGCGGCTACCCCACACGGGTTAACCTCGCGACATGTCCCTGACTCGCAGGCTCATTCTTCAAAAGGCACGCCATCACCCCACCACGAAGGAGGGCTCTGACGGATTGTAAGCGCACGGTTTCAGGTACTATTTCACTCCCCTCCCGGGGTACTTTTCACCATTCCCTCACGGTACTAATCCGCTATCGGTCACTGGGAAGTATTCAGGCTTACCGGGTGGTCCCGGCAGATTCACAGCAGATTTCACGGGCCCGCTGCTACTCGGGAACACTGTTCAAGGCAGATGTCAGGTTTTCACGTACCGGGCTCTCACCGTCTACGGCAGGTCATCCCAAACCACTTCCGTTAACCACGACATTTTCTTACTACCCTCCAGTCAGGTAGAACTGGAAAAACAGGTCCCACAACCCCGCACACACAACCCCTACCCGGTATCACATGCATACGGTTTAGCCATCTTCCGCTTTCGCTCGCCACTACTCACGGAATCACTTTTGTTTTCTCTTCCTACGGGTACTGAGATGTTTCACTTCCCCGCGTTCCCTCCCACTACCTATGTATTCAGTAGTGGGTAACACGACATCACTCGTGCTGGGTTTCCCCATTCGGACATCCTCGGATCAACGCTCGGTTGGCAGCTCCCCGAGGCATATCGCAGCCTCCAACGTCCTTCATCGGCTCCCAGTGCCAAGGCATCCACCATGCGCCCTTAAACACTTACAACACAAACACCAAAAATGAGTTTCAAAAGAAATTGCACATCAATTGCACACAAAACCAGGCCCCACCCCCGAAGGAATGTGACCACACATTTTGCGTGCTAGATGCTCGCAACCACTATCCACAAATCAAACACCACACCCCACCACCAAAGATGGAGCAACAACACGCCTCCCACCCCACACAGGGGCCAGGGAAAAACGGGCCTGTTGTCTCAAAGCCCAATAGTGTGTTCGATGATTTTCCCCAGGACGCTTTCCCGCATCCCACGCAAAGTTTGTTGACTGCACCCACCAGAAATCCACTACAGATCCCTGACTGAAATATCCCAACCGCACTGATCCCACAGTCGTGGGGGCGGGGGAATCAAAATGGTGCTCCTTAGAAAGGAGGTGATCCAGCCGCACCTTCCGGTACGGCTACCTTGTTACGACTTCGTCCCAATCGCCGATCCCACCTTCGACGGCTCCCTCCCACAAGGGGTTAGGCCACCGGCTTCGGGTGTTACCGACTTTCATGACGTGACGGGCGGTGTGTACAAGGCCCGGGAACGTATTCACCGCAGCGTTGCTGATCTGCGATTACTAGCGACTCCGACTTCACGGGGTCGAGTTGCAGACCCCGATCCGAACTGAGACCGGCTTTGAAAGGATTCGCTCCACCTCACGGCATCGCAGCCCTTTGTACCGGCCATTGTAGCATGTGTGAAGCCCTGGACATAAGGGGCATGATGACTTGACGTCATCCCCACCTTCCTCCGAGTTGACCCCGGCAGTCTCTCACGAGTCCCCACCATTACGTGCTGGCAACATGAGACAAGGGTTGCGCTCGTTGCGGGACTTAACCCAACATCTCACGACACGAGCTGACGACAGCCATGCACCACCTGCACACAGGCCACAAGGGAACCGACATCTCTGCCGGCGTCCTGTGCATGTCAAACCCAGGTAAGGTTCTTCGCGTTGCATCGAATTAATCCACATGCTCCGCCGCTTGTGCGGGCCCCCGTCAATTTCTTTGAGTTTTAGCCTTGCGGCCGTACTCCCCAGGCGGGGTACTTAATGCGTTAGCTACGGCACGGATCCCAAGGAAGGAAACCCACACCTAGTACCCACCGTTTACGGCGTGGACTACCAGGGTATCTAATCCTGTTCGCTCCCCACGCTTTCGCTCCTCAGCGTCAGTTACTGCCCAGAGACCCGCCTTCGCCACCGGTGTTCCTCCTGATATCTGCGCATTCCACCGCTACACCAGGAATTCCAGTCTCCCCTGCAGTACTCTAGTCTGCCCGTATCGCCCGCACGCCCACAGTTAAGCTGTGAGTTTTCACGAACAACGCGACAAACCACCTACGAGCTCTTTACGCCCAGTAATTCCGGACAACGCTCGGACCCTACGTATTACCGCGGCTGCTGGCACGTAGTTGGCCGGTCCTTCTTCTATAGGTACCGTCACTTGCGCTTCGTCCCTATTGAAAGAGGTTTACAACCCGAAGGCCGTCATCCCTCACGCGGCGTCGCTGCATCAGGCTTGCGCCCATTGTGCAATATTCCCCACTGCTGCCTCCCGTAGGAGTCTGGGCCGTATCTCAGTCCCAGTGTGGCCGGTCACCCTCTCAGGCCGGCTACCCGTCGTCGCCTTGGTAGGCCATTACCCCACCAACAAGCTGATAGGCCGCGGGCCCATCCCACACCGCAAAAGCTTTCCACCACACACCAGGAAGTGCGCGGTCATATTCGGTATTAGACCCAGTTTCCCAGGCTTATCCCAAAGTGCAGGGCAGATCACCCACGTGTTACTCACCCGTTCGCCACTCGAGTACCCCGAAGGGCCTTTCCGTTCGACTTGCATGTGTTAAGCACGCCGCCAGCGTTCGTCCTGAGCCAGAATCAAACTCTCCAAACAAAAACTTCCCAGTCCAAAAACCAGGCAGAATTCAATCAGAAAAATCCGATCACAAACAAAAGACACCAACAAACTGGCATCAAAAAAACAACAAAGCCACACCCTAAACGGGAAAAAGAGCGTGGCCAAAAACAACAAACAAAAACCACCAAACACACTATTGAGTTCTCAAACAACACGCCCGAGCTTGCCGCACACAAACCCCGCGGCGAAAAGCCGCTGAACTTTAGTACGGACACTGAGAAAACCCACCGTAATGGGCGTCTCACTCGGATTTCGTCTTCGCTCCCCGGCGCTTGTCCGTGTCGCTCTGACTTGCAATAAGTTACGGCAGAGAGGACCCACTAATCAAATCGGCCGGTCACCGCGGCATCTCCGGCGATGGACCCGCTCCTGTCCTCGCCGGAGGCCGGCGTCAACGTCGCAGCTCCGCGCCAAATTACCGAGGTTGCTTCGTTCTACGTTGGCGACGATCGACGGGGATCGGCGTTCGTCGGCGCCTACCCGCCAGCAGGGCCGGGGTCGAGCCCGAGCAGCTTGACGGTTTCGTCGCGCATGTCGACCTTGCGGATCTTGCCGGTGACCGTCATCGGGAATTCGTCCACCACGTGCACATAGCGCGGGATCTTGTAGTGCGCCAGTTTGCCCGTGGCGAAAGCGCGTACCGCCTGCGCATCCAACGGGGTGCGGCCCGGCTTCATCCGGATCCAGGCGCATAGCTCTTCCCCGTACTTGGCATCGGGAACCCCGATTACCTGCGCATCGTCAATGTCGGGGTGGGTGTAGAGGAACTCCTCGATCTCTCGCGGATAGACGTTCTCCCCACCCCGGATCACCATGTCTTTGATCCGGCCGACCACCGTGCAGTAGCCGTCCTCACGCATCACCGCCAGATCGCCGGTGTGCATCCAGCCGTCGGGGTCGATGGCCTCGCGAGTCTTGGTCTCGTCGTTCCAATAGCCGAGCATCACCGAGTACCCGCGGGTGCAGAACTCCCCCGACTGACCGCGCTCGACGGTCTCACCGGTTTCCGGGTCCACGATCTTGACCTCGATATGCGGGTGTGCCCGCCCGATGGTGGCGGTGCGACGGTCCAGATCGTCGTCGACCAGCGTCTGGCACGACACCGGTGACGTCTCGGTCATGCCGTAACAGATGGCCACCTCGGCCATGTGCATGTCCGCCACCACACGCCTCATCACCTCGACCGGGCACACCGAACCTGCCATGATCCCGGTGCGCAGCGAGGACAGGTCGAACTGGGCGAAGTCGGGATGACCCAGCATGGCGATGAACATCGTCGGCACCCCGTACAGCGCGGTGCAGCCCTCAGACTCGACGGCGGCCAACGTGATCCCCGGATCGAATCCCGGTGCCGGGATCACGATCGTCGCACCATGGGTCAACGCCCCGAGATTGCCCATCACCATGCCGAAGCAGTGATAGAACGGCACCGGGATACACACCCGGTCACCACGGCCGAAATTGATCAGCCCGCCCACGAAGAACCCGTTGTTGAGAATGTTGCGATGACTGAGCGTCGCTCCCTTGGGGAATCCGGTTGTTCCCGAGGTGTATTGGATGTTGATCGGATCGGTGTGGGACAACTCGTCGAACCGGGCGCGGAACTGCCCCTCGTCGGCCTGCTCGGTGCGCAACCGATCCCAGTCCAGGGTGCCGAGGTAGATGATGTCTTTCAGCGCGGGACACTCCGCCTGCACTTCGGCCACCATCGTCACGTAGTCGGAGGACTTGAACGCGGTAGCCGACACCAGGGTTCGTATCCCGGATTGCTTGAGTACGTAGCCCAATTCGTGGGTGCGGTAGGCCGGGTTGATATTGACCAGGACCGCGCCGATCTTGGCCGTCGCCAGTTGCAGGATCACCCACTCACCGCAGTTGGGCGCCCAGATGCCGACACGGTCGCCCTTCTCGACGCCTGAGGCGATGAGTCCCCTTGCCACCGCGTCGACTTCATCGTTGAGCCCGGCGTAGGTCCAGCGCCGCCCGGTTTCCACCTCGACCAGCGCGTCGGCGTCCGGGCCGGCCGCCACCATGCGCTCGAAGTTCGCCCCGATGGTCTCGTCGAGCACGGGTACATCCGTAGGGCCGGCGTCATACGATTTCATCCCAGCAAGTCCTCGTATCGGTATTCAGTGGAAATCGGTTCGCCTGCTTCATGCGCCGCATCCTCACGATTGCGGAGCTCGACGCGACGGATCTTGCCCGAGATCGTCTTGGGCAGTTCGAAGAACTCGACCCGGCGCACCTTGAGATAGGGCGCGAGATGGTCACGGGCATAGGCCATGACGTCTTTCGCGGTCTGCGCGTTGGCTTCCCAGCCGTCGGCCAGTGCGACGTACGCCTTGGGTACCGCCAGCCGGGTGTCATCGGGTTGCGGCACCACCGCGGCCTCGACCACGGCCGGGTGTTCGATCAGCACGCTCTCCAACTCGAACGGCGACACCTTGTAGTCGCTCGACTTGAACACGTCGTCGGTGCGGCCGATGTAGGTGATGTAGCCGTCGTCATCGCGGGCCGCGACGTCACCGGTGTGGTAGTAACCGCCGGCCATCACGGCCGCATTGCGTTGCGGGTCACCGAGATAGCCGGTCATCAGGTTGTGCGGTTGCGCCGCGAGGTCCAGGCAGATCTCCCCCTCCTCGGCGGGGGTCGACGTGATCGGATCCACCAGCACCACCGGCACACCGGGCATCGGCCGGCCCATCGAGCCGGGCTTCACCGGCTGTCCCGGGGTGTTACCGACCAGCAGAGAGGTCTCGGTCTGCCCGAAGCCGTCGCGGATCGTCAGCCCCCAGGCCTTCTCGACCTGGGCGATCACGTCGGGGTTCAACGGCTCACCGGCGCCGAGGATTTCCCGCAGCCCCTCGGGCCGCTCGCCCAGGTCCGCCTGGATGAGCATGCGCCACACCGTCGGCGGGGCGCAGAAAGTGTTGACCCCGGCCCGCCGCAACTGGTTCAGCAGCGCCGCCGCATCGAAGCGCGCGTAGTTGTAGACGAAGATCGTCGCCTCGGCGATCCACGGTGCGAAGAAGCAACTCCAGGCGTGCTTGGCCCAACCCGGTGAGCTGATCGCCAGATGCACGTCGCCGGGCCTGACGCCGATCCAGGCCATCGTGGTCAGGTGCCCGACCGGGTAGGAGACCTGGGAATGCTCGACCAGCTTCGGCTTGCTCGTGGTGCCCGAGGTGAAGTAGATGAGCATCGGGTCATCGACGGTGGTGCACGCCTCGAAGCGACGCGGCGTCGCCGCGTACGCGTCGGCGTAGCGGTGCCAGCCGACGGGAGCCTGGCCCACCGCGACCCGCACATAGTCGCCCGGCACCTCGGCGAATTTGACTGCGTCGGCCGTGTTGGCGATGACGAACCGCGCGCCGCCGCGCGTGATGCGGTCGGCCAGATCCGCCGGCCCCAGCGCCCCGGTGGTCGGCATGATGACCGCGCCCAGCTTGGCGATGGCCAGCATGGCCTCCCACAATTCGACCTGATTGCCGAGCATCAACAAGACCCGGTCCCCCTTGCCCACCCCGAGGCCCTGCAGCCAGGCCGCGACGCGGTCGGACCGCTGCGCCATCTCGGCAAAGGTGACCTGCTGTTCGGAACCGTCCTCCTCGACGATCCACAGCGCCGTGCGGTCATTACCCCCGGCGATGGCGTCGAACCAGTCGATCGCCCAGTTGAAAGTGCCGCTGATCTGCGGCCACGCGAACTCCTCGACGGCCCGGCCGTAGTCCGCGATGGTGGCAACCAGCTGGTCACGGGCACCGCGGTAGCGGTCCGTGTTGCTCGCGACGACATTCATGACAGTTATGCTCTACGTCACACTTGCCTGTCCGCTACCCCCGAAAGTGTGTACCTACGATGCGCCCCTGGTTGCTGCGGCCGCGCGACGCCGATGCGATGCGCGCCGAGCTGCGCCGGATGGCCACCGACACCGGTCTTCCGCTGACCTTCGGCGGGCAGGTGCAAGACGACACCTTGCTGTTGAGCGAGTTCTTCGGCACCCGCACCGGCGCGATGCGCGGGCTCGCGGTGCTACCCCGCGCCGGACTGGGCGGGGCGAGCCTGGTGTCGCGTCGCCCGATCTCGGTGCCCGACTACCGGCGGGCCTCGACCATCACCCACGACTACGACGAGCCCGTGCTGTCCGAGGGCATCCGTTCGATCCTGGCGGTGCCGGTGGTCGTCGACGGCACGGCCCGGGCCGTGCTCTACGGGGCCCACCGCACCAGCGCGCCGATCGGGGGCCGCACCGCCGCCGCGATGGTGGCCTCGGCGCAGCGGTTGAGCGACGAGCTACGCGTGCGCGACGAAGTGGACCGCCGCATGCGGATGCGCGAGGCTGCGCTGACCAACTTCACCGACGTGCCGGCCGACGCCGAGCAGATCCGTGAGGTACACGCCGACCTGCGCCGGCTGGCCGCGGGTACCCCGGACCTGGCCGGGCCGTTGCGCGAGCTCGCCGACCGGTTGGCGGTGGCGTTGCGCGGCGACCCGCCGGCCAGCGCCCCGCTGACGGTCCGCGAGGTCGACGTGCTGGCACAGGTCGCCCTGGGGTGCACCAATGCCGAAGCGGCCCAGCGGCTTTCCCTCAAGCCCGAAACGGTGAAGAGTTACCTGCGCAGCGCGGCAGCCAAACTCGGGGCCCGCAACCGCCACGAAGCGGTGTCCAAGGCCCGGCGGCTGCGCCAGATCCCCTGACAAGCGCGGATCGCCCGGGACACTTGCGCTGAAGATTGCGGTCACCAGGTGGCAGTAATCTTCAGCGTAATGCTCGGCACCGCAAACCACCTCGCACTGGGAGGATGGCCCACATGACCTCGATCCGCCCATTCCGCATCGCAATCCCCGACGCCGACCTGGACGACCTCAAGCAGCGACTGAACCGGACTCGCTGGCCCGAGGCCGAGTGCGTCGAGGACTGGACCCAGGGCATCCCGTTGGAATACACGAAGGACCTGGCCGCCTACTGGGCCAACGAGTACGACTGGCGCACCCGTGAGGCCGCGTTGAACCGCTTCGACCACTTCATCACCGAGATCGACGGACTGGACATCCATTTCATCCACCAGCGCTCCGGGCGTGAGGATGCGTTCCCGCTGCTGATCACCCACGGCTGGCCCGGATCCATCGTCGAGTTCCACAAGGTGATCGAGCCGCTGACCGAGGCCGGGTTCGACGTGGTGTGCCCGTCGCTGCCCGGCTACGGGTTCTCCGGGAAGCCGAGCGCGACAGGCTGGGGCATCGGGAAGATCGCGCAGGCCTGGGACACGTTGATGACGCGGTTGGGCTACGACCGCTACGGCGCCCAGGGCGGTGACTGGGGTGCCGCGGTGACAACGCAGATAGGCCGCAACGTCGGCTCGTGCGTGGGCATTCACGTCAACATGCCGATCGCGCAGCCTCCCGCCGAGGGCATCGGCGAGATGACCGAGGAACTGCAGAAGGCCCTGGCCCGCATCGACTACTACCGCAAATCGGACTCCGGCTACATGAAGCAGCAGTCCACTCGGCCGCAGACGCTCGGCTACGGCCTGGTCGACTCCCCTGCCGGCCAACTGGCCTGGATCGTGGAGAAATTCTGGTCCTGGATGGACTGCGACGGAAACCCCGAAAACGTGGTGCACCGCGACGAGCTACTCGACAACGTCATGCTCTACTGGCTCACCGCATCGGCGGCGTCGGCGGCCCGGCTGTACTGGGAGAGCGCCAACACCTTCGCCGCCGGCGAATACGTCAGCCTGCCCACCGGCATCGCGTCGTTCCCGCTGGAAATCCTGCGCGCCCCGCGCAGCTGGTGCGAGACGGGTTACAACGTCACCCACTTCACCACGATGCCCCGCGGCGGACACTTCGCGGCCTTCGAGCAACCGGAACTTTTCGTCGAGGATGTGAAGGCGTTCTTCGACACGGTGCGCTGAGTTACCCGCGCGAGCAGACGTGAAAGTACCCGAAAACCCTCGGAATTGGGTACCTCCGCGTCTGCTCGGCGATTAGCGTCAAAGCCACCATGAAACGCCTACGCTGGCTGGGCATCGTCGTGATCGTCCTCGCCGTGGGCGCCGGCATGTTGTGGCTGTTGTGGCCGCAACCACGGCCCCCCATCGTCGCCGAAGCCACCGCGGGGCCCTACCTGGTGCGGTTCGAACCACGCATGCCGCAGATCGGCCTGACCGCACCCGCCGTCGAGGCCACGCCCATCGGTGAGGACGACTACCGCGCAGACATCGACCTGTCCGCGCCGCGGCAATGGGACATCACCGCGAAACGGTAGCGGCCGCGAGCAGACACGAAAGTGCCTATTTTCGAGCAATTTTGGGCATTTTTGTGTCTGCTCGCCGAGAGATGTCAGGCCAGGGAATCCACCCAGGCCCGGTGCAACGCCGCGTAGGCCCCGTCGGCCCGGCCGATCAGATCCGCCGGTGCGCCGTCTTCGATGATGCGGCCGTGCTCGAGCACCAGCACCCGGTCGGCGATCTGCACCGTGGAGAGCCGATGCGCGATCACCAGCGCGGTGCGATCGGCCAACACGGATTCCAACGCGCGCTGCACCATTCGTTCACTGGGGATGTCCAAAGAGGACGTCGCCTCATCCAGGATCAGGACCGCCGGATCGGCCAGGAACGCCCGAGCGAACGCCACCAGCTGACGCTGCCCCGCCGAAAGTCGGCCACCGCGCTTGGCCACATCGGTGTCATACCCGTCGGGCAGTGTCTCGATGAAGCGGTCCGCACCGACCGCGGCGGCGGCGTCCCGGACCTGGGCGTCGCTGGCCCCGGGCCGCCCGAACCGGATGTTGTCGGCGACCGTCCCGGAGAACATGAAGTTCTCCTGGGTGACCATCACGACGTGGCGGCGCAACTCGGACTGCGCCAGCTCACGCAGATCCACACCATCGAGTGTCACCGATCCGGCAGTGGGGTCGTAGAACCGGGCGATCAGCTTGGCGATGGTGGTCTTGCCCGCACCGGTGGTGCCCACCAGCGCCACGGTCTGACCGGCCGGCACCGAAAGCTCAAGCCCCGGCAACACCGGACGGCCCGGCGTGTACTCGAACTGCACATCGTGAAATGCAATGTCTCCCTTGAGGTCCGATAAGGCAACCGGTGTCTTCGGATCGGCGATGGCCGGCTGCTGCGCCAACACCCCGGCCAGCTTCTCCAGCGCCGAGGACGCCGACTGGAAGGTGTTGAAGAACTGCGAGATCTCCTGCATCGGCTCGAAGAACATCCGCAGGTACAGCAGGAAAGCGGTCAGCGTGCCGATCGTCATCTCACCGTTCAACACCCGGTAACCGCCGTAGAGCAGCACCACACCGGTGGTGAGGTTGCCGACCAGTTTGACCCCGGGCATGAAGATCGCCAGCAGCTTGAAAGTCTTCTCGTTGATCGCCCGGTACTCATCGGCGACGTCGTCGAAGATCTCCTGATTGCGCGGTTCGCGACGGTAGGCCTGCACCGCCTTGATACCGGTCATGGTCTCGACGAACTGCACGATCACCAGCGCCGCGCTTTCGCGCACCAGCCGGTACGTCTTGCCCGACTCGTTGCGGAACCACCACACCAGGGCGACCAGGATCGGGAACGCCGCCAGGCACATCAGGCCCAGCTGCCAATCCAGAGCCACCAACAGAACCGCCGTGCCGAACAACGTCAGCACCGCGGTGATCAGGCTGTCGAAACCCGTTTCCAGCATGTCCTGGATGGCCTCGACATCGTTGGTGGAGCGGCTGACCACCCGGCCCGAGGTATAGCGATCGTGGAAGGCCACATCGAGCCGACCGAAATGCCGGAACACCCTGCGGCGCAACTCCAGCAGCACGCGCTGCCCGACCCGCCCGGAGCGCCGAAGGAAGAACAGCCTGCTGATCGCCTGCACGATCACCACGACGCACAGCATCGCGACGATGAGCATCAGCTCACGGGCCGGGCCGCCCTCGAGAATCGGCGGGATACCGCGATCGATGCCGCGCTGCACCAGGATCGGAACCGACAGCCGGGCAGCGTTCTCCACCACGACCACCAGCGCGAGCACCGCGACCGTCCACCGGAAGGGGCTCAGCAGCGACAGGAGCAACGCCCGGGCCTCCCGGCGCCGGGGCACGCTTTCGTCGATCGGGAGGGCGGACGAACCAGAGCTTCCGGCGTGATCATCGTCGTCGGTGATCTGTCCGCGCCACTGCGTCGTCGTCATCTGCGCTGCACCTCCGCACCGAAACGCGGCGGTTCTCCCACCTCATCGATGGCCGTACGCTCGGCGTGCCCGCGCTGCAAACGGCCCAGCTCCTCGTCGTCCTCCCACTCGCAGCTGCGCTCACTGGCATCGTCGAGTTGGTCATCGGCGGCCAGCAGGTAACGGTATTGCGGTACCTGCGCCAGCAATTCCGAGTGACTGCCGATGTGGGTGATGGTTGCCCCAGCGGAACCCACCTTGTGCAGCAGTGCGACCTGGTCGGCCAGCAGCACCGTCGACGCGCGGTGCGCGACGATGATGCCCGTCACCCCACGCAGAACCCGGCCCAGTGCTTCGGTCACGACGGCCTCGGTGTGGACGTCCAGCGCCGAAAGGGTGTCGTCGAGCACCAGGATCTTGGGCGCCGCCAGGATGGCCCGGGCCAGCGAAAGGCGTTGGCGCTGCCCGCCGGACAGGCTCATGCCCTGCTCCCCGATCCGGGTGTCCAGGCCGAACGGCAGGTCATAGACGAACTGCGCGGCCGCGATCTCGATGGCCTGTGCCATCTGCTCGTCTGTGGCATCACCCCGGCCGAGCCGCAAGTTCTCGGAAACCGACATCGAGAACAACGTCGGATCCTCGAATGCCGTGGCCACCGTCTGCCGCAGCGCAGGCAGGCTCAGCTCCCGGATATCGCGGCCGTCGATCAGGATCTGGCCTTCGGTGACGTCGTAGAGCCGTGAGAACAGCGCGGCCAGTGCCGATTTACCCGAGCCGGTGGCTCCGACCAACGCCAGCGTCTGCCCCGGTTCGACGACGGCATCGACATGGCGCAGCGCCCAGTCCTCCGCGTCGGGGAATCGGAACCCCACGTCGCGCAGTTCCAGCCGGCCGCCGAGGGGCGGTTGGGATACCGGACCATCGGTGATATCGACCGGGGCATCGAAGATCTCGGCGATCCGGTTGGCCGCGGTGAATGACTCCTGGGTCATCGACAGCAGAAAGCCCAACGAGGCGATCGGCCACACCAACGACAGCATCATCGTGATGAACGCGACCAGGGTGCCCATGGTGACGTGGCCGTGGCCCGCCGCGTACGCACCGAAACCCAGCACCACGATCAACGTGAGATTGGGGATGACCTCCAGCACGGTCCAGAACTTCGCCGACACACTCACCCTGGCGAACTGGGTGTCGTACAGGTGGGTGGCCTGCTCGTCGAAGCGGTCGAACACGTAGTCCTCCCGGCCGAAGGCCTTGACCACCCGCATCCCGAGCGCGGCCTCCTCCACATGGGTTGCGACGTGGCCCGTCTGGTCCTGCGCGAGCCGCGACAACCGGCTGTACTCCCGCTCGAAATGCAGCACGGTCAGCGTGATCGGCACGATCGACACCAGCACCACCACGCCCAGCGGCCAGTACATCGCCAGCAGGATCGATGTCACCACGATGATCTGCAGGGTGTTGAGGATCAGGAACACCAACCCGAACGACAGGAACCGGCGGATCGTGGACAGATCGTTCATCACCCGGGACAACAGCTGCCCCGACTGCCAGCGGCTGTGGAAACTCATCGGCAGGATCTGCAGCCGCCCATAGAGATCCTTGCGGATATCGGCCTCGACGCCCATGGTGGCCCGCGCGACCATCCAGCGCCGGATGAACCACAGCACCGCCTCGGTGACACCGACCGCCACCGCGGCCGAACCCAGGACCCACAACCCGTGCGGGTCCTGATGACGCACCGGACCGTCGATCACGGCCTTGGTCATCAGCGGAATCGCCACCGTGGCAGCCAGGCTGACCACCGACACCACGAGCATCACGATCCAGCGGGCCCGGTACGGCAGGAGATAGGGCAGCAGCCGCCGCAGATCTGAACTGGTCCGGATCGGCGTGGCGGGGGAAGCGATCGCAGGCTCGCTCACTGGACACTCACTGGATCAATCCTCCCATCACAGGCAAGCGATTAACCTCACGCCGCAGGCGCCTCCTCGGAGAACTGCGTGTCGTAAAGCTCGGCATAGCGGCCATCGCGGGCGAGCAGTTCGCGGTGGGTGCCGCGTTCGACGATGCGCCCGTCCTCGACGACGAGGATGAGATCGGCGGCGCGGACCGTGGACAACCGGTGGGCGATGACGATCGAGGTGCGCCCTTCCAGGGCCTCGGCCAGCGCCTGCTGCACGGCGGCTTCCGAAGCCGAGTCGAGCGACGCCGTCGCCTCATCGAGCACCACCACCCGTGATCGTCCCAACAGCAGACGCGCGATGGTCAACCGCTGCCGCTGCCCTCCGGACAGACGGTATCCGCGCTCACCGACAACCGTGTCCAGGCCGTCGGGCATCGCCGCGACCACATCGTCGAGCCGGGCCCGGCGCAGCGCGTCCCACAGCTCGTCTTCACGCACGTCCGGGTTGGCAAGCAACAGGTTCGAGCGGATGGACTCGTGGAACAGGTGCCCGTCCTGGGTCACCATGCCCACGGTGTCCTTGAGCGACGCGAACGTCACGTCCCGCACGTCGGCGCCGTTGAGCTTGATGGAACCGGAGTCGACGTCGTAAAGCCGGGCCAGCAGCGACGCGATGGTCGACTTGCCCGCTCCCGACGAACCGACCAGCGCCACCATCTGCCCGGGCTCCGCGGTGAACGAAATCCCGTGAAGCACCTCGTCCCCGCCGGCGAGGTCGGATTCGGACAACGCCGCCACCTCTTCCAGCGAGGCCAGCGACACCTTGTCCGCGGACGGGTAGGAGAATTGGACGTGGTCGAACTCGATATCAACAGGCCCGGCCGGCACTCCGACAGCATCGGGTTTCTCGGCGATCAACGGCACCAGGTCCAGCACCTCGAAAACCCGCTCGAACGACACCAGTGCACTGGCGATCTCGACCCGCGCGTTGGCCAGTGCGGTCAGCGGCGCATACAGCCGGGTCAACAGCAGCGCCAACGACACCACGGCACCGGCCTGCAGCTGGCCGCCGATCGCGAGTAGCCCGCCGAGCCCATACACAAGGGCCAGGGCGAGCGCCGACATCAGCGTCAGCGAGTTCATGAACGTCGACTGCAGCATCGCCGTGCGCACCCCGATATTGCGCACCCGGTCGGCCCGCTCCGCGAACTCACCGGACTCACGTTCCGGACTGCCGAACAACTTGACCAGCGTGGCGCCCGGGGCCGAGAACCGCTCGGTCATCTGGGTGTTCATCGTGGCGTTGTGGATGGCCGCCTCCCGCGACAGCCCGGCCATCCGGGTGCCGATGCGACGCGCGGGCAACACGAACAACGGCAGCAAGGCCAACGACAGCAGCGTGATCTGCCAGGAGATGCTGAGCATCACCACCAACGTCAAGGTCAAGGTCACGACATTGGCGACGATCCCCGACAACGTGTCCGAGAACGCCCGCTGGGCCCCGATCACGTCGTTACCCAACCGGCTCACCAACGCGCCGGTCCGGGTGCGGGTGAAGAACGCCACCGGCATCCGCTGCACGTGGTCGAACACCGCGGTGCGCAGATCCAGGATCAGGCCCTCACCGATATTCGACGACAACCACCTGGTCACCAGGGCCACCGCCGCCTCGGCGACCGCGATCGCAGCGATGGTGCAGGCCAGCAGCACCACCGTCGAGGACGGGCCGCCCCGGGTGATCACGTCCACGACGCGGCCGGCCAACAGCGGCGTCGTCACCGTCAGCAGCGCGCTGACCACGCTGATCGCCACGAACCCACCCAGCCTGTGATGGTGGCGCGCGGAGAACCGCCAGATCCGCGACAACAGCCGCCGGTCGGCCAGTGCTCGCAGGTCACCGTCGCGCGCATGCGTCTGCCGGTACAGCGACTGCCTGGCCACCGTTTCCATACTCATAGACATCACCGTAAAACCTGAACAATAATTGAGGTCAAAGACTTCCCAGGGTGCCTACGCGATTCACCGGCGTTCATCGGGCAAGATGGCGGTCATGGATAGCGCTACCGGTGGCACGGCCTCGCCCCGGGTCCTCGTCGTAGACGACGACCCCGACGTGCTCGCCTCGCTGGAACGCGGGCTGCGGCTGTCCGGGTTCACCGTATCGACGGCCGTGGACGGGGCCGAGGCGCTGCGCAGCGCCACCGAGACCCGACCAGACGCGATCGTGCTCGACATCAACATGCCCGTGCTCGACGGTGTGAGTGTGGTGACCGCACTGCGCGCGATGGACAACGACGTGCCGGTCTGCGTGCTCTCGGCCCGCAGCAGCGTCGACGACCGTGTCGCCGGCCTCGAAGCCGGTGCCGACGACTACCTGGTCAAGCCGTTCGTGCTGCAAGAGCTGGTGGCCCGGGTCAAGGCCCTGCTGCGTCGGCGTGGGGCATCGGCCACCTTCTCGTCCGAGACCATCCAGGTCGGCCCGCTGGAGGTCGACATCCCCGGCCGCCGCGCCCGGGTCAACGGTGTCGACGTAGATCTGACCAAACGCGAGTTCGACCTCCTGGCCGTCCTGGCCGAGCACAAGACCGCGGTGCTGTCCCGAGCACAGTTGCTGGAGCTGGTCTGGGGCTACGACTTCGCCGCCGACACCAACGTGGTGGACGTGTTCATCGGGTACCTGCGCCGCAAACTCGAAGCCGGCGGCGCACCACGACTGCTGCACACGGTCCGCGGGGTCGGATTCGTCCTCCGGACGCAGTAATGAGCGCTCGCCCGAGAAACCAACGGCAATAGCGACATGAAACCGCTGACCCGGATGTTCCGCCGCACACCATCGCTGCGGACCCGGGTCGCGTTCGCCACCGCCATCGGCGCGGCGATCGTCGTCGTCATCGTCGGCACCATCGTCTGGGTCGGCATCACCAACGACCGCAAGGAACGGCTGGACCGCCGCCTCGACGAGGCCGCCGGATTCGCCATCCCATTCCTGCCACGCGGACTCGGCGAGATCCCCCGCTCCCCCAGCGATCAGGACGCGGTCATCACCGTCCGCCGGGCCGGCGACATCTCGTCGAACTCGAACGTGATCCTCCCCGAACTGCCCGACGGCTACGCCGACACCTACATCGACGGCGTGCGCTGGCGGGTACGCACCGTGCAGATCCCCGCGCCGGGCCCCATGTCGGTGGCGGTCGGCGCAACCTACGACGCCACCATCGCCGACACCAACAACCTGCACCGCCGCGTCCTCATCATCTGCGTGTTCGCCGTCGGCGCGGCCACCGTACTGGGCTGGGTACTGGCCGCATTCGCGGTCCGCCCGCTCAAACGACTGGCCGAGCAGACCCGCGAGATCGAGGTCAGCGACGAGGCCCCCGACGTCGAGGTCCGCGGCGCAAGCGAAGCCGTCGAGATCGCCGACGCCGTCAACGGCATGCTGCAACGCATCTGGTCCGAACAGGGCCGCACCAAGGCCGCGTTGACGTCGGCCCGCGACTTCGCCTCGGTGTCGGCCCACGAACTGCGCACCCCGCTCACCGCGATGCGGACCAATCTGGAGGTCCTGTCCACGCTCGACCTGCCCGACGATCAACGCGAGGAAGTGGTCGGCGATGTCATCCGCACCCAGTCGCGGATCGAGGCCACCCTCGGCGCCCTGGAGCGGCTCGCGCAGGGCGAGCTGACCACCACCGACGACCACGTCACCGTCGACATCACCGAACTGCTCGACCGCGCCGCCCACGACGCGGTCCGGGTCTACCCCGACCTCGAGGTCTCGCTGGCGCCGTCACCGACCGTGATCATCATCGGGTTGCCGACCGGCTTGCGGCTGGCAGTGGACAACGCGATCGCCAACGCGGTGAAGCACGGCGGCGCCACCCGGGTGCAGTTGTCGGCGGTGAGCTCCCGCGAAGGCGTGGAGATCTCGATCGACGACGACGGAGTAGGCGTACCCGAGGAAGAACGCGAAATGGTGTTCGACCGCTTCTCGCGTGGGTCGACAGCGTCCCGATTGGGTTCCGGACTGGGGTTGGCACTGGTGGCCCAGCAAGCCGAATTGCACGGCGGCACAGCCACCCTGGAATCCAGCCCACTGGGCGGGGCACGCCTGCTGCTACGCCTGCCCGGCCCGCACTAGTTTCCCGCGAGCAATAGCTCCTATGTCAAGCCGCCACTGATTGTGGCGGCTTGACTGGGTTTTGGTGGTCGTGGGCGTCGCGGCGTAGGGCTTGGTAGACGCGGCGAGCGATTCGGCGTTTGACGCAGCGCAGCGCCGCGCGTTTGGTTTTCCCGGTCTCGATCAGTTTTTGGAAGTAGATCTGCCCGAGGCTGCCGGTCATCCGAATCTGGGTCAGGGCGATGCGGTGGATGGCGGCGTTGAGTTGACGGTTGCCGGCCCGGCTTAACCGCATCTGCCCGGCACTGGCCCCAGACCACGCCGGGATGGGCGCAACCCCGGTATGGCAGGCAAACGCTGCCTCACTTGTGAACCGGCCGATGCCGGCGACCTCGCCGACGATCTTGGCCGCCGAGAGCTCCGCGCAGCCAGGAATCGCCAGCAGCGTCGGTGCGACCTGGCCGATGCTGGCCGCCAAGCGGTTGGTCAAGGTGTTGATCTCACTGGTGAGCCGGATGATGTCGCCCACCTCAGCGCGGGCGATTTCAGCGACCACACCGGGCCGCTCGGCCAGCCACACCATCAGGGCCTTCTGATGCTTGAGAGCAGTCAGTGAGCCCAACGCGGCGGCCCACTCGGGATCGAGGTCATGAACATGCCACAACACCCGGTTGATCGCCGAGGTCCGTTGTCCCACAAGAACATCACGACGATCAGTCAACAACTTGAACTCCCGCGACACTTCGTCGTGCGAAGCGACCGGCAGTGTCAGCGGTCACGTAATTCCCCCAGCTTGAGGGTCGTCCGTCACGGAATTCCCCCACCCCGTCTGTCACGTAATTCCGCCACCCGGGCGGTGTGGCAGCCGCTCGTGGGCCTCGTAGGCAGGTTCGCTCGACTCACGGTTCGACTCGTGAGGAAGGGCGCCGATGGCGAGGAGAAGTTTCGACGTGTTCGACCTGATCGAGTTGTTGACCCATTGGCATGCGGGTCGGTCCCAGCGCCAGCTCGCGGAGAGTTTGGGCATCGACCGCAAGACCATCGCAAAGTATCTGGCGCCGGCGATCGCGGAGTCACTGACCCCCGGCGGAGTGCCGATCACCGAGACGGCGTGGGCGGCCCATGTCGGCCGGTGGTTCCCCGAGATCGCCGACCCCGGCCTGCGGGCCACGACCTGGCCCGGGATCGAGGTGCACCGCGACCGGATCCGTGACTGGCTCAAAGCCGAGGTCAGTGCGGCGACGGTGGCGCAGCGGCTGCGCGACGAGCATGGCGTTGCCGCCTCGGAATCCTCAGTGCGCAGGTGGATCTCGGGGAACCTTTCCGAGGAGGCGGCCCGCAACAAGGTGACCGTGCCGCGCGGGCCGGTGCCGGCGGGCAGCGAAGCCCAGATCGACTACGGCAAGCTCGGGATGTGGTTCGACCCGGTCAGCGGTCGACGCGTCACGGTGTGGGCGTTCGTGATGGTGCTGGCTCACTCACGGCACCTGTTCGTCCAACCGGTCCTGAAGATGCATCAATCCTCCTGGTGCGCTTCGCATGTGGCGGCGTTCGAGTTCTTCGGGGGTGTCCCGGCCCGGCTGGTCCCGGACAACCTGAAGACCGGTGTCACTCGACCGGATCTCTATGACCCGAAGATCAACAAGGCCTACGCCGAGCTGGGTGCGCACTACGGCTGCCTGGTCGATCCGGCGCGGGCGAACAAGCCGAAGGACAAACCACGCGTCGAGCGGCCGATGCAATACGTTCGGGACTCGTTCTGGCGGGGTCGGGAGTTCACCTCGCTGGAGCAGATGCAGGCCGCCGCGGTGGCGTGGTGCCGTGAGGTCGCCGGGGTGCGACAGTCGCGGGCGCTGGACGGTGAGCAACCCGGGTTCGTCTTCGCCACCGTCGAACGACGTGCATTATTACCGTTGCCTCAGAACGCATTTCAGCTCGCGGTGTGGTCGACGGGCAAGGTCGCCACCGACTGCCACGTCAAGGTCGGCAAGGCGCTGTACTCGGTTCCGTGGCGGCTGATGGGCCAGCAGGTCCATGCTCGCACCTGCGGTGACATCGTGCAGATCGTGCACGGCGGTGACGTGGTGGCCACCCACGTCACCCATCACCGCGGGCGGGCCACCGACTTTGAGCACTACCCGCCGGAGAAGATCGCCTTCACGATGCGCAACCCGACCTGGTGCCGCCGGGTGGCCGCCGAGGTCGGACCGGCCTGCACCCAGGTCATCGCCGAGTTCATGGAAGTCAACGCCATCCACCGGTTGCGCAGCGCCCAAGGCGTCCTCGCACTGCGCAAGACCGTCGGCGACGTCCGCCTGGAGGCCGCCTGCGCCCGTTCGATAGCTGTGGGCGATCCGAGCTACCGCACCGTCAAGGGGATCCTGGTCGCCGGCACCGAACTCGACGGCATTCCCGAATCCGCCGCCCCGCAGGCCGCGGCCCATCTGCGCGGACCGCAAGCATTCGACACCACCACCGGCGAGACCGCGTAACCACCGCATCGTATCTGACTGTCAATCAACATCATTCGATCAGAACCAAGGACATCAACCTATGAGCAGCATTCTCGACCCCGCCCTGCGCAATGCGCTACGCACCCTCAAACTCACCGGCATGCTCGACACCCTCGACACCCGGCTGGCCCAAACCCGCGACGGCACCCTCGGACACCTCGACTTCCTCCAAGTTCTCTGCGAAGACGAGATCGCCCGCCGCGAATCCGCCGCCCTCACCCGGCGCATCCGCCGAGCCCGCTTCGAGGAACAATCGACCTTCGAATCCTTCGACTTCACCGCCAACACCAAACTGCCCGCCGCGATGCTGCGAGACCTGGCCGCACTGCGGTGGCTCGACGCCGCCGAATCAGTCATCCTCTACGGACCCGTCGGCGTCGGGAAAACCCATATGGCACAAGCACTTGGCCACGCCGTAGCCCGCCGCGGCGGCGACGTCCGCTTCGCCAAGACCTCCCGGGTGCTCTCCGACCTCGCCGGCGGTCACGCCGATCGCACCTGGGGTCAACGCATCCGCGAATACACCAAACCGCTCGTGCTCATCCTCGACGACTTCGCCATGCGCGAGCACACCGCGATGCACGCCGACGACCTCTACGAGTTGATCTCCGACCGCGCCGTCAACGGCAAACCGCTCATCCTGACCTCCAACCGATCACCAAAGGACTGGTACAACCTGTTCCCCAACCCCGTCGTCGCCGAGTCACTGCTCGACCGGTTGATCAATACCAGCCACCAAATCCTGATGGACGGCCCTAGCTACAGACCCCGAAAAAGACCCGGCGCTAGCGCGCCGGTAGACAACACCAAGCCATCCCGGTAGACCTACACCGAGGCCCACCGGTGGCGGAATTACGTGACGGACACCCCGGGGGAATTACGCGACGGTCGACACCGGCAGATCAGGTTCGCGCAGCACTGCCCGCGACACCGCAAGCGCATCGATCGGATCGGACTTGCCTCGAGCGCGCGCGGACTTGCGGGTGGCGGCCATCAGTTTGGTGGGTACCCGCACCACCTTCTGCCCCGCACCGAGCAGGTCACGCTCCAGCCGTGCCGACATGTTGCGGCAGTCCTCGATGCCCCAGATCAACTCGACACCGAACTGCTCGCGGGCCCACATGATGGCCTTGCGATGCCCATCAGTGGTGGCCTTGACGGTCTTCTCGCCGAGCTTGCACCCGACCTCATCGACCGCGACAAAGGTGTGGGTGGACTTGTGTACATCGGCTCCAACAACAACCATGATGGTTGCCTCCTTCAGTCATGAAGAGGGTGTGTTGAGGTTGGGCCGGTCGGCGGACACTTCTCAGTCGGGGGCGATGCCACGCTCCTATCAAGTCACGCCGTCCGGTCCTTCACATCTGATGCCGGCACTACTGCTCAACGCCAACCCACCAAAGGGGCGGCAGACACAAAATGAGCCAGACACCAGATGATCCAGACCCAACCACCGCAACGCGGCAATTGCCAGACTGACACTGAGGCACAAAACTGCCCCAAATCCATTGATTTGGGGCAGTTTTGTGTCTGCTGGGCGAGAGGGTTACTTCTTGTCGCGCTGAGACTTACCGCTGTCCCACCGGTTGAAGCCCGCCTTCTCGGCGGTTTCCACGTCGGCAAACCAGATCTCGGCGATGGTCACCACATAGGACGGGCTCTCCGGCGAGTGATAGAGCATCGAATCCTCGTTGCCCTTGATCAGATAACCCGTCGGGGTACCCGCACCCGAGACCCGCACCGAACCGGCACCGTAAGGCGTCTCCTCGACGACGCTGACATCCACGCCGTCGTCGTCGTCAGCAGCCTCATGGGCGCCCCCGCCGGAGGCGAACTTGGCCGCACCGGCAGCACCGGCCGCACCCACGGCCGCCGCACCCGCCGCGGCACCGCTGCCGCTGACCTTGGGTATCCGCGTGGTGGGCTCGTCGACGGCACCGGCCCGAGGCAGCCGGGTCGTGGCGTCATCGGCGACAGCCGTTGCGGCGGCGGCAGTTCCGCCGCCTGTGGCCTTAGCCTCGGGACGACGGCCCAGGGCGCCGTACACCGGCACCTCCCGCTTCACCCGGCGCAGGGTCAACGCCAGTGTCAGCACCAGCCCGAGCACGAAGGCCAGGGCCATCAACCACCAGTTCACGTCGTTCATCGTCGTGCTCCAATCTCACGTGAGCCAGGCAGTTCAGCGAACGCCTCTTCCTCACTGGTGGGCTTGACGGCCACCACTGAGATCAGCCAGGCCACCAGCGACCCCACCACAAACGCGAGCAGGTACCACAACCATTGGATTACGAAGTCCATGTCGAATCTCCCTAGTTGACCGTGATCTCGACGCGGCGGTTCTGCGCCTTGCCTTCGGGTGTGTCATTGCTGGCGATCGGCTTCGCCGAACCCGCACCGGACGACGTCACGTGATCGGCCGCCAGTCCCTGCGAAACCAAATAATCGGCAACAGCTTTCGCACGATTGCTGCTCAGCGGGACATTGATCGCGTCATTGCCCGAGTTGTCGGTGTAGCCGGTGACAACCACCTGTGCGCCTGCACAGGACTTGAGCTTGTCGGCCACCTGCGAGAGCAACTGCTGCGATGCCGGGGCCAGAACGAACCCGTCGGTGCTGAAGTTGATCGGCGTGCGCAACAGTGCACTCACATCGTCCTGCAGTACCGCACAGGGTCCGGGGGTACCGGGCGTCGCCGGCGGAGCCGGGGCGGCAGATGCCGGGGTGATCTGAATGTTGTTGACGAGTTTGATGTTCGGCCAAGCCGCCTTGGCGGCCGCCTCGACGGCGTCGCGTACCTCAGCCGACGGAGCGGTCCCGGTCAGCGTCAGGGTGTCCCCGTCGATGCTGAAGCTGAAATCCGGAATGCCCGCAGCGGCGTCGAACACCTTGCCCAGCGCCGAAACATCGGGGGTACTCACACCCGCACCCAGATTCAGGTTGTCGACCAGATTGACGTCCGCGCCGAACTTTCCACGCAGCCAGTCCAGCAGCGAGGTCTTGGCAGCCGCGTCGGGCAGATCACCGGTGAGAGTGAAGTCATTGCCGTTACGGGTAATCGACAACGGCGCGAACGAAAGGTTCGGCAGATTCACACCGGGAGCGTTGATGTCCGGTGCATTCACATCCGGTGCGGTCAACGTGGCCGTGGGATTGACATCCGGTCGCGTGAGATCGATGTCCTTTCCAGAGCGGTCGAGCCCGCCCCAGCCGATCAGCCCCAGCAACAATGGAACTGCCGCCAACGCTAGCAACCACCCCAAGCCGGGTGGTCGTCGATATAACTTGGAGGCTGTTTGCCAGCCTGTGATTGTCCGAGATTCGTCCGAACCCGACATTGTGGGCACTCCCTGAAGTCGACGAACAGTTATCTACAGCAGCGAAACAGGTTGACGGTAGCAGCAAATGGAAATCAACGGTTAGGTTCGGCCAATACTCTCCGAACCCATGGAAACGTCAACGGGTGGCGAGCAGATCGATCACGAAGATCAGCGTCTTGCCCGAAAGCCGATGCCCCGAACCCGCTGGACCATAGGCTTGTGCCGGCGGAATGACGAGCTTGCGCCGACCGCCGACCCGCATCCCGGGAATTCCGTCCTGCCAGCCCTGAATTAGGCCCCGCAACGGAAATTCAATGGATTCTCCGCGATTCCAGGAGCTGTCGAACTCCTCACCGGAGTCATATTCGACGCCCACGTAGTGCACCTCGACCGTGCCGCCGGGCACTGCCTCGGCGCCATCGCCGACCACCAGGTCGGTGATGACCAATTCAGCAGGAGCGGGTCCGTCCGGAAACTCGATGTCAGGTTTTGTACTCACCGGATCAACGGTAGTCCGGCAGACTGGTTGTGTGGCCAAAGATCAGGACATCCTCGCCGAAGTTCACCGGCTCGTTGCCGAAGAGCAGGAGCTCCGGACCAAACTGCAGCAGCGGGAAATCGATGAAACCGAAGAGCAACAACGACTGAGATCGCTGGAAGTCGCCCTCGACCAGTGTTGGGACCTGTTGCGGCAGCGCCGTGCGCTGCGTGACACGGGACAGGATCCGGGCCTCGCCGAGAAACGTGGGGCCGACGAGGTCGAAGGCTATCGAGGCTGACCGGTCGGGCGTGACGTGACAGAAAGGGCGTTGGACGCCGTCATCATCGGCGGCGGCCACAACGGCTTGGTGGCCGCTGCCTACCTGGCCCGGGCGGGACGCCGGGTTCAGGTGCTCGAACGTCTCGACCACGTAGGCGGCGCAGCCGTTTCGGCGCACGCCTTCGACGGTGTGGACGCCCGCTTGTCGCGATACTCGTACCTGGTCAGCCTGCTACCCCAACGCATCATCACCGATCTGGGAGCCCGAATCCGGCTGTCGCGACGCCGAATCTCGTCCTACACGCCCGATCCGGTCACCGGCGGCGCCACCGGGCTGCTGATCGGCCCGCAGCCGACGTTCGACGCGGTCGGCGCCGGCAACGACGCGGCCGGATTCAACGACTTCTACCGCCGCTGCGGGCTGATCACCACCCGAATCTGGCCGACGCTGCTGCAGCCGTTGCGCAGCCGGGCCGAGATCCGCCGGGATGTGCTGAGCGGACAGGACACCGAGACTGCCGCGGCCTGGGAGGCCCTGATCGAACAGCCCATCGGCGACGCGATCACCGCCGCGGTATCGCACGATCTGGTGCGCGGCGTGATGGCCACCGACGCCCTGATCGGTACGTTCGCCGACATCGACGATCCGTCGCTGATCCAGAACGTGTGCTTTCTCTACCATCTGATCGGCGGCGGCACCGGCAACTGGGACGTCCCAGTCGGCGGGATGGGCGCGGTCACGGGGGCCCTGGCCGCTGCCGCGGCCGGACATGGAGCCGAAATCATCACCGGTGCCGATGTTTACGCAGTCAATCCGGATGGCGAGGTGCGCTACCGGCAGGATGGATCGGCCCGGCGGGTACGCGCCGAGCACGTGCTGGCCAACGTCACGCCGGCTGTGCTGGCCGAATTGCTCGGCGAACCGGCCGCCGAGACCGCTCCCGGTGCGCAAGTGAAGGTGAACCTGATGCTGCGACGCCTGCCCCGGCTGCGGGACGAACACGTCACGCCCGAGCAGGCATTCGGCGGCACGTTCCACATCAACGAAACCTTCAGCCAGCTGGCCGGGGCCTACGACGATGCGGCCGCCGGACGGGTCCCTGACCCGCTGCCGTGCGAAATCTACTGCCACTCCCTGACCGATCCCAGCATCCTGTCCGAGGACCTGCGGGCCTCGGGTGCGCAGACGCTGACGGTCTTCGGACTGCACACCCCGCACTCATTGGCGGCGGGCGACCCCGACCGGACGCGCGACCGGCTGACCTCGGCCGTGTTGAGTTCGCTCAATTCAGTTCTAGCCGAACCGATCCAGGACGTTCTGATGGAGGACGGCGCCGGCCGGTTGTGCATCGAATCCAAGACCACCGCCGACCTTGAGCAGGCCCTCGGGATGACCGCGGGCAATATCTTCCACGGAGCGCTGCGGTGGCCGTTCGCCGAGGACGACACTGAGCTGGAGACACCGGCGCAGCGCTGGGGTGTGGCCACCGCCCATGACCGGATCCTGTTGTGCGGCTCGGGATCAGTGCGCGGAGGCGCAGTCTCGGGTATCGGCGGACACAACGCGGCGATGGCAATTCTCGAAGGCTGACGCCTCCAAGCCGTCGCTACGGCGAGTGGATCTTGCGCAGGATCGCCCGCAAGGCTTCGAGGTCCCCGGCATCGAGGGCTGCGAGCACTTCCGGCGCCGGGTCCTCGACCCGGTCGATCCGCGCCAGCAGCGCGCGGCCGGCGTCGGTCAGCGAGACCAACTTGCAGCGGCGGTTGGCCGGGTCGATCTCCCGCACCACCAAACCCCGCTCCTCAAGGTCGTTGACCGCAACCGTGGCCGCCGGGGCGTCGACCGTCGCCGCGTGCGCCAACTGCTTGACCGTCATCGGGGCCCGCTCCAGTCGCCGCAGAATGCGGATACGGCTGAACGGCAGGCCGCTCTCCTCGATCACCGCCCGCTTCCATGCGTCGCGATGGTCGAACACCAACCGGGTCAAGGCCCGCCACACCTCGTCGGCCAACTCGGGCCGGTCAACGGACATGAGTCCCCTCCTCGACATGGTGGTCTCCGATGAGCGGCGCCAACCGCTGAGCAGAACGCAACGCCGACGGCGTGGTGGACACGACACCCAACGCGAAGATCGCCAAACCCAGTGCGGCACAGACGAACCACAGTGGTCGCGCTGCCGCGGCGAAACCCACACCGGTTCCCGCCAACGCAGCCCCGGCCACCGAACCACATAGCGCCACACCGATACTCACACCGACCTGCCGACTGGTGGAGGCCACCGCCGAGGCTGCGCCGGCGCGGTCCAACGGCATGCCGCTGACTGCAGTCGTCGTGATCGGCGCGTTGACCATCGAGAAGCCGATACCGAATACACCGAACATGACCAACAACTGCCACACCGGAGTGTCAGCCGTCAGTCGGGTCAGCAGGATGGTGGCCACGGTGATCGTCGCCCCCGCCACCAGCAGCGACGGCCGACTGCCGTACCGACCGACCAACCGCCCCGACAACGGCGAGAAGATCAACGCGCCGATAGCGACCGGCAGGTAGATCAACCCGGTGTCCATCGCGGAGTAACCCCGCTCGGTCTGCAGGTACAGCGACATCATGAAAAGGAATGCGCCGTAGGCGGCGAACGCACAGACCGCGATCAGGGTGGCCGCGGCGAAGGGCACGCTACGGAAGAACCGAAGATCGATGAACGGGTCGGTGCGACGCGATTCGTAGCGCAGGAACGCCACCAGGGCGAGCAACGCGATCAGGGCGACGGCCAGAGTGCGCAGGTCGGTCCAGCCGTATCCCGGCCCCTCGATGAGCACGAACACGACCGCGAACAGGAACGCCACTCCCAGAACCTGGCCGAGCGGGTCGAGATCACGCATCGTGGCCGACTTTGATTCGGGGACGAAGATCGCGGTGAGCACCACGGCCAGGACACAGATCGGCAGGTTGATCCAGAACACCGCGCGCCAGTCGACGTACTCGATCAGCGCCCCACCCACAATCGGCCCGAGCGCCATCGAGATACCGACGACACCGCCCCAGACACCGATCGCGCGGGCACGTTCGACCCGGCCGGTGAACACCTGGGTGATGATCGACATGGCCACCGGGTTGAGCATCGAGCCGCCGATCGCCTGGAGGAAACGTGCGGCGATGAGGGTTTCGATGTTGGGCGCGAGGCTGCACAGTAACGAGGCCACCGCGAAGATCGCCAGACCCAACTGGAACGTCCGCCTGCGGCCGAACCGGTCGCCGGCAGCGCCGGCCAGCACCAACAGCGAAGCCAGGACCAGGGTGTAGACGTCGACTATCCACTGCAATTGCGAAGGGGTAGCGCCCAGATCGTCGCGGATGCTCGGCAGCGCGACGTTGACGATGGTGGCGTCCATCGACACGATCAGCAGGCTCAGACAACACGAGACGAGAATGATTGCCTTGCGCCGGGCGCTGAGCGAACCGACAATTGTATTCACACAACTATTGTGAAACTACAAGAATTGCTCAGGCAAGTCCGCAAGCCGAGCGTCACTCCAGCGTGACGCTCGACCTCGACAGCCACTCCAGCGTGACAAAAGCCCGGGAGCGGTGTCACTCCCGGGCTTTCGACAGCTGTATTGGATATCAGCGCTTGTTGATATCCAGGTAATTGCGCTCGGTGTAGCCCGTGTAGATCTGGCGCGGGCGGCCGATCTTGTTGGGCTCCGAGTGCATCTCCCGCCAGTGCGCGATCCAGCCGGGCAGCCGGCCCAACGCGAACAGCACGGTGAACATGCGGGTCGGGAAGCCCATCGCCCGGTAGATCACGCCGGTGTAGTAATCGACGTTCGGGTAGAGCTTGCGCTCGACGAAGAAGTCGTCGGTCAACGCGATCTCTTCAAGCTGCTTGGCGATGTCGAGCAGCTCGTCTTCGACGCCGAGCTTGGCCAGGATCTTGTCGGCCTGCTCCTTGACGATGCGCGCCCGCGGATCGTAGTTCTTGTAGACCCGGTGACCGAAGCCCATCAGCTTCACGCCGTCTTCGCGGTTCTTGACCTTCTTGACGAAGGTCTGCACATCGCCGCCGTCCTTGCGGATCTTCTCCAGCATCTCCAGCACGGCCTGGTTGGCGCCGCCGTGCAGCGGGCCCCACAACGCGTTGATACCACCAGAGATCGAGGTGAACAGGTTGGCCTGCGACGAGCCGACCAGGCGCACCGTCGAGGTCGAACAGTTCTGCTCGTGATCGGCGTGCAGGATCAGCAGCATGTCCAGCGCGCGGACGATCTCGGGATCCACCTCATACGGCTCGGCCGGGAAGCCGAACGTCATCCGCAGGAAGTTCTCCACCAGGCTCAACGAGTTGTCCGGGTACAGGAACGGCTGCCCCTCGGACTTCTTGTAGGCATACGCCGCGATCGTCGGCAACTTGGCCAGCAACCGGATGGTCGACAGCTCGACCTGCTTCTTGTCGAGCGGGTCGAGCGAATCCTGGTAGTAGGCGCTCAGCGCGTTCACCGCGGACGACAGCACCGGCATCGGATGCGCGTTGCGCGGGAAGCCGTCGAAGAACCGCTTGAGATCCTCGTGCAGCAGGGTGTGCCGCTGAATCTGGGTCGTGAACGACTCCAACTGCTCGGCCGTCGGCAGCTCACCGTAGATCAGCAGGTAGCTGACCTCGATAAACGTCGAATTCTCGGCGAGCTGCTCGATCGGGATACCCCGGTAGCGCAGGATCCCGGCGTCACCGTCGATATAGGTGATCGCGGACTTGGTAGAAGCGGTGTTGACGAAGCCACCATCAAAGGTGGTGTAGCCGGTCTTGGCCAGCAACGGGCCAAGCGCGATGCCGTCACTGCCCTCGGTGGCGCGGACGATCTCCAGATCGATCTCGCCATCGGGGTACTTCAGAGTGGCAAACTCCTGCCCACTCGACGGATTTTCGGCCACGGGAATCCCTTCTTCGTCCTGGGAACCGACAACTGCTCTACAAAAGGTAGTCGCAATCGATCGGCGCTGCCCGCGGGGGGTTACCAAGCAGTCACCTGATGGTTGGAAAGAACGTGGCCTGAGCTACCCCGCACCCTCAATGACCGACAGGAAATCGGCGTAGGTCGACTCGATCCACGCGACGATGTCGTCGACGGTCACCGAGGCCCAATTTGCCCTAGATCCCAGGTCAGCGATGGCAGTCATGATGATCGAACCCCATACGACGGCCGTCACCTTGAGCCGGCGATCGTCGCCGGGCACGCCCATCCGCCGTGCCAGCGCCACATTGACCGCATCCGCCCGGAACCCCGACGCCGTGTTCATCAATGTGGGCGACGAGGTGACGATGCGCGCCGACGCCAACAGACGGTCGGCCGTGAGATGGGTCGGCGGCGCGGTCTTGGTCTTGAGGAACGCCTGTATGTGAGCCCGGTACAAGGCGTCGAGATGGCCGATTTCGGTCGGCTGCGCCGCCAGCTCGATCGCGACGCTCTCGATCACCTCGTCGACGAACGCCAGGACGACGGCATCCTTGGTGGCGAAGTAGCGGCTGAAGGTGCGCGGCGAGACATCGGCGACCGCCGCGATCTGCTCGACGGTGGTCTGCTCGAATCCCTGGCGGTCGCACAGATCGATCGCGGCCTCGATCAACATCGCCCGGGTGCGTTGCTTCTTACGTTCACGCAAACCGTCCTGCCGCATAACGTCACCCACGAATCGTGATGTTATCGCCCGCGCACCGCGGTTTCGGACGCTTTCGGCAACTATGTGGCGGTCAATGCAATTCGCCGGTGGTCATACTTTGTCAGCCTCAGACTGTTCTAGACATGCCGGCCGACGGCCTGCACAACTACGGCTGGAGGCGTTCGGCGCGCGCATCACCCGATGCCGGCCCCCCGGCAAAGATCACCCGGATTCGGTTGTGTACCCGGTTCTCCCGGCCCTGCCAGAACTCCACGCTCTCCGGCGCAATCAGGTATCCACCCCAGTTCGGCGGCACCGGCACCGTTTCGAGATCGGCGAATCGTGCGGTGACCTCGGCGAGCTGGTCCAGCAAGGCCGGACGCGACGCAATCGGGCTCGACTGCTGCGACGCCCAGGCACCCAGCTGGGAACCCCGGGGCCGCTTGGACCAGTACTCCTCGGTGGCCTCACGGCTCACCTTGCTCACCGGACCGCGCACATGGACCTGACGCCCCAGCCGGTACCAGGGGAACGTGGCCGAGGCGTACGGGTGCGCGGCCAGCTGCGCGCCTTTGGCGGAGTCATAGTTCGTATAGAACGTGATGCCGGCCTCATCCATGCTCTTGCACAACACCGTCCGGGTGACGGGCCTTCCCTCGCCGTCGGCGGTGGCCACCACCATCGCATTGGGCTCGGCCACCCCGGCGCGGTACGCATCGGCCAGCCAGGTCCGCAACAACGTCAGCCAACCGGCGGCCGGGTCTTCGCCGAGCCAGTCGACGTCCAGGTCGCCGCAGCCGTCCTTCTCCACGTAATCCACACGCATGGCAGCCAGGTCGTGTTGGTCGTGCTCAGGCGCTGGTCCGGAGGGTATGGCCACCGCGGTAACGCTACGCCTGGACTTGGTGCGAGAATCTGGCCATGCCAGCTGTACCGGAAGACTTCGTTGCCGGCCTCGAAGGCGTCGTCGCCTTCACCACCGAGATCGCTGAACCGGACAAGGACGGCGGCGCGCTGCGCTACCGCGGCGTGGACATCGAGGAACTCGTGGAGCGCCGGGTCACCTTCGGCGACGTCTGGGGGCTGTTGGTCGACGGCAGTTTCGGCACGGGCCTGCCGCCCGCCGAGCCGTTCCCACTGCCCATCCACAGCGGCGACGTCCGCGTCGACGTCCAGGCCGGGCTGGCGATGCTGGCACCGATCTGGGGCTACGCACCGCTGTTGGACATCGACGATACGACCGCGCGCGACCAGTTGGCCCGGGCCTCGGTGATGGCGCTGTCCTACGTCGCCCAGTCCGCCCGTGGCATCTACAAGCCCGCCGTGCCGCAACGTCGGATCGACGAATGCGACACGGTCACAGCACGTTTCATGACGCGCTGGCAGGGCGACCCGGACCCCAGGCACGTCGAGGCGATCGATGCCTACTGGGTCACCGCCGCCGAGCACGGGATGAATGCGTCGACGTTCACCGCCCGGGTGATCGCCTCCACCGGCGCCGATGTCGCCGCCTCCCTGTCGGGCGCGGTGGGCGCGATGAGCGGGCCGCTGCACGGCGGGGCTCCTGCCCGGGTGCTGCCGATGATCGAAGAGGTCGAGAAGTCCGGCGACGCCCGCGCCGTGGTGAAATCCATCCTGGATCGCGGCGACAAACTGATGGGCTTCGGGCACCGCGTGTACCGGGCCGAGGATCCGCGGGCCCGGGTGCTGCGGGCCACCGCCAAACGCCTTGAGGCGCCCCGTTACGAGGTGGCCGCGGCCTTGGAGCAGGCCGCACTGGCCGAGCTTCGCGAACGCCGCCCGGACCGGGCCATCGAGACCAACGTCGAGTTCTGGGCCGCGGTGATTCTGGACTTCGCCGAGGTGCCCGCCTCGATGATGCCGGCGATGTTCACCTGTGGCCGGACCGCGGGCTGGTGCGCGCACATCATGGAACAGAAGCACCTGGGCAAGCTGGTGCGCCCGGCCGCGATCTACATCGGCCCGGATCCCCGCAGTGTTCAGTCGGTCGCCGGATGGGACAAGATCGCACGCTGACTCTCGCGCCGAAACTCGGGTTTCTGACGAGATCAGGGCCATTTCCGCCGCACGCGTAGTTTCGCGGTTCGTGCGTGTGTCAGACCCCGGTGGTTGCATGAACGGTGTCCGCCGATGAGATCCGCCCGCCGCGCGGGTCTGCATTGAAACCGCTCATCAACACCAGGAGAAGTTCATGGCGATCGAAGTAACACCCGCAGTCCTACCGCATCTGGTTGTCGACGACGCCGCCGCGGCAATTGACTTCTACGTCAAGGCATTCGGTGCCACCGAGTTGGGCCGGGTTCCCGGGCCCGACGGCCGCAGACTCATTCACGCCGCGCTCGGCATCAACGGGTCCACGGTCATGCTCAACGACGACTTTCCCGAGTACAACGACGGCAAATCGACGACGCCCAAGGCCCTTGGCGGCACCCCGGTGACCATCCACCTCACCGTGACCGATGTCGAGGCAAGTTTCGCCAAGGCGGTCGATGCCGGTGCAGAGGTCGTCATGCCGCTGGAGGACCAGTTCTGGGGCGACCGCTACGGCATGGTGCGCGATCCGTTCGGCCACCAGTGGTCGCTCGGGCAGCCGGTGCGCGAGGTCAGCCCGGAGGAGATCGCACAGGCGATCACGTCGGGGCAGTAGCCCGCTTCCCCATCCTTTTCCGGGCGCTGCCTCACTGTCACCACGGGTGCCGGTGAGGCAGTGCCTGAAGGACCGCGTGGCTACCCGGAAGTCGCGGAATCAGGGTGGCATCCTGAGCTGGTGATCGACGTCCTGATCGCCGAGCCCGGCGAACTGAGCCGAGACGACCTGAGCTCCGCGGAGAAATTGGTCCGCTCGGCGTTCGGTGATGGCTTTCGCGAGCATGACTGGCTGCATGGGGTTGACGGCGTGCACGTGCTGATCACCGAGGATGACAAGTTGCTGGCCCATGCTGCGGTGGTGACCCGCACGCTGCGGCATGGGGGTGAGGTCTTCGACACCGGTTACGTCGAAGGTGTTGGCGTACGCGGCGACCAGCAGGGCCGCGGACTGGGCCGCCTGCTGATGGATCACGCAGAATCCCTCATCCGCACGCGACACGACATCGGTGCACTCAACGCCGTGGAGAGCGCCGCCTCGTTCTATGCCGGCCGTGGCTGGCAGATCTGGGACGGCCCGACCCAGGCCGATACTCCTGACGAGGTGATCGACACCTACGACGCGGCCGACCGAATCTTCCTGCTGCCGACGGACGCCACGACGCACAGTTTCGCGAAGTCCGTGCCCCTGATCTGCGATTGGCGTATCGGCGACCTCTGGTAGCCGACGTCTGACCGGCTCCGCACCGTTCATACTGAGTGCCGCGCATGCCGTCGCAATGGGCATGCAGGAGCACCAAGGAGACCGATGACCCCCGAGCCCACCGACACCACGCCGGCCGCCCGCGCGCTGCGCTGGCGGGTCGTGGACATCGTCGTCGCCAGCGTCCTCGCGACGGCGGCCGGGCTGGTGTTCGTGGTGTGGAACATCGCGTCCAACCCGATCGGCGCACCGTTGACGGCGGCGCTTCCGGGGTTGCAGGCGTTGCTCGCCGGCGGATGGTTGTTCGCCGGCGTGCTCACCGCCCTGGTGATCCGCAAGCCTGGCGCAGCCCTGTACGGCGAGCTCGTCGCGGCCACGGTATCGGCGCTGGTCGGCAACCAGTGGGGGGTGCTCACCCTCGAATCCGGACTGGTGCAGGGGCTCGCCGCCGAACTGGTCTTCGCCGTGTTCCTCTACCGCCGCTGGGGATTGCCGGTCGCACTGATCGCCGGGGCCGTCGCCGGGCTGGCCCTGGCCGTCAACGACCTGATCCTCTGGTATCCCGGTGCGGCCAACGCGTTCGCCGCGATCTACACCGTCTCGGCGATCGTGTCGGGCGCGCTCGTCGCCGGGCTCCTGTCCTGGTTCGCGGTCAGGGGTCTGGCGAAAACCGGCGCGTTGAGCCGGTTCGCCTCGGGGCGGATCGGCCCCGACGCTCGATGAGCTCACCGCACGGCACCGGGGCCGCCGTCACGGCGCACAACTGGGGTTGGTGCCATGCCGGCCGCGCGGCCTGGGCCGTTCGCGACCTCGATCTGCGGATCGAGCCCGGCGAGCGAGTGCTGCTGCTGGGTCCGTCCGGCGCCGGGAAATCGACTCTGCTGCACGGTATCGCGGGGTTGCTCGGCGGCGCCGAAGAGGGCAGGCAGGCCGGCGCTATACGGGTCGACGGCGCCGCGCCGGCCGAACAACGCCACCGGATCGGCATGGTGCTTCAGGATCCCGACGCCCAGGTGATCCTGTCCCGGGTCGGTGACGACGTCGCCTTCGGCATGGAAAACCTCGGCGTCGCGCGCGAACAGATCTGGCCGCGGGTCGCAACGGCTCTCGATGCCGTGGGGCTGAATCTGGCGCTGTCCCAATCCACCTCGGAGCTGTCCGGCGGCCAGAAGCAGCGTCTCGCGCTGGCCGGGGTGATCGCGATGGATCCCGGGCTGATCCTGCTCGACGAACCGACGGCCAACCTCGACCCCGTCGGTGTCCTCGAGGTGCGGGACGCAGTTGCCGCTTCGGCGGCGCGGACCGGCGCGACGCTCATCGTCATCGAGCACCGCACCGAGGTGTGGCTGCCCGTCATCGACCGCGTGGTCGTGCTCGGTGCCGACGGTCAGGTGATCGCCGACGGATCACCGGACGCGACCGTCCGACGCAACCACGACTACCTGGTCCGATCAGGCGTCTGGGTACCCGACACCCCGCTACCCGAAATCACCCGCCACCGGCCCGGAGCACGTGAATCATTGCTGCATGCGGTGGATCTCGCCTTGGCACATCCGGGTGATCCCCCGATGCACGTCGGGTTGAACTTCGAGATCGAGGCCGGCCAGACCACGGTCATCACGGGTCCGAACGGGGCAGGCAAGTCGACGCTGGCCCTCACTCTCGGCGGCCTGTTACCCGTGCCTGCCGGACGTCTTGAGGCGGACCCCGGCTTCGCCCCCTCCCCGTCACGCCGCAATCCCGTCAGATGGCGTTCCAAGGAACTGCTCACCCGGATCGGCAGCGTGTTCCAGGATCCTGAGCACCAGTTCCTCGCTGCCACGGTGCGCGACGAACTCTCGTTGGGCCCCAGGGCGATCAAGCTCGGCGCCGCCGAAATCACCACCCGTACCGACGAACTCCTCGAACGCCTGCACCTGGCACATCTCGCCGCGGTGAACCCCTACACCCTCTCCGGTGGAGAGAAGCGCCGACTGTCGGTGGCAACCATGCTGGCAACCGCGCCCAAGGTGATGATCCTCGACGAGCCGACCTTCGGCCAGGACCGTCGCACGTGGGAGGAATTGACCCGGCTGCTGGCCGAAATCGCCGATGACGGTACGGCCGTCGTCGCAGCCACCCACGATCTCGACTTCGCCGGCCTGCTCGCCGACGCCCGAATCGTGTTGCCCGACTGGGATCCCACCGCGGAGACGTGCCCATGACCACGCGCACGATCAACCCGGTCGCGCGACTGCTCACCGCGCTGATCATCGCGGGCGTCCTGGTGCTGTCGGTCGACTGGGTGTCGGCGCTGACCGCGCTGGTCGGTGAGATCGTGCTGTTCGCCGTGATCGGTGTGAAACTGCGGGCGGCGCTGACCCGGGGCGCGGTGGTCGCCCTCGCAGCCACGCTCACCGCGGTCACCATCCTGCTCTACGGGCAGGCCGGCGGAACCGTGTACTGGCACTTCTTCCTCGTCACGATCAGTGACGGATCCATCGCCCTGGCCGCAGCCACCTTCCTGCGGGTCCTGGCCATCGCGCTACCGTCGGTCATCCTGTTCATCGACGTCGAATCGACCGAATTGGCAGACGGTTTGGGGCAGGTTCTGCGACTGCCGGCCCGGTTCGTGCTCGGGGCACTGGCCGGCCTGCGTCTGGTCGGACTACTCGGGCAGGACTGGCGGTATCTCGGTTACGCCCGGCGTGCCCGCGGAGTTGCCGACCACGCCCGGGTGCGCCGGATCGCCGGGCAGACCTTCGCCCTGCTGGTATTCGCCGTGCGGCGCGGATCGAAGCTTGCCACCGCGATGGAGGCCCGCGGGTTCGGCGCCTACCCCACCCGCACCTGGGCCCGCCCGTCGCCGTTCGGCATCCGCGAATTCGCTCTGATCGCGGCAGGATTCGTCATCGCGGCAGTTGCCGTCGCCGTGTCGGTGGCCTATGGAACCTGGAACTTCATTGGCACTCGATGACATCCTGGGCCGCCTGGGCCCCACGGCGACGACCGTCCTGATCGACGGCCGTTCCGGGTCGGGCAAGTCGACGCTGGCGGTTCAGCTGCACGACAAATGGACCGACAGCGCGATCGTACGTCTCGACGACATCTACCCGGGATGGGATGGATTGTCCTGGGCCGCAGAACATGTGCGGCGATCACTGCTCGAGCCGCGGGCGGCCGGGCATACCGGGCGCTGGCGGCAATGGGACTGGGACACCGCCGCCCCCAGCGCCTGGCACACCGTCGCACCCGGACAACGTCTGATCGTCGAGGGCATCGGTGCGCTCACCCCGGCCACCCGCGCGCTGGCCGATCTGGGCATCTGGGTCGACGCCGACGGCACCGAGCGCAAGCGTCGGGCACTGGAACGCGACGGCGAGACCTACCGGCCGCACTGGGACCGGTGGGCCGCCCAGGAGGACGCGTTCATCGCGCGGTTCCAGCCCAGTGCGTGCGCCGATCTGATCGCGGTACTGACCGCGGGCGGATTCGAATTCACCGCGCCCGATTAGCGCAGACTGCCCAGAACCTTCTGTCGCACACTCGATTTCGACGCTGTCGCGGCGACCGCGATCATCTCGTCCACCGAGGTGAACTTATCGCGCGGCCGGTCTTCGCCACCGCGCGCGATCTCGGTTGCGTCGATGGCCTGCCACCCGGCGGCGTCGATCATGGCGGGCTGGCGCGTCCGCACCAGCTTCTCCAGGGCGGCCGGCTTGTGCGCCGGATCGGTCAGCACACCGGCGTTGTAATCGTCGACCAGCTCGTGCACGGTCTGCGCCGCACACGACTTGTTGGTGCCGATGAAGCCGGTGGGTCCGCGCTTGATCCAGCCGGCCACGTAGGCCCCGGTCGTATCGCGGACGCGGCCGCCGTCGTTGGGCACGACCGCGGCGTCGTCATCGAACGGAAGATCGGCAATCGCCTTGCCGCGGTAGCCGATTGAGGTCAGCACCAGACCGGCGTCGAGCATCCGCACCTGGTCGGTTCCGGTGACACCGAACTCGATGCCGGTCACCCGGCCCTCGCCGAGCACGCGCTGCGGAGTGAGGCGGTACGCCAGCCGGATCCTCGGCCGGGTCGGCGGTACGGACGAATCACCCAGCTTGGTCAGGATCTCCAGCTTGCTGCGGGTCAGCGGATCCGTCTCACGAGCCAGATCTGCGACCACCAGCTGATGATCGGCCTCATCGAGCACGACATCACAGCTGGCGGTCAGTCCGATCAGCTCAGGGAGGGTGAAGGCCGACTCGGCGGGGCCACGACGGGCCGCGACCACCACCTCGGAAACCTTCGATGAGCGCAAGGCCGCCAGGGCATGATCGGAGATATCGGTGCGGGCCAGCACATCCGGATCGGTCGTGAGCACCCGGGCCACGTCGAATGCGACGTTGCCGTTGCCGACGATGACCACCCGCTCGTGGCTCAGGTCCACCGGTAGACCGGTGAACTCGGGATGCCCGTTGATCCAGGCCACCATCTCGGTCGCCGTCCCGGTACCCGGCAGGTCCATGCCGTCGATGTCGAGCCGACGGTCGTTGGGCGCACCCACCGCGTACAGCACGGCGTGATGATGCTCCAGCAGGTCGGCGTGCGACAGGTGGTTACCGACCTCGACGTTGAGGAAGAACCGGAATCCGCGTTGCTTACCGATGGTGTCGAACAGGTGCGTCACCCGCTTGGTGCCCTGGTGGTCCGGTGCTACACCGGCACGCACCAGCCCGTAGGGGGTCGGCAGCTTCTCGAAGACATTGACCCGTACGCCGCGCTGTGTCAGCAGCTCGTCGGCGGCGTAC
The DNA here is from genome assembly GCF_017876775.1 of Mycolicibacterium lutetiense. Taxonomy (NCBI): domain Bacteria; kingdom Bacillati; phylum Actinomycetota; class Actinomycetes; order Mycobacteriales; family Mycobacteriaceae; genus Mycobacterium; species Mycolicibacterium lutetiense. The sequence continues at coordinate 79,257 of NZ_JAGIOP010000001.1, read as the reverse complement.
ATGGCGGCCGGACCGGAACCCACGATGGCCACCCTCAGCGGCCCGCCGGAACGCGCCGTCACCTTCGGGGCCGCGATCACCGGGGCCAGCTTCGAGGTCGGCGGCAGCTTACCTTCGCGCTTTGGGTAGAAGGCGGCGTTGAGCTCGATGAACGGCAGCTGTTTCTCGGTCAGCCGGGTATCGGCCGCGATTGCGCCCACCGGGCACGCGCTCACGCACGCGCCGCAGTCCACGCACGCCTCGGGATCGATATAGAGCATCTCGGCCGTCGCGAAGCCCGGCTCATCCGGTGAGGGATGGATGCAGTTCACCGGGCACGCGTAGACACACGACCCGTCGCTACAACACGACTGGGTGATCACGTGGGGCATCTAGAACCTCTGTAGACCTTGCGACTTTCCGGGGGCGAGCTTCAGGCGACCGAGACCAGGTGCTCACGCTGGGGCTCGCTACGGTAGCGGCTCGGCGGCCCGTCGATCTTGCAGATGCGCCACATCAGCTTGGCGATCGGGTTCATCAGGCCAGTGTCGTGGCACAGCATACGGACATCGCCGAACATGTCACGCAGCATCTTGCGCGACTCGGGCGCATTGAAGAAGACGTCCTTGCGCACCGAGCGCGGGATGTCGAACTCCTTCCAGAACGCACGCGGCGGCACGAGGATCGCCGAGCACAGGATGCGCATGGTCAGGGGCACGAAGATCGACAGGATCCAGCGCTGACGGCGGCGCAGGTTCGGCACCCGCTTGTGCAGGTACTGGTGCGCGAACGAGATGTGGCGGGCCTCCTCGGCGACGTGGATCGCCATCACCCGCTCCATGATGGGGTGCAGGTTCGCGCCCTCGCGCAGCACGCTCTTCTGCGTGTGGTCGATGGGCTCCTCGCCGGCGAGCACGCCGAAGAAGAACGGGATGGGCAGCGGGCCCGCGGCCAGCGGGATGATCGGCTGCAGCCATTTGAGCAGCCGCGGCATGCCCGGCACGTCTTTGCCGATCCGGTTGACCATCTCCTGGAACATCAGGGTGTGGTTGCACTCCTCAACCGATTCGTGCAGGCAGTACCGGTACTCCGGCGAACCGTTCGGCACCCAGAACGAGTACTCCATCAGTCCGCGGATCAGGATGTTCTCGAAGTGCAGGCCGACCTTGGCAACGTTGGCCTGGCGCCACATGCCGATCTCGATCTGCCGGTCGAGGGACTGGGCCTGGTACCAGGGGTGGCCACCCAGCGGATCGGTGTCGGTGAGGACCCACCGAGGATCGTTGGGGATGACGGCAAACTCCGGCGAATCCCACTCGATGTCCTTGTAGGGGTTGAAATTGCGTCGCACCGACCCCTCGGACAATGTTGCGAGCATGTCGACGTACTCAATGTCGTCGCTGACGTCCATGTTCTTGCGCCAGCGCCTGACCATCTTGGTCCGAGCCATGTTGCAGACCTCCTAATAGTGGACTGAGGTTTACATCTACCCACTTGTTGTCCAAACGGTACCGCAGGTATCGAGTATATGTCCATGCCTGATTTGCATCGGTTGCCGATAGGTGCCCCACGCGGTCAATTTCACAATAAAAGACCAGGTGAAAGCCCTGGACGCGATGGAAAAACAATCGCAGAAACATTGCGCTCACTCGCCGTACAAGCCGACGGCGGACGCTACACACACACCGTCGCCGCCACCGCCGACGATGCCCGAATTTTGACGCGGTAGCGGCCGACTTTAGGCTGGTCCCATGGCTGAATTGATCATCCCCGCCGACCTCAAGCCCCGCGACGGCCGATTCGGATGTGGCCCCTCCAAGGTCCGCCCCGAGCAACTGACCGCGCTGGCCGCTGCCGGGGATCTGTTCGGCACGTCGCATCGGCAGGCGCCGATCAAGAACCTGGTGGGTCGCGTCCGCGACGGACTGCGCACGCTGTTCTCGGTTCCCGACGGGTACGAAGTGATCCTGGGCAACGGTGGCTCGACGGCATTCTGGGATGCCGCGGCGTTCGGCCTGATCGACAAGCGCTCACTGCACCTGACCTACGGCGAGTTCAGCGCGAAGTTCGCCTCGTGCGTGGCCAAGAACCCGTTCGTCGGCGACCCGATCATCGTCAAGACCGACCCGGGCACCGCGCCGCAGCCGCAGTCCGACCCGTCGGTGGACGCCGTCGCCTGGGCCCACAACGAGACCTCGACCGGCGTCTCGGTGCCGGTGCAGCGTCCGGCCGGCGATGCCCTGGTCTTGATCGACGCCACCTCGGCCGCCGGCGGCCTGCCCGTCGACATCGCCGACACCGACGCGTATTACTTTGCGCCGCAGAAGAATTTCGCCGGCGACGGCGGCCTGTGGCTGGCCATCGTCAGCCCTGCGGCGCTGGCCCGCATCGAGGCCATCGGCGCATCGGACCGCTGGGTGCCCGACTTCCTGTCGCTGCCCATCGCGGTGGAGAACAGCCTCAAGAACCAGACCTACAACACCCCGGCCATCGCCACGCTCGTCCTGCTCGCCGAGCAGCTCGACTGGCTCAACGGCAACGGCGGCCTGGACTGGGCCGTGAAGCGGACGGCGGATTCTTCCGAGCGGCTGTACTCATGGGCCGAGGGCACGTCGTTCGCCACCCCGTTCGTCACCGATCCGGCCCTGCGTTCGCAGGTCGTCGGCACGATCGACTTCAACGATTCGGTGGACGCCGCCGCAGTCGCCAAGGTGCTGCGCGCCAACGGGATCGTGGATACCGAGCCCTACCGCAAGCTGGGCCGCAACCAGCTGAGGATCGGTATGTTCCCGGCCGTTGAGCCTGACGACGTGAGCGCCCTCACCACCTGTGTCGACTGGGTCGTCGGCCAGCTCTGAGTCAGCCTTCGATCTCCGTCGGCTCCGCCAGCGTGTCAGCCCGGTAACGGGCTGATAACGCAGTAGGGTTCGCGAAGGAGGTCAGGTCGGTATGCGAGAACTCAGAGTCGTTGGACTGAACGTGGACGGCAGGCGCATCATCTGCGAAGACGACGACTCCAAAGAGACGTTCAGCTTGCGTGTCGATGACCGGTTGCGCGCTGCGATGCGTGGAGACAAGACCGCCTCGAATCAGCCCGAGATCGATGTAGAGGTGCAGAACATGCTGCGGCCCAAGGAGATTCAGGCGAAGATCCGCGCCGGGGCGTCGGTCGAGCAGCTGGCCACGGCAGCCGGGGTGCCCATCGAGCGGGTCGAGCGGTTCGCACATCCGGTGTTGCTGGAGCGTGCCCGCGCTGCCGAGCTGGCCACCGCGGCGCATCCGGTGCTTGCCGACGGACCCGCAGTGCTGACGTTGCTCGAAACCGTCACGCAGGCCATCGTGGCGCGAGGCCTCGACCCCGATTCGATCGGGTGGGACGCCTGGCGCAACGAGGACAGCCGCTGGACCGTGCAACTGGCCTGGAAGGCCGGACGGTCGGACAATGTTGCGCATTTCCGATACAGCCCCGGGGCTCACGGCGGCACCGTCTCCGCGTCGGACGATGCGGCCCGTCAGCTGATCAACCCTGATTTCGGCCGGTCACTGCGCCCCGTCGCCGCGGTTCCGCACCTGTTCGACAACCACGAGACGCATCAGGCGCACGAGCTGCCCGCCGCAGCGCCCGAGCAGTACAGCCGACCGGCCGAATCTGCACCCACTCCCGCTCCCCCGGCACCCAAGCGCAGCCGCAAGGCACGTGCGACGGTTCCGGCCTGGGAGGACGTGTTGCTGGGCGTGCGCTCGTCGGGCACCCAGCCCTGACCGTCTGACCGCTTACACCGAGGATTCCAGTCAGCATGTGGCTGTGATCCTCGGTGTAGTGCTTTCTCTCGAGGTCAGCCCTGCGTCAGCCCGACGGCCACGAGCACCAACCAGCCGCCCGCCACACCGACGCATGCACCGAGGACGAACCAGCGCCACACCGGCCGGTTCCGCCAGCCCCACACAGTGGGGGCCAATCCGCCGACGGCCACCATGTTCAGCCCGAGCGCCAGCAGTGGATGCACACGCAGTAGTCCCACCCCGAGCACCACGATCGCCGCGCCGAGCACCGCGGCCACGAAACCGGCCACGGTCAGGCCAGTCCCCCACGGCGTGGAATCGTCGGTCACGGTGTCAATCTAACCCGACGTCAGCCTCCGAACCGGGCGCGCTCGTAGAACGCGAGCGCCGCGGCCGTGGCGACGTTGAGCGAATCTGTGCCGCGCGACATCGGGATGCGCACGCGCACATCACTGGCACGCATCGTGTGTTCAGTCAGCCCCGGGCCTTCGGCGCCGACGAGGACCGCCACCCGGTCCCCGTCGAGCTGCGTCATCGCCTCCGACAGGGTCGCGGCCGCCGGGTCCGGCGTCATCGCCATGAGCCTGAACCCATTGTCCCGCAATAGTTCCAGATCACCGGGCCACGAGGTGGCCCGGGCGAACGGAACCAGCAGAGCATGCCCCATCGACACCCGCACGGCCCGCCGGTACAGCGGATCGGCACACCCCGCACCGAACACCACGGCGTCGACCGCGAGCCCGGCGGCGTTACGGAAGATCGACCCGAGGTTCTCGTGGTCGTTGACGCCTTCGAGCACCGCCACGGTGCGCGCCCCGGAAATCACCTCGGCCACCGACAATTCCGGCGCCCGCGACGCCGAGGCCAACACTCCACGGTTGAGGTGGAAGCCGACCGCGGCAGCCATCACGTCCGCATCGGTCCGATAGAACGGCACATCGACGCCCTCGAGGTCGGCCGCCAGCTCCGCCAGGCGCCGGTCGGTGCCGAGCAGCGCGCGCGGCACGAACCTGGAAGCCAGCATGCGCTGAGCCACGAGCACCCCCTCGGCGATCACCAAACCCTTGCCGCTGGGCAGATCGGGCCGCCGGTCCACACTGTTGAGATCACGAAAGTCGTCCAACCGGGAATCGGCCGGATCCTCGATGTCGATTACCTGCAGCAGACTCACACGCCTTCTCGAACCATGGCAGACATCAGATCGGTCGCATCGAGCAGAGTCTGGCGCTCATCCGGATCCAGTCGCGACAGCTGCATCTGGAGCCACTCCTGGCTCGCCCGGCGCTCCGCCTCGACGAAATCCATCCCGGCCGGAGAGGCAGACACCACGATCTGGCGTCCGTCCACCGGGTGCGCGGCGCGGGCCACCAGGCCCTGCTCTGCCAGTGAGGCGATCACCCGCGTCATCGACGGGGGGCGTACCCGTTCCCGTAACGCAAGGGTGCCTGGCGTCATCGCACCCTCCTTGGCGAGCGTTGCCAGCGCCGAGAACTGGGTCAGCGAAACCGGGGATTCCGCACGCCGCGTGCGCAATTGACGCGCGAGACGCAGAATCGCCAGGGCCAGGTCATTCGCGAGCCGCGACTCCAGATCTTTCACATCGGGAATAGTACTGAGGCACTGACCGTAAAGGGCTAGAACCAAGACCATTGAATCCCCACCGCATCGGATACGTTGGTCATCGATGACCGAGGACAATAACGACACACCGGCCCCCCAGCCGCCGGCCCTGCCCAACGCCCTGCTGGAGCCTTGGCCGGTGATTGCCACGATCGCCACGGGCTGGTTGATCGCGACCGTCCTGACCTTCGCCGTCGGCGGTCTGCAACACTGGCGGCCGTTCACACTCGCCGGACTGGCGATCGGCGTTCTCGGCACGACCATCTTTCTGATCCAGCGCCGCGCCGTGCGCCGCGGATCCCGCGGCGCGCAGAGCGGATTGACCTGAGGAGACACCATGGCCGCACCCCTACTGCAAGCCACCATCGACATCGACGCACCGGTTGACAAGGTCTGGGGGTTGATCTCAGACCTGAGCCGGATGCCGCAGTGGAGCCCACAGTGCCGGCTGATGAAGCCACTCGGCCCGCTGCGTCCGGGAACCCGCACGTTCAACCTCAACCGGCGCAAGTTCATGTTCTGGCCCACCACGTCACGCCTGACCGAGGTCGTCGACAACAAGAAGCTGGCCTTCCTGGTGGAGGGCAACAACACCGTGTGGAGCTACGAACTGGAGCCGACCACCACCGGCACCCGGGTGACCGAATCCCGCCACGCCGAGAACGGCACCACGGCCGTGTCCAACGCTGTGGTCGGCGCATTGTTCGGCGGAGTCCCCAGCTTCGAGGACGAACTCGTCGACGGGATGAATTCCTCGCTGGCGCGGATCAAGGCCGCCGCCGAGAACTAGGGGCGCCTCAGTCGGCGGTGTCGAGCACACCGTCGTCGTACGGCTCGTACATCGGCGATCCGGTGCCGGGCGGTTGCGGGGTGTCTGAATGGGCCCCGCAACCGTATTCGGCCTCCACCACATGCCCGTCGGCTGACAGATCGTTGGCGCACACACCGAACATCGCGCCCAACGCACCGCCGAGCGGTAGGTAGAAGCCGCAGTCGCGACAGACCCGTTTCGTCGAGCGGGCCATCGCCGAACCGGGCCCGTAGTCGCCGTCGTACCAGCGCTGCGCCGCCTGCGCCCGACCCCACTCACTGAGCACCTGGGGCCGACCGAAGCCGAGATCGAGCGGGGCGTCGTCGAGCAGCGGATCCCCGGTGGCCACATACCCCGGAACCAGACGTGGATCATTCGGCGCGGGGGCGAGCAGGTCGCCGGGCCCGAGATCACCGGGACGAACCCGGTCCTGCCACGGCACCCACTCCGGCGCCAACAAAGCCGTCGGACCCGGAATCAGGACCAGCTCGCTGATCGTGACGTGGTCGGCACCCGGGTAGGCCGCCACCACGACGGCCCATTGCCAGCCTCGGTAACCAGGCAAGTCAGCCAGGAACCGGTAGGTGGCCGAGGCAGCATCCTCGATGCTCACGCCGAGGTATTCACCCACGGCGCCCTCGTCGCTGAACTCGATCAACGCCGCACGAGCCTGCTCGGCGGCGCCCAGAAGCACCGCCTCCTGCTCCTGCGACGGTGACGCCGGGCTGATCTGTGGGGTCTGCTCGGCAGATTCGGTCACGCTTTCCATCGCCTCCATAGTGCCTGATCGGGACGACCGCAGGCCACACCGGTTGCCTGTCGGCCAACTGCGCGCCGGATAAGAGAGAATCGGGGAGTGACCTACTACCCGCCGCGGCCGCCGGCCGATCACGGCGCGGAACATCCCGGAATGGCCAACTACCCCAGCGACGAGACGCCTCGGCGGCCACGTAGACAATCGGTGCCCAGCTCCAACCGCTGGCTGCCACCGCTCGACGATCAGCACACGGCCGAGCACCCACGGCACGACGACTCGCAAAGCTCCTACGGGGTCGGGTCAGCGGCCGGAGAGAAGGTCACGGTCACCCGGGCCGCCGCGGCGCGCAGCCGCGAAATGGGTTCTCGGATGTACGGTTTCGTGCACCGCGCGGCAACCGCCGACGGCGCCGACAAATCCGGACTGACCGCGCTGACCTGGCCCGTGGTGGCGAACTTCGCCGTCGACGCGGCCATGGCCGTCGCACTGGCCAACACACTGTTCTTCGCCGCGGCCAGCGGCGAGTCCAAGAGCAAGGTCGCGCTGTACCTGCTCATCACCATCGCGCCGTTCGCGGTGATCGCCCCACTGATCGGGCCTGCACTGGACCGCCTGCAGCACGGTCGCCGGATGGCGCTGGCGGCTTCGTTCGCGTTGCGCACCGGACTGATCGTGATCTTGATCGCCAACTACGACGGCGCCACCGGAAGCTACCCGTCCTGGGTGCTCTATCCCTGCGCGCTCGGCATGATGGTGCTGTCCAAATCGTTCTCGGTGCTGCGCAGCGCGGTCACCCCGCGCGTGCTGCCCCCGTCGATCGACCTGGTCCGGGTGAACTCCCGGTTGACCACCTTCGGCCTGCTCGGCGGCACCGTGGTCGGTGGCGGCATCGCCGCGGGGGCCGAATACCTGTTCAACGTCGCTCAACTGCCCGGGGCGCTGTACGTCGTCGTCGCGGTCAGCGTCGCCGGCGCGGTGCTGTCGATGCGGATCCCGAAGTGGGTCGAGGTCACCGAGGGCGAGGTGCCCACCACGCTGAGTTACCACGGTCAATCGGACGGCCACGGTGAGGTGCGTCGTCGCCCCGGCAAGCCCAAGCCCGTACGGCAGCCGTTGGGCCGCAACACCATCACCGCGCTGTGGGGCAACTGCACCATCAAGGTGATGGTCGGATTCCTGTTCCTCTACCCGGCGTTCGTCGCCAAATCGCAAGATGCCAGCGGCTGGGAGCAGCTACTGATCCTGGGCCTGATCGGGGTGGCCGCCGGGATCGGCAACTTCGGCGGCAACATTGCCGCCGCCCGACTGAAGCTCGGCCATCCCGCACAGCTGGTGGTGCGGGCCGCGGCTGCCGTCACCGTTGCCGCGCTGGCCGCCGCGCTCACCGGAAACCTGCTGGTGGCCGCCGGTGCGACACTGATCACCTCGGGTGCGAGCGCCATCGCCAAGGCCTCACTCGACGCATCCCTGCAGGACGATCTCCCCGAGGCCTCGCGGGCCTCGGCATTCGGCCGGTCGGAATCGGTGCTGCAGCTGGCCTGGGTGATCGGCGGCGCTACCGGGGTGCTGATCTATACGGACCTCACGGTCGGGTTCACTACGATCACGGCCGTGCTGATACTCGGACTGGCGCAGACGATCGTGAGCTACCGCGGCGAATCACTGATTCCCGGCCTGGGCGGTAATCGCCCGGTCCATGCCGCACAAGAAGGCGGCAGCCGTTCCGCGGCAGCCCCGACAACACAGTGGGAGTCCCGATGAAGCGCACCCTGGCAGTCCTGGCTGCCGTGATCGTGCTGGCCATCGCCGGCACCTCGGTCGGGGTCTGGCGCCTGCACAGTGCGCGCGGCGATCGACTGCCCGAGATCAGCGCGTACTCCCACGGACACTCGGTGCGGGTCGGCCCGTTCCAGTACTGCGAGGTGCTCAACCTCGACGACTGCAAGGAACCGCGTGACGCGGGCGAGTTGGCCGTCACCGAGAACAGTCCGGTGCAGCTCTCGGTGCCCAGCGCGGTATCCCGCGCACCCTGGCGGCTGCTGCGGGTGTACGAGAACCCCATCGACACGACGGTGACGTACTTCCCGCCCAAAGCCACGCTCGCCGTCACCATCCCCACGGTCGATCCCGACCGGGGCCGGCTCACCGGCCTGGCCGTACAGCTGCTGACCCTGGTCCAGGACCAGGACGGCCAGGAGTTCGCGCTGCCCCACGCCGAATGGTCGATCAGCACCGTCTGGCCGGACAAGCCCGCGCTAACCCGCTGAGTGACCGGCCGGTACCCGCTCACCCTGCGCCGTCGGGCCGGGCGGAGTGCCGTCGCCGAAAGGCCTGCCGCCCAGGGCTTCCCGACCATGCGGGGTCAGCCAGTCGGCCAGGTCCGGACCCTTGGGCACGATCTGCGTCGGATTGATGTCCGAATGCACGATGTAGTAGTGCGCCTTGATCTGGACGAAGTCGACGGTGTCGCCGAAGCCCGGTGTCTGGAACAGATCCCGGGCGTACGCCCAGAGCACATCCATCTCGGTGAGCTTGGACCGGTTGCACTTGAAATGGCCGTGATAGACCGGGTCGAACCGGGCAAGCGTGGTGAACAACCGGACGTCGGCCTCAGTGATGGTGTCGCCCACCAGAAAACGCTGGGTGCTCAGCCGGTCGCTCAACCAGTCCAGCGCCACGAACAACCGATCGTAGGCGGCCTCGTAGGCCTGCTGTGAGCCGGCGAATCCACAGCGATACACACCGTTGTTGACCTCGGTGTAGACGCGCCTGGCCACCGAGTCGATCTCCCCGCGCAACGGCTCCGGATACAGCTGCGGGGCGCCGTCGCGCTGATACGCGGTCCATTCGGTGGAGAAGTCCAGTGTCATCTGGGCGAAGTCGTTGGTCACCACCGCACCCGTGGCCACCTCGACGATGGCGGGCACGGTGATGCCCTTCGGGTAGTTCGGGTCGCGCTTGAAATACGCGTCCTGCAACCGCGGGATCTTCAACACCGGGTCGAGCCCGCCCGGATCGAGGTCGAACGTCCAGCTGCGTGCATCATGCGTCGGGCCACAGAAGCCAATCGACAGAGCACCTTCCAGGCCCAGCAGGCGTCGCACGATGATGGTGCGGTTGGCCCACGGGCAGGCCCGCGCCACGATCAGCCGGTACCGGCCGGCCTCGACGGGATAGCCGTCAGCGCCATCGCGCGTAATGCGGGTGGTGATGTAGTTGGTGTCGCGGTTGAACTCACCGGACGTCGACGTGCCTGCGACGTAGGAACCCTGGGCCATCGCCTCAGTGTCCCCCGTCGCACAAGCCCGTACTAGGCGTCGAGCTCCTGCGCGACAGCCTTGACGACCTCGGACACCCGGCGCGCGACCTTGCGGTCGGGGTAGCGACCCTTGCGCAGATCGGGCTGCACAATGTCCTCGAGCAGCGTGATCATGTCCGAAACCATGCCGTGCAGCTCATCGGGAGTGTGCTTGTGCTCGGGACGCTCCGCCTCGCGCCGGGACCGGCTCAGGCTCGGCGGCGGATCGATGAGCTTGACGCTCAACGCCTGCGGGCCACGACGGCCGGCAGCCACGCCGAACTCCACACGTTGACCGGCCTTGAGGCCCTCGACGCCCGCGGGCAACGCCGAGGAACGCACATAGACGTCCTCGCCATCCTCCTGGGACACAAAGCCGAAGCCCTTTTCGGCGTCGTACCACTTCACCTTGCCGGTCGGCACTGCACTCACCCGCTCGTCTTGTCAGAACTACTACACACATAAAGGTCGCGTCCCGTTAGCGCCGGGACGCGATGGAGCGATCTTACTCGGACCTGGCCGGGTGCTTCACCCCTATTACTCGGTAGGCTTGCAACCACCTCTGGGAGAGAGTTGCGCCGGTAATGCGAGTGATACTGAACATCATCTGGTTGATCTTCGGCGGCCTGTGGCTGGCGCTGGGATATCTGCTGGCCGCACTGATCTGCTTCGTCCTGATCATCACCATTCCGTTCGGGTTCGCCTCGTTGCGTATCGCGTCCTACGCCCTGTGGCCATTCGGCCGCACGATCGTGGACAAGCCGGGAACCCGGCCCGGCGCCCTCGTCGGCAACATCATCTGGATCGTCCTGTTCGGCTGGTGGCTGGCACTGGGACATTTGGTCAGCGCGGTGGCCATGGCCGTCACCATCATCGGAATCCCGTTGGCGCTGGCCGATCTCAAGATGATCCCGGTCTCGCTGGTCCCGTTGGGCAAGGAAATCGTCCCGGTCGACTCGGTGAAGGTGCCGGCATGACGCTGACCTCACTCGGCCTGCCCGCGGTGGGCGGGTCCAGTCACCCGGCCGCCGGGCCGGCCCCGGCCAGCGGCCCGCTGGTGGACACCTACGGCCGGGTGGCCACCGATCTGCGGGTCTCGCTGACCGACAAGTGCAATCTGCGCTGTACCTATTGCATGCCCGCCGAAGGCCTGGACTGGTTGCCCGGCGAGGCGCTGCTGAGCACCCCCGAACTGGACCGGCTGTTGCGCATCGCCGTAACCCGCCTCGGCATCACCAGCGTGCGGTTCACCGGAGGCGAACCGTTGGTCACCCGCCATCTGGAAGATGTGGTCGCCGCCGTGGCAGCACTGCGCCCCCGCCCGGAGATCACGCTGACCACCAACGGCATCGGGCTGGACCGCCGGGCGGCGGCTCTCAAAGCGGCCGGGTTGGACCGGATCAACGTGTCGCTCGACAGCGTCGACGCCGCCCACTTCGCCCGGATCACGCGTCGAGACCGACTGGGCGACGTGCTCGGCGGTCTGGCGGCCGCCAAGGCGGCCGGGCTGGCGCCGGTGAAGGTCAACGCCGTACTGGACCCGGTATCGGGTCTCGACGACGCGGTGAACCTTGTTGCCTACTGCCTGGACCACGGATACCAGCTGCGGATCATCGAACAGATGCCCCTGGACGCCGGACATACCTGGCAGCGCGGCAGGGTGATCGACGCGGACACCATCCTTGCCACGCTGCAGAAGCATTTCGATCTGCGGCCCGATCCGCAGCCGCGCGGCTCGGCCCCGGCCGAGCTGTGGCAGGTCGCCGAGAGCGCCGAGCATCCCGCGGGCACCGTCGGGGTGATCGCCTCGGTGTCACACGCCTTCTGTTCCGCCTGTGACCGCACCAGGTTGACCGCCGACGGCCAGATCCGCAGCTGCCTGTTCTCCACCGAGGAGAGTGACCTGCGTGCGCTTCTGCGCGGCGGCGCCGACGACGCCGCCATCGAGGCAGCCTGGCGGACCGCGATGTGGGGCAAGCCCGCGGGGCACGGCATCAACAACCCGGATTTCGTGCAGCCCGCGCGGCCCATGAGCGCGATCGGCGGCTAGATGACAGGGCACACCGTGGCCGTGACGGTCCGCTATTTCGCTGCTGCGGCCGCGGCTGCCGGAGTTGATACGGAAACGTTAGATTTGGCAGAAGATGCGACGATCGCGTCGCTCGTCGAGCAACTCAGCGGCCGCGGCTCAGACCTCGCGCACGTCCTAAAGCGCTGCTCATACCTGTGCGACGGAGTGGCCGTCCGCGATCTGAACAAGCCGGTGTCAACGCCTCAGACCATCGATGTGTTACCCCCCTTCGCCGGAGGATAACGTGATTTGCATCACATAACGAAATGGTCACGAGCTGGCTACGGCGCGGTGGAGCCCTTCGCCCACCTGCGACAACGCCAAAATAACCTGCACCTTTAAACAACTTTTAGAGTTTGCTCCGAGCCAAAACGCCCGAGGCCGCTAAACGTGACGGGATAGCCGGCAGCAGTTAACGTTCATTTCCAAGTCAACCGACCCTAATCGGTTGGCCCACCCCGAACCGACGCGCCGAGCTCCATCCATCGGGCAGGGGTTAACGACAAACAACAAGGATGGAGACGGGGGACCCAACCGGTCCACCGATTTATCTCAGGACCAGGAGCCGCTTGCGGCCCCTTGGGGTGAAGCCGTCAGAGTTTCGACGACGACGGCCGGGTAACCTCTCCCACCCGAACCCGACAGCTGACCTCGTGGGCGCATACGAGAGGACCTTCACGCTTATGAGCGGACGGCATCGCAAGCCCAGCACGTCTTCATCAGCCAAGAACGCCGCGAAGATCGCGGTGACCGGCGTTGCCATCGCAGGCGGCGGCCTCGCGATGGCCAGCCAGGCAATGGCCGCGACCGACGGCGAGTGGGACACCGTCGCCCGCTGCGAGTCAGGCGGCAACTGGGCCATCAACACCGGCAACGGGTACCACGGTGGCCTGCAGTTCTCCCCCGGCACGTGGTCCGGTCACGGCGGTGGTGAATACGCACCCACTGCCTTCATGGCCACCAAGGAAGAGCAGATCGCCGTCGCCGAGCGCGTTCTGGCCACTCAGGGCAAGGGCGCCTGGCCCACCTGCGGCCGCGGCCTCTCGAGCGCCACCCCGCGCAACCTGGTCAACGAGCCCGCCCCCGCGCCGCTGGACGCACCCGCGGTCAACGGCGAACTGCCGCCGCCCCCGGACGCTCCGGCCCCGGCACCCGAGGCAGCCCCGATGGACGCCCCGCTGCCGCCCGCGCCCGAGAACCTGCCGCCTGCCCCGGAGAACCTGCCCCCGGCACCCGAGGCCCCCGCCCCGGCACCCGAGGCAGCCCCGATGGACGCCGCGCTGGCCCCGGCCCCTGAGGCCGCCCCGATCGCCGACGCTGCACTGCAGGTGCCCGCCCCTGAGGCCCCGGCTCCCGAAGCGGCGCCTGCCCCCGCGCAGAAGGTCAGCTACTACGATCAGATCCAGCAGGCCATCGAGAACCAGGGCCTCGACGGCAACATCGTTATCAACGGCTGATTTTCAGGCCGAACCGACCCACTCGTCGGTACCGTCGGAGAAATACTGGTGCTTCCACACCGGTAGCCGCTCTTTGACGCTGTCGACGAGGCGGGCACAGGTTTCGAACGCCGCCTTGCGATGGTCCGCTGCCACAGCGGCCACCAGGGCGGCGTCTCCTATGTGCAGGGTGCCGATGCGGTGGCTGACCGCGATCGCACGTACCCCGGTGGCCTGTGCGGCGACTTCGGCGGCAACTTCTTCCAACGTCTGTAGCGCGTGGGGGTGCGCGGAGTAGTCCAGCCGAATGACCGAACGGCCACCGTCGTGATCACGCACCACCCCGGAGAACCCAACGACGGCTCCGGCTGCCTCATGGGCCACCAGCGCCTCGTATTCGGTCAGCGAGATCGGGGTGTCGGTCAGATCGACGCGTATGACAGATGCGCTCACCGGCAGGTCCTTCTCCTCTTCGCACAGGCGCTCATCGGTGATCCTTTCCGCCCAGCTGGTCCAATGCATGCTCCAGGACGCCGGCCAGTACGCCCAGCCCGTCCTTGACCCCGCCCGGCGACCCGGGCAGGTTGACGATCAGGGTGCGTCCGGCGACGCCGCAGACGCCGCGGGACAACACCGCGGTGGGCACCTTGTGTGCGCCGGCCCGCCGGATGGCATCGGCCAGGCCGGGTATCTGATAGTCGAGTACCGCCGAGGTGGATTCCGGTGTCGCGTCAGTGGGCGAGATACCGGTGCCACCGGACGTGATGATCAGGTCGACGCGCTCAGCCAGGGCGGCTCGCAGGGCATCGCCGACGGCATGTCCGTCGGCGACCACCATCTGCTCGGTGACGTCATATCCCCGATCGGAGAGCCAGCCGACGATGAGCGGGCCGGTCCGGTCGTCGTACACCCCTGCAGCGGCACGGGTGGAGGCGATGATGACCCGCGCCGAACGCGTCACTGAGTAGTTCTTTCCCACAATCCCGTTTTACCGCCTTCTTTGCGCACCACTTTGATGTCGTCGATGCGCGCGGCGGGGTCGACGGCCTTGATCATGTCGTACAGCGTCAGCGCGGCGACGCTCACCGCGGTCAGGGCCTCCATCTCGACCCCCGTGCGGTCGGTGCTGCGCACGGTGGCAGTGACGGCGACCTCGGCGTCACGGGCGTCGAAGGCCACGTCGACGCCGGTCAGCGCCAACTGATGGCACAGCGGAATCAGCTCGGGAGTCCGCTTGGCCGCCTGGATTCCGGCGATCCGTGCAGTGGCCAGCGCATCACCTTTGGGCAGGCCACCCGAGGCGATGAGGGCCACCACATCCGGCCTGGTGTGCAACGTGCCCACGGCCACCGCGGTGCGCTTGGTCACGGCCTTGGCCGAGACGTCGACCATGTGTGCCGCGCCGGACTCGTCGAGGTGCGACAGTCCCACTGTTACCTGTTGACGACGGTGGCCGACTGGATGAATGGCAGGTCTTCCGCCGGCAACGGAAAGGTCAGGTCGCCGAACGGGGACAGTGCGCCGGTGCGGTCGGTGGCAAGCTCACTGACGGCGTGATCATCGCCGTCGGAGAGCACGGGCCAGCCGTTGTCGACGTAATGGTTCTTCTTGTTGTCAGCCACGCCCCACATTGTGGCAGGCTCCTCATCCGGTGGCGAGACCGGCGGGCTGCTTTACCCTGGTCAGGATATGACCGCTGCACAGACTCCCGGGTTCCCGCTGGGTGCCTGGCTGTCCGACCTCGATGACAAGGCCCTGATCCGCCTGCTGGAACTGCGGCCCGACCTGAGCCAGCCACCCCCGGGGACGATTGCCGCGCTTGCCGCGCGTGCCACCTCACGCCAGTCGGTCAAGGCTGCCACCGATTCCCTGGACTTCCTGAAGCTGGCTGTGCTGGACGCACTGCTGGTCCTGCACGCCGACACGCACGCCGTCCCGGTATCCGAGGTGAGAAAACTGTTGGGCGAGCGCGTCGGCGCCGGGGACGTGATGGCCGCGCTGGACGATCTGCGTGAGCGGGCCCTGGTCTGGGGCGACACTGCGGTCCGGGTGGCACCCGAGGTGGCTTCCGGCCTGCCGTGGTTCGTCGGGCAGGCCACCGAAGAGGTGTCCGACCGCAGCGCCGACGAGATCGCCGGCCTGCTCGGGGAGCTCGACGACGCCCAGAACGATCTGCTGGCCCGCCTGTTGGAGGGCTCACCCATGGGCCGCACCCGCGACGCGGCCCCCGACACCCCGCCGGACCGGCCGGTGCCGCGACTGCTCGAGGCCGGACTGCTGCGGCGGATCGACGCTGAGACCGTGATCCTGCCCCGGATCATCGGTCAGGTGATGCGCGGTGAGGCGCCCGGCCCGACGGAGTTGACCGCGCCGGTACTCCAGACGTCCTCGACAACGCCTGCCGATGTGAACGCAGCGGCCGCCGGTGCGGCCATCGATCTGCTGCGCGAGATTGACCTGATCATCGAAACCCTCGGCATCACACCGGTTCCCGAGTTGCGCAACGGCGGGCTCGGGGTGCGTGACGTCAAACGGCTGGCCAAGACCACCGGTATCGACGAACCACGGCTGGGGCTCCTCCTGGAACTGGCTGCCGGCGCGGGGCTGATCGCGGCCGGGATGCCCGAACCGGACCCGGGTGACGGGACCGGACCCTACTGGGCGCCGACGGTGGCCGCAGACCGGTTCGTCGAATCCCCGACTGCCACCCGCTGGCAGCTGCTGGCCTCGACCTGGCTGGACCTGCCGGCCCGGCCAGCGCTGATCGGCAGCCGCGGCCCGGACAACAAACCCTTTGCTGCACTGTCGGATTCGCTGTATTCGACCGCAGCTCCCCTGGACCGCAGACTGCTGCTGAGCGTGTTGGCCGACCTGGCACCGGGCAGCGGGGTCGACAGCGCCGAAGCCGCTCGCGCGATGGTCTGGCGGCGGCCGCGCTGGGCGGTGCGCCTGCAGCCGGCCACGGTCGGCGGCCTGCTCGCCGAAGCGCATGCCCTGGGCATGGTGGGCCGCGGTGCGATCAGCACCCCGGCGCGCGGGATATTGGCCGGCGACCCCGACGTGGACGTACTGGCCGCGATGGCCAAGGCGCTCCCCAAACCACTCGACCACTTCCTGCTACAGGCCGACCTCACGGTAATCGTGCCCGGACCGCTGGAGCGGGAGCTGGCCGAACATCTGGCCGAGGTGGCCACCGTCGAATCGGCGGGCGCGGCGATGGTCTACCGGATCAGCGAAGCGTCCATCCGGCGTGCACTCGATGCCGGGCGCACCGCCAGCGAGCTGCACACCCTGTTCGAGAAACATTCGAAAACCCCGGTGCCGCAAGGCTTGACCTATCTCATCGACGACGTCGCCCGCCGCCACGGTCAGCTGCGCGTCGGGATGGCCACGTCGTTCCTGCGGTGTGAGGATCCGGCACTGCTGGCCCAGGCAGTCGCCTCGCCGGGCGCCGACCGCCTCGAGCTGCGACTGCTGGCCCCGACGGTGGCAGTGTCGCAGGCACCGATCGCCGACATGCTTACCGCGCTACGCGAAGCCGGGTTCGCGCCCGCCGCCGAAGACTCCACCGGCGCCGTCGTCGACATCAGGGCCCGCGGCGCGCGCGTCGTCGCACCGACCCGGCGCCGCGTCTACCGCCCACCCACCGCGCCGACAGCCCAGACTCTCGGCGCGATCGTCGCGGTGCTGCGCAAGGTGGCGTCGGGACCGTTCGCCAGTGTGCGCCTGGACCCGGCGATGGCCATCACCCAATTACAGGAGGCCGCGATCAACCAGACCTCCGTGGTGATCGGATACGTCGACCCGGCCGGGGTGGCCACGCAGCGGGTGGTCTCCCCCATCAATGTGCGCGGCGGTCAGCTGACCGCATTCGATCCGGCCGCCGGGCGGGTCCGCGAGTTCGCCATCCACCGCGTCACCTCGGTGGTTTCGGCCGATAACTAGGTTTCTGGATAATGGACCAGATGATTCCTGCGAGGAGCCGAGAATGACTGACGGCCCACTGATCGTGCAGTCCGACAAGACGGTGCTGCTCGAAGTCGACCACGAGCAGGCCGGAGCGGCCCGCGCCGCCATCGCGCCGTTCGCCGAGCTGGAGCGCGCCCCCGAGCACGTCCACACGTACCGCATCACGCCCCTGGCACTGTGGAACGCCCGCGCGGCCGGCCACGACGCCGAGCAGGTGGTTGATGCCCTGGTCAGCTTCTCCCGCTACCCGGTGCCGCAGCCACTGCTGGTCGACGTCGTCGACACCATGGGCCGCTACGGACGGCTGCAACTGGTGAAGAGTCCGGTGCATGGCCTGGTCCTGGTGAGCCTGGATCGAGCGGTGCTCACCGAGGTGCTGCGGCACAAGAAGATCGCCCCGATGCTCGGCGCGCGCCTCGACGACGACACCGTCGTGGTGCATGCCAGCGAGCGCGGTCACATCAAGCAGATGCTGCTCAAGATCGGCTGGCCCGCCGAGGACCTGGCCGGCTACGTCGACGGCGAGGCCCATCCGATCGCCCTGGCCCAGGACGGCTGGGAGCTGCGCGACTACCAGCAGATGGCCACCGATTCGTTCTGGGCGGGCGGCTCCGGCGTGGTGGTGCTGCCGTGCGGCGCCGGCAAGACCCTGGTCGGAGCGGCCGCGATGGCCAAGGCCGGCGCGACGACGCTGATCCTGGTCACCAACACGGTGGCCGGGCGGCAGTGGAAGCGCGAACTGGTGGCCCGCACCTCGCTGACCGAGGACGAGATCGGCGAGTACTCGGGTGAGAAGAAGGAGATCCGGCCGGTCACCATCGCGACGTACCAGGTGATCACCCGCCGCACCAAGGGCGAGTACAAGCATCTGGAGATCTTCGACACCCGTGACTGGGGGCTGATCATCTACGACGAGGTGCACCTGCTGCCGGCACCGGTGTTCCGGATGACCGCCGATCTGCAGTCCCGGCGGCGACTGGGCCTGACGGCGACCCTGATCCGCGAAGACGGCCGCGAAGGCGACGTGTTCTCCCTGATCGGGCCGAAACGCTACGACGCGCCGTGGAAGGACATCGAAGCCCAGGGCTGGATCGCGCCCGCCGAGTGCATCGAGGTCCGGGTCACGATGACCGACAACGAGCGGATGCTCTACGCCACCGCCGAGCCCGAGGAACGCTACAAACTGTGCTCGACGGTGCACACCAAGATCGCGGTGGTCCGATCGATCCTGGAACGTCACCCCGGCGAGCCGACGCTGGTGATCGGCGCCTACCTGGATCAGCTCGAAGAACTCGGCCAGGAGCTGGATGCCCCGGTGATCCAGGGGTCGACGAAGAACTCCGAGCGCGAGGCCCTCTTCGACGCATTCCGCCGCGGCGAGATCTCCACGCTGGTGGTCAGCAAGGTGGCGAACTTCTCCATCGACCTGCCGGAAGCATCTGTCGCCGTTCAGGTTTCAGGCACCTTCGGCTCCCGCCAGGAAGAGGCACAGCGCCTGGGCCGGCTGCTGCGTCCGAAGGCCAACGGCGGCGGTGCGGTGTTCTACTCCGTGGTGTCACGCGATTCGTTGGACGCCGAGTACGCCGCACACCGCCAGCGCTTCCTGGCCGAGCAGGGCTACGGCTACGTCATCAAGGACGCCGACGACCTGCTCGGCCCCCCCATCTAACGATCTAGGCGTGTGGCTTCACCACGGTCAACAGCACCACCGAATCCTCGAGTGCATGCAGGCTGTGGCGGGTACGCGGGATCACGATGTGATCGCCCGGCGATCCTTCCCAACTGGCCTCGGCCGTGGCCAGCTTCACCCGGCCCTCGATCACCTGCAGGGTCGCCTCGCCCGGGCTCTCGTGCTCGTCGAGACCGGTGTCACCTTTGAGAGCGATCACCGTCTGACGCAACTGGTGCTCATGCCCGCCGTAGACCGTGGTTGCACTGCGTCCACTGCTGGCCGCACGGGCGGAGCTCAACTGTTGACGGGCAATCGCGGTGAGCGAGATCTTCTCCATGGCGGTGCATTCCCTTCCGACGGGGTCGGGCTGACGAAGCCGGTCCGGCGACCGGTTTTGTGACCCCTTGGCAGACTATCGCCCCCGTCGCGTAGCCCGCGTCCGCCCGGACGGCGATACCACGACGCCGATCCGTTTCCGAGTTCGCAAATCAAATTCCGCGCAAACACGCTCACGCAACACCGGTGCCGATACTCTCGACTCGAGCCTTACCACGACGAAAAGGGAACCGATCCCATGAGAAAAATGTTGGTGGCGACAACGACCGGCCTGATGGCCGCGTCCCTCAGTTTCGCTGTCGCGGGTTGTGGACCGTCCGGCGAACAGAAATCCTCAACCTCCGAATCGACAGCGGTGACCGCCGTGCAGGATCAACCGCCCAAGCTGGAGGACGGTCTCGACGAAACCCTGCATGACTATATCGTCGAGCACAACATCGCCGAAGTTCCTTTCGCGCCAGGCGATCCCGGGGCCCCGACCTTCGACCTCGCCCTCCCCGAGAACTGGAGCTTGGCCACCGAGATACCGGATTGGGCCTTCGGAGCCATCGTCTACGACCAACCCCGGGATGCCGCGGATCCCCCCACCATTACCGCGATCGCCAACAAACTCACCGGCGACGTGGAGGCCCCCGAAGTGCTCGAATATGCGTCGGGACTTTTGGACAACATGCCTGATTTCAAACCGCGCGGTGAGGCCACCGAGCGCACCATCGGCGGGTTCAATTCCGTTGACTACGCCGGAACGTACCTCCATGACGGCAAAACGCGTTTCGTCGCCCAGAAAACGGTTGTGGTGCCCGGTCCGGATGCACTCTTCGTCGTCCAACTGAACGGCACGGCGATGGAGAGCGATTCACAGATCGTGCTCGACGCCATGCAGTGGATCAATGACCGCACGACGATTACCGCCGCCTAGCGCCCGGCCGCGGTCACATCCGCAAATGATGGAGACCCTGAGAATGACCCGAATCAAAGCTTCCACGCTGCTGTTGGCACTGGTCGGCTTCGTGCTGTTCCTGTCAGGCCCGGTCATCACCGCTCCACCGGCATACGCGGCGTGCGCCGCCAACCAACAGTTGGATCCCCGCACCGGAATGTGCTGGTCGACGACCGACCGGAACATCATCGGCACGCCGCGAAGCACGGGCGGAACCGCACCCTGCATTCCCGGCCGGCTCGGAACGTGCCTGGCCGCGGCACAGAACGGCACGCAGCCCGGTGCGAACCTGAAGCCGCAGCCGCCCGCGGGTCCTGCACCCCGCACCACCTGGCCGGCTCGGTAACCGACGGCCAGATGGCGCGGGACCACGAAGCACCGACACATCAAATGATCGTGCTTGGGCACCACTAGAGCAGGCGCAATCGCCCAGTCGGGCAGCTGAGTCGCTTCCCGGTTCAGCGCGGAAGATGTGCACCTTGAGGTACCCGTCGGCGCTGTTCTTGAAGAGCTGCGATCTACCGGGCCCGAAATCGGTGAGCCCGGCGACGAACTGTTCGGCTGTGGCAGTGGTCGTCTCGTGGAATCGGATGATGGACATTGCGGGGTCCTTTCAACTGGGGTGTAGTCATCGATGGACCCAACAACCGCCCTGCACCGGTCGCCAATTCCGCCAATTGAGCCGCCGGCCCGGCCCTGTCGATACTGGTATTGACAGGGACAGTGTGGGATCGGACCGCTCGCCGCCGGCAAGTGCGTCATCGAATTCTTCAAATCACCCGGAGTGAATCTCCGTCGTAGCCGAAGCGGCACCGCAGTTGGACGAGCAACCGTTCGGCCTCGGCGATGCGCGCGTGCAGCCGGACGAGCGCTTCCGGCATCGGCGCATCGGCCACCCGGCTGCGTTCCCGAAGCTGCCGCCACCGGAGTTCAGTAGCGGCGAGATGGTCTCGCAGCTCGACGATTTCACCGAGCAGAATCTCCTCGAACAGGCGCGATTGAGCGATGTCAGCGCTGTGCACAGGCCTGGAACAGTCAACCGAGTCAGCCGCGCGGGAGGCCACGCGCGGCCGGGGGTTGAACACCGCGGCCACGCCGGCCCCGACCGTTGGGGCGGATACGCGTCCGGTCCCGAATTCCCGTGATGTCAGCGTCACGTGGGGATCATGGAGCACATTTCTGCTCCAATCCACCGGACTTTTCAGCCGACATACCTTCTCCGGTCATCTGCCAGTCATGCGATGTACGTTTGACGGCCGTTCGGCGCGGGCGCCATCAATGCGTGCCGGCACGATGCCAGGACGGGTCATAGACCGAGGCCAACCGGGCAAGGGTCAGCGCCGCCAGCAGCAGCCCGAAATCGCGCAGCGCAATATCGTAGAAACCGGAATAGCTCAGCAGGTTCACGATGATCCCGGCAAGCCAGGCAGCGACGATGTAGGCCGCATATCTCGGCTTGACGGCCACTGCCACGCCGGCCACGATCTCGATCACTCCCACCACGAGCATGGTCGAGTGCGCCCCGAACGGGCTGAGATCGGCGATCCACGGCGCCAGATAGCCGTCCCAGTTGGTCAACAGGTCGGTGAACTTGTCGATCCCGAACACGATGGGCAACACGGTAAAGCCGAACCGCAGCAACGCGTAGGCCCCGTACGCCGGGTCCGTGCGGGCCCGCTCAACCGCGGCCGCCCAACCGGCAGATTGACCGATACCAACATTTGAGGTGGTCATGACCTTTCCTTTCTAAAAATAAACTTCGATATTTTTAGAATCGACCCCGCTCGCAGATTTTGTCAAGAGTTTTTGGTGTTAGAATGGGGTGATGTTCTCCCGGCCTGCCGACCCGGCGGCCATGTCAGCCCTGAGCACGCTCGATGACCCGTTGCGCCGCCGGCTCTACCAAGTGGTCGCCGACAGCGACGAGCCGGTTTCCCGCGAGGACGCCGCGGCAACAACCGGGATCGGACGCACCCTGGCGGCCTACCACCTGGACAAGCTCGCCGATGCCGAACTCCTTGCGGTCACCTACCAGCGACCCGACGGACGATCGGGCCCCGGCGCCGGACGGCCCGCCAAGCTGTACAGCCTGGCCGAACGTGAGCTGGCCATCAGCGTGCCGCCACGCGACTACCAGTTGCTCGCCGGAATACTCGTGGCCTCGATCGAACAGGACACCGACGGTGCGGTGCGAGCGGTGGTCGAGCAGGCCGCGCGCGATGCGGGTACCCGGGCGGCTCACGACGCAGGCGGCGATTTGATCGATGCCCTGCGCGGCTGCGGATACCTACCCCGCACAGAACCGGACGGGGGAATCTCGCTGCGGAACTGCCCGTTTCACGCGGTGGCCC
Organism: Mycolicibacterium lutetiense; assembly: GCF_017876775.1. Classification (NCBI taxonomy): domain Bacteria; kingdom Bacillati; phylum Actinomycetota; class Actinomycetes; order Mycobacteriales; family Mycobacteriaceae; genus Mycobacterium; species Mycolicibacterium lutetiense. The sequence goes on along the minus strand of NZ_JAGIOP010000001.1, from coordinate 56,234 downwards.
GTGATCACCTCGACGTGGTGTGTGGGTTGAATCTGGAACTGATCCGGGGCGCGATCGCCGCCAGTTCATCGAACACTGCAAAGGCAGAACTCAATCCACGTCCCGGGCACTGCTGCGTTCAGGTGCACGACGCGGATCACGGCACGCAATGACGAACTGACCCACCCGGAGTGGGAGGTTGAACCTCACAGCTGCAAGACAATTGGATGTGGCAGGTGCCGCCACACCTGACGCATCATCGGACAATGCCCACAGCCCCCTGGATGCACGTCGTCCGCACGGCCGCCGTGCTAGCCGCCGCGATGGGGATCGGACGCTTCGTCTACACCCCGATCCTGCCGTTGATGACCGCGCACGCAGGCCTCAACCCGCAGGCGGCCGGACACCTGGCCACCGCCAACTACGTCGGCTATCTCGTGGGTGCGGTTGCCGGGGCATTCTCACCCCGGTTGTCCCGTTCGATGCCAGCCTGCCGGGTTTCGCTTATCGTATTGGTGCTCAGCCCGGCAGCAATGCCTTTGACTGGCAATGCCGGCTGGCACATCGCGTTCTATCAGGTCAGCCCAGTGCCGGGATGACCTCGCGCTCGAACAACTCGATACCGGACCGGTCGTACGCAGCCTCGGGGAAGTACAGGATGGCGTACTCGCAGCCCAGATCCCGCATCCGCTGAAGCTTCTCGATGACCTGTTCGGTAGTGCCACTGGCCGATTCGGGTGCGGTGACGTTGGCCAGCATGGCATCGACGGCGGCCTCCCCGGCCACCGGCGCCTGCCGGGCCCGCAACCGTGCGACGCGCGCGGCGACGTCGGCCTCGGATGCGCCGATGACGGCGTTGAAGTTGGCCGACCGCACGATCGCGTCGTAGTCGGTACCGACGTCACGGCAGTGGCCGGCGAGCACCTCCGACTTGTGCGCGAATCCCTCGGGCTCGGACGTGAAGTTGGTGTACTGCGCATACTTGGCCGCGATGCGCAGCGTGACCTTCTCCCCACCGCCGGCGATCCACATCGGAATACCGTTGTCCTGCAGTGGCTTCGGGGCAACGATGGCGCCGTCGACCTGATAGTGCTTGCCGTCGAAGCTGACCCGCCCGTCACGCCAGGCGTCTCGCATGATCTGCACGCCCTCGTCGAGCCGGCCCAGCCGCACCCCGGCCGACGGGAATCCGTAGCCGTAGGCACGCCACTCGTGTTCGTACCAGCCGCCACCGATGCCCATCTGCACCCGGCCACCCGAGATGATGTCGGTGGTGGCGGCGACTTTCGCCAGATAGGCGGGGTTGCGGTAGGACATCGCGGTGCACATCTGGCCGAGTTTGATGCGGGACGTCGTCGCCGCGTACGCAGCCATCAGCGACCAGGCCTCATGGGTGGCCTCGTCGGTCGGCACCGGAACGGTGTGGAAGTGGTCGTACACCCACAGCGAGTCCCAGGCACCCGCGTCGGCGTAGGCGGCCAGGTCACGCATCACCGACCAGTGCTTCTCAGCGGGAATGTCTACGAGGTCGAGCCGCCAACCCTGCGGGATGAAAAGTCCGAAGCGCATGACCCCCGACTCTACGACGCAGGCGCGTGTCGCGGCACGAGGCTAGCCTCGATTTCATGCCCCTATCCAAAGAAGAACGCGAACAGTTTCTGGCCGAACCACACATCGCCGCGTTGTCGGTGTTTGCAGGCGACAAACGCGGTCCGCTGACCGTGCCGATCTGGTACCAGTACACCCCCGGTGGGCAGCCGTGGTTCTCGACCGGGGCGGGGTCGCGCAAGCACCGGCTGATCGAGGCGGCCGGACATCTGTCATTGATGGTCGAGCGGCTTGAGCCGACGGTGCGCTACGTGGCCGTCGACGGCGCGGTCGACCGCATCGAGCCGGGCACCGACGAGCAGCTCATCGAGATGACCAAGCGCTATCTGGCTCCCGAGAAGGTGGAACCGTATCTGGAGTTCGCCCGCCGCGAGCACGGCGAGAGCGTCGCGGTGTTCCTCAAGCCCGAGCACTGGCTGTCCTCCGACCTCGGAGCGCTCTAGCTCCGTGAGCTCGCGCCAACGCTTGTTCCGGTGGCTCTACCGGCTGGGGTTCACCCCCTGGGACGGCCACCCGTTGGCGCACAGCCTGACGATGCTCGTCGAAGGCACCACACACCCGTTGCCGCCCGGAACCGCACTCGATCTCGGGTGCGGCACCGGGGACAACGCGGTGTACCTGGCCAGACACGGATGGCGGGTCACCGGTGTGGACTACGTGGCCAAGCCATTGAAGAAAGCGCGCGCCAAGGCCACCGGACTGCCGGCGGTCTTCGCCAAAGCCGATGTGACACAACTGAGCTGGTCGGGCATCGGGGACGGTTTCGATCTCATCATCGACAGTGGCTGTCTGCACGGCATGGACGCCGACGACCGTGACGCCTACGTCCGGGAGGTCAGCGCGGTTGCCTCCCCCGATGCACAACTGCTGATCGTGGCGTTCATCCCGGGCGCATCGATGGGTGTGCCCGGCATAGGGTTCGAGGAAGTGCAACGACTCTTCGGCGCCCGCTGGAAGCTGATTTCCAGCGGGGATGAGCCCGCGATGGATCACAACGGGAAGAACCCCGCGCGGCATTATCTGTTCGAACGGACCGTCTAGGACTCGCAGCGGTTACTCCGCGCGGCCTTACGTCCCACGGCAACAACCCGCAGGAAATCCTGCAGATACTTCACATCGGTTCTGCCACAACAGAGTTCGTGTCATCGAGCCTAGAAACGATCCGATACACCCGCGGGAGCCAGGAAGCAACGGCCGGCAGGCACCGCGATCGTGGGAGCCTCCTCGACGGCACCGGCGAACATCGTCACCGCAGTCGTCGACCAGCTCGTCGGCAATCTCGGCTGATTCACAACCCGAGCGCAGCCATCGCTCCGTCGACCGTGGCGGTGCGCAACTGCTCGCCGGGGACATCGGGGAACTGCAGGCAGCAGTCCTGCAGCCCACCGAACGCGATGACGGCGCGGGTCGATTGTTCGAGGGTCGGGTTGCGGCCGAACACCAGCACCCCGAGCCGGGCCCGCCAGGCCAGCAGTTGGTCGATCAATCCCAGATCAACCAAGGTGGTCAGCTCGGAAACGATCAGGATGAGGTCGGCGCGGTGCCGGTAATGAAAGTCGAAGTAGCCCTCCAGAAGTTCTCGGGCGGTGGACCGGGCCGCCCCGCGTTTGCGTTCCTGCTCCGCGATGAAGGCCTCACCCTCGTCGATGAGAGGTTGCAGAATGCTGCGGACCAGCTCCTCGCGTGACCGGAAGTGGTAGTACAACGCGGGTTTGGTGATGCCGAGGCGGTCGGCGATGTCCTGCAGACTGGTGCGGACCACGCCCTTCTCGGCGAACAGTTCACGCGCCACATCCTGGATGCGTTGCCGGGTATCCAATGCAGGCTTGACCACGTAGCCACCCTAACTTACTTAACGGTCGGTAAGCTGACGAACGAAGCACTTACCGACCGTTAAGTAAGGGGGCAACATGAAAGTACTCATCTCCGGCGCCAGCATCGCCGGGCCGGTTCTCGCCTATTGGCTGTCTCGACATGGCTTCGACGTCACCGTGGTCGAACGCTCGCCCGCGCTGCGCAAGACCGGTGGCCACGCCGTCGACCTGTTCCGGCCCGCCATGGAGATCTCCGAACGCATGGGCGTGCTGTCCGATATCGAGGCGCACGCCACCGGGACCACCGAGATGGTTATCCATCGGCCGGGTGCGTCCCGCCCCGCTCGCCTCGACTACCTCAAGATCATCGGCGCCATGTCCGACCGGCACGTCGAGATCATGCGAGATGATCTCAGCGAGATCTATTTTCAAGCCGCCCGTGACGACGTCGAGTATCTGTTCGGGGACACCATCACCTCGATCTCGCCCGATGGGGACGTGACGTTCGAGCACAACGCACCCCGGCGCTTCGACGTCGTGGTGGGAGCCGACGGGCTGCACTCCGGTGTGCGCCGCCTGACGTTCGGCGACAACGTTTCCGAGAGCTTCCTCGGCGGCTATCTGTCGGTGGTATCGGTACCGAAAACCCTGGCCCGTGACGGCGAGATGACCGGCTACTTCAAACCGGGCCACATGGCCGGGATCTACACCGCCGACCATCTCGACGACGCCCGCGCGGTGTACATCTTCCGCCCCAGCCGGCCGCTGGATTACGACTACCGCGATGCGGACCGTCAAAAGGCGCAACTGCGCGCCGCGTTCGAGCACATGAGTTCCGAAGTGGACGGCTGGCTCGACGAGGTGCCGCGGACGCCGACGTTCTACTTCGACGCCATCACGCAGCTGGAGATGACGACATGGTCGCGCGGACGGGTGACCCTCGTCGGGGATGCGGGCTACTGCCCCGGACCCGCCGTCGGCGGCAGCACCAGCCTCGCGGTGTACGGCGCCTACGTCCTGGCCGCCGAGATGGTCCGGGCCGGTGACGATTACGCCGCGGCTTTCGCCAACTACGAACGCACGATGCTCGCGCCCGTTCAAAGCAGCCGAAAGCTGGCCCGCGTGAATGCGAGAACCGTGGTCCCCATGAGCGGTTGGGGCATCCGCGCACTCGTGGGTGCCGGGCAGGTGATCTCGCTGCTGCCGCTCGGATTGGTCCAGTCACTCGCCCGGCTCAACACGAAGGGCGTGCGGCTTTACGACACGATGCCGCTGCCCACCTGGCCCGCCACGCTTCCGTGATCGGCACGCGCAAGCGGGCGTAGCGTGGCCGCATGGGCGAACTCTCCGACGATGTGATCGCGTTCCTGTCCGAAGGCAGCCGCACCGCGGTGATGGGTTGGGTTGCGGCGGACGGCCGGCCGTTGGCGGCGCCCGTGTGGTTCGTGGTGGATGACGGCGAACTGGTCTTCAACACCGGCAAGGACACCGCCAAAGGACACGCTCTGGCCCGCGATCCGCGCGTGGTGCTGTGCGTCGACGATTCCAACCCGCCGTATGGGTTCGTCCAGATCCAGGGCGTCGCGTCGATCAGCGAGGATCCCGGCGAGCTTCTCGACATCGCCACCCGCACCGGCGGCCGCTACATGGGCGCCGACCGCGCCAAGGAATTCGGCCGGCGCAACGGGGTGCCGGGGGAACTCGTGGTGCGGGTCAAACCGACGAAAGTCCATGCCGCGTTCGACGTGGCGGATTGAGGTGCCTGATGGGAACCGAAGTCTCCGAGTTCGCCGGCATGCTGTCCCGCGACCACGGGCTCTGTGTGCTGAGCACCCTGCGTCGCGACGGCAGCATCCAGTCCTCAGTGGTGAATGCGGGCGTGATGGCGCACCCGCGGACCACTGAACCGGTGGTTGCCCTCGTCGCCATCGGCGGGGCGCGAAAGCTCCAGCACCTGCGCGCCGATCCCCGGGCCACCGTCGTCGCCCGCTCCGGCTGGCAGTGGGTGACGGTCGAGGGCACCGCCGAGATCATCGGGCCCGACGACCCCGAATCCGGCACCGACGCCGAGACGTTGCGCCTGCTGTTGCGCGCGATCTTCGAAGCTGCGGGCGGTACTCACGACGACTGGGACACCTACGACCGCGTCATGCGCGAAGAGCGTCGCACCGCGGTGCTGATCTCACCCACCCGGGTGTACTCGAATCCCGGTTGAGATTGCACACAGGGTCGTGGAATGCCGAGATCGACAGCCCTGAGTGCAATTTCAACACCCAGGTACGCAAAAGCCCCCGACTTGCGCCGGGGGCTTTTGACGTTCTGGCTTAGCTCTCCAGCGAGGCCGGGGGCAGGAAGCGGTCGCCGTAGCGGGCGGCCAGTTCCTTGGCGCGGGCGACGAACGCCGCCTTGCCGACTCCACCGGCACCCTCGTAGCCGACGATGAACTGCGCCGAACCACCGGTGTACGGCGGGAAGCCGATACCCATGATCGAGCCGATGTTCGCGTCAGCGGTCGAGGTGAGCACGCCCTCGTCGATGCACTTCTGGGTCTCCAGTGCCTCGGCGAACAGCATGCGGTCGATCATGTCCTGCAGCGGCAGCTCGACCGAACCCGAGTTGAAGGTCTCCTTCAGCCCCGGCCACAGGCCGACGCGCTTACCGTCGACGTACTCGTAGAAGCCCGCACCCTTCAGGCGCGACGGGCGACCGAGCTCGATCATCTTCTCGACGACGACCTCGTTCATCTGCTTCTCGTAGGTGCCGCCGGCGGCCTCGATGCCTTCCTTGGTGGCAAGGGCGATCTTGTGCATGAGCTCCAGGTTCAGCTCATCCGACAGCTGCAGGGGTGCCGCCGGGTAACCGGCCTGCGAACCCGCCTGCTCGATCGACGCGGGCGCAACGCCCTCGCCCAGCATGGCCAGCGCCTCGTTGACGAAGGTGCCGATCACGCGGCTGGTGAAGAAGCCGCGGCTGTCGTTGACCACGATCGGGGTCTTGCGGATCGCCAGGGTGTAGTCGAACACCCGGGCCAGCGCCTCGTCAGAGGTCTTCTCGCCCTTGATGATCTCCACCAGCGGCATCTTGTCGACGGGTGAGAAGAAGTGGATGCCGATGAAGTCCTCCTGGCGCTTCACGCCGGTCGCCAGACCGGTGATCGGCAGCGTGGAGGTGTTCGAGCCGAGCAGTGCGTTGGGCTCGACGATGTCCTCGATCTCCTGGAACACCTTGTGCTTGAGTTCCTGGTTCTCGAACACGGCCTCGATCACGAAGTCGACGCCCTTGAGATCCTGCGGATCGGCGGTCGGGGTGATCTTCGCCAGCAGCGCGGCCGACTTCTCTTCGGTGGTCTTGCCACGCTTGAGCGCCTTGGCCTCGATGGCCTCCGAGTACGCCTTGCCCTTGTCAGCGGCTTCCTGCGTGACGTCCTTGAGCACGACGTCATAGCCGGCCTTCGCCGACACGTAGGCGATACCGGCGCCCATCATGCCCGCGCCCAGCACACCGATCTTCTTGATCTCCTGCTTGGCGATGCCCTCGGGCCGCGATGCGCCGCCATTGATGGCCTGCAGGTCCAGGAAGAACGCCTGAATCATGTTCTTGGCGGTCTGGCCGGTGACCAGCTGGACGAAGTAGCGGCTCTCGATGCGGCTCGCAGTGTCGAAGTCGACCTGCGCACCCTCGACAGCGGCGTCCAGGATGGCCCGCGGTGCGGGCATCGGGGCGCCCTTGAGCTGCTTGCGCAGCAGTGCCGGGAACGACGGCAGGATCGCGGCGAGCGCCGGGCTCGACGGGGTGCCGCCGGGCATCTTGTAGCCCTTGACGTCCCACGGCTGGGTGTGGGCCTCGGGGTTGGCCTTGATCCAAGCCTTGGCGGCGGGTACCAGTTCCTCGACCGAACCGACGAGCTCGTCGACCAGGCCGGTGTCCTTGGCCTTGGCCGGGCTGAACCGGGTGCCCTGGCTCAGGATCTCCATGAAGGCCTTCTGGATACCGAACATCCGCACGGTGCGGGCGACACCGCCACCGCCGGGCAGCAGGCCCAGGGTGACCTCGGGCAGGCCGATCTGGCTGCCCTTGACGTCCGCGGCGATGCGGTGATTGGTGGTCAGCGCGATCTCCAGACCGCCGCCCAGCGCCGCACCGTTGATGGCGGCGACGACGGGCTTGGGCAGGGTCTCCAGCTTGCGCAGGTCAGCCTTGATGGTCTCGACCATCTCGAATGCCTCAGCAGTATCGTCCGGGCCGATATCCATCATGCCCTTGAGATCGCCACCGGCGAAGAAGGTCTTCTTCGCGCTGGTGATGACCACACCGGTGATCGAATCCTGTTCCGCAACAAGCCGTTCCACGGCGTTGTGCATGGACTCTTTGTAGTGCTCGTTCATCACGTTGGCCGAACCGGTCGGGTCGTCCATCGTCAGGGTGACGATGCCATCGGCATCCTTGTCCCACTGAATGGTGTTCTCAGCCATGTTGTCTCGTCTCCCTACACGCGCTCGATGATGGTGGCCACACCCATGCCGCCGCCGATGCACAGCGTGATCAGGGCACGCCGAGCGCCGCGGCGCTCGAGCTCGTCGACCATGGTTCCGGTGATCATGGCGCCGGTGGCGCCCAGCGGGTGACCCATCGCGATGGCGCCACCGTTGACGTTGAGCTTCTCGTCCGGGATGTTGAGGTCCTTCTGGAACTTCAGCACCACCGAGGCGAACGCCTCGTTCAGCTCGAACAGGTCGATGTCATCGACGGTCAGGCCGGCCCGGTCGAGCACCTTCTTGGTGGCCGGAGTGGGACCGGTCAGCATGATGACCGGGTCGGCGCCGCTGGTGGCGGTGGCCACGATGCGGGCGCGCGGGGTCAGGTTCTGGGATGCCCCTGCACTCTCACTGCCGATCAGCAGCAGGCCGGCGCCGTCGACGATGCCCGAGCTGTTGCCGCCGGTGTGGACGTGGTTGATCTTCTCGACGAAGTGGTACTTCTGCAGCGCCACGTCATCGAAGCCACCCATGGCGCCCAGGCCCTCGAAGGCCGACTTGAGCTTGCCCAGATCAGCCGCAGTGGTGCCGGGACGCATGTGCTCGTCGTGGTCCAGGACGACAAGGCCGTTCTGGTCCTTGACCGGAATGACCGACTTGGCGAAGTAGCCGCCGGACCAGGCCGCGGCGGCCTTGTCCTGCGACCGCGCCGCGTAGGCGTCGACGTCGTCGCGGGAGAAGCCCTCGATGGTGGCGATCAGGTCCGCGCCGATGCCCTGCGGGACGAAGCCGATGCGGTAGTTGGTCTCCGGGTCAGACGCCCAGGCACCGCCGTCCGAACCCATAGGGACGCGGCTCATCGACTCGACGCCGCCGGCCAGCACCAGGTCGTCCCAGCCGGAACGGACCTTCTGGGCGGCCAGGTTGACGGCCTCCAGGCCCGACGCGCAGAAGCGGTTGAGCTGGAATCCACCGGTGGTCTCGGGCAGCTTGGCCACCAGCCCGGCGGTGCGGGCGATGTCGCCGCCCTGATCGCCGACCGGGGACACGACGCCCAGGATGACGTCGCTGATCAGCGTCTCATCCAGGTCGGGGTAACGGCTGCGGATCTCCTCGATCAGGCCGACCACCAGGTTGACGGGCTTGATCTCGTTGAGTGCGCCACCGCGCTGCTTGCCACGCGGCGTACGGATCGCCTCGTAGATGAAGGCTTCTTCGGACATGTCTGCTCCCCTGCCGTATCGGCGTCCAGGTTCAGGTTGGGTTGTGGAACCGCCCAGCGAATGTGGACAGTCCTCTGGACGGCAGCGTAGCAGCCTCGCCCAACCCGTTGGTTGGGCCTGTGCTCAGCATCTCCTCTGCGCAGACAGGGCGAGCCTCAAACGCCCGCCAGAACACGATCAAGCGCCGCCCTGCCTGCCGGCCCCCAGTTCGACTTACCGCCAGGAAGGCCCCGATCTCCGTGCTGTCCCATGAGCATCAGGAAGAGGCTCTTCATGGCAGCCAAACCGCGAGCACGCCGGATCACCGACTCGTCGGCTCGGGCGTACTTGTCGAAGAACCGTCCGGCCATACCCGTGGGCAGCAGCACCCACGCAGCAGCGAGATCCCAAGCCGGATCGCCGGCGAACAAGTCTCCGAAGTCGACGATGCCCGCCAGCGTTCCATCCGAGACGATGACATTCGCGGGATGAAGGTCGCCGTGGACCCACACCGGCGGAGCCTCCCAAGCGCCAGCTTCAACAGCGTCGTACCAGACTGTCCGCACATTTGTCGCGACGTCATCGGGAGCAACAGCCTGCAAGAAATGCTCGAATCCGTCCGTGCAGTCCCTGGGATGGGCTCCGCGGTCTATGCCAATCGGCGCCTCAGCCGGCGCGTTCACATGAAGCGCCCGGAGGAAGTCCGCCAACGTATCCGCCGCGTGGGTTCCACGGTTGATTGCGCTGCGGTCCAGCGGTTCTCCGGGAACCCACGTCATCACGGTCCAGTGCTTGGAGAAGCGCTCGGAAGGTTCGCCGAACCGCACCGGGGTGGGTACCGGTAGCGGGAGGCGCGGGGCCAATACGGGTAACCACCGCCGCTCCTTGAATTGGAGTTCCGGAGTCGGGTCCATGCGCTGCATACGCACGGCGAACTCGTCACCAAGGCGCCACATTTGGTTGCCCCAGCCGCCCACCACCTCGCGGATGGGCAGCCCTGCAAGGTCTGGATGCTGATCGCGCAGCAGGTCACGGACCAAGTCGGCTGTTATTTCGCTGTCGGGCATCCGAAGCCACTGTATAGAGACGGCGGGCGGTCGCTCATCGCCACGCATGCAGCGCTGTGGCGGAAAACCGCCCGCCGAAAATCGCCACAGCGCTACATTCGCGGCACAGTCCTTACGCCGAGCGGGGCTCCTCGATCTCGATCAGCGACGGGTAGTCGGTGTACCCGCTCGGCCCGGGAGCGTAGAAGGTCGACACGTCGGGCTCGTTGAGTTCGGCACCCAGGATCAGCCGGTCGATCAGGTCCGGGTTCGCCAAGTACGCCCGCCCCACCGCTGCCGCGCTGATCGCGCCCCACTCCGCATAACCCTCCAGTGCCGAGAAGTCGGTGCCGGAGGCGCGACCGGTATTGAGGACGAACGTCCCCGACCACAAGGCGCGGATGACCCCGAAGGTGCGGGTGGCCGGGTCGATGAGCACGTGCAGGTAGCCCAGACCCAGCGGGGCGATTCGCGCCAGCAATGCCTCATAGGCGCCGACGGTGTCGTTCTCGTGCATGTCCCCGGCGGTGTTGCCGGGCGAGATACGCAGCCCGACCCGACCCGCTCCGATCTCGGCGACGACGGCCTCGACCACTTCGGCCGTCAACCGGGCCCGGTTCTCCGGCGAACCGCCATAGGCATCGGTCCGCTGGTTGACCACATCGGAGGCGAACTGGTGCAGCAGGTAGCCGTTGGCGCCGTGGATCTCCACGCCGTCCATGCCGGCGTCGATCGCCCGGCGCGCGGCGGCCCGGAACTGCTCGACGATCACCGGAATCTCGGCGATATCGAGTGCCCGCGGCATCTGCAGCGGCTTCTTGCCGGTGGGTGTGTGCGTGACCACCTCGGCGGCGATCGCCGACGGTGCGACAGGTTCGAACCCGCTGATCTCGGGGTGCGCCATCCGGCCGACGTGCCACAACTGGACGAACATCTTGCCGCCGGCGGCATGCACCGAATCCGCGATCTCGGCCCAGCCGTGCTGATGGCGGTCGGTGTAGATGCCCGGGGTGTTCAGGTAGGCGCCGTTGGCGGTCTCGGCGACAGCGGTGGCCTCGCTGATGATCACGCCCGCACCGGCACGTTGTGTGTAGTACTGCGCGGCCAGCGGCGACGGGGTGCCGTCGGCATCGGCGCGCGAACGTGTCAGCGGCGCCATGAACAGACGGTTGGCGGCGGCGGTGTCACCGACCTGGATCGGCTGAAGCAGTGCGGCGTCGGCGTTCAGTTTGTAGGTCACGCCGCTCTAAAGCGTCGTGAGCGCGGCAATCATTCCCGCATTAGCCTCATGCAACATGACTGTCACACGGCTCCAGCCCTTCGCCGTCACGATCTTCGCGGAGATGTCTGCGCTGGCCGGCCGACTGGGCGCGGTCAACCTGGGCCAGGGTTTCCCGGACGAGGACGGCCCGGCCGAGATGCTCAAGGTGGCGCAGCGGGCCATCGGTGAAGGCCACAACCAGTACCCGCCTGGCCTCGGCATCCCCGAGTTGCGCCATGCCATCGCCGCTCAGCGCAAACGGCACTACGGTATCGATTACGACCCCGACACCGAGGTTCTGGTGACCGTCGGCGCCACCGAGGCCATCGCCGCGTCGGTTCTCGGTCTGGTCGAACCGGGCTCGGAGATTCTGGTGATCGAGCCGTTCTACGACTCCTACTCCCCGGTGATCGCAATGGCCGGGTGTGTGCGCATCGCGGTGCCGCTGGTCGCCGAAGGCGCGGGCTTCGGGATCGACGTGGACGGACTCCGTGGGGCTGTCACACCCAAGACCCGTGCACTGATCCTCAACTCACCGCACAATCCGACCGGCGCCGTAGCCTCCGATGCCGAGTTACGCGCCATCGCTGCGCTGGCCATCGAGCATGACCTGCTGGTGATCACCGACGAGGTGTACGAGCAGCTGGTGTTCGGCGTCGAGCACCTGCCGCTGGCCGGGTACCCCGGTATGGCCGAACGCACCGTGACCATCTCCAGCGCGGCCAAGATGTTCAACGTCACCGGCTGGAAGATCGGCTGGGCCTGCGGGCCGGCCGAGTTGATCAACGGGGTGCGCGCCGCCAAGCAGTACCTGAGCTATGTCGGCGGCGGGCCGTTCCAGCCCGCGGTGGCCCACGCCCTCAATCACGAGGACGGCTGGGTGGCCGACCTGCGGGAGTCATTCCGGGTCAAGCGGGATCGACTGAGCAATGCACTGGCCGACATCGGGTTCGAGGTGCACGACAGCGACGGCACCTACTTCCTGTGCGCCGACCCACGGCCACTGGGCTATTCGGACAGCACGCAGTTCTGTGCCGAGCTGCCGCACACGGCGGGAGTGGCCGCAATCCCGATGTCGGCGTTCTGCGACGCCGAAGCTCCGCACGCCGATCTGTGGAATCACCTGGTGCGCTTCGCATTCTGCAAACGCGACGACACCATGGAAGAGGCGATCCGCCGGCTCGAGGTGCTCCGGAGACGCTGACCAGGCGCCGGCTTCAATTTCGAGTAGCCCGATACTCGCGCGCGACGTCGCCGAATTTGCCACCATCGTAAAGACACTGGTGGGAGGCCGTGATGAACCTCGGATCGACAACGGTTGGGCGGGCCATCGGGCTCGCGGCGATCACCGCAGCGGCGGTGTTGGCCGTGGCTTGCAATAGCGAGACCCACACCGACCCCACGACGACACACACCCCGACGACCGGGACGGTTCCGCTGCCGTCGACGACCGCCGCGACAACGACGACCGCGTACTCGGACCCGACAACGACCACGGGTGAGGGGTTCACCCAGCCGACGACGACACCGCCAACGACGACGACGCTTGCGCCCACAACCCCAACCACAACCACGACGCTTCCGACAACGACGACCACCACCACGACCCCGTCCGTGCCGGCGACACCGCCATCGTGAGCGACGAGACGAAGTCGCTCTCTCAATCCGCCGAACGGTGGCTGAGCCTGGCGGCCCTGGTTGTGGCACCGACGTCAGTGATCACCGGGTTGTGCTATTTCTACGGTCTGCTGTTCATCCACGACCGACTCCACTACTTCGGTGTCGATCCGTCGACGCTGGGATACACGTCGGCCGACTACGCCGTCACCACCATCAGGGTGTTCTTCTTCGCAGCCTTTCGCGTACTCATCGCGATGGCATTGCTCGTGGTTCTGACTGTGGGCGTGCGGCGGTGGGCGGCCTCAGAACGTCGAATCCCATTGCTACGCACCATCGCGTGGCTGTCCGCGGCTGTGGGTGCAGCGGGGTTGATCGTGGCCGTCGTCTGGCTGACGTCCGAGTACAGCATGATCAACTGGGTCATCGAAGGTGCTCCCCCGATCTATATGGCGGGGCTGATCGTGGCGGGCATCGCGCTGCTCGTCGCAGGCTATTCGGTGCTGGCCCTCACCGGTGGCCTCGGCAGCCTCGGGCGGCTACCCAGGATCGCCGAGCGAACGGTGCTCGTGCTCGCGGTGATAACCACGGTCGGGGCATTGTTCTGGGTCACGAGGATCTACGCGTCCGATCAGGGCAAGCGCGACGGGGCCTTCACCGCAGGCGGACTGTGGGCCGCTGACGGCGATTACACCGCAGTGCAACTCGATACCACCGAGGTACTGGGCATTCCGGGCTACCTCGTCAAGAAATCGACCCTGCCCGCCGAAGGTCCGCCTGCTGCGCCGGTCTACCGCTACCAATGCCTACGTGTCCTGGAAGCGCACGGCGGTCGTTATGTTCTGGTGCCGGCCCGGTGGTCGCGCGAGCAGGGCTACGCCATCACGGTGACACCCGATGCGTCGCACCGCATCACCGGCGTCGTGAACTCGACCCCGGTGGCAAAAGGCGGCACGGTCGACCCGTATTGGCAGTGCCCCGAGGTGGTGCGGGTCTTCCAGCAGTCCGACCTCGAATCCGTCCTGCTCAGCCCCGAGACCACCCAGACACTGGTGGGCACAGGACGCCTCAACGCCACCGGCCCCGACACGATCACGCCCGCCCGTGACAACCCTGCGGCGCCCAAAGACTGTGTCCCCGAAAACTATCGGGCGAGAACACCGGATTCTCGGGAACGTGAGTTCATCGGCGACGGCACGTGGGTACGTCAACGCGCCATGAGATTTGACAACCCTACCCAGGCCGAGGAGTTCATGGCCGGCGCGCTGGACCGCTGGAACGAATGCACGGGCAAAGCTGCCTCGGTGAACCGCCGCGGCGAGGCACAGGCCCGCACCCTCGGAACCCTGGGAGTACAGGAACGCATTCTGTCCATGCCTGATTCGGCCTCGTCGAGCGCGCCCCCGGATTGCACGCAGGCCCTGTCCGCCAAGTCCAATATCGTCATGGCGGTCGACGTGTGCGGCACCAAGCAGCCGTCACTGGCCGTCGCCGTCGCCTACGCGATGCGGGACCGGATACCCACCGATTAGGGCAGTCGGTGCCGTGGATTCCGCATGACGCGCTGACGCAACCGCTCGATGGCGACGTCGAGAACGAGTGTCTTCGCCCGCTTGATGAGGAACTCCGGCACCGGCATCGCGAGGTCGACGATGACGTCGAACCGCACCCGCGTCCGATCCACCTCGGGCGTCAGGTTGTATTCGACATGCTGCCCACGCTGCTGCAGGTTGGGTTCGGCATCCCACACCATCCAGTGGTCGCCCCAGTGGAACTCGAGGAGCTCTTTGTCGGTGATGCCCAGCAGCCGCATGGTGGTCTTGACATGGTGGGGCCTGCCGTCGGGATAGCGGTCGATGACCTTGACGCGACGGTGCACCGCCGACCAGGACGGCAGCGCGTCGACGTCGGCGAGCACCTCCATGATCGCCTCCGGCGAGGCGTCGAAAACCGCCTCGCGTGATGCCTGCACAGCCACGCCCCCAAATCTAGCGAAGCGTGCCGTCCCGTGTGCGGTTCTTCGTGTTGAGGACTATCAACAATCAGTTGGTTTGCCGCGCAACGATCACCGGCGCGGTGGATGAATGCACCACCGCGGAACTGACCGAGCCGAGCAACATCCCGGCGAATCCACCCCGACCCCGGTTACCGACCACCACGAGCTGCGCGTTTTCCGCCTGAGCCAGTAGTTGCCGGGCCGGCTGATCGGGCATGACCACCCGCCGGACGGCGACATCGGGATACCGCTCACCCCACCCGGCCAGCTGTTCAGCCAGCGCACGCTCGGCCTGGGAGCTCAGGTCCTCCCACCTGACGGCGGGGAACTCGAAGTTCAGGTCCGCCCAGGTGTGGAGGACCACGAGCTCGACACCGCGACGCGACGCCTCGTCGAACGCCATCGCGGTGGCGAGCTCAGACGCAGGTGACCCGTCGACCCCGACTACCACCGGCGCCGTCTGCGGGCGTTCGTTGTGTGGGATCACCGCCACCGGACCGTGGGCGTGGTGCGCCAGACTCGAGCTCACCGATCCGAGCAGTCGGCGTCCCCATTTGCTCAGGCCGCGGGAACCCACGACCACCAGCTCAGCCTGCCGCGAGTACTCGATCAGCGTCGCAACCGCATGCCCAGGAACAGCTTTGGCAATGATGTCCAGCGGGTGCGTCCCGGCCACTTCCACGGCGACCCGGCGGGCAGCATCGAGGACGTCCTGCCCCTGCTGGTCCTGATAATCCCAGTATTCCTGGGGCAGCGCCACATCCAACCACACCGGCGACATGGCACCCGGCAATGCGTACACCAACGTGAGCTCGACGCCCCGCAGTGTCGCGTCCCGAGCAGCCCACGCCACCGCGTTGTCCGATGCCGGCGACCCGTCAACCCCGACGACGATGCCGCGCCGGACGCCGTGCTCACTCATCCGAATCTCCTTGTGCCCGACAGATCATCACCGGTACCGGACTGTGGTGCAGCAGGTTGAGACTCGTCGAACCCAGCAGCACACCGGCCAGCGCGTTGCGCCCGCGGGATCCGACCACCACAAGTCCGGAGTCCTCGACGTGCTTCAACAGGGCCTTGCCGGGCGAGTCGGGCTCGACGAAACATTTGGCGTCGACGCCCCGATGGTTCTTGTTGTGGACGTCGACGGTCTCGGTCAGCGCCAGCAGTTCGGCGGACTCCACACCGTCCCAGTCGATCAGCAGCGGGATGGAGACACCGGTCTCCGCCGGTGCAGCCAACGACAACGAGCGCACGGCATTGAGCGCCAACCCGAACCGATCGGCGAACTGGAATGCCGTCTCCAGTGCGGCCTGGGCCGCGGGACTGTCGTCGACCCCGACGACGACCGGGCCGTCCCCCGGGGCGACCCGATCCCCGCGGAAGGCGACCACCGGGCACGCGGCCCGCGTCGCCACGGACAGCGCCGTCGACCCGATCAACAGGGCTGCCGCGGGGGTCACCGTCTTACCGCCGAGGACGACGAGCCGCGCCTCCCGGCTGGCCTCGATCAGCACCTGGTCGGCGGGTTCGTTGAACGAGACCGTGGATATCGACAGCTCGGGATGATCGGCGCGCACGGCCTCCTCCGCGGCCTTGAGGAACGCCTGGGCCATGTCGCGCTGATACGACATCATCGCCGCGGTCAGGGCTGCTGCGGTCTGGGTCAGATTGCGGCCGATGGACGGCAGGGCGTGCACGATGCGCAGCGGCGCGCCGAACCGCGCGGCAACCGCGCCGGCCCAGCGGGCCGCGCCGAGCGCCCCGTCACTGCCGTTGATTCCGACTACTACTGGTGCGTCCGTGGAAGTCACACCCCCATCGTGGCTGCTTCCGAGCCCGATTGCCAGGGTACAAAGGCCCTGCGCACCGGTCAGGTCCAGCCGATGTCGGCGATGTCGGTGCTCGACTGCGGCGGCCGGCCGGGTGTCGAAGGCGAGGTCCGGGAGAACCGCGGGGCCGGGGCGGCCTGCGCGACACCGTCCACGGTGACCAGGGTGGAGCGGGCCAGCAGATGCTCGCCCTCGGCAGCCTCACCCCAGGTGAGCACCGGTGTCACACACGCGTCGGTACCCGCGAAGATCTTGGTCCACTCGTCGCGGGTCTTGGTGGCGAACCGCTCCGTGAAGATGGCCCGCATCTCGTCATACCGCGCCAGTTCGAACTGCCCGGGGATCGCGGCGGCGTCCAGACCGAGACCGGCCACCAGCTGCGCGAAGAACTGCGGCTCGATCGACCCGACCGCCATGTAGCCGCCGTCGGACGTCTCGTAGGTCCGGTAGTACGGGGCGCCGCCGTCGAGCAGGAACGACTCGCGTTCGTCGCGCAGCGATCCGGTGGCCCGCATCGTCCACATCATCTGCGCCAGCATGCTGACGCCATCGACCATCGCGGCATCGATGACCTGCCCCTTGCCCGAGCGTTCCCGCTCGTACAGCGCGGTGACGATGCCGATGACGACGAGCATCGAGCCGCCGCCGAAATCGGCGACAAGGTTGAGCGGGGCCACCGGCGGGCGGTCGCGGTAACCGATCGCGCTCAGCGCGCCGGTCTGCGACAGGTAGTTGATGTCGTGACCGGCCGTCGTGGCCAGCGGACCGTCCTGGCCCCAGCCGGTGATCCGGGCGAAGATCAGGCGCGGATTGACGGCCTCACACTCAGCCGGCCCGATACCGAGACGTTCGCAGGTGCCGGGACGGAAACAGTCCAGCAGCACATCGGCTTTGGCGACCAGGTCCAACAGCTTGCCGGGCTCGGACTTGACGTCCAGGTCCACGATGCGCTTGCCGCGGTGCATCAGATCGAGGTTCTCGGCGGGCATGGTCAGGCCGCCGGGACGACGCACCCGCACCACGTCGGCACCCAGGTCCGAGAGCATCATCGCGGCGTGCGGTCCCGGGCCGATGCCCCCGAGTTCGATAACTCGCACTCCGGCGAGCGGTCCGGTGTTGGTCATGCGAGGCACACTAAGGCATGGGAGAAAGCGGCTACACCGTCGGCGACTACCTGCTGGACCGGCTTGCCGAATTGGGGGTGACCGAGGTTTTCGGCGTGCCCGGCGACTATCAGCTCGAGTTCCTCGACCACATCCTCGCCCACCCCACACTCCGCTGGGTGGGTGGCGCCAACGAGCTCAACGCCGGCTATGCCGCCGACGGCTATGGTCGGTTGCGCGGCATGGCCGCCCTGGTCACCACGTTCGGGGTCGGTGAGTTGTCGGCGGCGAATGCGGTTGCCGGCAGCTACGCCGAACATGTGCCGGTGGTGCACATCGTCGGCGCGCCGTCCAAGGATTCGCAGGCAGCGCGACGCATCGTTCACCACACCCTGGGCGACGGGGACTTCGATCACTTTCTGCGGATCAGTCGCGAGATCACCTGTGCCCAGGCGAATCTGGTGCCGGCGACGGCGACGCGCGAGATCGACCGGGTGCTCTCCGAGGTGCGCGAGCAGAAGCGGCCCGGCTATCTGTTGATCGCGACGGATGTGGCCCGGTTCCCCACCGAGCCTCCCACCGCACCGCTACCCCGCTACACCGCCGGCACCAGTCCGCGCGCGCTGTCGATGTTCACTGCGGCGGCCGCCGAGATGATCGGCGATCACCGGCTGACCGTGCTCGCCGATTTCCTGGTGCACCGGCTGGACTGCATCGACGAACTCAGCGCGCTGTTGGCAGCCGATACGGTCGGTCATGCCACATTGATGTGGGGCAAGAGCCTGGTCGATGAGAGCTCACCCAACTATCTGGGTATCTATGCCGGTGCGGCCAGCGAAGATTCGGTACGCGAGGCGATCGAGGACGCTCCGGTGCTGGTGACCGCGGGCGTGTTGTTCACCGACATGGTCAGCGGGTTCTTCAGCCAACGCATCGACCCGGCCCGCACCATCGACATCGGCGTGAACCAGAGCGTGGTGGCCGGGCAGGTCTATGCTCCGCTGGACATGTCGGCCGCGCTCGGGGCCGTCACGGCGATCCTCACCGAGCGCGGCATCACCTCACCGGCGCTGCCCCCGCTTCCCACTCGGACGCACACCGACCCGCCCGGACCGTATGTCGCGTTGACCCAGGAGATCCTGTGGGACAGGCTTTCTGAAGCCCTCACACCCGGCAACGTGGTGCTCGCCGATCAGGGCACGTCGTTCTACGGGATGGCCGGCCACCGGTTGGCGTCGGGCGTGACGTTCATCGGCCAGCCCCTGTGGGGTTCGATCGGCTACACCCTGCCCGCCGCACTCGGTGCCGGACTCGCCGACCGGGACCGCCGCACGGTGCTGCTCATCGGTGACGGCGCCGCGCAGCTGACCATCCAGGAGTTGGGCAGCTTCGGCCGCGAGGGCCTGGCACCCGTCGTGGTGGTGGTCAACAACGACGGCTACACCGTGGAACGCGCAATCCACGGTGTCACCGCCGAATACAACGACATCACCGGATGGCGCTGGACCGAACTGCCCACAGCACTGGGTGTCTCCGATGCGCTGACGTTCCGGGCCCGCACCTACGGCGAACTCGACGATGCACTGAGCACCGCGGCGGCCACGCCCGACCGCATGGTGTTCGTCGAGGTGATGCTGGGGCGGATGGACATCCCGCCACTGCTGACCGAGTTGGCGCAGTCCGCGTCGGAAGCCAACTCGAGCTGACGGGCTAGCCCTTCTTGACCTTGAGCACCTGCTTGCGGAGGCCTTCGGTGGCGGTCTCGACGCCGCCTTTCATGGTCCGCTTGAGGATGAAGCCCGGCAGCGGCACCGACAGATCGATGGAGATGTCGAACCGAACCTTGGTCTTGTCGCCATCGGGGGTCAGGGTGTAGCTGGCGTCCTGCGCCTTGAGCTGACCGGCGCGCACCAACGTCCAGCTGACCTTGTTCTCGCTCCAGGTGTATTCGATGACCTGCTCGTCGGTCAGCCCGGCGGCCTTGACCGTCATCTTCACCTGCTTGGGCCGGCCGTCGTCGTAGGACTCGAGGATCTCGGCACGCTGGTATTGCGGCGACCAGCTCGGCGTCGCCTCGACATCGGCGACGACGTCGAGGATCTCCTGTGGGGTCGCCTCGATCACTACTTCACGGGAATCGCTGGTTGCCATGCGGCGAGATTACCCGGGGCTACGCTCACCGATATGACTAATCCGGTCGATCAGACCGCCCTCCCCAGCGGAACCGGATGCGCGGAGTGCACCGCCGCTGGGGGCTGGTGGGTCCATCTGCGACGCTGTGCGGCGTGCGGGCATATCGGTTGCTGTGATGATTCGTTGGCCCGTCACGCGTCGGCGCATTGGCGCGAGACCGGGCACCCGATCATCCGCTCGTTCGAGCCGGGCGAGGACTGGTTCTGGGACTTCGAGACCAACCAGTACTACGACGGGCCCGAGCTTGCGCCGCCGCAGCATCATCCCGTGGACCAGCCGGCGCCCGGGCCGAAGGGGCAGGTACCCAAGGACTGGGTCGACCAGCTGAACAACCGTTAGTCGTCCAGCACCGCCTTGGCGGCGTTGTAGCCGGGGATGAAGGTGATCCCCGGCCCGCCGTGGCAGCCCGCACTGGCCAGATACAGACCGTCAATGGGAATCGGTTGACCGACATACCCTTTGGGGCCGGGACGGTTGGGGCCCATCTGCTCGGGATGGATCAGGCCGTGGCAGTAGTCGCCGCCCGGCGCACCGAACATCGTGCCCATATGGCGCGGTGTGAAGGTGGTGTGCCGGATGATCCGCTTCTCGAAATCCGGTGCCAACCGGCTGATTTTCTCGATGACCCGCCGGCCCATCTCGTCCTTGAGTTCGCCGTAGCCGGAGGCCGACTCCTCGACCGGGAACCACAACGCGAACGCCGAGGCGGCATGCTTGCCCGCCGGGGCCAGAGTCGGATCGTGGGCCGAGGGGATCTGGAAGGCGATCGCGGGATCGGCGGGCACGATCCCGCGGCGGGCGTCCTGCCACTGCTGCTGCAGTTCTTCCGGCGTGCTGAAAATGCCGATGGCGGCCTGCATTTCCGGGTCGTTGAGCAATTCGTAGGGAGCGTCGAAGGTGGGTGCCCCGTCGAGCGCGAAATGCATCTGCAGATAGCTTCCGCGATGGTCGATCCGGGTGAACCGCTCACGCACCTCGGCCGGTATTGCCTCGGGGTCGATGAGCTTGGTGACCGTGGTGTCCGGGGCGATCGCCGACACCACGACGGGCGCGGTGATCGCGGTGCCGTCGGACAGTCGCACTCCGGTGATCCGGCCGGCGTCGACCGTGATCCGGTCGACGCTGCTGCGCAACCGCAGTTCACCCCCTGCGGCGGTCAGCAGGGCATGCAGATGGTCGGTCAGAGCGCCGATCCCGCCCGCCAGCTTCTTCATCAGCACGGCGTTCTCGTCGGGCACCGCCAGGCCGTAGGCCAGGGCGGCCGCGCTGCCCGGCGTTTCAGGTCCCCGGTAGGTGGTGTTGACCGCCAGGAAGGCCAGCATGCCGCGCAACGCGCCGTGCTTGTCCTTGTCCGGCAGGTAACGGTCCAGGACATCGCTGACCGATCCGAACAGCAGATCATCGATGGCCGCCCGCTCGGATTCAGTTGCCGCGCAGGCATACATCTCGTCGAGGGTGCGAGGCGGACGGCCCGCGTCGAACCGGCCCAGGGCCCGGGTGGGCGCCAGACTCCAGGCCATCAGGCCCGCCATTCCGGCCACCGCGTCGGCGCCGTGCACCTCACCGAGGTGGCCCAGCATCTTCATCGGGTCGGCGTAGTAGACGACCGGCGGGTCACCGATTCCGCGCAGCGATACCGACATGACCTCCAGGTCCACGGTCGGCAAGGCATCCAACCCCAATTCGGCGCTGACCACGGCCGAGGTGGGGAACTGCAGCGACCCGGCGATTTCGAAGCGGTAGCCGTCGAAAAGCTCGACGGTCGATGCCATCCCGCCGGCATATCGCTTGGCCTCCAGGCACAGGGTGCGCTTTCCGGCCCGCGCCAACAGGGCCGCCGCAGCCAGCCCGTTGTGCCCGGCACCGATCACGATCGCGTCGTATTCCGCCATCGACTGAGGCTGACACCGAGCCCAATGTTTTGTCAATAATGACAAAACATCAATCGAGCCCCGATCGCAGCGCTTCCAGCGCGGCCCGGCACATCCGGGCCAGCTCGGGCAGTGACCGCTCCCCCGCCTCGTTGCCGATCATCCACAACTCCATGGCCCCGAACACCGAAGCCGCGACACATCGGGCGGTCACCACGATCCGCAGCCGGTCATCCCCCAGCGGCACCCGGCCCCGACGCGCCACGAGCAGTTCGGCCACCGCGTCGGCGAAGTCCGATTCGACCTGGCGGATGTGGCGCACGATCCGGTCGGGGTCGAGTTCCACCGCGCGCATGCTTGCAATCTTGGTCACCGCATCGACGTCGTAAGGGAAGGCCAGGATCGCCGACTGCACCGAGTCGAGGACCGATTCGGACGCCGGCCGTTCGGCCAGCGCGGCCCGGAACCAGTGCAGGCCGGCGTCATAGTCGGCGAACAGCAGGTCGTGTTTGGACGTGAAATGCCGATAGAAGGTGCGCAGGGAAACCC
Source organism: Mycolicibacterium lutetiense (assembly GCF_017876775.1). Lineage (NCBI taxonomy): Bacteria > Bacillati > Actinomycetota > Actinomycetes > Mycobacteriales > Mycobacteriaceae > Mycobacterium > Mycolicibacterium lutetiense. Next base: position 33,688 of record NZ_JAGIOP010000001.1, on the reverse strand, counting down.
CGGCGTCGGCGGCGATCTGCTCGGCCGAGGTGTCCTCGACCCCCTGGGCGAGGAATCGCACCAGCGCGGCCTGCCGCAACGCCTCGCGTGTGCGCTCACTGCGCGCGGTCTGCGCGGGCCTGACCATGTCAGTGAAATTACCGCATCGCCGAGCCGTCGCCCGGCGGCCAGAAATGTCAATATTGACAAAACTTCAGATCGCGAGTGTGCTCACGCCATGGTGTCGCTCATCGTTCATGCAATTCTGGGCGTGACGGTCGTCGCGCTCGTGGTCCGTCTCAACCCCGGGATCTTTGCCCGCCCGCCCGGGCCGGCACTGTCCCGGGTCGAACTGGCCTTCTACGTCGTCGGCCTCGCATCGATCCCGATCTGCTGGTACTTCAACATGCAGTTCGTCTCGCAGTACGCCCAACCGGGCGGCAATCCGATCTGGGGCCCCGGAAGTTGGCAGGAATTCATCACGCTCGGGTACGCCAACCCCGCCGCGGGCTCGGCCAGCGCCGACTACACGATCGCCAATGTCATTCTGCTGCCGCTGTTTACGATCATCGACGGGCTACGACGCGGCATCCGTCACCCCTGGTTGTTCTTTGTCGCGAGCCTGTTCACCAGCTTCGCCTTCGCCTTCGCGTTCTACTTCGCCACCATCGAACGGCAGCGCCGCCACCAGCAGGCCCAGGTCGCGGTCAGCTGAGCGGGGTCAACATCGCGGTGCAGGCCTGCACCGCGTCCTCGATGATCTCCCCCACCTCGCCGCCGGTCTCGACGGTCATCGCGGTGAGCTCACGCAACCCACCGATCATCATGATGGTGCGGCGCCGTGAGATCGACACTCCGGCCGAGCGGAACGCCTCGGAGCTCGTCATCACCTCCACCATCGTGATGAAGTTCTCCATCGACTCGCGCTGCAGCGCCCGCGCCGCGGTCCCCATGGTCGGCAGATCGCGAATCCAGGCCAGCATCAACTCGGGGTGGGCCTGATAGGAACCGATCCACGCCTCGACCGCCTGGCGAACCTGATCCTGCCACGGCGCCTGTCTCTCGACCTTTCCGGCGATTTCACCCACATGCTTGGTGTTTACCGAGGTCAGCAGGGCAACAAAGCACTCCTCGCGGCTGGCGAAGTGCTCATAGAAGGTGCGCCGCGAGGTCTTGGCCCGGCGCACGATATCGGCGACCGTGGTGTTCTGATATCCGTCCTCGATGACCGACTGAATCATGGCATCGAGTAACCGCGACCGGAACGCGCTGTTGTCGGTTTCAACCGACGTCGTGGGACTGTTCATCTCGGGCTGCCATGGTAATGCCGGTCAGCGGCGAACGGTGGGGCTATGGCCGACGCTGGACCGCGCACCCGGGCTGGCGGCCGGTGGCCGGTTCTGCCGGAAGCTCAGACAGACCCCCAGATTGCCGCCCACACACGGCACCCCATTGACGGTCGGAACCGGTCCACCGGAGCGGTTCCCGGTCGGATCCAACGCTGCCGGCTCGGCGGTGGCTGACGGGGCAAAGACCATTGCAGCGGCACAACACCCGACCAGCAGTCGGGGAAACCAAACCGCACGGGACATCGTCGCCACGCTTTCATCTTCTGAACCAGTGCCAGCTTAGCCGCGGAAGCACGGATTTTCCTCAGCCATCAGCCATCAAGTCCTCATCAACCCCTGTCCTCCGCCGTGCACGCTTGCTGGTTCAGCCAGGCCGTGCGATACCGCGATCTGACTGAAAGTTGTGACCGGTAACGGGCACAGCCCCGGCACGGTGGTCTGAACCGAACACCAGGAGGTGACTGTGATGTCGATCGAGGAAATGATTGATAGGTACGCGTCGGCGATGACCGCAGAGGCGAAGTGGTATCTGGCCGCTCTGGTCGCAGCGGCGGTCTTCGCGGTGCTCTGGCGGACCGCCACTGCGCCGCGGCGCCCGGTCAACCAGGACCCGATCAGCCCGACCGAGCTCGCGCTGCTGCGATCGGAGGTCGCTCCGGTGGTCGCCGCCCTGGCCGGGCTGCGCGCCAGTGGACGGATCACCGGCAACGGCCGGGTGGACCGCGCGGTGCCGGCCGGCCCGCAGGACGACCGGTTCACCGAGCAGACGCTGGCGCGGGTCGCCGCCGACGCGGGGCACACCGTGCCGAGCCTGTACAACGATTCCCAGGCCGACCTCGCCGCGCTGGAAGAACAGCTGAGTGAGCGCGGCCTGCTCCGCAGCCGGTCCGAGCGGACCCGGATGCGGTGGGGTGCGGCACCGTCGTTTCTCGTGCTGGCGGTCGGCATCGCCTTCTGCGTGTACCTGGCGACCCATGTCGAGGAACAGCCGAGCTACGTGGTGCCGTTGGTGGTGCTGACCCTGGCGACCGTCTCCTACAGCGCCCTCGTGCTGCCCCGACTGCTCACAGTGGGCCGGCTGACACGAGCCGGCCGGCAACGTCTCGCCGCCGAACAGGGGCACCTGGCCTACCTCGATCCGGCCAAGCGCCCGGCGTTCGAAACGTATGGGCCGGCGGCGGTGGCCCTTTCCGCGGCGCTGTTCGGCACCGCAGCACTGTGGGCGGTAGACCCCGACTACTCCAGTTCGGTACAGCTGGCCGGGGATCCCTCCGGGGGCGGCGACGGCGGCGGCTGTGGCGCCTCCTGCGGCGGTGACGGCGGCGGGGGTGGCGGCTGTGGTGGGTGCGGCGGCTGCGGTGGGTGTGGCGGATGACGGTCACCGCCCGCACCGTGCCCGCGCTGGGCGACGTGGGCCTGGGGTGGCGCCGCGAAATCGCCGGGCTGATGGCCGACCTCACGCCCGGGTTCTGTGAGGTGATCGCCGAGGCCGTGCCGATGCGGCGCCGTCGGGCCCGGCCGGATCCCCTGCTCGCCGGGCTTGCCGCCGCCGGGGTCCCGGTGATCCCGCACGGGGTCGCGCTGTCCCTGGGCGGTGTGGAACCGGTGCAGCCCGCCCGGATCCACCGATTGGCGGCCTGCGCGGAGGCGCTGGGATCCCCCTTGGTCAGCGAGCACATCGCCTTCGTGCGGGCCGGCGGGATCGAGGCGGGGCACCTGCTGCCGGTGCCCCGCACCCGGGAGGCAGTGGATGTATTGGCGCGGAACATCACCCGGACCTGCAGGCAGCTGCCGGTACCACTGGCGGTCGAGAACATCGCCGCGTTCGTGGAATGGCCCGAGTCGGATCTCAGTGAATCGGAGTTCCTCACCGAGCTGATCGAGCGCACCGACGTGCTGCTGGTGCTCGACGTGGCGAATGTCTATGCCAATGCCCGGAACCGGGGTCTCGACCCGCACCGCGAGCTCGCCCGGCTCCCTATCGAGCGGGTCGCCTACAGCCACGTCGCGGGCGGCCGGCAGGACGACGATTTCTATCACGACACCCACACCGATCGGACGCCACCGGAGGTGCTGGACCTGGTCACCGCCCTGCGTGAACGGGTGGACACCCCGTTCATGCTCGAGCGTGACGGACGGTACCCACCGGCGGCCGAACTGTTCGACGAACTGGACGCGATCGCCACGGCCGCCGGGGCCGCGCCGATCACCACCTGCGCGCGAAAGGCGTGGGCATGACAGACAACCTGGCTCAGCGGCAGGAAGCCTTGGTCCGGGCGTTGGTGGCCGATGGCCCGGTGCCGCCCGGATTCGATCCGACGGCAGTGGCCGCCGCCGGCGAGGTGTGCCGTCACAAACGGGACGCGCACTCGGGGGCTGCCACCCGGCGACGCCCGTGGTGGTCTCGTCTGCGGCCCGCTTCGCCAGACAGGGCTGACGGAGGTGACACGATGGTGAGATGGGTGACTGGACGAGGGAAAGACTTTTCGGCGCTGTGAAAGCAGCCGGAGCGGCGTCGATGGTGGGCTGCGCGCTCATCCTGGGTGCGGGTACCGCGCAGGCAGATCCGGCGCCGTTCGAGCCGCCGAGGCTCGTCCCCGCCGACGGCTCGACCGTCGGTGTGGCCCAGCCGATCATCATCAACTTCCCGGGACCCGTCGATGACGCCGGTGCAACCGAAAACGCCATTCATGTCTCGTCGGTCCCGGAAGTCCCCGGCAAGTTCTACTGGATCACCCCCACGCAACTGCGCTGGCGTCCGCTGAGCTTCTGGCCCGCCCACACCGCGGTCACCGTCGACGCCGGCGGCACGGTGTCCAACTTCAACACCGGGGACACGCTGGTGGCCACGGCGAACGACACCACCCACCAACTCACCGTGACCCGTAACGGGACCGTGGAGAAAACCATCCCGATGTCGATGGGTAAGGCATCCGGCGGCCACCAGACGCCGAACGGCACCTTCTACGTTCAAGAGAAGATGCCCTCGGTGGTGATGGATTCGTCGACCTATGGCGTCCCGGTCAACTCGCCGAACGGATACAAGCTGACGGTCGATCTGGCCGTCCGCTTCGACGACAGCGGCGACTTCGTGCACAGCGCCCCGTGGTCGGTGGCCGATCAGGGCAAGCGCAACGTCAGCCACGGCTGCATCAACATCAGCCCCGCCAACGCGCAGTGGTTCTTCGACAACTTCAAGCCCGGCGATCCCATCATCGTTCAGAACTCAACCGGCACCTACTCCCGGTACGACGGCTCCAACGATTGGCAGATCTAATCGCGAAGGGCCGCAACAGTTGAGGCGCTGACGATCAGGTCTGCCGAGCGAATGATCTCGGACACGGCAGGCACGTCGTCGCATCCCTCGACTGCGATCGTCACGGAGCCGTCCGCGGCCATTCCCAGCGCTCCGACGCGCAGGCCTGCTGCACTGCACGTCTCCAGACCCGAGCCCGGGTACACCGAGCCGTCGAACCACATCTCCGCGCCCACCGTCCCCACCCGTCGGGTGATCGTTTCGTGGCCTCCGCTGGTCCATCCCTCTGCTCGATACAGACCGGTCAGCTGTCGCACATTCAGAATCGCGTGATCGGCGATCAACCGGTCGGCGTCGGCATTGGTGTAGTGCTCGCGTAACACCTGCGCAAAAGGCTGCACCAGTTTCAGGTTTCGGACGCGAAGACGCCACGCGCTCCGTTCGGCGTGAGTCGCCGCAGCGGGGTGCCAGAGTCGGATCCGGGCGCTGTCCAAGACGCCGACCGGGCGGCCCTCCGCGTCAGCGAAGTCGCCCGGCTCGCCGAGGAATGCCGGCCCGTCGACGATCTGCCAGACGAGGCTCTTGCTGATCGGAGCGACCGGAACGGCGAATGCAGCGTCGATCCACGTCGAATACGACCACGACGCGGAAACGAGCCACCCTGCCTCCAGTGCCTTGGTCCACGTGGTCAATTGGGCCTTTGAGGGGGCAGTGTCGAACGGCAGCCGCAAGGCGACGTCCGGGCGCCCGCCAATTGCGCGACGGGCCTCCTTCACATACCTGGTGAACTTCTTCTTGATCCCGGCGTGCCGTACGTCGCGCGTAGTGTCCGCGAGGCCCGCCACACTCTCAGGGGTCGGCGCGGCCATGATCGCACGGGCCAGCGCGAAAGCCGCCGCCTGGGACGGCGCCGATTTGGCAGCCGCCCGGGGTGCGATGGCGGCTCGGCCGAGAATTCGAGGAATCGGCTCCGCCCAGTCGGCGTCCAGAGTGAGTGCAACGAGCGCAGCGCGCTCGATCACCCGCGCGTCGGCGGCTGTGAACGCCTTGTCGGCGACAAACGGCTCGGTTCCTTCATAGATAGCGGCCAGCCGCGAGTCCGCGATCGTGAGGATCCTGCGCGCGAATTCGAGGTATCCGGGGTCCTGGCTGAGCTGCTCGGTCAGCGCGCGCAGAACATGGTGGTCGTCCCCGATGATCACCCACCGATCGCGCAGCATCCCCAATGCGTTGGCCGCGGGCAATCCGAAACGAACTTCGGCATGGGCTTCCAGTTCCTCGAGGAACCCGTCGGTCATGCCTGGAGAGGGTACGTCGGGATTCCGCACGCCCCGGTCACGACTGCCCCTTCCGGCCGCCGATGCCGGCGAACCGCACGAACTGAATGTCGTCCAGATCGTCGGGATCGTGGTTGGTGTGGCGGAAGACCACGATCTGCCCGATATGCACGTCAGCGTCGGCCGGGTAGTCCTGGCTGTGGAGCCGCCGGTGGAGCTTTATCTGTCCGGGCACGTCGGCGCTGATCACGAGCGTGAACGTATCGGGTCCGCCAATATCCGAGGAGGGTTCCTCGTTCCGGAACTCGACCATGCCGACGGACTGGTAGCCGGCGGCGAAACTCGCCTCGCGGACACGGTCCTGCGCTTCGGTCTCCAGGAATGCACCGACGACAAGCAGCGCGATGCCTACCCAGATCATCCAGACGAGAACAGGAAACACACCGTCGTCCCCGGTGACCTGCTGCACCAGTACTGCGATCCCCAATGTGGCGAAAGGGAGCGCGATTCCGACGAGCGCCATCCCGCCGGCCAGGTTCTGTATTCGTGACCAGCGGCGTATGCGCGCCTGAAGCTCCTCGGGTGGCGCAGTGCTCATGACCTGGCCCCCCGCTTCGAGTCAGCACCTGGGAACCGTCGAACGGGACATCATGGAAGATGCCGACGTCGACGAAGGTGTGTGACATTCCGTCTGTCAGACATAGTTTCCCGCGACCACCGCTACCGATCACAAGAACGTCGGCCCGCGAGAGCTCATCGGGGTCGGGGCCCGGCCTCCGCCGCTGGGAGATCCTCGCTGCCCCAAAAAGCAGAAAAACCCACCGTTTCCAGTGGGTTCTCTCAGTGGCCAGGGCCGGGATCGAACCGGCGACCTTCCGCTTTTCAGGCGGACGGAATAGCCACTGACCTGCGGTTTATCTGAGTCTATGCGTCGTATGCGCCGCATTGAGCTGCGCTGACGTATTCAGTCTGTCCGACGAACGGACATAGACCGGACACGATGCTTGCGCTCCTGACCAGGAGCTTCAGTGCTGCCGTTTGCGTTGTGGGCGGCCTAAGCGGCTCCGGGGAGCAGGTACCCCGATGCCCAGCATCGCATCATCAGCCACCGACTCGAAACCGTCGCTGGACGGCTCGACATCTGCAACTGTCGGCCCGCCATTAGGGCCTGGTTCCCCGGGTGCCTCGGTTGACGGGAGGTCGCGAGCGCCCGAGGCCGCCAGGCCGCAGGGCGGGAGAGCGACAGCGGTCGGCCGTACGTCGACCGAGGCACCCGGCCTCAACCCGGCTTTGGCCGACGGGCTTGTTATATGTGCCGAAAATGTCCGCGAGTCGGTTCGCGACGGGATCTCGACCGGCGAGCTGCGGGCCGTCGACGCGTTGGGCCTTCGGTTCCCGACGCCCGAGATGGTCACCGGGGCCGCGGCACTGTTCGAACCGGCGCCACCGTGGGCCTGTGGTGCTAGGCGCCGCGGCGTCGAACCTGAATCCGGACGGTTTCGCATTTCCATCGGTCCCGGCGTCGTGCGACTCGGGTGGACCAATCCTGTCCGGGCCGAAAAAACAGCCGAACGGACCGTCGGTCATCACCAACGGGATGTTGACGACGCGAAGTTCCATATCCGAAATGACCTCGAAGGCGACGCCAGGCACGGTGATAGGGCCGTCGTGTCTTCGACAGGACGGAGTCATACGGAAGATGACCAGTTCAGTACTGGCGGTGTCATCACCGAGTGGTCCCGGAAATCACGGTCGTCCATGTGCCGCACCTTCGCCGAACTCGATTACAGCCCACTCGTCGAATCCGGCCGCGTGCCTGCCATGGTGACACTCACCTACCCCGGACACTGGGAGGTGGTCGCTCCGGATGGGGCCAGCGTGAAGCGACATATGGTTCTGTGGCGCAAGCGCTTTCAACGCGAATATGGCGAGCTGGCTCGCTACATCTGGAAGCTGGAGTTTCAGCGACGCGGCGCGCCACACATCCATTTGTGGATGACGCCACCACTGTCGCCGGGGCGCTCTGGCCTCAGCTTCGCTCATTGGCTCTCCAACACCTGGGCACAGATCGTCGACCACCCTGACCCTGAGCAGAAGGCCCGACACCGGCTCGCCGGTACCGCCATCGACGTGCGCACCGGGTTGAAAGCCTGCGACCCAAAACGGTTGGCTATCTACTTCACCAAGCATTCATCGCCAAACCTGCATGGCGACAAGGAATACCAGCACATCGTGCCTGAACTTTGGCGGCGGCCGGGTCGAGGACCGGGCCGGTTCTGGGGCGTGTACGGGCTCAAGAAGGCCCTTGCAGTCGTGGAGGTTGCCCAGGACATATATATCGCTGCTCGCCGGATCTTGCGGCGGTGGTCGCGGAACCAGGCGGTGTATGGCCACCCATCCAGTCACTTCCCCACCGCCGTGGTGCCGCGCACGGCCACGCGCCTGGTTACCCGGATCAATCGCGACACCGGCGTTGTGAAGCATCGGCGGGTTCGGCGACGTCGAACGCTCTGCAATCAAGGCGGCCTTGCCGGCGGCTATGCACTCGTGAACGACGGGCCGCAGTTCGCTTCCCGCCTGGCTGCCGGATTATCCGGAAATTCGATCCGTTGGGACGTAGCTATCCCTGCGCAACGGGTTTTAGGGTTCCGAGCGTGACTACTTCCTCATCGCAATTCCGTTCAGCCGCACGACGGCCACCAGCCTGGCAACGCTGGGTGCTCAACGCGCTGCACAACTTTGACCTATACACGATCGACGACTGGGCGGTGCTCATGAAGAGCCACCTCGAACGATCCGGCGGCGCCACCCCAATGCAGACGGCTCGCTATACCGTCGACGCACTGCACTACGTGCAGAGCCTCAGGCGTGCAACCGGAATCCTTGCCGCGCAGGGGAACCCGGCGGCTCGCTACCAGCTGGCCGATGCCGCTCTCGACCTAAGGTCCGCTCTCGACAGGCTTCATGAAGCACGCGACGAGCTGCTGAAAGCCGCTGGCTCCGACCGCGTTACTTACGATTAACGGTGGGCAACTGTCCGTGTGACGAAGCAGATTCGCGCCATGTTGACCTGCACGTTGAACGAGAACGGCAAAGCGAGTCGTCGTTGATGCCGGGTGCGGCACCAGTTCACATACGGCCCGACGTTTACCCTATTTTCGTAACTCCGCTACACTTGGTCGCGTTCCTGCGGGGATTAGTCGCGTTCCTGCGGTGGGATTAGTCGCGTTCCTGCGGTGGGATTAGCCTCGATCCACTGATGAATTGGGGTAGGTGTGCCTCGCTGGGCTGTTGAGGGCTGGTCCTGGTCGCGGGCAGGGGGTATCTGCTGGTCTGTCCAGCTGTTCCTGTGCGCTCCGGTCGGGCCTTTCGGCATATGGTCAGGTGGTGGCGATTTCTGGTGGGCTGTAGCCGATGGTGTTGCGCCACAACGTGAGCCAGTGCTCTGTCCAGGGCCAGTGCGCTGGTAGGTGCAGGATAGGTTGGCGTTGCGGACGGGCCAGGCGGGCCGGGATAGTGATTATCTTGCGGCGCAGTGTCGCCCCGCGGGCGACCGCGTGGGCACCTCCGGCCAGGACGCCGACGGCGCGCAGCAGGTTGTGGGCGATCGCGGCGCACAGGATCCAGGCCGAGTTCGCGCCGAACCGCCCCGAGGGCATGTGCGCCAAAGGTCCGTCGATGAGGTCGGCGAACACGGTTTCGATGATGGCGTGGCGGCGATGAGTGATGTCAGCGGCGTCGACGGGTTCGTCGGAATTGGTGAAGAACGGGTGGTACCGCCACACCGGAAACAGCGCATCGAGGAACCGCGCGTCTTTGACCCGGCGCACGACCAACCGGGCGGTCACCGGAGTCTTGGTGGAACCGAAGGCTGTGTAGGTGGTTTCGGCGACTTCGGCATCGGAGATCCAGGCGCCGGTGTCGGGGTCACGCACAGCACCGGGATAGTTCACCGGGGTCCACGCGGTCTCGGGAATTGCGTCAATGGCGGCGGCAACTGCTGCGGTCTTGGTCAGCACCAGCGAGAACCGGACACCTGCTCGGTGGCAGGCGGTGACCACGGTGCTATTGCCGTAGGCCGAATCGCCACGCACCAGGATCTGCCCGGTGACCCCGGCAGCACGGGCGGTAGCGGCCGCTTGAGCGATCATGCGGGCTGCGCCCTTGCCGGAGTTGGCCTTGCCCGCCCGCAACCTCGCCCCGGCGATCACCGGCGCACCGTGGTCGGTGCTGATCGTGGTGATCAACGGTGAGAGGCCTTTGCGCAGGATCTGCCTGCCGGCGATCTTGGTGTGTCCGTAGCTGGCGCCCTGCTTGGCGTGCCCGTAGACCGGGCGTAGTAGTGAGTCGATGTCGATGAACGCCCGTCCGTCGGCGCCGGGCAACAGATCGACACGCCCGCACAGCGCGGCCAGGTGTTCGCGCAGGACAGATTCGAGCTGGCGGGCATGCCCGAAGGTGAACTCCCGCAATAAGGTTCCGATCGTCGACGGGGCGTACACACCACCGAAGAGGGTCTTCATCCCACCCGAGCGCACAACGTCTAGGTCATCAATGCTGTCCGCGCCGGCGCACATCCCGGCGATCAGCGTGGTCAGCTTCGGTGACGGATGGGCCGCGGCCGAACGGATCCGCTCACAGGTGAACCGGATCTTGTCGGCCAATAGCTGCGACAGACCGGTCTGGTCGGCCAGGGTCATCACCGGCACCAGCCCGGCGCACGACACGAGATGTGCATCATCGAAGACCGCCGACGACACGGCGAACCTATGGGACACTTGCACCGGAAGCGCCTTTCTGAACGTGGGCTGATCGAAGTGTGGTAACTCCAATCATCCCAGCTCAAAGGGCACTTTCCTTACATCAACACCCTCCGAACAGGCGATTCATCGGTGGATCGAGGGTTAGCCGCCCCGGACTTGACCCGAGACGACCTGATGTGAATTGTGTTGTCCAACAACCGTGTCAGGCCAGCTTGCTCGGCCAGGGCCATCACCGGGACCAGCCCGGCGCACGACACGAGGTTGTCCTCGTCGAACACCGCGGAGTCGGGACCGAACGTGTGGGACACTCGCACTGGAAGTGCCTTTCTTGTGCTGGTCGGATTGTTGCGTAGAGAACACCAATCTTTCCAGCTCAGAGGGCACTTTCCTCATTCCGACACCCCAACAACCAGCCCATTCATCGGTGGATCAAGGATTAGTCGCGTTCCTGCGGTGGGATTAAAGGAAGTGAGACCCATGAGCAGCGCGTCCGCGGACATTCTTAACCCGATTCCGGCCGATGCCAATGGACTTGCCGATGTCCTCAGCTTCATCGAGGCGCATGAGGCCCGTCACAGGGCCTCACCCGAGTCTGCCTTCTTCCTGTCCGGCGCGGGCGAACACGACCGTGTCGAACTCACCGAACAGCTATACGACGTTCTCAAGCGCGTCGCGCACGCTCTTAATCACGGCCAGTCGATCAGCATCCTGACCCGCGACCAGGAAATCTCCACCCAGCAGGCCGCCGAGATCCTCGGTCTCAGCCGGCCCACGGTTGTTCGCCTTATCCAAGACGGCGAGTTAGACGCGCACGTGCCCGGCGCGGTCCGACGCAAGCTGCGGCTCGCCGATGTCCTTGCCTACCGCGAGGAGCTCCCCGCCCGACGCAACCGGTTCATCGCCGAGAGCTCGGAGGAGTTCGCGAATGCCGACGCCGACGAGGTCGCCGAGTTACTCGCCAAGGCGAAACGCAAGCGTTGACCGTCCGCGGCGTCTGAAAGAGTCTCCGACGTGTATCGCGCCGCGTAGGACCTCTCCTGACAAGCCCCTGGGCCGAGGTTCGGGTGTTCAGTTTCTGAACACCCAGAGGTCGGATCTGGTTCGGGTGTTCAGTTTCTGAACACCCAGAGGTTCGATCTACCGATATCCATGCACGGCAAGCGGCGTCATAGCTTCTACGGCACGACGGTGCCAGCGCAGGCTTATGCAACTGAACCGTTCGGGTTACGAGCCAGTTCCGTTGGCAACGGAATACCCTCATACCGCGAACACGCGCGAAGTTCGTTCAGCCTGCATGCGTTATGACGTGGGCATATTCAACCCGTTCGGGTAAATCCCTTGTTCCGAAACCATCGGAACTGATATATTTCCCGAACAGGAGATGCTCATGACTGAACCAATCACTTCACCGCCGGGCACGGAGGCGGAGATCTTGACCAAGTGCACCGAGCTACTCCGCGATCGTCTACCTGACGACTGGCGAGTCGACGTTCAGAGACCGCCGATGGACGCCGCGATAGACGCGATCCTGGCACTCACCGCACCTTCAGGTGAGCAGGTTCGTTTCCTCGTGGAGGCGAAGAGGCTGCTCGTCGGCCGCGACGTTCCGAGAGTCTCTGAACAGTTGCGGTGGGCAGCAGATCGCGAGCTCATCGACACCAAGACCATGGTCATGTCCCGATACCTCGCGCCCCCAGTGCGCGAGCGGCTGTCGCAAGAGAACATGTCGTTCATCGACGCCACCGGCAACGTCTTGATCCAGTCGTCACGTCCCACGCTATTCGTTCGCGATCGGGGCGCCGATAAAGATCCATGGCGAAGCCCGGGCCGGCCACGCGGATCGCTGGCAGGTGAGCCCGCCGCTCGTGTAGTCCGGGCACTCATCGCAAAGCGGGGTCCGTGGTCGGCACGCGATCTCGTCGGCACGTCCGGGGCATCCACCGGCGCAACGTATCGGGTGTTGGAGTTCCTTCAAGAAGAGGGGCTGGTGCAGAAGATGGGAACGGACTACGTCCTGAAGGACTGGCCAACCCTCCTACGCCGATGGAGTCGTGACTACAGCTTCTTCCGCACCAACCGCACATCAAGCTACATCGAGCCTCGCGGCCTAGAAGCGCTGCAGAGCAAAGCTGCCAACTCTCAGTACTCGCAGTACGCAATAACCGGAACGATCGCGGCAGCGCAGTGGGCGCCTTACGCTCCCGCCCGCGCGGCGATGGTCTACGTCGATGATGCGGCGCGCGCAGCAAAGGAATGGGGCCTACGGCCAGCGGATAAGGGCGCGAATGTGATTCTCGCCGAACCTAAGTACGACGTCGTGTTCACCGGAACCGGTACCAATCGCGACGGTGCGGTCATTGTCGCGATTGAACAGGCGGCAGTAGACCTACTCACGGGTCCGGGCCGAAACCCCTCCGAGGGAGAAGAACTCATCTCATGGATGGAGCGCAACGAAAGTGATTGGCGCCGTGGATGATTTACTCATCAAAGCCCGTTCAGCCCTGCTGGACGCCCTCGAAGCCCTGACCGAGCAACACGATTCGATCGTCGTGGTCGGCGCGCAGGCCATCTATCTGCACAGTGGTCACGCAGACGTTGCGATCGCCGAGGCAACGAAGGACAGCGATCTGGCGGTCGACCCGCGGGGACTCCCCGAAGAGCCACTTCTTGAAGAAGCGATGAAACGAGCTGGCTTCTACCCGAACGTGAACGGGCAGCCTGGAGCATGGCTAAACCCGGCAGGCATCCCGGTCGATCTGATGGTTCCAGATGCTTTGTCGCAAGGCGGTAGGTCTCATCGCGGTGCCCGGATCCCACCCCACTCCAACCAAGCAACAAGGCGGACCGTCGGGTTGGAAGCCGCCGTAGTGGACAACGAGCTCCGTACGATATCTGCGCTCGACCCTGACGACACAAGGACTTTCGAAGCCCGAGTCGCCGGGCGAGCCGCACTCTTGATTGCGAAAGTCCACAAGATCCATGAACGGCGCGACCAACCTGACCGCCTCAACGATAAGGACGCTCACGACGTCTACCGCCTGCTCGTAGCAACAACCGACACGGCGGCACTCGGATCGAGCTTTCAGCGCCTACTGTCCGACCCGATCTGCAAGACGGTGGCCGAGCAGGCTCTCGATTGGCTGCCCGTTCTTTTCGCCGACGGCCCCGATGCACTTGGATCGGTCATGGCAGGTCGGGCAGAGGAAGGGATCGGAGACCCCGACCTGGTGGCAGCTTCTGTCGCCGCGCTTGCAGCTGATGTGCTCGCTGCCGTCGCGGATGCGTCCAGGTAACCACCCAAGAGCGAGGGATACGTGCGCCGTAATCGGCGAGCAATCACCACAGGTCTGCGGGCACGCTCTTCGTGAGCTTCAACAGATCCGCCTCTACCTGGTCGGTGAACCCACCGATTAACGCGGGGAAGTGCAGCCTGTGGGCCAGTTGCATGACAAGCACGGGATCAGCAACAGCGCGAGTCGAGGTGCTCATGGACAACCGCGAGGTCACGGGCGCGGTCACGGGCGATCCGCTTCGACTTCACCGTGAAGTCGGACTTCTCGATGACGATGAGCTGCATCCCGTGTGCGGGGATCTCGGTGCGCTTGCGTTCGTCGTAGCGGCGGCGTTGCTCGGCGCGGCCGACCCCGGAGACGGTCTGCCGACGGTCGAAGAACTCCACCGCTTCTGAGTGCTGCTCCTCCTGGAACTCCACGACGAGCCCAAGGCTGGGCCAGTACCCGTCGACGGGAAGCTCCGTACCGCGCGGTCGCGATGGTGACGGGTCTCCGCGGAGCCAGTCGAACCGCTGCTGGCGCCGTCCCCGAATCCCGAGGATCTCGTCGCACAAATCGAGGACGTAGTGCTCGTCGGAGTCGGCGCGGCGGGCCATGGTGCGATCGTCTCACCGGTATTCACCCCGCTTGCCCACGCCCCGCGGAAACACTGAAATCGCACGGAAGCGGCGGTGCGCCCGGCTGCGCTCTGTACGTCGGATTACGGTGTGCTGATGCGGTGGTACGCGCGCCCAGACGGTGACTGCGCACGGCTGAACCTCGCGCCTCAGCTCGACTCCTGGGACCGGGCTGACAACCGCAGCCAGGTGCAGTTGGGGAAGTTCCTGGACGAAGCAGACACGCTGCTCGCGGCGTCGCGGATCGACGGCCCGTGGGCGCTGCGGCTCGACGTCGGCTTGGCGCCGCACCTGGACCTGCTGGACAAGCGGGACCTAGACAACTACGCGAAGCCCCTCGCCTCCCGACTGTCCGACGACGGGCTGGTGTCGGTCTGGTGCACCAAGCGCAGCGGTGGGCACTCCGCCGTGAGGACCGAGGCAGCACGCGAGGTGGCCGCGCCGTCGACCGAAGTTCTGCAAGCGACGACAACCGCCTCATGGGACGGACCCGCGGCGAAGGAGCAGATCCGCTCGGCCCTCGCCGGTGTCCCGGCGCTGCCGGATGGACCCGTCAGGCTCGAACTGGCCTTCACCGTCGGGCCGAGCAGGAACTGGCAGAACCTGTGGAAGCCGACCATCGACTCGCTGGGCGCCCTCCTCAGCCATGAGCAGCCGTTCCGCCCATGGAACCCCCGCGACGGCAGGATCACCGAGCTGGGGATGCACCTCGACATCGATCCGGCACTCCGATACGACGTGGTCATCGGCATCGCAGCTAGTCCCGCCGCGGCGGTGCCGCCGGGCGACCAGTAGGCACACCACAGCTACCCGACCTCGAACCCCCACCTGATCGCGCGGGCAAGACTCGGCGCGTAGTAGCCACGGTCGGCGGTCTTCTTGAACCGCAGGGACCCGGGGTGCTCCGGGAAGAGCAGGTACGTCGCCGCGAGCCTCGGGGTGCGCGGCTTGACGAACGGCCACGGCAGGCGCCGCACATCGGGGTAGCGCTCCGCGAGCACCTTCTCCGCGTCTTCGCCCAGCCCGATGATCAGCCGCGGCGACACGACGTCCAGCTCCGCGTGGAGGAAGTGCAAGCAGTTCTCGATCTCGTACGGACGCGATTTCCTGTCGTCCTCGGGGTGGCAGTGCACCACATTCGTGATGAATAGCTCGGGCTTTTTCCGGTCGGCGAGTTCCAGCGCCCGGTCGATGTAGATACCGCTGCCGCCGGTGAACGGGATCCCCGACTCCATGCACTTGCGGCAGAGGCTCTGCCCAACTATGGCGACGGGCGCGTGCGCCGACCCACGTCCCGGCGCCGACTCGGTCACCCCGGGCCGGTTCATGCCCGGGCACTGCCGGCAGGTGCTGATCCGCCGGGCGATGAGGTTCAACCGCCTCCGCCTGGTGTCCGTCGCCATGTCGCAATGGTCTCACCGGTCCCCGACGCGACGGCTGCGAATCCGAGAAGGTTCCCGCCTACGTCGGTGCCCCGTGCGACGCTGTCGCCCATGCCCCACACCGACGCCCAGCTGAAAGCCCTCATCGCCGCCTGCGAACAGTTCCGCGGTGCCGAGGCGCCTGGCGGTTACCGCGACGGACTCGCCCTCTGCGTGATCGATTCGGTGCAGTCCACCGGCGTCAACTACGCCAGCGTCGGGAAGGTGCTCGACCGCTACCGGGCCTACCGCCGGGAACAGGGCGGCGAACCGGCCACCGATGGCACCGCAGAGCTGCTGGCCAGCTTTGACGAGTGCAGTGGCCCGGACCCGTGGGCCAGCCGGATCGGCACCCGCAACCGCACGTCCACCCGCGGTGGGATCTTGAAGGCGGAGGCGATCCGAGACGCGGCCCGTGTGCTCACCGAGGCGGGGATCGACACCACCACCGCGCTCCGCGCAGCTGCCGACGACGAGGTGCGGCTGGAACAGATCCGGAAGGCGTGGGGGGCGGTGAAGGGCCAGCGCTCCGGGATCACGTGGCGCTACGTGCTGATGCTTGCGGGCGTCCCCGGGGTGAAGCCGGACCGGATGATCACGAGGTACGTGGCCGACGCGCTGGAGATACCGCGCCGCAGCGTTGGGTCAGAGTTCGCCGCCGAGATCGTGACCGCCGCGGCACCAGAGCTCGACATGTCGGCGACGGCCCTCGACCACGCGATCTGGCGGTTCCAGCGGGGACGTAAATAGGCGTCCCGGCTTACTCCGCAGGGAGGATGCCCAGCACGTCCCACCGGTTCTTCCACTCGGCGATGCGGGCCACCGGGATCGCGTGGTGGGTGCTCGCGTCATTCTTGACGCGGTGGCCGCCGGAGTCCGCGAGGTACTTGCTGTGCGCTGTGTGGATATCGTTCTCCATCCACCACTCCGGCACGATGTAGAACTCGGGGTATGCCTTTCCGAGGTCGACGAGTACCCAGTACTTCGTCTCGACCTCGGGTGCCCTCCGCTTCTTACCCCGCTTCGTGCTCGTCTGCCACGCGCCGGCCGTCTTCGTCTTGACCTGGATGCTGATCACGCGGTCGTGGCCGGCGTCGCTGGCTAGCAGGTCGATGTCGTGCATGTTCCCGGAGAACGTCACGGCGTAGCCACCGCGCCGGTGGATCTCGGCAGCGACGAAATGCTCCCCAGCCGAGCCGACCTGCTGGGTTGTGAGCTTGGGACGTTTGAACGCGGCGATCACGGGCTGACCGTATCGCCAGGCGCGGAACCTGACGACGATTCCGGCATTCCGCCGAGGCAGGCCCGCTCGACCGCGGCGCACTGCGCCCGCACCTCCTGCACCGTCGGCGACAGCTGGTAAGCATGGTGGTGACAGAAGCCGGTCAGCTGGTGCCACGCGTCGATGAGCGCCGGGCCCGCCGGTGTCTTGTCAAGGGACTTGAGCACGGCCAGTCTCGCCTTAGCGGTCCCGACAACTACCTGAACTCCCGTCAGCTCTGCGCAGCGGGCGTCGATCAGGTCCTCCACGGCCTGCCGTGCGAGGAACGCCGCCAACCGGGCGGAGTTGCCCAACGCGGTGCGGTCCGGGGAGTCGAGGAGTTTGTCGGCCCGTGCGAGCAGGACCTCGGCGTCGCTGGTCACCGTCCCTCCACGATGTCGCGGACGGTGTCGCGAAGGTTCTGGATGGTGCCGCAGTCCAGCGTGGCCCCGCGGTGGGTGCCTGACGCGGAAATCGCCAGTGTCGGGAATCTGTGTGCCCGATACGACTTCCAGCCGGACACGTCCCCGTCGGCGGTCCCGGTAACAGTCAACGCCACTCTCCGCTGGGTGGTCTTCGCCTCCTCCCACGCAGTGTCGGTCTCGTGGTATGCGGCGCCGGCCTTCGCGCGTTCACCGAAGTACCGCTGGTGGGCGGCGGCTTCGATCGCCATCCGGAACAGGCCTGGTGCCGCCTTCCGCTTGATCAGGTCGTCGATGTCGTCGTCGAGGATGAGGGCCTCGGCGTCGGCGACATACCGGTCTGCGGGTAGGTCGTTCGCCTTCACCACGACCAACGACCCCTGCTCGCGAGTGACGTCGAGCAACTGGGCCGGCACCGATCGTGCGCGGATCGCAGCCGGCAACCGGTCGTCGTGCGAGAACACGATCACCTGCCGCGTCTTGCCGAGCTCCACGAGCACGTCGAGGAACCCCGCGATCTTGGCGGGGTCCATGGCCTGGATCGGGTCGTCGAGCACCAGAAAGCGGAATGGACTCGCGGGCGTGGTGGCACGCGGAATGAACATGGCGAGCGCCAACGCGTGCAGCTCGCCTTGGCTCATCACCGTCAGCGCGCCGGTCGACACCCCGTCCACAGCACCGTCGACGACGACGTGACGGCGGTTGGCCACTCCCTCGAGGCTGATACTGCCGATATCGACGTTGCTCTCGTGCCGCATCCGCTCCCAGAACTCACCGGTCTGTTCCACCATCGGTGCCAGGCGCCGCTCCCGCAGCGTGTCGGCTGCCTCGCGCAGGCATTTCAACGCCCGCTTGACCTCGTCGAGGCTGGCGTCGTCCTTGCGCGCCGCGGTCTCCAGCTCGGCCCAGGCGACGATCGCACCGGCGGTGGGCGCCCACGCGTCCTCCAGACTGTCCGCCCGCTCTGCGGCTTCCTTGCGCAGCGCCGCGGCGGCCTCGTCGAGTTCCATGGCGGCCAGCTCGACGTGGCCGGGCTGGTCGGTAAGGGTGCCCGGCGCAGTGCGCGCGTCCTTCAGCGCCTCGGCGAACGGTCCCAGCGCGGCCAGGTCGACTCCCTCAACTGCGGCCACATCGGCGACCTCTCCGAAGAAGTCGTCGGCCGCCGACCGGGCCTGCTTCAGTCGCAACGCCAGGGCCTGATGCTTCGTGGTGCTCGCTTCAGCCGCCCTCAGGCGTTCCTCGGCCGCGGCGCGCCAGTCGGCGTCGAGGGTTCCGGTCTCGCACACCGGGCAGGCCCCATCGCCGGTGTCGGCGTGCAGGTGCAGAGCATCGCGTAGCAGCGCCGCCCGCGAGGCCAGCGCCTTCAATGCGGAGTCGGCCCCGGCCACGTGCGCCTCGATGGCCGCGCGCAACTCGTCGGCGACCTCGGTGGCCCTGGCTATCGGCGGGACTTCGAGCGCCGCGATCTTCCGCAACTTCGCGATGGTGGCGGCCTGCTCAGTCGCTGTGCCCAACGTCGTCGCCTTGATCGCGCCGAGGTCGTACGGCACCCGTGCGGTGAGTTTCTTCACCTGTTCTGCGCGCGGGTCGGTGACCTCGCTCAGGGAGTTGCGCAGACGAGTGCGGGCGTCGTTCGCCGTCTTGCGCGCCCCACCGAGCCGCTTCTCGGCGTCCTTGAGCCGGCCCTCGGCCGCGGCGACGTCGTCGAGCCCGAGCAGCGTGTCGAGCGCGTCGTACAACGCGGCCTGCCCCTCCTCGAAGACTCCGCCGAGCTCGTCGTACGACATCAGCGGCCGGTGAGTCTTGAGCGCCTGATCCCACCCCAGTGCGGCAACCGTCGCACGCTTCTGTCCCTTAATCTGCGACCAGCGTTCGGCCGCGTTCAGGTTGCAGCCCGGCGACCAGTCCACACCAACGGTGGCGACGGTCCCTGCGCGGCCGTCCTCGGGTTCCATCGCGAAATCGACCTTGATGGATGCCGGTTCGCCAGCGTGCAGGTTTCGCCACGATGCCTGCCAGTGCTGACCCTTCTTGGCCTCCCACCGGTAGCTGGTGCCGGTGAGCGCGTACTCCAGCGCCTCGGCGAAGCTGGACTTGCCGGAGCCGTTACGGCCGCTGATCACTGTGATCCCGCGGTAGGGGTTCACCTCCAAGGTGGCGCGCGGGCCCACGCCGCGGAACCCCGACACCGTGATGGACCGGAGGAAGGCGCGCAGCGGCGGCGGAGCGCTGGTCGTCTCGATCTTCGGCTGCTCTGGTGGCGGTGCGTCCCCACCGAGTTGATCGGCGAACTCGTCGTCTCCCCGCATCGACGCGGCGACGAGGTAGACGGTCTCGTCGGTAACCGCCTCGTTGTCTGCCAGTAGCTCCCAGATTTCCGCCTCGACCGAACCGCCGAGCCCCGCAGCGTCCACTTCATGCCCCCTCACAACCGGATGTGCACGCAGCCTTGCACACAGGAATGACACAGCCGGTGGACACGACTGCCGCCCAGCCGGTAGGCGGCCAGAAAGATCACAGATCCAGCACAATCAATGCTGGTGGCATCCGCGCGTCACGGTGTCGACCTAGCCTGACGCCGTGGCGGGGGCACAGTCCATCAAGTCGGCGGACCAGATTGGTCGTCTCGGCGTCATGTACCTGCGCTCGCTGCTCGCGCAGGCTGGCGTCGTGCATGCCGAGACATCCAGCGGCGAGGACCACCTGGCGGTCGACATGACGCTGGAGTTCATTGCTGGCGGTGTCCGGGTCCAGATCAAGACCGGCACGAAGGCGACGAACAAGGA
Organism: Mycolicibacterium lutetiense; assembly: GCF_017876775.1. Taxonomy (NCBI): domain Bacteria; kingdom Bacillati; phylum Actinomycetota; class Actinomycetes; order Mycobacteriales; family Mycobacteriaceae; genus Mycobacterium; species Mycolicibacterium lutetiense. The sequence goes on along the minus strand of NZ_JAGIOP010000001.1, from coordinate 13,264 downwards.
CGGCAGCCTCACCGTGCCGGTGACCGAAGCCTGGAAAGCGAAGTGGTCCGCTGCGCAAGTCCCGGTGTTCCTCGTGTACGTCCGCCTGGAGAAGTCGACGCCGACCGAGTGGATTGAGCACCCTGACCGGCACACCGTTGTCCACGCGCGAGCGCTGTGGGCCCGGGTGAACTCGGTGAAGGGCAAGAGTGTCAGACTGCCAGCGCAGAATCGGCTCACCGCCGAGACCTTCGCAACGTGGGCCGGCGAGTTCGACCAGCCGAGTGAGTGGGGAAAGGCGGCGAGCGCGTGACCTCAACAGCGCATGACCGTGTCGTCCGCTACCTCGCCGCGACTGGCTGGCTACCACCCGATGAGGTCGGTGAGGTCGGGGGCCTTTGGCGCCACCCGCAGTCACAGCACCTGCTGCCGGTACCGAACGAGTTGGTCGAGGGCGGCATCGACTGGCAAGTGATCGCGGAGCGCGTCGGGATGCTCGAAGGCGCAACCGCCGCGGATGTGGCAAGGCGGCTCGGCGGCGAAGCGGTAGACATCGCCAATCTGCGCGCGGCCAAGGACCTCGTCATCCGCGACACAATTCCCTACGCCGCGGGCGTCACCCTCGTGCAGTCGAGCTGGACGATGCTGCGGTCCTCGGCAACGACTGCTCTGGGACAGCGGGCGCTGATCCGCAACTACAGCAAGTCCGGCGACGAGCTGATCGCCTCCGCGCGGATGGCTCACACGCGAAAGGGATCGTTCATCATCCCAATCGTGCTGCCGCTCAGCGAGCCGCCCCCAGCCAAGAAGCAGGAATCGCCGACTCTGCCGGACATGGGCATCACCACCGTGCCGGAGCCACCCGAGCGGCGTGTAATGCGCACCTTCGCCGAGGCGCTCGCGACGTTGGACAGGGAGGTCGTTCAGCCGGAGCGTGAGCCCCGTGCCAGTGTCGACCCGGACCTGATCCGTTCAGGCGTCAGCCACCAGTTCGTGGCCGCCCTGCACCGGGTGCTCACGGAAGAGTCCGTCGAAGAGTTCAGCGCGACCTTCGAGTGGACGCCGTTGGGTGGACCCGCCCCGAAGGGTGTCACTGCGGTGTCGGTGCCTGCCACGGCGAGTGAGCGCATCGGGAACGTGGCCAGACGTCTGAAATCGCGAACCACGCCGCGAGTGGAGCAGTTCGTCGGACCGATCCAGGGTGTCCACCGCGACCACGACGCCGACACCGGGAGGGTGACGGTGGAGATCGCCCGCAACGGGCGGACCGCCAGCGTTTCCGTAAACGTGTCCCCCCAGGTACTGGACGAGGCGTGGCAGTGGGCGCGCGAGCGCAAGACAGTCGTGGTCAACAGCCGGGTGCACAGCACCCGCGAGGGGTTGCAGGCTGTTACTCAGGACGCCGTCGCCCCGCTAATGTTGGACGCTCCAACCGGCTGAGCGTCACTGGCGTGCCGTCAGCGCACCATGTTCGTACGCGCTGCGTCCAAGCGACGGTGGATCATCGACAAGGTTCCCAGCACGTCGAGCGCGTCCTGCTCGGACACCTCCCAGACCAGCCGTGGTTCGTGAGCGGCTGGGTTCCGGAATGCGGCGAAGATTCCTTCAGCCAGCAGCGCAACACCTTGCTGCTCGTTGCGTTCGGTGACCGTCGTACACGCGGTCAAAAGCACCCGGGGCGAATTGCCTCCCAGTGCCGCCTGCACCAACGGTCGCCCGTCCTCATCGAGCCCGGACTTCTCCCGCAGCCGGGCACCGAGTCCCTTGACCGCCTCGAACACGGCTTCGTAGTGGTCCTTACGCAACAGCTCCTCCCGGCAGTGGCGTATGACCTCCGGGTGTGCACGGCGCTCCTCCAACAACTTGCGCAACCGCTCGCTTCGGGCAGACGCTTCCGAGGCGGTGGTGGCGGTCTTCGCGGAGCCGATGCGCCCGTCATCGCGGACACGGTAGCCCGACAGCGACAGCACCTGCGTCAGCTCGTCACGAGCCACTGCGGCCTTGGGCTGGCGATCCCAGACCATGTCGGGTTTCATCGCCGCGGTGATAACGGCCACGATCGGACGGCCATCCCCTTGCGAATACTGCTTCTCCTGCATGCTGGCGGCGAGGCGCTTCCACTTCGTCTGGCCCTCGCCGAGAGGGTCCGGCATCCCTACCGACGCGAGGATCCGTGTCAGCTCGGGTCCGGTGTACAGCTCTCCGATAATCCTGGCGATGTTCTCGATCGAGCCGTGACCAAACGGTGCGATGGTGCTCGCTGCCATCGCAGCAGGCTATCGCTGCGGGCCGACAGAACTCGCGACACGCGTACGCTTTGAACCCTCAGTCTCGACCGCCTCCGCCGCCTAGGCTCTCTGACGCACGCGCCGATAGGTTGGGGGAAGAATGGGTTCGATCCACGAGGTGATGGACGCGTTCCGCGAAGCGCCGTCGAACTCGGAACGCGGGACCAAGTTCGAGAAGCTCATGGTCCGCTACTTCGACCTTGATCCGCTACTGTCGCAACAGTACGACGAAGTGTGGCGGTGGATCGACTGGCCTGGCCGTAAAGGCAAGCCCGACACCGGAATTGATCTCGTTGCCCGTGAGCGTGACAGCGGTGAGTACACGGCGATCCAGTGCAAGTTCTACGAGCCGACGCACACGCTGCGCAAAGAGGACATCGACTCGTTCTTCACCGCGTCGGGTAAGAACCCGTTCAACAACCGGATCATCATCTCCACCACTGACCGATGGGGAAAGAACGCCGAGGACGCCCTTGAGGATCAGACGATTCCTGTGCAGCGAATCGGTCTGGCAGAGATCGCTGACTCGCCGATCGACTGGGACATCGCCTGGGTAGACGGCGACCTACAGATCGACGTCTCAGAAGCGACCCGTCACGAGCCGCGTCAGCATCAGGCCACCGCGATCGAGAAGGTGTTCGTGGGTTTCGCCGCCGGCAACGACCGCGGCAAGCTGATCATGGCGTGCGGCACCGGCAAGACGTTCACCGCGCTCAAGATCGCCGAGCGCACCACAACCGAGAATGGTGGCAGCGCACGGATTCTGTTCGCGGTTCCGTCGATCTCCCTACTGAGTCAGACGCTGCGGGAGTGGACGGCGCAAACACAGCTGGACCTGCGTGCGTTCGCTGTTTGCTCGGATACGAAGGTGTCCCGCGCGGCGGAGGACATCAACACCTACGACGTGGCGATCCCAGTGACCACGAACGCGGCGACGCTGGTCCACGAGATGGAGCACCGCAAGCGGGCCAAGGGCCTGACGGTGGTGTTCACCACCTACCAGTCGCTACCGGTCATCGCCGATGCTCAGAAGCTGGGTGTGGCCCCGTTCGATCTGGTGATCTGCGACGAGGCGCACCGCACCACTGGCGTCACGCTGGAGGACGCGGCCGAGTCGAACTTCGTGCGCGTCCACGACGAGGACTACCTCCACGCGACGCGCCGCTTGTACATGACCGCGACGCCGCGGATCTACGACGAGACGGTGAAGGCGAAGGCTGACGAGCATTCCGCCGAGATCACCTCGATGGACGACGAGACGAAGTACGGCCCGGAGTTCCATCGTCTGTCGTTCGGGGAAGCCGTCGAACGCGGCCTGCTCACCGACTACAAGGTCCTGGTGCTCACCGTAGACGAGGAGATGGTCGCCGCGCCGTTGCAGGCCCAGCTTGCTGGCCCCGACGGAGAACTGCGCCTCGACGACGCGACGAAGATCGTCGGTGCCTGGAACGGCCTAGCCAAACGTGCCGGCAAGACCCCGGACGGTCAGGGATTCGCTCCGGGTGAGGCGCCGATGCGCCGGGCGGTTGCGTTCGCGAGGGACATCGCCGCGTCGAAAAAAGTCGCGGATCTGTTCCCCCGAGTCGTGGAGACCTACCGCGAGATGCTCACCGACAGCATCGACGACGGCCACGATGTGAACACCACCAACCTGGATCTCGCCGTACAGGTCCGCCACGTCGACGGCACCTACAACGCATTGGAACGCAACCGAGAGCTGCAATGGCTCAAGGCGCCGCTGCCGGAGAACGAATGTCGCATCCTGTCCAACGCCCGGTGCCTGTCCGAGGGCGTCGACGTTCCAGCACTGGACGCGGTGATGTTCCTGCATCCCCGCAACAGCGTTGTTGATGTGGTCCAGTCGGTGGGCCGGGTCATGCGCAAGTCCGAGGGCAAGGACTACGGGTACATCATCCTGCCGGTCGCGGTCCCGGCCGGTGTTTCACCGTCACAGGCACTGTCGGACAACCGCCGCTTCAAGGTGGTATGGCAGGTCCTCAACGCTCTGCGCGCCCACGACGACCGCTTCAACGCGATGGTCAACTCGATCGCACTGAATACCTCCTCGGAATTGCAAGCCACCGGGCAGGGTTCCGATCAACTACTCGGTGGACACATCGGTCCGACGACGGAGAACCCGGAGAGCATCGGCAACGGTGAGAGCACCGGCTCCACCGGCGGTGGCGACACCGCTTCGGACCCTGCTGCTGGAGTTGCAGACGGTGGTGGCTCTGACGGTGGGCGGTTGGCGTCGCAGATGGCGCTGTTCTCCCTGTCGGAGTGGCAGGAGGCGATCTACACCCGCATCGTCGACAAGGTCGGCACCCGCACCTACTGGGAGGACTGGGCCAAGGACGTCGCCGATATCGCCGCGGCCCTAATCGCTCGGATCAAAGTCCTGATCGACGGCGCCGACCCAGCAGTAACCGAGGCGTTCGCGAAGTTCCACAAGGGGCTGCAGGACAACCTCAACGATTCCATCACCCGTGACGACGCAATCTCGATGCTCGCGCAGCACCTAATCACCGCGCCGGTTTTCGACGCTCTGTTCGCCGGCCACGAGTTCGCGGCCCACAATCCTGTCTCGAAGACGATGCAGGCGATGGTCGACCAACTCGGTGGGGCGGGCTTGGAGGCTGAGACCGGGCACCTCCAAGGCTTTTACGACTCGGTGCGGGTTCGCGCCTCGGAAGTCACCACTGCCGACGGCAAGCAGCAAGTGATCGCCGAACTGTACGAGAAGTTCTTTAAAGTCGGGTTCGCCAAGCAGGCTGAGGCGCTTGGCATCGTGTACACGCCTGTCGAGATCGTCGACTTCATCCTCCGCGGCGCCGACCACGCTTCCCGCGAAGCCTTCGGCCGCGGACTCACGGACGACGCCGTACACGTCCTCGACCCGTTCATTATGCGAAATTTTGACGTCTCAAGAGACATCAAAACGGCCTGCGCCTAGACGTGGTTTCGCGCTAATTCTGCGGAGAACGCGCAACTTGAAATCCCGGGTTCAGAAGCGAAGCGTCATATCCCCTTTGGCTTGGTCGCGTCGAGGAACGCGCCGAGAGCATCGAGATTGTGCGCCCAGAAGATCGTGAGGCCGTCCTGCTGCGCGGACTCCAAGTTGTGCACCTTGAATACCCCGGAAAGCACGGCGGCGGGCACGACGAGCTTCCTTCCGAAGTCCTCGATCCAACGAACGGCTTTCACCGCTGCATCGTTGTTGAGGCGCTTGACGCTGTTGGTGGAGGAATTGGAAACTTTGCACTCGATGGGCATAGCGCGACCGTCCCAGAGGCGCACGATCAGGTCGGCCTTGCGTTCTCCGAACAGGCTCTCGCGGCAGAATTCACCCTGCGACGGTAACTCGCTGAGGTTGGTCACCGTTCGGGTAGGAACTTGGACGAACCCCTGACTGATCAAGTATTCGGCGACGTGGTCTTCCTGCTCGTTCTTCGACTCGTTGCGCCGTGCCGTCTCCACCTTTCGGGCAGCGATGAGCGCTGCCGTGGAGATTACGGCGACTTCCCGCTCTGTCGGTGTGGGCTCGCGGTTCTCCGATACCCAAGGGAATCGGTTGCGGTCGAGACCCTGCATCACCGTTTCGATGACCCGTTGTGCCCCAGCACCATCCTCAGATGTGAGCTGTTTGGTGCTCAGTCGCGTATCCGCGATCTCCTTGAGGTCGTCCTCGCTGATGGGTGGAGCGGCGAGATACCTGATGGAGGTCAGCATGTCGGAAGATTTAGTGAGAAGGTCTACGGCTTGTTCAGTTATCTGTGACAGGTCAACTGTGCCTTCGATCAGCTCCTCAATGGTCAAGCGGAACTCCTCAAAGCGATCCAGGTACTGCTCCAACGGCTCCTGCATTCGCAGTTCCACGAATTCCCTTCGCGCAGCCTCGGCGGCAGCAGCGAACTGCTCCTTGGTCCAGCGGGGTGACGGTGCTGGGGTCACGCGGTGACACCTGCTGTGAGCATGTCGATGTTGGGCACCACGATGCGTTCCATTTCCTTCGGCTCAAACTTCGTCAATCCGCCTGCGTACGTACGTCCTTCAGTAAGCGACACAGCAGTGCGCAGGTACGCGCCAAGGTTGTCCAGCACTGTGGTGCTCAGCTCTTGCCGCGGGTACAGCCCGTGCGCAATGTTGATGTGTCGGGCGTCCGCTTCGTTACGCACGAACGCGGGTGGGCGCCGCGCCATGTAGGTCGCAAGTAGTGGTGCTGCGTTACGAAGACCAACGCTCCACCACGCTCTCCGTGTGGCGGCAATATATCCTTCGTGCACCTTGCGTCCCTTGGCAATTCGGAGGAACTGGTCGATCTGCCTGCGATCATTGCTGTCGAACTGGTCCAGGTCCACGGGCAGGTCGATGACTACCTTCAACCCGTTGGGTGACGCCAAACGGTCACCTGCGCTGAACAGTTCGTGAGCCTTCGTGATGGACGGGAACAGGACACTTTCAGGGAGCTTAATGTCGGTGTGACGCTGCACCCAAACAGCATTGGCGCCCGTCACCGCGCCGCGGTGCACTCGGCACAGCTCTCCGAGTTCGACGTACCCGGTCGGCAGTTTCGGGGTAACCCGGGTTAGCACGGACCAGCGACTCGACTCGGTTAGCCGTTGGCGGGACACCCTGCGCCCCTTGCTCAGATTGCCTAGGTCGCTCACTTTCTCGACACGACGCAACTTCATCGACGCTGGGGCATCGCCCACCTTGAAGCACGTGATCGCGCCGGTGGTCGCTGCATCGGCAAATGGCGCGGCTGAAGGGTCCAGGACGTGGATCGACTCGCCGCCCAGCCCGTCCAGCAGGAGTTGACGAACCAGGCTGCCGTAGTTGACATCCATCCATTCACTTCCTGTGATGAATGTCCCGAAGTCGCCAGGCCTGCCGAGTTGCGCGGTGGCAAGGAAAAAATGCACGTGCAGTCCCGCTAGTCCGCTCGCTTTCAGGCCACGTGCCCGAGCAGTGTCGACGAGCCACTGCTTCCATTCGGAGTTGATCTGATGGTGACGGACGTACGGTGGGTTGCCGATAAACAGGGTCGATCCATCAACTTCAGGGAGATCTAGTGCGCGGTAGTCGCCGAGGCGCACCTCAGTGCGGTTACCTAGCTCGTGCACGGCGATGTTGGCGCGGAGCATTAGTGCGGCAACAGGGTCCACCTCGGCGGCAACCACCGAGGCGCTGGGGAACTTCTTGGCTGCCGCGACTAGGTACCGTCCAGAGCCTGCGCCGGGGTCCACGACGCGGGTGGGAGTGCCCTGCGCCGATGCCCAGGCGGTCATCGCGGCGATGATCGGCGACGGGGTGTATGTCTGCCCAAGTGGACGGCGCTCGGCGGGAGATAACAGGCGGCAGTACGTGTCACCGAGTGGATCAGCCCCGCGTTTGATCGCTGCACGTGCACGCGCCACCGCGGCGGATACCAACGGGGATTCCGCTGCGGAGACAAGCGCCTTCTCGTCGGAAGACAGCTCACCCACGGTGTCCGCGCCAAGGTCCACGCAGAGACGTGCGAGGTCGCTAAGAGAGTTCACGCCGCCCATACCCGGGATCGTCTCACCTACCACCGACGAGGAGGTGACGATGCGCCTAGCCACGGATACGGAAGACGCCGGGTGAGACGCGCTCGAAGTACCGTTCATCCTGGAGTGCGGAGCGGTACGAGGATTTTGGCGCTTCACCGATCTGTGGCATGAGGGCTGCCGTGATTTCGGCGATGCTGGCGGGCTCCCCCTTCTTGCCAGCCAGGTATTCGCGCATCGCGTTCTTCACCTCGCCGTGGGGGCGACGTCTACGTTGCTCGTCAGTCATGGCTACCTCCAATCCGAGATGTCGACTCTATAACGTCGACATTAGCAAGTGACTTGCGCATCCTCGTGCAGAACTACTGAAGTCGTGACCTGAGATGTCCCCAAGCACGTGGATTACCAGCGTCTACGATTCCGTCTGGCAGCCAAGGGCGTGACGGTGCCAGTCGGCACCTCTCCATTTTTTGCACGCAACTGTGCGTGAAGTTCTGCGATGACCGTGACGGCGGCTTGGTTCTTGCGTTCGAGGTCGGTGTTGCTTTGCCGCAACGTCGCGATGGTCTGCTTGAGCTTGGTGACTGTTCCCTGCAACTCGATGATCTGGGAGTCCCGCGGTGCGACCCGGGCGCCGACAGCGGTATTCCAGTCGGCGAGGACGGCGTCGGCCCGGTTCATGGTGGCGCGGCTGACACCGGCTTCGACGTGCAGGTTGGCTTTGGTGAGCCGCCCGTCGGTCCGTCTGGATTGGCCTGTGAGGAGTCGCTGCATGGCGTCGCGCAGCTTCTTCTCCGTCGCAGGGCTGACGGCGGTCACTTGGGGTCCTGCTGGGTGATTCGTCGGACGTCGGCGAGTTGGGTTTCGAGGCGCTGGCGGTGGACGGTGGCCATCTTCTTGTCCTTGAGTTTCTCGACGAGGTCGGCCTCCTCGTGGCGCCAGACCGGGAGGTGTTTGTCGGTGATGACCGAGTTTCGGCAGGTGGCCGGTTGGCACATGCTCGGGATGGGTCCGCCAGCTTTAACTGCGGCGGACGCGCCTTCCAGGCAGAGTGCCTTGCTCGGGTCACCGAGGCAGTGGTTGAGGGTGCCCAGGCGGATGGTGGCGAATTCGTCGCGCAGCAGGTTTCGGAGCATGCGTTCGTTGCCTACCGCGGCGGTGCTGCCCGCACGGTCGGTGACGCTGTCGAGGCTGTTGACGAATGTGGTCGCGCCGGGGCCGCGCACTTCTCGGTCACCGTTGGCGTGCCGTGCCCAGTCGGCGACGAGTTCTGCGGCGGCGGCCTCCTTGGCGTGGTGTTCAAACTCTTTGGCCCACTCCGGTGTGGGTGCCCCATACCCACTGGTAGTCGCGTTGGCTAGTGCTCGTGTGGCGTTGTGCTTGAGGGTGATTCCGAGGGCGATCTCGCCGTCAGGTTCGTTGGCGGTGATGACGGCCATGGTTCGGCGAAACATATGCGGCGCCAACGCTGTTGCGAGGATCGGTTCCAGCCCGTTACGGGGTGAGTGGTCGTTGACCCAGTTGATGAACAACCGGATCTGTTCGTGCTGGTCGAACCCGGCGAGGTCACGGTTGACGCCAGTGCGGACGCTGCCGAACAGTCTGCCTGGGTCACGGGTAATGCGTTCTGCGACTTCGAGGGCGCGAACGACCGGCGGGCTTACCCACCAGCGCTGTGGTGTACCCGCACCCGTCTGGCCTTTATGGACAGTGCTGGTGATCGCGGGGGCGCCATAGTGCGTGCCGATCGCTCCGGCGGCGATTCCCTGGACTTCGCTGTCCCGCATCATCGTCATGATTGCGACGAAAATATAAGCAGCGTTGCGGATTTGGGTGAGCTCTTTGCTTACGATGACGCGGTCGAATCCGCTGATCCATGGCCCACGTGTCCCGTCGGGTCGATCAACGACGGTGGGTGGAACGGAGGAGTAGCCGAACTTGGTGGGCACGCCGCCGGCGATCGCGTCGCGGACTCGTTGCCGTCGGGCTGGTCCGCTGCCGTTGTAGAAGTTGACTGCCCGGATCCGCGGCGTGGTACATAGTGCCAGGCCGTCCCAGTTGATCTCGCCGGCTTTTCCGCGTCCAAGCGTGTAGATGTGCAATGGAATGAAGGCATCGGGCGAGGTCAGCCAGGAGTTGATCGCTTTGTCGATGGTTTGTGCTGCTGGCCATTTTGCGGGATGCGGACTGGCATCCAGGGTTTCGATGTCTTCGCGGGCCGCAAGGACATCGGGGGCGAATACATCGATGTAGGTCCAGCAGGCGCGGATCAGCGGCCAGAATGCGTCCGGGGGGATAACCGGGGTCTTGATCTCGCCCGAGCTCCCGGTCTTGGACGCCCCCACCGTCACCCGCAACCCACCGTTGTGCATCAGGGGTCCGAATTCCACCAGGTGACGCAGCAGATCCTTGGCGGAATGCTCGGCGGTGGGCGCGCGGGTGGCGCGGACCGATGCGAGATAGGCCTCGCTGTCGTCGTCGATCCATTGCGACAGATCAGCGGTGCGATCATGGTCCTCAGCCCATCTCGCGAGGTATCGGAGCTCGGCGAGCGTGTGCTGGATCGACTTGATCTTGTAGGGCCGGTTGGACCGGTAGACGTGCGCTTCCCGAAGGATGCTGTGGGTCGGCTGCAGCATGGCCATTGCCAACGTCTTGGCGATCGGCACCCATGCCTCGGGGAGACCATCGAACCGCAGATGCGCACGAGACGGACTCAAGTTGGGGGCGATTCCGCCGGCGGTCAGATCCCAGCGGGGCATGTCACCGAATCGCGGTTCAGGGCCGGGTGCAATGCGGCGGGAAGCCGGTAGGACCGGTTCGTCGGCGGCGAAGGGTGGATCCCACGCCGCCGAGATCGGTGATGTGAGTTGGCGGGTCACTGTTCTGCCCTCTGTCCGAGCGGTCGATGAAGGTGAGCGGTTTGTTGGCGCGCTGCTTCGATGTGGTCACTGGTGAATTCATTGAGCACGGCGTCGATGTTGACTCGTTGCTGGCCGTAGATTTCACTGAACTGTATTGGTGGCATGGTCTTTTCGATGTCATCTAGCAGGTCGCGGTATATGACGAGGCGTGGTAAGTGGTCGCGGAAGATGACCGCGTTGCGACACTGCAGACACAGCGACGGCGATGCGTGGCACAACGAACCTGTCTGTCCCACGGGCGGTTCGTAGGGGTCTCGGCACGCTGAAAGTGTCAGCTGCTGCTCGGTCGGTGATTCTTCTGCGACTGACGCGACGAGGGCAGCTACATCGGAGTCAATTGGGCTGGCGGCGACGTCGGCGGCCGTCGCATCGATAAACGTCGGTCCATTTGATGCACGGTCGAGGACTTTGCGTTGGGCGCGCAGGACCGTCTGCGCGGCGATGGTGTGAACCGTGGTGGTCTGGGCGTAATGTCCCCTGAAGACTTCGACGGAGTGGTCGTCGCCGGCTGCGCCGTTGAGAGTACCGAGCAACGCGGCTCGCGCGCTTTTCACCGTCTTGCGGATCCTACGCATGTCGTGTGGTTCGCTGATTGACAGTCCATAGCGCCCGATCAGCTTGTTGAGCGAGTTGGGGCCGCCGAAATGCCTTGCACGGATGAAATATTGAGGATACTCGTCGGCGCGCCGGTTCCGGGCTGAGCGAATCCCTGTCACCCAGAACAGGGGCTCGTCGGGCGTGAGTGCGTGCGCATGCTGCATCGCGTGTGCGGCGCGTCGAATGAGGTCGCCGGCCTTCCATCCCCACGGCGGCTGTTGCGTCGAGGGCAGGGTGTGCCAACGGATTCGTTGCGCCCGCAGCTTGGTCGCTCGCACCCTGACAGACGAGTCTCCGAACTCGATGTCGCTGCGAAGGAGTCGGCGGCTCTCTTCGGGTGCCCACCCCGTTTGCAGGTGGAGTAGCACTCTGATGGCGAGAAGGTATTCGTCCTCTGGCGTGAGGTAGGCGCCCACGGCCGTCACCAGCGGGCGGGCCTTCAAACGGGCATCCCGGTTGACGCCTGACTCTTGGTCGACGTCACATCCATTCAGCGCTCGACGCGGCCCGGCAAGATGGACATGGAACGAGTCGTCGTAGGGAAGGTTCCGCAGAGCCCACAGAACATTCTCGACCCGATTCCATCCGTCCGGGCGAGGATCCGTACCGGCCGCCAGGAGGGCGTTGCCGTGGGCGAGCCGTTCTTCGGTATCGCGCACGATCGTTCGACATGTCTGCTCGAGCTGGAGGCGTTCGTTGTTGTTGAACTCGTCGAGCGGCAATCCCTCCCACACGCTGCCGTCCAAGACCCATCCGCTGGCCCAGTCCGCAAGCACTCCATCAAATATCTCGTGCGATTGGAGATATCGAGCGACGTGATTGCGCAGCTCCATACCGAGGTCTTTCGCGTGCACGCTGGGCGGCGGAAAGCGCACGATCATCGCCGATTCCCAGTCGTGTAGCCGACGTGCAACATCCGCCCCATCGCCGGACAACGTGAGAAATCGGTCGGCGCGATCGGTTAAGAACTCGCCGACCCGTCTGATGACCCCGCCTTGCCGGGAGATCGTTCCGGGGGTGAGATCTAGTGTCTCAGCGCTCTCCTTCCACGCATCGGCGAGCTCGGCGACCAGTCGCGTGGCCACATAGTCACTCGGACTGATGCGGGCGGACTTCATCGGACCACCAGGCGGGAAGATAACGACTCGCGGTTCACGGTCATCGGTGTCACGACGATTGCGCCTCCAGCTCGTCCAGAACGTACGTGGAGTAGTCGCGGGTGTCGTCGTTCCAGGATTCAAAAGCTCGCTGGATCAACTCATCTGACTCGTCGACATAGCGGAGGTAGACCATCGTCGTGGACGGGCTGGCGTGCCCGAGCAGGCGTTGCAGTGTCAGCAGCGGATTGTGGACGACATGTTCGCTGATGGTGCCGAATCCTGTTCTCGGCCGGGACTGCTCGAACTGCGCCGCTCTCCGTTGAAGGCTTCGCAGCATGACGACGGCGAATGTGTGTCTCAGGTCATGGGGTGTGACGGCCGGGGGCATGGTGGGCGTGGCGCTGCCGAAGGCGGCGAGGCGGTTGTTGGCGTCCTGGAAGGACTGATGCCAGCGTCGCTGTGACGGCGGGCGGCCTGCCCTTGCCCACAAAGAGCGACATGGGCTCGATGGAGCCAGCCTCGTCGATTCTGACCAAGAGACGGCGCACGTCGGGAGGGATCGCAGCGAACTCATCGCGCTTATCGATCCCTTTGTACCGGTAGGTGAGCTTGCCTGCCGCCGGGTCAACATGTGTGACGACTGCCAGTGTCGGCAGCATTCCGCCGCAGAGCATTCTGAGCCTTGCGGACAAGGGATTGCGTTCTGTGCCGCGGTAGAGTTCAACGGCCTTGACGGTCGAGGCCGGGATATAGACCCGCCGGCGACGCTCATTCTTCGCGCAATGCTTCCAGCACCAGCGACGCGCCACCGTCGGATGAAGGCACCTCGACGTCCAGCAGCGTGGACC